>NZ_SNVV01000012.1 GCF_004361735.1 Azoarcus indigens | reverse complement strand
CGTCCAGGGCGGACCAGTCCAGGCCGGCGTTGCGTTCCATCAGCGCCTTGATCGGGAGGGCGGCGAGGTCGTCGGCGCGCACGCCGGAGAGGGCGTCGCCGTAGCGGCCTATGGGGGTGCGGATGCCGTCGCAGATGAAGACTTCACTCACGGAAGGAACTCCTCTTGACCCGGCGGCTGTCGCGGGCGGCCGGCCGGCGGAAAAAAAAGGGGGCGCGTCGCCACGCCCCCGAACGAGAGAGTTGGAGACAACCCTCTGGAGAACAGGTGCCACCGGGCGGGTGGCCCGCGCGGGTGGAATGCGCCGCGCGGGTCGTGCTGGCCGGCTGCCTTGTTCAGGCAGGCAGGGCGGGCTCAGTAAGTCTCGATGTGGAAGCGGCCGGTGGTGAGCAGCCTGGGCCGCAGCGCGTCCCAGTCGGCGCCCTTGGCGCGGCAGATGTCGCGGAAGGCTTCGAGGACGCCGGCTTCCATGGTCTTGAGGCCGCAGATGTAGATGTAGGCGTTCTCGTCCTGCAGCATCTGGAAGACCTTGTCGGCGCGCTCGCGGATCAGGTCCTGCACGTACTTCTTCGGCTCGCCGGGCACGCGGGAGAAGGCCAGGTTGATGTCGATGAAGTCTTCCGGCAGCTTCTGCAGCGGGCCGAAGTAGGGCAGCTCGCCCGGCGTGCGGGCGCCGAAGAACAGCACCAGCTCGCCGCCTTCCTTCAGCGCCATGCGCCGGCGGCGGCGCTCGGTCATCGCCCGCATCGGCGCCGAGCCGGTGCCGGTGCAGATCATCATGATGGAGGCGCCCGGGTGGTTGGGCATGAGGAAGCTGGCGCCGTAGGGGCCGGTGACCTGCACCTTGTCGCCCTTTTTCAGATCGCAGACGTAGTTGGAGGCCACGCCCTTGGCCGGATTGCCTTCGTGGTCTTCGGTGACGCGCTTCACCGTCAGCGCCAGGTTGTTGTAGTGCGGGCGCTCGCCCTCGCGCGGGCTGGCGACGGAGTACATGCGCAGCAGGTGGGGCTTGCCGCGCTCGTCCAGGCCGGGCGGGATGATGCCGATGGACTGGCCTTCCAGCACCGGGAAGGGGGTGGCGCCGAAATCCAGCACGATGTGGTGGATGTCGGAGGAGGCGTCCTCGTCGGTGAGCCGGTAGTTGCCGGTGACGGTGGCGGTGACCGGGTTGGCCGGCGAGTAGAGATTGACGTAGGGGTGCGAGGCCGACCACGGCGCCAGCGAGGGGCCGCCCTGGCCAGCGGTGGCGACGTCGGTGATCTGCTGCACTTCGGCCGGGGTTTCGCCGCCGCCGCCGGTGGCGCCGGTCTGGGCTTCGTAGTTGTCCAGCTCGGTGGTGTCGGGCAGGAGATCCCAGGAAAGCTGCTCTTCCAGCGTATGCGGCTGCTGCTGCTCGACGTTGCGCCAGGAATCGATCGCGCCGGTAGGACAGGGCGGGACGCAGGCGAGGCAGCCGTTGCAGACCTCGAACTTGACCACGTAGTTGCGCGAATCATGGGTGATCGCGTCTATCGGGCAGGTCTCCTCGCAGGTGTTGCAGCGGATGCAGATTTCCGGATCGATCAGGTGTTGCCGGGCGATGCTGGCGTGCTCTGCTGGCGCGTTCATGGTCTCTCTCCTTGGGTCTCTCTCTCAGGCCTCGTGCCGCTGCGGTGCTGCCGGCGCCGGGCCCTGGTCTCCGATGTTCTGATTTGCCAAAGGTGCACCGGCCGCGGCCGGCGGCGCGGCGCCGTGAGGGGATGCGCTGCCGTACGGATGTACGGTGCGCATCGCGGTCGCGGCCCCGGGTCGCGCGGCAGGCCGGTGCGGCCTTTTAGTTGAAGCGGACGTACTCGAAGTTGACCGGCTGGTTGTTGATGCCGCGTCCCGGGGGGGCGATCCAGTTGGCGAACTTGCCCGGCTCCAGGCAGCGGCCCATCAGGGAGTGTACATACAGGCGGTCTTCATCGCTGGGCAGCCAGTTCAGGTGCTGGTGGGTCCATTCGGCTTCGGACAGCAGGCGGCCGTCGGGCGACACATGGACGTCGGCGAACATGCCGATGGCGCGGTGGAAGCCCTTGTGCGGCAGGGTGAACTTGAAATCGATGCCGAACTTCGCCGGGATGCGGTTCCAGCGATCGACACCGGCCTGCACGTCGGCGATCCAGTCGTCGCGCAGACGCTCGTTCAGGGCCGACAGCGCGGCGACCTGGCGAGTGCCGATCTTGTCGCCGGCCACGTCCATCACCTGGTACTCGTTGTTCTGCAGCTTGTGGTCGTCGTCGATCTTGGTTTCTTCGAAACGTCCCTTGAGGCCGGTGGTGTAGTAGGTGGCGGCGTTGGACGACACTTCGTTGCCATACAGGTCGCTGGTGACGCTGAAGTGGAAGTTGAGGTACTTCTGCAGCGTCGGCAGGTCGATCACGCCGGCGGCGCGCAGCTTCTCCTTGTCGTCGGTCTTCAGCTGCTGCATCACTTCGCAGGTGCGCTGGATCACGCGGGCCACGCCGGATTCGCCGACGAAGAGGTGGTGCGCTTCCTCGGTGAGCATGAACTTGCAGGTGCGCGCCAGCGGGTCGAAGGCGGACTCGGCCAGGGAGGCGAGTTGGTACTTGCCGTCGCGGTCGGTGATGAAGGTGAACATGAAGAAGGACAGCCAGTCCGGCGTCTTCTCGTTGAAGGCGGTGAGGATGCGGGGGTTGTCCTCGTCACCCGAGCGGCGCTCCAGCAGGGCTTCGCCTTCCTCGCGGCCGTCGCGGCCGAAGTGGGCGTGCAGCAGATATACCATGGCCCACAGGTGGCGGCCTTCTTCCACGTTCACCTGGAACAGGTTGCGCAGGTCGTACAGCGAGGGCGCGGTGAGGCCGAGGTGGCGCTGCTGCTCGACCGAGGCCGGCTCGGTGTCGCCCTGGGTGACGATGATGCGGCGCAGGGTGGAGCGGTACTCGCCCGGCACTTCCTGCCACACGTCTTCACCCTTGTGGTCGCCGAAGGTGATCTTCTTGTCGGCTTCCTGCGGCGCCAGGAAGATGCCCCAGCGGTAGTCCGGCATCTTCACGTGGTCGAAGTGCGCCCAGCCCTTGGGGTCGACGCTGATGGCGGTGCGCAGGTAGACGTCGTAGTTGGTCGAGCCGTCCGGGCCCATGTCGTCCCACCATTGCAGGAAGGCCGGCTGCCAGTGCTCCAGGGCGCGCTGCAGGGTCTTGTTTTCCGACAGATTGACGTTGTTCGGGATGCGTTCGCTGTAGTTGATCATGACTCAGTGCTCCTCCGAGTTTCGGATGTGGCGTGCTGGGGCACGCGCTGCTTTGCGACGGACCTCCCGCTCTGCGCCAAGGCGCCGACTGCATCGGCAGTGGGACGGCTTGCCACGCGGCTCGGGCGAGGGATACGGACGGACCGGGTGCTTGTGCCCGGGCTTGTTCTTCCGGCGGCCGGCGGGTGGCCTTCCAGCCACCCGCCGGCGGCTTGCCGGCTTAGACGCGGTCCCAGTCGAACTGGGCCTTCTTGCCGGAGCCGAACAGCTTCAGCGCGCCGTTGGCGCCCACCGCGTTCGGGCGGATGAAGATCCAGTTCTGCCACGCCGACAGCCGACCGAAGATGCGGGTGTTCATCGTCTCGGTGATGCCGAAGCGCAGGTTCGCCTCCAGGCCGGTAAGGGCGTCGGGCGACAGGGCCACGCGTTCCTCGATGGCGATGCGGATTTCATCCGCCCAGTCGAGGTCGTCGGGGATGGAGGTGACCAGGCCCAGCTCGAAGGCTTCGGCCGGGGTGAGCAGGCTGCCTTCCTTCGCCTTCACCGCGCCGACCTGGGCTTCGTCTTCGTAGAAGCGGGCGGCGATGCGGGAGAGGCCGTTCACCATCGGCAAGGCGCCGAAGTTGAGGGCGGAGAGGCCGATGCGGTTCTCGGCGTCCGGCGTGTCCAGCATGTAGCTGCGGTCGGCGGCCAGGGCGATTTCCAGCAGGGTGCCGGCGAAGCAGGAGCCCGGCTCGATCAGCGCGTACAGGCTGCGGGAGGAAACGTCGATGCGGGCCAGGGTACGGCGCAGCATGCCCAGGGTTTCGCGCACGAACCAGTTGTCCTGGTTGGCGGCGATGATGCCGTCGATCTCCAGCACCACCTTGGCGTCGCCGGCGGTGCGCAGCTGCCACAGGCCGACATCGAGATGGTTGGTGCGCAGGTTGAGGATGGCGTCGTCCAGTTCGCGCGCCATCTTCAGCGGCCACCAGGCGGCGCCCTGGGCTTCGATCTCGGCGGCGCTGCGGGCGCCGACGGCGGCGGGCGCACGCACCGTCAGCGTGGCGCTGCGGCCGGCGGCGTCGATGGCGACATCGACGAATTCATAGTGGTAGCCCTTGTCGTCCTCCATGCGCTCCAGGCGCGGCAGCGGCACGCCCTTGGCGCCCAGCGGACGGTTGGATTGCCGGGCGAGTTCCTTGGCGCGGGCGGCGACGTGCTCGCCGAACTGCTGCTGCTTCACCACGTCGTCCACCAGCTTCCAGTCCTTGGCGCGGCTGCCGCGCACACCTTCGGAGATGGTGCAGAAGATGTCGGCGTGGTCGCGGCGCACCTTGCGCTTGTCGGTGACGCGGGTGAGGCCGCCGGTGCCCGGCAGCACGCCCAGCAGCGGCACTTCCGGCAGGGAGACGGCGGAGTTGCGGTCATCCACCAGCACGATCTCGTCGCAGGCCAGCGCCAGCTCGTAGCCGCCGCCGGCGGTGGTGCCGTTGCAGGCGGCGATGAACTTGAGGCCAGAGTACTGGCTGGCGTCCTCGATGCCGTTGCGGGTCTCGTTGGTGAACTTGCAGAAGTTCACCTTCCAGGCATGGGTGGACACGCCCAGCATGTAGATGTTGGCGCCGGAACAGAAGATCTTGGCCTTGCCGGAGGTGAACACCACCGTGCGCACTTCCGGATGCTCGAAGCGGATGCGCTGCAGGGCGTCGTGCAGTTCGATGTCCACCCCGAGGTCGTAGGAATTCAGCTTGAGCTTGTAGCCCGGGCGGATGCCGCCGTCCTCGTCGATGTCCAGCGTCAGCGTGGCGACTTCGCCGTCGAAGCCCAGTTTCCAGTGCTTGTAGCGCGACGGCTCGGTGCGGTAGTCCACCGGTTCGATTTGGGCGTCCTGCTTGATCGCGACCGCTTCCATTTGTCTGTCTCCTCTCTGTCGGGGTTTGGGGTGGGCCTGCGGTTTTACCGGCCCGGCCGGCGAGCCGGCCCTTGCGTCAGCTCGCGACGAATTGCCTGAGCTTCAGGAAACTTTCCTCCACCGTCTCGCCCGAGGTGTCGAGCACGGTGTCGGCGCGGGCGTAGAGGGATTCGCGCGCCTCCAGGATGCGCTTGAGGTCCTCCATCGCCTCGTCGTTGCCCGCCATCGGCCGCAGGTCGCCCTGGGCCATCACGCGGGCCATGTGTTCTTCCGGCTGCGCCTTCACCCACACGGTGAGGCAGTTCGACAGCAGCATTTCGTAGGTTTCCGGCTGGGCAACCACGCCGCCGCCCACCGAGATCACCGCGCGGTCGTGGTCGCGGATCACCCGCTCCAGCGCGCGCTTTTCGATGCGGCGGTAGCCGGACTGGCCGTAGAGGGCGAACAGTTCGCTCGCCGGCATGCCGGTGTCTTTCTCGATCTCGCGGTCCAGCTCGATGAAGGGCATGCCTTCTTCCTTGGCCAGCCGCCCGCCCAGGGTGGACTTGCCGGCGCCGCGCAGGCCGATCAGGGCGATGCGCTTCCTGCGCACCGCTTCTTCATGGCCGAAGTCGCGCATCAGGCGGAACACCACTTCCTCCAGCCGGTTCTGCGGCAGCCGTTCGAGGAAGCGGCGGATCAGCCGCTTTTCCACCGTGTCTTCCGCTTCCGGCGCCAGCAGTTCCACCAGGGAGACATCCAGCGCCCGGGCAATATGGCGCAGCAGCACGATGGAAACGTTGCCTTCGCCGCCTTCCAGGTGTGCCAGGTGGCGCTCGGAGACGTTGGCCTCGCGTGCCACCAGCTTGCGTGTCATGCCGCGGCGGTCGCGGATCTCGCGCACCCGCTTGCCGAGCGTCTGCAGGAAATCGGCGTCGCTGCCAACGGCGGGCAGGGCGTCGGTTTCCTTGCTGTTGTCTGCGATCGGGTCCTTGGTGTTCATCCTTGGCTTCCTGTTGCGCCCTGACCGGCGCGCTTGAGTTGAACAATAGTGCAGTCGAAATTTATCGTCAAGAGGTATATTGCATCTTGTGCGGGGCGGTAGATGCAGAAAACTTCCTAAATGCGCCTGGGTTGCTTATTAGGTGCACTGGAAATTAGCTTTATCTTGCAATGCATCATCGGCATTGTCCTTTTAACATGCAATAAAGTGCTTGACGAGGTGGGCTTCGCGTGTATTCTATATCCAACGGTCGCACCCTTCGTCGGCGCGACGGCCTGATAAAGAAGCGCGGCGCAGACCGCATCGGAACCTGACAAGGAGGAGCTGTGAAACTGGCCAATTACGTATACGGACAGTGGGTGGAAGGCAGCGGCGAAGGCGCCGCCCTGTTCGATCCGGTCAGCGGTGAGCAGCTGGTGAGCGTCTCTTCCGACGGTATCGACCTGGCGCGGGCCTTCTCCTTCGCCCGCGACAGCGCCGGCCCCGCGCTGCGGGTGCTGGGCTACGAAGCGCGCGCCGGCCTCCTGGGCGCCATCGCCGACGTGCTGGCGGCCAAGCGCAGCGACTACTACGAAATTTCCCTGAAGAACTCTGGCGCCGGCGAAGGCGATGCCGCCTTCGATGTGGATGGCGCCATCTTCACCCTCAAGACCTACGCCCGCGCCGGCCGCGCCCTCGGCCCGGCGCGCCTGCTGCGCGAAGGCAAGGCGGTGCCGCTGGCGAAGACGGACGCCTTCCAGGGCCAGCATTTCCTCGCGCCCCTCACTGGCGTGGCGGTGTTCATCAACGCCTTCAACTTCCCCGCCTGGGGTTTGTGGGAGAAAGCCGCCCCGGCCCTGCTGGCCGGCGTGCCGGTGGTGGTGAAGCCGGCCACGCCCACCGCCTGGCTGACCCAGCGCATGGTGGAAGACGTGGTGGCGGCGGGTATCCTGCCGCCGGGCGCCATCTCCATCGTCTGTGGTTCCGCCCGCGACCTGCTGGATCATGTGCAGGCCTGTGACCTCGTTTCCTTCACCGGCTCGGCCGAAACTGCCGCGCGCATCCGCAATCACCCCAAGGTGGTGGCGAACGCGGTGCGGGTGAACGTGGAGGCGGATAGCCTGAATTCCGCCATCCTCGGCCCGGATGCGGTGCCGGGCAGCGGTGAGTTCGATCTCGCGGTGAAGGAGATCGTGCGCGAGATGACGATCAAGGCCGGGCAGAAATGCACCGCCATCCGCCGCGTGCTGGCACCGGCGGCCATTGCCCCGGCGCTGGCCGAAGCGGTGGCGGCCAAGCTCGCCGGCATGAAGGTGGGCAACCCGCGCAGCGAAGGCGTGCGCGTCGGCCCGCTGGTGAGCAAGGCCCAGCAGGCCGCCGCCGAGGAAGGGCTGGCGCTGCTGCGCAAGGACGCCAGGGTGGTGTTCGGCGGCGGTGAAGGCTTTGCGCCGGTGGACGCCGACCCGGCCGCCTCTGCCTTCGTCCAGCCCACGCTGCTCTATTGCGACAAAGGTCTGGCGGCGCAATACGTTCATGACGTCGAGGTGTTCGGTCCGGTGGCCACCGTGCTGCCCTATGCGGATACCCCGGAAGCCATAGCGCTGGCGCGGCGCGGCGGCGGCTCGCTGGTGGCCTCGGCGTACTCCGCCGACGCCGCCTTCCTGGGCGATCTGGTGCCCGCCATCGCCGACCTGCATGGCCGCGTGATGGTGGTAGACAGCGCGATCGGCAGCCAGCACACTGGTCACGGCAATGTGATGCCGACCTGCCTGCATGGCGGGCCGGGGCGGGCCGGCGGCGGTGAGGAACTGGGTGGTCTGCGCGCACTTGCCGCCTATCACCGTCGTTATGTGGTGCAGGGTGGCCCGGCGCTGCTGGAAGCCCTGGCGCGCGACGCGGCGGATGCGGCGCTGCTGGGTGGCTGAGCCGGCGGCAAGGGTTTGGCATCACCGCTCCGGTCGGCAGCCGGGGTGAGGGCAGGGCGCAAGCGGCATTGCATCCCCTGCGCCCGCGAATAAAAGAAAGACGAGGATCGCCCCCGATCCCGACAGGAGAGACAAAGGATGTCGCCAGACAAAGTCACGCCCGAGCGCTTCCAGGCGCTGATCTCGCGAGTCACCGACGTCATCGCCGGCCTGCCGGTGGACAAGGAACTCGAGGCCCTGCTGAACCAGCGCTTTCCCGCCGATGGCGACGATTTCCGCGCCATCGCCGAGGCCTGTAAGGAGGCGGTCGCCGCCGGCTGGATGTGCGACCGCGAACATGGCGGCATCAAGTACGGCCGCGTCATCAAGCCGGGGCCGGCGCTGAAGGGCTTCAGCGTGGACGTGGTGGAGATGAACGACGTCGCCGGCCCGCACCACGTTCATCCGAACGGCGAAATCGACCTCATCATGCCGCTGGAAGGCGACGCCCGCTTCGACGGCCACGGCGCCGGCTGGTTCGTCTACGGTCCCGGCAGCGGCCACCGGCCGACGGTGTCCGGCGGCCGCGCCTACGTGCTCTACCTGCTGCCGGAAGGCGCCATCGAATTCACGCGTCAGTAAGACCCGCCCGCCGCGGCGGGCATCCGCAAAGCCGGCAACCATAGACCGGCTGCGGTCCGCAGTGGCGGTACCCAGTACCACGGAGGAGACACCATGCCTACCCTGAGCGAGGCGGACCACGCCACCAGTCCGCCCAAAATCAGCATCCCGCGCCTGTACAACGCCGCCGACGATCTCATCGGCCGCAACCTCGCCGCCGGCCGCGGCGGCAAGCTGGCCTACATCGACGACAAGGGCCGCTACACCTACGACGAGCTGGCCGCCCGCGCCAACCGCTTCGCCAACCTGCTGGGCACGCTGGGCGTGATGCGCGAGCAGCGGGTGCTGCTGTGCGTGCACGACACCATCGATTTCCCCGCCACCTTCCTCGGCGCCATCAAGGCCGGCGTGGTGCCCATCGCGGTCAACACCCTGCTCACCGCCGCCGACTACGAATACATGCTGGGCGACAGCCGCGCCCGCGTCGCGGTGGTGTCCGAGCCGCTGCTGCCGCTGTTTCAGCCGCTGCTGGAGAAGATCCCGACGCTGGAGCGCCTCCTCGTCGCCGGTGCCGACGGCGCCCAGGGCGAACGGGTGCAGGCGCTGGCACCGCTGCTGGCCGAGAGCGGCGAACACTTCGAGGCCGTCGCCACCACCCGCGACGACGCCTGTTTCTGGCTCTATTCCTCCGGTTCCACCGGCGCGCCCAAGGGCACGGTGCACGTGCATTCCAGCCTGATGGAAACCGCCGAGCTGTACGCCCGGCCCATCCTCGGCATCCGCGAGGACGACGTTGTCTTCTCCGCCGCCAAGCTGTTCTTCGCCTACGGCCTGGGCAACGGCCTTACCTTCCCGCTGGCGGTGGGCGCCACCACCGTGCTGATGGCCGAGCGGCCGACGCCGGCGGCGGTGTTCCAGCGCCTGCGCGAGCACAAGCCCACCATCTTCTACGGCGTGCCCACGCTGTACGCCTCCATGCTGGCAGCGGCAGACTGCCCGCAGCGCGAGGAAATGCGCCTGCGCGCCTGCACCTCCGCCGGCGAGGCGCTGCCGGAGGAGATCGCCAGGCGCTGGGCGCAGCGCTTCGGCGTGGACATCCTGGACGGCATCGGCTCCACCGAGATGCTGCACATCTTCATCTCCAACCGCCCGGGCGACGTCCGCTACGGCACCACCGGCAAGCCGGTGCCAGGCTACGAAGTGCGGCTGGTGGACGACGAAGGCAACATCATCGACGGCGCCAACCAGCCGGGCGAGCTGCAGATCTCCGGCAGCACCAGCGCGATGGCCTACTGGAACAACCGCGACAAGAGCCGCGCCACCTTCCAGGGCAGCTGGACGCGCAGCGGCGACAAGTATTCGCGCACCGCCGACGGCTACTACGTCTATGCCGGCCGCAGCGACGACATGCTGAAGGTGAGCGGCATCTACGTTTCGCCGATCGAGGTCGAATCCTGCCTGATCCAGCACGAGGCGGTGCTGGAGGCGGCGGTGGTCGGCCATGAGGACGACGACAAGCTGATCAAGCCCAAGGCCTATGTGGTGCTCAAGCCCGGCATCAGCGCCAGCCCGGTGCTGGCGGAGGCGATCAAGCAGCACGTCAAGGCCGGCCTCGCTCCCTACAAGTACCCGCGCTGGATGGAGTTCGTCGAAGAACTGCCCAAGACCGCCACCGGCAAGATCCAGCGTTTCAAATTGCGCGCCGCCGGCTCCCGCTGACGGCGAAGCAAACCCGGCGGCGGCATGATCCGCCGTACGACAACAATAGGAGGAGACCATGATGCAGGATCAACAACGACGTAATGTCATGCGGGTGGCGGTCGGTCTGGCGCTGGCCGCCCTGGCGCCCATCGGCGCGGTGCAGGCGGCGGAGAAGGTGAAGGTCGGGCTGATGCTGCCCTACACCGGCACCTACGCCTCGCTGGGCAATGCCATCACCAACGGCTTCAAGCAGTACGTGGCGGAGCAGGGCGGCACCCTGGCCGGCCGCGAGGTGGAGTATTTCGTGGTGGATGACGAGTCCGACCCGGCGAAGGCGACGGAGAACGCCAACAAGCTGACCAAGCGCGACCAGGTGGATGTGCTGGTCGGCACGGTGCACTCCGGCGTCGCCCTGGCCATGGCCAAGGTCGCCCGCGACACCAAGACGCTGATGATCATCCCCAACGCCGGGGCCGACGAACTCACCGGTCCGCTGTGCTCGCCCAACGTCTTCCGCAGCTCTTTCAGCAACTGGCAGCCGGGCTACGCCATGGGCAAGGTCGCCGCCGAGCGCGGCCACAAGACCGCGGTGACGCTGACCTGGAAGTACGCCGCGGGCGACGAGGCCACCAGCGGCTTCGCCAAGGGCTTCGAATCCGGCGGCGGCAAGGTGGTGAAGCAGCTCACGCTGCCCTTCCCCAACGTCGAGTTCCAGGCGCTGCTGACCGAGATCGCGTCGCTCAAGCCGGACGCGGTGTACGTGTTCTTCGCCGGCGGCGGCGCGGTCAAGTTCGTCAAGGACTATGAAGCGGCCGGGCTGAAGAACAGCATCCCGCTGTACTCCAGCGGCTTCCTCACCGACGGCACACTGGAGGCCATGGGCACTTCCGGCGAGGGCCTGGTCACCGCGCTGCACTACGCCGACGGCCTGGACAACGCCAAGGACAAGGCCTTCCGCAGTGGCTACGTGACCGCGTACAAGGCGCAGCCGGACGTCTATGCGGTGCAGGGCTACGACGCCGCCCAGCTGCTGAAGGCCGGCCTGGACGCGGTGAAGGGCAGCGACAAGCTGGACAAGGACGCCATGATCAAGGCCATGGGCGCCGCCACCATCGACAGTCCGCGCGGCAGCTTCACCCTGTCGCCCGCCCACAACCCGGTGCAGGACATCTACCTGCGCAAGGTCGAAGGCAAGGAGAACAAGGTGATCGGCATCGCCGCCAAGAAGCTCGCTGACCCGGCGCGCGGCTGCAAGATGATGTAAGGCGCGGGTATTCCCCGACCCGTCCAGTAAACCCAAGCACATCCGGGCGCTGCCGCAGGGCGGCGCCCGGAGGGGAAGGCTCATGGATCTCGTCACATTCCTGATTCAGATTCTGAACGCGCTGCAGTACGGCCTGCTGCTGTTCCTGGTGGCCAGCGGGCTGACGCTGGTGTTCGGCATCATGGGCATCATCAATCTCGCCCACGGCAGCTTCTACATGGTGGGGGCCTACATGGCCTTCGTCCTCACCGGCATGACCGGCAACCTGATGCTGACCATCGCCCTCGGCATCCCGCTGGCCTTCGCCTTCGGCGCGCTGCTGGAGTGGCTGCTGTTCGCCCACCTCTACAAGCGCGATCACCTGGAGCAGGTGCTGCTCACCTACGGCCTCATCCTCATCTTCGAGGAACTGCGCAGCCTGGCGGTGGGCGACGATGTGCACGGCGTGGCGGTGCCGGCGCTGTTCTCCGCCTCCATTCCGCTGTCGGACACGCTGAGCTACCCGGTGTACCGCATCGTCATCTCGGTGGTCTGTCTGCTGCTGGCCGGCGGCCTGTGGTGGCTGATGAAGCGCACCCGGCTGGGCATGATGATCCGCGCCGGCAGTCACGACCGCGACATGGTCCAGTCGCTCGGCATCGACATCAACCTGCTCTACCGCACGGTGTTCGCCCTCGGCGTGGCGCTGGCCGCACTGGCCGGCATGCTGGCGGCGCCCATCTCCTCGGTGTATCCGGGCATGGGCGGCAGCGTGCTGATCATTTCCTTCGTCATCGTCGTCATCGGCGGCATCGGGTCGGTGTGGGGCGCGCTGGTGGCGGCCCTGCTGATCGGCTTCGCCGACACCTTCGGCAAGGTGCTGCTGCCCGAATTCGCCGGGCTGGCGGTGTATCTGGTCATGGCGGCGGTGCTGCTGTGGCGGCCCGAAGGCATCTTCAAGAAGGGGTAAGGGCGCATGGACTCCCGTATCGCACTCGTTCTCAAGCTGGTTGCGCTGGCCGGCCTGCTCGCCTTCCCGGCCTTCGGTTCGCCGTTCTACGTCGAGATGCTGGCCAAGATCCTGGTGCTGGCGATCTTCGCCATGAGCCTGGACCTGCTGGTGGGCTTCACCGGATTGGTCAGCCTGGGCCATGCCGCCTTCTTCGGCGTCGCCGCCTACGCGGTGGCGCTGCTCACGCCCAAGTACGACCCGGCCAGCCTGTGGCTGGCGCTGCCGCTGTCGGTGCTGGGGGCGGCGGCGGCGGCCTTCGTCATCGGCCTGTTCGTGCTTCGCACCAAGGGCATCTACTTCATCATGGTGACGCTGGCCTTCGCCCAGATGGCTTATTACGTGTTCCACGACACCGCGCTGGGCGGCGGGTCGGACGGCATCTACCTCAACTTCAAGCCGGATGCGAGCATCGCCGGCTGGGCGCCGTTCAGCCTGGACGAACCGATGCACCTGTACTACTTCATCGTGTTCGCGATGGTGGCGGTGTTCGTGTTCCTCACCCTGGTGCTGCGCTCGCCCTTCGGCAAGGTGCTGGTGGGCATACGCAGCAACGAGCACCGCATGCAGTCGCTGGGCTACGCCACCTTCCGCTACAAGCTGGCGGCCTTCACCCTGGCCGGCGCGCTGGCCGGGGTGGCGGGCTTCCTCTATGCGGTGCTGTTCGGCTTCGTCACCCCGGAGTACCTGTCCTGGCACCAGTCCGGCAATGTGCTGATGATGGTGATCCTGGGCGGCATGGGGAACCTGGCCGGGGCGGTGATAGGCGCGTTCGCCTTCGTCGGCCTGCAGGAGTTCTTCGCCGGCATGACCAAGCACTGGCAGCTGCTGATGGGTGGCGTGATCGTGCTGGCGGTGCTGTTCCTGCCGGGCGGCATCGCCGCGCTGCCGCGCCGCCTCGCCGCGGCCCGCGAGGCCCGGCGCGCCGCGCTGCCGCCTGATGCGCCGCCGCCGGCGGCAAGAAAGGCGGCCGCGCCCGCCACGCCGCCGGCCCCGCCGATGATAGGCAAGATGAAGCAGGGGGTGAATCATGTCTGAGGCCATGCTCGTTGCTGACAAGCTCACCCGCCGCTTCGGCGGCCTGGCGGCCAACCAGGATGTCTGCCTGGAACTGCACCGTGGCGCGCTGCATGCGCTGCTGGGGCCCAACGGCGCGGGCAAGTCCACCTGCATCAACATGCTCTCCGGCGATCTGCCGCCTTCGTCCGGCCGCATCGTCTTCGGCGGCCGCGACATCAGCACGCTGACCGCCGCGCAGCGCTCGCGCATCGGCATCGGCCGCAGCTACCAGCGCACCAACATCTTTCCCGGCTTCACCGTGCTGGAGAACTGCCGGCTGGCGGCGCAGTCGCGCAACCCGCGGCCGTGGAAGATCTTCACCGACGCGCTGCGCCTGTCGGACACGGTGACGCGGGCGGAGGCAGCCATCGCCGAGGCCGGCCTGGCCGGGCGCGAGGGCCGCGTCGCCGGCACGCTCTCCCACGGCGAGCAGCGCCAGCTGGAGATCGCCATGGTGCTGGCCACCGACGCCCAGGTGCTGCTGCTGGACGAACCGCTGGCCGGCATGGGCTCGGAGGAGTCCGCCCAGATGGTGGAGCTGCTGAAAGGCCTCAAGGCCAGGCGCGCCATCCTGCTGGTGGAGCACGACATGGATGCGGTGTTCGCGGTGGCGGACACCATCACCGTGATGGTCAACGGCCTGGTGCTGGCCTCGGGCGCGCCGGAAGCGATCCGCGCCAACCCGGACGTGCAGCAGGCCTACCTGGGAGAGGGCGCCCATGTCTGAAACCGTCAGCCACAATGCCGCCAGTTCCAACGCGGCTTCCAACGCCGCGGAGACCCTGCTGGAAGCCCGCGGCCTGCACACCTACTACGGCTCCAGCCACATCCTGCACGGGGTGGATTTCCGCATCGGCAAGGGCGAAACCCTGGGCTTGATGGGGCGCAACGGCATGGGCAAGACCACGCTGATCCGCAGCATGCTCGGGCTGGTGAAGCCGCGCGGCGGCGAGGTGAGGGTGCGCGGCCACGCGATGACCGGCGGCCCCACCCACCGCATTGCCCGCCGCGGCGTCGCCTACGTGCCCGAAGGCCGCGGCATCTTCCCCAACCTGTCGGTGCGGGAGAACCTGCTGATGGCGGCCCGCCCCGGCGTGGATGGCCAGTGCAACTGGGACTACGACCGGGTGATGCACACCTTTCCGCGCCTGGCCGAGCGCATCGGCCACGGCGGCGGCCAGCTCTCAGGTGGCGAGCAACAGATGCTCACCATAGGCCGGGCGCTGATGACCAACCCGGACCTGCTGATCCTGGACGAAGCCACCGAGGGCCTGGCGCCGCTGATCGTGCGCGAGATCTGGCGGGTGATCCGCGAGATCCGCGACAGCGGCATCGCCACCGTGATCGTGGACAAGAACCACGCCGCGGTGACCTCGGTGACCGACCGTTCGATGATCCTGGTCAAGGGGCAGGTGGTGTTCGACGGCGCGAGCGAAGCGGTGCGGAATAATCCCGAGCTGATCCAGCGACATCTTGGAGTGTGAAGTGAAGAGCATCCGCATCAACGGCACCCCGATCGAGTACGTCCGCCTGCCCTCGGCCCACCCGCGCGAGGGGGCGCCCGCCATCGTCTTCCTGCACGAGGGCCTGGGCTCGGTGGCAATGTGGCGCGACTTCCCGCAGAAGGTGGCCGACGCCACCGGCTGCGAAGCGGTGGTCTATTCCCGCGCCGGCTACGGCGGCTCCGGCCCGGCGGCGCTGCCGCGGGCGGTGAGCTACATGCATGACGAAGGGCTGGCGGTGCTGCCGGCCTTTCTTTCCGCGCTGGAGCTGGAGCGGCCGCTGCTGTTCGGCCATTCAGACGGCGGCTCCATCGCCCTGATCTGCGCCGGCGGCACCGACACGCCGCTGGCCGGGGTGATCGCGATGGCGCCGCATGTGATGGTGGAGGACATCTCGGTGAGCAGCATCGCCCTGGCGAAGATCGCCTACACCAGCACCGATCTGCCGGCGCGGCTGGGCAAGTACCACGCCGACGTGGACGCTGCCTTCTGGGGCTGGAACGACATCTGGCTGCACCCGGATTTCCGCGCCTGGAACATCGAGGAATACCTGCCGCGCATCGAATGCCCGGTGCTGGCGCTGCAGGGCGAGGACGACGAGTACGGCACCATGGCGCAGATCGAACGCATCGCCGCCGGCGCCCGCGACGTCGAGCTGGTGAAGCTGGCCGACTGCCGCCACTCGCCGCACAAGGACCAGCCGGAGGCGGTGATCGCCGCCGTCTCCGCCTTCCTCGAACGCACGGTGGAGGCCTGAGCCATGGCGAGGATCTTCGAGCGCAACAAGCGTGTTCGCTTCGCCCACTGCGATCCGGCCGGCATCGTCTTCTATCCGCGCTACGTGGAGCTGTTCAACGAGGTGGTGGAAGACTGGTTCGCCGACGGCCTGGGGGTCGGCTTCCAGGACCTGCACGAGGTGCGCCGCCTCGGCATCCCCACGGTGAAGCTGGACGTGGAATACCTCACGCCCTCGCGCTACGGCGACGTGCTCACCTTCCGCCTGCAGGTGGCGCGCATCGGCAACGCCTCGGTGGAAGTGGAGATCGCCGCCGGCGTCGGCGACAAGGACAGGGTGCGCGCCCGCCTCAAGTTCGTGCTCGCCGACATGGACAAGTTGAAGGGCGTGCCGATCGACGAATTCTGGCGGCCGAAATTCGCCGCTTACCTGAAGCCGGGCGGGGAAGACCTGGCGGCGCGCTGAGCGCGGCCGCCGTTTTCCGCCGGCGCGCCCCGGCGCATCGCAAAAGGAAACGCAGCATGGATTACAGCCGCTACACCGGCCTGCAGGTGGTGAAGCACGACAAAGGCATCGCCGAGGTCATCATGGGCCGCGACGGCAAACTGCCGGCCGCCGACCACGCCGGCCACGGCGAACTGGCCGACATCTGGCGCGACATCGACCGCGATCCAGACATCTCGGTGGCCATTGTCCGCGGCCAGGCCAAGGGCTTCTCCGCCGGCGGCACGCTGGAGCTGGTGGCCGACATGGTGGACAGCTTCGAGCACCGCGCCCGGGTGTGGAAGGAGGCGCGGGAGATCGTGTACAACATGATCAACTGCTCCAAGATCATCGTCTCCGCCATCAACGGCCCGGCGGTCGGCGGCGGCCTGGCGGTGGCGCTGCTGGCGGACATTTCCATCGCGGCGAAGAACGCCCGCCTGATCGACGGCCACACCCGGCTGGGCGTGGCCGCCGGCGACCACGCCGCCATCATCTGGCCGCTGCTGTGCGGCATGGCCCGCGCCAAGCTGCACCTGCTGCTGTCGGACGAAGTCAGCGGCGAAGAGGCGGAGCGCATCGGCCTGGTGTCCATGGCGGTGGAGGCGGATGCGCTGATGGACAGCGCCTTCGACATCGCCGCAAAACTCGCCGCCGGGCCGCAGAGCGCGCTGCGCTGGACCAAGCACAGCCTGAACAACTGGCTGCGCCAGGCCGGCCCCCTCTTCGACAACTCGGTGGCGCTGGAAATGCTCGGCTTCACCGGCCCGGAAGTGCGTGAAGGGCTGGCGGCGGTGCGCGAGCGGCGCACGCCCGCCTTCCCGCCCGGCGCGCCGTTCTGAGGATGCAGCGGCCATGCGCGCGTTGATCTGCGACCGCAACGAGGGCATCGCCGGCCTGCGGCTGGGCGAGCTGCCCGATCCGCAGCCGGCCGCTGGCGAGCTGGTGCTGCGGGTGGCCGCCGCCGGCGTGAATTTCTACGACACCCTGATCGTGCAGGGTAAGTACCAGATCAAGCCGCCGCTGCCCTTCGCTCCCGGCGGCGAGGTGGCCGGCACGGTGGCGGCGGTGGGCGAGGGCGTGGCCGGCTTCCGGATCGGCGACCGCGTATGCGCCTTCACCTCCTACGGCGGCGACGCCGAGCTGTGCCGGGCCCGTGTCAGCCAGACCTGGCGGCTGCCGCAGGCTGTGGATTTCGATAGCGCCGCCGCCGGGCTGGTGGCCTACGGCACCGCCTGGTTCGCCTTACATGACCGCGGCCGCCTGGCCGCCGGCGAAACCGTGCTGGTGCTGGGCGCGGCCGGCGGCGTCGGCCTGGCGGCGGTGCAGATCGCCCATGCCGCCGGCGCCCGGGTGATCGCCGCCGCCAGTTCACCGGAGCGCCTGGCCTTGTGCCGCGAGGCCGGCGCCGACCTCGGCATCGAATACAGCCGGCAGGAACTGAAGGACGCAGTGAAGGAACTCACCGCCGGCCGCGGCGCGGATGTGGTGATCGACGTCGTCGGCGGCGCCTTCACCGAGAGCGCCTTGCGCGCCACCGCCTGGCGCGGCCGCCTGCTGGTGATCGGCTTCGCCGCCGGCGAGATTCCGCGCCTGCCGGCCAACCTGCTGCTGCTCAAGGGCTGCGAGGCCAGCGGCGTGTTCTGGGATGAATTGCTGCGGCGCGAGCCGGCGCGGGCGGCGGAGCAGGTCGGCCAGGTGCTGGCGGGCTTCGCCGACGGCAGCCTGCGGCCGCGGATCAGCGCCCGCTACCCCTTGTCGCGTGGCGCCGAAGCGCTGCAGATGCTGGCCGGGCGCAAGGCGCCGGGCAAGCTGTTGATCACGCCCGCAGAGGCGTGACCGGGGCGGAGCGGACCCGGTTTTTTCACCCGCTCGCCTGTTTTTCCAACCCCGAATCGAGACAAAAGGATAACGATCATGGCCAAATACCAATGTGGCGCCTGCTTCTTCCCCTACGACGAGGAGCAGGGACTGCCCGAAGACGGCATCCCGGCGGGTACGCCCTGGGAAGCCGTGCCTGAGGATTGGGTGTGCCCGGATTGCGGCAACCCCAAGAGCAGCTTCATCGGTCTGGACGACTGACCCGAAGCGCCCCACGTCACTGCGTGCGCTGCCCTGGAAGGGCGGTGTGCCGGCGGCGGTGCGGCGCGTACTAGTGGAGAAGAAATACAAATGGCAGCACTGAATCCCCAAACGAGCGTTCTGGTGATCGGTGCCGGTGCGATGGGCGCGGGTATCGCGCACGTTGCAGCGGCCGCCGGCCACCCGGTGTACCTCTACGACACCCGGGCGGAGGCGATAGAGCGCGGCATTGCCGGCATCGGCAAGGACCTCGCCTTCCTCGTTTCCAAGGGCAGGATGGAAGAGGCCGAACGCGCGGCGGTGCTGGGCCGGGTGAGCGCGGTGACCGACCTCGCCCAGGCGGCGGACGCCGGCCTTGCCATCGAGGCCATCGTCGAGAACCTCGAGGTGAAGCAGTCGCTGTTCAAGCAGCTGGAAGCCCTGCTGCCGACCGACGCCATCCTGGCGAGCAACACTTCCTCCCTGTCCATCACCGCCATGGCCGCCGCGCTGGCTCGGCCGGAACGGCTGGGCGGCCTGCACTTCTTCAACCCGGCGCCGCGCATGAAGCTGGTGGAGATCGTCTCCGGCCTCGCCACCGATCCCGCCATCGCCGAAACCCTGTACGCCACTGCCAAGGCCTGGGGCAAGGTGCCGGTGCATGCGAAGTCCACCCCGGGCTTCATCGTGAACCGCGTTGCCCGGCCGTTCTACGCCGAGGCGCTGCGGGTGCTGGCCGAGCGCGCCGCCGAGCCGGCGACGGTGGATGCCGCGCTGCGCGAGGGCTGCAATTTCCCGATGGGCCCCTTCGAGCTGATGGATCTGATCGGCCACGATGTGAACTTCGCAGTCACCAACTCGGTGTTCGACGCCTACTTCGGCGACCGCCGCTTCGCCCCCAGCCTGATCCAGCAGGAACTGGTGGCCGCCGGCCGCCTGGGGCGCAAGAGCGGCCACGGTTTCTATAACTACGCCGAAGGCGCCGCCAAGCCGCAGGCGCAGGAGGAGGAACTGCACACCGCCGACCTGCCGGTGACCGCGGTAGGCGACCTCGGCGCTGCCGCCGCCCTGATCGGCCGTCTGGAAAGCGCTGGCGTGGAAGTGCGCCGCGAATCCGGCGACGCCGGCGTGCAGGGCTGGCTGGAAATCGGCTCTGCCCGGTTGACGCTGTCCGACGGCCGCAGCGCCTCTCGCCGTGCCGCCGAGGAAGGCATCGCCAACCTGGTGCTGTTCGACCTCTGCCTGGACTACGCCACCACGCCGCGCCTGCTGCTGAGCCGCTCCGATGACTGCGGCCACGGTGCCTGGGGCGCGGTGGTGGGCACGCTGCAGCGCGCCGGCATCGTGGTGAGCCGCATCGACGACATCGCCGGCATGGTGGCGCTGCGCACGGTGGCCATGCTCGCCAACGAGGGTTCGGACGCGGTGCTGCAGGGCATAGGCAACGCCGCCGATATCGACACTGCGATGCGCTTCGGCACCAATTACCCGAGGGGCCCGCTCTCCTGGGCCGACCAGCTGGGCCTGGGCTTCGTCGCCAAGGTGCTGCTGAACCTGCGCGAGCACTACGGCGAAGAGCGCTACCGGGTGTCGCCGCTGCTGCAGCGCTTGGCGCTGCGCAGCCAGGGCCAGTTCCACGAGGGCTGAGCCGGGTTGAACCTTGCTCCGCTCTACGGTTGGCGGCGGGGCGGCGAGGTGAGATGAAACGGGCCGCAGCGCGTTCCCTTCTTCCGACGGGACGCGCGGTGCGGCCCGTTTCCAATGGCACTCTGGCTTGCGAGTGGCGGCTGTCGGGCTTGGGGGTTTGGAGCGCCAGGGCCTGGCCCGCAACGGGCCGCAGCCTCTATGAGCCGGCCCCGCAACGGGCCGATCCCGCAACGGGCCCAGCCTTTCGCGTATGCTGATGCCCTTGGCCGGCGTGCTGCCGGCGCTGGCCCAACTCTCAGCGAATCCCCATATGAAGCTCCAACCCGTCATCCTTTCCGGTGGCTCCGGCACCCGCCTGTGGCCCTTGTCCCGCGAACGCTATCCCAAGCAGCTGCTGGCCCTGTCCGGCGACGACACCATGCTGCAGGCCACCGCGCGGCGGCTGGAAGGCTTCGAGGGCCGTGCGCCGGTGGCCGCGGCGCCTATCGTCGTCTGCAACGAGGAGTACCGCTTCATCACTGCGGAGCAGTTGCAGCTGTGTGGCCATGCGACCGACCGGGTGGTGCTCGAGCCGGCCGGCCGTAACACCGCGCCGGCGCTGACGCTGGCTGCGCTGGTGGCCGAAGGCGCGGGCGAGGATGCGCTGCTGCTGGTGATGCCCGCGGACCATGTGATCCGCGACCGCGTGGCCTTCCACCAGGCCATCGATATCGGCCTGGCGGCTGCGCTGGAGGGCGCCATGGTTACCTTCGGCATCGTGCCCGACCGGCCGGAAACCGGTTACGGCTACATTCGCCCCGGCGCCGCGGCGGGCGAGGGGGTACTGGCGGTGGAGGCCTTCGTCGAGAAGCCGGATATGGATACCGCCGCCCGCTACATCGCCGAAGGTTATCTGTGGAACAGCGGCCTCTTCCTGCTGCGTGCTAGCGTCTGGCTGAAGGCCATCGCCCATTTCGCGCCGGAGATGGCGGCCGCCTGCCGCAGTGCCTATGAGGCGGCGAAGCAGGATAGCGACTTCGTGCGCGTCGGCCGCGAGGCCTTCGAGGTCTGCCCCTCGGACTCGATCGACTACGCGGTAATGGAGAAGCTCGCCGCCGCGCCGGAGCTGGGCATTCCGCCGCGGGTCGTGCCGCTGGAGGCCGGCTGGTCGGACGTCGGCGCCTGGGACGCGCTGTGGACCCTGGCCGAACGCGACGGCGACGGCAATGCGGTGCGCGGCGACGTGCTGCTGGAAGATACCCGTGACAGCCTGGTCCACGCTTCCGACCGCATGGTCACCTGCCTGGGCGTGGATGGCCTGGTGGTGGTGGAGACGCCGGACGCGGTGCTGGTCGCCCGCCGCGACCGCACCCAGGACGTGAAGAAGCTGGTGGCGCGCCTGAAGGCCGGCTCCCGGACGCAGGCGGACACGCATCGCAAGGTCCATCGCCCCTGGGGCTTCTACGATTCCATCGACGCCGGCGACCGCTTCCAGGTGAAGCGCATCGTGGTGAAGCCAGGCGCCCAGCTGAGTCTGCAGATGCATCATCATCGCGCCGAGCACTGGATCGTGGTGCGCGGCACTGCCCGCGTTACCCGTGGCGAGGAGAGTTTCCTGCTGGCGGAGAACCAGTCCACCTACATCCCGCTGGGCACCACCCACCGTCTGGAGAACCCGGGCAAGGTGCCGCTGGAGATGATAGAGGTGCAGTCCGGCTCCTATCTTGGGGAGGACGACATCGTGCGCTTCGAGGACACCTACGGGCGGGGCTGAGACCAGCGCGGGGAAAGAAATGAAAAAACGCCGCGAAGCGGCGTTTTTTCATTGGGCGGATAAAGCGCTTACCAGAGCTGCCACCACGGCCGGCTGTCCGCCGGGCCGCCGCTGTAATAGACGCTGTTGGGGAAGTTCTTGCGCAGCACGCGGTCGGCGTCATCGCGCAGGTCGTTCATGCCCAGCGCTTCGTAACTCTTCACCAGCAGATACAGCGCTTCCTCGTTGGCCGGCGCGTTCGGGTAAGAGGTGATTGCCGCCTGGGCGCGATTGATTGCAGCCACGTAGGCGCCGCGACGGTAGTAATAACGCGATACATGCACTTCATGCGCGGCCAGGGAGTTCACCAGGTAACGCATGCGCTGGCGGGCGTCCTCGGAATAGCGGCTCTCCGGGAAGCGGGTGACGAGGTCGCGGAAGGTGTCGAAGGCTTCGTGGGCACCCTTGGGGTCGCGCTCCGACAAATCCTGGTTGGACAGGCCGGCGAGCAGGCCGAGATCCTCGTTGAAATTCACCAGCCCTTTCAGGTAATAGACGTAATCCACATTGGGATGGTTGGGGTGCAGTTTGATGAAGCGGTCGGCGGCGGCGATGGAAAGCGCTGCCTCGCCCTGCTTGTAATAGGCGTAGGCGACTTCAATCTGCGCCTGCTGGGCGTAGCGGCCGTAGGGGTAGCGGGCTTCCAGCTTCTCGAACAGCTGGATGGCGCGGTCGTACCCGCCCTCGTTCATCGACGATTTCGCCTCGGAATAGAGCTTCTGGGCATTCCAGCCCGCAGTTTCGTCGTTGAGGTCCGGCACGCCGCTGCAGCCGCCAATGAGCAGGGCGCCGATAACCGCTAAACTTCCGAGGGTGAACCTAGCCATCGATAACACTCGCGTGAATGAACTTGAGGATTATAGCCCGGCGGACGAGGCGGGGTCTTGTCGTGAACTGAGCATTCCGGCGGACTTCGCCGGACTCAGGCTGGACCAGGCGCTGGCCCGACTCTTCCCCGAACATTCCCGCAGCCGCCTGCAATCCTGGCTCAAGGAAGGGCGCATCCGGGTGAACGGTGTTTCGCCGGACGCCAAGCACAAGATCTGGGGCGGCGAAGCACTGGAGATTGACGAGGCGCCACTGCCGGCGGCCACCGCTGCGCTGCCGGAGGACATTCCGCTGAGCGTTGTGTTCGAGGATGCACATATCCTGGTGATCGACAAGCCGGCCGGGCTGGTGGTCCATCCCGGCAGTGGTAACTGGAGCGGCACGCTGCTCAACGCCTTGCTCCACCACGCCCCTGAGGTTGCTGCCATACCCCGCGCCGGCATCGTCCACCGGCTGGACAAGGACACCAGCGGCCTGCTGGTGGTGGCCAAGACCCTGGCGGCGCAGACGGATCTCATCCGCCAGTTGCAGGCGCGCACGGTGAAGCGCCACTACCTGGCGCTGGTGCAGGGTGAGCCCGGCATCATGGGCACCGTGGATGCGCCCATAGGCCGCCACCCCAGCCAGCGCATCAAGATGGCGGTGGTGCAGAGCGGCCGGCCGGCGCTCACCCGCTATTCCCTGCGCGAGCGATTGGGCCGCGCGGCACTGGTCGAGTGCCGGCTGGAGACCGGCCGCACCCACCAGATCCGGGTGCACATGGCGCATATCGGCCATCCATTGATCGGCGATCCGGTCTATGGCCAGCGGCGCACCGGCGTCGCAGCGATGGACGCATTTCCGCGGCAGGCGCTGCACGCCTTCCGGCTGGGGCTGGTGCATCCGGCCAGCGGTGAGGAACTGGCCTGGAGCGCGCCGCTGGCGAGCGACTTCGCGGACTTGCTGCGGCTGTTGGGAAGCAAGGAGGTGGAATGTCCGATGTCCTGATTCCCGACTGGCCGGCGCCGGCAAATGTGCGCGCGCTGGTCACCACGCGCGCCGGCGGTGTCAGCCAGGTGCCCTACGGCAGCCTGAACCTGGGCGGTCATGTGGGCGATCTGGCGGAGGCCGTTGCCGAGAACCGCGGTCGCCTGCGGCGCCTGCTACCAGCCGAGCCGGTCTGGCTGGAGCAAGTGCATGGGGTGGCGGTGGCGGAGGCGGACTCCGCCAGCGGCCTGCCGCGGGCGGATGCCTCGGTGGCGCGCGGCGCGGGCGTGGTCTGTGCGGTGATGACGGCGGATTGCCTGCCGGTGTTGTTCTGCGATGACGAAGGCGAGGTGGTAGCCGCCGCCCATGCCGGATGGCGCGGACTGGCCGCGGGCGTGCTGGAGGCGACGGTTGCACGCATGGGCGTGGCGCCTTCGAACGTGCTCGCCTGGCTGGGGCCAGCGATCGGCCCCGCCGCCTTCGAGGTCGGCGGCGAGGTCAGGGTGGCATTTCTGGAGAGCGACCCGGCCGCGGCAGACGCCTTCGTTTCCTCGGCGCAGCCCGGGAAATGGCTGGCGGACCTATATGCCCTTGCCCGTCTGCGCCTCATCCGCGCGGGGGTGTCGCGGATCTACGGCGGGGGCGAATGCACTTATTCGGATAGCCTGCGCTTCTATTCCTATCGGCGTGACGGTGCGACCGGCCGCTTTGCCTCCCTGGTATGGCGGGAGCCATCGGTCACCGCTGCGCCTTAAGCGCTAGGCATTCGCCTGCCGCTATTGCTTGGCATTCGAATCGGCTCTATCGTGGAGGCTCTCGTCCGCCTGTCGCTGACGCAGTTTGCGCCGCCGGGCGGGCGTGCCGAATATCCACAGGAAAAGCGCAAGAGGCGCAGCGCCGTAGAAGATGAATGTGAGCACCCCGCCGACCACGGTGTCATCCGACACCGCTGCGAGCAGGGCGACGTACAGCCAGGCGATTGCGATCACGTACATGAACCGATTCTACCCGTCGAGGCGGCCCCGGAGCGTCCGGAGTCGATGTGTGCAGGCGGAGCTGTGCGCACTCGCGGGCGGCGTCTCAGGAGAGACTGATGTCCGAATCGAATGACAAGCAGGGAACTGCCGCCATGCAGGCCATGTTCGTCGCCGGCCAGGAAATGGCGCGTAATTTCTTCGACCTCGTGGCCAAGCAGCAGAGTGCGGTGCAGGGGGCCGGGCAGGTGCCGCCCTTGCCGATGCCGGAGGCGGAAACGTTGATGCGGCTGCAGAAGGAATTCGCCGAGAAACACACCGCCTTGTGGTCCACCATGCTGTCCCGCAAGGCCGGTGAGGAACAGGCGCAGGTTGCTGCTCCTGAGCCGGGCGACCGCCGTTTCAACGCGCCGGAGTGGTCCACCAGCCCGGTCTTCGACTACGTGCGGCAGGCCTATCTGCTCAACGCCGGCTTTCTGCGCAATGTGGCGGACGAGCTGCCCATCGCCGACGGCCGGGCCAAGTCCCGTATCCAGTACCTGACCCGCCAGTACATCGACGCCTTCGCGCCGACCAACTTCGCCGCCACCAACCCCGAGTTCATCCGCACCGCGATCGAGACCAAGGGCGAGAGCATCACCCGCGGCATCCAGAACCTGCTGTCCGACCTGGAGAAGGGCAGGATCTCGATGACCGATGAAGAGGCCTTCGAGATCGGCCGCAATATCGCCATCAGTCCAGGCTCGGTCATCTTCGAGAACGAGCTCATCCAGCTGATCCAGTACGCGCCCCTGACGCCCAAGGTTGCCCAGGTGCCGCTGTTGATCGTGCCGCCCTGCATCAACAAGTTCTACATCATGGATCTCCAGCCGGAGAACTCCCTGGTGCGCTTCATCGTCGAGCAGGGCTACACCGTGTTCCTGGTGTCATGGAAGAACCCTGGTCCGGAGGAAGCGCATTTCGGTTGGGACGATTACCTCGAGAAAGGCGTGCTGACGGCGCTGGATGTGGTGCGTGCCGTTACCAAGGTGAAAAAGCCGAATGCACTGGGCTTCTGCGTAGGCGGGACCTTGCTGGCCTCTGCCCTGGCGGTGGCGCGTGCCCGCGGCGAAGAGCCGGTGGCCAGCCTGACGCTGATGACCACGCTGCTGGATTTCGCCGATGCCGGCGAGATCGGTTGCCTGGTGGACGAGGCCAGTGTGGCGGCGCGTGAGGCAGCCATCGGCAAGGGCGGGCTGCTCAAGGGCCAGGAACTGGCGAATGTGTTTTCTTCGCTGCGTGCGAATGACCTGATCTGGCAATACGTGGTCGGCAACTACCTGAAGGGCCAGAAGCCGCAGGCCTTCGATCTGCTGTACTGGAACTCGGACGCCACCAATCTGCCCGGCCCTTTCCTTACCTGGTACCTGCGCAATATGTACCTGGAGAACAATCTGCGTGTGCCGGGCCGCTTGAAGATGCTGGGCCAGAAGGTGGATCTGGGGCGGGTGGATGCGCCGGCCTACCTGGTCGCCACCCGGGAGGATCACATCGTTCCTTGGAAGAGCGCCTACCTCGGCCGCAACCTGCTGGGCGGCGAGGTGACCTTCGTGCTTGGCGCGAGCGGCCATATCGCTGGGGCGATCAACCCCGCCTCCAAGAACAAGCGCAGTTACTGGACCAGTGACGCGGCCGTGGCGGATCCGGATGCCTGGCTGGAAGGTGCAGCCGAGCAGAGGGGCAGCTGGTGGCTGCACTGGATACAGTGGCTGAAACCCTATGGCGGCAAGCAGGTCGCGGCCCGGCAGAGGCTGGGCAGCCCGCGCTTCGAGCCCATAGAACCGGCGCCCGGGCGCTACGTCAGAACCAAGGCCTGAGCGCTGCGGCGCCCAGGTCAGCGCGGCAGCGGAGGGGAGGGCGCTGCCGGATGGTCGATACCCTCCCCGAACAGAAGACAACGGGAGAGGAGGAAGGAATATGTCCAGAGTCGCACTCGTTACCGGTGGCATGGGGGGGTTGGGCGAAGCGGTGTGCATCAAGCTCGCAGCCTTGGGCTACCGGGTGGTGACCACGCATTCGCCGGGCAACAGCAAGGCGGCCGAGTGGTTGCAGGGCATGAACAACATGGGCTATGGCTTCAAAGGCTATCCCTGCGATGTAGCCGACTTCGATTCGGCGCAGGCCTGCGTCGCGCAGGTGACTGAAGATGTCGGGCCGGTGGAAGTACTCGTCAACAACGCCGGCATCACGCGCGACATGACTTTCCGCAAGATGACCAAGGCGGATTGGGATGCGGTGATGCGCACCAATCTGGATTCGGTGTTCAACATGACCAAGCAGGTCATGGACGGCATGGTCGAGCGCAAGTGGGGGCGGGTGATCAACGTCTCTTCGGTGAATGGCCAAAAAGGTGCTTTCGGTCAGACCAACTATTCCGCCGCCAAGGCCGGCATGCATGGTTTCACCAAGGCGCTGGCGCTGGAAGTGGCACGTAGCGGGGTGACGGTGAACACCATCTCGCCGGGCTACATCGGCACCAAGATGGTGACGGCGATTCCGCAGGAGATCCTTGACTCGAAGATCCTGCCGCAGATCCCGGTGGGGCGTCTCGGCAAGCCGGAGGAAATCGCCGGCCTGGTGGCCTACTTGTCCTCCGAAGAGGCGGCATTCGTGACGGGCGCGAACATCTCCATCAACGGCGGCCAGCACATGTTCTAACGTCACCTTTGCTTCCGCCTGCGGCGGGAGATCAAGGCACAAAAACGGCGGCGCCTCGCACCTGCGGGCGCCGTTCCAATTTAGTGTATTGCGTCGCAACATCGCACCAATATTGTGACTATAATGCCAGCGCCAAGCGGCTGACGCGTTGCCGCATGCACGCAGGGATGTTGGCGGGAAAGCCATTCCGCATGCTCCCGGTTCCGAAAACCGTTGCAGAAGGATTCGACATGACTCAGAAAGTCGCACTCGTTACCGGCGCCATGGGCGGCCTGGGCACCGCGATTTGTCAGGCCCTGGCCAAGGATGGCATGAAGGTCGTTGCCAACTGTTTGCCCGGCTTCCCCGAGAAGGACGCCTGGCTGGAAAAGCAGAAGGCGCTCGGGTTCGACTTTGCTGCGGCCGAAGGTGACGTGTCCGACTACGAGTCCTGCAAGGCGATGGTCGAGAAGATCGAAGCCGATATCGGCCCGGTGGATGTGCTGGTCAACAACGCCGGCATCACTCGTGACAAATTCTTCCCGAAGATGGAGAAGGGTCAGTGGGATGCGGTGATCAACACCAACCTGAACAGTCTCTTCAATGTGACCCACCATATCTCGCCCAAGATGGCGGAGCGTGGCTGGGGGCGCATCATCAACATTTCCTCGGTCAATGGTGTGAAGGGCCAGGCAGGTCAGGCCAATTACTCAACCGCCAAGGCGGGCGTGCTGGGCTTCACCAAGGCGCTGGCGCAGGAACTTGCGACCAAGGGCGTCACGGTCAATGCCATCGCTCCCGGCTATATCGGCACTGACATGGTCATGGCCATCCGTGATGACATCCGCCAGTCCATCATTGATTCCGTGCCGATGAAGCGCCTCGGCAAGCCGGAAGAAATCGGGGGACTGTGCGCCTATCTTTCGTCTGATATGGCGGGCTACATCACCGGTAGCACGATCAACATCAACGGTGGCTTGCACATGTGTTGATCGTGGTCCGCCTGTCTGCGGATACGCGTAACCCCGTCTATTGGCGGGGTTTTTGTTTTCGCCGCGCGGTATAATTGACCCACATTCAAGAGCGGGACGACCGCCGCCGAGGAGATAAGCGATATGGCCGATCAAGCGCGCCTGATCAAGAAGTACCCGAACCGCCGCCTCTACGATACCCGCACCAGTTCCTACATCACCTTGGCTGACGTCAAGGAACTCGTACTCAACCACGAAGAGTTCCAGGTGGTGGATGCCAAGACCAACGAGGATCTCACCCGCAGCATCCTGCTGCAGATCATCCTGGAGGAGGAGGCCGGCGGCGCCCCGATGTTTACCAGCGATCTGCTGGCTCACATGATCCGGTTCTATGGGAACGCCATGCAGGGCATGATGGGCAAGTACCTCGAGAACAACATCAAGGCCTTCACCGACATGCAGGGCAAGCTGCAGGAGCAGGCCCGCAGCATTTACGGCGACAACAGCCCAGTGAGCCAGGATCTATGGGCTCAGTTCATGAATTTCCAGGGGCCGGCGCTGCAGAGCATGATGGGGACCTATGTGGAACAATCCAAGCGGATGTTCCAGCAGATGCAGGAACAGGTCGAGAACCAGACACGGAACATGTTCTCGGGCTTCCAATTCCCAACCTACAACAAGACTGCCGGCAAGGATGACAAGGAGGCGCCAGCCCCGGGCCCCGCTGGCAAGAGTGGCGCCGAAAAGTAAAGGCGCCCGGCGGCTCCCCGATGGTCTTGTAGGGGAGTCGCGCCATCCCCGACGAGCCGGAGCTGTATGAGTACCCTGAAAGTCCCCGACGCCCCCCGCGTCGGTTTTGTTTCCCTGGGCTGTCCGAAGGCGACAGTCGATTCAGAGCATATCCTGACCCGACTGCGCGCCGAAGGGTACGCCATCTCGGGTTCGTACGACGAAGCCGACATCGTCGTGGTCAACACCTGTGGATTCATCGATGCGGCCGTCGAGGAATCGCTGGATGCCATCGGCGAGGCACTGGCCGAAAACGGCAAGGTCATCGTCACCGGTTGTCTGGGTGCCAAGGACAATGTCGTTCTCGCGGCCCACCCGCAAGTACTTGCCGTGACTGGCCCGCACGCGACCGACGAGGTGATGCAGGCAGTCCATCAGCACCTGCCTAAGCCGCATGACCCCTTTACCGACCTGGTGCCGCCGCAGGGCATTCGGTTGACACCGCAGCATTACGCCTATCTCAAGATTTCCGAAGGCTGTAATCACCGTTGCACCTTCTGCATCATTCCGTCGATGCGAGGCGACCTCGTCAGCCGGCCCATCCATGAAGTGCTGCGCGAGGCCGAGGCGCTGGCGGACTCAGGCGTCAAGGAGATCCTGGTGATTTCCCAGGACACCTCGGCCTACGGCGTGGACATGAAGTACCGCACCGGTTTCTGGAACGGGAAGCCGGTCAAGACTCGTTTGCTGGATTTGGCGAAGGCGCTTGGTGAACTGGGTATCTGGATACGGATGCACTACGTCTATCCCTATCCCAGTGTTGATGACTTGATCCCATTGATGGCGGAAGGGCACATCCTTCCCTACCTCGATGTGCCCTTTCAGCATGCCAGCCCGCGCGTACTCAAGGCCATGAAACGGCCTGCTAATGCGGAGAACGTGCTGGAGCGGGTGCGCAAGTGGCGTAGCATCTGCCCAGATCTGACCATCCGCTCTACCTTCATCACCGGTTTCCCGGGCGAAACGGAGGAGGATTTCGAGATGCTGCTGAGCTTCCTGGAAGAAGCGCAGCTGGATCGAGTAGGCGCCTTCGCTTATTCACCGGTAGAGGGGGCGACGGCCAATGAACTGGCAGACCCTGTGCCGGATGAGATCCGCGAGGAGCGGCGGGCTCGTCTGATGGACTTCCAGGAGGATATCTCTACCCAGCGCCTTGAAGCCAAGATCGGTCGCGAGATGACGGTCCTTGTGGATGATGTCGATGAGGACGGTGCGCTGGCGCGCACTCCCGGCGATGCACCGGAAATCGACGGCCTGGTTGTAATTCCCGACGGCGAAGGCCTGGCTGCTGGCGACTTCGTCCGTGTCCGTATTACCGACTGTGACGTGCACGACCTGTACGCCGAGCGGATCCCCGACTGACATGGTGCCTGGCGGTGGCGTGCTGGAACTCGCGCTTGCCGCCCCGCCGGCTTCCTCCGACGGGCCGGTGATTGGTCTGGCGTTGGGAAGCGGTGCTGCCCGCGGCTGGGCCCATCTCGGCGTGCTGAAGGCCTTGGCGGTGGAGGGCATCTTCCCGCAAGTTGTCTGCGGTTGCTCCATTGGCGCTTTCGTCGGGGCGGCCGCGGCCTCGGGTGACTTGCAGAAGCTGACGGAGTGGGCTGAAGCGCTCAAGTGGCAGGATGTGGTTTCCCTGCTGGACGTCAGCCTGCGTGGTGGCTTGATCAAAGGCGCCAAGCTCATCCAGTTTTTCGAGCGGAACTTTGTCGACCGCGAATTCTCCGAACTGCAGACCCGCTTCGCTTGCGTGGCGACCGAGCTTGCGACCGGCCGGGAGGTATGGCTCCATCGCGGCAGCGTTGCACGAGCGGTGAGAGCCTCGATTGCACTACCTGGGCTCATGACTCCGGTAATGCATGAAGGGAGCCTGCTGGTAGATGGGGGGCTGGTCAATCCAGTTCCGGTGTCCCTGTGCCGGGCAATGGGAGCAGAGGTCGTAATCGCGGTTGATTTGGGCTCCGACATGGTTGGGCGTGCTTGGCGGCGTGCCGAAATGGAGCCGGTGCCTGAGGAAGAGACCGAGGCTGCATGGAGTGACCGTTTGCTGGCGCGGCTCGGCTTCAGCGCGAACGGTGTTCAAGCCAAGGCGATTGAGAACCTGCCCTCGCTGATCACGGTGCTGGGTGCGAGCATCAACATCATGCAGGTCCGCATTGCCCGCAGTCGGCTGGCCGGGGAGCCGGCAGATGTGCTGATCTCGCCGCGGGTAGGCCAATTGGGCCTGATGGATTACCACCGGGCGGCGGAGGCGATTGCCGAGGGCGAGGCGGCGGTGGCCCGTATCAAGCCTCTGCTGCGTTACGCTTTGGGGCACCCAGAACCGAGGCTGTGAATCGAGGCTCGGGTGTCCTGCTGGAGTGATGCCATGGATGCACTGCTGCAAAGTCTGGCTGACATCGTCGGCTGGGAACATGTGCTTACCCGACCGGACGAAATCGAGCCCTATGTCGTCGACTGGCGCGGACGCTACCGGGGGGCTGCCCGGGCTGTCGTGAGGCCGGGCGATGCTTCGGCGGTTGCGGCGGTCGTTCGAGCCTGCGCCCGTGCGGGCGTACCTATGGTCCCTCAAGGCGGCAATACCGGTTTGTGCGGCGGGGCGACCCCTTTGGACGATGGTCGTGCGGTGGTGATCAACCTGTCGCGACTGAACCGTATCCGCCAGATCGATACTGCCAATAACACCTTGTGCGCGGAGGCGGGTTGCACTCTCGCTGCGATACAGGCCGCTGCGGAGGAGGCTGGGCGTCTGTTTCCCCTCTCCCTCGCGTCGGAAGGTAGTTGCGAGATCGGTGGCAACCTGTCCACCAACGCAGGAGGCGTGCAAGTCCTGCGCTACGGCAACACCAGGGAGCTCACACTTGGGCTGGAAGTGGTAATGCCGGATGGTGAACTCTGGAATGGCTTGCGGGGCTTGCGCAAGGACAACACTGGCTACGACCTCAAGCAACTCTTCATTGGTGCTGAGGGTACCTTGGGCATCATTACTGCTGCCGTGCTCAAGCTTTTCCCTGCGGTAAGGCAACGCACGACTGCCTGGGTGTCGGTTCCCGATCCTGCTGCGGCCGTTTCACTGCTTTCAAGGCTGCGAGGGGCTTGTGGAGATAGGGTTACCGCCTTTGAAATCGTCGGCCGAAGTGCCTTGGAACTGGTGCTCCACCACATGCCCGGCGCCAGAGATCCGTTTCCCGGAGACGGTGCCTGGGCAGTACTTGTCGAGTTATCCGACACGGTCGCTGATGGAGGCCTCGCAGAGCTACTGGAAAATGAGTTGGGGCTTGCGGTGGAGGCGGGCTTGATCGAAGACGCGGTGGTCGCGCGCAGCCTTACCCAAATGAAGGCCCTGTGGGGGCTCAGGGAGAATATCTCGGAGGCTCAACGCATAGAGGGGATCAGCATCAAGCATGATGTCTCTGTGCCAGTAAGCGCAATCCCCCATTTTCTCGCAGAGGCGGACCGGCGGTTGAAAGAAGTGTGGCCTGATGTCCGGATCGTAGCTTTTGGTCATATCGGCGATGGAAATCTGCACTACAACTTGTCGAAGCCGAACACGTTAGACAACAACGGATTCATCGCCAAGACCGGCGAAGTGAATCGCATTGTTCACGATCTGGTTGTCGATCTGGGTGGCTCTATTTCGGCCGAGCATGGGCTGGGGCAACTGAAGCGAGAGGAAGTGCTGCGTTATAAAGCCCCTTTGGAGATGCATCTGATGCGCGCTGTGAAACGAGCCCTGGATCCCGCTGGGCTTATGAATCCTAGAAAAGTTCTTTAAAAAATACTGAGGCGAAATATGAAAGGAAGGGCTTTACACTCGGAAATACGCCCCCTATAATGCGCGCTCTTTCGGATCGGGGGTATAGCTCAGCTGGGAGAGCGCTTGCATGGCATGCAAGAGGTCAGCGGTTCGATCCCGCTTACCTCCACCAGCCGAAAGAAATAGGTCCCCATCGTCTAGAGGCCTAGGACACCGCCCTTTCACGGCGATAACCGGGGTTCGAATCCCCGTGGGGACGCCAGGATTATTAGTGCTCTGGCATGAGCGAGAGCCAAGCCGGCAAGATCGGCGTAGGTTGAAGTTGGAGTGGTAGTTCAGTTGGTTAGAATACCGGCCTGTCACGCCGGGGGTCGCGGGTTCGAGCCCCGTCCACTCCGCCAGTAATACCGCAGGGCATCTTGCCCTGCAAGCCTCAGGCAGTTTATGAGGCGCTTGCGGTAAGCTTTAACAGAGGCTATAATCGCCGGCTCGTTGTGGGGGTATAGCTCAGCTGGGAGAGCGCTTGCATGGCATGCAAGAGGTCAGCGGTTCGATCCCGCTTACCTCCACCAAAAGGTTTTAAAAGTTTGTCCCCATCGTCTAGAGGCCTAGGACACCGCCCTTTCACGGCGATAACCGGGGTTCGAATCCCCGTGGGGACGCAAATAAAAAGGCGCTTTGGCGTCAAGCCCGGAGTTTGATTGCGGGCAAGGTTAGTGCGGAGTGGTAGTTCAGTCGGTTAGAATACCGGCCTGTCACGCCGGGGGTCGCGGGTTCGAGTCCCGTCCACTCCGCCAATTTTTAAGAAAGGGAGCCTAAAGGCTCCCTTTTTTTCTGCGCTCTCTCCTTATTGCCAAGTTCTCTTTTCGCCTAGTGCCAAAAAGGGAAGAGGTGCTGGCGCCGAGGGGTGTCTTGATATAGATTTCCACCATACGCCATGGTATGGGTCTTATTCCTGTCTGGCTCCTTCGGCGTTGATAATTTGTGGAGACCTTATTGCAATGAGCATCAAGAAGATCGGTGTGGTTGGCGCAGGCACGATGGGGAACGGGATTGCGCAGGCGTTTGCTGTCTCGGGCATAGATGTCCTGATGACCGATATCAGTGAGGCCCAAGTTCAAAAGGGGCTTGCTACGGTCAGTGGCAGTCTCGACAGACTCATCAAGAAAGATAAGCTGAGTGAGGTGCAGAAGGCCGATGCTATGGCTCGGATCTCCATTGCGACCGATCTTGGTAGGATTGCCGAGTGTGACCTGGTAATCGAGGCTGCGACAGAAAATCTGGATCTTAAGCTGAAGATTTTCTCGCAGTTGGATGCGGTTGCTAAGCCAGGCGCAATCCTCGCCACGAATACCTCCTCGATTTCCGTTACCAAGATTGCTGCGGCGACGAAGCGCGCCGATAGCGTTATCGGTATGCACTTCTTCAACCCGGTGCCAATGATGGCGCTGGTGGAGCTCATTCGCGGACTGCAGACTTCCGACGCTACTTACGCGGCGGTTGAGACGGTCTCTAAGGCTATTGGCAAGACGCCAGTACAGGTGCGCAATAGTCCGGGCTTCGTGGTGAACCGCCTGCTGTGCCCGATGATCAATGAGGCAATTTTCACTTTGGGTGAGGGTTTGGCCACAGCTGCGGAAATCGACGAAGCGATGAAGTTGGGCTGCAATCATCCGATCGGGCCGCTTGCGCTTTGTGATTTGATTGGACTGGATGTTGAGTTGGCGGTAATGCAGGTGCTTTTTGAAGGCTTCAAGGATCCCAAGTACCGCCCGGCGCCGCTGCTCGTGGAGATGGTCGAGGCCGGTTATCTGGGGCGTAAGGCAGGAAAAGGCTTTTTCGATTACAGCTAAGTGCGGAGTTCGGTTTCGCCAAGTTCCGCCAAATAAAAACGCCACCCATGGGTGGCATTTTTATTTACGCTGCTATCAGCCTCTACGCATTGCGTCGAAGAACTCCGCGTTTCCTTTGGTTGCCTTGATCTTGTCGAGCAGGAATTCCATCGCGTCGATATCGTCCATACCGTATAGGAGCTTTCGGAGTATCCAGACTTTTTGCAGGATGTCCGGCTTCATCAGCAGTTCTTCGCGTCGTGTGCCGGAGCGATTCACGTTGATTGCGGGATAGACCCGCTTTTCCGCCATGCGTCTATCGAGATGGAGCTCCATGTTGCCGGTGCCCTTGAATTCCTCGTAGATGACGTCATCCATCCGGCTGCCGGTATCAATCAGCGCAGTGGCGATGATGGTCAGCGAGCCGCCTTCCTCGATATTCCGCGCCGCGCCGAAGAATCGTTTGGGCTTCTGCAGGGCATTGGCGTCTACGCCGCCGGTAAGCACCTTGCCGGAGGCCGGAACCACGGTGTTGTAGGCGCGGGCCAGCCGGGTGAGGGAGTCGAGCAGAATGACGACATCCTTCTTGTGCTCGGTCAGACGCTTGGCCTTCTCGATCACCATCTCGGCAACCTGGACGTGGCGTGATGCGGGCTCGTCGAAGGTGGAGGCAACGACCTCACCCTTCACCGAACGCTGCATCTCGGTTACTTCCTCTGGGCGCTCGTCGATCAGCAGCACGATCACCACCACATCGGGATGGTTGGCCGTGATGGAGTGCGCGATGTGCTGCAGCATCACCGTTTTGCCGCTCTTGGGTGGGGCAACAAGCAGGCCGCGCTGCCCTTTGCCGATAGGCGCGATCATGTCGATGATCCGGCTGGTGACGTTCTCTTCACCACGGATGTCGCGCTCCAGCTTCAGACATTCCTGAGGATGCAGCGGTGTGAGGTTCTCAAACAGGATCTTGTGCTTGCACTCTTCAGGAGGGCGGCCATTGATCTTGTCGAGTTTCACGAGGGCGAAATAGCGCTCCCCATCCTTGGGGGTGCGGATCTCGCCTTCAATCGTATCGCCGGTGTGCAGATTGAAGCGCCGGATCTGCGACGGCGAGACGTAAATGTCGTCGGTGCCGGCAAGATAGGAAGTGTCTGGGGAGCGCAGGAAGCCGAAGCCATCCGGCAGCACTTCCAGGGCACCGTCTCCATAAATCGGCTCGCCCTTCTTGGCCCGATTCTTCAGTAGGGCGAAAACCAACTCCTGCTTGCGCAAACGGTTCGCACCCTCGACTTCGTTGGCGATGGCCATTTCCAAGAGCTGGCTGACGTGCAGCGACTTCAGCTCGGAAAGGTGCATCGCCGCGGCGGCAGTCGATTCGGCGGACGTGGATGAGCCTTCCTCAAGCGCCATGTCCGCATCGAACAGGTCGTTTTCGGAAGCGTTGCCTTGGGGGGGATTACCGTCGCGGTGCTGCCGGGTGCCCCGGCGGCGAGTGCGCGATGCACCGCGAGAACGGGCCGGAGTCGATTCCGGCTTAGATGTTGCTGTCAATGAAGGCGGTCAGTTGAGATTTGGACAGGGCTCCCACCTTGGTTGCCTCGACGTTGCCACCCTTGAAAAGCATTAGGGTTGGAATGCCGCGGATACCATACTTGGAGGGGGTTTCTTGGTTTTCGTCGATGTTGAGCTTGGCGACCTTCAGCTTGCCGGCGTAATCCTTGGCAATGTCGTCCAGAATGGGGGCGATCATCTTGCAGGGACCGCACCATTCGGCCCAATAATCGACAAGGACGGGCGTTTGCGACTGCAGCACTTCGGATTCGAAGCTGCCATCAGTCACGTAATGGATATGCTCGCTCATGGTTCCTCACATCAGGGTGAAGGTTTTTCGTCTTTGATTCGGGGGGTGGGCCAGAGGTGGCCCGGCGGGGGCTGGATGAAGCTGCCCCGAGGGAAGTTTTTGGGACGTTATGCTATGGCGGCCCGCGCGTCAAGAAAATCTCTGGCGGATGCGTGGCGAAAATGCAAATCACTGGACTATATTGTCGGCAATCTCGCTTGTGCACAAGTTTCCGTGCGCGGTTCGTTTCTCCTGGAGTATGACTAGATGGCCTATGTAGTGACCGAATCCTGTATCCGTTGCAAGTACACCGACTGCGTGGATGTATGCCCGGTGGACTGTTTTCGCGAGGGGGAGAATTTCCTCGTGATTGACCCGGAGGAGTGCATTGACTGCACGCTTTGTGTCGCGGAGTGCCCGGTCGAAGCGATCTACGCGGAGGATGATGTTCCTCCCGGGCAGGAGGAGTACATCGCGCTGAATGCGGAGTTGGCGCGGCAGTGGAAGCCTATCGTCGAGCGCAAGGAGCCGCTGCCAGATGCGGAGGAGTGGGCCAAGATCAAAGGCAAGCTGGATCAACTGAAGCGCTGAGCGGGTAAGCCCTTACTTTGCGCCTCAAGTACCTTGCACTAACATGGCGCATCACCTCCAGACATATCGGTAAACAAGGGGATAGACATGCTCGTGAGCGAGATCCTCGCGATCAAGGGCAAGGTGCTCTACACGATTGCACCCAACAGAACGCTCACCGAAGCGGTCGCGATCATGACTGAGCAGGACGTTGGCTCGCTGGTCGTCTTCGATCATGGTCAGATGGTCGGCATGCTCACATTCCGCGAGGTGCTAAAAGCGGTCCATGACAACGGGTCCGCTTGGGGGGACGCGGAGATTGCCAGTGCAATGCTCAAGGCTCCGCTGAGCGCAGCTCCCAATATGGAGATGGATGAGTTGCGTCGTCTCATGGTCGATAAGCGTCAGCGCTATCTTCCGGTGATGGACGGTCACACCCTGCTTGGCGTAGTTAGCTTCCACGACGTGGCCAAGGCGGTTCTGGAAGAGCAGAGTTTCGAGAACCGGATGTTGAAGAACTACATACGCAACTGGCCCGAAGAGGAAAGCGAACGGGCCTGAGCAACGGGGGAGGAGACCCCACGCACGGCCTGCCGGGGCCGCTGCGGAGATGCAGTTGAACGCCCACGGCAGATGGGTGGCAGCTACGGTTGGAACCGGGCGGTGCAAATCGCCCCGACGCCTCGGGAGGGCGGAGCCAGGACAGCGCTAGCTGTCCTGGCAGGTTTCCAACCCATGGAGGAGGCACGATGGAAAAGATCTGGCTGCAAAGCTATCCGGCAGGCATTCCAGCAGAAATCGACCTCAACGAGTTCCGTTCCATCGGTGACTTGTTTGAGCGCAGCGTACGCAGCTTTGGCGGGCGTACCGCATACATCTGCATGGACAAGGGGATCAGCTATTCGGAGCTGGATTCCTTGTCAGCCCGGTTCGCTGCCTTCCTGCAGAGCGAGCTGAGACTGCCTAAAGGCACGCGGGTGGCGTTGATGATGCCCAACGTGCTGCAGTATCCGATTGCCATGTTCGGCGCATTGCGGGCGGGCTACACCGTCGTCAATGTCAATCCCCTTTACACGGCGAGAGAGCTGGAGCACCAGTTGCGGGACTCGGGGGCCGAGGTCATCGTGATCCTCGAGAACTTCGCTCATACTCTCCAGATCGTGCTCCCAAACTTGCCGCTGAAGCATGTGGTGGTCACCAGCCTGGGTGAGATGCTCGGGACGGTTAAGGGTGCGTTGGTGAACCTCGTCGTCCGCCGGGTAAAGAAACTGGTTCCCGCCTGGGAATTGGCGGGCGCGATTAGTTTCTCGAATGCATTGAAGCGCGGAAGCAGGCATGCCCTTCAGGCGGTTGAAATAGACCACGACGATATCGCCTACCTGCAATACACCGGCGGCACGACGGGCGTGGCCAAGGGGGCAATCCTCAGTCATGGCAACATCATCGCCAACCTGCAGCAGGCGCATGCCTGGATACGCCCTTTTCTACGAGATGGTGAGGAGGTGATCATCACCGCGCTGCCGCTCTATCACATCTTCTCGCTGACGGCTAATTGCCTCACCTTCTTCAAGATCGGTGCCAGCAATGTACTCATCACCAATCCGCGTGATATTCCTGGCTTCATCAAGGAGTTGGGCAAGTATCGGTTTACCGCGATTACGGGGGTGAATACTCTGTTCAATGCTCTGCTGAACAATCCCGAGTTTGCAAAACTGGATTTTTCTGCGCTGCAGATCTCCCTGGGAGGTGGTATGGCGGTACAGCAGGCGGTGGCGGAGAAATGGCGCAAGGCGACCGGCAAGCCCTTGGTCGAGGCATACGGACTGACAGAGACCTCGCCGGCGGTGACGATAAACCCGCTGGATCTGCCGGAGTTCAACCATGCGATCGGTTTGCCGGTGTCTTCCACGGAGATCAGCATCCGGGATGACGATGGCGTCGAGCAACCCGTAGGTTCGCGCGGAGAGTTGTGCGTGCGGGGGCCGCAGGTGACGCGCGGCTACTGGAACCGCCCGGAGGACACCAAGCGAGCCTTCACCCACGACGGCTATCTGCGCACCGGCGACATCGCCGTCATCGACGAGCGCGGATTTATCCGTCTCGTTGATCGCAAGAAAGACATGATTCTGGTCTCCGGCTTCAACGTGTATCCCAATGAGGTCGAGGATGTTATCGCCAGCCATCCCGGAGTGATGGAGGTGGCGGCGGTCGGAGTGCCGGACGAACGCAGCGGTGAGGCGGTGAAGGCTTTCGTCGTAAGGAAAGATCCTGGCCTGACCGAGGAGGCGCTGATCGCATACTGCCGGAAGAATCTGACTGGCTACAAGGTGCCGCACAAGGTGGAGTTTCGCGATGCATTGCCAAAGACCAATGTTGGCAAGATTCTCCGGCGGGCGCTCAGGGACGAGGAGCAGAGCGCGGTCGCACTAGAGTAAACCCTGACCCAGAAAGTGCTTGTGTGCCATGGGCGCTTCATGTTCTCATTCCGGACGCTAATCGCATTTTCCGCAATATGACCCGTTTCGCTTCCACCCTCGCTGTAGTCCTGTCCGTACGCGTAGTAGTAGGCGTAGGCGGTCGCGCGTCGTAGCAGGGTCAGGAAAAAAGCGGTTTCACCGAATCCAAACCCCCGCCGGCGCGCAAGGCCGGCGGGGGTTTCGTCTTTTAAGCCCCCCGGTCTGGTTAGTCGGACATGCTTGCCAGGAGAAAACAATGGAAAAAATGACCGGTGCGCAATTGATTGTGCGCCTCCTCGAGCGCCAGGGCGTGCGCACGATTGCCGGAATACCGGGAGGCGCGATCTTGCCTCTTTACGATGCGCTGTCCGGCAGCACCATCATCCGTCACGTTCTGGCTCGCCATGAGCAGGGTGCCGGTTTCATGGCGCAGGGGATGGCGCGGGTCTCCGGGCGTCCGGAGGTGTGCTTCGCGTCCAGCGGGCCGGGGGCGACCAATCTGGTGACGGCTATTGCCGACGCCCGGCTGGATTCCATCCCGCTCGTGGCCATCACCGGTCAGGTGCCGCTATCCATGATAGGAACGGACGCTTTCCAGGAAGTGGACATCTACGGTATGACGGTGCCGATCACCAAGCACAACTTCCTCGTCCGCTCCGCCCAGGAACTGCTGGAGGTGATTCCGGCAGCCTTCCGCATCGCGATGTCCGGCCGGCCCGGCCCGGTGCTGGTGGATGTGCCCAAGGACGTCCAGAGCCAGCTGATCGAGGTGGCCGAGCTGCCGCCGCCCGCTGAGCCGGAGGCGTTGCCGCCGCTGGACCAGGGACTGCTGGCGCAGGCGGCGCAGATGATCAACGAGGCCGAGCAACCGGTGCTCTATCTCGGCGGCGGCGTGGTGCATTCCGGTGCGGCGGCGCTGGCGGTGACGCTGGCCGAGCAGGCCAGCATGCCGACGACGATGACGCTGATGGCGCTGGGCACCATGCCGATGGACCATCCGCTGTCCATAGGCATGCTGGGCATGCATGGCGCGCGCTACACCAACTTCGTGCTCGAAGAGGCGGACCTGGTGGTCTGTGTCGGCGCCCGTTTCGATGACCGCGCGGTGGGCAAGGCGGCGCAGTTCTGTCCCAAGGCCAAGATCGTCCATATCGATGTGGACCGTTCCGAACTGCACAAGGTGAAGAACGCCCATGTCGCCATTCATGCGGACGTCACCGTCGCGCTGGAAGCGCTGCTGCCGCAGGTGAAGGTCACGCTGCGCAAGCGCTGGCTCTCCCACGTGGACAGCCTCAAGAGCCGCTTCCCGCTGCAGTTGCCCGGCCAGGATGATCCGCGCACCCATTACGGCCTGATCCACGCGGTGGCCGCTGCACTGGATGACGAGGCGGTGGTCACCACCGACGTTGGCCAGCACCAGATGTGGGTGGCGCAGGCCTACCCCTTCCGCCGTGCTCGCCAGTGGTTCACCTCCGGCGGCCTCGGCACCATGGGCTTCGGCATGCCGGCGGCGATGGGAGCGGCGATGGCCGAGCCGGACCGCACCGTGGTGTGCTTCTCCGGCGACGGCAGCCTGATGATGAACATCCAGGAACTGGCGACGCTGGCCGAAGAAGGCCTGAACGTGAAGATCGTGTTGATGAACAACAACTCGCTCGGCCTGGTGTACCAGCAGCAGAACCTGTTCTACGGCAAGCGGGTATTTGCCTCCAAGTACCGTGGCGCGCCGGATTTCGTGCGCATCGCGGAGGGCTTCGGAATCAAGGCGCTTGACCTCGACGGTGAGAGCGACCCGCGAGCAGCGTTGGCGCAGGCGCTCAACACGCCGGGGCCCTGCCTGATCCACGCCTCGATAGACCGCGAGCAGTTCGTCTATCCCATGGTGCCGCCGGGTGCCGCCAATACCGAAATGATCGGAGGCTGAGAACATGATCGAACAAGTTGCCGACCCGTTGCCGCAGCAGGGTTACGCCAAGGTGGTGCTGGAGTTGGAGGTGAACAACCACCCCGGCGTGATGAGCCACATCTGCAATCTTTTCGCCCGTCGAGCGTTCAACGTCGAGGGCATTCTGTGCATGCCGGTGGCCGACGGGCGCCGTAGCCGCATCTGGCTGCTGGTGTTCGAGGATCAGCGGCTGGAGCAGATGATGCGCCAGGTGGAAAAGCTGGAGGACGTGCTGGCGGTGCGCCCGCATGGTGCCGGCCACGAAGTGTTCGAGCGGCTGGAAGACTTCTTCCACTGACCGCCCTAGCCCGGCGCTCGAGGCGGGAAAGGCGGGTAGGGCGCTGTGCTAGACTCCGGCGCCTTGCCCGCCTGGTTTTCCCGCCGGGCGCCACCGTTTCCTGTGCTTTTCGACGAGCTTTCCTATGTCCGGCAATACCCTAGGCACCTTGTTCCGCGTCACCTCCTTCGGCGAGTCCCATGGCCCGGCCATCGGCTGCGTCGTGGATGGTTGCCCGCCGGGGTTGGCGTTGACTGCGGCGGACATCCAGGCCGAGCTGGACAGGCGCAAGCCGGGCACTTCGCGGCACGTCACCCAGCGCCGCGAGCCGGACGAGGTGGAGATCCTCTCCGGCGTGTTCGAAGGCGTGACCACCGGCACCCCGATCGCGCTGCTCATCCGTAACCAGGACCAGCGCTCCAAGGACTACGGCAACATCGCCGACACCTTCCGCCCCGGCCATGCCGACTACCCGTACTGGCAGAAGTACGGCGTACGCGATTACCGCGGCGGCGGCCGTTCCTCCGCGCGAGAGACCGCTGTGCGGGTGGCTGCCGGCGCCATCGCAAAGAAGTGGTTGGCGGAGCGCTACGGCGTGGTGGTGCGCGGCTACATGGCGCAGCTCGGCCCGCTGCCGATCCCCTTCCAGTCCTGGGACGAAGTCGGCAACAACCCCTTCTTTGCGCCGAACGCCGGCATGGTGGATGAGCTGGAACGGTACATGGATGAATTGCGCAAGTCCGGCGATTCGGTCGGTGCGCGCATCAACGTCGTCGCCAGCGGCGTGCCGGTCGGCTGGGGCGAGCCGGTTTTCGACCGTCTGGATGCGGACATCGCCTACGCGATGATGAGCATCAATGCGGTGAAGGGCGTTGAAATCGGCGCCGGCTTCGAGTCGGTGGCGCAGCTTGGTACCCAGCATGGTGATGAAATGACGCCCGAGGGCTTCCTGTCCAACAACGCTGGCGGCGTGCTGGGCGGCATTTCGTCCGGCCAGGACATCCTCGTCAGCATGGCGATCAAGCCCACCTCCAGCATCCGCCTGGATCGCCGCTCCATAGACCGCAGCGGCGCGGCCACCATCGTCAATACTCACGGTCGCCACGACCCCTGCGTCGGCATCCGCGCGACGCCGATTGCCGAGGCCATGCTGGCGCTGGTGCTGATCGACCATGCGCTGCGCCATCGCGCCCAGTGCGGCGACGTGCAGACTGCGACGCCTCGCATCCCCGGGCTGGCGCCGGGTGGCGTGCAGCCGGTGCCGGCGCCGCGCGGCAGTTGATCCGGGACGGAGTGCGGGCGGGGCCCTCGCGCCCCAGCTGAGCGATGCTTCCGTACTGGCGCCTGTCGGCTTATTACTTCTTCTATTTCGCCTTCATCGGCGCCTTTTCGCCGTACTTCACGCTTTACCTGAAGTCGCTGAGCTTCTCGGCCGCCGAGATCGGGCTATTGATGTCGCTGATGCAGGTGATGCGGGTGCTGGCGCCCAATATGCGGGGCTGGCTGGCCGAGCATCTGGGCGTGAGGGTGCAGATCGTGCGCCTGTCCGCGCTGATGAGCCTGATCGGCTTCTCCATCTTCTTCTTCACCGTCCGCTTCGATGGCATCTTCGCCGGCATGGCCTTGATGGCCTTCTTCTGGAGTGCGGCGTTGCCGCTGATCGAGGGCGTCACCTTCGCCCACCTTGGCGGGCACGGACACCAATATGGCCGCATCCGCGCCTGGGGCTCGGTGGGCTTCATCGCCGCAGTGATCGGCCTGGGCTGGCTGCTGGATTTCTTGCCCATCTCCGCAGTGCTGTGGGGGATTGCGGCAGTGCTCGTCGGCATCCTGCTGTCCGCGCTGCTGGTGCCTGAGGCTTACCGCCCGCCGCAGGGCAGGGCGGTCTTGGGGTTCGGCGATACCCTGCGACGCGCCGAGGTGCAGGCGCTGCTGGGGGCTTGTTTTCTTATGGCGGCGGCGCATGGGGCCTTTTACGTCTTCTTCTCCATCCTGCTGGTGGAGAATGGCTACGACAAGCGGGTAGTTGGGGCGCTGTGGGCGCTGGGCGTGGTGGCGGAAATCCTGGTGTTCCTGCGCATGCCGCGGCTGCTGAAGCGCTTCGCGCTGCGCGACATCCTGATTGTGGCGTTCGCCTGCGCCACCCTGCGTTTCGCGCTCACCGGCTGGGGCGTCGCCAGTCTGGCGCTGCTGGCCTTCGCGCAGCTGCTGCACGGCGTCACCTTCGGCGCCCACCATGCGGCCTCGATTGCCGCGGTGAACCGCTGGTTTCCCGGCCGCCTGCAGGCGCGCGGGCAGGCGCTGTACGGCAGCTTGTCCTTCGGCGCTGGCGGCATGTTGGGCGGGTTGATCAGCGGCTACACCTGGGACACCATCGGTTCCGCCTGGACTTTTACCCTGGGTTCGGCGTTCGCGGCGGCCGGCCTGGCCTGGCTCCTGATCGGCTGGCGAGCAGCCGCGAACGGAGAAGAAGCATCCCTGAACGAGGAGAGAACGGTATGAGAAGAATCGGCAAGGCCCTGGTGCCTGGTGCCCTGGCCCTGATCCTGGCGGTCGCCTGCCAGACGGTGCAGACCACCCATGGCGGTGCGGTGGGCATAGAGCGCAGCCAGATGATGATGGTTTCCTCGCAGGAGGTTGAGCAGGCCTCCAGCAAGCAATATCAGGAGGTGCTGGCCGAGGCCCGCAAGAAAAATGCGCTGAACCGGGATGCGGCCCAGGTGCAGCGGGTGCGCCGCATCGCCGACCGGCTGATCCCGCAGACCACGGTGTTCCGCCCGGATGCGGCCTCGTGGAAGTGGGAGGTCAATGTGCTGAGCTCGGACGAGCTTAACGCCTGGTGCATGGCTGGCGGCAAGATCGCCTTCTACTCCGGCCTGATCGACAAGCTGAAGCTGAGCGACGACGAGATCGCTGCGGTGATGGGCCACGAAATCGCCCACGCCCTGCGCGAGCATGCCCGCGAGCGCATCTCCAAGTCGGTGGCCACCGGGTTGGGCATTTCGGTTGCCGGCGCGTTGTTGGGGGTCGGCCAGGGTGGGCAGGACCTGATGGGGCAGGTGGCCAAGGTGACCTTCGAACTGCCCAACTCCCGCCTGCATGAGACCGAGGCGGACCGCATGGGCGTCGAGCTGGCGGCGCGTGCCGGCTACGATCCGCGCGCGGCGGTCACGCTGTGGAACAAGATGGCGTCGCAGTCCTCCGGCGCGCCGCCGCAGTGGCTCTCCACCCACCCGTCGCACGCCGACCGGCAGAAGGATCTGAGCGACTACGCGGCCCGGGTGATGCCGCTCTACGAACAGGCTCGGGCCAGCCGAAGCTGAGTGCCGGCGCGGGAATGGCGGGCGGGCGGCGTCTATCCGCTAGCTCGGTCCTGTGAAATAATCAACGACTTTTCTTTGCGCGGAATGCAGAGCATGGAAGCCCAAACGCTGTACGAGAAGCTGTGGTCGAGTCATGTGGTCCACCAGGAGGCGGACGGCACGGCGCTGATCTACATCGATCGTCACCTCGTGCACGAGGTTACCAGCCCGCAGGCCTTCGAGGGCCTGAAGCTGGCCGGCCGCAAGCCGTGGCGCGTGTCGTCCATCGTCGCCACCGCCGACCACAATACGCCGACCGACCACTGGGAGCAGGGCATCCAGGATCCGGTATCGCGCCAGCAGGTCGAGACCCTGGACAACAACATCCGTGAAGTGGGGGCGCTGGCCTATTTCCCGTTCAAGAACGAGCGCCAGGGCATCGTCCACGTGATCGGGCCGGAAAACGGCGCCACGCTGCCAGGCATGACCGTGGTCTGTGGCGACTCCCACACCTCCACCCATGGCGCTTTCGCCTGTCTGGCGCACGGCATCGGCACCTCCGAGGTGGAGCATGTGATGGCCACCCAGTGCCTGATCCAGAAGCGCTCCAAGACCATGCTGGTGCGAGTGGATGGCAAGCTGGGCAAGGGCGTGACCGCCAAGGACGTGGCGCTGGCCATCATCGGCCGCATCGGCACCGCTGGCGGTACCGGCTACGCCATCGAATTCGGCGGCGAAGTGATGCGCAGCCTATCCATGGAAGGCCGCATGACCGTCTGCAACATGGCAATCGAAGCCGGCGCGCGCATGGGTTTCGTCGCGGTGGACCAGGTCACCATCGATTACCTCAAGGGCCGACCCTTCTCGCCGCGCGGCGATGACTGGGAGCGGGCGGTGGCCTACTGGCGCACCCTGCATTCGGACGAAGGCGCGCGTTTTGACCAGGTCGTCGTCCTGCGCGGCGAGGACATCCAACCGCAGGTCACCTGGGGCACCTCGCCCGAAATGGTGGTGCCGGTGGGCGCCACCGTGCCGGACCCGGCCAAGGAAAGCGATCCGGTGCGCCGCGAGGGCATGGAGCGGGCGCTGCACTACATGGGTCTCACGCCCAACTTGCCGGTGACCAGCATCAAGATCGACAAGGTGTTCATCGGCTCCTGCACCAACTCCCGCATCGAGGATCTGCGTCAGGCGGCGGTGATCGCCCGCGGCCGGCGCAAGGCGGACAACGTGCGCCAGGTGCTGGTGGTGCCGGGTTCTGGTCTGGTGAAGCGCCAGGCGGAACAGGAAGGGCTGGACAAGATCTTTGTCGCCGCCGGTTTCGAATGGCGTGAGCCGGGCTGTTCGATGTGCCTGGCAATGAACGCCGACCGCTTGGAGCCAGGCGAGCGCTGCGCTTCCACCTCCAACCGCAACTTCGAAGGGCGCCAGGGCGCGGGTGGCCGCACCCACCTCGTCAGCCCGGCAATGGCGGCGGCGGCGGCCATCGCCGGTCATTTCGCCGACGTGCGCGACATCCTCTGAGGGAGACCGACATGCAGAAATTCATCACCCTCAACGGCCTGGTGGCGCCGCTTGACCGTAACAACGTCGATACCGACGCCATCATCCCGAAGCAGTTCCTGAAGTCCATCAAGCGTTCAGGCTTCGGCCCCAACGCCTTCGATGAGTGGCGCTACATGGACCGTGGCGAGCCAGGCATGGACAACAGCCAGCGCCCGCTGAATCCCAACTTTGTGCTGAACCAGCCGCGCTACCAGGGCGCCTCGGTGCTGCTCACCCGCGCCAACTTCGGCTGCGGCTCCAGCCGCGAGCACGCGCCCTGGGCGCTGCTGGACTACGGCTTCCGCGCCCTCATCGCGGAGTCTTTCGCCGACATCTTCTTCAACAACTGTTTCAAGAACGGCGTGGTGCCCATCGTGCTGCCCAAGGCAGAGGTCGATGCCCTGTTCGGGCTGGTCGAGCATTCGCCGGGTTACACCATCGAGATCGACCTGCCGACGCAGCTGGTGAAGCGTCCGGATGGCCACGCGGTCCATTTCGACATCGACCCTTTCCGCAAGGAATGCCTTATCAACGGCTGGGACGACATCGGTCTCACCCTGCGTCACGCGGACAAGATCAAGGCCTTTGAGGAGCGGCGCCGCGCCGAGCATCCCTATTACTTCGCCTGAGCCGCTGGGGCCGGGCCACGAGGAGAGACGACGGAATGAAGATTTGCGTGTTGCCGGGCGACGGCATCGGTCCCGAGATCACCGCGGAAGCGGTGCGGGTGTTGAAGGCGCTGGACCTGAAGCTGGAGCTGGAGGAAGCGCAGCTGGGCGGTGCGGCGGTGGACGCCACCGGCGTGCCCTACCCGGAAGCCACCCAGAAACTCGCCCGCGCGGCCGATGCGGTACTACTTGGCGCGGTCGGCGGTCCGAAGTGGGATACGCTGCCGCGTGAGCAGCGCCCGGAGCGCGGCCTGCTCGGCATCCGCAAGGACCTCAGCCTGTTCGCCAATCTGCGTCCGGCCATCCTCTACCCGGAGCTGGCCAACGCCTCCACGCTGAAAGCGGAAGTGGTGTCCGGGCTGGACATCCTGATCGTGCGCGAGCTGACCGGCGACATCTACTTCGGCCAGCCGCGCGGCATCGAAATGCGCGAGGTCGAGGGCAGACAGCAGCGGGTGGGCTGGAACACCATGATCTACGCCGAATACGAAATCCGCCGCATCCTCAAGGTGGCGTTCGAGGCGGCGATGAAGCGCGGCAGGAAGCTGTGCTCGGTGGACAAGATGAACGTGCTGGAAACCACCCAGTTGTGGCGCGACATCGCCGACGAGATGGGCAAGGACTATCCGGAGGTGGAGCTGTCGCACATGCTGGTGGACAACGCCGCGATGCAGTTGGTGCGTGCGCCCAAGCAGTTCGACGTGATGGTCACCGGCAATATGTTTGGCGACATCCTGTCGGACGAGGCCTCCATGCTTACCGGCTCCATCGGCATGCTGCCGTCGGCCTCGCTGGATGCGAACAACAAGGGCCTGTACGAGCCGTCCCATGGGTCGGCGCCGGACATCGCCGGCAAGGGCGTGGCCAACCCGCTGGCCACCATCCTGTCGGCGGCGATGATGCTGCGTTACACCTTCGATCAGGAAGAGGCTGCGGCGCGTATCGAGACGGCGGTGAAGAAGGTGCTGGCCCAGGGGCTGCGCACCGGCGACATCTACGAGCCGGGCACGACGAAGGTGGGCACGCGGGAAATGGGCGACGCGGTATTGGCGGCGCTGTAAGGGATTTTCAGTAACGGCGGAAAGGTCGGGGAAGCGAAATGATGCGAGTAGGTCTGGTCGGTTGGCGTGGCATGGTCGGTTCCGTGCTGATGCAGCGGATGGTGGAAGAGGGCGATTTCGCCTATATCGAGCCGGTTTATTTCTCCACTTCGGCGGTGGGCGGCAAGGCTCCGGTGTTCGGCGGCAAGGAGGCGGCACTGCCGCTGCAGGACGCCAGCAGCGTGGATGCCCTGAAGGCGTGCGACATCGTCATCACCTGCCAGGGCGGCGACTACACCAAGGAGGTCTATCCCAAGCTGCGCGCGACCGGCTGGAACGGCCACTGGATCGACGCCGCCAGCGCGCTGCGCATGGCGGACGATGCGGTCATCGTGCTCGACCCGGTCAACCGCAACGTCATCGACCAGGCGCTGGCCAAGGGTGGCCGCAACTGGATAGGCGGTAACTGCACCGTCTCGCTGATGCTGATGGGCCTGGGTGGCCTGTTCAAGCACGACCTCGTCGAGTGGGTGTCGGCGATGACCTACCAGGCAGCTTCCGGCGCCGGCGCGCAGAACATGCGCGAGCTGATTTCCCAGATGGGCGCGATCCATGCCTCGGTGGCCGATCTGTTGGCCGATCCGGCTTCCGCCATCCTCGACATCGACCGCAAGGTTGCCGAGACCATCCGCTCCGATTCCTTCCCGAAGAAGAACTTCCGCAACACCCCGCTGGCTGGCAGCCTGATCCCCTGGATCGACGTGCCGGTGGAGCATGGCCAGTCGAAGGAAGAGTGGAAGGGTGGCGCCGAGTGCAACAAGATCCTCGGCAAGCCGGCTTTCCGCAGCGAGGGCAGCATTCCCATCGACGGCCTGTGCGTGCGCATCGGCGCGATGCGCTGCCATTCCCAGGGCCTGACCATCAAGCTCAAGAAGGATGTGCCATTGGACGAAGTGAGCGAGATCATCGCCACCGCCAACGATTGGGTGAAGCTGGTGCCGAACGAGCGCGAGCTTTCCGAGCGCGAACTGACGCCGGCAGCGGTCACCGGTACGCTGACGGTGCCGGTCGGCCGTCTGCACAAGCTGGCGATGGGGCCAGAGTACCTCGGCGCCTTCACTGTCGGTGACCAGCTGCTGTGGGGCGCGGCCGAGCCGCTGCGCCGCATGCTGCGCATCCTGCTCGAACGTTGAGCGAAGCGCGGGGCGTCTATGCCCTGCGCCATAGGTTTGACCCGCATGTCCTGACACAGAACGGGCTGCGGGTCCAGCGCTCCGTTGAAAAAAGCCTTGTGCCTGAAAGAATTGCTGCACGAAGTTGAGCTTAATGCTAGATTGCTAGCCCAAGTCCATGATGCTATGTCTCTTGTCGGTTGAATGCCGCAGGGGGAACGGGTTTGAAGGCAATGATGAAAACGTCGCTCAAGGCTTCCCTGGTCGCAGTCGCGATCGCCTCGCTGTCATCCATCGGTCATGCGGCCGGGCTCGGGCAAATCAACGTCCTTAGCGGCCTTGGGCAGCCGTTGAGGGCCGAGATCCCGGTCAGCGGGACAGCGCAGGAGCTGCAATCGCTCTCCGCCCGCATCGCCTCGCCGGATGCCTTTCGTCAGGCCAATATTCCCTATGCAGGCGTGCTGAGCAGCCTGACTGTCACCGTCGATAATCGGGGCCAGCGCCCGGTTCTGCGCCTCAGCAGCGACCGGCCGGTCAATGATCCTTTTCTCGATCTGCTGATCGAGCTTGATTCCAGTTCCGGCCGCCTGGTCCGCGAGTACACCTTCTTGCTCGATCCTGTCGATCTGGGCAGTGCTGCGCGCAACGGAAGCACCTTTACACCAGCTGCGCGGCCTGCGCCGGCCGTAGCAAGCGCATCTGCGCCGCAGCCGATCAGCGCCGCACCCCGTTCGGCCGTGCTGGCCCAGCAACCCGCCGCCGCGGCTGCGACCAATGGCAGTAGTCAGTACACCGTACGGCGCGGTGACACCTTACGCCGCATCGCCGAGGCCAACCGCCCCGACGGTGTCACGCTGGATCAGATGCTGATTGCGCTGTATCGCGGCAACCCGCAGGCGTTTGATGGCGGCAATATCAATCGCCTGCGGGCCGGCGCCATCCTCAGTGTGCCGGGCGGAGATGCGGCCGCTGCGGTCGAGGCTGGTGAAGCCCGCCGCGAAGTGATAGCCCACTCCGCAGATTTCGAGGCATACCGCCGCCGTCTGGCGTCATCGGCCGTCAGCCGGCCTGCTGAAAGTGCTCCCGTCGAGCAGTCCTCCAGCGGACGTATCACGCCACGAGTGGAGGACGCCCGTCCTGCTGCAGAGAACGGCGACAAGGTGCAGGTGTCGCGCACCGAGCGCGCAGGGAACGCGAACGGCGGCGATGCCGCCAGCCGGGTGCAATCCCTGGAGGAAGAGCTGGTTTCGCGCGAGAAGGCGCTGGAAGAGGCGAATGCCCGCTTGGCCGAGCTGGAGCGCAATATCCGGGATCTGCAGAAGCTGGTCGAGCTCAAGAGCGAGAGCCTGGGGCAGCTTCAGCAGCAGATCCAGGGCGGTGCAGCCGAGCCCCCGGCGGCTCCCGCTGCCCCGCCCCCCGCGGCCCCCTTTGCAGAAGTGACACCTCCCCCGGCGGCCGAAGCAGCGCCTGCGGTTGAGGTGCCGGCCCAGCCTGCGCCGCCTCCTGCGTCGCAGGCCGCGCCGCGCCCGCCGGCGCCGCCCAAGCCGCCGGTACCCGCTCCGGCCCCTGAACCGGAAGAGGGCTTCATCCAGAATCTGCTGAAGGATCCGATGTTGCTCGCCGCGGGCGGGGGCATTTTGATTCTGCTCCTTGTTTACGCTGCTTATCGCATGCGTCAGAAGCACAAGGAGGGCGAGCAGGGTGATACCGAGGCGCTGATGAGCGAATTCCCGCCGGAGAGTAGCGGGGTATTCGGCGGCACTGGCGGACAGAGTGTGGATACCGGCAACAGCAGCGTCATCCATACCGATTTCAGCCAGTCCGGGCTGTCGTCGATCGATGCGGATGAAGGCGTGGATCCGGTCGCCGAGGCGGACGTCTATATGGCCTATGGCCGCGACGCCCAGGCCGAGGAAATCCTGCAGGATGCGCTCAAGGCAGATCCGGCGCGGGCTGCCATCTATCTCAAGTTGCTGGAGATCTATGCCCAGCGCAAGAGCCTGAAGCCCTTCGAGACGACTGCCACCGAGTTGTATGGTCGAACCAATGGCCAAGGGCTGGATTGGGAAAAAGCTGCCCAGATGGGGCGCAAACTGGATCCGGAGAACCCGCTCTACAACGGCGGTGGGGTCGATGCGGCGGCGAATGCACCGCAGACCGAACAGCCGCTCGGGCCCTCCGCCGCTGCGGCAGCTGCGGGCTTGGGAACCGTCGCGGGCGCCATGGCGGTTGCAGCGGCTCAGGAGAGAGCGGATGAGAAAGTGGACAGGCAGGTCGAGTCTCCTGAGACTTCGGAGGAGCCGACGGGTCCTTCACTTGCCAGCCTGGACTTCACGACTTCCTCGCCGGTGGATCCCAGTCCCTCTCAGTTGAAGGACACCTGGGCAATGCCCGGAGAGCTGGGGCAACTGGCGGAGTCGGAGAATGAGCCGCTTCCGGCACCTGAGCCCCTGTCGCCGGCGGAGGACATGTCGCTGGACTTCGATCTTGATCTGGGCGAACCGGAAGCTGGACCTGTGCCTCCGGCCTCGCTCTCCGAAACGGGCGGAATCGATGGGTCTTTCCAGACCCGCTCCTCCGACCTTGTCCTGGATCTTGACGTCAGTGGAGATGAGGCACCGACCGAGCCGCCTTCCCTGGGTTCCGGCGAAATGGTGGACTCCTCCCGCCACCAGGATTCCACCGTGACTGTGTTGGGCAACGAGATGGATCTGGCCAGTGCGGAGGAGCCGGGGTTGGCCTTCGATCTGCCTGAGCTGGATGTTCCCAAGCCGTCGGCCCCGGCCTTCGACATGAGCGCGACGGTGATCCAGAGCGACGAACCCAAGCAGGAGGACGATGCTGCGGCCGTGGTCGACCTGGAGAAGACCAGCTTCGACAGCAGCCTGCTCGACTTTGATCTGGACATCGATGCGCCGACCGCCACCTCGGTAACGGAACCACCGGCGCTGGATCTCACCAGCATCGACCTGGATCTCGAGCCCGCTGTGGAGGAAGGCACGACTGGAACTGCAACTGCCTTGCCTGAAGCGGGTGGCGAGGTTGATACCAAGCTTGAGCTTGCCCGGGCGTATGACGAGATGGGCGACAAGGAAGGTGCGCGCGAGTTGCTGGAAGAGGTGCTGAAGGAAGGTAGCGCCGCCCAGCAGTTGACGGCCCGTGAGTTGATGGAAAAGCTTGGCTGAATCTTCTTGGATACGCCGCCGCAGCGCTAAGGTGCCGCGGCGGCTTCGTCGTTTACTGCGATGCATTCCGGCTCCATCCTGCTGATCTGGCTTGCCGGCGTTACGTTGGTGCAACTGCTGTCGCCTGTGACGCTGACGCTGGCGTTGGGTGGGGCGCTTTTGTTCGCCCTCGCGTTGGCGCCACAACGTATGCGCAGGCTCGTGCGCCGGATTCGCCTTTTCTTGCTCGTCATCGGGGTGCTGTTCGCCTGGTTTACCCCGGGGGAAGCGCTCATCCCGGCCTGGCCCTCGCTAAGTCCCAGCAAGGAGGGGGTGGAGATGGCTTATCTGCATGGCGCCAGACTTTTGGTTGTAGTGTGTGCCGTTGCGCTCTTGCTGGAGCGTCTTCCTGCGGATCGGCTGGTAAGCGGCTTGTACGCGCTGTGCCGGCCTTTCGCGCGTGCAGGGCTTTCCGCCGAGCGCCTTGCCCTGCGTCTGATGCTGGTGTTCCGCTATGTGGAAGGCGGAGGGGGGCGCGGGTGGAAGGATTGGCTGGGTGAGCAGGGGGAGGGCGACGAAGCGCCGGTGCTGTTGCAGCGTGAGCGCCTAGGCTGGCTGGAGGCCGTGATGCTCGGTGGGCTGGTGGTTGTCTGGGCCGGATGGCTGTTATGGTGAGGATCGCGCTCGGCGTTGAATACGCTGGCGACCGTTTCGAGGGCTGGCAAAGCCAGCGTCACGGACGGACGGTTCAGGATGTACTTGAGGCCGCTCTAGGGGGGGTGGCCGGCGAGCCAGTCCGGACTCACTGTGCCGGCAGAACGGATACCGGGGTCCATGCGACCGCTCAGGTCGTCCATTTTGATGTCGCCGCCCGGCGGCCGTTGTCGGCTTGGGTTCGCGGCGTCAATGGCGCTTTGCCAGCGGCGGTGGCAGTACGCTGGGCAGTGGCGGTGCCCGAACAGTTTCACGCCCGCTTCTGTGCCGTGGAGCGGCGATATCGTTACGTCCTGTTCAATTCTCCAACCAGGCCAGCTCTGCTAGCGGGACGGGTCGGCTGGTTCCACCTGCCATTGGATGAGGCAAAGATGGTTGAAGCGGCTGCTTGCCTCGTAGGCCGCCAGGATTTTTCCTCCTTCCGTGCGGCCGGTTGTCAGGCGAAATCTCCGATCCGAGATCTGCGCGAGGTGGTAGTCCAGCGCCAAGGCGACTATCTGCTGTTCGACTTTCGTGCCGACGGTTTCCTGCACCACATGATCCGCAACCTTGTCGGTGCCTTGGTCTACGTTGGCAAAGGGCGTTATCCGCCAAGCTGGTTGCAGGAAGCATTGGCACTGCGGGACAGGAGCCAGGCGGCGCCCACGTTTGTGCCGGATGGCTTGTACTTGTGCGGAGTGGGGTATGAGCCGCACTGGTCGCTGCCGGACGAAGGGCGTATCATCGCGGCGCCCCAGCTTCCCCTCACCTGAATGTCCCGAACCCGGATCAAGATCTGCGGCCTCACGCGCCCTGAAGACGTGCGCGCTGCCGTGAACGCTGGCGCCGATGCGGTGGGTTTCGTGTTTTACCCGCCCAGTCCGCGCAATCTGTCGGTAAAGCGGGCGGCGGAGCTTGCGGCGCAACTGCCGCCCTTCGTCAGTGCCGTCGGCCTATTTGTTAACCCGGTTCCCACCTTCATTAACGAGGTGCTGTCAGCGGTGCCGCTGCAGTTGCTGCAGTTCCATGGCGAAGAAACCAATGCGGAGTGCGACCGTTATCGCATGCCCTGGATCAAGGCGGCGAGGATGCGCCCCGGAGTCGATCTGCTAGAATTCGCCCTTTCCTATCCCGGCGCCAGCGGCATCCTGCTCGACGCCTTTGTCGACGGCTATGGCGGCGGTGGGAAAACTTTCGATTGGTCCCTGATTCCTGCTGGCCTAGATCGGCCGATCATCCTGTCCGGTGGGCTGGCGCCCGAAAACGTACAGGAGGCGGTACGGTGCGTGCGCCCTTGGGCAGTGGACGTCTCCAGCGGCGTGGAAGCCGCGAAGGGGATCAAGGACGCGGACAAGATCGCCGCCTTCGTTGCTGGAGTTCGAGATGCAGATGGCTGATACGCCTTATTCGTTTCCCGATGCCCATGGGCATTTCGGCCCCTATGGTGGCATCTTCGTCGCCGAAACGCTGATCCCGGCGCTGGAAGAGTTGCGCCTTGCTTATGAGGCGTGCGTCGCCGATCCCGAGTTCATCGCCGAGTACGAATACGAACTCAAGCATTACGTGGGCAGGCCTAGCCCCATTTATCACGCCCGTCGTCTGTCGGAGAAGTTCGGCGGTGCCCAGATCTACCTGAAGCGCGAAGATCTGAATCACACCGGCGCGCACAAGGTAAACAACTGCATCGGCCAGGCGCTGCTGGCGAAGCGCATGGGCAAGCCCCGCGTCATCGCCGAGACCGGTGCCGGTCAGCATGGGGTTGCCAGCGCCACCGTGGCGGCGCGCTACGGCATGGAGTGCGTGGTCTACATGGGCTCGGAGGACGTCAAGCGCCAGGCGGCCAATGTCTACCGGATGAAACTGCTGGGCGCCAAGGTGGTGCCGGTGGAGTCCGGCTCCAAGACCTTGAAGGATGCGCTCAACGAAGCGATGCGCGACTGGGTCACCAACATCGCGGATACCTTCTACATCATCGGTACGGTGGCCGGTCCCCATCCCTACCCGCAGATGGTGCGCGATTTCCAGACTGTGATTGGCAAGGAATGCAAGGTGCAGATGCCGGAACTGGCCGGTCGCCAGCCCGACTACGTGATTGCATGCGTGGGCGGCGGCTCGAACGCCATCGGCATTTTTCACCCTTACATCGGCGAGCCGGGCGTCAAACTGGTGGGGGTCGAAGCAGCGGGGGACGGACTGGAAACCGGGCGCCATGCCGCACCGCTGACTGCCAATGCGAAGGTGGGCGTGCTGCATGGCAATCGCACCTATCTAATGCAGGACGAAGACGGCCAGATCATCGAAACCCACTCGATTTCCGCCGGCCTGGACTATCCCGGTGTCGGCCCCGAGCACGCCTGGCTGAAGGATACCGACCGTGCCGAGTATGTCGCCGTCACCGATGGCGAGGCGCTGCAGGCCTTCCACGACCTGTGCCGCTACGAGGGCATCATCCCGGCGCTGGAGTCTTCCCATGCGCTGGCCTATGCGGCCAAGCTCGCGCCCACGCTGCCGCGCGACCGCATCCTGCTCGTGAACCTTTCCGGCCGTGGCGACAAGGATATGCATACCGTCGCCGAGCGTTCCGGCATCCAGTTCTGAACCTTCCGGCGGGCCGCTTTCGCCGGCCCTGCTGCCAGAAAGCACCTATGTCCAAAATCCAGACCACTTTCCAGCGCCTGCAGGCCAGCGGGCGCCGGGCCTTGATTCCCTTCATTACCGCGGGCGATCCTGCGCCGGAGCTAACTGTTCCGCTGATGCACGGGCTGGTGGCGGGCGGCGCCGACGTAATCGAGTTGGGCGTGCCCTTCTCCGACCCGATGGCTGATGGCCCCACCATACAGCGCGCCTCCGAGCGGGCGCTGGCGCAGGGCACGAGCTTGCGCAAGGTGCTCGAACTCGTGCGTGCATTTCGCCGGGATGATGCGACTACGCCGGTGGTCCTGATGGGGTATGCCAATCCCATCGAAGCCATGGGTGCCGAAACCTTCGTCGATGCCGCTGTGGCGGCCGGGGTGGATGGGGTGCTGGTGGTCGATTATCCGCCTGAGGAGTGCTTTCCCTTTGCCGAACGCTGCCGCAATGCTGGCCTGGATCCCATCTTCCTGTTGGCGCCCACTTCCACCGAGCAGCGTTTCGCCGACGTGGCCAAGGCGGGCAGCGGCTACATCTACTACGTGTCGTTGAAAGGTGTGACCGGTGCCGGCAACCTGGACTTCGACGAAGTCGCCCGCCGCATTCCGCGGATCCGTGCGGCAGTTGGTTTGCCGGTCGGCGTTGGCTTCGGCATCCGTGACGCAGAGAGCGCCCGGCGCATCGGCGCGGTGGCAGATGCAGTGGTGATCGGCAGCCGCATCATCGAAGAGCTGGAGCGCAGCCCGCGCGACCAGGCCGTCGCCAACGTCACCGCATTCATTGCAGGCATCCGGAGCGCCCTGGACAGCCTGGACACTACCCTCGCAGGAGCGACCCGATGAGCTGGCTCCAGAAGCTGCTGCCCCCCAAGATCAAACGCAGCGAAACCGCTGCGCGCAACAAATCCATTCCGGAAGGCCTGTGGAGCAAGTGCCCTTCCTGCGAGGCGGTGCTGTACCGCTCCGACCTGGAAAGCAACCAGAGCGTCTGCCCCAAGTGTGGTCACCATCAGCGCCTGCGGGCGCGCACCCGGCTGGACCTGCTGCTCGACGCTGAAGGCCGCTTCGAGATCGGCGCCGAGGTGATGCCGGTGGATCCGCTCAAGTTCAAGGATTCCCGCCGCTACACCGAGCGTCTTTCCAGCGCGGTCGCCGACACTGGCGAGGCGGATGCGATGGTTGTGATGCAGGGCGCGATCCAGACCGTGCCGGTGGTCGTGGCTTGCTTCGAGTTCGAGTTCCTCGGTGGCTCCATGGGTTCGGTTGTCGGCGAGCGCTTTGTGCGCGGCGCGCGTGCCGCGCTGGAGCAGCGTCTGCCTTTCATCTGCATTACCGCGACCGGCGGTGCCCGCATGCAGGAGGGGCTGTTCTCCCTGATGCAGATGGCCAAGACCACCGCCGTCATCACCCAGTTGGCGCAACGCAAGCTGCCCTTCATCACGCTGCTTACCGACCCCACCATGGGCGGCGTATCTGCCAGCTTCGCCTTCATGGGCGACGTGGTGATCGCCGAGCCGGGCGCGCTGATCGGCTTCGCCGGTCCGCGGGTGATCGAGCAGACCGTGCGCGAGAAGCTGCCGGAAGGTTTCCAGCGATCCGAGTTCCTACTGGAGAAGGGCGCGATCGACATGATCGTGGATCGCCGCGAGTTGCGCGAGCGCCTTGCCGATCTGCTGACCCTTATGTGCCGTCAGCCTTCGGTCAAGGCCTGATTCGCCGGGACTGCACACGATGTCGCTGCCGAAGACGCTGGCCGCCTGGCTCGATCTACTGGAGAGCCGACACGGGCAAGTGATCCAGTTGGGGCTGGAGCGGGTGCAGGCTGTCCGCTCCAGGATGGGGGGGGCTCCGGATACAGTGACCATCACCGTCGGGGGTACCAACGGCAAGGGTTCCACCTGCGCCATGCTGGAGGCCATCCTGCTGGCCGAGGGTTACAGGGTGGGCTGTTACACCTCGCCGCATCTGCAGCATTACAACGAGCGGGTGCGCCTGAATGGCCAGGATGCGAGCGACGAGGCGCTGATCTCTGCTTTCGAGGCTGTGGAGCACGCCCGCGGCGATACGCCGCTCACCTATTTCGAGCACGGCACGCTGGCGGCCTGGGAGATTTTCCGTAGCGCCGCGCTGGACGTAATCATCCTGGAGGTTGGCCTGGGCGGAAGGTTGGACGCGGTGAACGTGTTCGACGCCGATTGCGCCATCATTACCGGCGTCGCCCTGGACCACATGGAGTTCCTAGGCGATGACAGGGAGGCGATCGGCTTCGAGAAAGCCGGCATCTTCCGCGCGGGGCGTCCGGCTGTTTGCGGCGATCCGCAGCCGCCGGCATCGGTGCTGGAGCATGCCGAACGCATCGGCGCCAGGCTGTGGGTCAGCGGTCGGGATTTCGGTTTCGGAGGTGACCGGCAGCAGTGGGGTTACTGGCGCTACGAGGCTCCCCATGCCGGCGGCCGGCTGATCAAGCGCGGTGGTCTTGCCTACCCGGCCTTGCGTGGCGCCAACCAACTGCTCAACGCGGCCGCAGCGCTGACCGCTCTGGAAACCTTGCGTGATCGCGTCCCGGTTTCCATGCAGGCGGTGCGCCAAGGGCTGATGCTGGTGGAGGTGCCGGGCCGCTTCCAGATCCTGCCAGGCAAGCCCGCGGTGGTACTGGATGTGGCACATAATCCGCAGGCCGCCGGTGTACTCGCCGAGAATCTCTCCGGCATGGGGTTTTACCCGGAAACCTGGGCGGTGTTCGGCATGCTGGCAGACAAGGACGTGGAAGGCGTGGTTGCGCTGCTCAAGGACAGGGTGGACCATTGGCTGGTCGCTGGCCTGCCCGGGCCGCGTGGCGTGGATGCGGAAGCGCTTGCGGTCCGCCTGCACGCAGCCGAGGCAAAGGGAGGCGTGCGGACTTTCCGCAGCCCTGCCGAGGCCTATGATGCGGCGCGGAAAAGCGCTGCCGAGGGTGATAGAATCGTTGTCTTTGGCTCCTTCCTGACCGTGGCGGATGTGCTCACGGCCATCCAGGACCAGAGGCGGGCCGAACGGCACTGAGGGTTTCCGGGTGAGCGACGCAGACAACCTCGAGATCAAGAAGCGCGCCCGCCGGCGCCTCGTCGGCGCAGCCGCGCTGGCCTTGCTCGCCGCCATCCTGCTACCGGTAATGATGGATCAGGAACCCCGGCCTACCGGGCAGGACATCCAGGTGTCGATTCCCGATCGCGGCAATGTGCCGCCTCCCCGTGCTGCGCTGTCCCGTGAGCCCCAGCCGGAACCCGAAATTCCTCCCGTGCCGGAAGAGGCACCTGCGTTGCCGCCGGTCCCACAGGTAGAGCCGCCTGCCGGGCCCGCAAGCCAGACTGTGCCTCCTCCATCGCAGGTTCAGCCCAAGCCACCAGCGCAGACGCCGCCTGCTGCGACCCGGGATGACGAGGCTGCCCGCGTCCAGGCCATTCTGAGCGGTAGTCAGGCCCCTGCGGCGCAGCAAGCCGCCGCCGAGTCCTACGTGCTGCAGATTGGCGCCTTCGGTGATGCGACCAAGGCGGGCGGACTCAGCGCCGACTTGAAGAAGCAGGGTTACGCGGCCTACACAGAGCGCGCGGGCAATGTCACCCGTGTTCGCGTCGGCCCGTTCTCCAAGCGGGACGAAGCCGAGAAAGTGGCGGCAAAACTGAAGGCGCAGGGCCATAACGCGGTGCTGGCGCCGCGGTGACATCGTTCAGATGACGGTATTCGATTATGTGTTTCTCGCCGTGCTGGCGCTGTCGGCTGCGGTGGGAATGTGGCGTGGCCTCGTGAGCGAAGTGATGGCCCTCGTGGCCTGGGTCATGGCACTGCTTGCGGCCTGGCGTTACGGTAGCGTGGTGGCGGGCGTGCTCGAAGGGCTGATAACCGAGCCGGGCTGGCGTCAGCTTGCTGGTTTCATCCTGGTGTTCGTGGCAGTGCTGTTGCTGGCAGCCTTCATCCGTTTCCTGCTCCGCGAATTGTTGCGCGCCGCGGGGCTGGGAGCAACGGACAGGTTTTTCGGGGCACTTTTCGGCCTCGCGCGCGGTCTCTGCATCGCGTTCGTAGTCGTTTTGCTGGGTGGGTTGGTTGGCGTGGCGCGGGAGCCTTGGTGGGCGAACGCGATGTTCTCGCCGCCGCTCGAGACGGCGGTCGTGGCCGCCAAACCGTGGCTACCGAGTGTGGTGGCCGACAGGATTCGTTTCAGATAGGCAGGTCTTCCAAATGTGCGGAATTCTTGGGGTCGTCGCGACTTCCCCGGTTAATCAGTTGCTCTACGACGGACTGCAGGTCCTTCAACATCGCGGGCAGGATGCCGCTGGCATCGTCACGGCGGAGGGCGGCCGGTTCCACATGCACAAGGGTTCTGGCCTGGTGCGCGACGTGTTCCGCACCCGCAATATGCGCAACCTCGATGGCAACTGGGGTATCGCCCATGTGCGCTATCCCACCGCCGGTTCTGCTTACAACGCGGCGGAAGCGCAGCCCTTCTACGTCAATTCGCCCTTCGGCCTGCTGCTGGCCCACAACGGCAACCTGACGAATTCGGAAGAACTCAAGCGCGAGATGTTCCTCGCCGACCTGCGCCACATCAACACCAATTCCGATTCCGAGGTGCTGCTCAACGTCCTCGCCCATGAGCTGCAGGCGGCCTGCAATGGCTTGAAGCTGGATGAAGAGGCGGTGTTCCGCGCGGTGGCCGGTGTGCATCGGCGCTGCCGTGGCGCCTACGCCGCGGTGGTCATGATTGCCGGCTACGGCCTGCTCGCCTTCCGCGATCCCTACGGTATCCGCCCGCTCGTCATCGGCCGCAACGATGTGGGCGAGGGTACCGAGTGGCTGGTGGCTTCCGAGTCGGTGGCGGTGGACGTGCTTGGCTTCAAGTTGCTGCGCGACGTCGCGCCAGGCGAAGCCATCCTGATCGATACCGAGGGCAATTTCCGCAGCCGCCAGTGCGCCGAGCGCACGGTGGAGGCACCCTGCATGTTCGAGTTCGTCTACCTGGCCCGTCCGGACTCCATCATCGACGGCGTCTCGGTGTACGAGTCCCGTGTCAAGATGGGTGAGTTCCTGGCGGAGAAGATGAAGCGCACCATGCCGCATGTGAACATCGATGTGGTAATCCCGATTCCCGACTCCAGCCGTCCGGCAGCGATGGAGATGGCGCATCGCCTTGGACTGCCGTACCGCGAGGGTTTCGTCAAGAACCGCTACATCGGCCGCACCTTCATCATGCCCGGCCAGGCGACCCGCAAGAAGTCGGTGCGCCAGAAGCTGAACACCATTCACCAGGAATTCCAGGGCAAGAGCGTGCTGCTGGTGGACGACTCCATCGTCCGCGGCACCACCAGCAAGGAAATCGTCAATATGGCCCGCGAAGCGGGGGCGACCAAGGTCTATCTGGCCTCGGCGGCACCACCGGTGCGTTACGCCAATGTATATGGCATCGACATGCCGACCCGTGGCGAACTGATCGCTTCCGACCGCAACGAGGAAGAAATCCGCAAGGAGATCGGTGCCGATGGTCTCTTGTACCAGGATCTGGACGATCTGAAGGCGGCGGTACGGGCGGTGAACCCCGCGATCAATTTCTTCGAAACCTCCTGTTTCGATGGTTGCTATGTGACCGGCGACATCACCGCCGAGTACCTGAGCGGCGTCGAGAACCAGCGCAACGAGGGCGGCAAGCCCGGTGAAGAGAACGAGGCCGGCCAGCTCGACCTCAACCTGGCCACCTCCAGCCAGGACCACTGAGCGCATGGACGATTTCGACTTCGATACCCTGGCGGTGCGTGCCGGTACGGCCCGGAGCCAGTTCAACGAGCACTCCGAGGCGCTGTATCTCACCTCCAGCTTTGTTTTCGAAAGCGCCGCCCAGGCCGCCGCCCGCTTCTCCGGTGAGGAGGAGGGCAATGTATACGCCCGCTTCTCCAACCCGACGGTGAGCGCCATGCAGAGCCGGCTGGCTGCGCTGGAGGGCGCGGAAGGCTGCGTCGCTACCGCGTCTGGCATGTCGGCGGTGTTGTCGCTGGTGATGGCGACGCTGCAGGCTGGCGATCACATCGTCGCGTCGCGTGGCCTCTTCGGTGCCACCCAGCAGTTGCTGGGCACCATCATGGCCAAGTTCGGCATCGAGACCAGCTTTGTGCCGGCGACCGATCTGAACGCTTACCGCGAAGCGGTCAAGTCGCGCACCAAGCTGTTCTTCATCGAAACGCCCTCGAATCCGCTGACCGAAGTGGTGGACATCGCTGCGGTGGCTGCGATTGCCCACGAGGCGGGTGCGGTTCTGGCGGTGGACAACTGCTTCTGCACGCCAGCCCTGCAGCAGCCGTTGGCGCTGGGGGCGGACGTCGTTGTGCATTCCGCGACCAAGTATCTGGATGGTCAGGGGCGGGTGCTGGGCGGCGCGGTGGCGGGCGCGAAGGCGATCACCGAGGAGGTGTTCAAGTTCCTGCGTACGGCCGGTCCGACGCTGTCGCCTTTCAACGCCTGGGTAATCCTGAAGGGTCTGGAAACCTTGCGCATCCGCATGGAGGCGCAGTCAGCCAATGCGCTCGCGCTGGCTGGCTGGCTGGAGGCCCAGCCGGGCGTGGCACGGGTGTTCTATCCTGGCCTGGCTTCGCATCCGCAGCATGAACTGGCGATGCGCCAGCAGAAGTCGGGCGGCGCCATCGTCAGCTTCGAGGTCGAGGGGGGCCGTGAGGCCGCCTGGCGGGTGGTGGATGCCTGCAAGACCTTGTCCATCACCGCCAATCTCGGCGATACCAAGAGCACGATCACCCATCCCGCCTCGACGACGCATGGCCGGATTTCGGCCGAGGCGCGCGCAGCAGCCGGTATCAGCGATGGTCTGCTGCGCATTGCTGTGGGGCTGGAGTCGGTCGGGGATCTGCAGGCGGATCTGAGCAGCGGGCTGCGCGGCCGCTGATTCTCATTCAGCTGCGCTTGGCAAGCGACGGTCTAATGCCGTCGCGGCTCAGACCGGCTTCCACTCCCGGCGGTGCAGACCGCCATTCGAGTATTCCAGATAGCGGGCGCTGTCATGCCAGTCAGGCAGAACCCAGCGCTCGCAATCCTTTCCATCCACCAGGTGATGATGCCGCGCCGGCCGATGGGTATGGCCGTGGATCAGCAGCGGCTCATCATGGGCGCGTAGCAAGTCGACGACTGCGTCCGGATTGACATCCATGATCGCCATCGCCTTTTCCCGCTTGGCCTCTTCGCTGCGCTGACGCAGGCTTTCGATGAAGGCCTTGCGCTCCGCCAGTGGTCGGGCGAGGAATGCACGCTGCCAGTCGGTGTCCTGGACCTGCCGGCGGTAGGCCTGATAGGCGAGGTCGTCCGTGCATAGCGCGTCGCCGTGGCTCAACAGCAGCCGGCGGCCGTCGATGCGGATCTCACAGGGGTCGGGCAGCAGGCGCAGGCCAGCGGCCTGGGCAAAGGCATGGCCTATCAGCACGTCGCGGTTGCCGCGCATGAAGGCGACTTGCGTGCCGGCGTCCGAAAGCGCGCGCAGGGCCACGCAGACGGTGGCGTTCAGCGGTGCAGCGAGGTCGTCGTCGCCGGCCCAGTATTCGAAGAGGTCGCCCAGTATCCAGACGCTGGCCGCCTGGCGCGCAGGCCCGGCCAGGAAGCCGAGGAAGGCGGCGATGGTCCCTGGGTGCTCTTCGGAGAGGTGGAGGTCGGACAGGAAGAGGGCGGGGGCGGCGGCGGGCGCCGCTCCCATGTTGCTTGCGGCCTGTTGCGACGCCTTTTGCACCGTCAGACGATCTCGGCGCGCTCGATGATCACGTCTTCCTTCGGAACGTCCTGATGGAAGCCGCTGGAGCCGGTCTTGACCGCACGGATCTTGTCTACCACGTCCAGGCCCTCACTTACCTTGCCGAACACGCAATAGCCCCAGCCTTGCAGGTCGGGCGAACGGAAGTTGAGGAAGTCGTTGTCGGCTACGTTGATGAAGAACTGGGCGGAGGCGGAGTGCGGTGCCTGGGTGCGGGCCATGGCGATGGTGCCGCGGTCATTCTTCAGGCCGTTGTCGGCTTCGTTCTTGATCGGATCGCGGGTCGGCTTCTGCTTCATGCCGGGCTCGAAGCCACCGCCCTGGATCATGAAGCCGTCGATGACGCGGTGGAACACGGTGTTGTCGTAATGGCCGGCTTCCACGTAGGCGAGGAAGTTCTCGACGGTGACCGGGGCCTTCTCGGCGTCCAGTTCCAGGGTGATGACGCCGTGGTTGGTGTGAAGTTTGACTGCCATGATGGGGCTCCTAATGCGTGAGTTGTTCGGAAAAGGGCGGCGTCCGCCGCTTTTCAGGGTTTGCTTGCCGCTGCAGGGGGCAGGGCGTCGAGGACGCGGGCGCCGCGGATGACGACCGGGGTGGCCGGTACGTTTTGATGCATGCCGAGGTTGCGGGTGGGCACCCGGGTGATGCCGGTGACGACATCCATGCCGCGTACCACCTTGCCAAACACGGCGTAACCCCAGCCGTCGGAGGACGGGTAGTCCAGGAAGCGGTTGGCTGCAACGTTGATGAAGAATTGCGCAGCGGCGGAGTGCGGCGCGGGCGTTCTGGCCATGGCGATGGTGCCGACCTCGTTCTTGAGACCGTTGCGGGCTTCGTTCTCGATCGGCGGCCGGGTGGATTTCTCCCGCATGCTGGCGTCGAAGCCGCCGCCCTGGACCATGAAGCCGGGGATTACGCGGTGGAAGATGGTGCCGGCGTAGTGACCGTCGCGCACATACTGGAGGAAGTTTTCCACCGTCTTTGGCGCCTTGTCCGGGTAGAGCTCAAGGACGATGTTGCCCTGGTCGGTCTCGAGCTCCACGTAGGGATTGGCTGCATGGGCAGCGTCGAATACGGAGAGGAGGGCGATGAGGGAGAGGATGCGGGCAAAAAGGCGTTTCATTGTCGCTCCGGTTCGGTGAGGAGGGCGGGCGCTCAGGCGGCGCCTTCGAAGACAATCTTCCAGCGGGCGCCTTCGCGTTTCCAGTACTGCCGCTTGCGCATCTTGTCGGTGTGCTTGTCGGTGCGGAATTCCTGCTCGAAGGTCACGACGACCATCTCGTCCTTACCCGGGTTGCGGAACATGCTGAGCTTGTCCACCGTGATCTTCGCCGGCCCCCGGTTTGCGGCGACCCGGCGCTTCTGTGCCATCCAGCTGGCGTGATCCAGCTTGTCGCCGCGGAAGTCCTCCGAGTAATGAGAGAGATAGCGCTCGACGTCGTTCCCTTCCCAGTCGCTGCGCCAGGTTTCTATCGCCTGGTTGAGACTGCTGCGTTGCGCCTGCCAGTCGTCCAGCGACAGCCATTCGATTTCGTTGCTGATGATGACGGGGGTGAGGCCGGGCTCGATGTAGTTGGCCAGGGTGGAGAGATCCTGGTTGGCCAGCACCACGCAGCCTTCCGAGGCCTTGGGCGGCCGGGCGTAGGTGTCGCTGGGCGTGCCGTGCAGCCAGATGCCGTGGCCGGTGCGGCCCAGGCGTTTGTCCCAGTCATTCGGGTAATTGATCGGGAAGGCGCCGCTGCCGTAGAAATCCGGTAGCCGCGCGGGCGAGATGAAGGAGGTGACGTGGTAGACGCCCAGCGGCGTGCGGTTGTCGCCTTCCTTGACCTTCTCCGCGCCAGCCTTGCCGTGGCTGGCGTAGAAGTCGGCGACAAAGCGCGGCTTGCCGTTGTCGTTGCGATAGACGTAGAGCCGGGCGCGCTTGGTGTCGACCACGACCGCATAGCGCTGGTCGCGCTCCATCTGCAGCAGATAGCGCGGGACGTAATCCTGGCGCGGGCGCTCCTGGTAGGCACGCAGGCGGGCGGCAGCTTCCTCGCGCAGGCCTTCGAGCTGCGGGTCGGCGCCGTCGGCATTGCCGAAGGCGGAGAGCGGCCGGGCGCGGGCGAGCAGTAGGTCACCCTTGATCAGATGCGCCAGGCGGAAGTTGGGATAGGCCTGGAGCAGGGCTTCCGTGCGGTCGAAGGCGGCGTCCAGGCGGTTGGTCTCGATCTCATCGAAGATGACCTGGAGCGCGGCTTCAGGACCGGCGTCCGAGATCCTGCGGTCAGACGGGGCGGCGTGGCTGGCTGGCACCAGCAGGCTTGCCATCAGCAAGGCGGCGAGCAGGGAAGGGCGCAGGGTGCAGGCTCTCATGGTCAGTTCCCAACGCTTTCGCGCAGGATGCGCCACTGTTCGCCCCGGCGGACGAACTCCAATGTCTTGTTGGTGGAGCCGTTGAAGCCGCTGGAGCGGTAATGCTGGCGGAAGCGCAGCGTGGCGCGGTCACCGTTCAGGCTGATGCGCGCATTCTCGATTTCCACCGAGATCGCCCCCGGGCGGGCGATACGCTGCTCGCGCTCGCGTTCCCATTCCTGGCGCGGCCGGTTGTTCGGCACTTGGAAGTCGCGGTCGTAGTGGCTCAGATAGCCCTTCACGTCCTGGGTGGACCAGGCTTTGGCCCAAGCTTCCGCGGCTTTCAATACGGCGGCCTCCTGCTGCTTGGTCGGGTTTGCCGCCGGCGTGGCGGGTGGCTCCGCCGGCTTGGGCGGTGCCGGGCGTTCAGGCGCTGGCTGCGACGGCTGGGGGGCGGCAGGGCGGGGCGTTTCGACGGTAGGTGTTTTCGGCGGAGCGGGAGGCACTGAAGGCGCCGGAGCCGGTTTCGGTTCCACCTTGACCTCCGGTGCAGGCTTCTCCGCCGCCACCTTCTCGGGCGGCTTCTCGGCCACTACGGGCGCGGGCGGAGCGGCGGCCAGTTGCTGCAGCGGTGCGGAAGCAGCCGGCGTCATCTCCGCCAGCAGCGCAAGCCGGGTGGATTGGTCCGCGCTCTTGGTGCTGTCCATCTGCAGCGCCTTGCCATAAGCCTGAGTGGCGAGCTGGGCATAGAGGTCTCCCAGATTCTGGTGCGCAGTGGCGTAGCTGGGATGCGTGCGCAATGCCCGTTCCAGTGTCGTCCGCGCCTTGTCGTACTCCTTTTGCTGCGCATAGAGCACGGCGAGGTTGTTGTACGGCTCGGGCAGGGCGGGAAAGTCCTGGGTCAGCTGCTGGAAGACGGCGATGGCCTCCTCACGCTTGCCCAGTTCGGCCAGCGCGACACCCTTCAGGAAGCGCGGCTGGGGATCGCGAGGGCTGGCGGCGATCAGCTTGTCCGCCCGGGAAAGGGCTTCGGCGGGCTTGCCTGCACGAATGAGGGATTGCATCTCCTTGACGCCGTCGGCTGCCTGGACAGGCGCCATACCGACGAGCAAGGCCACGCTCAACGCGCCCGAGGCGAGGGAGGGGCGGATTCTCATTGTGCTATACTGCTTTGATATTCAGAGAATATGCGGAGAACGGAACGGGGCATTTTATCAATACCCCTACACTCCCACAATCAAGAGCCTTCCTCGCGGGGGCTGGAGCAGGGCGGGTCCGGTCGGGCCCGCTTTTTTTCGCGGGTTTCATCCGCCTTGTTGTCCTTATCTGTTTGGTCCGACGGCATGCTTTCGATCTACAACACCCTCTCTCGCAGCAAGGAAGTTTTCCAACCCATCGAGCCCGGCAAGGTGCGGATGTACGTCTGCGGGATGACTGTGTACGACTACTGCCATCTGGGCCATGCCCGGGTGATGGTCGCTTTCGACATGGTGGCGCGCTGGCTGCGCGCCAGCAACTACGCGGTGACCTATGTGCGCAACATCACCGACATCGACGACAAGATCATCCGCCGTGCGGGTGAAAAGGGCGAGAGTCTGCGCGCGTTGACGGACCGTTTCATTGCCGCGATGCATGAAGATGCCGACGCCCTCGGCGTGCTGCGGCCGGATCACGAGCCCCGGGCCACCGACTACATCGCCAGCATGACCACGCTGATCGAGCGTCTGCAGCAGAAGGGCCTGGCCTATGTGGCGGCGAACCAGGACGTCTGCTACGCGGTGCGCAAGTTCCCCGGCTACGGCAAGCTTTCCGGCAAGTCGCTTGATGAACTGCGCGCCGGAGAGCGGGTGGATGTGGCGGGCGACAAGCACGATCCGCTGGACTTCGTGCTGTGGAAGCATGCCAAGGCGGAGGAGCCGGTGGACGCCAAGTGGGCCTCGCCCTGGGGCGAGGGGCGGCCGGGCTGGCATATTGAGTGCTCGGCGATGAGCTCCGATCTGCTGGGCGAGCATTTCGACATCCACGGCGGCGGGCAGGATCTGCAGTTCCCCCACCATGAGAACGAGATCGCCCAATCCGAAGGCGCGCATGATCACGCCTTCGTCAATTACTGGATGCACAACGGTTTCGTGCGGGTGGACGACGAGAAAATGTCGAAGTCGCTCGGCAACTTCTTCACCATCCGCGACGTGTTGAAGAAGTACGACGCCGAGGTGGTCCGCTTTTTCATCCTGCGCGCCCATTACCGCAGCCCGCTGAACTACTCCGACGCTCACCTGGAGGATGCTCGCAGCGCGCTGACACGTCTCTATACTGCCTTGAAGAATGCGCAGGCGGCTGATGTGGCGGTGGACTGGGAGGAGGCCCACGCCCAGCGTTTCCGCGCCGCGATGGACGACGACTTCAATACCGCCGAGGCGGTCGCGGTGTTGTTCGATCTCGCCAACGAGGTGAATCGCGGTGGCTCCCCGGTGCTGGCCGGGCAATTGCGTGCGCTGGGCGCCGTGCTGGGATTGCTGGAGCGCGAGCCGCTCGCCTTCCTGCAAGCGGAGGTCGGGGAGGCGGATGGCATGGATGCTGCAGCCATCGAGAAGGCGATTGCCGAGCGGGTGGCGGCCAAGAAGGCGAAGGACTATGCCGCCGCGGACCGCATCCGCGCCGAACTCCTGGCTGCAGGCGTGATATTGGAGGATTCGGCCGCCGGGACGACCTGGCGGAGGGCCTGAGCGCCGCTGTTGGCGACGGCGCTCCAGGGGCTTTCGCGCCTACGGGCATTGATGGGGCAGGGCAGTCAATCTGCGCCCGGCATGGCAGGCAGAGATGAAAAAAGGGGAGGCAGTTCGCCTCCCCTTTTTCGCGCCCTGCAGCTGTCCGGCGTTCAGGTGGCGAAGAAGTCGCGCACCTTGTCCATCCAGGACTTCGCCTTGGGGTTGTGACGTTCGGCGTCGCCGCTGGAAACGTCCTCGAATTCCCGCAGCAGTTCCTTCTGGCGGTCGGTGAGGTTTACCGGGGTTTCCACCACCACATGGCACATCAGGTCGCCAGGCGCCTGGCTGCGCACATTGCGGATGCCCTTGCCGCGCAGGCGGAAGACCTTGCCGCTCTGGGTCTCGGCCGGGATCTTCAGGCGAGCCATGCCGTCCAGCGTGGGAATCTCGATCTCGCCGCCCAGGGCCGCGGTGGTGAAGCTGATCGGCATCTCGCAATGCAGGTCGTCGCGGTCGCGCTGGAAAACCGCATGCTGGCGGATGTGGATCTCGACGTAGAGGTCGCCCGGAGGGCCGCCGTTCACGCCGGGTTCGCCGTGGCCGGCGTGGCGCAGGCGCATGCCTTCGTCGATGCCGGCGGGAATCTTCACTTCCAGCGTCTTCTGCTTCTTCACCCGGCCGGCGCCGTTACAGTCGCGGCAGGGGTCGGGAATGATACGGCCGCTGCCGTGGCACTTCGGGCAGGTCTGCTGGATGGAGAAGAAGCCCTGCTGGATGCGCACCTGGCCGGCCCCGCCGCACGTGGGGCAGCTCTTGGCCTGGGTGCCCGGCTTGGCGCCGCTGCCATGGCAGGTCTCGCATTCCTCCACGGTGGGGATGCGGATGGTCTTCTCCGCGCCCCGCGCCGCTTCCTCCAGGGTGATCTCGAGGTTGTAGCGCAGGTCGGCGCCGCGATACACATTGGAGCGGCCACGTCCGCCGCTGCCTCCGCCGCCGAAGATGTCGCCGAAGATGTCGGAAAAAGCGTCGGCGAAACCGTCGAAGCCCTGCTGGCCGCCGCCCATGGAGGGATCGACGCCGGCATGGCCGTAGCGGTCGTAGGCGGCTTTCTTCTGGGGGTCGGAAAGCATCTCGTAGGCCTCCTTGGCCTCCTTGAATTTTTCCTCGGCTTCCTTGTTGTCCGGATTGCGGTCCGGGTGGAACTTCATGGCCAGCTTGCGGTAGGCCTTCTTGATCTCGTCGTCGCCGGCATCGCGATTGACGCCGAGGACTTCGTAGTAATCCCTTTTCGACATGGTTTCTCGCTCAGGCTACGTCATGCAAAGGCCGAGCGAGCACCGGAGAGGCTCCGGCGCAAGCTCGGCCAGGGGTACTGCCCGGCGGGGCCTTATTTCTTGTCCTTCACCTCGGTGAACTCCGCGTCCACCACGTCGGCGTCGTCAGCCTTGCTGCTGGCACCACCAGCCGCCGCGCCCGGCTGGGCGCCACCTTCCGCCTGAGCCTGGGCATACATCTGCTCGCCCAGCTTCTGGCTGGCCATGGCCAGCGCCTGGCTCTTGGCTTCGATGGTGTCCTTGTCGTTGCTCTTCAGCGCTTCTTCGGCCTCGGCCAGGGCGGTCTCGATCTTGGCCTTCTCGTCGGCCGCAACCTTGTCACCGTGTTCGGCCAGCGCCTTCTTCACCGAGTGCACCAGCGCGTCGCACTGGTTTCGGGTATCCACCAGCTCGTGCGCCTTCTTGTCTTCCTCGGCATGCGCGGCGGCGTCCTGCACCATGCGCTGGATCTCGTCCTCGGACAAGCCGGAGTTGGCCTTGATCGTGATCTTGTTCTCCTTGCCGGTGGCCTTGTCCTTGGCCGAGACGTGCAGGATGCCGTTGGCGTCGATGTCGAAGATGACTTCGATCTGCGGCGTGCCACGCGGCGCCGGCGGGATACCTTCTAGGTTGAACTGGCCCAGGCTCTTGTTGCCGGAGGCCATCTCGCGCTCGCCCTGCAGCACATGGATGGTCACCGCGCTCTGGTTGTCGTCGGCGGTGGAGAACACCTGGCTGGCCTTGGTCGGCACGGTGGTGTTCTTCTGGATCAGCTTGGTCATGACGCCGCCCAGGGTTTCGATGCCCAGCGACAGCGGGGTCACGTCCAGCAGCAGCACGTCCTTCACCTCGCCCTGCAGCACGCCGCCCTGGATGGAGGCGCCTACGGCCACGGCTTCGTCCGGGTTCACGTCGCGGCGCGGATCCTTGCCGAAGAACTCCTTCACCTTCTCCATCACCTTGGGCATGCGGGTCTGGCCGCCGACCAGAATGACGTCGTCGATGTCCGAGACCTTCACGCCGGCGTCCTTCAGCGCGACGCGGCAGGGCTCGATGGAGCGTTCGATCAGGTCTTCCACCAGGGATTCGAACTTGGCGCGGGTGATCTTCAGCGCCAGGTGCTTCGGGCCGGTGGCGTCAGCGGTGATGTAGGGCAGGTTGATCTCGGTCTGGGCGCTGGAGGACAGCTCGATCTTGGCCTTTTCGGCCGCTTCCTTCAGGCGCTGCAGCGCGAGCACGTCCTTCTTCAGGTCCACCCCCTGTTCCTTCTGGAACTCGGTGACGATGTAATCGATGATGCGCTGGTCGAAGTCCTCGCCGCCGAGGAAGGTGTCGCCGTTGGTGGCCAGCACTTCGAACTGGTGCTCGCCGTCGAGGTCGGCGATCTCGATGATGGAGATGTCGAAGGTGCCGCCGCCCAGGTCATACACCGCGATCTTGGAGTCGCCCGGCTTCTTGTCCATGCCGAAGGCGAGCGCGGCTGCGGTCGGCTCGTTGATGATGCGCTTCACTTCCAGGCCGGCAATGCGGCCGGCGTCCTTGGTGGCCTGGCGCTGGCTGTCGTTGAAGTAGGCGGGCACGGTGATGACCGCCTCGGTCACTTCCTCGCCGAGGTAGTCTTCGGCGGTCTTCTTCATCTTGCGCAGCACTTCGGCCGAAACCTGCGGCGGGGCGATCTTCTTGCCGCGCACTTCCACCCAGGCATCGCCGTTGTCGGCCTTGACGATGCTGTAGGGCATCAGGTCGATGTCCTTCTGCACCTCTTTCTCTTCGAAGCGGCGGCCGATCAGGCGCTTGACCGCGAACAGGGTGTTCTTGGCGTTGGTGACCGCTTGGCGCTTGGCCGGCGCGCCGGTCAGGATCTCGCCGTCTTCGGCGTAGGCGACGACGGACGGCGTGGTGCGTGCGCCTTCGGAGTTCTCGATGACCTTGGGTTTGCCGCCTTCCATCACGGAAACGCAGCTGTTGGTGGTGCCGAGGTCGATGCCGATGATCTTGCCCATGATTGTTTTCCTTTCAGATTTCCGGATTCATTGAGGATCGGCCTGTGCCGTCCGACTTGATTCGAATATGGGGTGCCGACGGGCGCTTTCAAGCCGCCGTCGTTCAGCCCTTTGCCTTGGAAACGACCACCAGGGCCGGGCGGATCACGCGCTCATGCAGCAGATAACCCTTCTGCAGCACGTTGATGACGGTGTTGGGCTCGCCCTCGGCCTCGATCGCGCTGATGGCCTGGTGCTTGTTGGGGTCGAACTTCTGGCCCAGCGGGTTTTCCTCGCTGAGGCCAGCGCCTTCGAAGGCGGAAACCAGCTGCTTGAGGGTGAGTTCGACACCTTCGCGCATCTTCTCGACGGTCTGGTTCTCCACCGCCAGCGCGGCTTCCAGGCTGTCCTTCACCGGCACCATGGCGCCAGCGAACTTCTCGGCGGCGAATTTGGAGGCCTTGGCGATGTCTTCCTGGGCCCGGCGGCGGATGTTCTCGCCTTCGGCCTTGGCGCGCAGCCAGGCATCGTAATGCTCGGCCGCCTTCAGCTCCGCCTGGCGCAGACTTTCTTCCAGGCTGGGCATGACTTCCGCCTGATTCGTTTCCTCGCTGGCAGGAGCCTCGACGGGCGCCGCCTGTTGCTCGAGTTCCGCTGTCGCCTTGGGGGTCTGATTCGGATCCTGCATGTCTGCTCCCTAATTTACGTCTTCAACGGGCGGGTACGTGGGGGCGCGAAAAGTGTTTTCAAGAGCTTGATGGGAACTTTTTTCGTCGTGCTAGATTTGCGGCTCTTCCTTCCTGCAGCAGACTCCGCCTCTTCTACCGCGATGCCATCTTCATCCCCCCGCGCGCTGGTTCCCGATGTCCTGGGGCCGCCAGCCGGATTACTTGTTTGGCCTTTGCGCACTCTGGCCGAAGCCGAGGCGCTGGTGGCGGCCGTGCAGTCCGCCCTCGAGGGGAGTGCCCTGTCCCTGCGGCCGCCGCCGCCGGTGCCGACGACATGCTGCGGTCGTGGCTGTAATGGCTGCGTGTGGGAGGGCTATTACCGCGCCCTGCAGTTCTGGCGCGAGGACGCGGTGGCGCTGCTGTCGGGCTGAGGAGGTCGTTGAACGGTCCCGAGGCCTGGCTCTGGCGGGCCGGCCGGTCGGCAGGTGACGCCGCGTGTTAAGATCGCACGCTTTTGGTTCACGCGGGTTCCACCGCCTTCGAGCATGACACAGTTCGCCAAGGAAACGCTGCCGATCAGCCTCGAGGAAGAGATGCGTCACTCCTACCTGGATTACGCGATGAGCGTGATCGTGGGGCGGGCGCTTCCCGATGCCCGGGATGGCCTCAAGCCAGTACATCGACGCGTTCTCTACGCGATGCACGAGCTGTCCAACGACTGGAACCGGGCCTACAAGAAGTCGGCCCGTATCGTCGGCGACGTCATCGGTAAATATCACCCGCACGGCGATTCCGCGGTCTACGACACCATAGTCCGTATGGCGCAGGATTTCTCCCTGCGCTACATGCTGGTCGATGGTCAGGGCAATTTCGGCTCGGTTGATGGCGACAACGCCGCGGCGATGCGTTACACCGAAATCCGCATGGCCCGCATCGGCCATGAGCTGCTGGCGGACATCGACAAGGAAACCGTCGATTTCGGCCCGAACTACGACGGTTCCGAGAAAGAGCCGCTGATCCTGCCGGCCCGCATCCCCAACCTGCTGATCAACGGCTCGTCCGGCATCGCGGTGGGCATGGCGACCAACATTCCGCCGCACAACCTGGGCGAAGTGGTGGACGCCTGCCTGAGGCTGTTGGCCGAGCCGGAAACCGACATCGAAGCGCTGATCCAGATCGTCAAGGCGCCGGACTTCCCCACTGCCGGCCTGATCTACGGCTTGCACGGGGTGCACGAGGGTTATCGCACCGGTCGCGGCCGGGTGGTGATGCGCGCCCGCACCCATTTCGAGGACATCGGCAAGAACAGCGACCGCCAGGCGATCATCGTCGACGAGCTGCCCTACCAGGTGAACAAGCGCACCCTGCTGGAGCGTATCGCCGAGCTGGTGAATGAGAAGAAGGTGGAGGGCATCAGCGAGATCCGCGACGAGTCGGACAAGTCCGGCATGCGCGTGGTGATCGAGCTCAAGCGCAACGAGATGCCAGAGGTGGTGCTGAACAACCTGTTCAAGCACACCCAGCTGCAGGACACCTTCGGCATGAACATGGTGGCGCTGGTAGATGGCAAGCCGCGCCTGCTGAACCTCAAGCAGATGCTGGTGTGTTTCCTGGAGCACCGCCGGGAGGTCGTCACCCGTCGCACCATCTTCGAACTGCGCAAGGCGCGCGACCGCGGCCATATCCTGGAAGGCCTGGCGGTGGCGCTGTCCAACGTGGACGAGATCATCGCCCTGATCAAGGCGGCGCCGACGCCGGCCGACGCCAAGCGCGGGCTGATGGAGCGCACATGGCGCTCGCCGCTGGTGGAAGAGATGCTGGCCCGCGGCCTGGCCGACAGCTACCGGCCGGAGGGGCTGGACCCGGTGTTCGGCCTCTCCGCCCAGGGCTACCGCCTGTCCGACGTACAGGCCCAGGCCATCCTGGAACTGCGCCTGCAGCGCCTGACCGGGCTGGAGCAGGACAAGATCGTTGCCGAGTACCGCGAGGTGATGGACATCATCACCGACCTGCTGGACATCCTGGCGCGGCCGGAGCGCATCACCGCGATCATCGTCGAGGAGCTGGAAGCCATCCGCACCCAGTTTGGCGATCCGCGCCGCTCCGAATTGGTGATGAGCACCTCCGAGATCAACATCGAGGATCTCATCACGCCGGAAGACATGGTGGTCACGCTGTCCCACACCGGCTACTTCAAGCGCCAGCCGCTGGCCGACTACCGCGCCCAGCGCCGCGGCGGCCGCGGCAAGCAGGCAACCTCGATGAAGGATGAGGATTTCATCGACCACCTCTTCGTCGCCAACACCCACGATACCGTGCTGTGCTTCTCCAGCCGCGGTCGCGCCTACTGGCTGAAGGTATACGAGGTGCCGGAAGGCGCCCGCAACTCCCGCGGCAAGCCCATCGTCAACCTGTTCCCGCTGGTTGATGGGGAAAAGATCACCGCGGTGCTGCCGGTGCAGGCCTTCGACGAGGAGCACTTCGTCTTCATGGCCACCTCCGAAGGCACGGTGAAGAAGACCGCGCTGACCGCCTTCGCCAACCCGCGCAAGGCCGGCATCATCGCGGTGGACCTGGACGACGGCGACCACCTGATCGGCGTCGCCATCACCGATGGCCAGTGCGACGTGATGCTGTTTTCCGACGCCGGCAAGGCGGTGCGCTTTGCCGAGAGCGACGTGCGGCCGATGGGTCGCGGTGCGCGCGGCGTACGCGGCATGACGCTGGAGGACGGCCAGAAGGTCATCGCCATGCTGGTCGCCAAGGGCGAAACCCAGTCTGTGCTCACCGCCACCGAGAACGGTTACGGCAAGCGCACGCCCGTGGCCGAGTACACCCGCCACGGCCGTGGCACCAAGGGCATGATCGCCATCCAGACCTCCGACCGTAACGGTCGCCTGGTCGGCGCGGTGCTGGTGGACCCGACCGACGAAGTCATGTTGATCTCTACCGGTGCGGTGCTGATCCGCACCAAGGTGCAGGACATCCGCGAACTCGGCCGCGCTACCCAGGGCGTGACGCTGATCAATCTGGACGAAGGCACTTACCTCGCCGGCATCGAGAAGGTCGCGGAGTCCGAGGCCGATGAGCTGGAAGACGGCGAACTTGGCGGCGAAGAAGGCGAAGGCCAGGAGGGCGCGGCGCCCGAGGCTGGCGACGAAGGGAGCGAAGCATGAGCCGCGTGTGGAATTTCAGCGCTGGACCGGCCGCACTGCCGGAAGAAGTGCTGCGCCAGGCTGCCGAGGAAATGCTGGACTGGCATGGCGCCGGCATGGGCGTCATGGAGATGAGTCACCGCGGCAAGGAGTTCGTCTCCATCGCCGAGGCTGCCGAGGCCGATCTGCGCGAGCTGATGGCGGTGCCGGACAACTACAAGGTGCTGTTCATGCAGGGGGGGGCGATCGGCGAGAACGCCATCATTCCGCTCAACCTGATGGGCAGCAAGGGTAGGGCGGACTATGTGCTGACCGGCTCCTGGTCGGTGAAGTCGCGCAAGGAGGCCCTGCGTTACGGTGACGTGCACGTGGCCGCCACCTCCGAAGCCAGCGGCTACACCACCGTGCCGCCGATGGAAAGCTGGCAGCTGTCGCCCGATCCGGCCTATCTCTTCACCTGCACCAACGAGACCATAGGCGGGCTGGAATACCCCTTCGAGGTGGATCTCGCCCGCATCGGCCGTGCGGAAGTGCCCGTGGTGGCGGATGTCTCGTCCCACATCCTGTCGCGGCCGGTGGACGTCTCCAAGTACGGCCTGCTGTTCGGCGGCGCGCAGAAGAACATCGGCCCGGCCGGCCTCACCATCGTCGTCGTGCGTGACGACCTGCTGGGCCAGGCGGCACCCCATTGCCCCAGCGCCTTCGACTACAAGACGGTGGCCGAGGCCGGCTCGATGTACAACACGCCGCCGACCTACGCCATCTACATCGCTGGCCTGGTGTTCCAGTGGCTCAAACGCCAGGGCGGCGTCGCCGGCATCGAGCGGCGCAACATCGCCAAGGCGGAGCTGCTGTACGGCTTCCTGGATGGCTGCGAGTTCTACGAAACCCGAGTGGACGCCAGCTGCCGCTCGCGCATGAACGTGACCTTCTTCCTGCGCGACGAATCGCTCAACGATGCTTTCCTGGCCGCGGCCAAGGAAGCCGGGCTGGCCCAGCTCAAGGGCCACAAGTCGGTTGGCGGCATGCGCGCCTCCATCTACAACGCCATGCCGCTGGAAGGTGTGCAGGCGCTGGTGGATTTCATGCGCGACTTCGCCGCGCGCAAGGGCTGAGGGCGAGAGGGGGCGGCATGAGCGACGAACTGCTGAATCTGCGCAAGCGCATCGACCAGCTGGATGGCGAGATTCTGGCTCGCCTGTCGGAGCGCGCCAGATGCGCGCAACGCATCGGCGAGGTCAAGCAAGGCAACCTTTACCGGCCTGAGCGGGAAGCGCAGGTGCTGCGCCGGCTGGGCGACGCCAACCCCGGCCCGCTGCCGGACAAGGCGGTGCAGAAGATCTTCCGCGAAATCATGTCCGCCTGCCTGGGGCTGGAGAAGCCGCTGCGGGTGGCTTATCTCGGCCCCGCCGGCACCTTCTCGGAGAGTGCCAGCCGCAAGCACTTCGGCAGTGCGCCGGACTTCCTGCCGCTGGCCTCGATCGAGGACGTGTTCCGCGCGGTCGAGGCCGGTCACGCCGATTATGCGGTGGTGCCGGTGGAGAACTCCACAGAGGGGGCGGTGAATGTCACCCTGGATCTGCTGCTGGCGAATCCGCTGAAGATCTGCGGCGAACTCAAGCTGCGCATCCACCAGCACCTGCTGTCGCGCGCGGCTGATCTGGGGGCGGTGAAGCGCCTGTACTCCCATTCCCAGTCGCTGGCGCAGTGCCACGAATGGCTCAACCGCAACCTCGGTGGCGTGCTGAGGGTGCCGGTGGCGAGCAATGCCGAGGCGGCCCGCCTGGCTTCTGAGGACCCCGAGTCCTGCGCCGTTGCCGGCGAGGCGGCGGGCGAGTTGTATGGCTTGAACAAGCTGGCGGCCAACATCGAGGATGCGCCGGACAACACCACCCGTTTCCTGGTGATCGCCACCCATGATGCAGGCCCCTCCGGAGAGGACAAGACCTCCTTCGTCTTCTCCGCCCGCAATCGTCCCGGTGCCATGCACACTTTGCTGGAGCCGCTGGCCCGGCATGGGGTGGACATGACCAAGCTGGAGTCCCGGCCGGCCGGCGGTGGCTTGTGGGAATACGTGTTCTACGCTGATGTGAAGGGACACCGCGAGGAGCCGGCGGTGGCCGCCGCCCTGAATGAACTGGACGAGCGCGCGGCCTTCGTGAAGGTGTTGGGCTCCTACCCCGTCGCCGCGATCTGAACCCCGAGGACAGGAGTTGCGCATGAGCGTCGCCAGCCGCGCCCCGGAATACATCCGTGCCATTCGGCCCTACCAGCCGGGCAAGCCGATCTCCGAGCTTGCGCGGGAAATGGGCATGCCGGAGTCCGGCATCGTCAAGCTTGCTTCCAACGAGAATCCGCTGGGCATGAGCCCGGCCGCCCGACAGGCCATCGTCGATGCGCTGGCCGAGGTGGCGCGCTACCCCGATGGCAATGGTTTCGCGCTGAAGGCGGTTTTGTCCGCCCGCTACGGCGTGAAGCCGGAGCAGATCGTGCTCGGCAACGGCTCGAACGACATCCTCGAACTGGTCGCCTCCAGCTTCCTGCGGCTGGGCGACGCGGCAGTGTTTTCCCAGCACGCCTTTGCCGTCTATCCGCTGGCGACCAACGCTGCCGGCGCGCGCTGTGTGGAAGTGCCGGCCGTGGCCTACGGGCATGACCTGGATGCGATGGCCGCTGCCATCGATGGTGACACCCGCGTCGTCTTCGTCGCCAATCCCAACAACCCCACCGGTACCTTCCTGCCGGGCGAGGCGCTGGAAGCCTTTCTGCGAAAAGTGCCGGCGGACGTGCTGGTCGTGCTGGACGAGGCTTACACCGAATACTTGGCGCCGGAGCAGTGCTACGACGCGATCGCATGGCTGACGCATTTTCCCAATCTGCTGATTTCCCGCACTTTCTCCAAGGCCTACGGCTTGGCTGGACTGCGCGTGGGCTATGCCTTCGCCCATCCGGACGTCGCCGACCTGATGAACCGGGTGCGCCAGCCCTTCAATGTCTCCAGCCTGGCGCTGGTGGCGGCCGAGGCGGCCTTGGGCGACCAGGAATTCATTGCCCGCAGCGCCGATCTCAATCGCCGCGGCATGGCGCAGATCAGCGTGGCACTGGACGAATTGGGCCTGGAGTGGATTCCCTCCGCTGGCAACTTCCTTACCTTCCGCGCCGGCAAGGCTGCTGCGGTGGATGCGGCCTTGCTGCGCCAGGGCGTGATCGTGCGCCCCATCGCTGGCTACGGCATGCCCGAGTGGCTGCGGGTGACCATAGGTCTGCCGGAGGAGAACCTGCGCTTCATCGATGCGCTGCGGGCGGCGCTCGCCGAAACCAGGGCAGGCTGACGTACATGGCTTTGCTCGGCAAACTGGTTGTCTGTGGGGTCGGCCTGATCGGCGGCTCGGTTGCGCTGGCGCTCAAGCGTGCTGGCGCGGTGGAGCGCGTGGTGGGCGTCGGCCGCAGCCCGGCTGCACTGGAGCATGCGCTCGCGCTGGGCGTGGTCGACGAGATTGCGCAGGACTGGGCCGGCGCGCTTCAGAACGCCGATATGGTCCTGCTGGCGGCGCCGGTAGGGCAGACCGACGCCATCATGGAGGCGATGGCGCCGCATCTCGGCCCGAATACGCTGATTACCGACGCGGGCAGCACCAAGCGGGACGTCATCGAGGCGGTGTATCGCCGCCTGGATGCGCATCTCGCCCGCGTTGTGCCGGCACACCCCATTGCCGGTGCCGAAAAGAGCGGAGTGGACGCGGCCTTCCCCGACCTCTATGTCGGGCGGCGGGTGGTGCTGACGCCGTTGTCGGAAAACGACCCCGCCGCGGTCGAGCGGGTTCGGGCCATGTGGCAGGCCTGCGGCGCGACCGTGGTGGACATGGCGCCCCAAGAGCATGACCGGGTGTTCGCCGCCGTCAGCCACCTGCCGCATCTGCTCGCCTTTGGCCTGGTCCATGACCTCGCCGGCCGCGCCAACGCTGAGTTGCTGTTCTCCCACGCTGCCAGCGGGTTCCGCGATTTCACCCGTATCGCCGGCAGCCATCCCGAAATGTGGCGCGACATCTGCATGGCGAACCGGCAGGCGCTGCTGGCCGAGCTGGACCAATACCTGGCCGAACTGGCCTACCTGCGCGCGCTGTTGCTGGGCGGCGAGGCCGATCGCCTGGAAAAACTGTTCGAAGAGGCCCGTTGTGCACGCAACGCCTGGGCCGAGCGCAACGCGCCGCCGCCGATTACCGCGGAGTAAATGACATGGAGTTTCTCGATCTTCCCCCGCTGCTGGGGGCGCGCGGCTGCGTGCGCCTGCCGGGGTCCAAGAGCATTTCCAACCGCGTTCTGCTGCTGGCGGCGCTGGCACAGGGCGAGACCGAAATCCGCGATCTGCTCGCTTCGGACGATGTGGATCGAATGCTGGACGCCCTGCAGCAACTGGGCGTGGCCTGGCGGCGCGAGGAGGATGGCCGCTACCGGGTGAGTGGCACCGGCGGCACGCTGCCGGTCAAGCAGGCGGACCTGTTCCTCGGTAATGCTGGCACCGCTTTCCGTCCGCTGACCGCGGTGCTTGCTCTCGCGGGGGGCGACTATCGGCTCTCCGGCGTGCCCCGGATGCACGAGCGGCCCATCGGCGACTTGGTCGATGGGCTGCGGCAACTTGGCGCCGAGATCCACTACGAAGGACAGGAGGGTTTTCCGCCCCTGCGCGTGAAGCCGGCGGAGATACGCGCCGGCCGTGTGGTTCAGGTTCGTGGCGACGTATCCAGCCAGTTCCTGACCGCCCTGCTGATGGCGCTGCCACTGACCGGCGAGGAGACGGTGGTCGAAGTGGTAGGCGAATTGATCTCCAAGCCCTACATCGCGATTACCTTGGCCCTGATGCAGCGCTTCGGCGTCACCGTCGAGCGTGAGGAATGGCAGCGCTTCATCGTGCCGGGCAAGGCGGTCTATACCAGCCCTGGCAGCATCTACGTGGAAGGCGACGCTTCGTCCGCTTCCTATTTCCTTGCCGCCGGTGCCATCGGCGGTGGGCCGGTGCGCGTTGAGGGCGTGGGGCGTAACAGCATCCAGGGCGATGTTCGTTTCGCCGAAGCGCTGGCCGAGCTGGGCGCGACCGTGAGCATGGGCGACAACTGGATAGAAGCCAGCGCGCCGGCGAACGGCCGCTTGCGCGCCTTCGATCTCGACCTGAATCACATCCCCGACGCAGCGATGACGCTGGCGGTTGCCGCACTTTTCGCCGACGGTCCCTGCACCCTGCGCAACATCGCCAGCTGGCGGGTCAAGGAAACCGACCGCATCGCCGCGATGGCCACCGAGCTGCGCAAGCTGGGGGCGGAAGTGGACGAGCGGCCGGACAGCCTGCGCATCGTCGCGCCGGCGGTGCTGCAGCCTGCGGCGATAGACACCTACGACGATCACCGCATGGCGATGTGCTTCTCGCTGGCCGCATTGGGCGACTGCGACGTCCGCATCAACGATCCGCGTTGTGTGAACAAGACCTTCCCGGGCTATTTCGATGCCTACGCTGAGATCACCACGCCGGTGCCGGTGGTGGCGATCGACGGCCCGTCCGCCTCTGGCAAGGGTACGGTCGCTGCGCGCGTTGCCGAAGTGCTCGCCTACAACTACCTGGACAGCGGTTCGCTGTACCGCCTCGTCGCGCTCGCCGCGATGCGCGCCGGCGTGGCGCTGGATGAGGAGCCGCGCCTGGCCGCGTTGGCCGCGACACTGCCGGCGCGTTTCGAGGGGGGACGGGTGTGGTTCGACGCCGATGACGTCACGGATGAGATCCGCACCGAGGCCTGCTCTGCAGGCGCATCCAAGGTGGCCGTGCTGGGCGCGGTACGGGCTGCCCTGCTGGGCCGCCAACGCCATTACCGGCGCGCTCCCGGTCTGGTGGCCGAGGGGCGGGACATGGGCTCGGTGGTATTCCCTGACGCGGCTCACAAGGTCTTCCTGACGGCCTCGGTGGAGTCCCGCGCCGAACGGCGCTATAAGCAGTTGATGGAAAAGGGCTTGCCTGCTACTATGGAAAGTCTTTTACAGGACCTCCGGGACAGGGATGCGCGCGATGCGGCCCGCTCGGTAGCGCCCCTGTTGAAGTTGCCGGACGCGGTTCTCCTCGATACGACTTCCAAAGGCGTTGAGGAGGCTGTGGCTTTCGTCGTTGATTTCGTCAGGAATCCTGCGCCCGAAGCCGCTGGCTGAAAACGTGGTGCGCAGCCGGCTGCGAGCCGGCCGCATCGGTGTTCAATTCACATACATCGCTGCCCGCAAGGGTAGTTTTGGGTTCTTTTCCTTATGTCCACTGCCACTCCTGTTTCCTCCCAGGAAAGTTTTGCCGCCCTCTTCGAAGAAAGCCTTGCACTGCAGGAAATGCGTGCCGGTGAAGTCATCACCGCCGAAGTCGTGCGCATCGACCAGAATTTCGTGGTCGTCAATGCCGGGCTGAAGTCCGAAAGCTATGTGCCCATCGACGAGTTCCGCAACGATCGCGGCGAACTCGAAGTCAATCCGGGCGATTTCATCCACGTCGCCATCGAGGCGCTGGAAGACGGCTACGGCGAGACCCGCCTGTCCCGCGACAAGGCCAAGCGCATTGCTGCCTGGAACGATCTCGAGAAGGCGCTGAACGAGGGCACCCTGGTGAAGGGCGTGATCACCGGTCGCGTCAAGGGTGGTCTGACCGTCATGACCAACAGCATCCGCGCCTTCCTGCCGGGTTCGCTGGTGGACATGCGTCCGGTCAAGGACACCTCCCCGTACGAGGGCAAGGAATACGAGTTCAAGGTCATCAAGCTCGACCGCAAGCGCAACAACGTGGTCGTCTCCCGCCGCGCGGTGCTCGAAGAGTCCATGGGCGAAGAGCGCCAGAAGCTGCTTGAAAACCTGAAGGAAGGCACCGTCGTCAAGGGTATCGTCAAGAACATCACCGACTACGGTGCGTTCGTTGATCTCGGCGGTATCGACGGCCTGCTGCACATCACGGACCTGGCCTGGCGCCGTGTGCGTCACCCGTCGGAAGTGCTCAACGTCGGTGACGAAATCGAGGCCAAGGTGCTCAAGTTCGACCAGGAGAAGAACCGTGTCTCCCTGGGTCTGAAGCAACTGGGCGAAGATCCGTGGGTCGGCATCTCCCGCCGCTACCCGCAGGGCACCCGCCTGTTCGGCAAGGTCACCAACATCACCGACTACGGCGCGTTCGTTGAAGTCGAGCAAGGTATCGAAGGTCTGGTGCACGTGTCTGAAATGGACTGGACCAACAAGAACATTCACCCGACCAAGGTCGTCCAGCTGGGCGACGAAGTCGAAGTGATGATTCTCGAGATCGACGAAGACCGTCGCCGTATTTCCCTGGGCATGAAGCAGTGCATGTCCAACCCGTGGGACGATTTCGCCATCAACCACAAGAAGGGCGACAAGGTCCGCGGCCAGATCAAATCCATCACCGACTTCGGCGTGTTCATCGGCCTGGAAGGCGGCATCGACGGTCTGGTGCACCTGTCCGACCTTTCCTGGAGCGAAACCGGCGAAGAGGCTGTGCGCAAGTTCAAGAAGGGCGACGAGGTCGAGGCCGTGGTGCTGGCGATCGACGTCGAGCGCGAGCGCATCTCCCTGGGCATCAAGCAGCTGGAAGGCGATCCGTACACCAACTTCATCGCCACTCACGAGAAGAACAGCCTTGTTCGCGGCACCGTGAAGTCGGTCGAAGCCCGTGGCGCTGTGATCTCCCTGGGTGACGAGGTGGAAGGCTACCTGCGTGCTTCTGAAGCGGCCGCCCATCGCGTGGATGACCTCACCACCGTGCTGAAGGAAGGTGACGAGGTCGAGGCCCTGATCATCAACGTGGATCGCAAGACCCGTTCGATCAACCTCTCCATCCGTGCCAAGGATCAGGTCGAGCAGTCCGAAGCGATGAACAAGCTTGCGTCGGAAAGCTCTGCTGCCAGCGGCACTACCAACCTGGGTGCCCTGCTCAAGGCCAAGCTGAACGAACAAAAGCAGTAACTCGACCGGATCATGACCAAATCGGAGCTGATCGCCCAGCTGGCGGCGCGTTTTCCCCAGCTGGTCGCAAAAGATGCCGATTACGCGGTCAAGATGATTCTCGATGCGATGACCGACGCGCTCGCGCGTGGTGATCGCATCGAGATCCGCGGGTTCGGGAGTTTTGCGCTGAACTATCGTCCGCCTCGCGTCGGTCGTAATCCCAAGTCGGGGGAGAAGGTGCATGTGCCGGAAAAGCACGTGCCCCATTTCAAGGCCGGCAAGGAATTGCGCGAGCGGGTTGACGGCAGCGAGTGACCGCGCGGCAATCGGTTGTGAGAAGTGTCAGGGAAGGCGGCTATGGCCGCCTTCTTTTTTGTCATCTGCTCGGAGATAATGCCGACCCATGCGCCTCGTAATGTGGATCCTTCGACTGCTGCTGTTCTTCCTCTTGTTCGGTTTCGCGATCAAGAACGATCAGCTCGCCAGTCTGCGCTTCTTCTTTGGCGGCGAATGGCAGTTGCCGGTTGTCTTTGTCATCCTGGTGAGTTTTTCAGCCGGCGCCCTCCTTGGCGTCACCGCCACCTTCGCTTCCTTGCTGCGCCAGCGCCGGGAGATCTCCCGCCTGAAGCGCCAGTTGGATCGGGCCGAGCGTAGCCGTCCCGAGCCGAATGTTCCTGTGGCCGAGGCCCAGGCGCCCGAGACGCTCTGAGATAAATGGAAATCGAATTCTGGTGGCTGCTTGCGCTGCCGCTGTTCTTTGCCCTTGGCTGGCTGGCGGCGCGTATTGATATCAAGCAGGTCGTCAAGGAGTCGCGGGCACTGCCGCGCTCCTATTTCGCTGGTCTTAATTTTCTGCTGAATGAACAGCAGGACAAGGCCATCGATGCCTTCATCGAAGCGGTGCGAATCGACCCACAGACCATTGAGTTGCACTTCGCACTGGGCAGCCTGTTCCGGCGTCGGGGCGAGACTGACAGGGCGATCCGCATGCATCAGATCCTGGTGGATCGAGAGGATCTGAACGAGGATCAGCGCCTGCAGGCGCTCGCCGAACTTGGGCAGGATTTCCTCAAGGCAGGCTTGCTGGACCGTGCCGAGGCGGTTTTCCTGAAACTGCGCGATACGCGCGAGAAAGACATGGCGCTGCGTTACCTGTTGGAGATCTACCAGCAGGAGAAGGACTGGGCCAAGGCCATTGAGGTTGCGGGTGCCCTGCCGGATCACGAGGGTTTGATGTGGCGTCGGGAAGTGGCCAACTTTCATTGTGAGCTGGCCGCTTCCGCCCTGGCGGATTCACGGTATGACGAAGTCCGGCGTCAGGTGGAGGAGGCGTTCTCAATCAACCGTCGTTGCGTGCGGGCCAGCTTGCTATTGGGCGACGTGCTGGCGGCGGAAGGACGGGATGAAGAGGCCCTGGAGACCTGGAAGAGGATCGAGAGCCAGGATCCGGTCTATCTCGCGCTGGCGGCAGAACGCATCATGGATGCCTACGGCCGCCTGGGGCGGGTCGAGCAGGGGCATCAGTTGCTCAAAGCCTGGCTGGAGCGTCATGCATCCCTGGATCTGCTGGACGAGCTCTTCCATTGGGAACTGGAGAAGCAGGGGCCGAAGGCTGCCTACGACCTGGTGCGGGAAGAACTGAAACGTAATCCCACCTTGCTCGGGCTGGACAAGCTGCTGGAGGCCGCACTCTTGGCTGCACCGGCCGAGCAGCGTAGCGATATCGAACTGGTCAAGCAGCTCATCCACGGTCATACCCGCAAGGTCGCGCGCTATCGCTGCGACGCTTGCGGCTTCAAGGCGCGGCAGTTTCATTGGCGCTGCCCGGCATGCGGTGGATGGGAGACCTATCCGCCCAGGCGTACCGAAGAGTTCGATCTCACGCCCTGATTGGCCGTATTTCGGCCATGCCTGTCCGATTTATCTCTGAACCTCGGGAGTGCTCATGAAGATCACTGTGGTGGGAACCGGTTATGTTGGGCTGGTGAGTGGCGCTTGCCTGGCCGATGTAGGCAACGACGTGCTGTGCCTGGATGTGGACGCTGGCAAGATCCGCATCCTTGAGGAAGGCGGAATCCCCATCCACGAGCCTGGCTTGCTGGAGATCGTGCGCCGTAACGTGGCCGCTGGCCGCTTGAGCTTCACCACCGATATCGAGCGCGCGGTGGCGCATGGCGCGGTGCAGTTCATCGCGGTGGGCACTCCCCCGGACGAGGACGGCTCGGCGGATCTGCAGTACGTGCTGGCAGCCGCGCGCAACATCGGCCGTTACATGGACGGTTATCGGGTCATTGTCGATAAATCCACCGTGCCGGTGGGTACCGGCGACAAGGTCAAGGCTGCGATTGCCGAAGAGCTTTCCAAGCGCAGTGCCGATCTTCCGTTCTCGGTGGTCTCCAACCCGGAGTTCCTGAAGGAAGGGGCGGCGGTGGAGGACTTCATGCGGCCGGATCGCATCGTCGTCGGTGCCGAGGATGAGCGGGCGATCGAGTCCATGCGCCAACTGTATGCCCCTTTCCAGCGTAACCACGACAAGCTGGTGTTCATGGACGTGCGTTCGGCCGAACTGACCAAGTACGCCGCGAATGCGATGCTCGCCACCCGTATCAGCTTCATGAACGAGTTGGCCAACCTGGCCGAGACGCTGGGCGCGGACATCGAGTTGGTGCGGCAGGGAATAGGCTCGGATCCCCGCATCGGCTGGCATTTCCTCTATGCAGGCTGCGGCTACGGTGGCTCCTGCTTCCCCAAGGATGTGAAGGCGCTGATCAAGACTGCGGACGAGCACGGTCACAAGCTGAAGGTGCTGGGCGCGGTGGAAGACGCCAATGAGGCGCAGAAGCATGTGCTGATAGACAAGATCGTCGCCCGCTTTGGCGATGACCTTTCCGGGCGTCGTTTTGCCCTGTGGGGCCTGGCCTTCAAGCCGAATACCGACGATATGCGCGAGGCGCCCAGCCGGGTCATCATCGCCGAGTTGTTCAGGCGCGGGGCAACCGTGGCGGCCTACGATCCGGTGGCGATGGACGAGACGCGCCGCATCTTCGGTGACGAGGCTCGCCTGAGCTATGTCGACCGCCCGATGAAGGCGCTGGAGGAGGCGGATGCGCTGGTGATCGTCACCGAGTGGAAGGAGTTCCGCAGCCCGGACTTCGATAGGATCCGCGGCCTGTTGCGCCAGCCGGTGCTGTTCGATGGCCGCAACATGTATGACCCGGCGGTGATGCGCGAGAGCGGGCTGGAGTACCACGGTATCGGCCGGCGTTGAGGCGCTGGTGGCGCGCGGCGGGTGTGCGACAAGCGGGGCTGGCTTGTCGGATTCCCGCAGCGTGTCGAGGCTCCCGGGCCGCAAGGCTTGCGCGCCCATGATGGCGTGATGCTTGCGTGAGCCTGTTCCGGCTGGGGCGGTTTTGCCGCCGCTCCGCGCGGTATTAACATGAGATCCCCAACCGGAAGCGCAAGAAAATGGAATTCAAGACTCTCGAGGATTATGTCGGCGATACACCGCTGGTGCGCTTGAAGCGGATTAGTGCGGGCCGGAATAACGTGATCCTCGCCAAACTGGAAGGCAACAACCCGGCGGGATCGGTCAAGGATCGCCCGGCCTTGTCGATGATCGTCCGCGCCGAGGCCCGGGACGATATCCGCCCCGGCGACACCCTGATCGAGGCAACCAGCGGGAATACCGGCATTGCGCTCGCCATGGCGGCGGCGATCCGGGGTTACAAGATGATCCTGGTGATGCCGGAGAACCAGAGCGTGGAACGCCGCCAGACCATGCGCGCCTTCGGCGCCGAACTGGTGCTCACGCCCAAGGAAGGCGGCATGGAGATGGCGCGGGATGTGGCCGAGCGTATGCGCGACGAAGGTAAGGGCATCATCCTCGACCAGTTCGCCAACGCGGATAATCCGCTGGCCCACTATGAAGGCACCGGGCCGGAATTGTGGTCGCAAACCGGCGGCACGATCACTCATTTCATCAGTTCGATGGGCACCACCGGCACCATCATGGGGACTTCCCGCTACCTCAAGGAGAAGAATCCGGCGATCCAGATCATCGGCTGCCAGCCGGAAGAAGGCTCCCAGATTCCCGGCATCCGCAAGTGGCCAGAAGCCTATCTGCCCAGGATCTACGAAAAGCCTCGGGTGGACAGCCTGGAGTACGTCAGCCAGGCTGATGCGGAGGAGATGACGCGCCGGCTTGCCCGTGAGGAAGGCATCTTCGCTGGCATCTCCTCCGGCGGCGCGATGCATGTGGCGCTGCGGCTGGCGGCCGAGCTGGAGAACGCCGTCATCGTTTCCATCGTCTGCGATCGCGGTGATCGCTATCTGTCTACGGGTGTTTTCCCCGCCTGAACGGCGCTGCGGAGCGCGGCCTTGGGGGGCTGCGCTTGCCTTCGCACTGGTGCTCGTCTGGCCCTCCGGCTGGGCGATGGTGCCTGCAGCCGACTCCTTCAGTTTGTCGTTGGGCGAGTTTTCGCGCCCTGGCCTGGGCTTGGCTGGGCTGGAGCTGGCCTACGATGTCCGCAACGGGCGACTTGTCGCCAGGGCCGGGCATCTCGAGATCGCTGGGCAGCAGTGGCGCGACGTGCGTCTGCAGTGCGCGGCAGCCTCGCTGCAGGGGACGCAGCTGAAATGTTCGCGCGGCGAATTGAGTTTTGCTGAAGGCAAGGCAGCGCTGGCATTTTCCTTCTCCCTCGATCTGGAGCGCCAGGCGGGCGATATCGAAATCGCCCTGGAGGATGGCGGGCACTTGAAGGCCGCCATGTCGTCTGGGGGCGAACTGCGGTTTCTCCTCGACAACCTTTCCCTCTCCAAGGTGAGCCGGTGGTGGCCAGCGCTCGCGGCTTGGGCGCCCACGGGTAGCATGAGCGCCAAGGGGGTATATCGCAACGGCGCCCTGAAGGCCCAAGGGAGCCTGCGCGAGGCGGGCTTCTCCAGCCAGACCGGGCTGCAGGCGGCAGAAGACCTGGAATTGACCTTTTCCTTGGAGGCGCGGCCGGAGCGGCAAGGTTGGGGCTGGACCGCGGATTTGTCCTGGATGGCAGGCCAGGCTTATCTCGACCCTTTCTTTATCCAGGCCCTGCCGTGGAGCATGAATGCCCATGGTTGGTTGGGCGCCGATCGCCTGGAGCTCACCGAGGCGGTGCTCCAGATGCCCGGAGTGGCGCAGCTGGCGGTTTCGGCGGTTTTCTCCTTGGGCGGCCAGCGCCTGGAGCGCTTCTCCTTCTCGCTAGCCGGGGGCGAATTGGCGGTGCTGGGGCCGACCTGGATCGCTCCATTGGTGGCACCGGCGAATCGGGAGGCAGTCAATTTCGGTGGACGTCTGGCTGCCGGGCTGGAATGGGCGGATGGCGAGTTGCTCGCTGCTGATTTCGTCCTCGAAGAGGCGAGCTTTGGCATGGAGGCCGGCGCAGGCGGCGAAGGGTTCGCCTTCGGACCCGTGAACGGTTATCTGCCCTGGCGCATGGCGGGCGAGGCCAGCGGCGAATTGTCGGTGGGGGAAGGGCGTTGGGAGCGCCTGTCGTTGGGGCGGTTTTCCATGCCGGTCGAGGCCAGGGATGGAACGCTACGACTGGGGCGCACCGCCATCCCGCTGCTGGATGGCGCTGTCGTATTCGATGACGTGCATGTCCGGCGGCAAGCAGGGCAGTGGCTGGGGGCGGGGTCGGTTGTGATAGAGCCGCTGTCCGTCCGCCTGCTAACCGAGGCGCTTGGATTGCCGCTGATGAACGGGGTACTGGCCGCCTCGGTGCCGGGGCTTGGCTTTCGTCCGGGCGAGATTACGCTGGATGGAGCGCTGGTCGTGTCCGTCTTCGATGGTTACCTGCAGGCGACCGGGCTGCGGATACTGGAGCCCCTTGGAGCAAGCTCGCGCTTGCAGGCCGATGTGGAACTGAGGCATATCGACCTCGCCCAGCTCACGGAGACTTTCAGTTTCGGCAGTGTTGCCGGCTTCGTGGATGCGGATATCACTGGTCTGGAATTGAGCCGATGGCGTCCGGTGGCCTTCGACGCGCGGCTCTACAGCAGCCCGGGCAACTATCCCCGGCGGATCAGTCAGCGCGCGGTGGAGGATCTCGCCGCGCTTGGTGGTGGAGGGGCTGTGGCGGCCATCCAGCGCGGCTTGCTCGGGCTCTTCCGCGACTTTGGTTACCGCGATCTGGCCCTGGGTTGCGTGCTGAAGGAGGGCGTCTGCAGCATGAGCGGTCTATCTTCGAGGGGCGATGGTAGCTTCCTGATCGTGCAGGGCGGTGGCCTGCCTGCCCTGGATGTCATCGGCTACAATCCGCGCGTTGACTGGGACGAACTCGTCAGCCGGTTGCAGCGGGTGATTGCAGAGGGAGCATCTGTGGTCACCGATTGAATCCGGGCTCACGCCCATGCGGCCAGCGGCCGCCAATCAAGACGCGAGGAGTTCCTTCATGCCCCTTCTTGTGCGCACGGGGCTGGCGATCGCCGTGATGTCAGGCGTTGCCGCTTGCGTGACCATCAATATCTATTTTCCCGCCGCAGCAGCCGAGAAGGCCGCCGACAAAATCATCGACGAGGTCTGGCAGGCATCGCCCCCGGAGAAGAAGGAGGCTGTGCCGGATCGAGGAGGGGAGAAATGAAAGCTCTGAAATGGCTGTCGGTGGTATTGCTGCTGGGGGCTTCACTGGTGCTTGCCCAAGGCAACCTCGACGTTTCATCGCCGGCGATCAGCGCATTGAAACGCTCCATGCAGGAGCGGCATGCGCAGCTGGCGCCGCTGTACGACAGCGGCGCGCTTGGTCAGACGACAGACGGCGGCGTGGCGGTGCGGGACGCGAGCGCGGTCCCGCTGGCACAACGGGCGCAGGCCACTGCGCTGGTCGCTGCTGAAAATGCCGACCGCAGCGCGCTCTACCGGGAGATCGCTCGCGCCAACGGCCATCCCGAGTGGGAGGCCGACGTCCGCAGGACCTTCGCTGGACGCTGGGCCGAGCGCGCGCGGGCGGGATGGTGGATACAGCAAGATGGAAACTGGGTGCGGAAGTAATGCCGGTACTGGTCTTCGATATTGAAACGATCCCGGATGTCGCCGGTATCCGTGCGCTGAACGATCTGCCAGCGGAACTCACCGATTACGAGGTTGCCGAGTTCGCCTTTCAGCAGCGCAGGGCGTCGAATGGGACGGATTTCCTGCAGCATCACCTGCAGCGCGTCGTCACCATCTCTTGCGCTTTCCGGGATGCCAGCCAGTTTCGCGTGTTTTCGCTGGCCGAGCCCGACTGCAATGAGGGCGAGATCATTCAGCGTTTTTTCGACGGCGTCGAGCGCTTTACCCCCCAGATCGTGTCCTGGAATGGGGGAGGGTTCGATCTGCCGGTGCTGCACTACCGCGGCCTGATGCACGGCGTGTCCGCGCCACGTTATTGGGACCAGGGAGAGGGTGATTACAATGACTCGCGCGATTTCAAGTGGAACAACTATATTGGTCGTTACCACTCCCGCCATCTCGATTTGATGGACTTGTTGGCGCTCTATCAGCCGCGGGCGAATGCCCCCCTGGACGAGTTGGCGAAGCTCATGGGCTTTCCGGGAAAGCTGGGCATGGATGGCTCCGCTGTGTGGCAGGCGTGGCAGGAGGGGCGTGCAGCGGAAATCCGGGATTACTGTGAAACGGACGTGGTGAACACTTACCTCGTCTATCTTGGCTTCCAGCGCATGAGGGGCGTGCTCGACCAAGCCGCCTGGGCGCAGGAGCTTGCGGTAGTCAGAGATCTGCTGGAGCGGCAGGAAGCGCCTCATTGGAAAGCTTTTCTCGCCGCCTGGCCCAGAGTAGAGGGGTAGGGAAGATGTCTGTCATCGGCACGATTCTGATTGGCCTGATCGTGGGGTTGATTGCACGCCTGCTACATCCCGGGCGGGATCGCCTGGGGTTGTTCATGACGACGTTGCTGGGGATAGCGGGCGCCATGGTGGCGACCTATGGCGGGCAATTCCTGGGGGTTTACCGTGTGGGCGAGACAGCGGGCTTCGTTGGCGCGGTGGTTGGGGCCGTTATCCTCCTCTTCGTCTTTACCAAGATGAAAAATTAAAAAGAGTTTGACATCGTTGGCGACTTCTCTATAATTCACCGCTCTTAGCAGGCGCGTAGCTCAGCTGGTTAGAGCACCACCTTGACATGGTGGGGGTCGTTGGTTCGAGTCCAATCGCGCCTACCAACATTTGGGATTCGATCGCAATGTTCCGAACTTGCTTTATTGCCGGAAACTAAAAAAGATCGGGTTCCGCTGTCTGCTTAAAAAAGTGCGGTTCCGACCGCACTTTTTTTTCGTCCACTCGCCGCGTGGCCCAGTTTTGATTCTTCGCCGCAAAGAATACGCAGAGGCCTAAATCTCATGCCGAACATTACGCTTCCTGATGGATCCATCCGCAGCTTCGATCATCCTGTGACCGTGGGCGAGGTTGCCGCCTCCATTGGGGCGGGCTTGGCGAAGGCCTCGCTGGCTGGCCGGGTCGATGGAAAGTTGGTGGACCTGTCGCATCGTATCGACGCGGATGCCCAGTTGGCTATCGTGACCGACAGGGGCGAAGAGGGTGTCGATATCATCCGCCATTCGACGGCTCACCTGCTGGCGCATGCGGTCAAGGAGTTGTTCCCTGAGGCTCAGGTCACGATCGGGCCAGTGATCGAGAGTGGCTTCTACTACGACTTCGCCTATAAGCGGCCATTCACGCCTGAGGATCTGGAGGCGATCGAGCGTCGCATGGCCGAGATCGTCCAGCGCGCGATCCCCGTGGTTCGCGAGGTTAGGCCGCGTGACGAAGCCGTGGCCTTCTTCAAGTCCATTGGCGAGAACTACAAGGCGGAGATCATCGCGTCCATCCCTGAGGGCGAGGACGTTTCCCTGTATCGCCAGGGCGATTTCGTCGACTTGTGCCGTGGGCCGCATGTGCCTTCCACGGCCAGGCTGAAGGTCTTCAAGCTGACCAAGGTTGCTGGCGCCTATTGGCGTGGCGACTCCAGGAACGAGATGCTGCAGCGTATATACGGTACCGCCTGGGCGAAGAAGGAAGAGCTGGAAGCCTACCTCCACATGCTGGAGGAGGCGGAGAAGCGCGATCACCGCAAGCTCGGCCGGCAACTCGATCTCTTCCACATTCAGGAAGAGGCGCCGGGCATGGTGTTCTGGCACGCCAAGGGTTGGACGCTGTGGCAGCAGGTCGAGCAATACCTGCGGAAGACCATCTATGAGCACGGCTATCAAGAAGTGAAGACGCCGCAGATCGTCGATCGCTCCCTGTGGGAAAAGTCTGGCCACTGGGGAATGTACTCCGACCTGATGTTCACCACGCAGTCCGAAAAGCGGGATTACGCGGTGAAGCCGATGAATTGCCCGTGCCACATCCAGATCTTCAACCAGGGCCTGAAGAGCTACCGCGATCTGCCGCTACGCATGGCCGAGTTCGGTTCCTGTCATCGCAACGAGCCGTCCGGCTCGCTGCACGGCATCATGCGCGTGCGCAACTTCGTCCAGGACGACGCGCATATCTTTTGCGCCGAAGAGCAGGTGCAGGACGAGGCTGCCGAGTTCATCCGCCTGCTGCAGAAGGTGTATGCGGACTTCGGCTTTACCGACGTTCAGGTCAAGCTGTCCACCAGGCCAGAAAAGCGGGTGGGCACCGATGAGCAGTGGGACGAGGCCGAGGCGGCGCTGGCTTCTGCGCTTGATGCCCAGGGCCTTGCCTACGATTTGCAGCCGGGTGAGGGGGCGTTCTACGGCCCCAAGATCGAGTTCTCGCTGAAGGATTGCCTGGGGCGGGTGTGGCAGTGTGGCACGCTGCAGCTCGACTTCAATCTGCCAGTGCGCCTGGGGGCGGAATACGTAGCCGAGGACAATGCCAAGCGCTATCCGGTCATGCTCCATCGCGCCATTCTGGGTTCGCTGGAGCGCTTCATCGGGATTCTCATCGAGAATTACGCTGGTGCGCTGCCGTTGTGGCTGAGCCCGGTGCATGGCGTGGTGATGAACATCTCGGAAGGCCAGGCCGCCTATGCGAAAGACGTGGTGAATCGCTTGAAGGTCGCGGGTTTCCGCGTAGAGGCGGATTTGCGCAACGAAAAGATAAACTATAAAATCCGCGAACATAGCGTGCACAAGCTGCCATATCAGATCGTCGTAGGCGAAAAAGAAAAGGCAGCTGGCGTCGTCGCAGTGCGCGCCCGAGGCGGCCAGGATCTTGGCCAAATGTCCCTCGATTCGCTGATCGAGCGCTGGCATCGCGAAATTGACGCGAAGTCCGCTGCGGTCTGATATTGGTTTTCGTGGAGAACTGAACCATCGCTCAAGAGAAGAAGCAGCGCGTCAACGGGGAAATCAACGCGCCCGAAGTCCGGCTGGTCGGTGATGACGGCGAGCAGCTCGGCATTGTTTCCCTGAATGCAGCCCTGAGTGTGGCCGAAGAGGCCGGCTTGGATCTCGTTGAGATCGCGCCGATGGCAAAGCCGCCGGTCTGTCGTGTGATGGACTACGGCAAGTTCAAGTATCAGGAACAGAAAAAGGCCCATGAGGCCCGACTCAAGCAGAAGCAGGTGCAAGTCAAGGAGGTCAAGCTCCGGCCGGGTACCGACGAGAATGACTACCAGATCAAGTTGCGCAATCTGAAGCGTTTCCTGGAAGAGGGCGACAAGTGCAAGGTGACCTTGCGTTTCCGTGGGCGCGAGATGGCGCATCAGGAATTCGGCTTGCGGCAGCTTGAGCGCATCAAAGTTGATTTGGAGGAGTTGGGCCAGGTCGAGCAGATGCCGAAGATGGAAGGGCGCCAGATGATCATGATCATTGCGCCGAAAAAGAATCGCTGAAAGGCGGTAGCAGCAATCCCCGGCAGTATCGGGTGATACCGAGGCCGAAAAGGTCTTGGAAAACAAGTGGTGTCAGGTATTAAAAAGTGCTGAGGTTGAGCGCTACCTGGCGGCATTCATAAACACGGAGTCTTAGCAATGCCCAAGATGAAGACCAAGAGCGGGGCCGCCAAGCGGTTCAAGGTCCGCTCCAGCGGTGGGATCAAGCGGTCCCAAGCGTTCAAGCGCCACATCCTCACCAAGAAAACCACCAAGAGCAAGCGCCAGCTGCGCGGCATGACTGAAGTTCACGCCGCCGATGAGAAGCTGATCCGCGCCATGCTGCCTTACGCCTGATAGGAGACCACCATGCCCAGAGTCAAACGTGGTGTAGTCGCCCGCGCCCGCCACAAGAAGGTGCTGGACCAGGCCAAGGGTTATCGCGGCCGTCGCAAGAACGTATATCGCATCGCCAAGCAGGCGGTGATGAAGGCCGGTCAGTACGCCTACCGTGACCGTCGTCAGCGCAAGCGTCAGTTCCGCACCCTGTGGATCGCGCGTATCAACGCGGCTGCCCGTGAGTTGGGCCTGACCTACAGCACCTTCATGAACGGCCTGAAGAAAGCGGCGGTTGAAGTGGACCGTAAAGTGCTGGCCGATCTGGCTGTGTTCGATAAGCCGGCTTTTGCCGCGCTCGCCGAGCAAGCCAAGGCCAAACTGGCTGCGTAAGCTGACGCAGCGCCAAAAAAGGAGGCCTAGCCTCCTTTTTTTTTCTGATTTCCGCATGGCAGTGAAATGGACAACCTGGATCAACTGATTCAACAGGCCGAGAGCGAGTTTGCCGCGGCGGCGGACAGTGCCCAGCTGGAGCAGGCCAAGGCGCGTTACCTGGGCAAGAGCGGTTCCCTGACCGAGCGCCTGAAAGGTTTGGGAAAGCTGGACCCCGAGGCTAGGCGAGAGGCCGGCGCTGCAATCAACCGGGTCAAGGAAGCGATAGAGCGGGCGCTGGAGGCGAGGCGCCAAGCGCTGCGAGAAGCGGCGCTGCTGGCTCAGCTTGCTGCAGAAGCGCTGGACGTGACGCTTCCAGGCAGGGGCGCGGCACCGGGTGGGCTGCATCCGGTCAGCCGGACGCTGGAGCGGATCGAGCGCCTGTTTGGCTCCATCGGTTTCGTGGCAGTCGACGGGCCGGAGATCGAGACCGACTGGCACAATTTCACTGCGCTGAATACTCCCGAGAATCACCCTGCGAGGTCGATGCACGACACCTTCTATCTCGAGGGCCAGGACGAAGTCCTGCTGCGCACCCACACCAGCCCCGTTCAGGTCCGTGCCATGCAGGCGCATGTGGCGCGCTTCGGCCACCTCGACTCCATGCCGGAACTGCGCATTATTGCGCCGGGCCGCGTTTATCGGGTGGACTCGGATGCGACGCATTCGCCCATGTTCCACCAGGTGGAAGGGTTGTGGATCGGCGAGAAGGTCAGCTTCGCTGATCTGAAGGGGGTTATTGCCGACTTCCTGCGCAAGTTCTTTGAGTCCGAAGACCTGCAGGTCCGCTTCCGTCCCTCGTTTTTCCCCTTTACCGAGCCGTCTGCCGAGATCGACGTCGCCTTCATGAGTGGCGCTCTCGAAGGCCGCTGGTTGGAGATTGCCGGCTGCGGCATGGTCCATCCGAACGTGCTGCGGTTTGGCGGTATCGATCCGGAGCGCTATACCGGCTTTGCATTCGGCATGGGGCCGGATCGTTTGACGATGCTGCGCTACGGCGTGACCGATCTTCGCCTCTTCTTCGAGGGCGATCTGCGTTTCCTGGGTCAATTCAGGTAATAGAACCATGCAATTCTCCGAATACTGGCTGCGGTCCTTCGTTGATCCGCAGCTCGACAGCGAATCGCTGGGCCATCTCCTCACTATGGCCGGGTTGGAAGTGGAGGAGGCGGCTCCGGCTGCGCCGAAGTTCTCCGGCGTGGTTGTTGCGCGTATCGTCGAGGCCGAGAAGCACCCGAACGCGGACAAGCTCAAGGTCTGCAAGGTGGATGTGGGCGCGGGCGAGTTGCTGCAGATCGTCTGCGGGGCGCCGAATGCCGCCGTGGGCTTGACTGTTCCGTGCGCGACGGTTGGCGCCTTGTTGCCGGGCAATTTCTCCATCGAGGCCGCTAAGCTCCGCGGCGTCGAGTCTTCGGGGATGCTGTGCTCCGGCCGCGAGTTGGGTTTTTCCGACGATCATTCCGGTCTCCTGGTCCTACCGGTAGACGCGAAGGTCGGGGCGGATCTGCGCGACTATCTCGGCCTCGACGACACGCTCTATACGATCAAACTGACGCCCAACCGGGCGGATTGCTTGAGCCTCGCCGGGGTGGCCCGCGAAGTGGCGGCGATTACAGGTAATCCGCTATCGCTGCCGGCGGTGGAGCCGGTGACGCCCGTCAGCGACGTGCGACGTGGCGTCCTGCTGGAGGCGCCCGACGCCTGCCCCCGCTATTGCGGCCGGGTGTTGAGGGGTGTCAATGCAAAAGCTGCGACACCTGAATGGATGAAGCAGCGGCTCGCCCGTAGCGGTGTCCGTTCCATCAGTGCCTTGGTGGACGTTACTAACTACGTCATGCTGGAACTGGGTCAGCCGTTGCATGTGTTCGATGACGCCAAGCTCAGCGGCCCGATACATGTCCGTTATCCGCACGCTGGCGAGGAACTGTTGCTGCTGAATGGGCAGACCATCATGCCGGACGCCGATGTGCTGGTCATTGCGGATGACAGCAAGCCGCTTGCGCTGGCCGGCATCATGGGTGGAGAGGAAAGCGGAGTAACGCTGGATTCCACCGAGATCTTCCTGGAGAGCGCTTTCTTCGCTCCGGTAGCGATTGCCGGGCGGGCGCGCCGCTACGGGTTCGGCTCGGATGCGTCCCACCGCTTCGAGCGCGGCGTGGACTTCGAACTGCCGCGGTTGGCGATGGAGCGTGCCACCCGCCTCATCCTCGACATCTGTGGCGGCGAAGCGGGTCCCGTGGAGGAGGCGCTGGATGAGGCTCATCTGCCGACACGCCCGGCGGTTGTGCTCAGGCCGGCGCGGGTGCGTCGCCTGCTCGGTGTCCAGCTGAGCGATGCGCAGATGAAGGCCTTGCTGGAGCGCGTGCATCTGGGGGTGCAGGAGCAAGGCGATTGCCTTCTCGTTTCGCCGCCGTCCTTCCGCTTCGACATCTCTATCGAGGAGGACCTGGTGGAGGAACTGGCCCGCCTGCATGGATATGACAATATCCCTGCCGTTCCGCCCCAGGGTTCTCTGATGATGCTGGAGCAGAGCGAGAGCAAACGTTCGACTTGGGATGTGTGCCACCTTCTCGCTGCACGTGGCTATCAGGAAGTAGTGAACTTCTCCTTTGTGGACGAGGCTTGGGAGCGCGATTTCTGCGCAAATCCCGATCCCATCCGCCTCGCGAACCCGATCGCCAGTCAAATGGGCGTGATGCGTACCAGCCTGATTCCCGGTCTGGCTTTGGTTCTCGCCACCAACCGCAAGCGGCAGCAGGCGCGCGTTCGTGTTTTCGAGATCGGACGCTGCTTCGAGCGCAAGGCGGATGGCGAACCCGTTCAGGGTTTCCATCAGCCCGTGCGGGTTGCCGCCTTGGCTGCCGGTGGAGCTTTGCCGGAGCAATGGGGGGCCGCAGACAGGGGTGTCGACTTCTATGACATCAAGGGCGATCTCGAGGCCTTGTTCGCTCCCGGCGTGCTGACCTTCGAACGTCTTTCAGATCCAGCCTTGCATCCTGGGCGCGCAGCATCGGTTCTGTTCAATGGCAGACATGTCGGCGTGATCGGTGAAGTTCATCCGATCTGGGTGCAGACATATGAACTCGGGAGCGCTCCCATCGTGTTCGAGATTGAACTGGATGCGCTTCTGGCTGCGCAGTTGCCTGTCAGTACCGAGATATCCCGTATGCCTGCAGTAGCGAGGGATCTGGCGCTCGTTGTCAGCCAGGAGGTGAGCGCTGCGCGGGTGCTGGAGGCGCTGCGCGAAGTGGCTGCTCCCATAGTGCGCGAGATTGCGCTGTTCGATGTCTATCATGGCAAAGGCATTGACCCTGACAAGAAGAGCCTTGCTTTCAGGATGTTGATGCAAGATACTCAGCGAACCCTTGAAGACGCCGAGGTTGAGGCTGCGATTGCAGCTCTCGTCCAACACGCCGAAGGCACTCTGGGTGCGCGCTTGCGTGGATCTGGAGAATGAAGGTGACCCTGACTAAGGCGGAACTGGCCGATTTGTTGTTTGAGCGCGTCGGGTTGAATAAGCGGGAAGCCAAGGACATGGTAGAGGGCTTCTTCGAGGAAATCCGTACCGCGCTGGAGCGTGGCGACAGCGTCAAACTGTCTGGCTTCGGCAACTTCCAGCTGCGTGACAAGCCTCAACGGCCGGGACGCAATCCCAAGACTGGTGAGGAAATTCCGATCACTGCGCGTCGGGTCGTCACCTTTCACGCCAGCCAGAAACTGAAAGCCGCTGTGGAGCAGCTCAGCGATGCAAGCAGGCAGCCTTGACGAGTTACCGGCGGCTTTGCCGCCTATCCCCGCAAAGCGCTATTTCACGATTGGTGAAGTGAGTGAGCTGTGCGGTGTCAAGCCGCACGTCCTGAGGTATTGGGAGCAGGAGTTCACTCAGCTAAAGCCTGTGAAGCGGCGGGGTAACCGGCGTTATTACCAGCACCATGAAGTGCTGTTGGTGCGCCGGATTCGCCAGTTGCTTTACGAGGAAGGGTTCACCATTTCCGGAGCCCGCAACCGTTTAGGGGAAACTGCCATTCGGGAGCAGGAGGACGCGAGCGAAGTCGAGCAGTTTCGGGCCCTCATACTCGAGGTGCGAGGCGAGATGCAGGCCTTGCTGACGGCGCTAAGAAGTTGATTCTTCCTCTGGCAAAGCGTTCAGAAGTTGCTATAATGGCGGCTTGTGTCGGGGCGTAGCGCAGCCTGGTAGCGCACTTGCATGGGGTGCAAGGGGTCGCGAGTTCGAATCCCGCCGCCCCGACCAATTGAACACGACAGAACCGGCCCAGTGCCGGTTTTTGTTTTTCCGCCCCGGCGGTTTGATTTCTACCGCTATGCTAAGATTTCAGCCCTCTCGGCTGCGGTGGATCGTCTTGCCGCGGCGGCGCTCCGTTCGGATTCCAAATGCGTATTCTGGTTAGTAACGACGACGGCTATTTCGCCCCTGGTATCGCGGCGCTCGCCGAGGCGCTTGCTACCGTTGGTGAGGTAACTGTTGTCGCGCCAGAGCGTGATCGCAGTGGGGCCAGCAATTCCCTTACGCTCGACCGCCCCCTGTCCCTGCGCAAGGCCGCGAACGGTTTTCACTTCGTGAATGGTACGCCGACCGATTGCGTCCACCTAGCTGTGACGGGGATGCTGGATTATCTGCCTGATATGGTGGTTTCTGGCGTGAATCACGGCGCGAACATGGGCGATGACACGATTTATTCCGGCACGGTCGCGGCCGCGACCGAGGGCTTCTTGCTCGGCGTCCCATCCATCGCGGTTTCCCTTGTCAGCAAGGCTGCGACGGATTTCTCGGCTGCGGCGCAAGTGGCGAAGGAGTTGGCGGAGCGCTTCCTGCGCTCGCCTTTCAAGCGGCCCGTTCTCCTCAACGTCAATGTGCCCGATGTTCCTTACCCGCAATTGCGGGGGACCAGGGTGACGCGTCTGGGCAAGCGTCACAAGGCTGAGCCCGTGATCAAGAGCCTCACCCCGCGGAACGAGACCGTATATTGGGTCGGGGCTGCGGGCGGTGCCGCGGATGCAGGGGAGGGCACGGATTTCAATGCGGTTGCTAACGGCTATGTTTCCGTCACGCCCTTGCAGATCGACCTGACGCACACGGGGCTCATCGGGCCGGTAGCAGAATGGCTGGCTTGACGAGCATGCGCAGGGCAGACAGCACTCAAGCTGCCCGCGCGCGGGCGAGAATGGTAGAGCGCCTGCGGACGCAAGGAATTCGCGATGAGCGGGTGCTGGCTGCAATGCAGAGCATTCCCCGCCATCTCTTCGTCGAGGAAGGGCTGGCCTACAGTGCTTACGACGACACTGCATTACCAATCGGCTTTCAGCAGACCATCTCCCAGCCTTATGTCGTGGCCAGGATGATAGAAACGCTCCGGGCGGGCAGGGAGTTGGGCCGCACGCTGGAGATTGGCGCAGGGTGTGGTTATCAGGCTGCGGTTTTGTCTTTGCTGGCCGCGGATGTCTATACAGTCGAACGAATCCGTCCGCTTTTGGACAGGGCTCGGGAGAACCTTAGGCCGCTACGCTTGCCCAATGTGCGGCTCAAATGCGCGGATGGTGCGCTTGGGCTCGCCGAAGCCGCGCCGTTCGATACGATCATCGTAGCGGCGGCTGCACTTGGGGTACCCCAGGCCTTGAAGGATCAACTGGCACCGGGAGGGCGCCTGATGATACCGGTCGGGGGGAACGATCAACGCTTGTTGCTCATCGAGCGGCAAGGTCAAGTCTTCAGGGAAAGCTGGTGCGAACCTGTGCGTTTCGTACCGCTCCTGATTGGTACGGAATGAACGACTCAGTGCTGAAATACAAGAAAATTTCCCTTGTCGGGCTGCTGCTTGTGCTTGGCGTGCTTTCTGGTTGTGCTTCGCGGGTGTCTGCTCCAGTTCGTGACGGAAACGGCGTGACTCCGCCACCGGCCGTCACCCAGGTGGAACGGCAAGGGATCCACGTGGTTAAGCAAGGGGAAACGTTGCTGGGAATTTCCCGTCAGTATGGCCAGAGCGTTCGCGATCTGGTGGCCTGGAACAGCCTCGCCAATCCGAACCAGATTCATGTGGGGCAGGAGTTGCGTGTTTCCCCCTCGATGGAGCCCGCGGGCGGCGCTGTTGCAACGGCCATTCCTGTTTCTCCTGAACCGGTGATCGTGAGCCCGGTTACCTCGCCGGGAGGGGATGTGGGTGGCATGGCGATCAAGCAGGCACCGCTTGGCGGCAAGCAGCCGTATTCGGAGGAAGCATGGAGCAAGACCCAGCCCAAGCCTGCCGCGCCGGTCGAGGCGCCTGCGCCGACCCAGTCTGCGACCGACGGCGGCAAGGACGCCGCCGGTGACGGGGACTGGCTGTGGCCGGCGAAGGGCAAGGTTCTGGCCGGCTTCAGCGAGGCAACGAACAAGGGGCTGGATATTGCCGGAAATCCTGGAGACCCAGTGATCGCTTCCGGCGCCGGTAAGGTCGTCTACTCCGGGAGTGGCTTGCGTGGCTATGGAAAACTAGTCATCATCAAACACGACGCGAACTACCTCACGGCATATGCCCACAACCAGCAACTGCTGGTGAAGGAAGGGGATTCCGTCACCAAGGGACAGAAGATCGCTGAACTGGGCAGTACCGATACAGACCGACCCAAGCTGCACTTCGAAATCCGTAAGCAGGGCCGGCCAGTCGATCCGATGAAGTACCTGCCCCCCCGCTGACGAGAGGAGGCCTATGGAAGAGCCGGTTAGCCCTGACGATCTCGACAGTCATGAACCGGACCTTCCGCTGGAGGTGGAAGTCTTCGCCGAACAGCAGGCCCAGGTTGTCGAGAACGACTTCCTTAGTGACGTCACCCAGATCTACCTGAACGAAATCGGCGCCAACCCCTTGCTGTCAGCGGAGGAAGAGGCGTCTCTGGCGAGGAAGGTCAGGGCAGGAGATTTCGATGCCCGCCAGACGATGATAGAGCGCAACTTGCGCCTCGTCGTCAATATCGCCAAGCATTACCTCAATCGGGGAATTCCCTTGCTCGACCTCGTTGAAGAGGGGAATCTTGGCCTTATGCACGCGCTGGAGAAGTTTGATCCGGAGCGCGGCTTCCGTTTCTCCACCTACGCGACGTGGTGGATCCGGCAGAACATCGAGCGGGCGATCATGAACCAGTCACGGACCATCCGGCTGCCGGTTCATGTGGTGAAGGAACTCAATCAGGTCCTCAGGGCGCAGCGCAATCTCGAAGCGAGCTCCAATGGCGAGTGCAGCCTGGAGGAGATTGCAAGCAGGCTGGAGAAGCCGATCGAGGATGTGCGTGCCATCCTGGCCTTGAGCGAACATACCGCGTCGCTGGATGCGCCGCTGGATATCGACCCCAGTCTCTCAATCGGGGAGTCCTTGGCCGACGACAGGGCTGAAACCCCCGAGACTCAGATCCACACGGCCGAGATCGAAGGGTTGATCCATGCATGGATCGACATGCTGAACGACAAGCAGCGCTTGGTTATCCGCCATCGGTACGGCATTGACGAATGCGAGCTGATGACGCTGGAGGAACTGGCCGCAAGGCTGGAGCTGACGCGGGAGCGGGTGCGTCAGATCCAGCTAGAGGCGCTTGGGCAGTTGCGGCGCATCCTGAAGCGGCGGGGTATCTCCAAGGATGTCCTGCTGTAGCAGGACGATTCAGTCCGCCCGCGCTGAGCTCAACGTGGTCGTGCTCCTGCGGTTGCGCAAAGCTTCCGCGAGTTGGAAGACCGACATCGCATAAAAGCTGCTCTTGTTGTAGCGGGTGATTACATAGAAGTTGCGGTAGCCCAGCCAGTATTCGGTGGCCGCGCCCGGTGTTTCCAGGTCTACCAGGGTCGCTGGCGCGGGTATCGATCGATTGCCGGAGACGCTTACGCCCGCCTGGACCAGGGTTGCGGGCGTCAAGCTAGGCTCTATGCCGGCCGCAACCAAGGAGGCTGCATCCGTCTGGGCTGAAAGCTTGGCGCGGCTGGCGATTTCCGCGCCGGCTTCCCAGCCATGTACCTGCAGGTAGTGCGCCACGCTGCCAATGGCGTCAGCGGGAGTGCTGTCGAAGTCGATGTGGCCGTCGCCGTCGAAATCCACTGCGTAGTTCCGTATGCTGCTCGGCAGAAACTGCGGGTAGCCCAGCGCGCCCGCATAGGAGCCGTAATAGCTGTCCGCGCTGCGCCCCTGTTCCCGCGCCAGGAGGAAGAGTTGCTCGAGCTCCCGCCTGAAGAGTTGCGCGCGCGGCGGGTAGCCGAACGCCAAGGTGGCAAGGGCGGAGACCGCCTCGAAATTCCCTGTATGGCGGCCATATACGGTCTCCACCCCGATGATCGCGACGATCACTTCGGCGGGCACGCCGTAACGCGTGACGGCCCGTTCCAGTGCTTCTTCGTTGTCTCGCCAGAAGGCAAGCCCTCCCTCGATGCGTACCGGCTCAATGAAGCGGCTGCGATAGCGCTGCCAGGAGCGCACACCCGGTTTGGTGGGCGGCAGGATGAGCTTGATCACTTGCGGATCCATGACGGCGCGGCCGAGCACGGTTTCGACCTCGTTGCGGTCGAAACCGTGCTTCTCCACCATTTCAGCGACGAAACGTTGGGCGTCCTCGTTGGCGGAGAAATCGGCTTGCGCGGCGAACGGGGAGAGGGCGAGCAGGCTGGCGGCGAGGAATCGTTGCAAGGTCATGTGAGCTTCAGCTTGGTGATGCGTTGTTGCAGGCTCCGGATGTCTTCACTGGACGCTCCGGAACCGTAGCGGATACGGGCGTACTCGGTGCAGATGTCGCGTAGTTCTTTGGCTTGGGCAGGCCGGGCGAAAGCGAGTCGCTTCCCATAATCGGCAGGCCCTTCCCACGGGTGGCGGGTCAAGCCATGGCGTGCCAGTGTGCGGCAAAAGGAATCCCAACTCTTCTGCAAGGGGCTGCGCGCTTGGCGCTGGCGCTGCGCCCACAGGAGCAGCAAGCCCATCAGTACGCTCGCGGCGATGCTCATGGCGGTAGCCAGCGTTCCCCAGTCCGGCTTCCGCAGGCCGAGGCGCGCGAGCAGGTCGCGTTGCCGTTCCGGATTGTAGCCAAGAATCCACTGGTTCCAGGCGTTGTTCGCTGCTTCCCAGCGGTAGCGCAGGCTGCGCAGCCAGTCCGGCATGGCCAGTAGGCGGGCTTCGGTGGCAGGCAAGCCGGCGCTCAGGCCGCTGTCTATCCGGCCCGGTGCGGCGAGTGCGGTAGGGTCGGCCCGTTCCCAGCCCCGCCCGTCTATCCACACTTCGGCCCAGGCATGCGCGTCGGACTGACGGACCACCAGGGTGCCGTCGATGGGGTTGATCTCCCCACCTTGGTAGCCGGTAACCACTCGGGCGGGCACCCCCGCAGCACGCATGAGGAAAACGAATGTGGCGGAGAAGTGCTCGCAGAAGCCGCGGCGGCTGTCGAAGAGGAACTCATCTATTGCTTGCTGCCCCAGCAGCGGAGGTTCCAGGGTGTAGGTGAGCTTGGCTTCCCGGAGGTGATGCTGGACTCGCTCCAGGATGGCACGCGGGTTACTTCCGGCTTCAGCCGCCAGTTGTTGGGCGAGTGCATGGGTGCGAGGGTTGGAACCAGCTGGCAGCCGTCTGGCCGCGGCGAGGACGTCCGGGGTTTCCTCCAGCCCCACTCCGGTTTCTGGGTAGGCAGCAAGGTTGAAACGGCTACGGTGACGGACGGGGGTGTCGGCGAGGGCACGGAAGTCGCTGCTGTAGCGGACGCCCTGTAGGCCCGCTGCGGGAAAGTCCAGCGCTAGCAACCAGTTACGGTTATGGGGCTCCAACGTGAGGCGATAGTCCATTCGGGGGCCGCTGGTTTGGTAGGAGGGCTCTGCAGCAATGGTGGAGGTGGCTGGTCGCCAAGTAGTGCCATCGAATTCGCTGAGCACTGGGCCGCGCCAGTAGCGCTGCCCAGGCGGCGGGGGCAGGCCGTCGAACTCGGCCCGGAAGGCGATTTCCTCCGAGAGCCCCAACTGGCTGATGGAGCCGGGTTGCATGCTCTCGGCGAGGCCGCTGCGGGCGCTGAACGCGTCTGCCGGGAGTCCCCACAAGGGGCCCTGCACCCGGGGAAAGAGAACGAAGAGGACCAGCATGAAAGGCAGGCCCTGCGCCGCCAGCAAGGCCGAAGTGCGGAGTCTGGCTTTGGTGCTGGCGTTTGCGTCGACAAGGGCTAGCAGAGAGGCCAGCGCCAGCAGGGTGGCACAGAGCGCAAGCGCCGCGACCGGTAGGCTCTGATTCTCGAAGAAGATGCTCAGTTGCAGGAAGAATGCGAGGAGTACCGCGACACGTATATCACGGGCGACCTTCGTTTCCAGCAGCTTGAGGCAGAGCAGGATGGCGAGTAGTGATACGCCGGGATCCTTGCCGAAGAATTGGCCGAAGCCGACGCGGATACCGAGGCATGCACCAATGGTTGCCAGCATGATCAGCAAGCGATGGGGCGGCAATTGGCCGCGCCACAGGCGCAGGGCTCTCCACCCCAGTAGCGCCATGCATAGCGCCGTTACCCAGGCGGGCAGGTAGGGCGTGTGGGGGACAAGGGTGAGGACGGCCGTTGCCAGCAGCCAACAGGCCTGGTTGCGGGTCAGAGAGGTGGCGGGCTGTGCGCCGGCCCCGGGCGTTGCCAGGGCCTTAGCCATGAGGAACGTCCCGGCCCCCATGCAGGGCGAGGGCCCGCAGGCAGGCGTGCATGTGCTTTATGCCTCGTCCCACTGGCAGGGTGATTCCTGGAAGGACGAGCGCGAAGGCAACTCCCGCCCGTTCGGCAGCGATCACCCAGGCTGTCAGGCGGGAGATGCGGGCTTCTTCGTCCAGATGCGAGGGCAGATCGTGCCAGTTGAGCAGCACGTCTCCGCCCTGCACGCCAGAGAATTCCTTGGTGAGCAGGGGGCCGCCGCGGGCCAAGACCTTCCAGGCGACGTGCCGGGGAGAGTCGGACTCGCGATGTTGTCGCAGCCCTGCAAAATCATCGTCGCCGCTACCGCCGGAGCGCAGGCCGTGACGTTGGCCGGCGGCTGCCCCAGGTAGCGGTGGAGGAGAGGCCTCCGGGAAGGGAAAGACCAGGCAGTCCAGCTCCGGCACGAACACGCTCCAGGCACGTATCAGGCCGAGAGGCCATCGTGTTTCGAGTACGGTGCGGCCTATGGGCAGCGGGCCGCGCCGGCGGGTCGTACACGGAATGGAGATAACTACCGTGTCCTCCGCCGGGAGTTCGAAACTCGTGGCACCGTCATGGACACGCAGCAGCAGTGCTGGACGCCGTTCGTCGCGCGGGTTCTGCAGCGTCAGGCGGAAGACCGCCGTTTCACCGCAAAAAACGGGTTCGGTGCGCCCGGGGCTGATGCTGAGGCCGAGCAGGTTGCGGAACGCGTGAACCATGCTGGCGATCCCGGCGCCGCCCAGCAGGAAGGTGAGGGCATAGCCCAGGCTGAGGTTGTAGTTGATCGACGCCAGCAGCATGACCAGCAATGCGACCGCGAACGCAATGCCGCTGCCGGTTGGAAGTACGAATATCCGTCGCTGCTTCAGGCGTATGGGGGCGATTTCGGCAGGGCCGATGCGGAACAGCCACCGATCCAGGTGCTGCCGCAGTGCTGCGATCTTCATGCGCCCAGCGCGACGGATTGCAGCACCCGGACCAGGGCGGCAGGCGGCGCCGGCCTGTCGTCGCCGGCGAGATGGAGCCGGTGACCGGCGACGTGGGGAAAGATGGCCTGAACATCTTCTGGCAGGACGTGGTCGCGTCCATCCAGCAGAGCCCAGGCGCGGGCGGCGGAGAGCAGGCCTAGCCCAGCTCTGGGGCTCAATCCTGCAGCGAATTCGGTGCTCAAGCGGGTGGCGCTGAGGAGCGCTTGCACATAGTCGATCAGCGGCTCCGCCACTGTGAGCTGGCGAGCGGCATCCTGCATGGCAAGGAGCTCGGCGGGAGAGATGACCGCCTGCTGGCGTTCCAGCAGGCTGCGGCGATCCTCGCCGCGTAGCAGCGCACGCTCGGCGTTGCGCGCCGGGTAGCCGAGTTGGATGCGCAGCAGGAAGCGGTCCAGTTGGCTTTCCGGCAAAGGAAAGGTGCCGATCTGGTTCACCGGATTCTGGGTGGCGATGACGAAGAAGGGGGTGGGCAGCGGCAGAGTACTGCCCTCGGTGGTGACTTGCCGTTCCTCCATCGCCTCTAGCAGAGCACTCTGCGTTTTGGGCGTCGCCCGGTTGATCTCGTCAGCCAGGATCAATTGCGAGAACACCGGGCCCGGTTTGAAACGGAAGGCCGCATTCTCACGGTCGAAGATGGTGACGCCCAGGATGTCGGCCGGCAGCAGATCGCTGGTGAACTGGATGCGCTGGAATTGCAGTCCGATAAGCCGGGCGAAAAGATGAGCAAGGGTGGTCTTGCCGACTCCGGGCACGTCTTCGATCAGCAGGTGGCCGCGCGCGATCAGGCAGGCGAGGGCGAGCCGCAGTTCCCTGTCCTTGCCGAGGATGATTTGGGAGGCGGCTTCCAGCAGCCGTTCGGCATGGCGATGGGGCATTGGGGGCGTACTGTGAAATTGATAGGGAAGCGGGGATAATAGACGACAAACATCGCGAGCCCGCACGCTGAAAGGTCAATGCATAGCGCTTTAGCATTAGCCAGGAAGCAGGCGACGGGCCGTACAGGCGCCCGGTTGGAATCGGGGACGGCGAATTAGTTCGCCGCCTAGGAGAAGAGGGGGGATATGACGACGGCGTTCATTACGCACCGCGACTGCTGGTTGCATGACATGGGGACTTTCCACCCGGAGTGTCCCGACCGGCTATCTGCGATCAACGATCGCCTGATCGCGGCTGGACTGGATCTTTACCTGTCCTTCTACGATGCGCCCGAGGCCACCGCCGAGCAGGTTGCGCGCGCGCATGCCCCCGGCTACCTGGAAGAGTTGCTCGCCAACGTTCCCGAGCACGGTATCCGTCACCTCGACCCGGACACCGCGATGAGCCCGGGCACCATGCGGGCGGCCCTGCGTTCGGCCGGCGCAGGCGTTCTCGCGACCGATCTGGTGATGAGCGGCGAGGTCGAGAATGCCTTTTGTGCTGTCAGGCCGCCGGGACACCACGCCGAGCGTGGCAAGGCGATGGGCTTCTGTTTCCTGAACAACATTGCGATCGCCGTCCGGCATGCGACGGAGGCGCATGGCCTGCAGCGGGTTGCGATCGTCGATTTCGATGTGCATCACGGTAATGGCACCGAGGACATCTTCCGCGACGACCCGCGGGTGATGATGGCCAGCATCTTCCAGCACCCGTTCTATCCATACAGCGGTGCCGACAATCCTCCGGCCCACATGTGCAACATCCCGGTTCCGGCCGGCACGCGAGGCGACGCCTTCCGCCAGATTGTCAGCGAGGTCTGGGTGCCGGCCTTGCGCAACCACAATCCACAGGCCATCTTCATTTCTGCCGGTTTCGACGCCCATTACGAGGACGACATGGGCTCGCTTGGCCTGGTGGAGTCTGACTACGTATGGGCGACGGAGCAGATCAAGGGCCTGGCGGCGGACTGCGGACACAAACGTATCGTCTCCATCCTTGAAGGAGGCTATGCGCTGTCTTCCCTGGCGCGTTCGGTCGTAGCGCACATCAAGTCGCTTGCTGACCTTTGAGCTGCAGGTCATTGTTTTAAAAGGTCAGCTGCGTCACGTGTCAATCTAGGAAGAAGGCAACAATACGGCTGCGTGGATCGCGCTGCCCGAGTTTCGGCGATCGGTTAGAATCAGGGTTTTATCGCTTTCATCTTCACATGATTACCGGATCGATCGTCGCCATCGTCACGCCCATGCACGCGGACGGCAGCCTTGATTTTCCCCGCCTGCGCAGCCTGATCGACTGGCACATCGCCGAAGGCACGGACGGCATCGTCATCGTCGGTACCACCGGCGAGTCGCCGACGGTTTCGGTAGACGAGCATTGCGAGCTGATCCGCGTGGCCGTCGAACACGCCGCCGGACGAGTGCCAGTGATCGCCGGCACCGGCGCGAACTCCACTGCGGAGGCCGTCGAACTTACCCGCTATGCCAAGCAGGCTGGTGCCAGCGCCCACCTCTCGGTGGTGCCTTACTACAATCGGCCCAGCCAGGAAGGCCTCTACCAGCACTTCCGTACCATCGCCGAGGCGGTGGACCTGCCGATGGTGCTCTACAACGTGCCCGGCCGCACTGTCGCCGACCTCTCGAACGACACCGCGCTCAAGTTGGCCGCGATCCCCAACATCATCGGCATCAAGGATGCGACCGGCAGCATCGATCGCGCTTGCGATCTGGTCGCTCGCGCGCCGGAGGGCTTTGCGCTCTACACCGGCGACGATATGACCGCCGCCGCCTTCATCCTGCTGGGCGGCCATGGCGTGATCTCGGTGACTGCAAACGTTGCTCCCCGTGCGATGCATGAACTCTGTGTGGCGGCGCTTGCCGGCGATGGCAAGCGGAGCCGCGAGATCAATGCCGGGCTGGTAGGGCTGCACCGTCACCTGTTCTGCGAAGCCAACCCGATCCCGGTCAAGTGGGCGGTGGCGCGCATGGGCAAGATTGAAGACGGTATCCGCCTGCCGCTCACCCCCCTCTCCGACTCCCTGCACGACCGCGTGCGCCAGGCCATGCTGCAGGCCGGCATTTCGCTCTGACCCGACCAATCCACCTCAGGAACCTCATGAATCGCTCCATGCGCACTTCCGTCTCCCTGCTCGCGTTTTCGTTGGCGTTGACGGGCTGCTCGGGTTCGCTGCTTGAATCCAAGCGTATCGATTACAAAAGCGCGAGCACCCGGCAGGTGCCGCAACTGGAGGTCCCGCCGGACCTGACCTCGCCTACCCGCGATGACCGCTACGCGGTGCCGGACGTCGCGCCCAAGGGCGTGGCCACCTATTCCGCCTATAGTGCCGACCGCGCTGGGCAGCCCTCGGTGCAGTCGAACAGCGACGTGCTTCCGGCCGCTGCAGCCGGCAACATGCATATCGAGCGCGCGGGTACCCAGCGCTGGCTGGTGGTGCAGGGCACGCCGGATACGCTGTGGCCGCAGATCAAGGACTTCTGGCTGGAACTGGGCTTCATCCTGAACGTGGATAGCCCCGAGATCGGTGTCATGGAAACCGATTGGGCTGAAGACCGGGCCAAGATCCCGCAGGACTTTGTCCGCTCCACCTTGGGCCGGGTCATCGATGGCCTGTTCTCCACGCCCGAGCGGGACAAGTTCCGTACCCGGATCGAAGCCGGCAAGGAAGCGGGCACGGTGGAGATCTACGTCAGCCATCGCGGCATGATGGAAATTTACCCGACCGAGGCGCGCGACCAGACCATCTGGCAGCCGCGTCCGGCCGATCCGGAGCTAGAAGCCGAGATGCTGCGCCGTCTGATGGTCCGGCTGGGTGCCGACGAGGCGCGTGCCCAGGCAGCCCTGGCGTCTGCGCCTGCGGCGGATCGGGCGAAAATTCTCGCCGGTACTGCCGGCCAGGTGAGGTTGAGTCTGGAAGAGCCGTTTGATCGCGCCTGGCGCCGCGTCGGTCTGGCGCTGGACCGGATCGGCTTCACCGTCGAGGACAGGGATCGCGCTCAAGGTCTGTACTTCGTGCGCTACGTCGATCCCGAAGTCGACAACCGCAGCAAGGAAGATTCCGGCTTCTTCTCCAAGCTCGCGTTCTGGCGCAGCAAGGACACGCCGGCGAAGAGCGGTGGCGAATACCGGCTGCGCGTCCAGGAGCGCGGTGACGTCTCCGAGGTCACCGTACTGACGCGCGAAGGCGGGCAGGATACTTCCGAGACCGCCAAGCGCATCCTCGGGCTGCTGCATCAGGAATTGCGCTGAAACATATTCGGCGGGCCCCCGGTCCGCCGACTCCTCCGGAAGCTTCCAGCCACTCCGGAAATGAAAAAGCCGGCAGAGCCGGCTTTTTTGCTTCAGGGGCGCCAGAGTATTACTTGGCGGCGTCCTTGGCAGCGTCAGCGTTTTCCTGGGCGGCGTCCTTGGCGGCTTCGGCGGACTCGGCAGCGCCAGCAGCTTCGGCGGCGCCTTCCTTGGCGGCGTCAGCAGCTTCCTTGGCAGCGTCGGCGGCGCCCTGAGCGGCGTCGGCAGGCGCGGCGGGAGCCGGAGCGGCTTGTTCAGCCGGAGCGGGGGCGGGAGCGGGAGCCGGCTCTTCCTTCTTGCCGCAAGCGGAAACGGCGAGGGCGACCAGGGCGGCGATGAGAAGAGATTGCTTCATGTTCTTTTTTCCTTGTCGATGGGGTGAAGACAGCAGACGTCCGAGAAATAGCCAAGAAACCTTAGCACCGGACGAGTGCGGATCGTAGCATGGCGGGTTTGACCCAGCCACCGAATTGGTGCATCGCAATGATACCGGCTGGGCTCATCAAAGCCCAAGCGGGGTACCGGTTGGCCCAGGTTGGGAACGCATCCAAATTGTTTCAAATTGTGCAATGTGCCGTGCCGGTGCATTGCGCGCATCGAGTTCGCACCGTCCGCGTGCCATGTCTTCCTGAAAGCGCAGGAGCAGCCGTTTTCCGTCAGCGATCATGAAGGCTTGCTCTGGCAGGGGCTCGGCCGGAGCAAGCTTGACGAGGATCCTGTGGCCATAGGTTGCGACGAGGTTCACCAGACGAGGCTGTTCGCGTTCCAGAGGCCCGGCGTCTTTCAACAGGATACGGACGGCGTCGTGCCGGCTGCTGCGCAGGGCAAGGTCTTGCAGTGCCCGAACGCCTGCGAGGCTGGACAGCCCGGTGGCGCTCAGATCCGGATCGTAGATGCACAGGCTGCTCTCCACGGAGGCGAGCAGTTGGAGGACGGCTGCGCGGTAGTCGGCCCAGTTGTCGAAACTGAATGCCTCGTCTGTAGTGGCCATGCCATCCTCCAGGCCGAATTAGCCGCGGGGTGCGCCGAAGCCGTCGCAGTACCAGTCGTACAGCACATGCAGCAAGGCGACGGGGTAGTTGCCTGGCTCCAGTTGGCGGTGATGTGCCAGGACCTTCAGTTCCGCAGGCTCCTCGCCGGCTTCATGCAGTTTCTCGCCGTTCAGGTAGAAGCCGGTTTCAGACCACAGCAGCAGGGTGCGGGCATTCAGCCGGTAGCCCTTGCTCTGCACCGCTTGGTCGAAGCGCTTTCTGCTAAGCGGAGCTTCAGGCGGATCGAAGAAGATCTGGGGCTTGGGTTCGGTCAGGTAGTGGCCGATGAAATCGGCCACGTCCTGCCGGCTCCAGCGGATGCGCTCCAGCATGGTGGCGATGCGGTCCACCATGGTGGTCGAGATCTCCGCGGAGTTCTCGTGCAACTGCAGGTCGGGATCCTGATAGATGCCCTCCAGCGTCAACCTGTCCTGCATCCAGCCGAGGAATTCAGCACCTAGCTCGGAGGCGGTGGGAGAGCGGAAGCCAATGGAGTAGGTGGTGCATTCGCCGATGGCGATGCCGTTGTGGGCCCAGTGGGGCGGCAGGTAGAGCATGTCGCCCGGCTCCAGCACCCAGTCTTGCGCGGGCTGGAAGTTCTTGAGGATGCGCAGTGGTGCGCCCTCGACCAGGCTGCGATCCTCCTGATCGGCGATCTGCCAGCGGCGCTGGCCGCAGCCCTGCAGCAGGAAGACGTCGTAGTTGTCGAAATGGGGGCCGACGCCGCCGCCGTCTACCGCATAGCTCACCATCAGGTCGTCCAGGCGCGCCTGGGGGATGAAATCGAAGCGGTGCAGCAGTTCGTCGCCGGCCGGCAGCCACAGGTTCAGGCCCTGGACGAGGACTGTCCACGGGGTGCGCTTGCCGCGCAGGCGGCTGCGGCGCTGCGGTCCATGTTCCACTGTCCATTCGACATTGTCGTGGCGGATGTAGCGGGACTCGACGTCTGGGTTGCAGGCGAGGTCGAAGAGGGCGTCGTGCGCCAGCAGGCCGGTGAAACCGGGAATGGCCTGGCGGACGAGCAGCGGTTTCTTTTGCCAGTATTCCTCTAGAAACTGGCGGGGCGAGAGGCCCCCGAGCAGGGTCGTGATCATGGCTGCGGATTATAAAGGCGGGTGCCTGCACGGACCCGTCGGCAGCAGGGTTTGACGCTAAAATCGCGCCTTTTCCCGAAGGACTGCCCCATGCCGACCGCCCTCATCGAATCGCTGGATCACGAGGGCCGCGGCGTCGCCCATGCGGATGGCAAGGTGCTGTTCATCGAGGGCGCGCTGCCGGGCGAGGAGGTCGAATACGCGGTGCTCAAGAGCCGGCCGAACTACGCGCAGGCGGAAGCCGTCCGCATTCTCAGGGCGAGCGCGCAGCGGGTGGCGCCACCCTGTCCGCACTTCGGCGTCTGCGGCGGCTGCGCGATGCAGCACCTGGACCCGCTGGCACAGACCGCGGCCAAGCAGCGGGTGCTGGAGGACGCTTTCTGGCACGTCGGCCGGGTGAAGCCCGAGACTGTGCTGCCGCCCATCCACGGCATGCCCTGGGCCTACCGCCAGCGGGCGCGCCTGGGGGTGCGGCGGGTGCCGAGCAAGGGCGGCGTGCTGATCGGCTTTCATGAGCGGCGTTCCAGCTACATCGCCGATCTGCTGTCCTGCAAGGTAATGCCACCGCAACTGTCGGCGATGCTGCCGGCGCTGCATGCGCTGGTCGAGCGGCTGTCGATTCCGGATCGCTTGCCGCAGATCGAGATCGCGGTGGGCGACGAGGCGACGGTGCTGGTCTTCCGCAACCTATTGCGTTTCACCGAGGCGGATCACCGCCAGTTCGCTGCGTTCGCGGAGGCCCACGGCGTACAGGTGTGGGAGCAGCCCGGCGGCCCGGAAACGGCAGCCTTGCTGTATCCGTCGGGCGCGCCCGGCCTCAGTTATTCACTGCCGGAATTCGGTGTGACGCTGGACTTTCGACCTACCGACTTCACCCAGGTGAACGCCCATACCAACCGCCTGCTGATCCGCCGCGCCCTGCAACTGCTGACGCCGCAGCCCGGTGAGCGCATTGCCGACCTGTTCTGCGGCATAGGCAACTTCAGTCTGCCGATTGCGCGCAGTGGTGCCCATGTGATTGGCGTCGAGGGCAGCGATGCACTGGTTGAGCGGGCCTGCGCCAATGCGCGCCGCAATGGGCTGGAGGACCGCAGCGAGTTCCACGCCGCAAACCTGTTCGAGGCGACGGAGGACAGCCTCGCGGCCCTCGGCAGGCTGGACAAGATGCTGATCGATCCGCCGCGCGAAGGCGCGGTGGCTGTGGTGAAGGGCTTGGGCGAGCAGCAACTGCCGCGGCGCATCGTCTATGTCTCCTGTAACCCGGCCACGCTGGCGCGTGACGCCGCCATCCTGGTGCGGGAGAAAGGGTACGCGCTGCGCTCGGCCGGTATCGCCAACATGTTTCCGCAGACCGCGCACGTCGAATCGGTGGCGCTGTTCGAGCTCGCCTGAGCAGGGCCGGGCGAGGAAAGGCGGGAGCGGCAGTGTTATACTGCGCGCCTTCCCGGAAGTGGAATCATCTCCGCGGTCCTGACCGATTCCAGGGGGTTTGGGTGAGCGGTTTAAACCAGCAGTCTTGAAAACTGCCGAGGCTTTGCGGCCTCCGTGAGTTCGAATCTCACAGCCCCCGCCAAATTACGGCATTCCTAAAATGCCTACGCCGACCTTAAAGCCTTGCGGCGGCTGCATTTACCTAGGCGACCCTACCTTTCTTCTGTCCAGCTAAGGCTGGTTTGGGCGGGTTTGAGTGCCCCAAATCTGCCCCAAATTCCGAGTAGTCGCCCCTCAGGACGATTCCATCCGGCTGCTTGATGTACCTGCCGTAGTGGCGGCGGACCATCTCGACGGTGGTGTGCCCCAGCAGCTTCGCGACCAGAAGTTCAGCCTCGCCGGTCATCAAGAGCCGGCTCGCGAAGGTGTGACGTGTCTGGTACGGATTTCTGTACCGAATCCCAGCCTTGCGCAGGATGATCGTCCATCTGTCTCTGATGACCCGCTCATTGCTCCACCGCTGGCCGGTGCGCGGATTCAGGAAGACATAGCCGCCCGTCTTCGCGGAAAGCAATTCGCTCGCCGGACGCATGGCATCCAAGGCGGCTTTGGCTGCCGGTAGAATTGGGATGTCGCGCTCGGTGTCGGTTTTCGTCGTCTTCTCGACAGTGCCGTACTCCCCGGACACAACGTTGTCCTGGACGTGCAAGGTATTGGTGGCCCATGAGACGTGCTGCCATTTGAATGCGATGAGCTCGCCGGTTCGCATCCCGGCCCCAAACGCGAATTGGAAGAAGGCTCGCTCTTCGACGGTCGGGCAGGCATCGAGAATCGCGGCTATCTCAAGATCGGAGAATGGGTCGATCTTCTCCTCTTGGGCCGCCTTGCGCTTCCGTGGCAGCAGGGTGCGCAGTTTGATCGGCGCGAGCGGATTGCTTGCGATTATCCCGTCGGTGGCGGCTTGCGAGAGAACGACTGAGAGCACGCTGACACAACTGCGCACGCTCTTGGGGGCCAACTCGGAAGCGAGGTCGAGGATCCATGCGCGAAGCTCGGGGGGCGTGATCTCGTCTGCAATCCGATCCCCGAACTTCGGCTTGATCCTGGCTTTCGTCCAGCGAGCGTAGCTGCCGATGGACGATGGGGAGAGGGCATCTGCGCGACGCACCGCTGCCAGGTGTTCATCCATCAGCTCGCCGACCGTCAACTTCGGGCGTACCGCATGTACACCGGCAAGGCGGGCGTGCTTCGATCCGGGGAAGGCCTTCGCATAATCGAAGGTACCGCGCTCGATTGCGTTCAGCACTTCGCCACGCAGGCGATTGGCGTACTTGATGTTTGCGGGCGTGACCGGGATGTCGAGAGTCTCCCGACGGCGTGCGCCTTGGTAGTAGAAGGTTATGCGAATCCGCTTCCCGCGCGCGCCTTCCCTGATTTCAACGCCTTCACCGGCACTGACACTTCCACGTGGGGACTGTTTTCGATCCATTCATCTGCCGCCGAGAGATTGATCCAGAGGGTGCGCTGGCCAGTGCGCTTGTAGTGTTTGCCGGCCGCCCAGATCCCCTCGCGGATGCGCTCGTAGATGGTGTTCATGGGCTCGCCGGATATCTCGGAGTATTTCTCTGCGCGAATCCAGGTAATAGGTAGCGCGTGCATTTTATGCCTCTCGCTTGTTTGCGGTCCGTTGCTCAATAGTTCTTGCCTCCCGCTGTTTCCGCCGAACATCCTGCAGCTTTAGATGAGCGCGACGATGGTAGGAACAGTGGCCGGGCGCGGCCGGCGGCCGGCGGGTGGAGCTCTGCGGGCGGCCTTGGCTGCGGCGCGACGCTCGGCGCGCGAGGGCTGGCCCGGTTGAGCGGGGGAAGGGCTACGCATTGTCAATCCTCCGGAACTCAACAACCCAGACCCAGGGGTTTGTATCCCAGCTGCCGGGGCCGTTGATTTCCTCCCACAGAGCTTTGTATGCCGCGCGAGCTGTCGGCCAGAGCACGCACTCTCCGTCGTCCTGCTTGTGAGTGTATCCATCGCACACAGGGAAACCGTCATCCGGTACGAACGGATAGCAGTTGATCCCCTCTTTCAGCGAATCCGCGTCGCCGATGTCCTGCAGGCGCTCGACGCGCACGGCGATGATCTCCAGCGTGATGCGGCTCAGGTTGCGCGGCATGTGGATGCTGGGCTTCCAACCCTCGCCCGGCCGCGACTCGGGGAAGTCTGCGCGGTAAGCCGTGTGCGCGGGCCGGCACGGGATGCTGACGCCGGCTTCCCAGCAGTAGTCGGCCGGCTGGTGCATGAACGCCTCGCGCACCCACAGCCGGTCGCCTGCCTCGCCGTATGGGCAATCTCGCATCAGCCATCCGTGGTTGCCGGGGTCAAGCACGTATTCGTCGGACCACGATCCATCCAGCAGGCTCGGGTCCCTCCCCGGCTTGGCTACACGGCGGGTCTGCGTCTTCCGCCCGGACAGGATGGCGCGCACCATCGGCCCGCTGAACAGGATTGGGCGCTCTTTCATGCCACACCTCCCGCCAACGCAAACACCGTCACGTCATGCCGCCCCACGCGCCGGACGCCGACCTTCGCTACGCGCCCACGGCTCACCAGCGAGACGAGCGCGCCGCTGATTTCGTCGCCCGAGTAGTGCTTCAGGCGCCCGACCAGATCGGCCCGCGTCGCCGGGCCTTCAGCCAGCGCGGCGAGGATGCGAGCTGCGAGCGTGATGCGCTCTTCGGGGAGGCCGTCGAGGGTCTCGTCTTCGGCCGCCTGGTGCTCGAACGTGACGAGGCGCGCGGCGCCCGCCGGCGGCAGGAATGGCCGGGCGTGGCCGAGGAGCATTGCGATGTTGGGGGTCATGCGGCACCTCCCTGCTTGGCGACAGGTGCGTCTGCGTAGTACCTAATTTGGCTGTTCCGAGAAACTTTTGGCTGCATGGAGCTCGGAGGGCTTACCTTGAATACTGTCCCTCCAATCTCAACAACCTGGGCTCCTCGAAGAAACGCCGTGACGTCGACATCGGTTCCGTTTCGCATCCGGCGCCTGTGAGATTCGACCAAGTGCAGGATCGGACGCTTTCGCCCGGTCGAGGTCATGGGCAGGCTTCGCGCATACAGGAGCGATTTGATCTCTTCCTGCATGCATCCAAGATGGGCGCGGGCTTCTTTTTCTTGTGCTGTAATTGTCCAGCAATGGCGCCTGTCTGCCAGAAGAACGAGTCCGCAAAATCCATGACACATTTGCATTTTCCAAGACGCGACTTGACCATCTGCTGAAACTCGCCATTCAGGGTGGCGCCAAGAGCAGGTAAATAATTCACCATCTTTCGCAACTGAGAAATAATTCTTATCGCCAGATACTCCATTATCATCTGCGCTCATCACGGTGAGCTCATATAGCTGTCCGGCACCCTCCCTTTCCCAGTGCCGCGGAAGTCGTGTAACTTTTCGCAGTAGGTGAATTAGGAAGTACCCGTTGTAGACACTCGGATCATTGCTGCCTTGTTGTGGGTTCTTGCCGGCAATGGCGCCAAATTCTGGAAGTGGATCGTTTTCTACATCGAATGCCAGCTTCTGCGACGATGCAGGAAGAATTACTCGAGAATTCGACGGAATATAAGGGCCAATTTTCTTCACAAACTGAAGTTCAGATTCCGTTATGGCAAGCCATTTAGGCAAGTTCCTTTGCTTGCGGATCTTCGATTCAAAGCATGCAATCAGGGCTGCAGCAACCGTGTCCTCGAAGTCTTCTTCATTCCAGAAGTCGTCCGGGGCACTCATTTCGCCTCCCTCCATTCCGCGCCGCGGCGAGCCTCGCCAACCGGGATCAGCGCAAATACCTGCGCCCGCTGCGCGCCGCTGCGAATAGCCGCCATCGCCGCCTCGCGCGCCCTCTCCGGATTGTTAATCCGGCGCGGCTTGTGTTTGCTCGCGGCCAGGATGTAGCCCGCCGCGGCTTCCATCACATCGACCGCCTCCTCGGCCGGCTCCTCTCGCTGCGACTGCGCCAGCTGTGCGAGCCGCTGCACGCGCTCTACGACATGGCCAACCGGAATCCCCGCGTCCATGCAGGTGCGGTGGATCTCGCTGATGGCTTGCTCGTAGCTGTCGTGGCGCTCCTTAAGAACGGCGTATTGGCGCACCGTCTCGTCGCGCTCGCCGCGTAGCAGGTTGATGCGCTCGATGGCCATGCCGGGGCTGCTCACGTCGAGCGCCTTTTCCATCTCGTGCTCCCAGGCGAGCACGTCCTGCCGGTGCGCATCGCCGAGCTTCATGGCCGTGGCGATATGCTCAGCCAGGTCGCCAAGCATTATCCGACCCTGCGGGTCGCCCACTGCTTCGCGGATGTCCGCAATCACATTCAACAGCGACATGCAGTCTTGCTCGGCGGCGTCCGTCCGCAGTTTCTCGGCGGTTGCCCACTTGACAGGGTTGAAGCCGACGACATCCGGGTCGTATTTCGGAGCCGGGATCTCGTCACCCGCAGCCGGGGCCGCTCGATCAGCAGCCTCCGGCGCGGTAACGGCAGCGCCCTCAACGGGGGAGTCGTGGGATGTCGATGCGCTGCTGCCGGTGTTTTCACCCACCTCCGGCTGGGGCGCCCCGTTGCTGGGGCGTGAGGCAATCAGTCCGTAGCGGCCGTCGTAGCGGCCGCGGCCGGGGATGTGTTCGAGCTGGCCGAGGTTTGCGAGCTGGCGCAGGGCAGAGCGCACGTCCTTTTCGTCCAGGCCGGTTCTCTGCCGGAGCTGGGGGACGGTCATCATTCCGGGCGCGGCCTGCAGGGCGGCTTCGACTGTGGTGGCTTGGGTGTTGTCGCGGGCGTTCATGCTGCCACCTTCTGGTCCAGTATCGCGAAGTAGATGTCCCGGCAGGCCATGACATCTGCCATCGCGCTGTGTGCGTTCTGCAGCGCCAGGCCAGTGAAGTGGCGGTATGCCTCACTCAGGTTCGGCGTTTTGAATTTTGTGAAGCCGGCCTTGACCATCTTGTCGGTGGGTGGGATTTGGCAGATGGGCGTCGCCAGGCGGGCCGTGCATTCGGTCGCTGCGCCCTTCCAGGCGTCGAGATCGCCGCAATCGAATCGGTGTTGGGCGATTCGAATGATGCGGGCGTCGAACTGCTCGTTATGGCCGATACGCACGCCGGCGCAGCCCCATAGGTCCAGGAACAAACCAAGCGCGATGCTCTCGGACACGCCGACGGCCGTGGCTTGCTCGGTGGTGATGCCGTGCACCGTGGCCACGTCGTCAGGAATCGTCCAGCCGAGCGGGCGCACGATCACATCCATGCTGGCGATGGTTTCGCGCGAATGGGGATCGACGAGGAGCGCTGCCAACTGAACGAGATGCGGTTGATGTGCGGCTTCGGACGGCGCCTTGAAGTCAGGAAGCCCGGTGGTTTCGGTGTCGTAGAAGAAGATGGGTTTCATGTCGCGACCTCCGCCTTGACCTCGCCGCCCAGCGCCTCCACCACCGCCGGCAGCAGGCGGGCCAGTTCGCCAGTCATCAGGGCGAACTCAGCATTGAACAGGGCCTCGGCATCCTCCGCGCCGCCCTCGATCTGGTCGCGCACCACGTCCAGGAAGTCCAGGCGCTTGATTTCCAGCTTCTCGGTGAGCACGAAGCTGATGCGGTCATCGAAGGTCAGGGCGAGGCGAGTAGGCAGCTTGCCGGCCTTCAGGTGGCCCTTCACCTCGTCGCCCTCCAGCGAGTGGCGCACGTAGCGCACGGCGGCCTTGTCCTCGGTCACAGCCCGGACTTCGCAGTCGCGGTCAATGGTGAAGCTGGGCGGCGCCTCGTCGCCGGCCAGCCAGTCGGCCATCGCGGAGACGGGCGACAGCTCGGTGCGCAGCAGGGCCAGTGGGAAGCTGTCCAGGCTCTGGCGCAGCATCTCCAGCACGTCCTCGGCGCGCGCGGGGCTGGAGGCATCCACCGCCAGCCAACCATTGGCCGGATCGATCCAGGCGTAGACCTTGCGGCGGCGGGTGAAGGCGCGCGGCAGCAGCTCCTGGGTGATCTGCTCGCGCAGGTCCTTCAGCTGCTTGCGGCCCAGCTTGTAGCCCTGCTGCTCGGCGATTTCCTCGGCGCGTTCATCGGCCACCTGCTTGACCACGGAGGAGGGCAGCAGCTTCGATTCCGTTTGGAGGCAGATCAGCCACTGGCCGCCGACGTTATGCACGAGGAGGTCGGTGGAGGCGGGCGCGACCCAGCCACGGGTTTCCATGTCTTGGCTGCCGCAGGGCTGGAAGGCTTTCTTTGCCAGTTGCTCTTGGAGCTGCTCGGCAGTCATCGCCCAGGGGGCGGGCAGGCGGTAGGGTTGGAGGTTCTTGAAGTACATGGTCAAACCTCCTCTTCCGCGGGGTCATAGCCCTTCAGTTTCTTGCAGAGGCGGTTGCGCTCGGAAATGGCCAATTCCGATACGTCATTGCCGCCAAACTCCTGAACGCTGAACTTCGCAGCATTGACCGGTTTGGTATCTACACCCCAGAAGCAATGTCCCTCATCGAAATACTCGGCGACAATGTGGAGTTCGGGGAACCACTCGGCAATGACATCCAGGATCGGGGTAGGACTGGACCAGGCGGTGTCAAATTGGAAAACCAGCTTCCCTGGTTCGTCTTCTACGATGGAGAGCTTGTAAGCGTTCCACTTGGTACCCCATTTCTTGGAGTTCCAGCGGTGCCAGTTGCGGCCGGTCTGATCTTCACGTGAGCCGCTGATCAAGCCGTCGCCGTTGGCAATAAACGCCGGCGCAGGGATGATCCTGTTGAAGTCGAAGACTTCGTACTCAGGCTCCGCCTCGCGTTTCGCGATGCGATCCAGCCATTCTTGAGCGCCGCCGCCTCCGCCGGCGGAGGCCTTCTCTCGCCAAAAGGCCGGCACTTCGGGCTTGTGCATGGCAAAGCAGGACTTGCGGAGCTCGGCGACAGATTCGGCCGGGCCGGCAATGGTGACTCGGTTGGTTACGTGGTTGGGCATGTTCAGTCCTTGAAAATGAGGTGGGGCTACTACCGGCCGTTGGGGGAGGGGGAAGAGGTGGCCGGGTTCGCCCCGTGATCGGTCATGCGCCGCGCTTCTCTTCGGCTTCGTAGCCACGCAGGAAGTCGTCGGCGTTGTCGTCGTCCGCGGGGGCTGTCTTCTGCTCTGCAGCAGCCTGGAGCGCCTTGATCTTTCGTGCGTAAGCTGCGCTGGCCTCGTCCTTCTCGGGCCCGGGCGGCAATTGCTCGCCGAGCGCCTTCGCTGCATCAGCGGATTCGCGGTCGGTGATGGCTTCGATGGCTGCCAGTACCTGCTCGGCGGAGACTGACGGCTGCTGCGGGGCAGCCTGCTTGCCGACGCCGAGCCGCCCCTTCAGCGCGTTGGTGCGGGTGGCCGGCCGCTGCGGCTGCTCGACGACGTCTGCGGCGCCCATGTCGCGCTCGACTGGCTCGGTCAGTTCGTCGGCGGTATAGACACCCAGCAGCACATCGGGGGCGTAGAGGCGGCACCAGCGCTTCTGTGCGAGATAGGCCAGCTGCTGGCGGGGATCGTCTGCCCACAGCGTGGAGTTGCGTGTGCGCGCCTGGGTGAGCAGGAGTTCGAGTTCGCGAGCTTCGGATTCACCCTTGAGCGTTGCCCACGCGCGGACGCCGCAGCCCTCTTCGTCGGCGGGCTTCCAGTTGGGTACGCGGTATTCACCCTTGTCACCCTTGCGGACGTCGAACTTGCCGAGCACTTTCTCCCAGGGGCCGAACCACTCGAAGTGCATCCGGTCCCGGGTGACGCCCGACTTGTTGATCACGGCATTGACGAGCTGGGCCTCGTAGCCAAGCTTGCCGCTGACGACGTGGGTCTTCTGCGCCACGGCGAAGGGATTCATTCCCCACATCATGGCCTGCATGGTGATGGCCAGGCAGTCGCCCTCGTTGCGCAATTCCTGCGGGACGGTGACGCGGCCGGTCGCCATGATCTTGGCGAAGTTCATCATGAGGCCCATGTTTTCAGCCGACATGATCAACGAGTTGCTGGTGATGGCGTCCGTCTCGGAAAGCGGGTTGCCGATGGATGTGGAGAGAGCGGTCACGTTGCTCATGGCTTGCCTCACTTCAGAAGAAAGGTGCGGCCCGGTTCGCCGCGCGTTGTGTAGGCGCGCTTCGCGTCTTCGATGAAGAGCGAGCGCTCGGCCGGCATGGCGCCGGGACAGAGGTGGCCGACGAAGGAGTCGAGATCGAACGTCACGCGGCCCTTGCGGTTGTTCCAGGTGGCGAGGCGAAGCGGCTTCTTGTCGTCTTCGGTGCCCGGCATCAGCAGCTCCCCGGCATGACCCATGAACGACTTGATGAGTAGCGTCTCGCTGGCAATGGCTGCCTCGATCTCATCGGCCAGAATCTTGAGGGCGCGCAGCTGATTGACGTGGGCAACAACATCAGGCGTCGCGACGACAGGCTCGCGCTTCGTGGCCTGCGGAAAGAGCAGGGCCACGTCGTCTTCGTTGATGGGCTCCGGCGCCACTCGGGCGGCGACGTGCCGCTGCCACCATTCCGCAGCCCGGCGCAGCACCTCTTCCTCGAGGTCAAGGTCGCGCCTCAGGGGGTAGATGGCCAGGGGCTTCGCGCCGGCGCCGATCAGCGCTGCCAGATCCCACTGCCCGCACCCGGTCAACGCCATATAGGTGGCGCACTGGATGAGGTAGATGGTCGGCACTTCGTCGGTGCCGGGCTCGCCCCATTCGCCCAGGCGATAGGCCATGTCATCCACGGTCTTGCACTCCAACCCGCGGTCCGTGCGGATCTCGCCACGATGGGCTGCAACCTTCGCGCCAGCCGGAATCACAAGGCGATCCACATGCCCGAGCACGCAGGCATACTTCGGGTGGCGCAGCATCGGGTTGTAGCGCTGGACGGCCAGGCCGGTGGCTTCGGTGTATTCGCGGGCGACGAACTCCTCGTTGTGCTGGCCGAAGCGCAGACGCATCGAGGACTCATCGGCAGCGCGCTGGCCGGTCTTCTCGAGATAGACTTCGACCGGCGTGCGCCAGCTGCTGTAGCCAAGGACGGCGGCGATGTCAGAGGCGCCCAGGCCGGTCTGTCGCTCGGCGAGGAATTGCTCGCGCTTGGTCGGGGCGTTCATGCGGACTCTCCGGTGGCTTTGGCTATGGCTCCAAACGCGACGCGATGGGCGCGCGGATCGTTGGGATTGGCTTGCAGTTCGCGCAGGGCATTCAGCAGTTCTGGAGCGGCGGCAATCAGGCGAGCGTCGGCGTGACGGTCTTGATTGACCGGCACTTCCGCGACAAGGAATCCGCCCTGCATTCCGCCTCCCTGCTCATCAGCAGTGGGGACTGTGCGAATCAGATTCGACGCCGCTTCCCACGGTCCAGGCGTGCGCTTACTCATTTGAATTTCTCCAGAAGGTCGGAAACCAGGAAGGGCAGCGCACCGCCTGCGGAAACAACCAGGACGAGGCCATCCCAGCTCACCGGAACGGGCTCGGTCGCCGCGTGACTGTTCAGGGCGAACTCAGCGCGCCAGAGCGCTTTGCGCTTCTCGACGGTGAGGCTCGGTGCGTGATCGAGGGCCCACTGGTAGTCCCAGACAGCCAGCTTCAGGCGGGCGAGAAGCCAGGCGCGGCGGAGCCGGTGGAAGAGGGTTGTCATTGGGCAGCCCCTTTGTCCTTCACGCCGAACTGAGCCGACCGAAGCCTCTCAACTCGGAGCTCCAAGCTCGCGATCATCTTCTTGCGCCTTACTTCGGCGTTCCGCTTCGCCTCATCGAGATCAGTAAAGGCATCCCGATCCATCTTGAAATACACCCAGGTGTTGCTGGTGCTGGCCCAGCCGTCTTCAATGGTCGCGTCACTGCGAATGATTTCGCCGGTCGAGACGACGTACTTCGTGATGTAGATCGTCGTCATCGCTCAGCCCTCCACCCGGCGCCGGTAGTAGTCCTCTTCGGACTCCTTGCACTCCTGCTCGAACTGGATGCGAGCCTCAGCCATGCAGCGCGCCTCAAGGCGGTCGCGGCAGATTGGGCTGAGGATCAGATGGACGGCCAGCGGACCGGTGACGGCGGCGGCTGCGAGACGAGCCAGAAAGAACAGGTCGTCGTCGGCTTCCGCTTCGTCGATGACCGCTTCCTTTTCGGAATCCCAGTCCTCGGCGGCCAGTCGGCGGAACTTGCTGCAGGCGATTGCTTCGATGCGGTCGTCTTCTGCGCGAGCGTCTTCGGCGACATTCGGATTGCCGGCGCGGTTGGCGTAGGACCAGGTGGCCGGATCGCCCGGACCGTATTGCGTGAGCAGCATGATCAGGCCTCCGTCTCGGCGGATTCGGCTTCAATCTTCGCCACTGCAGGCCAAATCTCCGCGTGAGCGTCGATGAATGCGAGCGCGGCGCGGTACTCGCGAGCGTGCTCGTTGTCTCCGTGCCGCTCTGCCAGCTTCGCCTCGAAGGCCGAGCGGTCACCGAAAAAGCAGCCTGCGCGCAAACGCAAACCGGAAGCGGTGATGTATGCGATGAGGTAGCGAGATTCCGACCCAATCGGGCCGATTTGAATAATCGGCCTGCTACCGGACAACAGGGAGCCGTCATCGACCTGCGCGCCGCCCAGGTTCGCGCCGCGCAGGTACGCGTCGCCCAGGTTCGCGCCGCACAGGTTCGCGCCGCACAGGTTCGCGCCGCACAGGTTCGCGCCGCCCAGGTCCGCGTCGCCCAGGTTCGCGTCGCCCAGGTTCGCGCCGCCCAGGTTCGCGCCGCGCAGGTACGCGCCGCCCAGGTCCGCGTCGCCCAGGTTCGCGCCGCCCAGGTTCGCGCCGCGCAGGTACGCGCCGCCCAGGTTCGCGCCGCCCAGGTACGCGCCGCCCAGGTCCGCGCCGCGCAGGTACGCGCCGCGCAGGTACGCGTCGCCCAGGTTCGCGCCAACCTTCAGCGCCGCCTTGATCGCGAAGCCGATCTTCAGCCCTTCGGCCCCAGCTGCGACTTCTGCGCTCAGCCCGCACTCGAACATGACTGCGCCAGTCCAGCGGTTCTTGATTTGGTATTTCTGCGGCGAGGCCGCGGCTTGCTCTTCCATGATTCCCCCAAGCGTTGATGGTCCCCAGTGAGAAGAAAGCCCCGGCGCAGGCTTCGCGGAGTCGCCGGGTATCTGGCCGCGTCCAGTGCTTCTCGGTGGGAGTGATCGGTAGTGCTTGGGGTGAATACTAGCGGCACTATTTTAATAGCGCAATAGTGGCGCTAGTAATTTTCTGCGATACTTTGTCCGCCGCCCGACGAAGGGCGCAAAAAAGCCCGCGCAGGGCGGGCTTACATGAGATTGAAGTGAAGGAGGATTCCGGGCTGAACGCCGATGACTGGTTATTCTTCTTCGGAGCGTTAAGGTCGGGCGTGCAAAAAAATCCCGCGCAGGGCGGGCTATCTTGAGCGGATCAGGTGCTGATGTCGATGATGTGCTGCGCGGCCTCGGGGTCATTGACGGCAGCCAGTACTTCGGTGTCGTCTTCCTGTGCTTCCTGGCGCAACTCGCCGAGCTCCCGCTCAATGGCTGCATGCTGCCGCTCGGAAAAACCCAGATCGTCGCGATGCGGCACGCCGACGATCAATGCCGCCCGCTCCAGTGGCACAAGCGGACGTGCTTTCTTCAGTTCGTACAGCTTGCCACGGGCAAAACGAACGGACGTCGAAAGCGTTGATGGGCGTAGCACTTCGAAATGCGCCGCGCGTGTTGGCATCAGAAAGCCGAACTGCACCAGAGACCCATTGGGAACGATGCGTGCCTGCCGCTGGAAATAGACCTCGAGATCGGCGCGAACGGATCGCACGCGGTCGCGCACACGGCCGATGAAGGTGCGCGCGGCTTCGAGCGCTGGCTGCTCGTCTTGCTCTTGTGGCGCGTAGTCGAGCTGCGCAAACGCGGCCGACAACTGGATGGCCTGGCGATAGATTCCAGCCCGTTCGGCGTGAGATGCACCACGGCGACGTTCTGACAGCCAGAAGCCGGTCAATGGCGGCGCCCATTGCGCTGGGTCATGATCAACGGCAAAGGCCCGCAAGCTATCGAGGACGACATCGATCATGCGCTGCACGTGCCCTGCGTACTGCCCGAACAGCGCCGCCAGAATGTCGTCCCGGATCACCTGGCGAACTTCGACGCCGACCGCATCCCGCAGCAGGATGGCGCAGGTGAAAGCCTCGCCCGTACCGCGCATGGGTTCGAAGCGCACGGCGTACCAGTCTGCAGTGTAAGCAGGCAGGGCGGGAAAGTTCAGGTCGCGGGCGTTCACGTCAGCGTAGCTTGGCCGGGGAAGAGGTTGCCGATCTGTACTGGAAGCTGTGGAAAATCGCGTTGCAGCATAGCGCAAAACTGTGCGGCCGCATCGGAAAATACGTCTGGCATATGGTCGCGAGCAATCTCGGCGTGTAGGCTAGAAAAGCTCATGGCAGCGCCGATCATGGCCCGCTTGAGTCGCGTCGAGGCTTGCGCGTCGCCGTCGAAAGCGCGCATCAGGTACGCATGCAGCGTATTCTGCGCCGGATAGTTGGGGTCGCACCCCAACGCCTTGCCGTGGTCGATCAGCAGCCAGTCGGTTTCACTTCTCCACAGCCAGTTCGACGGGTTGCGGTCGCGGTTGTCGATCCAAGCGTCGAAGCTCGCCACTTCGGGTGCCGCAGCCCAATCGCGCAACGCCGAATAGAAGCGGGCCAGCGCCGGCTGGTCTGGACTCAGGGGGTCGAGCTGTACCGCTTGGGCAAAATTCGGGTAGCCGTCATCGAGGCTGCCAAACATCAGCGAGTCGGTTTCCGGGTCGAGAAGTAGCGCGGGCGGCGCTACTGGCAGAGGTAGCTCGCGCGCTACCAGCGAGCAATATAGTTCGGTTGCAATCTCGGCGATGGGCAACGCTTTGGCAATCACCTTGTGTTCGCCGTCGGCAAATGCGGCAATGCCTTCCACCGCACCGTTGATGCCCACGCCCAGTGGGCGGGCGCCGGGAATGAGCTGTCCAAGTCGGATCATGGCGACGTTTTCTTCTGTTTCAAGCAAGTGGCAGTCATGGGCATAAGACCTGAACCGAAACCTCAGACCTGTGCTTGCGCGCCCACGGTGCTGACCAGAAGCGCAGCGCCAGCCAGAATCCGCAGCCAACCAGGGACACCATGCAACCTCCGCTACAGGCCGCCAGTCCCCTGAACGTGCACCACGCGGCCGATAATTCGAATGTGTTCCAACTGGTCGGGAGGAACGTCCAGCTTGGGATAGTCCCGCTCATTGTCGCTATGAACGATCAAGCCGCCATCCACCCGCTTGTACAGGCGCTTAACCCGCAACTCGCCCGAGTACCAGACCGCATAAACACGCCCATCCAGCACGTCGATCTGTGATGTATCAACCAGCAGGCTGTCGCCGTCGCAGATGCGCGGCTCCATCGAGTTGCCCTTCGCGTACATGCTCGCCAGAGCACCTGGCTTGAGCCGTTCTCGCCGGGCCCACTCAGCCCTGAATACCTGCGGATTCGCGCGCTCCAAATCGATTTCCAGTTGTTCGCCGTGGCCATTACCGGCGGACAGATGGACGTTCAGGCGCGGCACCTGGATGAAGTCTCCCTCCGGCAGTTCATCGGGATGATCCCACACTGCTATGGGATGCAATCCGTATGAACGCATAGATTCTGCATGACGAGCGGCAGGGTCGGCATCTTCCGAAAGTGATATGTCGGCGATCTTCTCGGCTGGAGCGTGAGAAACATCACGCTCGCCAAGGTCTTTTGCAAGGCGTGGGCTGAACTGGCCGACAGAGCATGAGAGGCCTTTTGCAAACTTCAGCGCAGCCTCGAGATTGAGCGGAATTCGCGCGTTCAGGTACTGCCACACGACGCCCTGGCTCCCTATCTCGTAGGTAGCCCCGAACTTCTCTTGGGACATCTTCTCGGGCCGCTGGGTCTCGTAGAGCGCCTTCAGCCGTGCCGCCTCTTCAATGTGGATCTGTTCGACCTTGGCTTTCTTTTGGGTACTCATGGTTACTAGGGCAGGTAACTATAGGTACTAAGTATGAGTGGCGCTAATAAATAGACAACAAGTGGCACTATTGACTTTTTAAATAGCGGCGCTAGTATTTGGCGCATGAACAACGTCCAGACCATCCGCAAGCGGCTCGGACTCTCTCAAGCCGCCTTCGCCGACGCCATCGGAGTTACGCAGGGCAACGTTTCGCACATCGAACGTGGTGCCCAAGAGCTGACCCTGACTGTCGCGCGTCGCATCAAGGCTATTGCCGCTGAGCGAGGCCACCCCACGACGCTGGAATTCATCTGTGGGGATACAAGCCCCCAGGAGGCCGCCTGATGTCTTGGCTCAACCCCCGTACCTGGTTCGGGCGTTCTGCGCCGAAACCCGACCTGAATCTTTCCCGCCGCGCCGTGGATTCCTCCGACAAGCGAATGGACGACGTCGTGACGATTCGCATGCCTCCGGAAGTGAAGGCGCTGCTCGACCGCAAGGCTCGGGCACTGGGCTTGAGCCTCAGCGAATACATGCGCATGAAGGCGACCATCGATGACATGGAGGCAGAGGACATCGTGAGTCTATTGGGCCTGAAGCCGGCGTTGGTCATACGAATGGCGGACCGGCTGCTCAAGCGCGGCGCGGACAAGGGAGAACTGCCGTGATGAACCGCGAACACCGCCTCGAACTCGTCGCCGTCCTCGCGGCGCTGGCGCTTCTCCTCGCTGAGGTCGTCGGCCGCTACAACCTTCCCGTCTGGCTGCTGATTTCGCCGCTCCTGCTGTTCGTGGTGCTGCCGGTGGCGCTTATTGCGCTGGCCTGGGTGGCGCGGACGAGTTGGGAGCTGATGAAGGAGGCACTCGCGGTCCTGCTGCGATTGGTGATCTCGGTGATTGATTTGGCGCGGGGGAGGGGATGGTGATGAAGCTCGCAAACGTCGAGGTCGGCAAGGCCTACACCTACTTTCCTGGCGAAGGCCTGCATTTCCCCGCACTGGTCGAAAAGATCGGCCAGCGCCGCGTCCGCGTCCGCGTCCGCGTCCGCGTCCGCGTCTTCATGGAAGGCGCGCCGGCCGGGGTAGTCAAGAGCGTGAGCGCCAGGAGCCTGGCTGATCAGTTGGATTTGTTCTCTTCGGGAGCTCTGTGATGGGCGCAATTCTTGAACTCGAAGAAGTCATGGGCGATTTCTTCGCCCCTGCCGCTACGGACCTCGTCACCGGCATGGCTGCCGAGTACAAGCAGGCCCGCGGTTGGATTAAGCAGGTCGCGTCGTTCTCCGAGAGCGATGTCTGCAAGGCCGTGATCGGCTACTTCTTGGACGGTAACGCCACCGATGACCGCGGCCGCACGTCGATGAGCGCCTCAGCCGCCCAGCTTTTCCGGCGAGACGGCGCCGTGGCCGCGCTGAACGCCGCCTACTGGCAGAAGGCACTTTCGCTAACCGACGTCTATGACGCAATGCCGCAGGATCGCCGCAACCAGTGGAACGCCCAGATCCGCAATCCGGCTGGTGTCAGGAAGCACCGCGACAGCAAGGAGTGGGAGACGCCGCCGTTGCCGGATTTCGAAGAAGAAACCGTCCGCGCCACGCTGCAGGGACTGCTCGCCAGCCGCGCCAAGTTCCTTGCCGAGCGCGTCGACGGCATCTTCCGCGCGCTCTCAGGCGAGCACGTGACGAATTCCCCTGCCGCCTTCGGCAAGCGAATGATCATCGCCTACCTGACCGACGAGTACGGCTACAGCCGCTCAGATCGCGTGGGCTACATCAACGACCTGCGCTGCGTCATCGCCAAGTTCATGGGGCGCGACGAACCGCAGTGGAACAGCACGTCGAGCATTGTCGGTCGCGCCCGCCGTGAGCGCCGCGGCGAGTGGGTGACGCTCGACGGCGGCGCGCTACGGCTGCGCGCCTACAAGTGCGGCACCGCGCACCTCGAGGTGCACCCGGACATGGCCTGGCGACTGAACTGCGTGCTCGCGCACCTATACCCGCTCGCGATCCCGCCGGAATTCCGCGCCAAGCCGAAGAAGAAGCCGAAGGACTTCGTGATGATGGGCCGGCCGCTGCCGTTCGCCGTCATCGCCGTGCTGGAGCACTTGGAAACGGCCTACAACATGGGCGAGAACACCGGGCCGGATGCCTGGCGAAACAAGTACCGGCGCGTCGAGATCCGGAATGCGCTGCAGCCTCGCGGCGGCTTGGGAAAGGGTGCTGTAGCCGACAAGGCCGAGCGTGTCATCGCCTACATCGGCGGCGTGAAGACCAAGAACGACAGCGGCGGCACGTACTACGCCTTCGAATACGACCCGCGCGAGGTGATCGCCGACATCATCGCCAGCGGCTGCCTGCCCGACCAGAAGGCGCACCAGTATTACCCGACGCCGGCGAACGTTGCCGAGGCGGCGATCGCGCTGGCGGAGATCGGGCCGGATCACACATGCCTGGAGCCCAGCGCCGGCACCGGCGGCCTGGCGGATCTGATGCCGCAGGACCGGACGCTCTGCATCGAGATCAGCAAGCTGCATTGCAAGGTGCTCGAGGCGAAGGGATACAGCGTAGTGCAGGGCGACTTCCTGCGCTGGGATGCGCGCCTGTCCGATCGGATCGTGATGAACCCGCCTTTCAGCGAAGGCCGGTGGCAGGCACACATCGAGCACGCGGCCGGCCTGCTCGCCGCCGGCGGCCGCCTCGTCGCCATCCTGCCGGCCAGCGCCCGCAACAAGGACGTGCTGCCGGGCTGGGCCTGCGAGTGGTCGAAGATCTATGCGAACGAGTTCGCCGGCACCTCGGTGGACGTGGTGATCCTCGTTGCGCGCCGTGCGTCGGCGATGGAGGCGGCGTGAGCGCATGCGCACCATGCATCTTTTCGCCGGAGCGGGCGGAGGGCTCCTCGCCGATCTCATCCTCGACCATCAGCCTATCGTCGCCGTCGAGTGGGATGCCCACTGCTGCAACGTCCTGCGTGAGCGAACTAGAGAGGGCTGGTTCCCTAGGCTGCACGTCCATCAAGGCGACGTCCGCGAGTTCGACTCCTCTCCATGGGCCGGCCGCGTGGATTGCCTCGCAGCGGGCTTCCCTTGCCAGGATGTTTCTGCGGCTGGTCGCGGCGCAGGCATTGCCGGCGAGCGCAGCGGCCTCGTCTGGGAGGTCTTCCGAGCAATTGACGTTGTTCGGCCCAGCCTCGTCTGGCTCGAAAATTCCCCGCGCATCCGCACCAAAGGCCGGCGAGACATCATCGCCGCCCTCGTGGCGCGTGGATATTCCTGGCGAGACGGAACCCTTGCCGCGTCTGACGTTGGCGCCGGTCATGAGCGCAAGCGCTGGTGGCTCCTTGCTGCCAACGCTGACGGTATGCGGCAACTGGAACAGGAAAGGCGCAAGCGCGAACAGCGGGGATGGGTTGGCGACAGCGCTCAAACGCCTCCCGACTCTATGCGCACGGGACTGGAAGAACTCCGGTGGTGCCGCCCTGACCGCTCGGGGCAAAAAGAGACTTCCGACCGCTCTGAAGTTCCTACTGCCGACGCTCTGCGCCACCGATTACAAGTCGCCGTACGGCGAGGCGGGCTATCTGCAGCAGACGCAGAAACGATCGAAGCCGCTGCGCGATACGTTGGCGCATACGACTGGTCACCGCCTGACGCCGGCGTTTGCCGAGTGGTGGATGGGCTGGCCTCTCGGATGGACCGCATCAAGTGCGCTGGCAACGGACAAGTCCCGCTCCAGGCGGCAGCGGCCTGGCTTGCGCTGACACGGGAGGCCACATGAGCACTTTTTTCTCCGCGTCCTCCATTTCTGCACCTAAGTCCCCGATTACGTCGGCATTTCCGCGTAGGCAGCGGCATCTCCAGCGGGGAGACTCATCTCCCATCACAGACATGAGGTGGGCGCGATGACATCACTCCGGGACGCGGTACTTGAGGCGAGGATCTGGGCGGCCAAATGGGCCATGCTGGCTTGCGACCGCCTGCGCCGGATCGCCGCAAATGAGTTCGTGCGGCTGATCCGCAGGCGCAGCCCTGAGCGGGTGCAGGCGATGGAAAAACAGCGGGGGCTGCGCTGATGGACTGGCTCCGCCTGTACGCCGAGTTTGCCTCGGACCCGAAGGTTCAGATGATGAGCGAGGCCATGCAGCGCCGGCTCATCATGCTGTTCTGCTTGCAGTGCAGTAACGGCATTGAAACGTTTCATGAAACAGAACGCGATGCTGCAATCGCGTTCGCGATGCGCATCTCCGAAGAGGAAGTTGCCCAGACAAAAGCGCTCTTTCTGCGCAAAGGGTTCATCAAATCCGACTGGACGCTGTGCAACTGGAGCAAACGGCAGTACGCCTCAGACTCAAGCACGGCGCGGGTTCGCGCTCATCGGGAGAAGAAAAAGCAGGCGGCAGATAAAGAGAAAGACGATGAAACGTTACATGACCGTTCCAGTAACGCCCCAGAACAGAACAGAACAGAAGTAAACCCCTCTCCTTCCTTCGCTAACGCTCAGGAAGGAGCCCCCCCTATCGCTGCGAAACAAAAACGGAAGACCCAGACCTTTGCCAGCTGGCTGGATGAGCTGAAGACCACCGGCGAAAAAGCCATTTCCGAGTACGCCCCGGTCTGGCGATACGCGGAGAAGGTGAAGTTGCCTGCCGACTGGATTCAGCTCGCCTGGCTGCGCTTCAAGCAGCGCTACCAGCGGGACGAGAAGGCGGCGAAGAAGCGCTATGCCGACTGGCGGCGGGTGTTCTTGAACGCCGTTGAGGGGAACTGGCTACGGTTGTGGTGCTGGTCTGAGCGCGATCAGGCGTTCCGGCTGAGCACAACAGGCATGCAGGCTGACGCCGAGTTCCGGGAGGCTGCATGAGCCTCCTCGCCCTCCAAGCCGAGCAGGTCATCGTCGGCTGCTGCCTGCAGGGACAGATCCTGCTCGAGCAGATCGACGGCCTGCGCCCTGACGCCTTCGCCGGCGAATCCCACCGCGAAGCCTTCGCCGCCATCCTCGGCTCCTGGTCGCAGGGCCTGCCGGTCGATCCGGTTCGCCTGCAGGACCTGCTGCGCGACCGCGGTACCGCCCGCGAGGAGCTGGGCTACTGGATCGCCTGCAGCGATTCCGGCTTCAGCGTCGCGCTGCTGCCTGGCCACATTGCCCGGGTCCGCGAAATGGCCGCCCGTCGGGCGCTGCTCGCCACCGCCGACCGTATCGCCGCGCTGGCCCACGAAGGTGGCGACATCGGCGAGCAGATCGCGGCGGCGTCGGCCGCGGTTGCCGAGCTGAGCCAGGAGCAGGGCGAGAAGCGTGGCCTCCGGGTGATGGCCGATGTCGTCCGCGACTTCCTGCCGGAGTTCGGCAAGCGCTTCGAGCCCAAGCAGGACGGCGTCCCGACCGGCTTCCGCGACCTGGATGCGGTGCTGCACCAGATGCGGCCGGGGAACCTGGTGCTGGTCGCGGCACGCCCGGCGATGGGCAAGACCTCCTTCGCGATGCAGATCGCCACCCGTGAAGCCGAGCGCGGCGGCGCCGTGGCGGTGTTCAGCCAGGAGATGGCCGACCTCGAACTCGCGGCCCGGATGTTCTCCAGCGTCGGCCGCATCCCGCTGGAGGGCATCAACCGGGGCGAGCTGAGCTCGGATGACCATGAGCGCTTCGCCAGCGCGGTCTCCCGTCTACAGGGCTTGAAGCTCTTCATCGACGACCAGCCCGCTCAGCGCCTGGCTGACATCCGGACGAAGGTGCAGCGCCTGCGCCGCCGGCATCCGCTCTCGCTGGTGGTGATCGACTACCTGCAGCTGATGGAGGGCACGCCCTCCAAGTCCAGCAACCGCAACAGCGAGATCGAGCAGATCAGCCGCGGCCTGAAGGCGATGGCGAAGGAGCTGGGCTGCCCGGTCATCGCGCTCTCCCAGCTCAACCGCGACCTGGAGCGCCGGCCGAACAAGCGCCCGGTGCTGTCGGACCTGCGCGACTCCGGCGCCATCGAGCAAGACGCCGACATCGTGCTGATGCTCTACCGGGACGAGGTCTACAACCCCGACTCGCCGGACAAGGGCACGGCCGAGGTGCTGATCCGCAAGCACCGGCAGGGGGCGACGGGTGTGGTGCGTCTTTCGTGGCAGGGGGCATACACCAGCTTCGGCGACCTGGCGCCGGGGTGGGTGGAGCGCGAGGCGGAGACGTCAGCGGGGAGGGCATATGCCTTCAACGATTGAAAGAGGCCTGACATCCACGTCCGAGCACATGCACCGCTGCCTGGTGCGTCAGCTCCTCCGGTGGCGGGCGCAGCGCAATGCCGCGGCGATGGCAGCCATGAAGCGCAGTCCGATGTACGCGGCGCTGCAGGCCGATGCGAATCGGCAGTGGGAGATGGGCAATCGAGGAGAGAAGGGGGAGTGGCGATGATTCGTTTCACCGTGCCGGGTGAGCCGGTAGGAAAGGGCCGGCCCCGCGCATTCCGTATGGGCAACAGCATCCGCATGCATACCCCGGATGCGACTGCGCGCTACGAGAACCTGGTGGCGCTGGTTGCTCGGCAGGCGATGGAAGGGCGTGCGCCGATGGCCGGTGCCGTGAGCATGGGGTTGCACTTGGTCACCGTGCCGCCGGCGAGTTGGTCGAAGAGGAAGCGGGCTGCGGCGCTGGCCGGCGCAATCCGGCCGACGACGAAACCCGACTGCGACAACGTGTTGAAGGCCATCGCGGACGCCTGCAACGGCATCGTGTTCATCGACGACAAGCAGGTGTGTGAGGTCACGATCAAGAAGCTTTACGGCGAAACGCCGGGGGCTTCGGTGGCTGTGGCGGAGGTGCTGGCGTGAGCGATGACTGCACGGTAATCGATGGCCGCATGTTCGGCCGGATTCGGGCGGCGCTTGGCCAAGTGGCTGAGGACGACATTGCGTGGGCGTTGAACGTACGGCCACCGGTGGGCGGGGTGCAGTTCGCCCAGGATGTCATTTTCGTGATCTGCAACAGCGGCATGAAGAACACTGTGGCGCAAGGCATTTTCGAGCGTTGTATGGACGCGCTGTGGTCTGGCAAGCCGGTGCGTGAGGCGTTCGGGCACAAAGGGAAAGCGGCAGCCATAGAGCGCGTATGGGAAGAGCGGGCTGATTTGCTTGCCGGGTACAACCGCGCAGACGACAAGCTGGCATATCTCGAAAGCCTGCCGTGGGTCGGCCCCATCACCAAGTATCACTTGGCCAAGAACTTCGGGCTCCCGTACGCGAAACCAGATGTCCACCTGCAGAGTCTTGCCGATCGGGAGGGCTGCACAGCTCAGGCGCTGTGCGAAAGACTGGCCGGTGAAACGGGGCTGACGGTCTCTGCCGTAGATACCGTGTTGTGGCGAGCCTGTGCTCTCGGGGTCATTGATTCGAAGAGCGGGAGGATTTTGCAGGAGGCGGCCGCATGAGCGCGCTCTACCGCGAATTCGTGCTCAAGGCCGAGCCGGCATGGAAGGCGCTGGCCGCTTTCGTGGCCGCGAACGCCCGTTCGTGCATCGACAACGGCAAGCCGCTGCGCGTGATCGTCACGGCGGAAGACCGCAAGCGCAACGCCGAGCAGAACCGCTTCTACTGGGGTGCGGTGCTGACAACCATCGCTGAGCAAGGATGGGTGGATGGCCGACGGTACGACAAGGACGTGTGGCACGAAATGTTCGCTCGACGGTTCGGCGTGTGCGATGAGGTCGTGTTGCCCGACGGCGAGATCGTGACGCGGCGCAAGAGCACAACGCAGATGACGGTTGGCGAGTTTTCCGAGTACCTGGCGAAGGTCCAGGCGTACGCGGCCAGCGAGCTGGGGGTGGAATTTGATTGAGATGAAGGAGTGTAGGGCGATGGCAACGACGGCGACGGCACAGGAAGAGGCGCTCTTCAGGAGCGGGCACGAGGCGCTGCGATTCGCCTACGCCTACAACACTCAGCAGTACCCGATGACGCTCATGGGCAAGATGATGCGCGGGCTGGGGCTGGGCTCGGGCCGTGGTCTGCATGGCCTGGATGGCGCTGCCGTGGCCGGGAGCGTGAAGCGGGTTGTGGAAGCGCTGCCGCATGACTACCGCTACGTGCTGGTGTGCCGGTACGTTGTCACTGACAGGGAGTTCGAAGAGGCGCTGCCAAGGCTGCTGCGGACGGCGGTTGCGGCGCTGCCCACAGGCGCTCATCCGACGCGCCTAGTGCTGAAGTTGATCTGCAGGTACTTCGGGCGGCCGGTGAAGTTGGCCGACCTGTGCAACGAGTTCGGGATGGATGCCGCAACGATGACCCGCCGGTGGCAGCGGGTCAAGGGGAGATTGCGGGAGGTGGAGAGCTCTGCCTCTGTTGCTGCGGATGGGGCGCTCGTCAGTGTAGGGATGGTCCACGAATAGGTCGCCAACAAGAATGCGGCCCCGAGACATCCCATCAGAACAGCCGCCCCTATGGCGAGTGCCATACCGGCCTTGCTTGCGGCTGCCTCGCTCATCCGGCCATGAATCCGGAGGCGAAACCAGTTCGGAAAGCGTGTATTCATTTGGGCTCCTTGAGGGCTGACTGCATAGGGTCGATGAGAGGTATCTTGCAGGGGGCATGCAGCACGGTGGTGTGGTTGCAACCGCCGAACATCTGCCCTGCTCAAGGCGCATCCTCCTGTTAATCGAGTCCACTATTCAGGGGGAGGAGTGGAAAAGTTGAAATTTCCGGCAGTCGGCGGTAATCTGTTTCGGCACCATAGAGATGGTGAGTCCAAAGCCCGCAGGCGAAAGCCGAGCGGGCTTTTTCATTTCCGCGGTCCGCTCCAGTCCAGTTGTCCCGATCATCACCGCGAGGAGGTGATCCATCCACGCCGGTGAGAGGCCGGCGGCGCCGAGAGGCGCGTGTGTCCCGTAGCTGGATCCTGATTTCCCTGAGAGTTGCCCATGACCGAGAAGACCAACGCGAAGCCGAAGAAGGCTGCGGGGAAGGCTCGCGTCAAGGCGGGTACGTCTCGGCAGTCTGCGGAGCTGCGGCGGAAGGCGTTCGTCGAGGCCTATATCCGGAACGGCTGCAATGCGACAGCCGCCGCGGTGGAGGCTGGCTACAGCGAGATGACGGCGGATCAGCAGGGTTCCAGGCTGTTGAAAGACATCAAGGTACGGCAGCTGATCGAGGATCGCAGAAAGGTACTGGAGAGCCGCACCGAGCTCACGACTGAGCGCGTGCTTCGTGAGCTCGGCCGGATCGCGCTGTTTGATCCCCGCCGGCTCTTCGGTGACGACGGCAGCCCGAAGGGCATCCACGAACTGGACGACGACACCGCGGCTGGCATCGCTGGCCTGGAGGTGCTGGAGCAGTACGAGGGCACGGGCGAGAGCCGAGTGTTTGTCGGGCACCTCAAGAAGTACCGAATCGTCGACAAGAACAGCGCGCTGGAGAAGGCGATGAAGTTCCTGGGGATGTTCGAGAAGGACAACAAGCAGCGTGCCGGCTTGCTGGGCGAGCTGAGCCGTAACGAGATCGAGGCCATCCGTGACCGCCTCGCAGGCCTTGCGAAGCGCCGAGGCTGATCCACTCGCCTGGTTGGAGGATCTGACGCCGGCCCAGCAGGATGCGTTGTTGGCGGAGGCGCTGGCTGAGCTCAACCGCGAGAAGATCGTCGGCTATGCGCCATACACGAAGCAGCGTCTCTTCCATGAGCTCGGTGCGACGAAGCGCGAGCGGCTGCTGCGGGCAGGGAACCAGAACGGCAAGACGTTCTCATGCGCATCTGAGGTTTCGTATCACCTGACGGGCGAGTATCCGGACTGGTGGAACGGTCGGCGATGGGATCGGCCGGTCGTGGTGTGGGCGAGCTCCGAGACTGGCGAATCGACCCGCGACAACCCGCAGCGGGCGCTGCTCGGGCTGCCAGGTGATGAGGGTACGGGCTCGGTGCCGGCGCGCTGCCTAGGCGACTACGGCATGGCCTCGGGCGTGGCGAACCTGTACGACTACATCAAGGTCCGGCACAAGTCTGGCGGATGGTCGCTGCTGCGCTTCAAGTACTACGCGCAGGGCCGACGCAAGTGGCAGGGCCCGCCGGTGGATTTCGTCTGGTTCGACGAGGAGCCGCCCGAGGACATTTACGACGAGGGGTTGGCGCGAACGATCGCCACCGGCGGTTGTGCGGCGATGACCTTCACGCCGCTGCAGGGCATGTCGAGCGTGGTGCTGCGCTTTCTTGGGAAGGATGCGACGCCCGACCGGGCCGACATCAACATGACCATCGAGGATGCAGAGCACATCCCGCCGGAGGAACGGGCGCGGATCATCGCCAGCTTTCCGGCGCATGAGCGCGAGGCTCGGGCGAAAGGCATCCCGACACTGGGCAGCGGCCTGATCTTCCCGGTTGTGGAGGACGACATCGTTGTGGAGCCCTTCCCCATTCCGGCGCACTGGAAGCAGATCGCTGGCCTGGACTTCGGCTGGGACCACCCGACCGGTGCGGCCAGGTTGGCCTACGACGCAGACAGCGACGTGGTCTATCTGATCGGCGAGCACAGAGCCAGCGAGTTGGTGCCGGCGATGCATGCGGCGGCAGTGAAGCCCTGGGGCGCCTGGCTGCCGTGGGCGTGGCCGCATGACGGCCTGCAGCACGACAAAGGATCGGGTGAGCCGCTGGCCGACCAGTACCGGGCGCACGGCCTAAAGATGCTGCCGGCGACGGCGACCTGGCCAGACAAGGTAATCAACGGCAAGACGGTGCCGGGTGGCAACAGTGTGGAGGCCGGCGTGCAGGACATGCTGGAGCGCATGCAGACAGGCCGCTGGAAGGTCTTCTCGACTTGCCCGCTGTGGCTGGAAGAGCGCCGGCTGTATCACCGCAAGGATGGCCGGATCGTGAAGGAACACGACGACGTGCTGAGCGCGAGCCGGTACGCGTACATGATGCTGCGGTTCGCGGTGCCGATGCCGCGCGGGGATTGGCGAGACCGGGTGCGCCGCCGCCGCGGCTCCGCTCAAGCCGCATAACAGGAACACCGGATGACTGAGAACGACAAGCCTGCCGAAGCGCACGAGCAGGATGGGACTCAGCTCGCCCGCGAAAACTGGGAGCGCTACCAGTACTGCGTGAGCCGGGGGCATCGGGACTACACCCGGCTCGCGTCCCGCCTCGAGGGGTTCTACCTGGGCGGCGGTGAGCAGTGGTCGCGCGAAGACCTGGAGATACTGCACGAGCAAGGTCGGCCGGCTTACGAGTTCAACGAGGTGATGCCGGCGATCAACGCCGCGGTGGGCTATCAGATCCACAACCGAATGGACATCGCTTTCCGGCCACGAGGCGGCGATGCGACGAAGGAACTCGCCGAGGTGCGGACCAAGGTCGCCAAGCAGATCGCGGACAACTGCCGGCTGCACTGGAAGGAAACCGAGGTCTTCGGCGACGGCATGATCCAGCAGCGCGGGTTCTTCGATGTGCGCATGGGCTACGACGATGCGGTGCTGGGCGAGCTCTCCATCTCCGTCCTGGACCCTCTAGATGTGATGCCGGACCCGGACGCCAAGAGCTACGACCCGAAGGATTGGGCGGATGTCACGGTCAGCAAGTGGCTCACCCTGGATGAGATCGAAGGTCAGTATGGCAAGGACGCCAGACTCAGGGCCGAAGGCGCGCGAGCGCTTGGGGATGAAGACTTCGGCGAGGGCGACGACGATGGCACGTCACGGAACAAGTTCGGCTGGCAGGACACCGGACGCTATGACGCCGAGTACGCCGGAGGCGGACCGCGCAGGCTGCGTGTGATCGACCGGCAGAAGCGGGTGTTGTCGCAGATGCAGGTGGCGATCTTCCCTGGCGGCGATGTGCGGCAGCTGGCAGGAGACGAGAAGCCGGAAGTGCTGGAGCAGCTGCGCGCCAACGGCGCCTTCATCACGCGACGGATGATGAAGCGGGTGCGCTGGATCGTGAGTACCTGCGATGCGCTGCTGCATGACACCTGGAGCCCCTACGACCGATTCACCGTTGTGCCCTTCTTCCCGTACTTCCGCCGCGGCAAGACGCGCGGGATGGTGGATAACGCCGTCGGTCCGCAAGAGGCGCTGAACAAGGCGGTCAGCCAGTACGTGCACATCATCAACACGACGGCCAACAGCGGCTGGGCGGTAGAGCAGGACAGCCTGACCAACATGACGACCGAGCAGCTTGAGGAGTTCGGCGCCTCAACCGGTTTGGTGGTCGAGTACGCGACCGGCAAGCGGCCGCCTCAGAAGATCCAGCCGAACCAGGTTCCCGCCGGCGTGGATCGCATCATCGACCGGGCCGCCGGCACGCTGAAGGAGGTGACGGTCCCGGACGCGATGCGCGGTACGCAGGGGCCGGAAACCTCTGGCATCGCAATTCAGAGCAAGCAGTTTGCCGCTCAGCAGGGACTGGCTGTGCCGCTGGACAATCTGGCGCGCACGCGGGCGATGGTTGCCGACTGGATCGACTACGCCATCACCAAGTACTACGACAGCGAGCGGGTCTTCCGCATCACGAAGACGGATCCGCTGTCGGGCAAGGAAGTCGAGGAAGAGCTGACGATCAACCAGTGGGTACCCGAATCCGGTGGCTACTTGAACGACATGACGTCGGGCGAGTACGACGTCGTTGTGACCGAGCAGCCGATGCAGGTGACTTTCGAGAACGGCCAGTTCCAGCAAGCCATGGAAATGCGCGGCGCCGGCGTGCGCGTGCCGGACTCCGTTGTGATCCGCCACAGCAACCTGACGGATAAGCACGAGATCATCCAGCAGATGGAGGCGGCCAGCGCGACGCCGCCTGATCCGCTGGCCGAGGCGGAAGCGGTGCTGGCTCAGGCCAGGGCAAGGCTCGCCGAGGCGCAGGCCGAGCGCGCTCGAGCCGAGGCGGTGAACAAATCCATCGAGGGGATGTTCTCGTCGGCCCAGACGGCGACGCTGGTCGCACAGAACCCGGCCATCGCCACCGCGGCGGATGGTATGTGGAAGTCCGCCGGCGGCATCGACAAAGACGCCGCGCCGGCAATCCCGAGCATTGATGCGCCCGCGGTGGCACCGCCTGAGCAGAACACCAACCCGCTGACCCCAGCGAATCCCTCCGTCGGCATGAATGCCGGGATCGAGGGCGGTCAGCCCTGATGGAGTAACCATGTTCGACGATATCGATACGCCCGCCTCGGACGCGGACCTGGAAGGCTTGGACCTACCGGCCAACGAGGAAAAGGAAGCCGGCCAGGAAGAGGCTGGCCAGGCCGCTGCCGCTGAGGGCGAGAGTCCCGACGCTGGCGAGACGCAGGAAGGGGAGAAGGAGGAAGGGCAGGGTGAGCCCGCTGCTGCCGCTGAAGGCGAACCGACTCAGCGCCAGGAGCGTGACCCGGCAATCCCCCGTGCTCGCTTCGATGAAGTGAATTCGAAGTGGCGCGCCGAGCAAGAGCGGGCCGAGCGATTGGAAGCGGAGCTCGCGCAGCTGCGCGGCGCTGCTGCTCCTGTGCAGAAGGAAGAGCAGGAGCCCGCTTTCGACATGGTGGGCAAGCAGAAGCGTTACGGCGAGATGCTGCTGGCTGGCGATCCGGAAGGCGCGGCGAAGCTGCTGGGCGAGATTCACGCCGAGATTCGCAGGGCAGCTGAAGAAGAGGCACTGGCCAAGGCTACCGCGCGCATCGAAGCGAATGCCACCCAGACCCAGGAGCAGCACGACTTGGCTCAGGCTGCAGCTCGGGTACTGGCGGCACATCCGTACATCGATGGGAACGAGCAGGCGATGTCCGACCTGGTGGAGTGGCGTGATTTCTATGCCCACAAGGGCATGACGCCCGCCCAGGCACTGGAGAAGGCGGCCGAACGTGTGGCGCTGGCCTACAAGCCGCAGGAGGCGCCCCTGCCCCCTGCTGTTGATCCTCGCAAGGCCGCTGCTGTGGCGCGTGCTGCAGCGGATTCCACCGCTCAAGCGCCAGCACCTGCCGCCGGTATCGGCAACCGCGTTGCACCCCCGGGCCCGCAGGTCGAAAACCAGGCCGACTGGGAGAAGCTCTCCGACGCCGAGCGGGACCGCATGCTCGCCGGAGGTTGAGCGCATCACTGCATTACCGAGGAGGCCCGCCTAGTGCGGGTCTTTTCATTGGCGCCGCCCAGCCAGAAGGGCCGCCGCTTCGGGGCGTACCCGATGCGCCAGCTTCGCAGGGAGCGGAAAACCCTGCCGGCCCGCAGCTCGAGAGTCTGCGTCTTAGCCCCGCGCGTGGCGGTAACTCGCGTCGGTTGTTGGCCCGTCTGCCAGCGATTTCCCAAACCATCAGGAGATTGATATGGCTCACTCTGCCTTGGGCGCACTGCAGCCAGAGCAGCGGAAGCTCTGGGTCAAGGAATCGATCCGGGCTTTCCGCGAAGCGTTCTTTTTCACCAAGTTCCTCGGCACCTCCGAGAACTCCATCGTCCAGTACGTGACCGAGCTCAAGAAGACCGAGAAGGGCGACCGCGCCTTGATCGGCCTGGTTGCCGACATGCGCGGCACCGGTGTGGTCGGCGACAACGAGCTGCAGGGCCGCGAAGAGGCGCTCGAATCCTCGTGGGTCGAGATCCACACCGACCAGATGCGGAACGGCGCCAAGAGCAAGGGCCGCGTCGATGACCAGCGCTCGGTCTTCGCTTTCCGCAAGGAGGCGCGCGACAAGCTTGCTTTCTGGCGCGCGAACATCACCGAAGAGCTGATGATGCTGACGGCCTCTGGCATCGGCTATCAGTACAACACGGACGGCTCCACTCGGCTGATCGGTGCCCAGGATGATCTGCGCACGCTGGAGTTCGCCGACGACGTGCGGGCGCCCTCGAGCCGCCGGCACTTCCGTTTCGATGGCACCGATCTCCAGGATGGCGACACCACCCAGATCTCGGCAACCAGCGTGCCGAAGTACGGGATGATCGTGGATCTGATGGCTGAGGCCCGCACCCGTGGCATCAAGCCGCTGCGCATGGGTGGCCAGGAGTACATGGTCTATCTGTGCCATCCGAAGACCTTCGCCCGCCTGAAGAAGGATCCGGACTTCCGCGACGCCGTCATCAACGCCGGCGACCGTGGCGCCAAGAACCCCATCTTCACCGGCGCTACCCTGACCATGGACGGCCTGGTGATTCACACCAACAACCGTGTGTTCAACACGGCCGGCGCGGCCAGCGGTTCGAAGTGGGGTTCCGGCGGCAACGTCAATGGCACCCGGTCGCTGTTGATGGGCTGCCAGGCGCTGGGCTATGCCGACATCTGGGGCTCGGCCAATTGGTACGAAGGCAAGGATGACCACGACAACAAGGACGTGATCTCCATCGCGGCGTACCAAGGTGTCCTCAAGCCGCAGTTCATCAGCCGCTACGACAGCGACACCGTGCAGGACTTCGGTGTCATGGCGGTCGATCTGGCGCTCTGATCGCCAGGGCATTCACCTCCAGCCAACCCAACGGGCCCGCCATCGAGCGGGCCTGATGCTTTTCAGGAGCAGACCATGATCAAGAAGGATTTCAACCGCCAGTCGGTCATTGTGGCCATGGTGGCGATCAGCTTCGCCGACCTGGCGAGCGGTGTCGACCTGGCCGCCATCGAATTGCCGCCCAACGCCATCGTGCTGGGCGGTGATGTCACGGTGACCGAGGCGTTCAACTCGGCGACCACCGATGTCATCGACGTTGGTGATGCCGCCTCCCAGAACCGCTACCTCAACGACGGCAACATCCATGCGGCTGGCCGTGTGGCCCTGGTGCCCACCGGCTACGTGCATCCCGGTGGTGACCTCACCGTGCGCTGGGTCGGTGCTGGCGCGGCGCCCACGGCGGGCACGGCGCGCCTCACGGTGCAGTACGTCGTCCAGGGCCGTTCCAACTCCACCCAGGGCTAAGCCCGTGACCACCTGGCGCCCTCGGGCGCTGGGTTCAAGGAGAACTCCATGAAGCTGAAATCCCCGACTGACGAGCCGATCCATGTCGCGCTCCTTTCCGGCCACGCAATCACCATCGGCCCGGAAGCGCGTGATGTGCCGGTGCAGTTTCGCCGCGATGCGCTGGCCAAGGGCGCCATTCCGGAGGGTGTGACCGCCGCTGACCTGGACGCGGAGGATGCGCCGCCGACGGACTCGACCAAGCAGGCGCTGATCGTCGCTGCGATCAAGATGCTGATCGAGACCGACGAAGACGCGCTCACCGATGCGGGCCTTCCCAATCGGAAGAAGCTCGCCGCAGTTGCCGGCTTCCCGATCTCTGCCGAAGACCTGATCGCCGCCTGGCAGATCGTCGAAGCCGAGACCGATCAGCAATGAACCTGCGCGAGCTTGTCGCCGAGTGCCGCAGCCTGGCCCGCGATACCGCAGAGCCGTATCTGTGGGAGACGCGGGACTGGGTGCGGTGGCTGAACGAGGCCGTGACGGAGGCGTGCGTCCGTGCGCGTCTGATCCAGGACTCGGACGGCTCGGCGACGAGCATCGCGCTGGAGCCCGGGGTGTCAGCCTATCGGCTGGCGCCTGAGGTGATCGACGTGCTCCAGGTGCGCTTGCTTGGTGAGCGCCCCCGGCCTCTGGTCGGATGGGATCTGACCGAGACGCATCTTGTCCTTGCTCGTGCGCCGGAGATCGCTGGCGATCTGAGCCTCACCGTGATTCGTGCGCCACGCTGCGCCATGACCCGGGACACAGATTGCCCGGAGATCAACCCGCGGCACCACCCGAAGCTCCTGGACTGGGCGCTGCGCTGCGCCTACCTGAAGCAGGACGCCGACACCTTCGACGAGGCGCGGGCGCTGAAGTACGAGGCAATCTTCGAGGCCTCCTTCGGCGTGCGGCCGAGTGCCGACGTGCAGCGCAAGCACCGCCGGAAGTCGCCGCGAGTGGTGCGGATGAACGCCTTCTGAGTTCGCCATGACTTGCTGCCAATCCCTGGACCTCGCCATCCGCCGCGGCGTGACATTCTCGCACGTTCTCATGTGGGCGGCCGAGCCGGTCATCTTCCACGCAATCGCCGCGCTGGCCGCGGCCCCTTCTGCGACGCTGACGGTTCCCGGCCATGGGCTGCCGGACGGCTGGTACGCAGCCGTGGTGTCCGCGCCGTCTCTGCCTGGACTGCTCGCCCGCAGCGAGCCGCCGGCGCCGGACGACTACCGGCCGGTGCGCGTGCTCGATGCCGACACGGTGGAGTTCAACGGCATCAACTCGGCCGGCTGGAAGTACAAGGGCGGCGGCTACTTGCGCGCCTACACGCCGGTGCCGTTGGCCGGCTGCACGGCCGAGCTGGTGGTGCTGGACCGGCCGGGCGGCACGGTACTGCTGGCCCTGACCTCCGACCCGGACGGCGGCATCGTGTTGGACGACGACGCCAAGACGATCACGCTGGCGTTGTCGGCGGACGCCGCTGCAGCGCTGACTTGGAAGCGCGGTGTCTATGAGCTGAGGATCACCAGCGCTGGCGGCGTGACGACGCGTATCGCCGCTGGCGCGGTCGAGGTGCTGCCGTGAGCGACCAGGTGATGGAGCGCGATGACGGCGCCCACGTCATCGAGGCTTCGACGCCGCTGCAGGTTGTGACCGAGCGCGCCGCGCCGACGATGGTTCTGACCGAGGCGCGGATCGGGCCGCCGGGCGCGCCGGGTGAAATTGGCCCTGCCGGCGGGACCGCATTCGCCCGCGTTTCCGATGGCGCACTCTCCGCGCTGCGGATCGTCTGGGAGGACGGCGCCGGCGTGGTCCGCATGCTCGATTACCGCGACGCCGAGCATATCAACCTCCTTGCCGGCCTGACGCTCACCGCCGCCGCAGCGGCTGGTCCGGTCACGGTGCAGCGCGCCGGCCCGGTCGATGACGATGCCTGGTCTTGGGTCGCTGGCCGGGTGTGGCTCGGCGCCGATGGCATTCCCACGCAAACGCCGCCGGCCGACGGCTACGACGTTCTCATCGGCTACGCCGTGTCTCCGACCCGGCTCTACCTCGACATCCAAGACCACATCAATCTGGAGTAAGCAAAATGGCGCAACGATTCCTGGCCCGCCTCGGCGGGGAAACCAAGCAGGTTGAGGCAAAGGCGGCGTCGGTCGGCGCTGCTGACGCCGGCAAGATTCCGGCTCTGGGCGACGATGGCCGCCTGGACGGGTCGATGATGCCCGCGGGTATCGGTGCGGACACGCAGATACTGCCGGCGAGCGAGGCGCTCGCCGCCGGTACGTTCGTCAATATCTGGGCGGATGCAGGTGTGGCCAAGGTCCGCTTGGCGGACAACAGCAACGGCCGCCCGGCGGACGGCTACGTGCTCGAGGCTGTTTCGTCCGCCGCGGACGCGACGGTCTATCCGCTGGATGGCACCAACTCTGCATTGACCGGCTTGGCGCCCGGCTCCAAGTACTACCTCGGCACGGCTGGTGCCGTCACGGCCACGGCGTTGGATGAGACCAACTCGAGCAACGCCAATAAGATCAGCCAGTACCTCGGCAAGGCCAAGAGTGTGTCCGAGCTGATCACAACCGACGATGGGTACGTGGTGCTCTGATGGCAGCACGACGGCCAGTCGTCCGGGTGGGCGGGGAGCCTCGCCTGCTGGCAGAGGGTGACTCGCTGCAAGTCGGCAAGGCGTCGCTTGATCCGGCCGGGCTTGCCGCCGCCAGGACGCTCTCCCTGCCCGACAAGTCCGGCACGCTTGCCCTGACGTCCGACATTGCCGGCCGTAACCGCATCATCAACGGCGATTTCCGGGTCAATCAGTGTGCCTACGCCTCTGGCGCGGCGACAACGGCCGGCCAATACACCTTCGACCGCTGGAAAGTGACGTCGACCGGCGGCATAACCTACGCGACGACCAACGGCAAGACAACCGTGACGATCCCGAGCGGGCAAACCCTCCAGCAAGTTGTCGAGGGAATCAACCTGCAGTCCGGCACATACGTTTTGTCGTGGGAAGGTACGGCACAGGGGCGGATCGGCGGCGGATCGTACGGCGCCAGCGGGGCTGTAACTGCAACCGTCGTCGGCGGCACGAACACCACAATCGAGTTCGGCCCGGGCACGGTCGCGAATGTTCAGCTCGAGGCTGGCGCGACGGCAACGCCCTTTGAGCATCGCCATATCGGCACAGAGTTGGCGCTTTGTCAGCGGTACTGCCCGGCGATCATCTGCGACTCTGCAAACTCTGCCTCACTCATGGGGTATTGGGACGCATCAAATACGCTGGTGGTGGGATACAACTTCCCGGTTACTGCCCGTGTAGCCCCCACCGGCCTGACGGTCACGCCGGCTCATTGGACCGCAAACAACTCAGGGGTAGGCAACGTGGTTGTATCTAGCGTCGCTATATCAAGCGGGGCGTGCCAGCGGTGGGGGGCACGGCTTGACTTCGTGGTTGCCTCTGGGGGCTCTAGCAGCGGCAAGGCAGGTGGGGTGTACGCCAACGCAGCCACTACGTTGATCTTCACCGGGTGCGAGCTATGACTCAATGGAAATTTTTTGACGCAGCAAATACAGGCGTGTTTCGCCACCTCTCAGACGGTCGCCAAGAATACAGATCAGTCTACGACCCTGAATACCTCGCATGGCTAGCTGATGGCAACACGCCGCAACCGGCCGACCCTGTTGTGCCGGTCGTTCCCGAGGTCGTCACGATGCGGCAAGCGCGCCTCGCGCTCCTGCAGAGCGGCATGCTCGATCAGGTGGAAGCGGGCATAACCGGCATGGCCGGAGATGCTGGCGCTGCGGCGCGCATCGAATGGGACTTCGCCGGCACGGTCGAGCGGCACAGCCCGCTGGTCGGCCTGCTGGTGAGCGAGCTGGGAATCACGGATTCGCAGCTTGACGACCTTTTCCGACTTGCAGGTTCTCTATGACGGACAAAACGCTGACAGCAGCGACATACGCGGCCGCCTCGAGCGGCCTTTTTTTTGGCCTGAGCGCGGTGGAGTTCGCGGCCTACGCCTCGGTGGCGCTGGGCGTGCTGACCTACCTGACCAACGTGGGCTTCAAGCTGTACGACCGGTGGGACCGGCGCCGCGGTGATCGGCGGCTCCATCGGGAGCCGGTCGAGCATGATCGGCGGAGGCATGGAGAAGACGATGAGTAAGGCGCGTATCGCCGTCGCGGCGCTGTCGCTGTCGGCCGTCGGCTTCGTGGGCATCGCGCTCAAGGAGGACTACCGCGGCACGGCCTACGTCCCGGTGAAAGGCGACGTCCCGACCATCGGGTTCGGCAGCACGAAGGGCGTGCAGATGGGTGACACGATCACCCCGCCAAAGGCGCTCACCTGGGCCATGCGAGACGTGCAGACCTTCGAGGGCGACTTGAAGCGCTGCGTGGCGGTGCCGCTCTTCCAGCACGAGTACGACGCCTATGTGTCTTTCGCCTACAACGTGGGCGGCGGCGCCTTCTGCGGTTCGACGCTGGTGCGCAAGCTGAATGCAGGCGACTACGAAGGCGCATGCGGGGAGCTGCGGCGCTGGGTTTATTCCGGCGGCCGGAAGGTACAGGGCCTGGTCAATCGGCGCGAGCAGGAATACCAGGCGTGCATGGGCCTGAGTCGCGCCGAGGGAGGGCGTTGATGTGCGCAATCTACTGGTGGTCGGCCTTCTCGCCTTCGTTTGCGGCGGCGGCCTGGGCGGCGTGCTGGGATATCAGCTGGCAGATGGCAAGACTGAATCCCGCCGTGCCGATGCTCTTCAGACTGCAGCCGAGAGCGCCGCGGCCGCCCTTGCTGAGACGCGCGAGCTTGCGACTGGTGAGCAGCGCCGGGCCGTTGCCGCCGCATACCGCCGCGGCCTTGCCGCGCAGCGCGCTGATGCGGTCATCGCTGACGCTCGTCCGGATCCTGATCGTCTGCAGTGTGAGTGGTCTGCTGCTGAGCGCGTGCTCATCGACCGGATCTACGCTGCCTACGGCCACGGCGATCCGGCCGATTCCGGCGGAGTGTCAGCAGAGGTGCGGCGAGCCGCCGGCACGGGGCTGGCCCCGAGTGCAGTGGGAGCTGCAGGTGATTCGTTGGGGAGCAGAGTGCAAGGCGCTACACGATGAGTGCGTCGAAGCGCTGAGCAAGTAGAGCAGGACCGAATTCAACCCAGGCCCGGCCGGAGCGATCCGCCGGGCTTTTCTTTTGGAGAACGCAATGAACGATCAGGAAATCGAGCAGGAGATCCAGGCCAAGGGCTTGACTGCTCCGCGCGTCACGCCGGCCGACATCGAAGCGGAGATCGCCAGCGAACACTACTTCACGGCATGGGATGGTGTGCAAGGCGCCTTCGAGGCTGGCAATCTGTATCAGCAAGAACACGAATACGACACGTTGACACAGGCGCCGCCGGCTACCACGGCTTACGAGTCGCTGCGTCTGCTCACCTTCTGCGTGCTGCGCCTGCGCAACGGATTCACCGTCACCGGCGAGTCCGCCTGCGCCAGCCCGGAGAACTTCAACGCGGAGATCGGCCGCAAGATCGCCCGTCAGAACGCGGTGCAGAAGATCTGGCCGCTGATGGGCTATGCCCTGCGGGAACGGCTGAGCGCTGACGCCGCCTGATCATGGCCAACCCCGTAACACTCGGCCCCTTCCTCGGCATCAACAACCGACTGCCGGACCACAAGCTTGGCACCGAGGATGGCGCGTATCTCCGCAACGCCATCAACGTCGATCTGACGGATGCCGGGACGTTGCAGCGGCGCAAAGGCTATGCACGCAAGATCCTCGGCACGGCGTGCCATTCGCTCTTCGAGTTGGCGGACGGCCGGGCGCTCTTCGTGGATTACGACGCGCTGTTCCTGGCTGCCGCTGGCGAGGATGGCGCACTGAGCGCGGTTGCCTTACTGGATGGGCTTACCCCCGGCGCGCCGATGAGTTACGCCCAGGTTGGCGACAGCGTGTTCCTCGCCAACGGGGTCGAGTTCTGGCGCATCCAGGGCGGGGCGGTGTTGCCGCATGCGGTTGAGCCGCCGCAGTGGGTGCCGATGCTGGATGCCGTGGCCGAGGGCTCGCTGCCGGCCGGGCGTTACCAGGTGGTCGTGACGTACCGCCTCGACGATGGCCAGGAGACCGCACCGGCAGAGCAGGTGCAGATCACGCTGACTGCAGATGGCGCGGTTGTAATCGGCGGCCTGCCTCAGGCATTCCCGGCTGGCGTGGCTGCCGCGGTGATCTACATGACGCCCTGCAATGGCGACGCCTTCTACCGTGTCGCCAGCGTCGGCCCGGGTGCGGCGCTGGTGAGCGTACCTGTCCTGCCCGACGGTGATGAGGCTCTCTGCTCGACCTTGAGTCTGCGGCCGCTGCCGCCGGGGCGCATTGTGCGCGCCCACATGGGTCGTCTGCTGTCGGCAAGTGGGCCGGCGCTCTTCTATTCGCGGCCATTTTCTTCGGCGCTCTTCGATCCGGTGCGCGACTACGTGCTGTTCCCTGCGTCGGTGACGGTTGTTGAGCCTGTGTCGGGCGGCTGCTACGTCTGCGCCGATAAGACCTACTGGCTCGCCGGAGATATCGAGCAGGCCGCTCCCGTCGAGGTGCTGCCCTACGGCGCCGCCTTTGGGTCCGGCACGCACTTGCGCTCCCGACCAGGGGCTGCGTGGTGGTCGGATCGCGGCCTGGTTGTTGCCGGCCCGGGCGGCGAGGTGCAGGTGGTGCAGGAGCGCGCCGTGGCCGTTACGCCGGCACAGACGGCTGGAGTTCTTGTTCGCGAGCAGGGCGGAATCAATCAAGCAGTGGCGGCGGCACGGGGCGGCGGAAGCGGCGCCTCGGTCGCGGCCGCGCGTTCGTTCATCGATGCAGAAGTGGTGCGAAAGGAGGATCGGTAATGCACTCGAAAGGCAAGGTGGGCTTCACCTATGAGGTGGAGGCCTACGACAAGCACGGCAGGCTCCTGGATCGGGAGGTGGTGAAGAACCTGATGCCGACGGAGGCGACAACCTATCTGCTCGCCGCAGGCTTCGGTGGAGAGGGGCAGCACTTGTCCTGGTATCTGGGGCTCTTCAAGGGCAACTACATTCCCAGCGTGGAGGACACGATGGCCGAGCTGCCGGCGGCCGCCACGGAATTCACCGCCTACGCCGGCACGAACCGGCCCCAGGTCACCTTCTCGGCCGCCGCCAGCGGCCAGATCAACAACGTCGCCAACCGCATCGAGCTGACCATCAACAGCGACGACGTGCTGTACGGCGGCTTTCTCACATCCAGCAGCGGCAAGGGTGCCACCACCGGCATTCTCGGGTCGGTGGTGCGCTTCGCGTCGCCCAAGCAGCCGGGCGAGGGTGGCTTGCTGCGGGTGACGGTTTCCAACGAACTCACATCCGCCTCAGCGCGGTTTCCAGGAGATACACGATGACGATCAAGACCAGCACCGGCCTGCGCAACTACGTGATGGCCAGCGGCTCGCTGAAGGCTGCGCTGGACGGCTACGTCCTGAATATCTATGCCGGCACTGAGCCGGCCACGGCCGATGCGGCGCTCGGCGCGGCTACGTTACTTACCACCGTTTCGGTGGGCGGCACCGGCACCGGCGTGACTTTTGCCAGCGCGGCCGCCGACGGCGTGCTGCAAAAGAACGCCTCGGAGGCATGGAGCGGCACCATTGTTGCGGGCGGCGAATCGTTGCCGGCGGTGTTCTACCGTCTGCAGGCGCCCGACGATACCGGGCTGGCCAGCACGATGGCGCGTCGAGTTCAGGGCGGGGTCGGTCCGAGCAGGGACCTGAAGATCTCCTCCACAACCCTGGTGGTGGGCAACGAGCAGCCCATCGACAGCTACTACCTCAGCTGGCCCTACATGCCTGGGGTGTAAGGCATGACGCCGATCTTCACCTACCACCTGCGGTCGGTGCTGCCTGGGGATTTCCGAGTGGCTGCCGGCAATGGCCTGTTGGTGGCCGTGCAGTTCGGTGTCACTTGGTCCGCCGTAGCGCCGGGGGCGGTCCGGGTAAGCGAGGATGGCGGAGCAAGCTGGGAGCCGGTCAGCCCGCCATTTGCGTGCCTGCTGGGCAACGCCAACGCGTCTGCTGACGTGTGGGATATCCACTTCAATGGCTCTGCGTTCGGGTTCGAAGTGATGCGGGCCTCAGGAGGCCAGCTTTGCTTCCTGACGAGTGCCGGGGGCCGTACCTGGAATGTGGCTGCCTCTTCGGTGAATCCTTCCGACTTCGTGCAGCACTACCCTGGCGGCGTGCGCAATGTGGTCGGGGGCGGGGCGGGGCGGTGGGTGTGCCAGGGCTACGACAGTCTCTCGGAGCAAGCCTTCCTTGCCGTCACCGCAGGGAACTCGCTTACCGTGGCGGGCCGCATTCAGCCTTCGAACGAAGGCATCTATTCCGGCGCCGGCGTGAGCGCGTCTCCGAGTGGCGCGCTCATGGTGACGGGAATGGCGACCCGTGCCAGCGCCTATGTGCTGCGGGCCGGCGGCGGCTCCACGCAGCACGCCTTTCCAGCTGTGTATGGTGACTTCGCCTCGTTCTATGCGCCAAGCGCTGGCTTCGTCAGGCCGTCCATGATGGTGAGCCCCACGGGCGCCGCCTGGGAGCAGACAGAGTTGCCGGTTCCCGTTGTTGCACAGGCACAGATTCGACAGGCCGGCTCAGACCCGGCCAAGTGGCGAGGAGCGGTGTTCGTCTGCGCCGCCGGCGGTTGGTTGCCGATTGCAACTGTTGATGGGCGCACCTGGCAATCCGATGTGGCCACCTACGATCTCGTCGATACCGGTGGCGGCGTTCGCGCTCCCGCTGCGACTGGCAAGGCGTCGAGCTACCCGGTGGGGTACTCCGGCGCCATGGAAGGGATGGTCAACGCCTGGACGCTGATGGATGAGCGTATCCATGTGATCCACCGGTCAGCTTCCCAGACCTATGTTGTCGAAGCGGTGCCGATCATTCCGCCATCGTTCTGGCGCGACCTGCGCGGGGCTATCCATGAGCTTTCCTAAAGTCTTCGGTCGCGGGCCGGCCGGGGTTCGCGCTGTCGCCGAAGGAAAGCTGCGTGGCCTTCAGCGTGTCGATGCGCCATTCCTCTCGGCCTCCGGGCCGGGCTTTTCCGCCATCAAGGCGGGAGGCTTTGACCGGGTCGAGCTATCGGAGGATGAGCCTGCAGGCGGCCAAGAGGTGGTGCTCATAACGCAGGTTCGGGATGCCGCAGATCGAGACCGGTACATCGGAACGGCGGAGCTGCGCCAGCGCATGCCGTTCTGGACGGTTGCGCGTGGTGGCGTTGGTGCGATCTATACCGGCCGCCGGGCCTTCATCGGCTGGCTGCGGCCTGCGCCGCGGGTGGATACCGGGGCACGCGCCTGCCCGACAGTGATCCACAACTACACCGGCGATCCGCCGGAGGCGCCGGCCAACGAACTGGTGAATCGCTGGCTCTATGGGGCCGATGATCCGTGGCTGCTTTACGTCTTCCATATGGGGCGCGACGGAGCGAAGGGTGACGCTGATGTGATCTCGGCCGCTTTGGCCGCCCAGTCCTGCCCACACAACGACGTGCCGGCGATCCTGGATGGAGCTGTGCCGGTAGGCATCCTGGAAGATGGGACCGTTGCCGTTGCCATGGTGATCGGCGCGACGGAAGAGGGGCGCGCGGATGACTATGGTTTCCAGACTGTCCGGCTTGGCGTGGGCGTTTGGCGCGGCGGCGCTGGCACGGTAGTGAGCATGCTGCCGATCCCGGACGACACCGCCGGTGAGCATTCCTATGTGGCCGGGCCTCTTGGCGCGCTGGCGCCTGGCGTGATGCTTGTGCCAGTGGTCGAACTCTGGACTCCCTGCCGGTTCCAGCATGACCCGGAGTTGCCAGAGAGTTTCGACCCGACAGGCCGCATCCTGCTGTATCGATCCACCGACTATGGCGCGACCTGGGGGCAGGTGGATGCCGCGGCCTGGATGGACGGCCTGCCGGACGCACCTGAGGCCGATCCAACCTCGCGCACCTTCGACGACCCCTCGATCCTGCTGCAGCGAGTGGCCTGGAAAGCGAGTGGCTATGGAGCAGAGATCAACGCCGCCATGTGCGCGGCCGTGTTCGGCTCTTGGGTAGCGCCCGCTCCTGGTGCGGCCGTGTTTTTCTCGCCGCTGCGGCTGGACGGCGGTGGCTACCAGCTGCGTGCCTTCCACTCGGGCGACAGTGGTTCCACCTGGGCGGAAGTCGCGATGCCTCTGATCGAGAGTGCAACCCTTCCGTTCGTTCGCGCCATCGTGATCCGTCCTGGCGTGCTGCTTGCCCGAGTCCAAATGAACTACGACCGGGAAGACGACGGCGAGGTGATTGCTCTCCGCTCCGCTGACGGCGGGCTGTCGTGGGAGGAAACCGACCTGGCCGGCCTGGATATCGAGCTGACGCAGGTCACGCTGGGCATGTTCGTCGTGACTGAGTACGACGCCGAGCGCGCGCCCGATCAATGCACGGTCGCCGTGCCCGTCGTTACGGGGGGCAAGGCCGTGCTCTACGCCTCTACCGATGATGGCGCCTCCTGGCAGAAGGCAGCCCGCATGTTCCCGGCATCGAGGAGGGCGGATGACCGACCTTTCGTGGCTCCGCCCGGAACGCTGCTCTCGCCGCCTCAAAGCGATGAGCGAGAGCTCGGCGCATTCGATTCGCCGGGAGATCTGGGCGTGTGCTTCTACGTCGGTCCGTATCGCAGCCCGGCCCCTGCCAATCTGGCCGCGCCGTGGTGGCTGGATGAGGCGTTGCAGGAGTAACCATGGCTGACCTTGAGAAGAACATCGACCGCGTCCTGTATGCAGGTAGCCCCGGCACGGCTGGAGCGCCGGCGTATGTGACATACAAATGGACCTGGGTGTGCTACCCGGCATGGCTGATTGGCGTTGGCAGTCCGAGTGGCGATATCGACCTGGGCGCCTCGGGGGCCGTCTATTCGGACACGCCCATCGACGGGCTGCTCTGCCAGTACATGCAGGTGCCGGTTGTGGTGCCAGCCGTTCCAGGTACGCCGGGCACGCCGGATGTTGAGGTGACCGACTACCACTTCGGCTGGAATGCTGCGGCGCGATCCGTGGGCATCCTGCCGGCGGATGGCTACATCGAGTTCAGGGTGGACCGGTCTGCGGTTGGGGTAGTGGTGGGCCTGGCCAGTCAGGACAGCTCGACCTTGTACCAGGATGCGCTCCATGGCCTGTACTTCGCTGGCGGTCAGGTTCATGTGATTCAGGCCGGGGCTATCGACGCCGATATCCCGAGCGACCACAGCTATAGCACGGAGGAGGTCTGGCGCGTGGAGCGCACCGGCGCGAGCGTGCTGTTCTCACGCAATGGCGCGATCTTCTTCGGAGCCGCGGCCGTTGAGGGTGCGTTGTTCCTGAAGGCCTGCCTATACGCTGGCGGCGATGCAGTCCGCGATCCCGCCGTGGTCGCAATGGTTGCTGGCTCGGGCGAACTGGCCGCGCTGCGCGGCGGTGGCCTGCAAGGGCAGGGCGGTGTCGGCGAATTGGCGGCGCTCGGCGCAGTTGGGCGGCAGTTCGTGCATGCGGCCGGTGCGCTGGCTGGGCTTGATGCGCATGGAGGAGATTCCGCCTTCGGTCACGGCGGCGGCATCCTGTCGGCGCTGGATTCCGCCGGTGAAGCTGGCGTCGTGATCCCGGCCTATGGCGTGGGCGCTGGCACGCTGGCATCACTCGGAAGCATAGGCACGGCATCTGACCGCCTGCGCGCTTACCAGGACGAGGGGCGGATTGCCGCGCTCGACAGTTTCGGCGCAGACGGGCCGTATGCGGTGGGACGCGGGAACCTGGCGTCGCTGGTCAGCGTTGGCGTTGGGGTAGAAGGCAATCGCTACGCCTCGGTCGTTGCGCGTGGGACAGCCGTTGCGGAAGTGAGCGCTGGAATGGTGCTCGCCGTCGTCCTGTCCTCCGTTGGCGCCGTCTCAGCGGTGATCGGGGCCGAGGTGATCCAGACCGCCGACGTCGCCTCCACCGGTGCAGCTCGTGACAACTGGTCCCTGGAACTGCTGATCGACGCCATCCTGAGTTCCGCGGCCGCCGGCCGGGGGGGCTTTGATGGCGGCGACGACGGCGCCGAAGTCTGGGCGGTGAATCTGGCGACGTCAGCTTCAACACGCTACGAGCGCTTCCCCTTCAACAGCTTTGCCCGGATCGGTGACCGCTACTACGCCGCGGCGCAAGACGGCATCTACCTGCTGGAGGGCGAAGACGATGCCGGCGAGCAGATCGACGCGCTGGCGGTGACCGACCTGCAGGCCTTCGGCACCTCGCAGCTGAAGCGCCTGGGCCCCGCCTACCTCGGCGTGTCGTCCGATGGCCTGATGCGCATCACGGTGCGCGCACCCGACGGCCAGGCCTACACCTACTCGGCGCGCCGCAGCGACCCCTATGCCCGCGTGCAGCGCGTCGATGTTGGCCAGGGCCTGCGTGCCAACTACTTCCGCTTCGAGGTGGCGAACACCGACGGCGGCGACTTCGAACTGAGCTCCCTTGAGCTTTCGCCTGTGATTCTGAAAAGGAGGATCTGATGGCTACCACCTACACGCCGGCCGAATTGGTCGCGATGGCCTGGGACCGCGGCGAGGCGTTGAGCAACAGCCTTTCCACGCAATCGGTGGGCTTTCTGAACCAAGCGCTGGGCGTTGCCGGCTCGGCCGCCCGGATGAACCCAGCGGCTCTCAGCTTCTCCGCCGCCGTTGCGGAGCCCGACGTGATTATCCCGAAGCTCGCCGAGGGTGCTTCGATGGAGCTCTTCGACAGCTGGTGGAATGGCATCACCGATCAACTGACGGAGCGCTTCTCGTGGTTCATCTCAACCTACTTCCCGAACGAGTGCGACTACTTGGGGAAGGCGCAAGGCTGGATCTGCAAGGCACTCACATCCGGCGGTACCGGCATTGCACCTCGGGTCGAGGAGCAGATCTGGGAGCGCGACCGCTCGCGGATACTTCGGGACGCAGCCCGTGCGGAAGAAGAGGCGATGACTTCGTTCGCCGCCCGCGGCTTCCCGCTTCCGCCCGGTGCGCTGGCGGGCATGGTTCAGCGCATCCGCAATGACGCTCAGGATCGCGTTGCCCAGTCCTCGCGCGAGCGCGCAATCCAGGCCGCCCAGCTCGAGGTGGAGAACGTGCGCTTTGCCGTGCAGCAGGCTGTCGGCCTCTACACCTCGGCCGTCGGCGCGGCGCGCGATTTCATCTCGGCCCTGGCCGGTACCAGCGGCGTGTCGGCCCAGCTGATTCCCTCGGTTACCGATTCGCAGTCCCGGCTGATCAGCGCGGCGTCCAGCTACTACCAGGCGCGCATCGCCGTGAAGGAACTGGAACTGAAGGCCAGCACGACCGGGGCCGAGTTCAATCAGCAGGCTTCCGTCGCGAACCAGGCGGCGCAGATGCAGGCATACCGGAACATGGTCGATTCTGCGGTGGAGGCAGCGAAGATGCTGGCGACCCAGGCGGCTGCTGCGCTGAATGCGCTGCATACCAGCGTGGGCACGGACGCACGAGTCGCGACCACCGTGGGCTACAACTACGGCGGAGATGTTTCCACGGATGTGCCGCCGAAGACGGCAACGTAGTTTTTATTCAGTCCTCGAAAATTGGCCTAAGTCTGGCGATCGACTCAGCCGCTGCATCGTTCCACGTGTCCACTTGGGAGGGAGATAACAGGCGGCGAGAGGGAAGCTTGCCAAGCTGATACTCGGTGATGCGGGAGGTGAACTCCTTGCTTAGGTCTTCCTTTACGCGAGCCACCACGAAGTCAAGATTGGTTTGATCGTACAAATAAATCCCGCCAATCCATTGATTCTTACATAGACGAAAACTCAGACAGTTTCGCCGCAGATGGTTTTTCACTTTGCTGTATATGGCTTGTTCGCATGCGCTGACTCGGAAGTAAAACGAAGAGTCCACACGAAAGGGCTCCCCTTCGAAGGTATCCGGCGGGATCGAAGTCATGGCTGAATCGTAGTATTCCGGGAGGGAGAAGACGATTCGATGCAACGCCTCGTTGTTCATGCCCTCCGGCGGCAGAACTTCCACTTCAATCTGACCAAACTCTTCCCGATCTAGGCGCTCTTTGAAGAGCCATTTGATTTTTATCTCACCCATGGAAGTTTCGGCTCGTTGATGACATAGAAGTTGTTAAGTTATTCCATTTAGTTGTTTTTGAGAAGTGCACGAAATCCCAGCCCGGCCACGCGCCGGGCTTTTTCATTTTGGAGACCCAAATGGCACTTGAAGACTCCCTTCGCCGCCTGCAAACCCCTCCGGCGCCCCCGGCCGCCCCTTCACTGCAGACCGTCAAGCCGGCCCAGTCCGGAGTCTCGCTCTCGGCGATGGCTGCTGGCGCTGAGCCGCCTGCTCCCGCCTCTGGTAGCGCCATGGCGCGCCTCACGGATATGTCGCCACAAGCGGTGGCGCCGCCGGCGCCTGCCCAGCCCACCGCGATGGAGCGCTTGAGCGCCCCTCCGCAGCAGAGACTTGGGCCCACGCCCACCATGGGCGAGACGATGAACCGCATCAACGATGCGCGAGCGCAGCGCACGGGCGCCGGGCTCTACGGCACGCCACGCACCGAAGCGCAGAAGCTGTCCGACACCGGCCGGCCGGGCTACCAAGATCGCGTGAATGCGATTCCAGGGCCGTCCGATGAAACGCTCCTGGCAATGCGTCGGCTTGAACTATCGAGAAGTGGAGCAAGGGCCGCGCCCCAGCCTGTCAGCAACCCCGCCACGATGGGTGGCTCGGCCGACCGGCAGGCCCAGGCAGCGGGATTGACTGGGACCATGGGCGAACCCAAGCCGAGTGCTATGGACAACCTGCAGAACTTCGACACCACGGCTTGGGCGAAGAGCACCACACAGCAGGAGCGCGACGCGGTGGGCGATACCTACCGGGATGCCTGGCAGCAGCAAGTGCCAGACGGGATGAAAAGTGCTGGTGCAGGCGCGCTTGCTCTCTACAACATGGAGCAGGCCACCCGCGGCACCAGCATTACCGCCCAGCGTGGCGCCAACGGCAACATGGAGTTCAGCGGTAACGGAGCGAATGCCCTGCCGCAGAGCTACACCAGCGGCGTGAATCTCGGCGAGGCCAATGCCCGCATGGCCCAGGCGAACGCGGTGCGTCAGTCCTACCTTGACTCCTTCGGCGGCCCGAGTGCGGCCGCGATTGGCAATCCGACTTCTGAGTCCAACGCCTCGCTGGCGCGGCTCGCTGCCATGCCTTCGCTGTCCAACTCCACCGGCGGTGGCCGCGCCGGCCGGGCTGACCGTGCGCTCGCCCTGCGTGAGATGGAGCTGGCGGAGAATCGAGCCGCAAGGGCCCAAGAGCTGGGGCTGCGCGGCCAGGAGGTGGCGGGGAACATGGCTGCTCGGAGCCAGGACGCCCAGGCCCGACTGGAAGAGATGAGGGCTCGAGTGGCGACGCTACCGAGCGAGGCGCGGATGAACGAGGTACGAGCCAGGGCGGCAGCCTCCGAAGCGCAGTTGGGCGATATGCGGAACAACCTGCTGCAACGGTTGGAGCGCTCGGTTGATCCGAAGGAGCGCGAGGCGCTTCAGCAGCAGTTGCGTTTCGTGCAGGGACGGGACATCCAGCAGGAGCGCTACATCACGGCGGGCGGCGGCCAGGAGGTGATGGCCGATGGTAGCTTGAGGGCGTTGCCGTCGCAGATACTCAACACGACGACGGGGCAGTTTGTGACGCCGCCGGCGGGGCAAGGGGGCTCGGCTGAAGGCCGGCAGCCGACTCCGGCGCACATCGACTTCTTGCGACAGAACAGGGGCAATCCTGCTGCGATTGCTTCTTTCGAGCGGAACTTTGGTGCAGGAGCGGCCGGACGTTACCTTTCGTCCTGAAGCCCTGTCACTTCCATTTGGAAAGCAGATAGCCGACCAAGAAGACCAGCCCTAGCGCAATCGAAATGCCGAGACCGTTCGCGCCCCCTGAGCCTCCGCGTGCATGAGCTGCGAAGGGAGCAAGGGCTGCAAGAAAGAGGAAGAACCTGAGGATAGTCACTGTTGCTTGGGGCCTTGGTAGTTAGGGTCGCCGAATGCTTTGTCAAATTCGTTCGGCTCCACCCTAACCACCGGCCTCTCCTCCGCCCCAATCAGGAGCGTCGTTTCCCCCGTCCAGCGGTCGAGCTTGTACGGCGCTCGATTGCCGGAGGGCGTCACGATCTCGTAGCGGAAGAAGGACGCCAGCGCGAGAAGGGCGATGGCGACGCCGATGGCGATGAGAAGGGCGGGTTTCTTCATGCCGCCGTTATAGCGCGGGGCGGTGGTGGGCGGCAAGAGCACTGCGGACCGTGCCGTCACGGGTGTTCAACAACCGGACAGGGAGCTACGTGGAGCAACCGATGCAAGGGCAGGCGGTTGCCGCGGCGCCAGATTCCGCTGTCGCCGCGCTACGTGCGAACCCGCAGCGGGCGGCGGAGTTTGATCAGAAGTATGGGGTGGGGGCGGCTGATAGATATCTTGCCGCGTAAAGGCCGCGTGATCTTTTCAACGCAATATGCCTTCATGCCGCCCGTTTAAACCATGCCCAGTCAATAATGCGTTCGGCAAGCACCTCAGGGTCCTCTTCCACCTCAACGCGGCATCGAGTGGGAATTCGATCAATCACATAGTCGATCGCTTTCTCCGCCTCATGCAATTTATTTTCTGGCCACCCAGTCGGCCGAAGGACAAAAAAGCCAAGCCTATCAAGCCCTCTTGCCTCTGCCGCCCATTCAAGATCAAGAAGGGCATCAAGAAGGTGAAAACGGATCGTGTCGGCGCCAAATGCCGCAGACTCGATGACGCCGCCGCCGTTCGGGGGTTGAAGCGCAATAGCAACAGCGCGCTTGCCTTTTCGCGTACTCACCACGGTTTGCGGAGAAGAAGGGATGATCTCATCGGCCTCCTCGGGGCGTTTCTCACGCAAAAGGCGGTAGATGGTCGATATTACCTTGCTGGTTGGGGTTGTCTTGAGACGGGCAGAAGAGTCATTGCGCAAAGGAATTGCTGCGGTAACCTGACTGACAAACAGTTCATCCAGCGCCTCAAGGGGCGGAAGGCTGTAGATTGGCGTAGGGGTGTCAAAAACAATGTTTGGGGACGGTGAAGCTCTCCCCTCAAGCGCCTCGCAAAACGCAATTTGCGCGAGTTGCACTACTCCGTGTGCTGCGTCTTCGCCGTAGATACACGCAAGCCTGCCGGGTTCGCTGATGACTCTAGCATAGCGCTCACCTCTTGTTCCAATGACACATACGCCGACGTTGAATGACTCGCCTGTAAATAGATCGGGAGTGCATCGAATATTGAAGGCAGTCCCCGTCTGAACAATGCCTGAAGATGAGGCGGCAAAGAGATTTTGCAGGGCGGTGATCATAGGATCATATTGAAGTAGGCTGCGAGGTTGCTTTTCGTGGTTTCTGCGCGACCCCATATAAAATGGTGGGCGCGCAAATAGTCAGGATCGCCGCTGCCAAGCCAGCGGTATAAGTCTCGCCTCGCAAGAGAATATGCCGCATTGAAGCGTTCCGCACTCTTTAATATGGCGCTGCGGATTGGCAGAGGCAAGCTCTCTGCCGGAAAGATGAGCTCAAGTAGCTTATTGAATGACCATTTTTCTTCCATGGTTACAAGGTCGTTATGGGTCCACTCAGGACCCGTGAGGATATCGCTGTGATCAATAGGAATGAGATGAGCATTCCCAGTCAAGATCAGGTTCCCCGTGTTGCGGTCAACATTGGCTAGCCAGGAATCAAATGCAACGAGCTGCGGAAAACCTGGCCATTCCTGCAGAATGCCCTGTAGAGCCTCAAGATTATCCCCGAGCAGCGCAAAGAGGGATCCTTGGCGGCGCGAGTTTAGATCGATACATGACATCGACACAAAGCAGTATGCCGAGGGTGCTTCGCAAGGGATCCCAATCCCCTGAAGCAGGGCTCCTGGAAGCTGGATTATGCCTCCTGGAGGCTGCTCAATACGAGCATGGCAAGCCATGACGTAGCCGACGATTTCGTTTTCCAAGCTGCGAGGCGCATACGAGGGGTAGAATTTGACGAAGCCGTGACGCCCTCCTGAGAAGAGCGCCAAATGAGTGAGCGCCCTGTGGTCTGCGCTGAGAACCTTGAGGGGCCGAATATACTCGGCAGGGGTGTGCAATGTGAGCATTGTGCGGCCTGGTGGATCATCAACTTGGAAGCGCCTGCCGAGTCAGACGGCTTGCTAGCTATAGCTGATGCGCGATTTTTGATGCGTTCGGAATAATGCAGTATTAGAGCGGCCTTGCGAATAACCCAAAAGTAATATCAGGCCATGAGCAACTGGTTGACCGTGATCTATTTCACGCAATACCAAGCCAAGCCCGCTCTTGAAATTCCTGTGTCCCCGTAGCACCATGTTTCGACACCCTGGGTCAGTGCGCCCAGGCCTCAGAAGCCCGCCTCGAGCGGGCTTCGTCGCTTCCAGCCCCAGCGCGGGCGCCCCACACCAGACCCGGCCTTGAGCCGGGTTTTTCGTTTCTGGAGCCGGTGATGGCCGACAACGATGTGGAGTCCCTAGCCCGCACTGGGCAATGAGGTTTGCGGCGTGGGGATGATGCAAACGTGACTAGGGTTTTTTCTTGCGGCCTTTCCGCAGACTGGTTCGCGTCGGGCGAGAAGGGCGTCCAGCGCGCAGGGCAAGGGAGCGAAGTGCAGCGTTCCGCCTCTCAAGCTCTTGCTCTCGCTTTTGGGCTTCTTCGTCGATGACCTGAAAGGCTTGTCCAGTCGGAGATTGCGCCGAGGGGGCGGACTCTTCATTTGCCAGCAGGCTCATTACCAACTGAAGCGCGCGGCGGGCTGGTTCGTCGTGAATGTGGGTTTTTCCTCGGAAGATCTCCAAGGCCGCGCCCACGCTGCTTCCGATTATCTCTTCGGCGGCAGCGGTGCTCGCATGCATGCTCTCAAATGAACGCTGGAGGCGCTCAATGATCTCGGCGTTCATCGAGCGCCCTCGATCGTCTGCGGAGTCCTGCACCAGCTTATGCAGTTCGCGCGGTAGTCGAAGAGCCGTCTTGATGTAGTCGTCTTGGCGTGCCATAGGTCGGATTGTATGGGACTACTGCCGCCAAAATGAAGTTGCCTCTATTTTAGAGGCGTGTTAGTGTTTTGTTGTGCCGCTAATTTGAAGGCACTTCAGATAGGAGGTAGGCATGACCATCCCGAGAGAAGTAGTGAAAACGGCGCTACGCGTTCCCGTGGCGCTCCATCAGCGCATTCATGAAGAGGCGAAGAAGGGAGAAAGGACTTTCAACGCGGAGATCATCTTCCGCTTGGCTGGGGCTTACAGCGGGGTTTCAGACAAGAAGGAGGGTCAGCAATGAACCTCGTCATAGCAGGCGTACCTATCCGTGCCGACGCCGAAGGCCGGTACTGCCTGAACGATCTGCATCGCGCTGCGGGAGGGGAGAAGCGCCACCAGCCTTCCGACTGGCTGCGCATCCAACAAACGCAGGATCTGATTGCCGAACTGGCAATCGCCGGAATTCCGGGAATTCCCGGAATTGAATCCAAACAAGGGCTTGGCACTTACGTCGCCAAGGAACTTGTCTATGCCTACGCGATGTGGATCAGTGCCGCGTTCCACCTCAAGGTGATCCGCGCCTACGATGCCATGGTGACGCAGCCCACCGCCGACCCGATGACCATCCTCTCCGATCCCGCGGCGATGCGTGGTCTGTTACTGACCTACACCGAGAAGGTCATTGCTCTGAAAGAGACGCTGGCTGAACAAGCTCCAAAGGTCGAGGCGCTGGACCGCATCGCTACCTACAGCGACGGCTCTTTCTGCATCCGCGATGCCGCCAAGAACCTGCAGATACAGGAGAAGGTACTTCGCCAGTGGTTGAGCGAGCACGACTGGATTTATCGCCGGCCGATGGGCTCTGGCTGGCTGGCCTACTCGGAGAAGCTCAAGGCCGGGCTGCTCGAACACAAGATCACGACCGGCACGAAGGCGGATGGGAGCGCCTGGACGGACACACAGGTTCGCGTCACGGCCAAGGGGATGGCAAAACTTGCGCTGCTGGTTCCGCCGACTGGCTTTGTCCCGCCGGCACGAGACGCCGGCCCGAGGCCGCACGCATGAGGGAATGGCTGCTCCCAAGATTTTCCAAAAACACTTGGTCGCGCCAGGCAAGATGTTCTTGCTGCAAAAAGGAAAGCGCCTCGACGGTCTGGACCACCGTCGAGGCGCTGATTGGAAACCCGCCTTGTCAGGAGAGATTCACATGAGCACGTATAGCGCGAATCGAGCTATTCCGCAACCGATCCACCCCAAACCCCGCACGCGACGGCAGCTTGTCTCGAATGCCCTCCGCCAGACGACGCGCCTGGGGGAGAGCAACATGTTCGCCGGTTGGCATGCCGGCGTGGAGATTGGGCAGGCGCTGGGTGTGGCGACGTTGGCGCGAAACTTGATCGACGGCGAGGACATCGGCTTCATGTTGAGCGACGTGTTGTGCGACATCCTTGGGCTTCATCCCGGCATTGGCAGCGAGGAAGAGAACGCACGCAGGGCGCTGTTCTGCGGAATCTGCTTGGAGTACGGCAAGGTGGTGCGCTGGGCTTATGAGCGCAAGGTCTTCGGCTTCGACTGCGAGGATGCGAGCGCCGTGATGCGAAACGCCACCCAGCGCGCAGCGACGATTGCCGCGAACGTGCTGCAGGAGTGCCGGCAGGCCGCCTGACTCCGTTACGACTGACTCACCCACAACAACCCGCTTCGGCGGGTTTTCTTTTTTCTGGCCCGCTTCGGCGGGCTTTTTCATTTGGAGGCCTGAATGGCTGACAACTTCGACGATGTGTTTGCAGACCCAAGCTTTGGGAGTGACGCAGCAGGCCAGGATTTCGACGCTGTCTTTTCAAACGCTGACTGGAAGCCAAAGCGTTCATCCCTCGCCCGCCGGGCCATCGGTGACACCGCCGTCTCCCTGGGCAAGGGCATCATTGGCGCCGGGGAAGCGGCTGTCGGTCTTGCTGACCTGGCCACCGGCGGTGCGGCGGGCAAGGCGCTGGAGGGCGTCGGCTACCGGCCGAAGCAAACCAAGGAGTTTCTCGACGAGTTCTACTCCCCCGAGCAGAAGGCAGCGAACCAGCGTGTGCAGGAGGCCGAGGGCTTCTTCGGCACGGCCGGCGCAATGCTGGAGAACCCGAGCACCATCGCCCATACCGCGGTTGAGTCGGTGCCGAACATGCTGGGCGGCGGCGCGATTGCCCGCGGGCTGGGGGGCGCTACCAAGCTGGGGGCAGTGGCGCGGGGCGCTATTGGGGAGGGCGCCGTCGGGGCTGGCTCGGCGGCCGAGCAGGTGCGGCAGCAAACAGACGATGGGCTACTGACTGCCGAGCAGACTGCAGCCTCATTGGCATCCGGCATCGGAACGGGTCTCCTTGGCGCTGCTGGCGGTCGGGTGGCGCAGCGGCTCGGCATTGGCGACGTCGATACTGCGCTGGCCGGTGGTGCCTTGCAGACCTCAGCCAAGGGGCGCGCCCGTCGATTTGCGGAAGGGGCGGTGTCTGAAGGCGTCTTGGAAGAACTGCCGCAGTCCATGTTGGAGCAGTCCATGCAGAACGCGGCCCTTGGGCGGCCGCTGGGTGAAGGGGTGCCGGAAGCCGCTGCAACCGGGCTGCTTACTGGCGCCGCGATGGGGGGTGGCGTTGCTACCATCCCTGGCCGGGCGCGGCCCGAGCGCGAGAGGCCAAGCCCCGCCGATGACTGGGTCGGAGCACTCGAAAGAGCGCACGGGGGAGAGCCGGACAGCGCAGCAAGATACAACCGGCTGCGTGAGCAGGACAAAGACCTAAGGGACTTCCTTCAGTATTCAGAGCCCTGGCTAAGCGATGAAGGCGAGCGATCTGATCGCGACGAGCAGATACAGCGCGAGGTCGATGTATTCCAGAGCCCGCAGACTTCGCCTGAGCAGCGCCTGGAGGCGATGCAAAACATCTACGGAACGCTCGATGACGAGATAAGCGATTTCGTTGCGTCACGAGAAGCGCCTGACCCTGAGGTTCTTGAGCGCGAACTTGCTGCGGCAGGTGTTTCCCCACCCGCACCAGCGCCGGTGATCGATGAGCGCAGGATGGCTGCGGCGCTGGATCTTGGCATCGACCCCGCGGCCGGCCCGCTGAGCAAGGCGGCAACGGAGGCGCTCGGCCAGCAGACGACGCGCCAGGGGACGACCGCACCGACGCAGGCCGAAGCTCCGGCGGCGCAGCCGCTCACCGCCGCAGCGAATGCGGCCGCCGGCCAGCAGGATGCGCCGGTGGAGAATCCGCCGGTTTCTGCTGCCGAGCCGGTCGAATCGCCCGCCATTACTGGAAGTGCTGGTGGTGGACTGCAGCAGGATCAACCCGCCGCCGCACAGCCCCGCATCCTCAGCACCACCCCGCACCGCGGCATCGCCATGGCCCGCGTGGCCCAGGCCCGCAGACAAAACCCTTCCGCAAACGTCGACATGGTGAAGCAGGGCGACGGCTGGGCGGTTGTCGAGCGGCCTGCGGCTGAATCCCCCCAACTTCCTGGAGCCACCAATGGCGCAATCCCTGCTGACCCAACCAATGCCGCCATGGCTGCGCCGAGCGGTGCGCAAGGGGGCGCTGACCTGGCCCGAGGCGCAGGCGCTGCAGTGTCACAGCCTGATGTGTCCGCCCTGGGCGGAGTGGAACCCGTTGCCGCAGGCGCTGTGGCCGGCCAGCAGCCGGTTGTCTCTGCTGGAAACGCCAGCGGTGGGCGGGCGGCAGTAGGGGCCAACATCGGCGTGGCATCCGGTGGCGCCAGGGCGGGTAACGCCGCCAGCACCTACGCACTTGAGCCCTCTGGTATTCGGGCTCAGGTGGGAGCGGATTCCGAGGCCAGTCTAGCAAATCCCGAATCCAGCGGAATGCCGGATGCTCCGCGCTCGGCGACTGCCAGCGCGCAAAGAGGCGGCATCACCGCCTCCCGTCTTTCCCAGGTTTTCGCTGAGCGCTTCCCCAAGCTGGCCCCAGCCTTCCGCATGATGGTCGAGCGCGGCATGCGCCGGGAGAAGGGCGGGGTGGTGATGGTCAATGACGCGACGCCGCAGGGCATGGCCCAGACCTTCGCGCGCTCGACCGGCCGACGGGTGGATGAGGTGGTGCAGTACTTCCGCTCCGAGGAGACTGGCGACATCCAAGGCTTCTACGACCCGCGTTCGGGCCTGACCTTCCTTGTCGCGCCGAACCTCAACGACCAGACCGCGCCTGCGGTGCTGCTGCACGAGATGATCCACAGCCAGCAGCGCGAGAAGTTGGACGTTCGTGCGATGGCGATGCTCAACGGCCGCGCCAGCGCTGCGCCGAAGGAGCGGGCTTTCCTGGATCGCGTGGCGCGCCGGATGGCGGACGCCGGCGAGACGGGCAACCCGCGCGAAGCGACGTCCTACATCGTGGAGCAGGCCGTGCTGGAAGGGCGCGACGCCGGCTACACGGCCGCCGACGGCAAGCTCGCGGACTGGATCGAGGCGAACATCGGTAAGCCGGTCGCCAACCTGGTGCGCGGCTTCATGATGATGGTTCGCGGCTGGATCGTGCGCAGTGGCCTGCCCGCGAACACGCCGGTGACGGTGGATGACCTGGTGAGCTACGCGATGGCCGGGATGGAGCGGGCTGCGCGCGGGGATGTGCGGACGAGTAGAGGGCGTCAGGAGCAGAGCCCCGCCACGAAGGATTTCAGTGGCGATAGCGCCACTCTGCCTTCCAACGCCCGAAGCGATGGCGGGAGCGGACCGATTGTAGGAGCGCAGTCTGAGCGCGGCAACTCAGAGCGGCGCCGGGCCGATGCTTCTGGCGCTGGGGAGAGCTTCAACCAAAGCGTCTCGGGCGACCCCTTGGCGCATGCCGAGATGCCGCGCCAAGCCTCGACGTTCGAGGAGGCCCGCGCCGCGGCCAAGGCGTTTCAGGGGCAGCCGCTGACGAACCGGGCGAGCGGAATGGCTGTGACCGTCTCCCGGAACAACCTGGACAAGATGCTGAGCCAAAGCGCGGTAGGCAAATCCACGTCGGCGTTCGATCAGTCGTTGGCGGTGGCCAATCTGGACCACCTATTCAACAACGCGGTCTTCGGCTGGACGAAGCCTGATCGGGATAGCGACCCGAACATCGTGGGTGTGCATCGCTTCTTCGCACCGATGGATACGGCGAACGGCACGCGGGTGGTGAAGCTGACGGTGAAGGAGTCTGCCCGCCAGGATCAGGGCAGCAAGATCTACACGGTGGAGTCGCTGGAAATAGAAAGCCCCGCGTCGATCTGGGTTGACTCGACTGTTCAAGCCGATGGGCTTGACCCGACTTCAACCCCCTACGCAGGGCTGATTCAAAGTCTAGTGGAGGCGGTGCAGCAGCGCAACGCCCGGAGGGATGGACGGCCCCAGTTCTCCCGCGCCGCAACTGCCGCCCCACCTCTGGGCGATCAGGTCCGCGCAGCTGCGAACAGGATCACCGGCCGGCGGCCGACTGACCCGAGCGACCCATTCGCCACTGAGAACGCCCGCCTACGCGAGCAGGACAAGACGCTATGGGACAAGGCCAAGAAGCTCCTGCGCCGACAGTTGGCGCCTGGCGGCCTGCTCCCTGAATCAGTCTTCGCTGAGAAGATCGCCCGAGATAGCGAGTTCCAGGCGGTGGAGTTCGACGTGCGCCACATCGTTGGCGGCCTGGAGCGCGCGGTGCGGGCGGACTACGGCGTCACCTTCGACAAACTGACGGATGAGCAACAGCGGGAGCTTTCCACGGCGCTCGCCGGCAAGATGCCCACCGGCCTGCCCGAGGCGACCAAGACTGCGATCCTGGCGATGCGCCAGTACATCGACAAGCTCTCCACCGATTACCTGCACATCGTTCAGGGCAAGATCGATGCACTGATGGAGAAAGCTCAGGCGAGCGGTCGGGATGGCGACAAGGCGCAGGCGATCAACGAGATCGAGCTGTACGAGAAGATCAAGGGCAACATCGGACAGTACGTGCATCGCTCGTACCAGGCGTTTGACGATCCGAAGTGGTTCCAGAAGGTGCCGACGGGAGCGGTGAATGCCGCCCGCCAATACCTGAAGCTGGGCTACATGGAAGACGGGAAGACGAGCGAGGCGGAGGCGTTGCGGCTGGCCGAAGTGACGCTGCACGAGATACTGAAGAACGGGACCGCGTACGACTCAATGGAGTCTTTCATTGCCGAGAGCAAGCTCGGTGCGAAGGATCTCAGCGTGCTGATGCGGCGAAAGGAGGTGCCCATCCAGATCCGGGCACTGCTGGGCGAATATACCGACCCCCGGCTCAACTTTGCCAAGTCAGCGACGAAGATGGGGCGCTTGATCTGGAATCAGCGTTTCCTCGAGCGGGTGCGCGAGGTGGGCGCGGGCGCCTTCCTGTTCGATGGCAAGGATCGACCGCCGGAGGCAACAGCCCATCTTGCAGCCGACGGTTCGGAGGTGATGGCGCCGCTGAATGGCCTATGGACTTACCCGGAGGTGGCGCAGGCGTTCAAGGATGCGCTGGGAAAGGAGCAGATGAGCGGCCTATACCGGGCGGTTGTTCGTGCCAATGGCTTCGTGAAGTACGGCAAGACGGTTCTTTCTCCAACAACCGCGATGCGGAACTGGCAGTCGGCCATGTTCTTCGCGTTGGCGAACGGCCACTTCGACCTGACCCAGATGAAGAAGAGCGTGGCGGCATTCCGGGAACAGGTGCGCCAGAACGCTACGGGCGATGACCTCGCCTACCTGCGTCACCTGAAACAGCTGGGCGTGGTGTATGACACGCCGGCGGCTGGCGAGATGATGCGGTTGCTGGACGACGCGAAGGTGGAAGACCTGCTGAGTGGCCGTAGTGGCAAGGCCGTGGATTTCGTTCGAAAGGCGAACCAGATGGCACAGGGGTTCTACAGCTTCGGGGATGACTTCTGGAAGATCATCGGCTTCGAGAATGAGAAGGCGAACCTGCAGAAGGCAGGCATGCCGCTGGCAGAGGCCGAGCGGGAGGCGGCGAAGCGAATCCGCGACATGTACCCGACCTACAGCATGGTGGGGCGCGGCGTGCAGTGGCTTTCTCGCTTCCCGCTTGCCGGCACCTTCGTCAGCTTCCCCGCCGAGATCGTACGTACGACTGGCAACATGCTGCGCACGACAGCGGCCGACCTGAAGAGCGACAACCCAGGCATGCGGCAGATCGGGATCAAGCGCGCAGTAGGCATGGCGCTGGTGTCCGGGATGTTCTGGGCGCTCTCCGCGGCGACGAAGGCAATGTTCGACGTGGATGATGATGAGGAAGAGGCGCTGCGCGATCTGGCGCCGGAGTGGCAGAAGAACTCCACCTTCCTCTACGCCGGCCGGGACGACAAAGGCAATCTGCGGTACTTCGACATGTCGTTCCTCGACCCCTATGGCTACTGGAAGCGGCCGGTCACGGCGATGCTTCGGAATCAGCCGTGGGAGAAGTCTGCAGCCAGCGCCCTCTCGGACATGGTCACGCCATTCCTGGGGGCCGATATCACCGCGGACGCGATCTTCCAGGCGCTTGCCAACCAGAAGCCTACCGGCGGCCGGGTTTATCAGGAGAACGACACGCCAGTGGATCAGGCGGTTGATATCGCCAACCACCTGCGCAAGAGCCTGCAGCCGGGCTTCATGGGCAACATCGAGCGGTTCGCCTTGGCGGCCCAGGACGTCAAGCGGGAGGGGAGTGGCCAGCCTTACAGCTTGCAGGACGAGATGGTTGCGCTGCTGGGCTGGCGCGCTTCAACGATGGATCCGAAGACGGCGCTGTACTACCGGTCCTTCGAATTCACCGATGCGATGAGCGAGGCCAGGCAGGCGCTGACCCGGACGCTGCGCAGCGTGAATGAGGTGTCATCTGAGGATATCGCCGAGTCGCGGGAGCGGGCCCGCCGCAAGCAGGTGGAGGCCTTCACCGAGATGCACAGGCTAGTGCAGGCGGCCCGCCAGGCCGGAATGACGCACGCCGAAATCATCCAGACACTGCGGCTTTCCAACATCTCCCAAGGCAATGTTTCTGCTTTGATGCGAGGCGTGCCGCCGCCGCTTGTTGTGGGGGCTGCTGCTACGAGGAATGCCGTTCAGCAGGCGAGGGGCATGCAGGGGCCCGAGTTTGCCTCCGAAGTCGCGCGGCGGTTTAGGGAGGCGGCTGCAGGCTGAGCGGCACGGGCTGCGCGTGGAGGATGCGAGGGCGGCGGGTTAAGGCAGCATCCCGAACGGCAAGTGTGCGAACGGGTCGGCCTCGTACTCCGACTCGCGCGGCTTCCTCTTGCTGCGAGGCGCAGGCGCCGTCGGGGCACTCTGCTTTCCGAAGCCTGCTCGCATGGCCATCAGTGCTTCGAGAGCTTCCTTTTCCGAACCGGTTGCCATGCGCAACAATTGTTCGACCGCAGGGGGCAGGGGTCGGCTTCCGCCTTCATATCGGCTGCCTGTGGATTGCTTGACGTTGAGGCGACCCCAGAACTCAAGCTGGTTCATCTGGAGCTGCAGCCTGATCTCCTTGGCCTGTTGGCCGGTGAGCAGAGGGCGCTTCCTTGGCATTCTATATCTCCGTCATACGCTGTTCGAGATGGTAGCTCGGCCGAGGGGCCAGGGGCATGTGGGAGATACGCCCTTTATGGGCCTTGGACCGGCAAACAGGGACTAGATCTCTAGTGCTCACTCGTCCGCACGAACCACTCTTGAACCACGCCCCTGCCGTCTGCGTTCTCGTACCCCTGCCAGATCTGCCAGCCCTGCTTGGCGTTGATCAATACGGGCTGGTACAGCTCAATGGGCTCAAACCGACTGGCCCATACATGGTAGAGACGGAGACGCCGGATGCCCCGGATGAGATCGATCGTGAAGTCGCCTGAGTAGGTCTTTTGCTTCTGCACTTGATCGCGCGGCAGAGGCTCGCCGTCCTTGCGCATCAACTGCGCGTGCATCATGGTCATGGCGATGGCGGAATGTGGCTGTATGGAAATACAGTCTATCAACACCACCAATCAACAGGTAAGATGCGTTCGCCCCAAATGTGCCCCAAGTCAGGTTCTTTGCGCGGCAAGTTTCTGATTGTGATACCTAATTAGGTGAGTTCGAATCTCACAGCCCCCGCCAAATTACGGCATTCCTAAAATGCCTACGCCGACCTTAAAGCCTTGCGGCGGCTGCATTTACCTAGGCG
>NZ_SNVV01000011.1 GCF_004361735.1 Azoarcus indigens | reverse complement strand
GCTTGTACCGATTGGCGCTTCGCGGGCAGATTCCATGTCGGCACGGGTCATTCAGAACCCACCACAGATGCCGGATATACGACTGCAGGTGATTCGTCCCGGAAAGTCAGAAACACGATCCGTCTTGATTTACGGGGGAGTCCATATAGGAATTGTTAGGCGAACACTCACAGCAGGCCCGCATTTGCCGACCTTTCTATGAGCATAGAAACCCAAATATTCTCAGATATGGTGAGACATTTCTTGATGGGCCAGCCAGGGGCCGTTTCAATAAGATGCAACACAGACCAAGCGATGCCAAAGCATCCATCACCTCCAAATATAGAAACTAGCGCTTCGGCCTCTTGATTCGTGACCGGCTTTTGAATGGCCAGCACCAATGATTCGATGACCTCCATTTGACTAACCGTTGCAGACTTTTCTGACGGTAGAGCGCCGAGCGATATAAGGTCAAGGACTGGCTTTTGCATTGCCTAGCCTAACGTGTAGCTGAGGGGCGCGCCATAGGCGCGTCCCAGCCCCCGAAGGGGGCGAACTCGAGCGGAGGGTTAGAGCGCATGTGCCTATTTACTCCAGAAAGATACTGCCAGTGAAATAAGCGAAACTAAAAGCGCAAAACCTGCTATCCAATTTGCCTTGGCTGATTGTTTCACTGCGCGCTTCGCAACCAATCGGCGCTCCAGCTCGGCCTCGGATGCAACGCCTCGAAGTTCAGCATATATGCCGGTTGATGCCTCTGAGGCATCATCAATATGGACTGACACGTCGTATTTCTTGCACTCTTCAATTAGCCTTTGCTTTCTTGATGGAGGAGGCAAGTCACCCAAGAACTTACCCCAATCCTGTTCTTTTTTCTTGGAAGAAAATGGCCACATTTGGGATGCGCACTAACGCTAAGCTCAACTGCCGCCATGCAGCGCAAGCGGAATGGTGGTCAGTTGGAGCGCATTGTTAGCTTCAGATTCCGAATATACTTCAATAGTACCGAAATCAATATCTCCGACCTCAATCAGCTCAGAGTGTATATTTCTCAGCATCTCAATTTTTTCAAGAATTTCAAAAAGTCTCTGCGAAAACTCAACTCTTTTTTCTGTAGATTTATCAATCGCGCCTAAATTGATTGATATTTCATATTTTTCAGGCACTTGATATTGACGATTGTAGTCATAATAAGAGTCTTTTTTCTCAAAAAAACAATGCTTTATAAAGCCCATAAAATCCATTGGCGAAGAAAACCTAGAGTCATGCTTGATAAGTCTCTCAATCTCTTTCATTCCATTCTTTTCTGATAGCAAATACCTAGCGTACAACGAATTGTGCATTGGGATTATGTTTGTGCCTTCTTTATTCACACTAGAGTCTGCAAGCAGTTGCTCATATATGTGCCGCACCTGATTATCAAGGTCTGCAATTTTTCTACCTGCAATGGTATCTTTAGATACGTTTTTATCATGAATCCAATACGCACTAATTAGATATACAAAAATTATATTCAAATAAGAGTCAAGCATTTCTATACAGCTCTTAATGTCTGTTTTTTCCAGATCACTTACATTTATAGCGTTAAGAAAGACTCCAACACGTTTTTCAAATACTGAGGATGCATCAAGAGACTTAGAGTTAAGCTCATCTAAGCGAGATTTGTGGTCTCTATAGTATGTCAGGCTATCAATGACTGTTTGATATTTTTCGGATAGATCTTGAAAAATCTCAACATTTCTAGTTTCAATGAGTGCCTCTATTACTGGGCGAATATCAGCCTGATATATATAGGTACTGTTAATTTGTATAATTGACGGTGGGAGGACATCGTCTTGAATGCTCGTCACAGGCAAATGCCTGACAATCCTTCCTTCTTTATCTCTTATAAGTGAAATATCTTCTTTTTGAAAGCGAGCATCCTTTAGACCCGCCTCTATGTCCGAACTTGTTAGCAGCGAGTACTTCTTCTTTTCACTCATACAATTTCTCTATAGTCGAATATAAAGCTAACGTGTTTTAGCCCGCAGATCCGCGGACTCGTTCTGAACCCTGCGATATATCCGGTCGGCCCCCGCAGGACGAAGTTATTTATGACAATGGCGTTTCATGAATATACTGTATTTATGAACAGTCATAACTCAATCGACAAACCCCGCAGACCTCGGAGCGAACCACCTGCTCCTCCGTTGACGGCGATCCGGTTGCTCGACCAGGTTCGGGAACGCATTCGGTACAAGCACTACAGCTTACGAACCGAGCAGCAGTATGTCTATTGGGTTCGCGCCTTCGTCCGCTTCCACGGCGTGCGCCACCCTCGCGAGATGGGTGCGACCGAGGTTGAGCAGTTCTTGAGTTGGCTTGCGACGGAACGGAAGGTTGCGGTCTCCACCCACAAGCAGGCATTGGCTGCGCTTCTGTTCCTCTATCGCAACGTGTTGGGTGTCGATCTACCCTGGTTGTCGGCGTTCGAGCGACCAAAGACGCCGGTTCGGCTGCCGTCGGTCTTGTCGCGCGAAGAGGTGAGCGCATTGCTGGATGCGATGGAAGGCCCCATCGCCGATCTGGCACGCCTTGTCTATGGCACAGGGATGCGCCTGATGGAAGCGCTGCGGCTGCGGGTAAAGGATGTCGACTTTCAACGCAGGCTGATCGTGGTGCGCGAAGGCAAGGGCAACAAGGACCGCATCGTGATGCTGCCCGACCGATGCAGCAACGCCTTGCGCGAGCAGTTGCGCAGGGCGCATCACCTGTGGTCGCAGGACCGCGCGGACGGGATTCCCGGTGTGGAGATGTCAGAGTCCCTCGCGCGCAAATACCCGCGTGCAGCGGAATCCTGGCCCTGGTTCTGGGTCTGGCCATCGCCGACGCTCTCGGTCGACCCGCGTTCTGGCGTGCGCAGGCGGCATCACTTGTACGAAGAGCGCTTGCAGCGCGCGCTGCGCAATGCGGTGAAAAAAGCCGGCATCGCCCGCCATGTCACGGTGCACACGCTGCGCCATTCGTTCGCCACTCACCTGCTCGAAGGCGGCTACGACATCCGCACCGTGCAGGAACTGCTCGGCCACGCCGACGTGTCGACCACGATGATCTACACCCATGTGCTGAACGGGGGCGGCCGAGGAGTGGTGTCACCCATCGACCGCCTTTAAGCCGCCTTACAACAGCGGCGCCAGCCAGCGCGCCGCCGCCTCTTCGCTCAAGCCGGTGCGCCCCGCCCAGTCGGCAAGCTGATCCTTGCCGATCTTGCTGATGGCGAAGTAGTGGCTTTCCGGGTGGGCGAAGTAGAAGCCGCTGACTGCGGCGGCCGGGGTCATGGCCATGGATTCGGTGAGGCCCATGCCGGTGTTGGTGGGGACGTTCAGCAACTGGAACAGCGCTGCCTTTACCGTGTGGTCGGGGCAGGCGGGGTAGCCGGGCGCGGGGCGGATGCCTTTGTACTGCTCCTTGATGAGCGCGGTGTTGTCGAGCTGCTCGTCGGCGGCATAGCCCCAGTATTCCTTGCGCACGCGTTCGTGCAGCCATTCGGCGGTGGCTTCGGCGAGGCGGTCGGCGAGGCTCTTGAGCATGATGGCGTGGTAGTCATCGTGGCTGGCTTCGAACTCGGCGAGCTTGTGTTCGATGCCCAGGCCGGCGGTGACGGCGAAGGCACCGCACCAGTCGCGCACGCCGCTGGCCTTGGGGGCGATGAAGTCGGCCAGGCACCAGTGCGGCTTGCCGGGCGGGCGTTCGTGCTGCTGGCGCAGGCCGTGCCAGCTCATCATGGCGGTGCTGCGGGATTCGTCGGCGTAGAACTCGATGTCGTCGCCCACGCTGTTGGCGGGGAAGAGGCCGAACACCGCGCGCGCCTGCACCCACTGGCCGGCGATGAGGTCTTCCAGCATGGCCTGGCCGTCGGCGAACACGCTGCGCGCGGTTTCGCCGACGATTTCGTCGTCGAGGATCCGGGGGAAGCTGCCGGCGAGGTCCCAGGTCTGGAAGAAGGGGACCCAGTCGATGTAGTCGCGCAGGTCTTCCAGGTCCACGTCCAGCGTGATCACGCCCAGGGTGTTGGGCTCAAACGGTACGTAGCCTTCGACCGACAGCGGATCGTAGGCGTTGGCGCGGGCAGCCTCCAGGCTGACCAGTTGCACGCCTTTCTTGTTGGCGTGCTGGGCGCGGATCTTGTCGTAGTCGGCGGCGAGTTGCAGGCGGAACTCCTCGGCGCCCGATTCGGACAGCAGCGCGGTGACCACGCCGACCGCGCGCGAGGCATCCGGCACGTACACCACCGGCTGCTGGTAGTGGGGCGCGATCTTGATGGCGGTGTGGGCGCGGCTGGTGGTGGCGCCGCCGATGAGCAGCGGCACCTCGAAGCCCTGGCGCTGCATTTCGGCGGCGACGTGGCTCATTTCTTCCAGCGAGGGCGTGATCAGCCCGGACAGGCCGATGGCCTGCGCGCCGTGTTCCTTGGCGGCGTTGAGGATCTTGTCCGCCGGCACCATGACGCCGAGGTCGATCACCTCGTAGCCGTTGCAGCCCAGCACCACGCCGACGATGTTCTTGCCGATGTCGTGCACATCGCCCTTCACCGTGGCGATGACAATGCGGCCCTTGCTGGTGGCGCCGGTGCGCAGCTTTTCCTCTTCGATGTAGGGGATGAGGTGGGCCACCGCCTGCTTCATGACGCGGGCAGACTTCACCACCTGGGGCAGGAACATCTTGCCGGCGCCGAAGAGGTCGCCGACCACGTCCATGCCGGCCATCAGCGGGCCTTCGATCACGGCCAGCGGCGGCTTGCCGGCCGCCGCCAGGCTGGCGCGCACCTCTTCGGTGTCGGCGACGACGAATTCGGTAATGCCCTTCACCAGCGCATGCTTGAGGCGCTCCTCCACCGGCCAGGCGCGCCAGGCGAGATCGGGGCCGGTGTCCTTGGCCTTGCCTTCCTTCACCGTCTGCGCCAGTTCCACCAGGGCCTCGCCGGCCCCCGGATGGCGGTTCAGCACCACGTCCTCCACCTTCTCGCGCAGCACCGGATCCAGGTCGTCATACACGCCCAGCATGCCCGCATTGACGATGCCCATCGTCATGCCGGCCTTCACCGCGTGGTAGAGGAACACGGTGTGGATGGCTTCGCGCACCGGCTCATTGCCGCGGAAGCTGAAGCTGACGTTGGAAACGCCGCCGGAGATCTTGGCGTAGGGCAGGTTGGCCCGGATCCAGGCCACGCTCTGGATGAAGTCGACCGCGTAGTTGTCGTGCTCTTCGATGCCGGTGGCGATGGCGAAGATGTTGGGGTCGAAGATGATGTCTTCCGGCGGGAAGCCAATGCCGGTGAGCAGTGCATAGGCGCGGCCGCAGATCTCGATCTTGCGCGCGTAGGTGTCGGCCTGGCCCTTCTCGTCGAAGGCCATGACGATCACCGCCGCGCCGTAGCGCCGCGCCAGCCGCGCCTCGTGCAGGAACTTGGCCTCGCCCTCCTTCATCGAGATGGAGTTGACGATGCCCTTGCCCTGGATGCACTTCAGCCCGGCCTCGATCACCTCCCACTTGGAGGAGTCGATCATGATGGGCACGCGGGAGATGTCCGGCTCGGAGGCGATGAGCTTGAGGAAGCGCTCCATCGCCGCCTTGGAGTCCAGCATCGCCTCGTCCATGTTGATGTCGATGACCTGGGCGCCGTTCTCAACCTGCTGGCGAGCCACCGCCAGAGCGTCGTCGAAGCGGCCTTCCAGGATCATGCGGGCGAAAGCGCGCGAGCCGGTGACATTGGTACGCTCGCCGACGTTCACATACAGGCTGTCCGGCCCGATGTTGAAGGGCTCCAGGCCGGACAGGCGCAGCTTCTTCTCGATCTCCGGCACCTTGCGCGGCGGCACCGCGGCCACCGCCTGGGCGATGGCAGCGATGTGGGCCGGCGTGGTGCCGCAGCAGCCGCCGAGGATGTTCACCAGGCCGGACCGCGCCCACTCCCCCACCGCCTCGGCCAGCTGCTCCGGCGTTTCGTCATAGCCGGTGGGCGCCAGCGGGTTGGGCAGGCCGGCATTCGGGTGTGCGGACACATGGGTGTCGCAGACCCGCGATAGTTCTTCCACGTAGGCACGCAGTTCCTTGGCGCCCAGCGCACAGTTGAGGCCGAAGGAGATCGGCTGCGCGTGCGACAGGGAGTTCCAGAAGGCTTCGGCGGTCTGGCCGGAGAGGGTACGGCCGGAGGCATCGGTGATGGTGCCGGAGACCATCACCGGCAGGCGGTGGCCGCCGTTGCGCTCGAAGTCGTCGAACAGCTTCTCGATGGCGAACACCGCCGCCTTGGCGTTCAGGGTGTCGAACACGGTTTCGATCAGCAGCAGGTCGGCGCCGCCCTCCACCAGGCCACGGGCGGAGTCGTAGTAGTCGTCCACCAACGCGTCGAAGGCGATGTTGCGGTAGCCGGGGTCGTTCACGTCCGGCGAGATGGACAGGGTGCGGGAGGTCGGCCCCAGCACACCGGCACAGTAGCGCGGCTTGTCCGGATTCTGCGCGGTGTATTCGTCGCACAGCTCGCGCACCAGGCGGGCACCAGCCACGTTGATCTCATAGGCCAGGCCCTCAAGCCCGTACTCGGCTTGGGAGACGCGCGTACCGTTGAAGGTGTTGGTCTCGATGATGTCGGCGCCGGCCTCGAGGTAGGCGCGGTGGATCTCGCCGACCACGTCCGGCCGCGTCAGCACCAGCAGGTCGTTGTTGCCCTTGAGGTCGCGCGGATGGTCGAGGAAGCGTGTGCCGCGGTAGTCCGCCTCGCCCAGCTTGTATTGCTGGATCATGGTACCCATGGCGCCGTCCAGAATCAGGATGCGGCGGGCGAGGTGCTGGCGGAGTTCTTCGGAGCGGTCGGCTTGCATGGGCATGTCCCGGTGAAACGAGTATCCCGGCGCAGCGCGGCCCGCAAAAGCGAACGGCGCCACAAACCGGATGGGGTTTGCGAGCGCCGTTGTTCGGTTGCCAAGCCTGGCCCGGTCTCCGGGTCGCAGCGCTCCTTGGCAGAGGGGCGGAAGTTTAGCGAGGGAGGCCCATGCTTGCCAAGGCTGGCGGCGGCATCATCCCACCGCGGCCCGCGCTACCACCACCAGGGCGAACCGGGCCAGCGGCGGGGGTGGAAAGGATATCCCGGGTAGGGATAAGGCCCCCAGGGGCCCCAGGGGTCGTAGTAATCCCAGTTCGGCGGATAGGAATAGGTATAGCTGGTGCGCGCAACCTTGCCCTCGACGAAGTGCACATTGAACAAGGCGGTCGAGCCATAGCCGCGCTCGGCCACGCTCCAGTCCCACACCACCTCGTGGGACGAGGGGAAGGTCTGCTCCGAGCGGTGGCTGCCCAGCAGGCGGGAAACCTCCTCCTGCGTCATTCCGCGCTTGACCCGCGCCAGGTTGGCGGCGGACAGCGCATCCCACTGCCGCAGCACAATGCCCCCCTGATCCACCTGCACCATCAGCGTGGAGGGGCCATCCGGCTGGTTGGAGAACTCCAGCGTATGGGTGGTATCGCCGTTGTCCCAGCGGCGGGTGGGTTCGCCCCGTTCGGCGATGGCTTCCTGCTCGGTGGTGTAGGGGCGGGGCGGCGCGAAGGCGGCGCAACCGGACAGGGCCGAGACGGCCAGCAGCGCCAGCAGGACGCGCAGCAGTGTGCCATTGGCGAGCTTGGGAAGAAGGGCTAGCGGTTTCATGGCCGTTCCTGGGATAAAGGCGGATAGAGGGGCTCAGAAAGGAAAGTGGATGTAGGTCTGGCTGGTGCGGACGACGCGGCCATCGACGAAGTGCACATTGAACAGGGTAGCGATGCCGGGGCCGGTATTCTCGATGTTCCAGTCCCACACCTCTTCCCGCGACAGGGCGAAGTACTGCACCGAGCGATGCGCGCCGAGCAGGCGGTTGACCTCCTCCTTGCTCATGCCCACCTTCACTTTCGCCCGCCCGGCGTCGCTCAGGCCGTCCTCCTGCCGCAGCACGCGGCCCTGGGCGTCCACCGTGACCATCAGGCAGCTCTCACCGAAAGGCTGGGTGGCGTACTGCAGGGTGGTGCTGCCATCGGCGTTGTTCCAGCGTTGCGTAGGGTGACCACGCGCGGCCAGCACTTCGGCTTCGCTGGTATAGGGCCGAGGCGGAGCGAAGGCGCTGCAGCCCGCCAGCAACAGGACAGCAAGGAATACGGGCAGGCGATGAAGGAAGGGCAGCTTCATGTCTTCCCTTGTTGTTGCCGGAGCGATTCAGCCGCGGGGACGGCTGTAGCGGCCACTGCCCCGCACCAGCCCGTCTTCGCCGAAGCTGACGGTGAAGTAGCGCGGCGCATCCGTGTCGCCACGGTCTACCAGCCACTCCCACACGGTTTCCTGCTTCAGCGCGAAGTGCTGGCGAGACGCTGGCCGGCCAAGCAGACGCAGCACCTGGTCCTGGCTCATGCCGGATTCGACCCGGGCGAAGCTGGCTTCGTTCAACACCTGCTCGAGCCGCAAAAGCACGCCATCCGTACCTATGGTGGCCATGTAGCACTCGGCGCCCTGGGGCTGTCGGGAATACTCCCAAGTGGTAGTGCCATCCGCATTCGGCCATACCGTCTGCGGTTCGCCCAGCCGCGCCCTCACCTCCGCCACGGTGGAAACGCCAGGCTTGAGATCGCGCACGGCGAAGTAGTCGCAGGCGGGCAAGCCAATGGCGGCGAGCAGGGAGCAGAGAATGAGGAGCAGGCGTTTCATGGCGTACCGTTCCGGGCGTCGTCCGGGGAGCGGCAAGAATCCCGCTTCCCGCCCCCTTTTGCAAATGGGCGTGGGCACCGCATGCACTGCAAAGGTGCAGCCGCACCGCCAGCGTTACCTGGCGGCCCAGGAACGGCGTGGGGGAACGGCTCCGTCCCCGGCTTGACCGCCCATTCCCGCTGGCACGATTCATGCGCCCCTCAAGCGCCCGGGGCTGCCCCGCTCCTTTGCCCCTACAAAAACCAGCACGCATGCGCCAGAGACAATTTTTTAGGCAGAATACGGACACTTTCGCCCCCCAGCCGGCGAAGTGCAGCGCCGCGACTCCCGCATCGCGTTTCCCGCAACGCGATTGCCCGCACAAAGCCAGGAAACCCGGTTTCACCCTTACGCAGGAGGAACAGGTATGAAAAAAACTCTCATTGCAGCTGCCATTCTCGGTCTCGGCCTGAGCGCCGCCCATGCCCAGGAAGTCGTGAAGATAGGCGCCGCCGCGCCGCTCACCGGCACCATCGCCCACCTCGGCAAGGACCTCGAGAACGGCGCCCGCCTGGCCCTGGAAGAAGCCAATGCCCGCGGCGTCACCATAGGCGGCAAGCCGGTGAAGCTGGAATTCATGGGCGAAGACGACCAGGCCGATCCGCGCACCGGTACCACCGTGGCCCAGCGGCTGGTGGATGCCGGCGTCAAGGCGGTGGTCGGCCACCTGAACTCCGGCACCTCCATTCCGGCCTCGCGCATCTACCATCAGGCCGGCATCGCCCAGATCACGCCGGCGTCGACCAACCCCAAGCTGACACAGCAGAAGTACCCCGGCGTGTTCCGCACCATCGCCAACGACGTGCAGCAGGGTTCGGTGCTGGGCAAGTTCGCGGTGGAAAACCTGGGGGCGAAGAAGATCGCCATCATCGACGACCGCACCGCCTACGGCCAGGGCCTGGCGGACGAAACCGAGAAGGCGGCCAAGAGCGCGGGCGCCCAGATCGTTGCGCGGGAATTCACCACCGACAAGGCTACCGACTTCAACTCCATCCTCACCAAGATCCGCAGCGCCAATCCGGACGTGATCTTCTTCGGCGGCATGGACGCCCAGGCCGGGCCGATGCTGCGCCAGTTCAAGCAACTGGGCATCACCGCCAAGTTCCTCTCCGGCGACGGCAGCTGCAGCCCGGAAATGATCAAGCTCGCCGGCGACGCCATCGGCGCCAACGCCTACTGCTCCATGGCCGGTCTGCCGATCGAGAAGATGCCCGGCGGCGCCGACTTCCGCGCCCGCTACAAGAAGCGCTTCAACGCCGACGTGCAGATCTACTCGCCCTACGCCTACGACGCCGCCACCGCCATCATCACCGCGATGGAAAAGGCCGGCTCGGCGGAACCGTCCAAATACCTGCCTGAGCTGAAGAAGGTGAACTTCGACGGCGTGATCGGCAATATCTCCTTCGACGACAAGGGCGACCTCAAGCAGGGCTCCATCACCGTCTACCAGTTCAAGGACGGCGCCTGGGTTCCGCTGTAAGCACCCGCCGGCCGGGCGCCCGCGCGGGCGCCCGGTCCGGGACGCAAGGCTTGCGGCCCACCTGCACAGCCACGGCTGCAAGCCTTGCGTCCTCTTCACACCGGCCAATCAATTCGCTGAATCCGGCGCGAAAGGTACAAGGGGCACGATGGACGCAGAAACCCTCCAGCAGCTGATCAACGGGCTGGTGATCGGTAGCGTGTATGCGCTGATCGCACTCGGCTACACCATGGTTTACGGCATTCTCGGCCTCATCAACTTCGCCCATGGCGACGTGCTGATGGTGGGTGCCATGACGGCCTTGCAGACCATGCTCTTCCTGATGGGCGTGGCGCCCGGCATGTCGCCGGTGGCCATGCTCACCCTGGCCCTGCTGGTGGCGATCCCGGTCTCCATGCTGATCGGCTACACCATGGAGCGGCTGGCCTACCGGCGGCTGCGCAACGCGCCGCGGCTGGCGCCGCTGATCACCGCCATCGGCATGTCCTTCCTGCTGCAGACGCTGGCGATGATCATCTGGGGCCGCAACTACCACACCTTCCCGCAGCTGATTTCGACCACGCCGCTGCAACCGGTGGAAGGCGTATTCGTGACCCCGGTGCAGATCGTCATCATCGTCGTCTCGGCGCTGCTGATGATAGGCCTCACCCTGCTGGTGAACCGCACCCGCATCGGCCGCGCGATGCGCGCCACCGCGGAGAACCACCGCACCGCCAGCCTGATGGGCGTGGATACCAACGCGGTGATCGCCTTCACCTTCATCATCGGCGCCGGCCTCGCCGCCGTGGCCGGGGTGATGTACGCCAGCAACTACGGCATCGCCCACTATGGCATGGGCTTCATGCCGGGGCTGAAGGCCTTCACCGCGGCGGTGCTGGGCGGCATCGGCAACCTGGGCGGCGCCATGCTGGGCGGCATCGTGCTCGGCCTGGTGGAATCCTTCGGCGCCGGCTACATCGAACGCCTCACCTTCGGCTTCCTGAACTCGTCCTACCAGGACATCTTCGCCTTCATCATCCTGGGCCTGGTGCTGATCTTCCGGCCCACCGGCCTGCTCGGCGAACGGGTGTCGGACCGGGCCTGAGGACGCAAGCATGAACGAACTCGCCGCCGCCGTGCCCTGGCTGGGCAAGCGCAACCCCGCCGCCGCCCGCTGGCTCATCCTCATCCTCGCCATCGCCGCCCCACTGATCGCCTGGCAGTTCGGCCGCAGCTGGGTGCGCATCCTGGACTTCGCTCTGCTCTACATGATGCTGGCGCTGGGCCTGAACCTGGTGGTGGGCTTCGCCGGCCTGCTGGACCTGGGCTACATCGCCTTCTACGCGGTCGGCGCCTACACCTTCGCCTTCCTCGCCTCGCCGCATTTCGAGGTGCATCTGCCCTTCTGGCTGGTGCTGCCGCTGGGCGCCGCCTTCGCCGCGCTCGCCGGCATCATGCTGGGCTTTCCGGTGCTGAGGCTGCGGGGCGACTACCTCGCCATCGTCACCCTGGGCTTCGGCGAGATCGTGCGCATCTTCATGCTCAACCTGAACTACCCGGTGAACATCACCAACGGCCCGCAGGGCATCGGCATGATCGACCCCATCGTGCTGTTCGGCTGGGATCTGTCGCAGAACCTGCAGATCACCGAGCGTTTCGCGATCAACTCGCTGTTCCTCTACTACTACGCATTCCTCGCCTGCGTCGCCGGCTCCATCCTGTTCATCCGCCGGCTGCAGATCTCCCGCGTGGGCCGCGCCTGGGCGGCAATGCGGGAGGACGAGCTGGCGGCCAAGGCCATCGGCATCAACACCCGCAACCTCAAGCTGCTCGCCTTCGCCCTGGGCGCCACCTTCGGCGGCGTCGCCGGTTGCCTGTTCGGCGCCTTCCAGGGCTTCGTGTCGCCGGAATCCTTCTCGCTGATGGAATCCATCGCGGTGCTGACCATGGTGGTGTTCGGCGGCATGGGCAACATCGCCGGCGCGGTGATCGGCGCCTTCGTGCTCGCGCTGCTGCCGGAAATCCTGCGCCACATCGCGGTACCGCTGCAGCAGGCGGTGTTCGGCCATGTGCTGCTGGATCCGGAGGTGCTGCGCATGCTGCTGCTCTCGCTGGCCATGATCCTGATGATGCTGCTGCGCCCCACCGGGCTGATCCCCGCCCGCGCCCGCTACGCCCATCCCGAGAACCTGCACCGGAGCAGCCAGCCATGAAGACGCTGCTGGAAGCCCGCGGCATCGGCAAGCGCTTCGGCGGCCTGCAGGCGCTGGCGGACGTTTCGCTGACCATACGCGAGGGCGAGGTCTACGGCCTGATCGGCCCCAACGGCGCCGGCAAGACCACCTTCTTCAACGTGCTCACTGGCGCCTACACGCCGGATGGCGGCGGCTTCGCCTTCGACGGCGGCGAGCTACCCACCGGCAAGCCGCACCGGGTGGTGGCGCGCGGCATCGCCCGCACCTTCCAGAACATCCGCCTGTTCCGCGAGCTGACCGCGCTGGAAAACGTGATGGCCGGCCATCACATCCGCACCCGGGCCGGCATCTGGGGCATCCTCATCCAGAACCGCCACACCCGCGAGGAGGAACGCGAAACCACCGAGCGCGCCTACGAGCTGCTGCGCTACGTCGGCATAGAGCGCTTCGCCGACACCGTGTCCCGCCACCTTTCCTACGGCGACCAGCGCCGGCTGGAGATCGCCCGCGCCCTCGCCACCGAGCCACGCCTGCTGGCGCTGGACGAGCCCGCCGCCGGCATGAACGCCACCGAGACCGGCCGCCTCAAGGCACTGATAGAGCAAATCCGCGGCGATGGCGTCACCGTGCTGCTGATCGAGCACGATGTGAAACTGGTCATGGGCTTGTGCGACCGCGTGGCGGTGCTGGATTTCGGCCGCAAGATCGCCGAGGACGTGCCGGCGGTGGTCCAGCGCGACGAGGCGGTGATCAAGGCCTATCTGGGCGGAGGCAAGCATGCCCACTGAAGAGAAGACGCCGCTGCTGCAACTGCAAGCTCTGCAGGTAGCCTACGGCGGCATCCAGGCGGTGAAAGGCATCAGCCTGGAACTGCACCATGGCGAGCTGGTGTGCCTGATCGGCGCCAACGGCGCCGGCAAGACCACCACGCTGAACGCCATCGCCGGCGTGCTGCCCATCGTCGGCGGCAGCATCGCCTACGAAGGCAAGCCCATCGCCAACCTGCCGGCGCACAAGCGCCTGCGCCAGGGCATCGCCCTGGTACCGGAAGGCCGCGGCATCTTCACCCGGCTGACGGTGGAAGAGAACCTGCGCATGGGCGCCTACACCCGCCGCGACCGCGCCGGCGTGGAGGCCGACCTGGAGCGCATCTACACCATGCTGCCGCGGGTGAAGGAGCGCCTGCACCAGGTGGCCGGCACCCTGTCCGGCGGCGAGCAGCAGATGGTCGCCATCGGCCGGGCGCTGCTGTCGCGGCCTCGCCTGCTGCTGCTGGATGAACCCTCGATGGGGCTGGCGCCGCTGGTGGTGGAGAAGATCTTCGAGGTGGTGCAGTCGGTGTCGCGGGAGGGCGTCACCATCCTGCTGGTGGAGCAGAACGCCAACCTGGCGCTGGAGTTCGCCCAGCGCGCCTACGTCATGGAGTCCGGCCAGATCACCCTGAGCGGCAGCGGCGCCGAGCTGCTGGCCGATCCCAAGGTGCGCGCCGCCTATCTCGGCGAGCTGGACGAACCGGCCTGAGCCGGCGGGAATCCCGCCACGCGGCCCCGCCGGCCGTATTGCCGTTACAGAATATAATGCTTCTCTAAAGGAGAAGCATGATGAAGGAACTCAGCCCCAGGGAGGCCCACGCCTACCTGCAGACCACCCCGAACGCGCTGCTGATCGACGTGCGCAGCGAGATCGAGCACCACTTCGTCGGCCACCCGCCGGCGGCACGGCACGTTCCCTGGAACGACGGGCCGGAATGGGCGGTGAACCCCGACTTCGTCAGCGACGTCGAGAAGCTCGCCGGCGACCGCAAACGCCCGCTGCTGCTGCTCTGCCGCAGCGGCAACCGCTCGGAAATGGCGGCGCAGGCCTTGATCGCCGCCGGCTTCAGCCAGGTCTTCAACATCGTCCATGGCTTCGAGGGCGACCTGGACGAACACCACCACCGCAACACCCTGAACGGCTGGCGGCACGACGGCCTGCCCTGGGAGCAGTGCTGAGGCGCAGGCCTCAGCCCGGCGGGCGCAGCCCGGTCACCCGCTCCCAGCCAAGGTAGGCCAGCAGCCCCAGCGCCAGGAACAAGCTCATCCCCGCTGCCAGCGACAGCGTCGATTGCCACAGCAGCGGCGCCAACGCGCCGGCGGTGAGCGCATTGAGGCCAACCTGCAGGAAGCTCTGACAGCTGGACGCCAGCCCGCGCCGCGCCGGGAAGATTTCCAGCGCGAGCAGCGTCAGCGCCGGCATCGCCAGCGACATGCCGAAGGTGAAGACGGCGATCGGCACCACCGACCAGGGCAGGCCGGGCACCAGCAAGGCCGCCACCAGCAGATTGAAGCCGGCGGCGAAGATCATGACGGCGAAGCCGATCGCGATCGCCCGCCGCGGCGTCCACCGCTCCGCCATGCGGCCGGAGAGCATGGAACCCAGCATCATGCCGGCAACCGAGGGCACGAACAGCCAACCGAAGTCGGTCGCCGCCAGGCCCAGGTGCTGCATCACGAACACCGGCGCCGACAGCACGTAGAGGAAGAAGCCGTTGAACTTCAGCGCCACCGCACTGGCCACCAGCAGGAAGGCCGGATGGGTGAGCACCTTCCAGTAAGCACGGGCGAGTTCGCCGGGGTGCAAGGGCTGGCGCGCCGCTTCCGCCAGCGTCTCCGGCAGGTAGCGCCAGGTCAGCCAGGTGAGCAGCACGCCGAACAGGGTCAGGAAGACGAAGATGGTCCGCCAGCCGCCCAGCGCCAGCAGGCCGCCGCCGACCATGGGCGCGATCGCCGGCGCGATGGCGAAGATCACCATCACCCGCGACATCAGCCGCTGCGCCTGCGGCCCCTCGTGCAGGTCGCGGATCACCGCCCGCCCCACCACCATGCCGGCACCGCCGCACAGCCCCTGTATCGCCCGCCCCAGCCACAGCCATTCCACCGACGGCGCCAGCGCGCACAGCGCCGAAGACACCGCGAACATGCCGCTGGTGGCGAGCAGCACCGTGCGGCGGCCATAGCGGTCGGCCAGCGCGCCATGCCACAGCACCATGAAGGCGAAGGTCGCCATGTAGGCGGTCAGCGTCTGCTGGATCTCCAGCTGGGTGGCGCCCAGGGCGGCGGCCATCTGGGCGAAGGCGGGGAGGTAGGTGTCAATGGCGAAGGGGCCGACCGCCGACAGGGCGGCCAGCAGCGCCGCCAACATGGGGCTGGAAACGGGCATTCTTGTTTTTCCGGTCTGTCAGGGGGGAAGGCTCAGGCGCCTGTCCGCCGGCGCTCCTCGAACCCCCTGCGATACTGGATCGCTTCGGCGACGTGGGCTGCGGAAGGACGTTCGACACCGGCCAGATCGGCCAGCGTGCGGGCCACCCGAAGCACGCGATGATACGCCCGCGCCGACAGGTTGAGACGCATCATCGCCTCCCGCAGCAGGTTGGCGGCAGCGCTGTCCGGCATGCAGTACGCCTCTACCGCGGCCGCCTCCAGCCGGGCGTTCGCCACGCCCTGGCGCTGCTGCTGCCGCGCCCGCGCCTGGGCGACCCGCGCACGCACCACAGCGGTCGTCTCGCCTGGGACGGCGCCCACCAGTTCGTCGTGGGTGGGCGCCGGCACCTCTATCATCAGGTCGATACGGTCCAGCAGTGGTCCGGAGAGGCGGCCACGGTAGCGGGAAATCTGATCCGGTGTGCACCGGCACGGCCGCCGGGGATGGCCGGCGTAGCCGCAGGGGCAGGGATTCATCGCCGCCACCAGTTGGAAACGCGCGGGAAAGATGGCTTTGCGCCTGGCCCGCGCCACCGTCACCACGCCGGTCTCCAGCGGCTCGCGCAGGGCCTCCAGCACTCTGCGGTCGAACTCCGGCAGTTCGTCCAGGAACAGGACTCCATGATGGGACAGCGAGATCTCGCCTGGCCGAGGTGAGGCGCCACCGCCGACGATGGCAGCGCTGGAAGCGGAGTGATGCGGAAAGCGGAAGGGCCGGCGCCCCCAATCCCCCGGATCGAACTCGCCATCCAGCGAATGCAGCGCCGCCACCTCCAGCGCCTCCGCTTCGTCCATTGCCGGCAGCAAGCCCGGCAGCCGCTGGGCCAGCATGGACTTGCCGGTGCCAGGCGGGCCGAACAGCAGCAGCGAATGCCCACCCGCCGCGGCCACCTCCAGCGCGCGGCGGGCCTGCAGTTGGCCGCGCACGTCGGCGAGGTCAGGCCCGTTCTCGCCCTCTCCTGCCTGGGCGGGGGGCCGCGCCTGCAGCGGCAATTCCTCATGACCGTTGAGGTGGGCGCACACCGCCAGCAGGCCAGCAGCCGGCCGCACGCACACCGTCCGCGCCAGCGCCGCCTCGTGGGCATTGTCCGCTGCCACCACCAGGTTGCGCCTTGCCCGGCCAGCCGCCAGCGCGGCGGCGAGCACCCCGCGCACGCCCCGCAGACTGCCATCCAGCGACAACTCGCCGCAGAACTCGTACTCGTCGAGGCGGGCGCCTTGCACCTGGCCGGACGCAACAAGGATGCCCAACGCGATGGCGAGATCGAAACGGCCGCCCTCCTTCGGCAGATCCGCCGGCGCGAGGTTGACGGTGATGCGCCGGGCGGGGAACTCGAAGCAGGAGGTGGTGATGGCAGCCCGCACCCGGTCACGCGCCTCGCGCACCTCGGTATCCGGCAGGCCGACCAGGCTGAAGGTGGGCAGGCCGTTCGCCAGATGGACCTCCACCATGACCTCCGGGGCCGCCAGGCCATCCACGGCCCTGGCACGGACCAACGCAAGCGACATTCGGCACTCCCTGGCAGAAAGCCCGGATTATGCCAAATTGCTAATCCGGCCATAACCGCGGGAAACCCCAGTCGCGCCGTCTGGGCCGCCAGCTGCGCTGCACCGCAAAACGCCATCGACATCATGGCGTATAGCTTCTATTGTTCCTGTGTCATTGCCTCATCCGGGGCAGGCATACACAGGAGATGCAGGAACATGGCCCGATACGCGGTGGACGTCATCCAGGCGACCAACCTCAACAACGAAGATGCGCAATCCCGGCTGGACGACAAGCAGGCCTACACCTGGCGCTTCCTCGCCGAAGGGGATTCGTGGTTCACCATCGGGGCCATTCCCTCTTCCAGCTATCTGTACGAGCTCAGCCTGTCACGGCCTTCTGTACTGCTGAACCTGGGTTACCCGGGCGACACCCTGAGCAACATGGCGCAGGTGGCGGGCAACAAGGAGTTCGCGCGCCGCCTGGCGCATCCGAACTGGGCGTCGGACTGGGACGCCATCCTGCTCAGCGCCGGCGGCAACGATCTGGTGAACAAGGTGGATAAGCTGGTGGTGCAATCACCCGCTGCCGACACGCCGGTGAAGGACTGCATAGACCCGGAGGAGTTGGCGCGCTTTCGCGCCCGCATCCGCCAGGGCATGGAAGAAATTGTCGCGCTGCGGGATGCGCCTGGCAGCGTCAATGCCGGCAAGCCCGTCATCGCCCATACCTATGACTACCCGACGGCGCGGCCGGCGCCGGGCAATTTCCTCTTCGTGCCGGTCACCCAGCCGTGGTTGATGCCCAACTTCGTCGAGAGGAAGGTGCCGGAGACGCTATGGCCGGCACTGGCGAGGCATCTGCTGGATCTATTGGGAGATGTGCTGCTGGAACTGGAGCGCGAGTTGCCAGCCTTCCATGTGGTGGACACCCGCGGCACGCTGGAGCCGGCCGCCGCCGGCGCGCGCGGCAACAGCGGCGACTGGCTGAACGAAATCCACCCGAATGCGGCAGGCTACCGCAAGTTGGCTGCCCGCCTGTCAGCAGCGATAGAGCGGGTGCTGACCTGATGAACCACGCCGGGGAAGCCCCCGGCGCAACCGGGGGAAAGGAGGCGCTGCGCCGGCTCAGACGCCGCCGCCGGCCCGCTCGGCTTCCAGCGCGGCCACGCGCGCCTCCAGCTCCTCCAGGCGCTTGCGGGTCTGTGCCAGGACTTCGCGCTGGACTTCGAATTCCTCCCGGGTCACCAGGTCCAGTTTGGCGAAAGCGCCGGTAAGCACGGCGCGGACGTTCTTTTCGATGTCGCGGGCAGGGTTGCCGGCCGCCAGTTCGGAGAGCTTGGCGCCGATCTCGTCGAGGATACGGGGAGTAGTCATGGCCGCAGAGGATCCGGATGTTCGGGAAACGCCAAAGTCTAGCACCGCGATGGGGCTGAAAGCCGCTGCTGGCGCCGCATCGGCCTTTTTGGTGCTTACCTTACATTTCAATGCACCAAAAAAGTGCATAAACCCTGGCGGTTTTCACCCCGCCCCGCGCCGCAGTGCAAGATTCTGCTCGCATGCGTTCCCCATCTAATTGCAAGCCCTTATTTCAGCGGCTTTTCCCCGAGCTGGCACGGCGCGTGCATAGCTCCCCCTGCGAAAAACACCACCCGTTCAACTAGGAGATAAAAGCCATGCGCAAGAGCAGTCTCGCAATCGCAGTCCTCGCTTCTATGCAACTGATTGGCACCGGTGTCGCCCATGCCCAGGAGGAGAGCCCGTTCAGTGCCAACGTCAGCCTGACCAGCGATTACGCCTATCGCGGTATCAGCCAGACCGACGAAGGCCCGGCTCTGCAGGGTGGGTTCGACTTCAAGCATTCCAGCGGTTTCTACCTCGGCACCTGGGGCTCCAGCATCTCCTGGCTGCGCGACGTGGAGCATGCCGCAAGAAAAGAGGATTCGACATTCAGTTCATCTTCCGGTAGCAGCCTGGAACTAGATTTCTACGGTGGTTACTCGAAGGAGTTTGGCGACTTCGGGCTTGATGTCGGCCTGCTGCAGTACTACTACCCGGGCAGCTATAGCAGCGCCTGGAAGGCAGGGACCGGCCTCAAGAACCCGAACACCCTGGAAGGCTACGTGGGCCTGTCCTGGAAGTTCCTGTCCTTCAAGTACTCCCACGCTTTCACCGACCTGTTCGGCGCGCCGGATTCCAAGGGCAGCCAGTACTTCGACCTGTCCGCCTCCTATGAGGTCGCCGATGGCATCAGCCTCGATGGCCACTACGGCCACCAGATGATCACCGGCCCTGGCAAGTCCTACTACGACTGGAAGCTGGGCGTGACCGCCTCTTACTGGGGCGTAGACTTCGGCCTGCACTACGTGGATACCGACATCAGCCACAAGGACTCGGTTGACGCCGACGCCCGCTACATCTTCTCGGTAACCAAGTCCTTCTGACCATCAACTCCGGATACGGGACGAGCGTCGTCCCGGCCGGGCAAAAGGAGAAGCAATATGAAGTTCATCACCGCCATCATCAAGCCATTCAAGCTCGACGAGGTGCGTGAGGCCCTGTCCGCCATCGGCGTCCAGGGCATCACCGTCACCGAAGTCAAGGGATTCGGTCGCCAGAAGGGCCACACCGAGCTCTACCGCGGCGCGGAATACGTCGTCGACTTCCTGCCCAAGGTGAAGATCGAGGCGGCCATCCGCGACGACCTGCTCGACCAGGCGATCGAAGCGATCGAGAAGTCCGCTTCGACCGGCAAGATCGGTGACGGCAAGATCTTCGTCTTCGACCTCGAGCAGGCCATCCGTATCCGTACTGGTGAAACAGGCGCCGACGCGCTGTAAGGGAGAACAAGGGAATGAAAAAACTATTTGCAATCCTGCTGACGGCGCTGACCGTCGGCTTTGCGGGCGGCGTTTACGCCCAGGAAACCGCGGCGCCAGCCGCCGAGCCGGCAGCCGAAGCGCCTGCTGCGGCACCGGCCGCTGCCGCAGAGGCCCCGGCGGCCGAAGAACCTGCCGCCGCCGAGCCCAAGCTCGACACGGGTGACACCGCCTGGATGCTCACCTCCACCATGCTGGTCATCCTGATGACCATCCCCGGCCTCGCCCTGTTCTATGGCGGCCTCGCCCGCAGCAAGAACATGCTGTCGGTGCTGATGCAGGTCTTCGTGATCTTCTCCCTGATCACCGTCCTGTGGTGCATCTACGGCTACAGCCTGGCCTTCTCGGGTGAAGGCAAGTTCATCGGCGGCCTGGAACGGATCTTCCTGAACGGCATCACCGCCGACACCATGTCCGGCATGCTGCCCACCATCCCCGAGCTCGTCTTCGTGGTGTTCCAGTCCACCTTCGCGGCGATCACCACCGCGCTGATCGTCGGCTCCTACGCCGAGCGCATCAAGTTCTCCGCGGTGATCCTGTTCTCCGTGCTGTGGTTCACCTTCAGCTACGTGCCCATCGCCCACATCGTCTGGGGCGGCGGCCTGCTGGGTGCCGATGGCGCGCTGGACTTCGCCGGCGGTACCGTGGTCCACATCAACGCCGGTGTCGCCGGCCTGGTGGGTGCCTATGTGCTCGGCAAGCGTGTCGGCTTCGGCAAGGAAGCCTTCACCCCGCACTCCCTGACGATGACCATGATCGGCGCCTCCCTGCTGTGGGTGGGCTGGTTCGGCTTCAACGCCGGCTCCGCCGGTGCGGCCAACGGCATCGCTGGCCTGGCCTTCATCAACACCGTGCTGGCCACTGGCGCCGCCACCCTGGCGTGGATCACCGGTGAAGCGCTGTTCAAGGGCAAGCCCTCCATGCTCGGCGCGGCCTCCGGCGCGGTTGCCGGCCTGGTCGCGGTGACCCCGGCTGCCGGCTTCGTCGGCCCGATGGGCTCCATCGTCCTCGGCCTCATCGCCGGCTTCGTCTGCCTGTGGGGCGTGAGTGGCCTGAAGCGCATGCTGGGTGCGGACGACGCCTTCGACGTGTTCGGTGTCCACGGCGTGGGCGGCATCGTCGGCGCCATCCTGACCGGCGTGCTGGCCTCCTCCGCCTTCGGCGGCGTGAAGGGCGACGACTTCGCCATCGGCGCGCAAGTCGCCATCCAGGTGAAGAGCGTGATCTTCACCATCGTGTGGTCCGCCGTGGTCTCCTTCGTTGCCTACAAGATCGTCGATCTGCTGGTCGGCCTGCGGGTGCCGGAAGAGGAAGAGCGCGAAGGCCTGGACGTCACGTCCCACGGCGAAACCGCCTACCACCACTAAGCAGCTTCTCCGAGCCGGCCTCTCCTCCGGTTCCATCCAAGGCGCCCTTCGGGGCGCCTTTTTTATTGGCTGATGGGAAGCGCGGCCTTCCCCACGCAATGCGATTCGGTACTACCGGAACCAAGTCCTCTATTTTTTGTCGCCATAACCCTACGAATTAAGTGGCAATTGAGCCAAGTCAATATCGATATCCCGCGGCTGCCTAGCATGAGCGCCGGCCAACATCGGCCGTTCGATTCGACTGGAGTCAGTCCATGCGTAAACAACTGTTCACTGCGTCCCTGGCCGCGCTTGCCCTGTCCGCTCCCCTCGCCCACGCTCACGAAGCCGGCGACATCTTCATTCGCGCAGGCGCCGCCAACGTGAGTCCGGTGGAAGACAGCTCGCGCCTGAAGATCAACGGCACCGCCGTTGACGGCACCAAGGCGACCCTGAACGACAATACCCAGCTGGGCCTCACCGGCACCTACATGATCACCGACAAGATCGGTATCGAACTGCTGGCCGCCACGCCCTTCACCCACAAGATCGGCATCAAGGGCGTGGATGCCGCACTCGGCGTCCCCGCCGGCACCATCGACGGCAGCTTCGGCGAAACCAAGCACCTGCCGCCCACCGTCAGCCTGCAGTTCTACCCGCTGGACTCCAAGTCCCGCTTCCAGCCCTACGTCGGCGCCGGCCTGAACTACACCTGGTTCTTCGACGAGAAGCTGACGAGCCGCCAGAAGGCCAATGGCTTCAGCGACCTGAAACTGAAGAACTCCTGGGGCCTCGCGCTGCAAGTCGGCATGGACGTCATGATCACCGACAAGCTGATGTTCAACGCCGCGGTCTGGCGCATCGACATCGACACCACCGCCAGCGTCAACCACAACGCACTGGGCAAGGTGAAGGTCGACGTGGACGTCGATCCCTGGGTGTACATGGTCGGCCTCGGCTACAAGTTCTGATCTACCTCAGCACCCGGACCGCGCGGAGCCCTTTTGGCGGCTCCGCGCCGTTCCTGCGCCGGGTTTGACCCTGGCGAAGCCGCCATGGGATCATCCGCCGGCCATGCATCCAGCCTATAGGAATGCGCGCCAGCCCCCGGGCGCGGCTCTCTCCTCCCCCACCGCCATGGGTCTTCTTGCAGCCCAGCCGGACACCGCTGCCAGGCAGCGCTCCTCCGCTTTCCCCCAGCGTTGTTGCCAGCACGGCCGCTGCCCGTCCATCCACCCGGCATGAGCCAGGATTTCTTCGACCATTCGATGCAGCTGGAACTGCTGGCGCCGGACGAAGCCTGTGCGGAACAGGCAAGGCGGCTGGTCGCACGCGGCGGTTTTACCTGCCAGGCGACATTGAACCGCGCCATCCAGGCCCTGCGCGCCGACATGGACTGCAGTTGGGAGGAGATCGACGAATTCGCCGCCCTGATTGCCGAACTGTTCGAGGTCGTCACCCCGGACACCGGCACCTATGATAACGCCCGCCTGCTCGCACGCCAGCATGGCCTGGATCTGGACGACGCCCTTGCCCTCGCTTGTGCCCAACAGGCCGGCTGCGCCCGCCTGCACTCCCTCCACCTGCCGGCGGATCTGAGGCTGGAAGGCGGGCTGAGCGTCAATAATCCCCAGCCGCGGAAACGCCCCGCTGCCGGCCGCAGCGGCGACACCAGGCGCAAGCGGATCACCAACCTCTATGCCCGCCCCGGCTTCCTGCTGCGTCGTGCCCATCAGATCTCGGTGGCCATTTTCGAGAGCGCATGCGCCGATATCGAGCTGACGCCCGCCCAGTTCTCGGTGCTTACCGCCCTCTATGCCCGCCCCGGCTACGACCAGACGAGCCTGGCCCGCGCGCTGGGCATGGACAAGGTCACCATCTCCCACCTGCTACGCGGGCTGGAGGCCCGCGGTCTGGTGCTCCGAGCCGCCACCGAGCAAAGCCGCCGCGGCCTCGCCATCTCGCTGACCGACGCCGGCAGCGCCCTGCGGGACCAGGCCGAACCGCGGGTGGAGCGCGCCTACCGCCAGTTGCTGGCGCCGCTCGGCAGGAGTCAGCAAAAGCAGCTGCTGGGCCTGCTGCATACCCTGAACACCCGGCTGGAACCGCTGGCCCGCACCACATTCAAGCCCATCCCGGAGTGAAGTCGCGCTGGCACCCTCAGCCGGCATGCCCGCTCAGCTTCCGACCAGCTTGCCGCAAAAGGCGCCACCGCCGCCTTGAACATGATGCGTATGCCGTAGCGGCCGGCGGGATAGCCGCTGACGGGAAGACAACGTGGCGCAGCAGATGGAGCGTCATCGGCACTCCGTGAAATAGGCGCCGCCGAGGGTTCTCGGCAGCGGTGGAGATGGACCTGCCGCGCCCGCGCGGCCCGGATGATCCGGCGCTGTTCGAGGTGCGCCGGGAGATCAGGCAGGCGCCGGCGTTGCGCGGCGAACGCTGGCATAGCGCTGCAGGCCGGCGGCAAGAAAAGAGGCCCGGCACGCGATCACGCGCCGGGCCTCTTCCTTTTCTGCCTACCCTGTCCGCGCCGAAGGCCGGCAAAAAACTCAGCGGAACACGATGGTCTTGTTGCCGTGGACCAGCACCCGGTCTTCCAGGTGGTAGCGCAGGCCGCGGGCCAGCACGGTTTTTTCGATGTCCTTGCCGTAGCGCACCATGTCTTCCACCGAGTCGGAATGGTCGATCCGGATCACGTCCTGCTCGATGATGGGGCCCTGGTCCAACTGGGCGGTCACATAGTGGCAGGTGGCGCCGATCAGTTTCACGCCCTTGGTCCAGGCCTGGTGGTAGGGCCTGGCGCCGACGAAGCTGGGCAGGAAGCTGTGGTGGATGTTGAGGATGCGGCCGGGGTAGGCGCCGCACAGCTCCGGCGACAGGATCTGCATGTAGCGCGCCAGCACCATCACGTCGCCGCCCACGTCCTCGAACAGGCGTTGCACCTCGGCATAGGCCGCCGCCTTGTTGTCGGCGGTCACCGGCACATGGTGGAAGGGGATGCCGTGCCATTCGACGAAGCCGCGGAAGGTGTCGTGGTTGGAGATCACGCAGGGGATCTCGATGTCCAACTCCTTCGATTGCCAGCGCGCCAGCAGGTCATAGAGGCAGTGCTCCTGCTTGGACACCAGCACCACAACCCGCTTCTTCACCGCGGAATCGCTGATCTTCCACTCCATGTCGAACTCTTCCGCGATGGGGCGGAAGCGCTCGCGGAACTCGGCGAGATGGAAGGGCAACGAGGAAGCCTTGATCTCGATGCGCATGAAGTAGCGCCCCACCTCTTCGCCCTCGCCCGGCGGTTCCGCGTGCAGCGAGGTTTCGAGGATCCAGCCCTTGTGTTCGGCGATGAAGCCGGAGACGCGGGCGACGATGCCGACGCGGTCGGGGCAGGAGGCGGAGAGGGTGTAGAAGCGTTCGCGGTGCATGAGAGTACGGCTGGGGACGGCGGGAAGGATCAGGCGTTGCGTTCGAAGGCGAGGTCGATTTCGCGGCGGAGGGCAGCGTAGTCGCGCACTACCGGGAACTGCGGGAACTCGCGCACCACGTTTTCCGGCGGATGGAACAGGATGCCGCCGTGGGCTTCGCCCAGCATCGCGGTGTCGTTGTAGGAGTCGCCGGCGGCAACCACCTTGAAGTTCAGTTCCTTGAAGCGCTTCACCGCCTCGCGCTTCTGGTCCGGCATACGCAGGTGGTAGTTCACCAGGATGCCGTCGGCACCGGCTTCCAGGCTGTGGCAGAACAGCGTCGGCCAGCCGAGCTGGCGCATCAGCGGATGGGCGAATTCGTAGAAGGTGTCGGACAGGATCACCACCTGGTACTGCTCGCGCAGGCTGTCGAGGAACTCGCGCGCGCCGGCCATCGGGCCCATGCTGGCGATCACGTCCTGGATGTCGGGCAGGCCCAGCTTCTTCTCCGCCAGGATGTTCAGGCGGTACTTCATCAGGGTGTCGTAGTTCGGCTCGTCGCGGGTGGTCCGGCGCAGTTCCGGGATGCCGGTACGTTCGGCGAATTCGATCCAGATTTCCGGGACCAGCACACCTTCAAGGTCGAGACAGACGATTCTCACCAGACGCTCCTGTGGCACGAGAGGGCAAAGGCGCGATTCTAGCAGCCGCAGCCGCCCTCGCCCCATCCGCCGAGGAGATTGGCGGCCGCCGTGGAGGATGCCCGTATCCGGGCATTTCCCCGGTGGAAACGCCGAAGGCCAGCTTCCATACTGCTCGCAAACGCCCCCAAGGCCCGCCCCAGGCCGCCCCTCCCCCGCCCGCATCTCCCATGATCAAGCTCATACCCATCGACAAGCTAAGGCCGGGCATGTATGTGCACGACCTCAACTGTGGTTGGTTCGACCACAACTTCGCCCTCAACCACTTCGCGGTAAAGAACGAGAAAACCCTTGAGGAGGTGCGCGCCATCGGCGTGCACGAGATCTACATCGACACTTCGCGCGGCGCCGACGTGGACGGCGGAACCTCGGCGGAGGAGCAGGCCCGCAAGGTGGATGCGCAGATCGAGGCCATCGCCGCCGCCGGCCCGGATGTGCAGCCGCCGCCCTCGGTGGCGGAGGAGATGCGCCAGGCGCGCGGCCTGCATCGGCAGGCCCACCGCATCGTGCGCAGCATGATGAGCGACATCCGCCTGGGCCGGCAGATCGAGATGGAGCAGATCGAGCCGGTGGTGGAGCGCATCATCGATTCCATCTTCCGCCAGCAGGACGCGCTGCTGCCGCTGGCGCGGCTGAAGACCCACGACGAGTACACCTTTCTGCACTCGGTCTCGGTCTGTGCGCTGATGACCGCCTTCGCCCGCGCACTGGAACTGCCGCGCGACATCATCCACGAGATCGCCGTCGGCGCCCTGCTGCACGATGTCGGCAAGGCCAAGGTGCCCGACTGCATCCTGAACAAGCCGGCCAAGCTCACCGACGCCGAGTTCGACAAGATGAAATCCCACGTAGTGCAGAGCAAGATCATCCTGCAGCACACGCCGGGCATCAGCCAGATCGCGCTGGACGTGGCCGCTCAACACCATGAGCGCTTCGACGGTACCGGCTATCCGAACAAGCTCAAGGGCGAGGAGATCAGCCTCTACGGCCGCATGGGCGCCATCGTGGATGTGTACGACGCCCTTACCTCCGACCGTGTCTACCACAAGGGCATGCCGCCCACCGAGGCGCTGCGCAAGCTGCTGGAGTGGAGCAAGTTCCACTTCGAACCGACGCTGGTGCAGGCCTTCATCCGCGCCATCGGCATCTACCCCACCGGCTCACTGGTGCGCCTGGAGAGCGGCCGGCTGGCGGTGGTGCAGGAGCAGCATCCGGAACATCTGCTGCAACCCACGGTGAAGGTGATCTACCACAGCAAGGGCCACTACCTGGAGCCGGAGGTGGTGGACCTCCGCCGGGTGCAGCAGGAACGCATCGTCGGCCATGAAGCATTCGAGAGCTGGGGGATAGACCCGGCGCGCTGGCTGACGGCCTGAGTGCTTGGGAAGGAAGTGCTGGCGTGACGGCGTACTCCGTCTTCCGCCCTTGCAGGGAAGGGGAAGCGGCGCCTGGGATACCAGGCCCCCGCTGCCCTCAATCCGCCGGCAAGCCTTCCAGCGCCTCCGAAATCTCCAGCCAGCGCAGTTCCGCCTCGTCTATCCAGCCGGACAGTTCGGCCTGGCGCTTGAGCAGGGTCTGCAGCTGGGCGGCTTCGGCGCCGGTGTAGAGCGCGGGATCGGCCAGGCGGGCGTCCAGCAGCTTCTTTTCGCCTTGCCAGCCGGCCAGCTTCTTTTCGATCTGGTCCAGTTCCTTCACCAGCGGCCGGCGCGCTGCCAGCCGCGCCTGGCGGTCGGCGGCGGCCTGTTCGCGTTCGGCCTTGCGGCTGGCCTTGTCGGCGCCGCGGGCCGGGTCCTGGGCGGCAGCCGCGCTTGCGGCACGGCGGGCGGCCAGCCAGTCGCGGTAGTCGTCCAGGTCGCCGTCGAAGGGCTGCACCCGGCCGTCGTCCACCAGCAGGAAGCGGTCACAGGTGGCGCGCAGCAGCGCGCGGTCGTGTGACACCAGCACCATGCCGCCGTCGTAGTCCTGCAGCGCCAGCGTGAGGGCGTGGCGCATTTCCAGGTCGAGGTGGTTGGTCGGTTCGTCCAGCAGCAGCAGGTTGGGCCGCTGCCAGATCAGCAGCGCCAGCGCCAGCCGCGACTTCTCGCCGCCGGAGAAGGGGCCGCAGGCGGCGGTGGCCGGGGTGGAGGTGCCGCCGTTGCCGTCGCCGCGGAAGTCGAAGCCGCCGAGGTAGTCGCGCAACTCCTGCTCGCGGGTGGCCGGGTCCAGGCGCAGCATGTGCTGCAGCGGCGACTCATCCGGCCTCAGGGTTTCCAGCTGGTGCTGGGCGAAGTAGCCGATGGCGAGGCCCTTGCCTTCCAGCCGGCGGCCGGCGGCGAGCTCCAGTTGGCCGGAGAGCAGCTTGATCAGCGTGGACTTGCCCGCGCCGTTGCGGCCCAGCAGGCCGACGCGCTCACCTGGCCGCAGCACCAGGCCGATGCGCTCCAGCACCGTCTTGCCGGCGTAGCCGACCGCGCCGTCCTCGATCTGCAGCAGCGGGTCCGGCGCCGCCGGGCTGGGGCGGAAGCCGAAGCTGAAGGGCGTATCCACATGGGCGGCGGCGATGCGCTCCATCCGCTCCAGCGCCTTGATGCGGCTCTGCGCCTGGCGCGCCTTGGTAGCCTTGGCGCGGAAGCGGCGCACATAGTCTTCCATGTGGGCAATCTGGCGCTGCTGGCGCTCGTACAGCGATTGCTGCTGCGCCAGGCGCTCGCCGCGCTGGCGCTCGAAATCCGAGTAACCGCCGCTGTACAGCGTGAGCTTCTGCTGTTCGATGTGGGCGACGTGGGTGACGCAGGCGTCGAGGAACTCGCGGTCGTGGGAGATCAGCAGCAGGGTGCCGGGGTAGTCGCGCAGCCACTGCTCCAGCCAGATCACCGCGTCCAGGTCGAGGTGGTTGGTGGGTTCGTCCAGCAGCAGCAGGTCGGAGCGGCACATCAGCGCCTGGGCGAGGTTGAGGCGCATGCGCCAGCCGCCGGAGAAATCGGCCACCGGCCGCTCCATGTCGGCAACGGAGAAGCCCAGGCCATCGAGCAGCGCGGCGGCGCGGGAGCGGGCGGCGTAACCGCCGATCTCGTGCAGGCGGGCGTGCAGCTCGCCGATGCGCTCGCCGGCGTGGGCGGCCTCGGCCTCCACCAGCTCGGCCTCCACCTTGCGCAGCTCGATGTCGCCATCCAGCGCATACTCGATCGCCGGCCGCGGCAGGCCGGGGGTTTCCTGGGCGACGTGGGCGACGACCCAGCCGGGTGGCATTTCGAGATCGCCCTGCTCCTGGTGCAGCTCGTCGCGCAGCAGCGCGAACAGGCTGGATTTACCGCTGCCATTGGCGCCGGTGAGGCCGACGCGCCAGCCGGGGTGGATCTGCAGGGTGGCACCCTCGACCAGGGTCTTGGCGCCACGGGCGAGGCGCAGGTTGCGAAAACTGATCACGGGCGGAAGCTGTCGACAAACAAAGGCGGTATTCTACGCATCCCGCGCAAGCCGCCCCGCAACCTTATTCCGCAGCCCTGTCGCCGCATGTCCACACGCCTCGTTCCCGCCCTGCTGCTCGCCCTGATCATCCCGCTGGCCTCCGCCCAGGATTCTTCCACCGCCGGCACGCCCGCGGAGCAGATCTCGCGCCTGAAGGCGGAAGCCAAGAAGCTGCGCGCGCAGGCGGATTCGACCTACACCACGGCGGAACAGGAGTGCTACCGCCGCTTCCTGGTGAATGCCTGCATCGACAAGGAGAAGCAGCGCCGCCTGGACACGGTGACCGAGGCGCGCAAGCTGGAGGCCGAGGCCCGCCGCATCGACCTCGCCGAGAAGCAGCGCATCGCCGCCGAGAGCCCTGGGGCCAAGCCGCCCCGGGAAGCGGCCGCGCCCTCGCCGGATGTCACCATCCAGCCGGCGAGCGAAGCCGAGCGCATCCGCGCCGAGCGCGACGCCGCCGCCCGCCGGGCGGAGCAGGATGCCGCCGCCTCCCGCAGCGCCGCCGACAGCGCCCGCAGCCGCCAGCGCGGCGAAGCCGCCGCCGAGGCCGCCGACCGCGCCGACCAGGCTGCCCGCGATCGCGCCCGCTACGAAGAGCGCATCCGCGACTACGAAGAGAAGAAAGCCCGCGACGCCGACGGTCGCTGAGCAAAACCGCGCCATCACACGCGGGCGCTTATCCAGGCGCAGCGGGGAAAACGCCGGGAGCGCGAGCGAGATGCGCCTCAGCGCCGCTCTCTCTTGCGCGCCCGCGCCTCCGTCGCCGCAGCCCTGTCCCGGACCTCGCCCCGCGCTCAACCCGGAACGCCCCCTTCGGCGGCCCCCGCCTGACAGGCCCAGGCCAGCGCATCGTCCAGCCTGTCGTTGCCCCAGAACAGCTCCTTGCCGGCGATGAAGCTGGGGGCGCCGAACAGCCCGGCCTCGGTCGCCTGCTCGGTCTGCCGGCGCAAAGCCAGTTTGTTCTCCTCGCTCCCGGCGCGCGCCAGCAGCTCGGCCGCCGGCAGGTTCATGCGCTGCAGCAGGTCGGCGATCACCGCCGGATCGCCGATGTCCTTATCCTCGGCGAAATTCGCCGTCATCGCCGCCCGCGAGAAGGCCCCCACCCACCCTTCGCCGGCTCCCAGCAACGCCACCCGCGCCGCCAGCAGACCGTTGCGCGGAAAGCGGCTGGGCAGGCGGAAGGGCAGCGCGTATTTGGCCGCCGAGCGCTCCATGTCGCGCCACATGTAGCGGCCTTTGGGCGGATAGATGTTGAAGGGCGAGTCGTTCCAGCCCAGCGCCAGGAAAACCGGCCCCAGCAGGAAAGGGCGCCAGGCGAGCCGCACGCCGGCGGTCTGCGCCGCTTTTTCCACCCGCATTACCGCCAGATAGGAATAAGGGCTGGCGAACTCGTACCAGAACTCCATGACCGGACCTTGCATGAGGCATACCTCCAGGGGAGAAACGGCTATCGGCCGATTGCCGGCAGGGCAGGCGCATGATGGCGCCGTGTCCGCGCGCCCGCCAGCCGTGCTGCTCGCGGACCGTCATCCTAACGCCATAGCCGGCGCCCGCCGCCGCCGAGTCTCGGCGCCGCTCAGCCCAATCGCCAGCCGGCGTCGTCGTGCAGGGCGGCGAAGCCCTGTCCGTTTGCAATCGGTGTGCCCAGGTCGATCTGGCGGAAGCGCCGCATGGTGGGGCCATCCACAGCGGAAAGCTGACCGGCGATGAAAAGGCGGGTGGCCTGCAGGAACTGGCCGTGGCCGAACACCAGAATGTCGCGCCGGCCCTGCTGGCGGTAGTCGGCGAGCTGCGTCAGCGCGCCGGTGACCCGGCGGTGGAACAGCCTGAAGCTCTCGGCATCCTCGCCCTCCACCCGCTGCGGGTCTTCCGCCTGCCAGTAGGCATCCGCCCACGGCCGGCGCTGGTGCACCGTGGTGCCGGCGCAGCGTGCCGGGCTCAGGTAGGTGAATTCCTGGATCGCCAGGCTGAGCACCGGAATGCCGGGAAAGCGGGCGATGGTGGGCGCCGCCGTCTGCCGTGCGCGCAGGAAGGGCGAGGTGATGATGAGATCGGGTGCCGCGCCGATGCCGCCGGCGATCTCCGCCGCCTGCGCCATGCCGTGGTCGGTCAGCGGAATGGCGGCGGGGGCGTCGCTGGGCAGGCCGGCGTTGGCGGCGCTCTCGCCGTGGCGGAAGAAGCGGACGCGCAGGGTGTCGGTCGGGAATGTCATGGGTTCGGAAGCGGCTCCAGCCTGCGCGCGTTCATCGCAGCGGCGCAGATAAGCGTCAGCAAGCCGTGGGCTCAACGGTAGCGCGACTCGACCAGGTCGATCTGGCGCACCAGCTTGCGCGAGATCTCGTCCGAGATCTGGCCACGGCGGGCAAGGCGGAAGATGGCCTCGCGCTCCGCCTGCAGCCCCGCCAGCCGCAGCGCCACCTCCGCCTGGTCGGCCTGGCGCAGGCGGGCGGCATCCACGCCAGCGACATTGCCGTCCTCCAGCCGGTGCTGGTAGTTGGCCATCACCCGCACCGCGGCGTTGGTGTAGAGATCCGCCTCGATGGCGCTGTCGCCACACAGACCGTGGCGCGCCTTCTCCACCGCGGCGATGGCGGCGGCGGCGGCCTCGCGGCGGGCGAAATCCTCCTCCCTGCGCTCGGCCGGCTCGTCCGGCAGTTCCAGGCCGCGCAGCAGGCGCGGCAGGCCGATGCTGGCGGCCACCAGCGACACCAGGATCACCGCCGCCGCCAGGAAGATGGCCAGATCGCGCGCCGGGAAGGGCGAGCCGTCGGGCAGCATCAGCGGCAGCGTCAGCACGCCGGCCAGGGTGATGGCGCCGCGCACCCCGGCCAGCGAGGTGGCCAGCAGCAGGCGCACGTCCGGCCTGGTCAGCGATTCGCCCCGGCGGTAGGCGCGGAACAGGCTCCAGCGCAGCGACACCCACACCCAGGCGAAGCGCAGCAGCGCCAGCACCAGCATGATCACCAGCGCATACACCGCCAGCCACCAGGGGTTGAGGTGGCCGGTTTCCTCCACCGTCGCCACCGCGCCGCGCAGGATGCCGGGCAGCTGTTCGCCCAGCAGCACGAACATGATGCCGTTGAGGGAGAACTGCAGCATGTCCCACACGGCGGCGCGCTGCACCCGGGTGGTGGCCAGCGCGCGGCCGCTCAGCTCGACGTAGCTCATGGTGATGCCGGCGGCCACCGCGGCGAGGATGCCGGAGGCCTGCAGGTGCTCCGCCGCCAGGTAGGCGCCGAAGGGAATCAGCAGGCTCACCAGGATGGGCGAGCCGCTTTCCTCGCCGAACTGGCGCGACAGCCAGCGCTGCGCCAGGCTGATGCCCCAAGTGGCGCCGACGCCGATCGCCAGCCCGCCGAAGGCCACCCACAGGAAGGTGACCGAGGCCGAAGCCAGCGAGAAGGAGCCGGTCATCGCCGCCGCCACCGCGAAGCGGAAGCACACCAGGCCGGAGGCGTCGTTGAGCAGGGATTCGCCTTCCAGGATGTGCATCAGCCGCTTGGGAATGGGCGCGCGTGCGGCAATGGACGACACCGCCACCGGATCGGTGGGCGACAGGATGGCCGCCAGCGCAAAGGCCACCGGCAGCGGCATCGCCGGGATCAGCCAGTGGATGAGGAAGCCGGCGCCGATCACGGTGAACACCACCAGGCCGAAGGCCAGTTCCAGGATCACTGCCTTGTCGCGGAACAGGCCCACCTTGGGAATGCGCCAGCCGTCGAGGAAGAGCAGCGGCGGCAGGAACAGCAGGAAGAAGATTTCCGGGTCCAACACCACGCCGTGACCGAACACCCCGGCGATCACCGCGCCGAGCGCGATCTGTATCAAGGGCAGCGGCAGGGAAATGGGCACCACCCGGACCAGATAACCGCTGCCTACCACCGCCAGCAGCATCGCCAGCACCACTTCTATCGAATGCATTCCCGTTCCATCGTCAGCCCCAGCGGCAGGGCGGAATTTTAGCCTGCCGGGCCCCGCCGCACGCCGCCGCGCACAACTGCTCACACTGCCATCCGGCATGGCGTGCGTCGCCAGGCCCCGCCGCCTTGTCCGTTTTCGTCCGCTTCCGGTCCGCAGCCCGCCTTACCAGCGGCGGAGACGGCCTCTAGCATCCGTCCCATCCCGCCCTCACCGGAGCCACAGCATGTCCGACACCGCCCTGATCATCATCGACGTCCAGGAGTCCTTCCGCCATGCGCCCTTCTGGCGCGAAGACGATGTACCCGCCTTCCGCGACGCCCTGCTGCGGCTGGAGGCTGGCTGCCGCGAACGCGGCGTGCCGGTGGTGCACATCTTCCATGTCGGCGCCGCCGGCCCCTTCACCGAGGAATCCGGCCTGGTGCGGCCGCTGGACTGGCTGCCGGCCGGGCCCGCCGCCAGCTTCCGCAAGCACACCCACAACGCCTTCACCGACACAGGGCTGGACCTGTGGCTGCGCCGCCGCGGCATCACCCGCCTGATCATCGCCGGCATACGCACCGAACAGTGCTGCGAGACCACCGCCCGGCTGGCGGGCGACACCGGCTACACGGTGGATTTCGTCACCGAAGCCACGCTGACCTTCGCCATGACCCACGCCGGCAGCGGACGGGTTTACAGTCCGCAGGAGATCAAGGACGGCGTCGAGCTGGTGCTGGCCGGCCGTTTCGCCCGCATCACCGATGTGGCGGGCGCGCTGGCGGGAGTCGGCGCCTGACCGAGCGACAAAGTAACAAGGCTGGCCCGCCGGGGCGCGGCCGGCCCACAGGCCAGGACAGACGATGGACGACCCCACCCGCAGCCCCACCGCCGATTCGGCCGCCTCCCGCCGCCTCGCCGAACCGAGGGCGGGCGCCGCTGGGCTGACCATCTACTTCGCCCTCACCCCCCAATTCCTGCTGCTGGACTACGCCGGCCCGGCCGAAGTCTTCCGCCTCGCCGCCGCCCACGGCGCGCCGCTGCGGCTGTACAGCTGCGCCGCCGTGCCCAGCCTGGCCTGCTCCATCGGCCTGGAGATGGGCGGGCTGGAGGCGCTGCCCGCCGCGCTGCCGGCCGGTGCCCTGGTGATGGTGGGCGGCATGGCCGACACCGCGGCCAACCTCGGCCACCCGCACACCCGCGCGGTGGTGCGCTGGCTGGCGGAGCGCGTGGGCCGCGGCACCGCCGTCGCCAGCGTCTGCGCCGGCGCGCTGCTGCTGGGCGAGGCCGGCCTGCTGGCCCGCCGCCGCTGCACCACCCACCACGCCCTGCAAGCACAGCTGCGGGCGGCAGCGCCGGACGCCACGGTGGAGGAAGGCCGCATCTTCGTCGAGGATGGCCCGGTCACCACCAGCGCCGGCATCACCACCGGCATAGACCTGGCGCTGCACCTGGTGGAGCGCCACTTCGGCGCCGCGCTGGCCGCCCGGGTAGCGCGCGACATGGTGATCTGGGTGCGGCGCAGCGGCCACGACCCGCAGCTGTCGCCCTGGCTGGCCTGGCGCAACCACCTGCACCCGGCGGTGCACAAGGCGCAGGACGAAATCGCCCGCGATCCGGCGCGTACCTGGCCGGTGGCCGAACTGGCGGCGGCGGTACACGTCAGCCCGCGCCACCTCAGCCGCCTGTTCGAACGCCACGCCGGCCTGGGCGTCGCTGCCTACCAGCAGCAGCTGCGGCTGGCACTCGCCCGCCGCCTGCTGGAAGACAGCGCGCTGCCGCTGGAGCGGGTAGCCGAACAGGCCGGCTTCACCTCCGCCCGCAGCTTCCGCCGCGCCTGGGCGCAGCAGGAACACGAGCCGCCGGGCGCAAGCCGGCGGCGGCGTAGAGGAGTTGCGACGGATTGAGCCAGGGGGCCGGCGCGCCAGCCCGCCAATCGCCTCGGCAGGGAATGGCTCCGCCGCCGAGAGTTGAAGCGCCCGGCGAGCCCAGGAAGAGCCCCGCCTGAACCCGTTTCCGGCAATGCGCTGCGGCAAGCCCGGGCCGCACCAGCCAGCACCGCGTCGCCCGCGGGTTCGGGCGAACAGCCGGGTCCGCCCGGCTGCAGGCTGATCCTCAAAAAGGCCCGGCCAGCCTCAGCCTTTCGCCGGCCGGTTGGCGATCCAGATGCCGGCGCCGACCAGCCCCAGCGCGATGAACACCGGCGGCGTCAGCGGCTCACCCAGCAGCAGGCCGCCGGCCAGCACGCCGAACACCGGCGTCAGAAAGGAGAAGGAAGACAGCCGCGTCGCCGGGTAGTGGCGCACCAGCCAGAACCAGCCGAGATAGCTGGCCCCCGCCACCGCCACCGTCTGGAACAGCAGGCTGCCCCACACCTGCAGCGTCGGCGCGAAGATGCCCGGCTCGCCCAGCCCCGCCGACAGGAAGGGCAGCGCCAGCGCCGACACTGCCAGCTGGTACAGCAGTGTCTTCTCCGGCACCGCACGGCTGAGCGCCGAGACCTTCACCGTCAGCGTGGTCGCGCCCCACAGCAGCGCGGCGGCCAGCATCATCAGGTCGCCTATCCAGGCGTCGCCCCCCGGCAGCAGCAGGTTCTCGCCGAACAACACCACCACCCCGGCGAAGGCCAGCGCCATGCCCACCCACTGTGCTCGCCGCATGGCTTCCTGCGGCAGCAGCCAGACCGCACCCAGGGCGACGAAGAAAGGCGCGGTGTAAAGGAAGATCACCCCGCGCGAGGCGCTGGTGAATTCCAGCGCGCCGAAGATCAGCGCGAATTCGCCCGCGAACAGCAGCCCGGCGAGCAACCCGGGCGCCAGTGTTCCATCCCGGAAATCAAACACGTTCACCCGCCGCGACGCCGCCCAGGCCCACACCAGCACGGTGGCGCCGATGGAGCGCAGACCGGCCTGCAGCACCGGCGAGATGCCGGCGTTGGCCAGCTTGATCGCCACCTGTTGCACGCCCCAGATGGCGCACAGCACCACCAGCAGGCCGACGGCGAAACGGTCGAGATGGGTCTTGGGGGGCATGGGTGGTCTCCTCGTGCTTGTGATGGGGTAGGACAACTGTTATCGGGACTGCGTCCGTTATTGGAAGGTGAAGCGTTGGGGGGCAATGAAGCCCTGTTTGCGGCGAAGCTGGGACAGTGCCCTCGGAGCGCCCTGGCTCTTTTGGGACCTGGGCGCAGCGCGCCCGGGGGGGGAGGCCATCGGGCTTGCCTTCAAGGGGTACGACGCTTGCCGGGCGCTCAGCCCCGGCGGATATTCGAGACCGAGGGCTGGCCGGAAGCTCACATAGGAAGCAGGGCTTGGGCCAAGGCTGGGACCGGTGCGCAAGGCAGCCCTTTGGCAGGCGCAGGGCGAATGGAGGTGATTGGGGAGCGGACGCTGAAGGCCGGGACTGAGGGCGGCAGGATAGTTCCGGCACCCGCATCCTCCCAACTCCTTGGCCGCAATCCGTTCAACGAGCAGCCGGTCCGGCGGGTTTGCCCCTCCCCCTCGCGGGAGGGAAAAAAACGCCTTGCGCCCCTAACGGACCCGCCTGCCCCCTCGCGCCTGCCTGACCAAGCCCACCTCCATCACCCCAGCACCGCCGCCATCGCGGCCGCCACCGCCTCCACATTGCTGCCATTGAGCCCGGCGGTACACATCCGTCCGGAGCGCACCAGGTACACCCCCTGCTCATCCCGCAGCCGGTCCACCTGCGCCGGGCTCAGGCCGGTGTAGCTGAACATGCCGCGCTGGGCGGTGATGTAGCCGAAGTCGCGGCCGGGCAGGCGGGCGCTGAGGCCGGCATGCAGGCGCTCGCGCATGGCCTTGATGCGGCTGCGCATGCCGGCTAGCTCCGCCTCCCAGCTGGCGCGCAGCGCCGGGTTGCCGAGCACCGCAGCGACGATGCGGGCGCCGTGCATGGGCGCGCTGGAGTAGTTGCGGCGCACGGTGGCCTTGAGCTGGCCAAGCACCCGCTCCGCCGCCTCGGCATCCTCGCATACCACGCTGAGGCCGCCGCAACGCTCGCCGTAGAGGGAGAAGTTCTTTGAGAAGGAGTTGGCGACGAAGAAGCAGACGCCGGCATCGGCCAGCGCGCGCAGGGCGTGGGCGTCTTCCTCCAGGCCGTCGCCGAAGCCCTGGTAGGCGATGTCGAGGAAGGGCAGCAGGCCGCGCGCCTTCACCGCGGCGATCAGCTCCGCCCACTGCGCCGGCGACAGGTCTACCCCGGTGGGGTTGTGGCAGCAGGCGTGCAGCAGCAGCACGCTGCCGGCCGGCATGGCGTTCACCGCTGCCATCATGGCGTCGAAGCGCAGGCCGCCGGTGGCCGGGGCGTAGTAGGGGTAGCTATGCACCGTGAGGCCGGCCCCTTCGAAGATGGCGCGGTGGTTGTCCCAGGTGGGGTCGCTGACCCAGGCTTCGGCCTTGGGGAAGTAGCGCTTGATGAAGTCCGCCCCCACCTTCAGCGCGCCGGAGCCGCCCAGGGTCTGGGCGGTGGCGATGCGGCCGCCGCGCACCGCGGCGTGGTCGGCGCCAAACAGCAGTTCCTGCACCAGCCTGCGGTAGTCGCCGGCGCCTTCCATCGGCAGGTAGGGCTTGGGCACGATGCGCTCCAGCAGCCCGCTCTCGGCCTCGCGCACCGCGCCCATCACCGGTAGCCGGCCTTCGTCGTCGAAATAGACGCCGATACTGAGGTTGATCTTGTCCGCGCGGGGATCCTTCTGGAAGTTCTCGTTGAGGGTCAGGATGGGATCGCCGGGATAGGGCTCGATGTGCTGGAACATGGTGGTCTCTGCGTAAAGAACGGTGGGAAGGCGGGCGGACGGCGTGCTAGTCCACCACCGCCATGTCGATGCCCGAGGGCAGCTGTAGCCGGGCGCGCAGGGCGCGGGTGACTTCGATGCGGCCGTCGGCGGCCACCCGCAGCGCGTGCTCGATGCCGAAGTTGCGCACTTGCTGCCGCCAGCCGTCGCCAGCGATGTAGGCCGGCTTGCTGGCGGCGTCGGACAGGGTGCCGGCGTCCGCCCGCGGGGTGATCAGCACGGTGAGCGACTCGGTGGCGTGGGCCGGCTCGCCGGTGCGCGGGTCCAGCAGGTGGGCGTAACGCACGCCATCCAGCTCGAAGTAGCGCTGGTAGTCGCCGGAGGTGCCGATGGCCTCGCCGTCGTACAGCGGCAGGGTGGCCAACGGCCCCGGCTCGCGCGGGTGCTGGATGCCGATGCGCCAGGGCTGGTCGCCCTTGGCGCCCAGTGCCATGACGTTGCCGCCGATGTTCACCAGTGCGTTGTGCACGCCCTGGTCGCGCAGGATGGCGATGGCGCGGTCCAGCGCGTAGCCCTTGGCGTAGCCGCCCAGGTCCAGCTGCACCGCCGGGTTGCGGCTGGAAACCTTGTTGCCGTCGATGACGAGGTCGGACATCCGCGGCCGCGCCGCCACCAGCTCGCGCACCTTGTCCATGTCGGGCCGCTGCGGCACGAAGGTGTCGGTGTGGAAGCCCCACAGCGCGATCAGGCGGCCGAGGGCGGGGTCGAAGAGTTCGTCGCCGGTGGCGGCCAAGCGCTGGGCGTCCTTCAGCATGGCGGCCAATTCGTCCGACACGGTGACGGTGTCGCCGCGTGCCAGGCCTTCGTTCAGCGCGGTGAGCTCGGACGGCTCCCAGGCGTGGTAGGCGCGATGCAGGCGGTCGAACTCGCCCAGCACCGCCGCCATCGCCGCGTCCGCCTGGGCCTGGTCCTCGCCATAGACTGCGACATCCACCCGGGTGCCGAAGACGTAGGACTCCTGGTGGAAGACCTGCGGCCGCGCGCAGCCGGCCAGCAGGCTGGCGGCCAGCAACAGGCCGAACAGGCGCAACAGGGAGGAGGCCAGGAAGAAAGGGAAGCGCAGCGGAAAAAGCGGGGACTGCCGGACAGACGGGGGGGCGGGCGGATTCATCGGACGAATCTTAGCGCAGCCCTCCCCGGCTTTGGCGGCTGCCTGCGGCGGCAGCGGGAAGGAGGATGCCCGGCGCACCGCACGCCGGCCTCAAGCCAGCGCCGCCTCCAGCCGCTGGATGACCAGCCCGGCGACGTCGAAGCCCATCTGCGCGGCGATTTCCACCATGCAGGTGGGGCTGGTGACGTTGATCTCGGTGAGATGGCCACCGATCACGTCCAGGCCGACGATGAGCAGGCCGCGCTGCCACAGGATGGGCGCCAGGGATTCGGCGATCTCGCGTTCGCGGGCGGTGATCGGCATCGCCACGCCGCGGCCGCCGGCGGCGAGATTGCCACGGGTTTCGCCGGCCTTGGGAATGCGCGCCAGGGTGAAGGGCACCACCTCGCCGCCGATGATGAGCACGCGCTTGTCGCCGTCCTTGATCTCCGGCAGGTAGCGCTGCGCCATCACCGTGCGAGTGCCGTCCTCGGTCAGCGTCTCGACGATGACGTTGCGGTTGGGGTCGGTGGCGGCGACGCGGAAGATGCGGCTGCCGCCCATGCCGTCCAGCGGCTTCAGGATGACGTCGCCGAATTCGTCGATGAAGGCGTCCAGGTCCGCCGCCTCGCGCGCCACCAGCGTGGTCGGCGCGAACGCCGGGAATTCCAGGATGGCGAGCTTCTCCGAGTGGTCGCGGATGGCGCGCGGGTCGTTGAACACCTTCACGCCGTCGCGCACCGCCCGCTCCAGCAGCCAGGTGGCGGTGACGTACTCGAAGTCGAAGGGCGGGTCCTGCCGCATCAGCACCGCGTCGAACTCGGCCAGCGGCAGTTGCTGCGCCTCGCCGGCGCGGTACCAGTCGTGATCGTCGGCGAACAGCGACAGCGGCACCGCGCGAGCGGACACTGCGCCGTCGCGCCACGACAGCGCCGGCCGCTGGATGGCCCACACCGCGTGGCCGCGGGCGGCGGCGGCCCGCATCATGGCGATGCTGGAATCCTTGTAGGCCTTGAGCTTCTCCAGCGGATCGACGATGAAGGCGATCTTGAGCGCACGGGTCATGGCGGCTTCCCTCAGGCGGCCGCTTCGACGGCGGCCGGCTCGGTTTCCTCGATCTCCACCGAGGCCGCCAACAGCGCCAGGCGGGCGACCACGCCGTAGGCGTAGAAGCGGTTGGGCGCGGCGTCCGGCGCCTGGCTGCAATCCGGCAGGGTGCAGCAGGTCTCGAAGGCCAGCGGCTTGAAGTGCATGCCGGGGGCGTTGAGGTTCTCGTCGCGGCCACGCTCGGTGTGCACCCGGTAGAAACCGCCCACCACGTAGTGGTCCATCATGTACACCACCGGCTCGGCCACCGCGCCTTCCACCGTCTCGAAGGTGTGCACGCCTTCCTGGATGATGACCTCGTGCACCTCCAGGCCTTCCTTCACCACCGCCATCTTGTTGCGCTGGCGGCGGTTGAGGCCGACCACCTCGGAGGCGTCCTTCACCGTCATCACGCCCATGCCGTAGGTGCCGGCATCCGCCTTGACGACGACGAAGGGCTCGTCGGTGACGCCGTATTCCTTGTACTTGTCGCGGATGCGGGTGAGCAGCTGATCCACCTGCGTGGCCAGGCACTCCTCGCCGGTGCGCTCCTGGAAGTTGATCTGGCCGCAGACGCCGAACTCCGGATTGATGCGCCAGGGGTCGATGCCTATGGTTTCGGCGAACTCGCGCGCCACCCGGTCGTAAGCCTCGGCGTGGCGGGACTTGCGCCGCATGTGCCAGCCGGCATGCACCGGCGGGATCACCCACTGGTCTTCCAGGCCCTGCAGGATGGCCGGCACGCCGCCGGAGAGATCATTGTTCAGCAGCACCGCGCAGGGGTCGAAGCCGTCCAGGCCGACGCGGCCATCGCGCCGCTGCAGCGGCTCCAGCGTCAGCGTGGAGCCGTTGGCCAGTTCCAGCGTAGTCGGGCCTTCCAGGTCAGGCAGCAGGCTGCCGATGCGGATGTCCAGGCCGGTGAGCTTGAGGATGGACACCAGCCGCGCCACGTTCTGCAGGTAGAACTGGTTGCGCGTGTGGTTCTCCGGCACCAGCAGCAGCTTGCTCGCGTCCGGGCAGATGCGCTCTATGGCCGCCTGGGCCGCCTGCACGCACAGCGGCATGAAGGCATCGTTGAGGTTGTTGAAGCCGCCGGGGAAGAGGTTGAGATCCACCGGCGCCAGCTTGAAGCCGGAATTGCGCAGGTCGGTGGAGCCGTAGAACGGCGGCAGGTGATCCTGCCACTGGACGCGGAACCACTGTTCGATGCGGCTGGCGCGATCGAGGAACTGTTTTTCCAGCTCCAGCAGCGGACCGGTCAACGCGGTAGTGAGATGGGGAACCATGGCTGTTCTCGGAAAAGGCCGTGGCCGGAACCGCCACGGCGATTGATGTGCGCGGATGTTACACCAAAGCCCGGAAACGCCCGGCTGGCCGGAAACCCTGCACCCAAAGCGGGGAAATTCCCGATGGGCGGACGCCACGACTTGGGCTTGACTATGACTCTCTTCATAGGCATGACATAGTCACGCGCACTTCATTTCGCCTCATGAAGCAAAACGGTAACATTCGAGAGTCGGCAGCTCATCGTGACACGATACGAAAGTATTATTTTTCCCGCCCCCGCGGCGGCCCGCGGCCCCGGCCGGCGGGCGGCGCTCGCCTGCCTGCTGGCCCTGCTCGTCCAGCTCGCGCTGGCACAGGCGCCTGCCGGCGCCGCCGCTGCCGACGAAGCAGGCCGCCTGAACGCGGCGGAACGAGCCTGGCTCGCCGCCCACGCCGTGATCCGCTATGGTGCCCATCCAGCCAGCGCGCCATACAGCTACCTCACGCCGCAGGGCCATCGCGGCGCCGATGCCGAGTTGATGGCACTGCTGGGTCAGCGCCTGGACGTGCGCTTCGAATTCCACCCCTACACCGACTGGGACGAAACCCTGCGGGCCGCCGAGCATGGCGACATCGACGTGGTCTCGCCCATGATTCCCACCGGCGAACGGCGCGCCTACCTGCTCTTCACCCAGCCGGTGTACCGCCTGAAGTTCGGCGTGTTCATGCGCAACAGCAAGCCCTACATCGAAGACCTGGACGACCTCTCCGGCGAGCGCGTCGGCGTGCAGCGCAGTTCGCTGCTGCGCCAGGAACTGGAGAAGGCGCAACCATTGCTCACCCTCACCCAGGTGGAAACCCTGGAGCAAGGACTGGAGCGGGTGGCCGCCAATGAGCTGGACGCACTGATCGGGCCGATCAGCCAGGTGTCGCATTTCGTGCGGGTGCGCAACTTCGACGACATCGACCTGCGGCTGGAGCTGCCCGAGCAGATGTCGCGCGCCATCGGCGTGCGCAAGGACTGGTCGGAGCTGGTCGCCATCCTCGACAAGACGCTGCCGACGGTGGCCGCCGAACGCCGCCGCGCGCTGGAGCGCAACTGGCTGGGTGACCGGCCGCGCGGCTTCACCGCCGCCCAGATCAGCTCAGTCGCGGTGCCGTCGCTGGCGGTGATGGCGGCGGCCCTGGCCGTCCTGATGATCGGCGTGAACAAACGCCTGCGCGACTCCGAAGCCCGCGCCAGCCTGCTGTTCCGCAACCACAGCGCGGTAATGCTGCAGGTGGACGCCAGCAGCCGCCGCGTGGTCGATGCCAACCCGGCGGCGGTGCGCTACTACGGCTACCCGCGCAGCCAATTGATCGGCATGCCGCTGGTACAGCTCAACACCCTGCCGGAAGAAGACCTGGCGCGGCTGGTGAAGGCCACCGCCGACGACCAGGCCAGGCGCTTCATCGTCACCCACAAGCTGGCGAACGGCAGCCTGCGCGATGTCGAGGTCTTCACCTCGCCTGCGGTGGTCGGCGGCCGCACCATCCTGCTCTCCATCATCCATGACATCACCGAGCAGCTGAACGCCGAGGCCCAGCTGCAGCGCATGGCCAGCTACGACCCGCTGACCGAGTTGCCCAACCGCCGCCTGTTCATGAACCGCCTGCGGGAGGAGCTGGCCCGCCGCGGCCGCGAGCAGGGCCAGTTCGCACTGCTGTTCGTTGACCTGGACGGCTTCAAGGCGGTGAACGACCGCCACGGCCACGACGCCGGCGACCGCCTGCTGCGCGAACTCTCCGGCCGGCTGCGCAACTGCGTACGCGAGAGCGACACCGTGGCCCGGCTGGGCGGCGACGAATTCACCCTGCTGCTGCCAGACGCGGAAACCGCGGCGGACGCGGCGGCGGTGGCGCTGAAGGTCATCGAGGCGGCGTCGCGGGAGGTGGTGCTGGACGGCGGCCTGACCGCCCAGGTGTCGGCCAGCGTGGGCATCGCCCTCTACCCCGCCCACGGCCGCGAGGCCGATCTGCTGCTGAGCAACGCCGACTCCGCCATGTACCGTGCCAAGGCGGAGGGCAGGAACCGCTACGCCTTCGCCACCGCCAACGCGCCCGGCCCGGCCGCCGATACCATCTGAGTCCCGCCGCCCGCCTCCGCCGCCTCGTCCGGCAGAAAGCGGGCGAACTCCGCCGGCAGCGGCGCATGCTCCAGGCTGCGCTGGGTGAACAGGAAGCGGCCGTCGCAGACGTAGCCGAGGTCGGCCCAGGGCACCGCATTCAGCGCGGCCGCCAGCTCGGCCGGCGCCACCTCCTCGCGGCGGGGAAACACGGCCAGCACCGCGCCGTCGTAGTCCGGGCATTCATGGACGAAGAAGGGCCGCGGCGCCCGCGTCTTGCCGTTCACATAGACGCGCGGGCGCTCGCTGCGGAAATGCAGCCGGCCCCACTGCCACCAGTTGCTCTCGTCGAAGCGCGCCACCTTGCGCGCCAGCAGCCTTTCCTTGTGCGGCAGCAGCGCCACCGGCGCCGGCGCGTCCGTTTCCGGCAGCAACATGGCGCGGGTCTGGCCATCGCGCACGGTGGAAGAGCAGACGAAGGGCCGGCTGGCACCCAGCGCCGGATCGGCATAGAGGTCGTCGGCGCCGGACACCGCGCCGACCTTGACGAAGCCGATCTGCGCCAGCCGCAGCGGATAGTCGCCGCGGGCGAACATCAAGTGGCCGCCGCTCTCGACGAAGTAACGGGTTTCCCAGGCGGGCGCAGCCAGCGCCGGGCCAAGGCGGTCGCCGGAACCCAGTTCCGCATGGCGCAGTTCGCGCGTGCGGCGGTCCTTCTCGAAGCGCCAGATCAGGCAGTTGGGCACCGCGCCGTCGAACACCCGGGCGTCGCCCAGCTCGATGGCATCGGTGATGGAGCCGCTGGCGTAGAGCAGGCGATTGAGCTTCACCGCCGAGGTCGCCTTGAGGAAGTCGCGCGGGGTGATGAAGATCAGCTCGCCGCCCGGCGCCAGGTGGCGCAGACACTTCTCGATGAAGAAGAGATACAGGTTGGCGCGGCGGTCGAAGTCCACCTTGCTGCCGCCGCGCAGGATGCGCTCGCGCGTCGGCGCCGGAATGTCCTGGCAGCGCACATAGGGCGGGTTGCCGATGATGGTGTCGAAGCGCTCGCTGTCCGGGTAGGCGAAGAAATCCATCGCCTGCGCGCCCGGCGGGCAGTGGCGGGCGTCGAACTCGATGCCCACCGCGCCCGGCAGGTGGCGGAAGAAGGCGCCGTCGCCGCAGGACGGCTCCAGCACCCGGCCGTGGCGCCGGCGCAGCGCCAGCATGGCCTGCACCACCGCGTCCGGGGTGAACACCTGGCCCAGCCCGGCCACATCGCGCACCGCGGCCAGGCGGTCGTTCATGCGCGGCGGCCCGGCAGGCGGGCGGCGGAGTGAAACAGGGCGGCGGGAAGCGTCATGAGGCGGGCGGACGAGGAGCTGGACGGCGGATGCGCCCCGGACGATAAACGCGGCGGCGTCCGCACGCAATCTCCGGTGCCGGCAGACGGGGCAGTTCGCCGCTCGCAGCGGCGGCAGACGTCCGTCACGGAAACAGGGTAGCGTGGGCGGAGTACCATCCCCGGCTGCAGCGGCCGCCCCTCCCCGCTTCCTCCGAAAAGGCGCATGAACGACTACTCCCTGCGGCGTGCCCTGGTCCGCGATCTCGACGTCCTCTCGGCCATCGAACGCGCCGCCGCGCGCCGCTTCCCGCCGGAGGACCTGCCGCCCGGCCTGCGCGACAAGGTGGTGCCGCGGCCAGCGCTGGCGCTGGCGCAGCGGGAAGGCCGCCTGTGGGTGGCAGCCGATGCCGCCGGGCCGGTGGGCTTCGCCCTGGTGGAAACCGCCGACGGCCTCGCCCTGCTGGCGGAGCTCAACGTGCATCCCGACCACGGCCGGCGCGGCCTCGGCAAGGCGCTGGTACGACGCTGCATCGCCTGGGCGAAGCGCCAGGGGCTGCCCGCCATTGCCTTGACCACCTTCGCCCAGTTCCCCTGGAACGCGCCCTTCTACGAGCGCCTGGGCTTCCGCCCGCTGCTGGAGCGCGACGAGATCCCCGCCGGGCTGCTGGCGGCGCTGGAAGCGCAGGGCGCGCTCGGCATGCGCGGCCGCATCGCCATGCGGCTGGATTTCCCACTGGCGCGGCGCCGGCTAAGGCTCGCGCCGCTTAAGGCTCGCGCAGGTGATCCAGGTCGGCGCGGTTGAGCTCGTCGGTATAGAGCTGTGGCGGTGCCACCGGCGGACCGGCGAAGCACTGCAGCAGCACATTGCTCTGCGGCAGCTTGCGGAACAGCACCTCCACCCCGCAGGGGCCGTACTCCGACTGGATGGTGGCGATGAGGTTGCGGGCGTAGGGCGTGGACAGCCTGGGATCGAGGATGAGGTTCACCAGCAGCACGCCGTCGTCCTTCAACACCCGTCTGGTGTCGCGCCAGAACTCGCGGGTGACCAGGTGGGTGGGGATGTTGGTGAGCGCGCTGTAGGCATCCACCACCACCGCGTCGTAGCGCTCGCTGCTGTCGGCGACATAGCGGCGGGCGTCGCCGGCGATGAAGCGGCCGCGCACCGGCTCGCCGAGGAAGTCGCGCTCGGCCAGCGCCTTCACCTCCGGATCGATGTCCACATAGGTGTAGCGGTTGCTCTGCTCCCGGTGCGACAGAGTGAAGCCGCCCGCGCCCAGCACCAGGATGTCGCGCTCGAAATAGGCCAGGTCCATCAGCAGGATGGTGCGCAGGCGCTCGATGTAGCGGGTGTAGCGCGGCGGCTTGCTGTCGTCTATCAACGACGCGGCGGAATTGTTGATCCAGAACACCTTGGGGTCCTGCATGCCCGGCAGCGCCACCGGCGCCACCCGGTAGGTGGCGTAGGCGGTTTCAACCTGCTGCGGCAGCACCAGGTTGAAGCCCAGCGCCAGCGCCAGCGCGGCCAGGCCGGCTGCCGCCACGCCGCCGCGCAGGCGGCTGCCGGCCAGCCAGGGCAACAGGCACAGCGGCAGCAGCGCGCAGATGAGCACCGCGGCGTACACGCCCAGCCACTGCATCACCAGTAGCGACAGGCTGAGCGAGCCGAGAAAGGAGCCCAGTGTGGACCAGTACAGCGCGGCGCCGCTGCGCGCACCCACATGCTCGTGGCGCAGCAGGTTGGTGAGCAGCGGCACCGTCTGCCCCAGCAGCCAGGCCACCGGGCACAGCACCAGGCCGACGAACAGCAGGTAGGCGACCGGCGCCGGCTGCACATGGGCGAACAGCGCATCCACCGTCGGCCCGGCGAGGCCGACCGCGATCAGCGCGGCGGCGATCAGGAAGTTGCGCCGCACCCGGCCGAGGTAGTCGTCGCTGGGCCGGCCACCGGCCTGATAACCCAGGGCCAACGCCAGCAGGAAGAAGCCGATGGTGGGCGCGGTGACGGTAATGGCGCTGCCCAGGTGCGGCACCAGCCGGCGCAGGGCGACGATTTCACTGCCCAGCGAGACGTAGCCTTCGACGAACACCAGGGCGTAGAGCACCGGCGTGGCCAGCGTGGGCAAGGCGGCAGGCGCGGCCGCCGGCGGACCGGCATCGCCGGGCGGGGTTGCTGTCATCGGGTCTCCTCCTGTTGTGGACCGCATGCCCACCCGCGCCGCGGGGCTACAGGCAGGCGCCGGCCGCGCGAGCATGGCGCAGGGACATGCCGGCGGCCTGGAGGTTCCGATGGATGGCGCGTTTGTGCGGGCTTTACGGGAATGACGCCGAGGATGGCGCTTTGCCGCCGGGGCGGTTGAGCAGCCGGAGACGGCCGTGCGATGAAAGCGCGCGGAAACGGAATCGCGGCGGAACCCATCATCGGACGCGCTGCGCTTGGGCCGGAGCTGGCTGGCTTGCCTGGAAAGGCAGGGGCACCGGCGGAGTCCCTGCCTTTGCGGCGGAGGCGGTGGCCGCGGCGACTACTGCACCTGGCCGATGGACCGCGCTCAGAAGCGGCTGTTCAGGCTCAGCGCGATGCGCCGTGGATCGCCGAAGATGGCGCCGCCGTGGAAGCCGTGGCGGCGGTAGTGGGTGCGATCGAACAGCTTGCTGACGTTGAGCGCCACATCCGTCTTCGCATCCACTTGGTAGCACGCCAGGGCGTTGAACAGGGCATAGCCGGGCAGGACGACCTTGATTGCTGCGCTGGGGGTGGCGTCATTGCTCGGCTGGGCGACGACACCCGCCGGCCGGGGCTGCGCCAGCGGAACAGAAGGCGGCCCCGGGTCCAGCCCCCCGGCGTGCGTCCCGCCGGCAAAAAGCAGCCTTCCGACGGCGCCCCTATAATCCCTGCCCACATCGCGGAAACCCTCCCCGCCGGTCGCAGCGCCGTCCGGATGCACCCGCGCGCCACCCACCTTGCTCCCGATGCCCAGCCAATGCGCCGCCTGCTCCTGCCCCCGATCCTCGCCAGCCTCGCCCTCGCCGCCTGTGGCGGAAAAGTGGAAGACACCCGCCCCGGCCAGCCGGTGAAACACCGCCAGGAAGCCTTCAAGGGCTTCATCCGCGCCTTCGAACCCATGGGCACCATGCTGCGCGACGACAAGTACGAGCAGCAGGCCTTCGCCCACCTCGCCCAGGCCCTGGTCGCCCAGCGCGACGCGCCGTGGAGCTACTTCGGCCCGGATACCGACTACCCGCCGAGCAAATCCACCGCCGACGTGTGGAAGCGGCCCGAGGCCTTCGAGGCCGCGCGCCAGCGTTTCATCGCCGCCACCGACACCCTGGCCAGCGCCGCCGCCGGCGGTGACAAGGCCGCGGCGAAACAGGCCTACGACGCGGTGTACGACAGCTGCAAGGCCTGCCACCGGGATTTCCGCAAGTAAGCGGTTGAAGCCGCGCTGGTGGCGCCCCCTGGCGGCAGGCGCGCTCCGGCGACGCCCGGCGCCCCTCGCAGGCGGACGCCCACGCTCGCGCACCGCCGCTGGCCGGCGCATGCGTCCCCCCACCGGCCGCCCGCCGAGTGCGACACGGCTCGCCAGCGCAGCCGCCGCCTCTTCGCTACTGCCGCCGGCCACCCCCCGCGGGGCGCGGCTGCAGGCGGTGCGGCAGTTCTAGACCTCCGCAAGGTGGAGGCCTGACGCCTTCTCCCGGGCGTCCAAGGGCCGAGGAGAAGAGCGGCCCCAAAAGTGGCGGCGGCAGAAGTCCGAGCGCCCTATCCCTCCGCCCCGGCCCGCCCTTCGGCCTCGGTCCCATGACTGCTCCGCCGGGCGGCGCGGTGCTCCGCTTTGCCGCCAGAACCCATGCGAAGAGCGGCAGACGAGGGCCTCACTGCCCGTCCCGCCCCACTGGCAGCGACGCGGGCAAGACCGGTGAAAACCAGCCCGCAGCCCCCCCCCCCGCGTGGCCTTGCCGCCCATGCCCGGCCCATCCCGTTCGCAGACAAATCCACGCGGAGAAAAACGCTCCCGCCCCCTTGGGGGCGGATGCGCAGCCCTTCCTCCTCTCCGCCTTCGCACGGAACCCCCTGCAGAACGGCCTTAAACCCTACCCGCGGAACGGCTACTCCTTATGGCTGAGAGGGGCATTTTTTTCAGCCTCTTCCCGTAAATGACCCGCAGCGCCCACCCGGCCCGGAACGGCGGGCGTCCCGCCCAAAGCACCGGCCGGCCGCGTTCTCCTGCGCAGCTCGGGAGAAGCGCAGCGAATGGCGGTTCGGCAGCCCTCCCCATGCAGGGCATCGGAAAAAAGACCTAGCAGCTCCCGCCCCGATCCGGGTCTCTGTTTTGCTCCCGTGGCTCTCGCGCCCGCCCCCTGCGCTGGCGAGCACGCACGGGAAACGGATGGATGGAGGCAGGCATGAACCGGATATTCAAGCTGATCTGGGACGCAGGCAGGCGGGCTTGGGTGGCAGGCAGCGAACTCGCCAAAACCAGGACAAGGTCCAAGGCCCGGCCGGCGAACGGGCGCGGCAGCGCCGCCACCGGCATCTGCCGCCCTCCGCCGCCGGCCCTCAAAGATGTTGCGGCGCAGGCGGCAGGGCGAGCGGCTGGCGCCTCGACCGTCGGCAGCGCGCCACGCCGGTGGCCGGCGCATCGCCCCTCTCTCCGCCTTTCTCCCCTCTGCTTGCTCCTCGGCCTCGCCACAATTCAGCCCCCCGCCCAGGCCACCGAGCTGCCGCAGGGCGGCAGCGTGGTGCTCGGCGAGGGCAGCATTCAGGCGCCGGACGGCAGGCAGCTGGTGATAGACCAGCGCAGTGGCAAGCTGGCGATCGACTGGCAGCGCTTCGACGTCGGAGCCGGCAACCGCGTCACCTTCCGGCAGCCGGGCGCCGATGCGGTGGCGCTCAACCGGGTGCTGGGCAGCGACGGCTCCCGCATCCTCGGTCAGCTGGAGGCCAACGGCCGGGTTTTCCTCATCAACCCCAACGGCATTCTCTTCGGCGCCGGCGCGCAGGTGGACGTCGGCGCGCTGGTGGCCTCCACGCTGGATCTGTCCAACGAGGACTTCGCCGCCGGCCGCTACCGCTTCCGCGGCGAGGCCGCGCCGGCGCAGGTGCTCAACCTCGGCCGCATGACCGCCACCGACGGCGGCGCGGTGGCGCTGCTGGGCGGCAGCGTGATCAACCAGGGCGTGATCGGCGCCCGCCTGGGCACGGTGGCGCTGGCCGCCGGCCGGCAGATCACCCTGGACTTCGCCGGCGACGGCCTGCTGCGGGTGCAGGTGGACGAAGGCCTGGCCGGCGCGCTGGCGGACAACCGCCAGCTGGTCCAGGCCGACGGCGGCACCGTGCTGATGACCGCCGCCGCCGGCGACGCCCTGCTGCAGACGGTGGTAAACAACAGCGGCGTGATCGAGGCGCGCAGCCTGGGCGAGAAGAACGGCCGCATCTCCCTGCAGGGCGGCGAGGGCGATGGCAGCCGCGCGCAGGTGGCCGGCACGGTGGACGCCAGCGGCTGGGGCGAGGGAGAGCACGGCGGCGAGATCGCCATCACCGGCCGCGGCGTGGAACTGGCCGGCGCCACGGTGGACGCCGCAGGCAGCGCCGGTGGCGGCCGCATCCGCGTCGGCGGCGACTGGCAGGGCGGCGGCGAGCTGGCGCGGGCCGGGCACACCACGGTGGATGCCGCCAGCGCGCTGCGGGCGGACGCCATCGACCTAGGCGACGGCGGCAGCGTGGTGCTGTGGTCGGAGGAGCACACCGATTTCCGCGGCAAGCTCAGCGCCCGCGGTGGTAGCGCGGGCGGCGACGGCGGCAGCGCCGAAGTCTCCAGCCGCGGCCTGCTCGGCTTCGACGGCGCGGTGGACATGGGCGCCACCGCCGGCCAGCGCGGCAGCCTGCTGCTGGACCCGCGCAACGTCACCATCGCCGCCGCCGGCGCCAGCAACAGCAGCTCCAGCGGCGGTGTGTTCAGCCCGACCGGCGACAACGCGGTGATCAACACCACCGCGCTGAGCAACGCCCTGGCCACCGCGGATGTCACCGTCACTACCGGCGGCAGCGGCAGCCAGGCGGGCGACATCACGGTGGCCAGCAGCTTCGGCTGGACCTCCACCCGGAGCCTGACGCTGAGCGCCAGCCGCGACATCGTCTTCGCCCCCGGCGTAGTGGTGAGCCGCGATGGCGCCGGCGGCAATCTGACGCTGCGGGCCGACAGCGGTGGCAACGGCACCGGCACGGTGAGCTTCGGCAGCGGCGCGCGGGTGGCCTTCAGCGGCGGCGCCGGCGAGGTGCGCATCTACTACAACCCGGCGGACTACACCGCGCCCACCGACTACGCCGCCCACATCGGCGCGCCGCTGGCGAGCTACATGCTGGTGAATTCCGCCGCCGACCTGCAGGCCATCCCCGCCGGCACCGGCGCCGCCTTCGCCCTCGGCCGCGATGTGGACGCCAGCGCCACCGCCGGCTGGAACGGCGGCGCCGGCTTCATGCCGCTGAGCGACTTCGGCGGCACGCTGGACGGCCTGGGCCACCGCATCAGCGGTCTCGCCATCGCCCGCTCCGGCGGGGCCGATGTCGGCCTGATCGGCAATGCCACCGCCAGCGCCCACGTGCGCAACCTGACGCTGGAAGCGGTGAACATCGCCGGCGGCAGCCGGGTGGGCGCGCTGGCCGGCCGCTACGAAGGCGGCGAGATCGCCGGCGTTCATGCCAGCGGCACGGTCGGCGGCGAGGGCGACTACGTCGGCGGCCTGGTCGGGCTGCACAACCAGGGCAGCGTGCGCGACAGCAGCGCCGAGGTGGCGGTGACACTGCCGGACGCCCTCGCCGCCCGCGGCGTCGGCGGCCTGCTCGGCGCCAGCCGGCAGGGCACCCTGAACCGCGTCCATGCCAGCGGTGAAGTGCGCGCCGCCGCCGCGCAGCACGTCGGCGGCCTGATCGGCGAGAACGCGGCGGCCGGCGCTGGCCAGGGCAGCACGGTGGACCAGGCCTATGCCAGCGGGGCGGTGCGCGGCGGCGATGCGGTGGGCGGGCTGGCCGGCCTCACCGAGGGCGCCGCCATCAGCCGCAGCTACGCGCTGGGGCAGGTGAGCGCCAGCGGCGTGGCCGGCGGCCTGGTGGGCGTCAATGCCGGCAGCGTCAGCCTCAGCTACGCCACCGGCAGCGTATCCGGCGCCACTGCCGGCGCCCTCGTCGGCAACAACGGCAGCGCCTACGGTGCCGGCGCGGTCGGCAGCAGCTACTGGGACAGCTACACCAACCCCGTGCTGGCGGCAGTGGGCAGCGCCGCCGGCGGCAGCAGCAGCGGGCTGGCCAGCGTCACCAGCGACCCGGCGCAGTCCGGGGCCGCCAACTACGCCTATAAATCCAGCGCCTACGCCGCCTTTGACTTCAACAGCGACTGGTGGAGCAATGCCGGCGCCACCCGGCCGATGGGACGCTGGGAATACGCCACCGACATCCGCAACGCCCATCAGCTGCAGCTGATGTCGCTGAACCTGGCGGCCAGCTACCGGCTGGCGCGGGATTTCAGCCTGCCCGCCTACAGCCAGTCCGGCATGTGGACCGCCGCCGGCTTCCTGCCGGTGGGCGGCATCACCTCCAACTTCAGCGGCCGGCTGGATGGCGGCGGCCACACGGTGGAACAACTGCGCATCGCCCGGCCGGGCGCCACCTATGTCGGCCTGTTCGGCGCCACCTCCGCCGCCGCCAGCATCGCCAACCTGGTGCTCACCCAGGTGGACGTGGCCGGCGGCAACGTGGTTGGCGCGGTGGTGGGCTTCAGTAATGGCGCGGTGCGCCAGGTGGTGGTGGACGGCACCGTCAGCGGCGCCGGCGCGGTCGGCGGCGTAGCCGGCTTCAGCGGCGGCACGGTGGCGGACAGCGGCATGCGTGGCGCGGTGACGGCGCAAGACAGCGCCGCCGGCCTCGCCATCGGCGGGCTGGTGGGCACCAGCACCGGACAACTCAGCCGCAGCTGGGCAGAAGTGGCGGTGAGCGGCAGCGCCAGCAAGTCGGACCTGGGCGGACTAGTCGGCTACAGCAGCGGCAGCGTCAGCCAGTCCTGGAGCCGCGGCAGCGTCAGCGGCGGCAGCGGCGTCGGCGGGCTGGTGGGCGAGGCCGGTGGCAGCATCCTGCAGTCCGCGTCCAGCGCCAGCGTGGCCGGCAACAGTTCGGTGGGCGGGCTGGTCGGCATCATGAGCGGCGTCGCCATCAGCGATGCCTACGCCAGCGGCGGCGTCAGCGGCGGCAACAACGTCGGCGGCCTCGCCGGCCTGGCCAACGCCGGCAGCATCACCCGCGGGTATGCCGCCGGGCCGGTGAGCGCCAGCGGCGGCGCCGGCGGCCTGGTGGGCAGCGGCAGCTTCAGCGCCAGCGCCTCCTTCTGGGACATGGAAGCCAGCGGCCGCGCCCAGGCCACCGCCGGCGGCAGCCAGGCCGGCGTCAGCGGCCTCACCACCGCCCAGGCACAATCGCTGGCCACCTACGCTGGCGCCGGCTGGAACGTGGACGCCCAGGGCGGCAGCGGCCGCCTGTGGCGCATCTACGAGGGTCACAGCCGGCCGCTGCTGCGCGCCTTCCTGACGCCACTGACGGTCACCGGCGCCGCCGGCAGCCTCACCACCACCTACGACGGCAACAGCGGCGGCGCCTGGGCCTACACCACCAGCCTGGGCGAACTTACCCTCGGTGGGCAGCTGAGCTACACCGCCGCCACGCCGGACGCCGGCAGCTACAGCACCGCCGCCGGCACGCTGACGATAAGCGACGATCTGTATTCCGGCGAGTGGGGTTACGACATCCTCTACGCCGGCACCAGCGGCGCCAGCCTGACCATAATGCCGCGGCCCATCGTCGTCAGCGCCAACGGCGGCAGTTCCACCGCCGGCGAGGGCAGCCTCCTGGACCCCGGCCTCCGCGCCGACAACCTCGCTCCCGGCGAGGACGAATCGGTGCTCGCCGGGCTGCGCAACAGCTTCGGTCTGGACGCCGGCAGCGCGCCCGGCCTCTACGTCCTCACCGTGGAAGGTGAACTGGCCTCCGGCAACTACCTGGTCGTCCAGCGCAACCCTGGCCTGTGGGTGATACGGGCCGACGTGGGGCCGGGCGACGTCAGCATTCCGCTGGACCCGACCGCGCTGCCGGCCGGGGTGCAGGAAGCGCAGGCCTCCGCCCAGCAGGCGGACCAGCCCCGCAGCGAGGCGGTGCTGCCCGCCGGCCTGGCCGATGCGCGCGTACCCGCGCTGCCGCCGCCCTACCAGATCGTGGACGGCGGCCTGCGCCTGCCCGGAAGTGGCGGCGGAGGCGGCTGCGCCGGCGAGGGCGAGAACCCACGGGACTGCGCCCCGGGAGGCCGCTGATGCCGCTGCCCCGTCTTCTCCTGTTGCTGGTCGCCGGCACCCTGTTCGGCCTGCCGCTGACGCACGCCGCCTCCATCCCGCCGGACGCCGGCCAGTCCATGCGCGACATCGAGCAACGTCCGCCGCAGCTGCCGCCGCGCCAGCAACTGGAACTGGAGCTGCCGGCGTCGCCGGCCGCCGCGCCTGCCGACGATGGCCGCCAGGTGCCGGTGAGCGGTTTCAGCATCGAAGGCAACAGCACCATCGCCAGCGGCGAGCTGCTCGCGCTGCTGGCAGACCTGCGCCAGCGCAGCCTGACCTTGACGGAACTGCAGGAGGGCGCCGGGCGCATCACCCGCCACTACCGCGAGCGCGGCTACCCGCTGGCCCGCGCCTACCTGCCTGCGCAGGACATCGGCGACGACGGCATGGTGCGCATCGCAGTGCTGGAGGGCCACTATGGCGAAGTGCGGGTGGAACGCCACGGCCGTATCTCCAACGCCGCGGTGGCACCGCTGGCCGCGCTGCGGCCGGGCGACGCGGTGCGCGCCGCGCCGCTGGAGCACAGCCTCCTGCTGTTGCAGGAAACGCCCGGCGTGGAGGTGGAATCCACGCTGCGGCCGGGCGCCACCGTCGGCACCACCGACCTGCTGGTGGAGGTCCGCCCCGGCCCGCTGCTGAGCGGCGCGATAGACGCCGACAACTTCGGCAACCGCTACACCGGCGCCTACCGCCTCGGCGCCACGGTGAACTTGGACAGCCCGCTAGGCCTGGGCGACCGGCTGACGCTGCGCGCCATGGGCTCGGACGAGGACCAGCGCTATTACCGCGCCGCCTACCAGTTGCCGGTCGGTCCCCTGGGCACCCGGCTGGGCCTCTCCTATTCGGACATGGACTACCAGCTGGCGCGCGACTTCGACATGCTCGACGCCCGGGGCAATGCCCGCATCTTCGCCGTGCAGCTGGCACAGCCGCTGGTGCGCGCCCGCGACTTCTCCCTCAGCGCCGGACTGGAGTACGCCGACAAGCGCCTGCGCGACGAAATCGGCCTGTTCGCCAGCCGCAACGACAAGCGCTCCCAAGTGCTCACCGCCAGCCTTTCCGGCACCAGCCGGGATGACTGGCTGGGCGGCGGGGTAAACAGCTTCGCCCTCGAACTCGCCCACGGCCGGCTGCAGCTGGACGACGAGGCGCTGCGCCTGCTGGACAGCCTCACCGCCCGCAGCCGCGGCGGCTTCACCAAGCTCAACCCCAGCCTGCTGCGGCTGCAGCGGCTGGACGAGCGCTTCAGCTTCTACGCCCAGCTGCAGGGCCAGTGGGCCGACGGCAACCTGGACAGCTCGGAGAAGTTCAGCCTGGGCGGCGCCTACGGCGTGCGCGCCTACCCGCAAGGCGAAGCCAGCGGCGACGAGGGCTGGCTCGCCCGCCTGGAACTGCGCTATGCCCTCAGCCCGGCCTGGCAGCTGGCCGCCTTCGCCGACCACGGCGCGGTGCGCATCAACAAGAAACCCTGGAGCGAGGGCGACAACCACCGCCAGCTCTCCGGCGCCGGCATAAGCGCCAGTTGGTCCGACCGCGACTGGCAGCTCAACGCCATGGCGGCCTGGAAACTGGGCGGTGAAAGACCCGAGAGCGACAGCGACCGCAGCCCCAGGGTGTGGCTGCAGGTGGTACGGCGGTTCTAGGGATTGAAGCGGGTGACTCGCTGCGCCGCGATGGAAAGGGCGAAGGCGCAAAGGCGGAACATCGGGTCGGGGTACGGGGGACGGCACGGGGGTGGAGTCGGGGGAGCATGGCATGCCGCGGGTTCACACTCCCTCTCGCGGGAGGGCGGGGGGAGGGGGCGCCCCGCAGGGGCGGCTGCCTTTCAGTCCCATGCGCTATCCCCCTCTCGCCATGCCCCAGCCCTGTGGCCCGCCAGCGCGCGAAGCGGTACTTGCTTTTTCCCGCCTATGCCGGGGCTGAGGAGAGAAAACCAAGCCGCCCACGCGCTCCCGAATCCTCACAACCTCGCCTCGGGCCGATGCTGCGCCTGTGTGCGGCCGCGCCCCTGCGGCTCCAGCACGCGTACATCGGAGAGAATGAAGCCATCGCAAGGCAGCGCTGGCAGGCGGGATAAATCCAGCCGCAGATCCTGCATCGGCACCTGGTAGCCGAGGTGGCGGACGAGGAAGCCCACCGCCTGCTTCATCAGCGTCACCGCGATGCCCTCGCCGGGGCAGCGGTGGTTGCCATAAGGCTCGGCGCCGCCCTGGGGCATGAAGTCGAAGGCGCCGGGAGTGCGGTCCAGGAAGCGCTCCGGGCGGAACTCGTCCGGCGCCTCCCAGACGCGCGGATCGCGGTTGCTGCCGTAGAGGTCCAGCAGCACCAGCCGGCCTTCGGGGAAGTGCACGCCGGCCCAGTCGAAATCCACCCGCACCCGCGCCGCCACTGCCGGGAAGAAGGGGTAGCAGCGCCGCACTTCCTGCACGAAGGCGTCCTCGTAGTCGGGGTCGTCACCGCCCAGGCGCTCGCGGCATTCCGGGTGGGCGTGCAGCGCATGGGCGGCGAAGACGATGAAGACCGCAACCGCCACCGTCGGCCGCAGCACGTTGAGCAACTCCACCGCGGCGATCTCGACCGGCAGCAGTTGGGCGTCCGCATCCACGTGGTTAGCCACCGCTTCGGCGGCGCAGCCACGCGGCACCGCGTAGCGGCCATCGCGGATGTCGCCCACCAGCCGTGCCAGCCACTTCTCCAGCCGGCGGCGGGCGTAGCGGGAGCGCAGGTGGCCGGCGCCGGAGTTGGCCGCTTCGTCGAACAGCCGCGCCATCTGGCGGCTGCGCTTGTCCACCTCGTCCTCCGCCAGCGGCACGTAGGCCCAGGTGCAGACGGCGCGGGTAAGCAGTTGCACGACTTCCTGGTAGAGGATCACCCGGTCTTCGTCCTGCCAGCGCCGGGCGGCGCTCCACCATTCGCTGGCGACGAAGCCGGCCAGCGCCGCCACCCGCTCCGGCTCCACCACCTTCATGAAGAGCGCCTTGCGCTCGCGGTGGGCAGCGCCATCCAGCCCCTGAACGCCGCCCTTGCCGAACAGGGTGGCCTGCAGCGGCTCCGGCGCCGCGCCGGCGCGCTGGAAGCGCTCGGGGTCGTAGAACACGGCAGCGGCTTCCGGCCCGCTCATGCAGATGGCCGGCTGCAGCAGGATGCGCGTCTCGAACAGATCGGAACCCAACTCGCGGCAGCGGCTGGAGATGTAGCGGTAGGGATCGGAAAGAAATGCAAGGCTGTGGTCGAAGCCGGTTTCCTGGGGGGCGGTGGACATGGCGGCACCTCGGGGGCTTGGGGGTATTTGCGTTTACCTGCAAACACCGGACCCGGCTGGGCGAGGCCGCGAGGGCGCAATCGCGATGGCGGCTGCGTGGCAGTCCCGCGGCCACCTGCCCCTCTCCCCCGGCCCTTCTCCCGCGAGCGGAGACGGGGGGAACCCGGCCTTTGCCCCCTTCACTCCCACATGCCGCGCATCCGCGCCGCCAGGTCCAGCGCCGCCTGGCGGGAGTCCGGCGTGCCTTTCAGCTCCGGCGGCGGCTCCGGCCAGGTCACCTGTTCGAAGTTGGCCAGCATACGGTTGGAGATGAAGCGGCTGCGACCGGCGTAGAGGTGCTTGTCGCCCAGGCCGGTCTGCTGGGTGACGTAGAAGCGCTGCGGCACCACCAGTTCCAGGCTGTCGCGGGCGCGGGTCATGGCGACGTAGAGCAGGCGGCGCTCTTCCTCGATCTCGCTGGCGTGGCGGGTGGCGATGTCGGAGGGGATGCAGCCGTCCACCGTATTGAGCACGCTCACCGCGTTCCATTCCTGGCCCTTGGCGGAGTGCATGGTGGAGAGGATGAGGTAGTCCTCGTCCTTCATTGGCACGCCGGCCTCGTCGCTGGTGGCGCTGGGCGGGTCCAGCGTCAGCTCGGTGAGGAAGCGCTGGCGGCTGGGGTAGGTGGCGGCGATGCGGGCGAGCTGCTGGATGTCGCCCTGGCGCACCTGGGCGTCGTCGTACAGCCGCGGCATCTGGCCTTCGTACCAGCGGCAGGCGAGTTCGAAGCCGGCCGGCCAGGGCGCGCCCTCGCGGCGCAGCTGCTCCACCACCGCGGCGAATTCGCGCCAGTCGGCCTGCACCGTCTCCGGCACCGGCTGCTCGGCGAGCAGGCTGCAGCCGGCGGGGGCCTGGCAGACGTTGTCCAGGATCTTGCCGGCGGTCTTGGGACCGATGCCGGCCAGCAGCTGCACCACGCGGAAGCCAGAGACGCGGTCGCGCAGGTTCTCCGCCCAGCGCAGCAGCGCCAGCACGTCCTTCACATGGGCGGCTTCGAGGAATTTGAGGCCGCCGAACTTCACGAAGGGGATGTTGCGCCGGGTGAGTTCCATTTCCAGCCGGGCGCTGTGGCTGGCGGCGCGGAACAGCACCGCCTGCTGCTTGAGCTTGACCCCGGCTTCGCGCCGCGCCAGCACGCGCTGGACGACGAAGGCGGCCTGGTCGGCCTCGTCCCGCACCGACACCAGCTGCGGTTTGGCGGCGGACTCGCGGTCGGACCACAGTTCCTTGCTGTAGCGTTCCGCCGCCTGGGCGATGACGGCGTTGGCGGCGGCGAGGATGGGCTGGGTGGAGCGGTAGTTGCGCTCCAGCGTCACCCGGTGCGCCGGCGGCTCGAAGCGCGCCGGAAAGTCGAGGATGTTGCGCACGGTGGCGCCGCGGAAGGCATAGATGGACTGGGCGTCGTCGCCGACCACGGTGAGGCCGCGGCCGTCCGGCTTCATGCCGAGCAGGATGTCGGCCTGCAGCGCGTTGGTGTCCTGGTACTCGTCCACCAGCACGTGCTGGAAGCGGCCGCCTACCTCCGCCGCCAGCGCGGGGTCGGCCACCATGTGCGCCCAGTAGAGCAGCAGGTCGTCGTAGTCCAGCACCTGCTGCGTCTGCTTGGCCTGCACATAGGCGCGGAACAGCGTTTTCAGCTCCGCCTCCCATTCGCCGCACCAAGGGAAGGCGGATTGCAGCACCTGGAGCAGCGGTGCGCGGGTGTTTACCGCCGCCGAGTAGATGGCCAGGCAGGTGCCCTTGAGCGGAAAGCGCTTGTCGCGGTTGGAGAGGCCGGCCTCGTGGCGGGCGAGGTTCATCAGGTCTGCGGAATCCTCGCGGTCGTGGATGGTGAAGGCCGGGTCCAGGCCGATGCGGCCGGCGTACTCCCGCAGCAGGCGGGCGCCGACGGCGTGGAAAGTGCCGGACCACTGCAGGCCCGCCTGCGCCAGCCACGGATGGTCGGCGGCGGCGCGGGCGAGGATGCGCTGCACCCGCCGCCCCATCTCGTCCGCCGCCCGGCGGGAGAAGGTGAGCAGCAGGATGCGGCCAGGGTCGGCGCCCTTGGCGATGAGGTGGGCGACGCGGTGCGCCAGGGTGTTGGTCTTGCCCGAACCGGCGCCGGCGATCACCAGCAGCGGCCCGGCGGCCGTGCCGCCATCCGCGCCGCCGACGCCATATTCCACCGCCTCGCGCTGGGCGGGGTTGAGGCTTTGCAGGTAGGCGGGAGCGTGGGCGCCGGCAGGGGCCGGCATCTCGGTGGGGCGCAGTTCGACGCCGGGGGCTGGAGCGTTCATGGCTGTAATTCTATCCAGTCGAAAGCGAAAATCGAGCGCCGTTACAGGCCGGCCGTGCGCCACCACACTGGCGCCGATGTGGCGATCCGCCGCCGGACGAGGCACCATCGGCCTTCCCGCCCGCCAGGTCCGCCACCGCCATGAACTTCTGCCCCCAATGCGCCACACCGCTGGCGCCGCGCCAGGTCGATGAGTTGCAGCGCCTCGCCTGTCCGGCGCCCGGCTGCGGCTTCGTGCATTGGGACAATCCGACCCCGGTGGTGCTGGGGCTGGTGGAGACCGAGGCCGGCTTCATCCTCGCCCGCAACGCGCTGTGGCCGCCGGAGGTGTTCTCGCTGATCTCCGGCTTCATCGAGCGCAACGAGACGCCGGAGCAGACCATGCTGCGGGAGACGCAGGAGGAGCTGGGGCTGGCCGCCAGCCGGGCGGACTTCATCGGCCACTACACGCTGGAGAAGCGCAACCAGCTCATCATCGCCTACGCCCTGCGCGCCAGCGGCACGCCGCAGCCCAACCACGAGCTGGCCGAGCTGCGCCTGCTCAGCCGCGCCGAACTCGCCGGCTATGACTTCGGCCGCCTCGCCCTCAGCGCGCGCATCGTCGGCGACTGGCTGGAGCGCGGCGCGCATGGCGGCTGAAGCACCGGCCGGCGCGCCTTCGGCACTACCGCCAAAGCAAGGCGCGCGCCCCTGCCCGCGGGCCGCGGCCACCGTCTGTTGCGCAGGATGCGCGACGTCCGTCCCCCCTCTCCGCCACGGCCACAGGCCGCCAGTCATCGCCGAACGCCCGCCAGCAACCCCGGCCGGCACAACTATAATCATGCGCACGACATCCCCCTCGTGATCCCATGATCATCCTTCCCCTGCCCGCACGCCCAGACTGGCGTCGCCCACCCATCGCCACGCTGCTGCTGATCGTGCTGTGCGCGGCCGTGTTCCTGATGCAGGGCAAGGATGCTCAGCGCCTGCAGGCGGCGCAGCAGTACTACCTCGGCTCCGGGCTGGCCAGGCAGGAGTTGCCCGCCTACCTGCAGGACCTCGTCGCCCGCGGCAAGGCGGACGAAGCGGCGCGGCTGCGGCAAACGCTGGCCCAGCGCAAGGCCGGTCCGGTCCAGCAGGCGATGGAAGCCGACACCGACTTCATGCGCCGGTTGCGCGCCGGCCAGGTCATCAGCCCGACCGCTGCCGGCTACAACGAATGGCGCAGCCGGCGCGAACATTACGACGATCTGCTGGAACAGCTGGTCACCACCCGCTACGCGCTGCAGTCCGAAGCACCGACGCCGCTCACCGCGGTCTCGCACATGTTCCTGCACGGCAGCACCGAGCACCTGGCGGGCAACATGGCCTTCCTCTTCATCGTCGGCTATACGGTGGAAGCGGCGCTGGGCGGCTGGGGCATGCTGGCGCTGTTCCTGCTCGGTGGCCTGTGCGCCACCGTGCCCGACCTGCTCTTCCCCCAGCCCGGCTATGGCCTGGGCGCCTCCGGCGCGGTGTCGGCGGTAATGGCCGCCTACCTGGTGCTGTACGGCGTGCGCCGCATTCCCTTCTTCTATTTCTTCGTCTTCGTGTTCGGCGTCGCCCGCTGGCCGGCGCTGGCCATCCTGCCGGTGTGGGTGATGAAGGAACTGCTGCTGCGCTTCGTCTTCGACAGCGAATCCAACATCAACTACCTCGCCCACTTCGCCGGCTTCCTCGGCGGTGCGCTGCTGGTCGGACTGTACCGCTGGCGACGCGGTTGGCGCAGCGCGGATTCGGTGCAGCGGGAGGATGCGGCGGAGTCCATCGCCCAGCTGCAGGCGCAGGCGGAGAACCATGTGGCGCAGTTGCAGTTCGCCCGCGCCGCCGCCGACTACCGGCGCCTGATCCGCCTGCTGCCTGACGAGGCTGGGCTGGCGGAAGCCTATCTGCGCGTCGCCCGCCTGGCCCACCAGCCGCAGGCCCGCAGCGAAGCCGCCATCCACCTGTTGAAGCTCGCCGCCGCCCATCCACGCAGGGTGGGCTGTCAGGCGGTGGAAGAGGCGCTGAACGACAGCCACCCGCGCCTGCCGCGGCTGAGCGGCGGCGCCTGGGGCCGCATCCTCGGCCGGCTGCTGGAATGCCAGCGCCTGGACAGCGCCGAAAAGCTGGCGCTGCGGCTGGCGGCCCGACCCGGCGACGAGGCGGTGGCGGCGGATGCGCTGCGGCGGCTGGCGGACGCCTGCCGGGACGCCGGCGACCTCGGCCGCGCCCGCCGCCTGCTGACGCTGCGGCATACGCGACTGGCCCATGCGCTGACACCAGCCGCAGCCGGCGGCGAGGCACGCTGAAGCGCTCTCTCCGTAACCGGGGAAGGAACTCAGACGTCAGTGCGCTCCGGCGCGCGGCTCACCGCGCGCAGCCGGGCGAGCAGCGCTTCCTGCCGTGCCACCTCTTCCGTCAGCTGTTCCGGAAAGCGCCGCTTGAGGCTGGCGAGCAGGCGCTCGGCCTGGTCGTAATCGTGGCGCTGCTCGATCAGCAGGCGCACCGCCAGCAGGTAGGCGGCGGCGGTATCCCGGTGGCCGGGGTACTGGCGGTCGAAGCCTTTGAGCAGGCGGGCGGCGGTGTCGAAGCGGCGGCGCTCGTAGGCGAGCCGGGCCAGCGCCAGCGCTTCAGCGCCCTGCTGCGGGCGGAAATCCGCCGTGCTGCGCCACAATGCCTCCAGCACTTCCAGCGCCAGACCGGAACGGTCCTTGGCGATCAGCTCCGGCAGCCAGCCGCGGGCATGCGCCAGTAGCGCCGCGGCTTCATCCGGCATCGCCAGCAGCAGGCGGTGCAGGCGCTGGTTGGCTTCACGGGAAGCGGGCCGCTCGGCCACCTCGGCGCGCGCCAGCGCCAGGGCTTCCGGGTTGCGGCCTTCGCGCAGCAGGGCGGCGATGCGGTGGGCGGCATCCTGCGGCGCCTCTTCCTCGGCCGCCGTCACCCGCGGCTGCAGGCCCAGCGGCGCGTGGTACTGGTAGATCACGTAGCCCATCATGCGGAACATGACGAGGGTGAAATAGGCCGCCGCCGCGCCGCCCGTCATCCACAACAGCCAGGTTGGCAGCACCGGCTCCAGCAGCGAGATCAGCCCGCCGCTGGCGGAGGTGATCAGCAGCAGGCAGGCCACCAGGCCGAGGTAGGGCATGCCGATGGCGTGCATCACCGCCCATAGCCGCAGCGGCGACAGCGACCAGCCGAGATTGTTGGTGATCGCCAGCACCATGATGCTGGCCGGCCAGCAGATGCCCAGCAGCACCCCCACCAACCCGCCGAAGTGCGGTCCGCCCAGCATGGCGGCGAGGACGCCGACCACCACGCCGGCGACGATGGCGGCAAAGTGCTTGTAAGGCAGGTGGCGACCGCCGTGCAGCGACTCGAACAGCACGTAGCGGTCGTCCAGGTAGCCGTAGGCGGTGCGCTCCAGCACGCTGAAGGCATAGCGCAGCACCGCCACCCACAGCAGGATCTGCAGCAGCAGTTTGAGCGGCGAGAAGAAGAACTCCAGCGCGACGCTGAACACGCCCGCCGCCAGGCAGGCCGCCAGCGCCTCCAGCCGCAGCGGATAGCGCAGGAAATCGCCGAAGCGGGACCAGTAGGGAGCGATGCGGACGGCGTCGGAGGGCATGCGGACGGATCGGCAAGACAATGCCGACATGATAGCCCGGCGATGACGGCCGCCCGAACGCATGCTGGCAGATACGCCCGGGCCCGGATGCGGTGCTTGCGGCGGAAGAAGACAGCGCCAGCCGGCCCTTCATCCGCCCGATCCGCCCGGTCTGGAACCAGCCGGTCAGCGGCGCAGGACGGCCGCGTTCGTTCTCCCGGGCAGGTGAAGCGAGGTGCAGCACCGGCGCTGCATGGTGCCGCGGAATGGAAAAATTGCCCGGCCCGCGCCGCCCGGAAACCGGGAGGGGCGCGGGCGGCTGCCGAAAGCCGGCGCGCCCGCGCCCCGGCCCGGCATCAGGCGCGCATCTGGCGCGCGGTGAACTTCGGATCGTCGATGCGGTAGGCGAGCTTGATCGCCTCCCAGGCGTCCTCGGCGCTTTCCACGTACTGGAACAGCTCCACGTCTTCCGGGTTGATCAGCCCATCCTCCACCAGGGTGTCGAAGTTGATCAGGCGCTCCCAGAATTCGCGCCCGAACAGGATGATGGGGCGACGGCGGATCTTGCGTGTCTGCGTCAGCGTCAGCACCTCGAACAGCTCGTCCAGCGTGCCGAAGCCGCCGGGGAAGCTCACCAGCGCCACCGCCCGCATCAGGAAGTGCATCTTGCGCACGGCGAAGTAGTGAAACTGGAAACACAGCTCCGGCGTGATGTAGGGGTTGGGTGCCTCCTCGAAGGGCAGGTAGATGCTCATGCCCATGCTGCGGCCGCCGGCCTCGTGGGCGCCGCGGTTGCCGGCCTCCATCACGCCCGGGCCGCCGCCGGTGGAGACGATCACCGGCTCGCCCAGGGCGCTGGATTCACGCGTCACCAGCTCGGCGAAGCGGCGCGCCTCCTCGTAGTAATGGGACATGCGCAGCAGGCGCTCGGCGCGCTTGATGGCGGCCTCATCCTCGGCGGCGCGGGCGGCCGCCAGCATCTGCTCCGACACCTCGCGCGACTTGAAGCGCGCGCTGCCGAAGATGACGATGGTGGAATCCACGCCCTGGTCCTGCTGCACCAGTTCGGGCTTCATCAGTTCCAGCTGCATGCGCACCGGGCGCAGTTCCTCGCGCAGCAGGAACTCGGTGTCGGCGAAAGCCATGCGGAAGGCGCTACCCGGCCCGTCGTAGCGGGACGGCTGCTTGGGCGCGGCGGCGCTCACCTCGTCCTGCGCCGAAGGGAAATTCCGGGCCTTGAGCTTGTTTTTCGTGTCCATGGATCACGCTCGCTTTCGGTAATGGGAAAGGGGTGTTGCAGACAGCGTGCCCGGCAGCGCCGGGATGGCGGGTCCGGCGGCGGAGTGGGCGCCGGAGGCGGCCGGCACGCGGCAGCAATGACTGCAAGGCGAATGCCACCCGCTTACCGCCTCCTTGCGCGGCAGGCCGGAAGCGCTGTCCGGCCGGATGGTCTGCCGCCCTGCCGCGAGCTGGCGGAGGCGACGGCAAACACGCTTGCGTCGCACCATCCTTGCACAAAAACATGACCGTCGTCAGCCCCGCCGCCCCAGCGCAGTGCGGCATTTTTCCACGCCAGGTGGAAAAACCGGCGCTTGCCCCCTTGGCATGGAACTGGCTTCGCCGAACCTGACCAATTGGTCAACTTCGAAAGGCCGGCAGGAAGGCGCCGGTCGCGCCACAATGGCGCCAGGTGGCCGCAGCCGCCGCCACCCGCGCAAGGGGCTTCGCCCCGGGGAGGGATCATGTCATCGCACATCATGCTCACCTCGCATCCACGCGTACGTGCCGGCTCGGCGCCGGCGATACGCTGGGGCGCCGCCGAGGCCCGCGACCGCGGACCGCTGATCGCCAGCCTCACCCAGCCCGCCCAGCGCAACGCCATCGGCACCCACGCCGGCGCCTACTCGGTGTACCGCGCGCTGGCGGTCGCCGCCGGCCAGTTGCAGCGCGACCACCGCCCCGACCTCACCGACACCTCGCCCGCCGCGCTGATCGGCCCGCACCCGCAGTGGAGCGAGCCGGACAAGATCGTGTCGCTGGACCCCTGGGGCCACCGGGTGGCGGAGGAGTTCGGCGCGCTGATCGCAGCCGGCATGGACATCCGCCCCACCATCGCCGTCACCACCGCCCACATCAACATGCCGGAGCTGCAGGCGGCGATCGCGGCCGGACGCCTGCAGCCGGACGGCGACATCCTGTGCGCCAACGGCGACGTGCGGGTGACCAAGGCCGCCATAGACCCGGTGTGGTACTTGCCCGGCCTCGCCGCCCGCTTCGGCATCAAGGAGCACGAGCTGCGCCGCGCCCTGTTCGAGCAGACCGGCGGCATGTTCCCCGAGCTGGTGACGCGGCCGGACCTGCAGGTCTTCCTGCCGCCCATAGGCGGGATGACGCTCTACTTCTTCGGCGACGTCGCCGCCCTCGGCCAGCCGCAGACGCGGGTGGCCTGCCGGGTGCACGACGAATGCAACGGCTCCGACGTGTTCGGCTCCGACATCTGCACCTGCCGGCCCTACCTGGCGCACGGCATCGAGGTCTGCATCGAGATGGCGCAGCAGGGCGGCGTCGGCCTGGTGATCTACAACCGCAAGGAGGGCCGGGCGCTGGGCGAGGTCACCAAGTTCCTGGTGTACAACGCGCGCAAGCGCCAGCTCGGCGGCGACCGCGCCGAAACCTACTTCGAGCGCACCGAGTGCGTGGCCGGCGTGCAGGACATGCGCTTCCAGGAACTGATGCCGGACGTCTTCCACTGGCTGGGCATACGCCGCATCGACCGCTGGACGTCCATGAGCAACATGAAGCACGGCGCGCTGGTAGCGGCCGGCATCGAGGTGGTGGAGCGGGTGCCGATACCGGAGGCACTGATCCCCGCCGATGCCCGCGTCGAGATCGACGCCAAGCTCGCCGCCGGCTACTTCACCCCCGCCGCGCCGCCGCTGGAGGCCGAACTGGCGCTGGCCAAAGGCCGCGGGCTGCACGAATGAAGCTTCCCGACCGGCGATAAACAGACGCCCAACCCGCCGCCCGGCAAACAGAGGAGCATCCGATGAATCTTCCCCACGAAGGCAGCGGCTGGCACACCCCGGTTCCGGCAGGCCACCCCGCCGCCGCGCTGCTGCGCGCCGAAGCGGTGCGAGAGCGCTGCGCGGTGGTGATGGCGCGGGTGCAGGCCGGCGACTCGCCGCTGTTCGAGTGGCACAGCGCGCAGCTCGCCCCCTGCGCCGCCTACGTGGCGGACACCGTGCGCCGCGCCTATCCCGACCTGGCCGTGCCTTACCACAGCCGCTGGCGCCATTTCGAAGCCGGCGGCCGCGACCGCTGGGCCGAACTGCAAGCCACCGCCGGACTCGCCGGCGACGCCCGCGAATGCGCCCGGGTGGCGGTGGACCTGGTGATTCCCAGCGTGCTGCTGGACGCCGGCGCCGGGCCGGACTGGCGCTTCCACGAGGCCGACGACCAGCCACCGCTGGCGCGCTCCGAGGGCCTGGCCGTTGCCAGCCTGGCGCTGTTCGCCGCCGGCACCCTGTCGGACGATCCCGGCCGGCCGCTGCGCAGCGACGCCGCCGCCCTGCGCCGCATCGATGCCGCCGTGCTGGGTGCGCTGTTCCAGGTCAGCGGCGGCAACCCGCTGCTCGGCCTGGAAGGCCGCGCCACGCTGCTGAACCGCCTGGGCGAGGTGGCGGAGGCCACGCCAGCGGTATTCGGCCGCCCGGCGCGGCTGGGCAATCTGGTCGATCACCTGTTCTCCCTTGCCGCGGACGGCCGCCTGCCCGCCGCAGAACTGCTGGCGTTGCTGCTGCGCGCCCTCGGCCCGGTGTGGCCCGGCCGCCTCAGCCTCGCCGGCGTGCCACTGGGCGACTGCTGGCGCCACCCGGCGCTGGCAGATGAACTGCTGCCCTTCCACAAGCTCACCCAGTGGCTGGCCTATTCGCTGCTGGAGCCACTGCAGGCAGCCGGGCTGGAGATCGCCGGCCTGGACGCGCTCACCGGCCTGCCGGAGTACCGCAACGGCGGCCTGCTGCTGGATTTCGGCGTGATCGTGCCGCGCCACCCCGCCTTCTTCACCACCCGGTGGACGGTGGATGCGCTGCCCATCGTCGAATGGCGGGCGCTGACGGTGGCCGGGCTGGACCGCCTGGCCGAGGCAGTGCGTGCAGCGCTGGACGTTTCCGCCGCCGCCTTTCCGCTCGCCCGCGTGCTGCAGGGCGGCAGCTGGAGCGCCGGCCGCCGCATCGCCGCCGAACGCCGCCCCGGCGGCCCGCCGCCGCTGCAACTGGAGAGCGACGGCACCGTGTTCTGACCCCCTCCCCTTCCCTGGCCTCGCAGGAGTCGCACCGATGAACCCCAACCTCACCGTGATCGACCACCCGCTGCTGCAGCACAAGCTCACCTACGTGCGCAGCGCCGACACCACCACCGACAACTTCCGCCGCCTGGTGCGGGAGATCGCCTCCATGATGGTGTACGAGGCCACCCGCGAGCTCAGCACCGAACTGATCGAGATCACCACCCCGGTGGCAAGCTGCCGCGCGCCGGTCATCAGCGGCAAGAAGCTCTGCCTGGTGTCCATCCTGCGCGCCGGCAACGGCATGCTGGACGGCATGATCGAACTGCTGCCCGGCGCCCGCGTCGGCCACATCGGCCTCTACCGCGACCCGGCCACGCTGCAGCCGGTGGAGTATTACTTCAAGGTGCCGGAAGACATCGAGGAGCGGCAGGTGATCGTGATCGATCCCATGCTCGCCACCGGCAACTCCGCCTGCGCCGCCCTGTCGCGGCTCAAGGAGGAAGGCGTCAGCAGCCTCAGCTTCGTCTGCCTGCTGGCCGCGCCCGAAGGCCTGGCAGCGCTGGCCGCCGCCCACCCGGACGTACCGGTGATGACCGCCGCGGTGGACAGCCACCTCAACGAGCACGGCTACATCGTGCCCGGCCTGGGCGACGCCGGCGACCGCCTGTTCGGCACCAAGTGAAAGTGGAGAAAGCCGCCGCCGGCGCCGAGGCCAAGGGCCGCGTGCGGCGGCGCCAGGAGGCCGCCATCCTCAAGGCGGCGGAACAGGTCTTCGCCGGCGCCGGCTACCGGGGCGCCACCATGGCCGCCATCGCCGACCGCGCCGGCCTGCCCAAGGCCAACCTCCATTACTACTTTGGTACCAAGGCCGAGGTCTATCGCGCGGTGCTGGGCAACATCCTGGCGCTGTGGCTGGCGGAAACCGACCGCATCCGGCCGGAGGCCGAGCCGCGCGAGGCGCTCGCCGGCTACGTTGCCGCCAAGATGCAGCTCACCGCCGCGCGGCCGGACGCCTCGCGGGTGTTCGCCAACGAACTGCTGCACGGCGCCGTGGAGATCGGCGCCTTCCTGCGCCAGGAACTGCGCGCCCATGTGGCCGACAAGGCCCGGGTGATAGACGGCTGGATCGCCGCCGGCCGCATGGCGCCGGTGGACAGCACCCACCTCTTCTTCAGCATCTGGGCGCTGACCCAGACCTACGCCGACTTCGCCCCCCAGGTTTGCGCGGTGCTCGGCCGCAAACGGCTGGACCGCGCCGCGCTCGATCGCGCCGGCAGCCACGTCGCCAATCTGGTACTGCGCGGTTGCGGCCTGCCGGCGGACTGAGCCGCCGGCCCATGCTTGCGAATCCAGCTCAGCGGTGACTTATTGCACGGCAGCAGAGCGCGCGCGCGTTTAGCATGGAGGACATACCTCGAAGGTGTAATTCCCCCGAGCGCCTTCGCCATCTGACAAAAAACAAAAGACGACGCCACGATGACCGCCCGCTTGCGCAACACCCGCATCCGAACCGCCTTCCGTGCCTGCTCCGCATTTCTGGCCTGTGCCGCCTTCACCGCCTCCGCCCACGCCGCCCCGCTGATCGCCAGCGAGGTGCTGCAGCAGTTCAACCTGGTGGTGTTCGGCAACGCCAAATCCAGCTCCCACGTGGATGGCCGTGCCTACATCGGCGGCAACGTCACCGGCGGCGACTACGTGCTCCACGCCAAGGACATGCCAGCCTCCGAGTACGCCGGCCTGGTGGTGGGCGGCAACGCCTCCAACCTGAACGTGAACGGCGGCGGCATCAGCGTCGGCGGCAACCTCAGCAACGCCAACATCAACAAGGGTGGTGCCTACGTCGCCGGCAACGCCAGCAGCGTGAACTTCAACGGTGGCAACGCCTACGTCGGCGGCTCCACCAGCGGCACCAACTTCAACGGCGGCCGCAGCTACGCCGCCGCCACCCAGCCCAGCACCGCCGCCATCGAGAGCACCATGCGCGACCTGGCGCTGCAGCTGGCCGGCCTGCCCAGCACCGGCAGCACGGTCAGCGTCAACGGCAACAAGGCCACCTTCAACGCGGTGGCGGACGCCAACGGCCTGGCGGTGTTCGACCTCACCAGCATAGACACCGCGCTGTTCAAGCTCGGCGAGTTCGAGTTCAACCTCGGCAGCGCCGACACGGTGATCTTCAACGTCGACGACCTGGTCATCAGCATCTTCGCCAACTTCCTCGGCGGCAGCGCCCAGGCCATCGGCTCGCACGTCATCTGGAATTTCTACAACGCCACCGACATCACCCTGTACAGCCAGTTCGGCGGCAGCGTGCTGGCCCCGAACGCGACGCTGACCAACTACAACAACATCGAAGGCTCGGTGGTGGTGAGCAGCATCGACCAGCGCGGCGAGATCCACCTGCAGCCCTTCAGCGGCGATCTGCCGCCGGGAACCCCCGATCTACCGCCCACCACCCCTGTCCCGCCGCCGACGCCCGACCTGCCGCCGGAGAACCACGTGCCGGAACCGGGCAGCCTGGCCCTGATGCTGACCGCCCTGCTGGCGATGGCCACCCTCTCCCGCCAGCACAAAGCCGCCGCGGCCCGCAAGAGATAAGCCCCGCAAAGGGCAACAGCGTCATCAGACGCAGCAAGGCAGCACCTGGGCGCACGCCCAATCCCAAACGGCGAAGGCCCCGGAAACCCGGGGCCTTCGCCGTTATGAGCGCTGCTTCATTACGCCATCGGGCGCTGCAGCCAGGCCGGCCAGTTGCTTCGACCCGAACCGCAGCCCCTCGAGTTCAGGCAACCGCCCACTGCATCTTGCGCCTGCGCCCTTCCGCATCCGCCACCTTCAACGCCGCCAGCACCCGCTTCGGCGACACCTCGGCCGGTTCGTTGTGTATGGTCTCGCCCGGCGCGCAGGCGGCGGTGGCGGCGATCAGCAGCTCCGCGTCGCTGACCTCGCCCAGGCCGATATCCGCCAGCGTCACCGGCAGGCCGACGGACAGGCAGAAGTCATACACCGTATCTATCATCTCCGGCTTCTTGTCGGCCAGGAACATCAGGCCCTGCACGCCGATGGCCACCTTTTCGCCGTGCCAGGCGCCGTGGCTCTGCGGCAGCGCGGTGAGGCCGTTGTGGATGGCGTGGGCGGCAGCCAGGCCGCCGCTCTCGAAGCCCAAGCCGGAGAGCAGGGTGTTGGCCTCGACGATGTGCTCCAGCGCCGGGGTGACCACGCCCTGTTCGGCGCTGGCCTTGGCCAGGGTGCCGTATTCCAGCAGGGTTTCATGGCACAGGCGGGCAAGCGCGTAGGCGGTCATCGGGCCGATGCGGCCGGTCATGTTGGCGCCGCGCTTGGTACGGCAGTCCTCCGCCTCGAACCAGGTGGAGAACGCATCGCCCATGCCGGCGACCAGCAGCCGCACCGGCGCGCGGACGATGACGCCGGTGTCCACCAGCACGGTGTCCGGGTTGTGCGGCAGCACCAGGTAGCGCTTGAAGGCGCCAGCCGGGGTATAGATGACCGACAGCGCGCTGCAGGGCGCATCGGTGGAAGCCAGCGTGGGCGCGATCAGGATGCGCGCCTGCATTTCGTAGGCGACCGCCTTGGCGGTATCCAGCGCCTTGCCGCCGCCGATGCCGACCACCATGTCGGCGCCTTCACGCTCGGCGATGGCCTTGATGCGGGCGATTTCCTCGTCCGAGCATTCGCCGCCGAAGCGCACTTCGACCGCCGGCAGGCGGCCGCCGAGGCCGTCGCGCACTTCACTGACGAGGTGGTCCAGCACGAAGGGATCGCACACCAGCAGGGCCTTGCGGCCGAGGCGGGCGGCTTCCTCGCCCAGGGTGGCCAGGGCTTCGTCGCCCTGCACGTAGCGTCCGGGGAAGATGGCAGTGGTGATCATGATGGCTGCTCCTTGTTGCCAAGGGCCGCGCGGGCCCGATGACTAAAGTCTCCGCCTCGCAGCCGGGGCCACGTTGACGGGTGTCAAGGAGAGCGGGATGGCGTGGCGGGAGGGTTAGCGTCCCTCTCCCGGCACCGGGCCGTGCCCCGAGCCTGGATCTCGCCAGCCAGTAGGGCAGCGCCACTGCGCCGATCATCGAATCCGCTGCCGGACAGGCACTATCGCGCCTCCGAGCGGCCCGGCTTCGCTCCAGCCAGGCTTGTCGCCGGGCATTGCCGAAGCCGGTTTCGACGGGCTCAGCCTGAACGGCGGTGAGGTGTTCAGTTGCCCGGTTGATGGCCCCGGCGCCCGGCGCGAAAACTCAGTGCCGGTAACCCCACATCTGCGGCCATTCATAGGCCGGCAGGCGCGGCAGCTCGTCGTGGGCGTAGCCCTGGATGCGTACGTCTCGCGGGCCGATCTGGCGCAGGCGCGGCGTTTCCAGCGGGCGGCCGTGGGTGCCGATGAAGGACAGCACGTCGCGCGGCGTCGGCCCCTGGCCGGCGCGGCGGCGGCTGACCACCGCCAGCTCGCCGTTGGACAGGCGCACCAGGCTGCCCGGCGGAAAGGTGCCCAGGCGCGACATCACCAGCCGCACCAGCGTCGGGTCGAGCTGGCCGAGGTCGGCGCCGAACACATGCTCGATCAGATGGGCAACGTCACGCGCCTGGTACAGCCCCCAGTGGCGCGGGGTGCGGCCGCGGCGGCTGCTGAGGCGAGCGGCCAGCACATCGGCGATGCGCAGCATGCGCGCCGCCAGCGTGATCTCGCCGCGGCGCAGGCCCAGCGGATAGCCGCTGCCGTCGATGTTCTCGTGATGCTGGGCCACCGCCGCCAGCCAATTGGCGGGAAAGTCGCCGAGTTCCACCAGCAGCGCTACCGAATCGCCAGGGTGGGCGTCCAGCGCTTCGCGGGTGGTGACGTCGGGCGCGCCGACGAAGTCGGCCATGTCGTCATGCAGGCCCATGCTGGCGAGGTTCATGGTGAGCGCGGCGCCCATTACCTCCACCACCATGTGGTCTGGCAGGCCGTTGGCGGTCGCCAGCTCGGCCACCAGCAGCGCGGCGTGGACGGCGTGGCAGACGCTGGCACGGTCGAACTGCACCAGGCGGACGTAGCCAAGGCAGACGTCGGCATCCAGTTGCCAGACTTCGTAGGTACAGCGGGCGAGGTCGCGGAAATCCTCCGCTTCCACCACGCCGCCCTGCACCGCGGTGTCGGCGAGCTGGCCCAGGGCCATGCCGATCTCGCGCAGGCGGCCGATGGGGTCGGCCGGGGAGATGCGCTCGGCCTGCTCCGCTTCGCAGAACACGGTGCAGGGCCGGTGCGGGGTTTCGGCGCGCAGCGAGATGTTGGCGCCCTGACGCAGCAGCAAGGTGCCGCGGGCATCGAAGAGGTCGCAGGGCGCGGGCTGGCCGATGAGATCGGGCGGCAGGGCAACGGGTCGGAGGATGGTGGACAGCATGGGAACCTCGCCGTGGGAGCACGTTTCACTTCCATTTGCGAGTTCCATGCCAAAGCAGCTGCCGGGCGTCGGCAGAGGCGCCGAGGCATTGGCTGGCGCGGCTTTGGGCGAGTTTGCGGCGACTCCTGCCGGCGCGAAACAAGTCCCGGACGGCAAGAGCGGCCGGCAAATCTTGCCTTGAGGCGCGCAAGGGCCGGCAAAGGGCGCCGGTGACGCAGCTCAGGCTAGGGCGCCCCTCTCCTGTCACCGACCCTGCCGCGAGGGGAGAGGGAGCACCACCGGAGCCCAGCAAGCGAGGGCGCAAGTCCGCGCCCTGGAAGTGCATTAGGGGCTCAGTCGGTGGATGCCCGCCTTCCTCCCCTCTCCCGCGAGGGGAAAACCCTGGCGGGCTCGATACACCGCGGGAGGCCTTGAACGCAGGGTGCCGCGTGAAAGCCCCTCACGCCCCCTTGCGATTCCAGAACCGCAGCGCGCCGCAGGCGCTGACGAAGCGGGTGGGAGGCGAGCCGGCGTCCAGCGGGATGAAGCCGTCGTCCAGTTGGGCGGGCAGGCCGGCCTTGTCGAACAGCTTGCGTGCCGGGGCGATGTAGGCGACGAACTTGTAGTGGGCATAGGCGTCGGCGACGAAGTCCCGCGCCGGCGGCTTCTCCAGCAGGGCGTCCACGCCATCCTCGGAGGGCAGCACGGCGACAGCGTCGTAGAGCACCGAGGGGCCGCCATCCAGGCGCTCGTCGGCGGCCACGTGGCTGCCGTCCGAGGCGGTGATGCCGCCGACCTCCGGGGCGATGAGCTCCACCATGCCGCCGACGTCCTCTACCGCCTTGCGCAGCGCGGCGAGGAGGCCGGCGTCGCTGCCGTCGGTGACGAGCACGCCCAGCTTGCGGCCACTGAAGCCGTCCGGGCCGTTCTCCAGGATGCTGAGCGCGGGCGAGGGTGGCAGGTCGCGCGGCGCCATCGCCGGCGTCGCCGGCTGGGGGATGCCCTTGAGGCGCAGGCCCTGGGCCACCCGGTCCGCCAGCGCGCCGTCGATGTTCAGCAGATGGGAGACCATGCGCTCGCGGATCGCCACCGTCTTCACCTTGCTCAGCTCGAAGGTGAGCGCGGCGGCGATGTGGCCCTGCTCGATCTCCGTCTGGCTGCGGTAGAACTGCCGCGCCTGGCTGTAGTGGTCGGCGAAAGTTTCGGAGCGCACCCGCTGCTTGGGGCCGTCATCGCTCACCGGTACGGTGGTGAAGCCGCGGTCCGGCGATTCGCGCGGCCCGCCCGCAGCGCCGCCCCAGGAGTTGGGCTCGTAGTTGGCGCGGCCGCGCGGGTTGTGCATGGCCATGTGGCCATCCTGCTGGAAGTTGTGGAAGGGGCACTTGGGGGCGTTGATCGGCAGGTGGGTGAAGTTGGTGCTGCCCAGGCGCTTGAGCTGGGTGTCCAGGTAGGAGAAATTGCGCCCTTGCAGCAGCGGGTCTTCGCTGAAGTCGATGCCGGGCACGATGTTCTGGGTGCAGAAGGCGACCTGCTCGGTTTCGGCGAAGAAGTTGTCCACCATGCGGTCCAGCACCAGCCGGCCGACCTTGCGTACCGGCAGCAGCTCTTCCGGGATGATCTTGGTGGCGTCCAGCACGTCGAAGTCGAAGCTGTCGGCGAAGGCCTGGTCGAACACCTGCAGGCCCAACTCCCACTCGGGGAAGTCGCCGGACTGGATGGCGTTCCACAGGTCGCGGCGGTGGAAGTCGGGATCGGCGCCGTTGATCTTCACCGCCTCGTTCCACACCACCGACTGCATGCCGAGCTTGGGCTTCCAGTGGAACTTGACGAAGCGCCAACCGCCCTGGGCGTCCACCAGGCGGAAGGTGTGAACGCCGAAGCCTTCCATAAAGCGGAAGGAGCGCGGGATGGTGCGGTCGGACATGATCCACATGACCATGTTCATCGACTCCGGCGTCAGCGAGATGAAGTCCCAGAAGTTGTCGTGGGCGGTCTGCGCCTGCGGAAAGCCGCTGTCCGGCTCCGGCTTGGCGGCGTGGATCAGGTCGGGAAACTTGATCGCGTCCTGGATGAAGAACACCGGGATGTTGTTGCCGACGATGTCCCAGTTGCCCTCCTTGGTGTAGAGCTTGACGGCGAAGCCCCGCACGTCGCGCGCCAGGTCGGGCGAACCCTCGCTGCCAGCCACGGTGGAGAAGCGTACGAAGGCCGGCGTTTTCTCGCCGGGGCGCTGGAACAGGTCGGCGCGGGTGAGGTCGGCCAGGCTGTCGTAGTTCTCGAAGTAGCCGTGGGCGCCGTAGCCGCGGGCATGCACCACCCGCTCCGGGATGCGCTCGTGGTCGAAGTGGAAGATTTTCTCGCGCAGATGAAAATCTTCCATCAGCGTCGGGCCGCGGGCGCCGGCGCGCAGGGAATTCTGGTCGTCGGCCACCGGCACGCCCTGGGCGGTGGTGAGTACCGGAACATCCACGCCGGCCACCTGGTGCGTCTCGCCTCCGGTGCCGCGGCCCACCTGCTGGTCATGCAGGGTGGCACCGCCCTGCGCTGCATCCTTCGTCTTGGGTATCGTCATGACAGGCTCCTCTGGTTTTTTTGCCCTGGAAGGCCGATCACCATCGGCTATCCCATCGGGAACCAGCAGCAACCCGCATTCCCGCCGCCCGCTTTGAGCCCCCGGCCCTCCGCCGGCGTTTACACCCGGCCAGGCCTTCCGGTACAAGCGGAAGAAACCGCAACGCCGCACCTTCAGGGAGGCCCCATGCTCGATCTCGTCCTGCGCAACTGCACCCTGCCCGACGGCCGCCAGGGCCTGGACATCGGCATACGCGACGGCCGCATCGTCGCCGTCGAGCCGGTGCTGCCGGCGGTCGCCCACAGCGTGGTGGACGCCGCCGGCCAGCTCGTCACCCCGCCCTTCGTGGACGCCCACTTCCATATGGACGCCACCCTGTCCTACGGCCAGCCGCGGGTGAATCAGTCCGGCACGCTGCTGGAGGGCATCGCCCTGTGGGGCGAGCTGAAACCAGCGCTGACGCAGGAGGCGCTGGTGGAGCGCGCGCTGCGCTACTGCGACTGGGCGGTGGCCAAGGGCCTGCTGGCCATCCGCAGCCATGTGGACGTCTGCGACCCGCGCCTGCTGGCGGTGGAGGCCCTGCTGCAGGTGAGGGAGACGGTGAAGCCCTGGCTGGACCTGCAGCTGGTCGCCTTCCCGCAGGACGGCGCGCTGCGCAGCCCGGGTGCGCTGGACAACCTGAAGCGCGCGCTGGACATGGGCGTGGACGTGGTCGGCGGCATCCCACACTTCGAACGCACCATGGCGGACGGCGCGGAATCGGTGCGCATCCTGTGCGAACTCGCCGCCGATCGCGGCCTGCGGGTGGACATGCACTGCGACGAGTCGGACGACCCGCTGTCCCGCCACATCGAGACGCTGGCCTTCCACGCCCACCGCCTCGGCCTGCACGGGCGCGTCACCGGCTCGCACCTGACCTCCATGCACTCCATGGACAACTACTACGTCTCCAAGCTGCTGCCGCTGATGCGCGAAGCCGGCGTCGCCGCCGTCGCCAACCCGCTGATCAACATCACCCTGCAGGGCCGCCACGACAGCTATCCCAAGCGCCGCGGCATGACCCGCGTGCCGGAGTTGCTGGCCGCCGGCATCCCGGTGGCCTTTGGCCACGACTGCGTGATGGACCCCTGGTACAGCCTGGGCAGCGGCGACATGCTGGAAGTGGCCCACATGGGCCTGCACGTCGCCCAGATGACCGGCCAGGAGGCGATGCGCGCCTGTTTCCAGGCGGTCACCACCACGCCGGCCGCCATCCTCGGCCTGGAAGGCTACGGCCTGGAACCGGGCTGCCGCGCCGACCTGGTGCTGCTGCAGGCGCGCGACCCGGTGGAAGCCATCCGCCTGCGCGCCACCCGGCTGGCGGTGATACGCAAGGGCCACATCGTCGCCCGCACGCCGGCAGCCACCGCCAGCCTGGATCTGCCGGGGCGGCCGCAGAGCGTGGACTGGCAGTTGCCGCCACGCGGCTGAGCACAACTGAGCGCGCCACGGCGAAGCGCGCGGCCGGGCAACCGCAGGCATCTCCCCCGGCCGCCCTTCGGCAGTTGCGCCCCTCAACCGGCCTGCCCCGTCAACCGCCCTGCCGCCCGCAGCCCCAACCCGCGGGGAACAAGGGCGGCCTCGCAGCGCAGCATGGCCCCGTTCCAGCCACGGCCTTTCGCTGTATAGTCGACTACATACATAAGTCACTCCCAGCCGCTGCCCTTGCCGAGGTCGTCATGAGCCAGCCCGCCCACATCTTCCAGACCCAGGCTAACGCCGCGCCGCCCTCCTCATGGGCGCAGCGCGCGCTGCCCCGCGCCAGCAGGCCGCCGGCGCCGGTCCCTGCCAAAGCCTTCCTGCCGCGCGGCGCCCGGCTGCACGAGCTGGATCCGCACCTGCACTGCTCCATCATCGGCACCTGCCTCAGCACCACCGCCCTGCGCAAACTGGTGCCCAAGTTCTGCGACCTGGTCCGTGCCAAGGCCAGCGATCTCGACATCCACCACATGGCAGTCCAACTGGCCACCGAAGGCGGCGACGGCGCCCGCGCGCTGCACAAGCTGCTGGACACGGTGTACGCGCCTGAGATCAAGCGCTTCCGCCGCTACCAGAGCGAGGCCGAGGTGGAAGCCGCCTGGGCCGGATGCCTCAAGCACGGCGACGTGCCCGGCGCCTACTGGGCGCTGATGACGCACCCGGCCGCTACCCCCGGCCTGCGCCAGCACGCCTTCGGCGAAGTGCACATGCTGTCCCACCTGGTGGGCGCGGCGAACCGCGCCGACATCCGCCGCCTGCTGGCGCTGGAAGAAGAAAACACCACCCTCAAGGACAAGGTGGACCGACAACAGCAGCGCCTGCGCGACCTTGGCGCCGCCCAGGCAGCACTCGCCCGGCAGGAGCGCAGCAGACCGGCGGAAACCTCTGCCGACGAGCGGGTGCGGGCGCTGGAAACCACCCTGAAGAACAACGAGATGGCCCTGCAAGCCAGCGAGCAGGCCAGCGCCCACCATGCCGGCCGGCTGGAGAAGGCGGAGGCCCGGCTGAAAGAAGCGGAAGACTGGGCCTCCACGCTGGAAGCCGCGCTGATCGAGGCGCATCGCCAGATCAACGCCCAGCAACAAGAGCTGGACGCGGTGGAAACCCACCTCGCCGACACCTTCGCACCGCAGGCCGAGGCCGGAGCCGCGCCCACCCCGCTCAAGGGCAAACGCATCGTCTACGTCGGTGGCCGGCCGCAGGCCGCCAACACCATACGCGCCCTGGTCGAAGCCGCTGGCGGCGAACTGCTGCTGCACGACGGCGGCATTGAAGACCGCCGCGGCATGCTCACCACCACCCTGGCCGGCGCCGACCTGGTGGTGTTCCCGGTGGATTGCATCTCCCACAACTCGGTGGCGCTGCTCAAACGTGGCTGCGAACGCTTCAACATCCCCTACCGTCCATTGCGTAGTTCAGGCGTGGCGAGCTTCGCCGCCCTGGTCGCCGAAATGGCCTGCCCCGAAAATGCCCGGGCCCAGTGCGGAGCCGCATCGCGCATCTGTCTGCACCACGGCTAGGTCACGAACGGCCGCAGCTTACGGCCGTTTATTTAGCCGGTAGCTCCTTCATTGCTCGGGTAGAAACTCAATGAGCTGTCCAGCGCTCATTGCGTTCTGACCAGGAACCAGGTGACATCGCGGCCCTGCACCTTTGGCAGAGGCACGCCGTGCAGGAAGGCGTGCGGGCCGGTGGGCAGGTCTTCGCAGCACCAGGTGCCCGGATAGGGGCAAGGCTGGCCGCTGGTGGCGCGCATGCCGGGCGGCGGTTGCTGGGCCCATTGCCAGTGCACGGACAAGCCATCGACCAGGGGCAGCGGCTCGCCCTCGGCGACGCGGCAGCGCACCTCGGGCTGCTTGGCCTGTAGCCAGAGCCCGGCCCGCGGGGCGGGTTGGAGGCTATTGGCCTCCAGCGGCAGTTCCGGCGGCAAGGCCGAGTCCTGCTGGTTGTCGTCCCATTGCCACTGCACGTAGCCGAACGTGGTGTCGCTAGGGATGTCGGGGAACAGGTCGCCGCGCAGGAAGTGGCGGCGGGAATCGTGCCTGGCCGGGGAGGACCACCAGCCGGTGGCGGGGCAGACGTCGCGGGCTCGCTGAGGCGGAGGCACGTTCTGGCCACTCTCCGCCAGCTCCGTGGCCTCGCCGTCTTCGAACTCGCCTTCCAGCAACTCCACGAAATACCAGTCGCAGGCACGATACTCGGTGGCGTTCTGAGCAATGGCGGATGCGGCAATGCCTGGTTTGGTTTTGATGGCGCCGTTCTTGTCCAGTACCCACCAATTGAACTTGCTGCCGGCATCGGGTATCCGATGCCAAACCTTGCCGAGGAAGGCCGCCAAGCCAACATCGTCGCTCCACAGCCCCTCACGCCCCACGGCCGCCAAGGCATCCAGGCCAATGTCGTTGAAGGTGTCACATTTGAGCAGTTCCCCCTCTCGATAACCATCCAGGGTGGTGCCGGTCCAGGCGAACTGCATGGCCCCGTGCGGGTCATCGGCTGGCACGTAGGCCCCCGTGCGCGGCGGCACCTCGCCGGAGCGGCCGACGATATCGGTGTGCACCCGGAATTTCGGGAGCCGGGGGAACAGGGCCTTGTGCTGCTGCCAGGCAGACCAAAAATCAAAGTCGCCCCAGGGGGTGGCACGTCCCAGAAGCCCCACGATGCCATCCATTGCGCCCGCGTAGTTGGAGACCTCTTCAAAACGTTCCTTGAAGGATTTCTCCTGGTCCGGGCTCATCCACATCATCGAGTGCTCGGCCAGCATGCGGCTGCAGAACGCCGCTCCGGAGTCTTCGGAGACCTCCATGTCGCGCGAGGCGATCGCTATCAGCACCTGCTCTCGGAAATCCCTCATGCCCGGATAGGCCGTGCTGCTCCAGTTGGCGCCGGTATTGCGCGCGCCCCACTGCGCGCTGTACATGAAGGGCTCCACTACCTTGCGCCGCTCCAGCAGGTAGTCCGCGTACTGGAGCAAGCCATCGAGGCGCAACAACAGACCCTGGAGGTAGTCCAGGGAGGTGAAGTGGTAAATCAAGGTCGCCTGGCGTTTCTGCGTAAGGCTGAGTTCAAAGGGGCATCCAGCGCTCATTGCGTTCTGACCAGGAACCAGGTGACATCGCGGCCCTGCACCTTTGGCAGAGGCACGCCGTGCAGGAAGGTGTGTGGGCCAGTGGGCCAGTCCTCGCAACTCCATACGCCAGGGTAGGGGCAAGGCTGGCCGGAGGTGGCGCGCAAACCTGTTCCGGGCTGTTCGATCCACTGCCAGCGCAGCGGCTGGCCCTGGTAGGTGGGCAAGGCTTCGCCTGCCTGACCGGCGCGGAACTGAACGCTGGGGTTGTCTATTACCTGCCACAGCCCGGCACGGGGCGCCGGTTCGCCGCTGTTGGCGAACGCGCTGGGGGTATCCGCCACTGGCGTGGACAGGTCGACCGTGGCAGCGCTGGAGGATAAAACCGCCGGTGTGCCGTCCTGTCCTTCATCCCATAGCCAGAGCACATGGCCCTTGGCGAGGCCGCGCGGCACTTCGGGGAAAATCTCGCCCTGCTGGAAGTGGCGGCGCGAATCGTGCTGAGCGAGGGTAAACCAGAAGCCGGCACGTGGGCAGGGCTGGCCAGCGTAAACAGGTGGCACGGGCAAGGGGCCGAGTCCTTCTTCGAAAGGCACGGTTTCGCCGGGTACACGTTCGACCACGGTCCAGAGAGTTGGAGCCTCGGAGATGTTTTGCAAAGTGTCAGGGTCGTAGCCGACGCTGGCTTCAGGAGCGTTACGCGTATAACTGGTGAAATGATGGGAAGCGATCAGGAACTGTGCACAGGCGTCATCCACATCGGGCAGGTAGACACCTGTTTGCGGAACCGGCTCTCCAGTACGGACCTGCACCTGGGGATTCAGGCGATAACGTGGCCAGGCGGGAGGAGGGTCAAGGGGGCCACGCTCTTCGCTGTATCCGATGGTTAGAAAAGTTGTTACCCAATATGCTTCAGCGGTTGCCAAAATATTGCTAGCGAAGTGCGAAGCCCGCCCGATCAGGCCCCAGTATTGGTCATCCGCACCGGGCTCCACTTCATCCAGCCAGCCGCTCCAATACTCCCGCTGGCCTCGCATGTCATTTGAAACTCGATGAGCCGCAAGCAAGCTGCTGTAATCACCATGGACCAGATTAATGAAGCACTTGTTCAGCGCATCCATAGTTCGGCGGAAGTTCGGCAATACGGTGTCGCCCCAGACGATATCCGGTTGCATCGGCAGGCCGCGCTTGCGGTAGTCCGCCGGTAACTGCCGCATGAAGCGTTGCAGGCAGTCTTCCACATGTTTGAGCATTGCCGCCCAGGCGTCCTGCATCTGCTGGTAGTACTCCTTGGAACTGAAGCGTTCGAGCAGGTAGATTTCCTGGGGTCTCAAAGGGGTCGGCATAAGGCATCCTTTCAGAGATCGAGTTTGGAGTCGGGCGGCAGGTTGCGCCCATCGATATGGTTGGTCAGTTTGGGCAGGCCGAGGAATTCATCGCTCTCGCCGGGGAAGTCGCTGTAGCCCCACTGGGTGGGCCGGCGCCGGCTCAGGTGCTCCGGCTGCAACTGCCGGGGGTCGAGGACGATCTGCAGGGCGCCGCCTTCGAGCACATAGGGACTGGCCTCTTCCAGCTTCTGGCTGGCAGCCGGCCCTTCCCAGGCATTCAGGCCCTTGCCCGGCGGCACGGTGTAGACGACATACTCGCCGTTGCGGTTCCAGTAGCGCCAGACGGCGAAGCGGCGGCGCCAGTCGTCACGACCGCTCAGGGCGAGGAACTCGGCCTCGCGCATCCAGCAGATGCTGTTGTCGAAAGAGTTGGGTGCCACCACGCGATAGAGTCGTTCACCGGGCTGCAGGGTAACTGGTGAGGCTTTCTTGAAGGTCTTGAAAGCATTCTCCAGTGGCTTCGGAGCGGTCCCACTGATATCTGGCCAGCCAGGCTTTGAAGGAGTTTTTGCCATTTCTCTGTGAATCAACTTACCCGTCTTATCCACCCACTCCGGCTTGTTCCGCTCGAACTCCAGCGCATCATCTTCAGCTTGAAGGCGTGGCGTCCCGTGGTGATTCCGCGCGTTCACCTGGGCCCGGTAGTTCATGTCCGCCTCGATATCCAGGCGGCGGGCCAGCCGCTCCAGCCAGTCGCGCACGGGGCCGAGCAGGCCTTCGAGCTTCTGGTTGGCCATGCGCCGTACGTTCAGCACGGACTCCAGCAACTGCCCGGCGCGGCTGGCCATGGCCGCGCTGCCCCAGCGCCGGACCAGGTCGAGCAGTTGGCGCAGGGTATCGATCAGTTCGTCGAAGACCCTCGTCAGTTCCGCCACCTTGAGCTGCGCGATCACCTCCCGCAGCTTCCCGGCGAGCCATTGATAGGGGTTCAGGATGTTCAGGGCGCGCAGGCTACTGCGGACCACGGGCGTCTGCAGATGTTGGTTGAGCTTGCCGATACCGGCTTCGACGAAGGGCCGGCTGGCGTCCCAGAAACCTTCGACCTTCAGCGCCGCGCCGGAGCGCACGGCGAACTTGCGCCCGTAGGCGAAGAGTATCTTGCAGCAGCCCTTGGCCAGCGAGCCGAGCACGGGAAACAGGCCGATCAGGGTCAGGACCAGGGCGATCCAGGCCCAGTGGTTGCTGCTGTCGGCGTTGATCTTCCGGCAGTTGGCCACCAGGTCGCGCACATCGCACAACTGGTCGGCGATGGGGATCATCGAGATCACCGTGCCGGTCACCACCTGGGCGGTGCTCTGCTCTTCGGCGAAGTCCCCTTGCAGGACGATCCAGAGCCATTCGGCGGCGGCGCCCAGGTCCTGCCTGGCGCTACCGAGCCAGCGCGCGGGGGCGGCGGCGTACCAGGCCAATGCGTTTTCGAGTTCTTCCCACATAGGCCGTCCTTAACCCAGTTTGTTTCGGGCTGCGTCGATCAGGTGCCGCAGGGGTTCCCAGACGGAATCCTCACGCGGTTCTAGGGGGGCGTATTCGACCTTGACGGCTTTCTCGGGCACATTTTCGTGGCGGGCGTACCCCTGGGCGTCGAGCTTCCCGGTGATGTTCTGGCCGTTCTCGAAAAGAATCCGGTATTCCTGCCCTGCGAACGGCTGGCCGTCGGCACCGCGGTGGTTGATCTCGATCCAGTTGCCGGCATCGCTTTTCGACCACCGAGGCAGGGGGAAGCTGGCGGAGCCCGGCCCCACCAGGCTGTGCTTGCCCGCCTTGACGACAAAATCTCCCGGCATGCCCATCTCGATATTGCCGTCGGCGATCTTCACGTAGGCGCCGCCACACAGCAGGGTGATGTGCTGCTTTGCGGCGAATAGGACGTGCTGTTGGCTCGCACTGATCTCCACGCTTTGGTCGGCCTCCAGGCGTGCGTTGTTGTGCTGCGCCTGCAGGAGCAACTGGCCTTGGTGAGCGATGTGGCGCATGTCGCCGCTCTGGGCAAAGGTGCCCAGGCCCTGGCCGGCATTGAGCAACATCTGCTCGCCGGCGGTCAGTTGCACGTGCTCGTGCGCGGCGGCATCGATGTGTTCGCCGGCGCCCAGGGCGATGCTGCGCGGGCTGGCCAGGGCGATACCGGCCGGCGCGGATAGGGCGATGACGGCTTCATTGCCCTTGCCGCCGCCGTCGGCCTGGTCATTGGCGCCGTGGCCCAGGTTGCGCACGGCCTCGGTCAGCACTTCTTGGGGTTGGGCGTGGTGGGGCAGGCCCTGGTGTTCACCGGCGTAGTCGCCCAGGGTCCTGGCCAGTTCCAGCGCCGCCTCCAGGGTGCTGACCAGTTGGGCGCGGTCGAGCAGGCCGCCGTTGGCGCTGGCTTGTGCCTCGGTGCTGAGCAGCATGCCCTGCGCCGCACGCAAGGCGCCGTGCAGGTCGGTGCGTAGCTCGAAGCCTTCGCCGCGCGGCTGGCCGCCATCGGGCCGCGGGTGGGTGAGGTAGCCCAGGTGGAGATGGCTTTGGCCATGGTCGTTCATCAGCGCGGCACTGATTTCGCGGGTGGTGTCGTCCAGGCGCAGTTCGCTGGCACGCTGGCCCTTGTGTTCCTTGCTCTTGAGGGTGCTGAGCACCTGGTGCTTGGGCAGTTCGTAGGGTGGGCGGTTGCCCACCCGGTAGCTGCGGCCGGTGATCACCGGTTGGTCCGGGTCGCCATCGAGGAAAGCGACAATGACCTCCTGGCCGATGCGCGGCAGGGTGATTTGCCCCCAGCCGCTGCCGGCCCAGCCGTGCAGCGGGCGAATCCAGCAGGAGCTGTGTTCGTTGTGCGCGCCTTCGCGGTCCCAGGGGAACTGCACGCGCACGCGGCCGAATTCATCGACGTGGAACTCTTCGCCCTCGGGGCCGACGACGGTGGCCACTTGCGGGCCCGGGACGAGCGGGCGGGGCCGCGGCATGGGGCGCCATTCGACGCGGTCGGGCACCAGCTGGGCGGTGTACTGGTAGCGGGTGCCGCTCTGCGCCCCGGCGCCTTCCTCGGCCTGGCTGGTGTGCTGGCGGCCTTCATGGCGGATGTGCACCGGACGCCAGCCGTGGTTCCAGTCCTGGCGGGGATGGCCGATGAGGTCAAAGGCCAGGCCGGGGACCAGGCGCGGGTCGTCGCCTTCGACCGTGGCGATCTGCGCCTGGCCGCGCAGGCCACGTAGGCGGTCGCGGGTGAAGGCTTCGCCAGACAGGTCCTTGTAGCGCCCTGGGTAACGGTAGTCCTCGTAGTCCCGCTCGGCCGCGATCGGCCGTTCAGCCATGGCGCTGCGCTGCTGGTCGTACTGCGGGTGTTTGAAGGTGTAGTCGCGCTGGGTCTGGCGGGTGGTGCGCACGTGCTCGGCGTAGGTGAAGGTGCGCAAGGCCGGTTCGGGCCGGTCGCCGCCGGGGGTGGGGTTGTAGCGCACCGGGCCGCCGGCGATGGCGCCCTGGATGTGGAGGCGGTCGCTGTGAATCAGGGTGCAGCCGTCGGGGCGGTGGTCGAAGCGGTGGAAGAGACCTTCCTCGGCGGCCAGGCGCAGGAGGAAGTCCAGGTCGGTGTCGCCGGCCTGGACGCAGTACTCGCGGGTGAGGTGTTGTTCGGTGAGGTTCTGTTGGTACGGGGCGATGCCGTGCTCGGCGAGCAGCTGGTCCAGAATCTCCGGCACGGTTTTTTGCTGGAAGATGCGCCAGTCGGCGCACAGCTCGAGCCGCGCCAGGGGCGGTTCGACCAGGGCACGGTAGCGGGTGCGGCGGAAGCCGGTGGTGCCTTGCTCGAAGCGGCTGACCTTGCCGTGGACATGGCGCACGGGGTGTTCGCCGTGCCAGAGGATGAAGTGGGCGGGGGCGTCGAGGACCTTGGCGAAGTCGATGGCCGGGTCGTGGCTGGCCAGTTCCAGCGCCAGTTGGCAGCCCTCGGAGAGGCCCTCGTCGAGGGTGAACTCGATGACGTCGAATTCGGTCTCGCCCACAGTAAAGGTGAAGCGCAGGTTGGATTGGCTGGGCATTAGGTGCTCCTTTCAGGCCGCGGCAATCCCCTGCGGCAGATCAGCGCGACACGGCCGGCAACCCGGGCTGCCGGCCGCAAAGCAGGGGCCGGAGTCAGGCTTCCTGCGGCTTGCGCCAGTCGTCCGAGGCCTCGATGCCGGCAATAGCGTGAGTCCAGGTGATCTTGCGGTAGCCCATGGAGACATCGACCAGCTGCGTGCACTCGGCTTTGTTGAAGTCTTGGGCGTGCGGCAGTGCCGTCGATGACAACGCGGGTGGCGTCTTCCAGATGGGGGGTGAAGAAGTGCTCCTGCTTGCCTTCGATGGGAGCGCGGTACCACTTCACTTCGACCGTGGGCAGCATTTCACCGAGGCCAGGGCCTAGTACATCAGCGGCGTGGCTTTGTTCAGCGCGCAGGTGAGGACGAAGGGTTCATGCACACGCTGGCCCGATGGCTGACCGCTCTGCGGGTTGGTCGGGGTGGCGATGCGGTGCTTGATTTCCTGGACCAGGATTTCATCTTCGTGGCCTTCGACGTAGACCTTGCCGACGGCGTCGGAGGTGAAAGCACCCTGGGTAATGTTGCCCCGGATGCTGATGTACGCGGGAGTTGGCATGGTGCTCCGTTCTTGATGATTAAGACGAAAGGGCCGGCGTAGCTTGGTTGCCAGAGTGCTGGCGAGCCCCATGCAATTCGCATTCCAAGAGAGGGTATTGTTCAAAAAGTGGCTTTATTACATTGGCTTAGACGAGTTGTTCCCGTCACGCTCCAGAGTGAGCGCCCTGACCTCTCGCACAAGTGCATTGCGACATTGAAAAATCGAGCAAGCCCTCGCCCGATGTTTCGCAATTAATTGATATTCATAAAGAAAAATGGGCAAGTTCTTGCTCTACCGAGCAAGAACTTGCCCATTTGCTTTGCATGAATGCGTGAGCTGCTTCCTATGAGAGCGAATTCCCCCATCAATACGGGTACTGATGGATTGCTTTTTTTATAGCGGCTGCAGGCCAGACAGGTGGACTAGCTGTGCGCGAGGGGAGAGGGGGAAAGCAGCGCGGCGGGGCAATCAACCTGTCTGGGTTGTCCCGACGCTTCCCAGCCAGAGACCACCCACAGCCGGGAGAAATGCCCGACCTTCCCGCCCCCATCGGGCAGGCAGAAATACACACCAGCGCCACCTTCAACTCCCGCTGAAAGTCACCGGCACCACCACCACCCGCTGGCGATCCGGCCGGGGCAGGGGCAGGCTGGCCTGAACCGAGCGTAGGGCGCTGTCATCGAGCTCCGGGTAGCCGCTGCTGCGCATCACCACCAGCGACCCCGGCAGCAGATCGCCGCTTTCGGTCACGGTGAAGCGCACCGCCGCGGTCCCGACATAGCCCCTCGCCCGCAGGGCCTGCGGATACACCAGCTTTTCACGGATGGCCTTGGCCAGGCTGCTTACGTACATGCGCAGCAGGTCAGCTTCGGTCGGTTGGCGCTGCAGGGTCTGCTGGACGCGGTTTTCCTCCGCGCCGGCATGCTGCGGAGCCACCTGCTGACGCGCCTCCGTTACCTGTTCCTGCACCTCTTCCTCCGGCTTGTCCTCGGGCTTGGCTACCGCCACCGGGCTGGGGGCTTCCTGCACATGGCGCACCGGTTCGCGCTTCATCACCGGCTTGGGTGGCATGGGTGCGGGCGGCGTGGGCGCAGCCTCCTGCGGCGGCTGGGTGGTCTTTGCGCCGGCCTGCTGTTCCTGCTCCTGCCGGTTGCTCACCATGCCGAACAGCTCGACCACGAGCTGGTCGCGCTGGGGCTGCGGCTTCACCAGGAACCAGCCCGGCGCAGAGAAAAGAAAGATCACCACCGCATGCAGCAATACCGACCATGCAAAGCCGTCCAGCATGCCGAACACGCTCGTTCCCGTCCTGCCCACGGGCCTCACCAGCTTCAGACTGCTCCGGCGGGCGGGTACGGCCTGCGGCGTTGCCATGCGCTCTGCTTCACTTTGCTGGCGCAGAGCCAGCGCTGCGCGACCCGTACTCATGATCGCCCCACCTCCGTCTGCACCGCCACCTTGGCAAAACCCAGTTGCTTGAGCACATCCGCCACGTCAATGAAGCGCTGCAGTTGCACCGCCTTGTCGGCACGGAGCACGAAGGGCGTGTCCTTGGCCACCGCGCCCAGGCGGCTCTTGAGCAAGTCAGTGCTGACCGCCTCGCCGCCGAGGTAAATGGTGCCGGCTGCGTCGATCTCTATCGTCTCGGTCTTACTGGTGTCCTGCTCGCTGGCGCTGGCCTGGGGCAGGTTCACCGGGATGCGGCCGCTGGCGATGAAGGTGGATGTCGTCAGCACGATGGTGAGCAGCACCAGCATGATGTCGATGAAGGGGATCATGTTCATGCTCTCGAAGGGCTTATCGTCCATTGGCGATCTCCCACTCCAGCATCATCACCTTGGCCTTGCGCAGCAGGGTGTTGTAGAGCACCACCGCCACCAGCGCGACGCCCAGGCCCACCGCCGTAGCCTTCAGCGCCAGCGCCAGGCCGACCATGATCTGCGCGGTGTCGATGCCGGCATCCTGGCCCATCTTGTAGAACGTGAGCATGATGCCGAACACCGTGCCGAGCAGGCCGAGGTAGGGCGCGTTGCTCGCCACCGAGGCGATGACGAAGAGCTTGCGCGACAGCATCAGCTCCAGCGACTTGATGTCGCCCACCGCCTTCACATCCAGCCGGCGATAGAACGCATAGCGCTCCATCCCTATCGCCACGATCACCACGCTCAGCACCGCCAGCAGCCCGATCACGCCGTAGTCGATCGCACCGGAAAGCCACTCCATGTTCATGTCGCCTGCTCCTTGCAGAAAAGGGGAAAACCCATGACTCGCATCGCGCCGCCCGCACAGGACTGCAGGCTTATCTATATACGACGATATATAGCATTAGCGGCTGACGCAATCGGCATGCCAGGCGGACCCGCCGCCGCGCTCACCCCGGAGATTGCCTCAGATCACTGCAGCAGCACGACTTCCCGTTACAAGCCGAGATGCGACAGCGGTACCACCTGCGGTCTGGCTTGCCGGGAATACGACATGAATATTGTCGACTACATAACGATGTTGGAATCCGGACAGGACGGATTGGCGTCCGGCATAAGCCGCCTTATCTGCTCGTTCTTTTGCCTCACCGCGTCATGATCGGGCGGGCGACAGCACGGCGCGGCGGCACGCAACGTCCGCACGCAGCCCGGGGGCATGGCCGATCAGAGGGAGGCGCGTCACGCGCCGCGCCGGCACCGCGGGCGACCGGTTCCATCGAGCGAGCGCCGGAAAGGGCCCCGGTCTCGATGGAAAACAGGGTGACTCACCGCACCTGCACGGCCCGCAAGCCGGCGCACTGCCCGCCGCCGTCCGCATGCTCGACGGTGATGGCGCAATCGATGGCCAGTTTTTCCTGCATCAGCTGCTGCCATTTCATCATCGCGCACCGGGCGGATACCTGCTTCTTGTCCACCAGCGGCGCGATGCGGGCGAGTTCGTCGTACATCTCCCCGACCTCCTTCTCGCGCCGGAAAACCTGGATTTCGAAGGGCATCACATGCTCGCGGCGGCAAGCCACGAAGCGAGAGAACCAAGCATCCGGCTGCAGCCCCTGGTCCATGCGGGCGTTGTCGTGGCACCACTTTGTTGCCCGCACGAACTGCTCGGCGGTGTACTCGTGTTCAGCGTGTGCGCAGCCCGCGGCGAGCAACAGCAAGGCGCCCGCTCCCGCCGTCCTCAGCGAGAACCTAGAACGCAAGGCCGACCTGCAGCAGTACGCGGGTCTTGTCGTCTTCCTCGACCACGCCGGGACGCGGCCCCACCTTGCGCGCCACCTGGATACTGCCCATCAGCGCCTTGTAGCCAACGTAATACGCCACGCCGACGTCTGACAGGCGCACGCCATTGGTCGTCGTGTAGTCGGCGTTCTGCAGATGGATGCGGCCGGTATCGGTGAAGAGGCCAAACGAATGATTCAGCCCGGCCACCTCAGGCAGCACGTAACGCAGCTCGGCATTGGCCAGGTAGCCGTTGTCGCCCAGCACCACCTCGCGGTAAGCCTTCACGCCGTTGGTGCCGGAGATGCTCATCTGCTCGGTGCCATCCAGGTTCTTGCCCATCAGCGCTTTCTGAGCGCTCAGCGCCACCGAGAGGCTGAACATCTCGCTCAGGGCGAAGCTGCCGGCGAAGGCCAGGTTCAGCCGCCCGTAATCGCCGCCGGTATTGGCGCCGGCTTTGTTGAGGGCTTCTTCGTCTGCGTTCAACAGTTCAAGGTGGCCATAGGTCAGGCCCAGGCTGAAACCGCTGTAGCTGGAATAGCCAAGGAGGCTGCCCCAGCTTTCATACTGCGCCCCCAGCGTGCCCACCTTGCTCTTGCGGCTGTTGCTCGTATCGGTCGCTTCGATCTCGTCGCGCATGCGCCGGGCGGCCAGGTTCAGGCTGAGATAGAGATTGCGTTCCCGGCTGCGGATCAGCGGGTAGCTCAGCGTGCCCTCTATGGAATAGGCATCGCCGGTCGCGTCCAGATCCTTGTATTCCTTGCCCAACTCGTAGGTGGTCTTGGATGCCGCGATCTCGCCCCGCAAACCATTGGCCGCCAGCGGGAAGCCATACGCCAGCCGGCCATTCGCCAGCCCTTCGTTCTCGGAGGCCATGCCAGACAGCGAGAGCCGATCGCCAATGCCCAGCGGGGAATTCAGATCCACCCCGGCACGCAGGCGATTCCGGCCGGTGTAGCGCGAGCCCTGGTTGTCCGCCACCGCATAAGCGCCGAAGCGCTTGCTCGCCTCCACCTCCACCTCGAGGTCGGAACTGCCCTGCCGCTCACCCGGCGAGATGGCGATACGCGGCATCTCCGCCCCCGGCATATCGCCGACGATGAGCATCGCCCGCTCCAACGTCTCCCGCGACACCGCCGCGTCCGCCTCCAGCGGCGCCAGCGCGTCCTTCAACACGCCATCCCCCACCAGCGAGCGGTTGCGCAACGACACCTTGCCGTACTTGCCGACCAGCACTCGGATGGTCAGCGTTCCCTCCCGCGCGTCCTGCCGCGGCACATAAGCACGCGCCACCGGATAACCCCGGCTGCGGTAAAGCGCGGTAATCCGCCCCGCCGCCTCTTCGATATCCCTCATGTTCAGCGCACGCCCCCGGTAGGACGCTACCCGCTCCTGCAACTCCGCCTCGGGAATGAAATCGGCGCCCTCAAAGCGGAAGGCCTGAACCATCAGTGTTTCGCTGGATTGCAGACGTAGGGGGGCTTCGTCTTGCTGGATGATTACCGGGGCGGGGGCTTGTTGCGGTGCTTGCGGGCGCGGGGGTTGAGTTTCTTTGATGGCTTCGCCGATTCCGGGGGGCAAGGCCGATTGCGCAATAGCGCCGGCCGATGAGAGCCACGCTAGCATGGCAAGCAGGAGTTTTTTTCTTTTCGAACTCGGCAGGTTATTTGTACGGAAGTGGCTCATGGCTTCTTGCAAAAAATACTATTCAATAAATTCTTAAACGAATGATTAAGCGCTCAAATTTCATGCAAAAGGCATCCATAGCCCATAGCTTTGACCGTATAAATCGCCTTAATGCGGAGAGAAAAACATATGGGGCGAACCCATGCCATGGGCTCACCCCAACGCATTTCTATTTAGATTGCTTCATAGCAATTATTGCCCAGGAACGTGTTCCAGCCAGCGGAACCAATGTTCATGAACGAAACAAAGGCTGCAGCGGCACTGTTCTTGCCGGAATTTCCGGTTTCCACCAAAACCCCGTATTGCTCAGTGAGGTAATCGGGGAACTTGACATAGCGTGCAGTCGGCTTGGAGCAAACCTGCGACCAGCCAACAAACCCACCGGTAACCGCATTGTTCTCAATGGCCAGCAGCGTGTTGTCAATATTGCTGTACATGCACTGCCATTGACTGCCCGATATCAGGCCCGAGCACGCAGAGGTCACATTGGTACCTGCGTTGTAGATATAGGATGTACTCGCCAACCCCATTTGACCAAGGATAACGTTGGCCGCATTCCCATACGGAGCATTCGGAATATTTCCGATCGCAATCGTAGGTGCATTAGGGGTGCCGGTGGAATGCTTGAGAACAACCTTCGAAGCAAGTCCTTCGGCAGTAGCACCGCTAGCCTGACCCGTAAAGAAATAGGCAGATGCATTATTCGAAGCATAGGCATTCGGCGAGAGGTACCAGACCGGCACGCCGTAAGCGTAGAGGAAGATATCACCCAGGCCATAAGACCCATCGGCCACATCCTGCGCATAGCCTTCATCAGCGGCCATGAAAAGCGAAAGGTTGTACGGGTTGCCGCCATTGATACTGGTGGCAATCGTGCCAGAGGCGCCATGACACAGATTGACTTGATAGGACGTACCGACAACGAAGTCGTCAGCCAGATCTTCAGCCGGGTCCTTGAAGTTGGACGCTACGACGACATTGATAGTCGTGGTGATAGGCGAAACTGAGCCCGTCGCAGTGTGATAGAAATTCGTCCCGCCCGGGCAATCGACCGCATATGAGTAGGCTGACGCCATCAACAGCGCTGCAGCACTAACCAGCTTGAAGGTACCTTTTGCACTACCAACCATGATTCTCTCCAGTGAAAAATCCGGATCAATGAATTGACTAACCACAAATAGCGCAACACTGCGAAATAATAAAAATGTGGAAAATTTACTCGGCCTTTTTCTCCTCCTCTGTCAAGTCATAAACAACTCCATCGATCTCAATACGGTTCAGGTTTGCGGAGAATCCATCTTCTCCAAAAAGCACAAGGTTCCCCTCAACAGACGCCATTGCAGTTGGATCACCAGTAAAGCGCTGAGGGTTAGTCGCTCCATTTCTAGCTGCGTTGGAGGCCTGAGTACTCCCTATTCCAGCCGCCTCCTCCGAGAAACGCATCAATTCAGCGGCGGCGAGTTGTGCGAGGCGCGCCGCCTCGGCCACAGCTGCAGCCTGCTCGGCTCTCTGTGCGAGAACCTGCTCAATCGTGCCGTCGAGGTAATAACTGATATCGGAGAGGGCTTCAGGTGTAAGCCCGCTGGCCTCGGGCGGGGCATAACGTATATCCCAGCCGCCCAAAGCCTCACTTCCACCTGCCGCGTTGAAGAAGACGTTATCCAGTACTGTTCCGGTAGCCGCATAGCCAATGGAGCCGCCAACCTCGCTGGTGCCCGTGGCCAAACCTGTGGAATAAGAGTTGGTAACAGTCGTTCTGGCGGTCCAGCCTATAAGACCGCCCACCCGGCCGGCCCCGGACACATTCCCGGTTGCATACGACTGATCCAGCAAGGTCAACCTGGTGGTTTTACCAATCAGGCCACCGGTACCAGTCCCATTCGAACTCACATCGCCGGTGGCATGTGAATTGACCACAATATTCGACCCATTAGTGGCCCCGCTGAAATCACCAATGAGCCCGCCAACGCCAACTGCCCCCCCTACCGAAACAACATTTCCGTAGGCATGGGCATTGCTGATTGCAACGCTGCTAGTGCTGTTCAGTGAAACCCGACCTATGAGGCCACCAACGCCGTCATAGGTCGAACCCATCGCATGAACGTTGCCTGTTGCATAAACGTTGTCAATGACAACCGGACGGCGCCCCTCAACCGAGCCGATAAGACCGCCCAAGCCGGAGCCGCCCTCAACATCCCCGGTAGCAAAGGAGTTCCGCACCGAATTGGCCGCGTCGCTCATCGTTTCTGAGGTGAGGGTGCCTATAAGGCCCCCGACCAGATCAGTCGAACGGGTTCCGAGCATGTCAACACTGGAATAGGCGTACTCAACGGATACGCCATTCGCCGTCCCGATTAACCCCCCTCCTCCGTTGAGGCCCATCTGGATCGTGCCGGCGGAATGCGACTTGGTGATCGTAGTACCGGTTGCCCTAGCGACCAGTCCCGCCACTTTCCCCGCAGCTCCCGCAGTTCCTCCTTCACCCATCTCAATCGCGGCGTGAGAATTGGCGATGGAGCCTCTCTCCATAACGCCAACCAGTCCTGCGCCTTGCGACAAGGTTCCTTGAACCGCGACATTGGAAATGGCGACATCGGTTCCCGAGCCTAAAAGAATCGCTGTGCTCGCATCAGACGTCAGGTTTGCATTCACAATGCTGAGATGCGATATCGAGCTACTGGTCGCACTTGCGATCAGCGCCACGACGCTATTGGCGACCACATCATTTACAGGGTCGTAATAAGACTGCGCACTCAACGTCAGATTACTGATCGTATTTCCAAGCCCTTCGAATACACCGTCGAGATTGGAAACAACTACGGCTTGCCCCAGGTTTGCCGTACTCCATGCAGTCGCATCCAAGCTCTGCGCGAGCGCGAAATAGCCCGCGGCAGTCCCGGTCTCATCATCTATTGCGGCCAGCTGATCCATGCTATGGATAAGCCTGTAGTTGCTACCATTGATCTTCAGGCTGGCATTCGCGCCACTGAGCGTAATGCTTGCGTACTCAGTACCCCGAGGAGCGCTGTTGGCGACGGGATTGCCATTTGCGTCTGCAATGGCACCGCTGTAAGTAGCGGGGGTGAGAATGTTGTAATGACCACCGTAATTCATCGCCAACGCGGCATTACTTCCACTTAGCGTGATGTCGGCATTGACGTTGACATCCTCGCCCGCAGTAAGAGTCAGCCCCGCCGAGTTACCTGTCGCGGTAATTGCCGCATTGACATTGACGTCGCCAGTGGCCTCCAAGGTAAACTTGGCATTACTGGTCCAACTCACGGCGTCATTCACATTCAGGGCGCCATCCGAGCCAGAACCCAGAGTTGAGCGAATAGTAAGGCTGGTCGTATCGGCCGCGAGGAAACTGGCGAGCTGAGCACCGGTTATGTCACCACCGCTAGCAGCGATGGTGTAACCATCAGGATCAATCAGCCACTCCCCGGTGATGCCGCTAACAGCTTTGGTGGTGACAAGCAGGTCATCCGCAAACCTGACCTTGTCGCCGCTGGTTTCAATGAAGCCACCATCACCACCATCAGGCGCGGAAGCGTCCAACGTGCCGCCGATGTTTGCGGTACCGCCATACGCATAAGCGACGATCTCGCCCTTGAGGTCGCCCAGCGTGCGCGCCTGCACGATGCCGGTGTTATTAACCTGACTGCCCAAAACCTCATCCGCAGCCTTTGCAGTCAAGAAGACCTTGCCGCCGTCGGCGTAGATCGCCTGCTTGTTTTCGACCAATGCGCTCAGCGCGCCTTCATCCAGCGTCACCGACAGCAACGAGTCGCCGTTGAAGTTGAGCGTGATCTTCTCGCCCGCGGCCAGGGCAACCGTGCCCTTGGTTGCGGCGATCACACCCTGGTTGGAGACGGTGTCGCCCAACAGGGCGATGTAGCCGCCCTCATCCGCAGTCAGCGTGCCGAGGTTGATGACGGAGGCACCGCTGCCATTGCCCTGGAACACATAGTTTCCCTGCTCGAAATCGGCATCGCTCAGGTTCAGCGTGCTTGCGACCAGGCCGGCGGTATTGACCGAGCTGCCCTGGGTGAACAACACGCCGTTGGAGTTGATCAGGAAGATGCGACCGTTGGCGTTGAGCGTGCCTTCGATGACGCTGCGTTCGTTGCCCACAACGCGGTTGAGGGTGATGGCAGCCGCGTTGGGCTGATTGAAGTTCACCGTTTCGGTGGGCGCGATGCTGAAGCTCTGCCAGTTGATGGCAGCTTTCTGCGAGCTTTGGGCAACCGAGGTCACGCTGCCTGATTGCGAGATGGATGCACTACCGCTGGTGACCACGCCTCCGGTGGGCGCAGCAAAGGAAGGGGAGACAAAAGCAGCCAACGCAGCGGAGATCGCCACCGCGATCCGCGTTCTCCGGCACTGCATTGATGAGGACTGAGAGAAATGCATTTTCAATATCCGTGAAAATATAACGTCTCGTCAGCAACCCTCGTGCCAAGGTCATAACATCATTTGCATGAATGTTTTATCCCTCCTTGTATCGGCCTGTAGCGGCTTTGTTTCCGGGATGTTTTGAACGTCGTGTGACAAAGCTTCATCGACCGTCTTATTTTTTATATGTAGTCAAGTAGACAATAAGACGTAGGAATCGAACTTTCTGTCGTCGACCCAACAGAACGGGCACGCTTCGGCGCTGGGCAGTAGGTACCCACAAGGTCGTGGGTTCAATTCACCCGCTTGAGCGCGACGGGGAAACACGCTGTAGCGCAGAGGGAAGGAGGCTCGGGACGAAATCTGCGCATCCTGGCGAAAAACAGCCTCCTTGATTCGATCTGGCCGCGCTCACAGACAAGTAGCGCGCTGACGCGAGCGCGGTGGGGATGCCCGTCTCCGGAGGCCTCGACTCATCCGAAAGGCACGCGGGCAAGCGGCGCCGCGGCGCCCTCGGGCAGGGCGCCTGCCTGTTCATCCATGACGCACCTATATATGTAGTCATGTAAACAAAAAAGAACAGCTTTGTCCCATATCCGACATTCCCGATACCGCCCTTTCTACTGCTATCGGGAGATCGCGCCTGCCAAGGCTCCCGGATGCCGATTGGCTCACTATTTGCCTAGCAGTAAAGAACCCTTACGTCATTGCGTTCCTGTCTATATATCGTGCAGCCCTCCACGGCGCTTCCCTCGAAAGACACAGCCCCCGCGTTTCCGGCAGCGCGGCCCAGGCTGGGCGAATTGCTCGTACAGGCGGCCCGCCTCTCGCCGCGGGATCTGGAGCAGGCGCTGGCAGCGCAGCAGGAGATCGGCGACCTGATCGGCCGGGTGCTGGTTCGCCTCGGGTTGGTGTCGGAGGCCGAGGTGGGGCGGGCGCTGGCGGAGCAGCTGGATATGCCGCTGGTGGCGGCGGCCGATTTCCCGGAGCTGCCGGTGGAGGTGGCCGGTCTGTCGCCGGATTACCTGATCGCGCATGCGGTACTGCCGCTGCAGGTAGCCGATGGCCGGCTACTGGCGGCAATGGCGACGCCGCAGGACGGTTTCCTGCTGAAGGCGCTGGGGCTGGCGACCGGGTTGAAGGTGGCGCCACGGCTGGCGCTGGAATCGGAACTGCAGGCGGCGCTGGAGCGGCTCTACCTGGAGCCGGACGAGGTGGAGGAAGGCGGCGACAGCCCGCTCGCCACCGACACCGGCGACAGCGAGTTCGTCGAACACCTGAAGGACCTCGCCAGCGAGGCGCCGGTGATCCGGCTGGTGAACCAGATCATTTCCCGGGTGATCGACCTGCGCGCCTCCGACATCCATATAGAACCCTTCGAGGACGGCCTGCACATCCGCTACCGTGTGGATGGCGTGCTGCAGGAGGGCGAGCTGGCCGAATTGTCGCTGGCGGCGGCCGTCACCTCGCGGATCAAGCTGCTGGCCCACCTCAACATCGCCGAGCGCCGCCTGCCGCAGGACGGCCGCATCAAGAACCGGGTGAAGGGCCACGAGCTGGACCTGCGGGTTTCCACCCTGCCGACGGTGCATGGCGAAAGCGTGGTGATGCGGGTACTGGACCGCGCCAGCATCCGGCTGAACCTGGAGGACATGGGCTTCTCGCCCGACACGCTGGCCCGCTACCGCGAGTTGATCGCGCGCCCGCACGGCATCCTGCTGGTGACCGGCCCCACTGGCTCGGGCAAGACCACCACGCTGTACGCCTCGCTCGCCAAGCTGGACGCCGCCGCGCTGAAGATACTCACCGTGGAAGACCCGGTGGAGTACCAGCTGGGCGGCATCAACCAGGTGCAGGTACAGGCGCAGATCGGCATGAGCTTCTCCCATGCGCTGCGCTCCATCCTGCGCCAGGACCCGGACATCATCATGATCGGCGAGATGCGGGACACCGAGACGGCGCAGATCGCGGTGCAGTCCGCCCTCACCGGCCACCTGGTGCTGTCCACCCTGCACACCAACACCGCCGCCGGCGCCATCGTGCGGCTGGAGGACATGGGGGTGGAGCGCTACCTCATCACCTCCTCGGTGAATGGCGTGCTGGCGCAGCGGCTGGTGCGCCGGCTCTGTTCCGCCTGCAAGGCGCCGGCCGAACTGTCTGCCGAAATCGTGGAGCGCACCGGGCTGGCGCGCTTCCTGCCCGCCGGCAGCCGCCAGGTCTATGCCGCCCGCGGCTGCCCGGAATGCAAGCACAGCGGCTATCGCGGCCGCAGCGCCATCCACGAGCTTTTCGTCATGGACGCCGCCGCCCACGAGGCCATCCTCGGCGGCGCCGATGCCACCAGCCTGCACGCCGCCGCCCGTCGCGGCGGCATGATCACCCTGTATGAAGACGGCCTGCGCAAGGTGGCCCAGGGCGAAACCGCGCTGGACGAGGTGCTGCGCGTTACCCAGGACCAGCGCCATGCCTGACTTCGCCTATCGCGCCGCCGCCGGAGACGGCCAGCTGCGCAGCGGCACGCTGGAAGCCGCCAGCAGCGAAGCCGCCATCCGCCAGCTGCAGGCACGCGGGCTGACGCCGCTGCAGGTGGAGGCGGGCCGGGGCGAGGCCGCGCCATCCGCCGCCATCGATCAGGCCGTGCCCGGCCGCAAAGCTTTCGCCGGCGGCTTCCTGGCTAGTGACAAGGGCCCCAGCTCGGCGGACGTCCACGCCTTCACCAGCGAGCTGGCGGTGATGCTGCGCGCCGGGCTGCCGCTGGACCGCGCTCTGCGCGTGCTGCAGGGCATGGCCACCAAGCCCTCGGTGGCCGCGCTGCTGGACGAAGTGCTGAAGGCGGTGAAGGCGGGCAAGGGCCTCTCCCAGGCCTTGCAGCCCTACCTGCCGCTGTTCGGCGAGTTCTACGTCAACATGCTGCGCGCCGGCGAGGCAGGCGGGCAGCTGGCCGACGTGCTGGCACGGCTGGCGGAGCACCTGGAGCGGGTGAAGGCGCTGCGCGAGTCGGTGATTTCGGCACTCACCTATCCGGCCATCCTGGTGGTAGTGGCGGCCATCTCCGTCTTCCTGATGCTGGGCTTCGTCGTGCCGCAATTCGAAAGCCTGTTCGACGACATGGGCGACGCCCTGCCCTTGCCCACCCGCCTCATCGTCGCCGCCGGCCACCTGGTGGCGGACTGGGGCTGGCTGATGGCGCTGGCCGCAGCAGCCGGCACCGGGGCGCTGCGCCGCTGGCTGGCCACACCCGCCGGCCGCGACTGGCGCGACGGCCGCCTGCTGGCCCTGCCGGTGCTGGGCGGCGTAGTGCGCAAATACGAAGTCACCCGTTTCGCCCGCGGCATGGGCACCTTGCTGGGCAACGGCGTGCCCATCGTGCAGGCGCTGCGCATCGCTGCCGACACCCTGTCCAACCAGCGCCTGCGCGCCGCGCTGGCCGGCGTCGCCCCGGCGATCAAGCAGGGCGGCCGGCTGGCGGATGCGCTGCAGGGCTGCGCGCTGTTCTCGCCGCTGGCGCTGAACATGGTGCGGCTGGGCGAGGAAACCGGCCGGCTGGACGCCATGCTGCTGGAGCTGGCCCACGTCACCGACGGCGAGGTGCAGGCCGGCATCAAGCGCACGCTGACCCTGCTGGAGCCACTGCTCATCCTGCTGCTGGGCGCGGTCATCGCCGCCATCATCGTCTCCATCCTGCTCGGCATCCTGTCGGTGAACGAGCTGGCGAACTGAGTCCCTCCCAACAGAGCCCTTCCCATTTTCCTGACCACGCCATGCGCCCACCCATGAACCCGAACCCCGCCTCCGCCATGAACACGCCCCATCGCCGCCACGCCGGCTTCACCCTGGTCGAGCTGCTGGTGGTGCTCGCCATCCTCGGCCTGCTCGCCGGCCTGGTCGGCCCCCGGGTGCTCGGCCAGCTCGGCGGCGCCAAGAGCAAGACGGCGGCGGTGCAGGTGAAGGACCTGGAGCACGCGGCCGAGCTGTTCAAGCTGGACGTCGGCCGCTTCCCCACCGCGGCGGAGGGGCTGGAAGGGCTGGTCAGCCGCCCCGGCAGCGCACCCGGCTGGAACGGCCCCTACCTGAAGAAGGGCGGCGTGCCGCAAGACCCCTGGGGCAAGCCCTATTTCTACGAGGTGCCGGGCAAGCGCGGCGACATCGACATCTACTCGCTGGGTGCGGACGGCACCGCCGGCGGCGATGGCGAGAATGCCGACGTCGGCAACTGGCAGTAACGCGGCCTGCTGCTGCGCCATCGAGGCCCCGCCACCATGAGCGCCGCCCGCGGCTTCACCCTGGTCGAGCTGGTGGTGGCGCTCGCCATCGTCGCCCTGGCGGTGGGTGCCACCGCCGCCAACTACAGCCGGCTGCAGCAGGCCATGGCCTACCAGAGCACGGTGCGCGGCATGCTCGCCGGCCTGCAGCTGGCCCGCAGCGAAGCGCAGCGCAGCGGCCGGCCGGTGGCCTTCGGCGTGGATCTGGGGCGCCGCAGCTATGGCGTGGAAGGCCGGCCGGAGAGTGTTTTTCCGGAGGAGCTGGAGGTGCGCTTCATCGTCGCCGGCAGCGAGGCGATCGGCCTCCGCGACAGCCATGCGCGCGGCTACATCCGCTTCCAGCCCGAAGGCGGCGCCACCGGCGGCAGCCTGGAGCTGCGCCGCCCCCAGGGCGGCGGCGTCCGCCTGCGGGTGGACTGGCTGCTCGGCCACGTCAGCCAGGAGCGCATCGCCGGATGAGGCCGCTGCTGCGCTGCCATCTCCTCCCCGCCCGACCGACCGCCGCCGGCTTCTCGCTGATGGAGGTGCTGGTGGCGCTGGCCATCATGGCCTTCTCACTGGCCGCCCTCTACCACGCCGCCGGCGGCAGCGTGCGCGGCGTGCACACCGGCGAAACGCGCACCCGGGCGCTGGCCCTTGCACTGTCGCTGCTGGACTCGCGCAGCACCATCCCGGCCGGCGGCCTGGACGAAAGCGGCAGCGACGCCGGCCTGCGCTGGCATCTCAGCGCCCGGCCCTACCCCACCGGCCACGAGGCCAGCCCCGGCTGGCCGCTGTACCGGGTGGAGGCGGCGGTGGCCTGGGGCGAGGGCCGGCGCGGGCAGGCACTGAGCCTGGTCAGCCTGCTGCCGGAGCGGCGGGCCGCGCTGGAGCGGGCGGAATGAGCGCGCAGCGCCCGGCCGCCCGCAGGGGGCGCACCTCCTCCCTTGGAGAGGGCGAAGCAGGGGTTTCGCGCAGCACTGCTGCACGCCTGCGCAGCGGACCGGCCATGCAAAGCCGGCCCTCCGCCGCGCAGCGACACAAGGGTAGTCCAGTGAGCGCGCCGCGCCGGCTGGCGGCGTCTTCGGCGCGGAACCGGGCAGCTCGGGATGCGCGGCGGCGCGCGGCGCGCGGCTTCACCCTGGTCGAAGTCGTCATCGCGCTCAGCCTGGTGTCGCTGATCATGCTCGGTCTGGTCAGTGCCCTGGGCGGCTTCGGTGCCACCGCCAGCCGGCTGGACGAACGGGCCGGCCGTGCCGGCGACGCCTGGCTGGTCGGCGGCCTGCTGCGCACCGCGCTGGCCAGCGGCGTGCGCCAGCTCAAGCAGACCCTGCCGGACGGCAGCAAGGTCAATTTCTTTCGCGGCGACGCCGCCGAACTGAGCTGGCTGGGCACCATGCCGGCGCGCTACGGCAGCGGCGGTCTGCACCGCTTCCGCCTCGCCGCCGCGGGCTCGCCGCCGCGGCTGCTGCTGCAATACCTGCCCTATGTGCCCGACACCGGCGTGAGCGCGGCCATGGACGAAAGCGCCGCGGTGCATGTGCTGGCGGACGCACTGGACGGCCTGCGCATCGCCTACCAGAGCCGGCCGGTGACGCCCGCCGAGGAAGCGGTCTGGAGCGACAGCTGGACCGACCCGGAGCGCCTGCCGGAGCGGGTGCGCCTGGACATCGCCGCCGCCGGTGAAACCTGGCCGCCGCTCTTCATCACCATCGCCGGCGTGGACAACAGCGATGGCCTGCGCCTGGTGAATACCCCCTCCACCCGATGAGCATGCCGCGCCCATCCCCTCCCTCTCCGCCCAGCGCCGGCATGGCGCTGATCGCCGTGCTGTGGATGACGGCCGCGCTGTCGCTGCTGGTGGCCGGCATGCTGGCTATCTCGCGGGCGGAGGTGAAGGCCACCCAGGTGCGCAGCGAGCTCGCCCAGGCCACCGCCCTGGGCGACGCCGCCATCCAGCTGGCGGTGCTGGACTGGCAAACGCGCTCGCCCGCGCCGGACCGCCTGCTGCACACCGACTACCTGGTCGAAGGCCGGCCGGTGGCGGTGCGGCTGGTGCCTGCCAGCGGCTATGTGGACCTCAACACCGCCTCCCAGGCCCTGCTGGCGGTGCTGCTGCAGTTCGGCGGCGGCCTGGCGCCGACCGAGGCGGAGACGATGGCGAAACGCATCGTCGACTGGCGCGACCGCAACGAGGTCGAGCTGCCCGGCGGCGCCGAGGCGCCCGCCTATGCAGCCGCCAGCGTGCCCTGGCGGCCGAGGAACGGCAGCTTCCTGGTGCCGGAGGACCTGATGCAGGTGCTGGGCATGGACTTCGACCTCTACCAGCGCCTCCGCCCGCTGATCACCGTCTGGGCCGGCGGCGCGCCCGGCATCAACGCCTACGCCGCGCCGCCGGAAGTGCTCTACCTCGCCGCCCGCGGCAAGCAGGAAGTCGCCTACCGCATCGCCGTCGCCCGCGACGCCGGCGAGCAGGGCGTGGACCTCACCCAGCTGGAGGCCGGCTTCATCCGCAACGGCACCCTCGGCACCATCCTGCATGTGGAAGCCCACCTGCCGCTGGAGGGCGGCCGCAGCGCGATACGCGGCCGCTGGCTGCTGCTGGGTGCCCATCCCGGTGGCGCGCCCTGGCGCACCATCGCCGTCGAACCGGTACGGCTGCGCGCCGACCCGGCCAGGAGCTAGACATGGCGCAGCCGCGCAACAACTTCAGTCTTTTCGGCCTGGACCTGCGCCAGCTGTGGGAGCACTGGCGCCAGGGCTGCGCCGAAGCCCGCCGCTGGCCGCTGTTCCGCCGCCTGTTGCCGGCTGAGCCGGTGTGCCTGCTGCACCCCGATGGCCGCGAAAGCGACTGGCCGGCGCGCGCCGGCGGCGCCAAGGCCACGCCGCGCACCCTGGCGGTGCTGCTGCCGGAAGCCCAGGTGCTGCGCCAGCGCCTGCAACTGCCGCTGCTGCCCGCCGCCCAGCAGGCGGCAGCACTCGCGCTGGCGGTGCGCGCCGCCAGCCCCTTCCCGCCGGAGGCCATCGCCTGGGGCTGCCAGGTGGAGGCACGCGGCGGCGGCCTGCAGGCGGACATCGCCATCGCCTCGCGCGCCCACATCGCCGCCTGGCTGGCGCAGCTGTTCGAGGACGCGCCGGGCGAGAGCGGCAGCGCAGCGGAACATCCCGTGCGCAAGCGCCTTCCTGGCCAGGGCGTGGAAGTCTGGGCCGACGGCGCGCCCTTCATCCCGCTGACCGGCTACGACGAAGCCCGGCGCCACACCCGCGAGCGCCGCGCCCATCTCCACACCGCCGCCCTGTCCGGCCTCGCGCTGGTCCTGCTGCTGGCGCTGGCCGCCTCGCCGGCGCTGCATCGCCAGCAGCAGGCCGCCGAGGCGAAAGCCAGGCTGGCGACGCTGGGCCGCGAGGCCGCCGCCGCGATGAGCGCCCGCGACGCCCTGGGCAAGACCAATCTGCAGCTGCAGACCGTGGCCGCCTACCTCGCCGCGCGGCCGGACCCGCTGCAGGTGCTCGCCCGCCTCACCGCGCTGCTGCCGGACCCGGTCCACCTCACCCGGCTGGAGATACGCGGCCATACGGTGATCGTCGCCGGGCTGGCGGACAACGCTGCGGGGCTGATGGACACCCTGGGCGGCCAGCCGGACTTCCACGACGTCCGCGCCCCCTCGGCCATTACCCGCGACCGCGCTACCGGGCGCGAATCCTTCGTCATCGAATTCAAGCTCGCCGAGGACGCCAGATGACGCTGCTGCGCCACCGCGCCCGCCTCAGCATCGCCGCCGCCCTGCTCTGCCTGCTGCTGCCGGTCGGCCTGGTGCTCATCCACCTGTTCGAGCTCGCCGCGCAGGCGGACGAAACGCTGGAAGCGGTCGGCCCGCGCTACGCCCGCCTCGCCGGCCTGCGCGATGCAGCCGCGCCGGTGACCGAGGCCGCCGCCGCGGCCGAAGCCCGGCTGGAGCGCTACGCCTACCCCGCCAGCAGCAACGCCGACCGCCTGGGCACCGATCTGCAGCAGCGCCTGCGCGCCGCCGCCGAAGCCGCCGGCGTGGCGGTGGTCGGCAGCCAGATCGTCGCCGGCAAACCGCAGGACGGGCTGGACGAGATCCCGGTGTCGATGACGCTGGAAGCCGAGCTGGGCCCGTTGCAGCAGATGCTGCAGGCCCTGGCCGAGCAGGCGCCGGCGGTGTACGCCGACAGCGTCAACATCCAGGCCCAGCGCCGCCGTGGCGCCAGCGAGAAGCGGCTGAACATGCAGGTGCGCTTCAGCGTGCTGAGGCGGCAGTCATGAGTCTGCGCCCGCTCCCCGACCTCTCGCCGCGCCTGCTGCTCATCGGCCTGAACCTCGCCCTGCTGGCCGCGCTCGTCGCCTTCTGGCTGTACGCCGCGCCACCCTGGCAGCCGGCGGCAGCGATGGCGCCCGACCCGGCGACGCTGGCGCTGCAGCCGGTGTCCCGCCCCGCGCTGGAGCCAGCCGCCGCCCACGCCATGCAGGAACGCCCGCTGTTCATCGCCGGCCGCCATGGCAGCACCGCGGAAAGCAATGGCGACGGCAAGTCCGGCGCCTTCGGCGATGCCCGCCTGCTCGGCCTGCTGGGCAGCGGCAAGCAGACGGTGGCCATCGTCGGCAGCGGCAAGACCACCTTGCGGCTGAAGCCGGGCGACCAGCTGGATGGCTGGGCGCTGCAGGGCGCCGAAGGCCGCCGCGCCCGCTTCGGCCGTGGCGCCGACGAGACGCGGGAGCTGCAGCTGGAGCACGCGCCCCAGCCGCCCGCGCCGGCAGCGCCCGCAGCAGCCCCCGCCGCCGCCAGACCGGCGGACAACGCCGCGCCCGCCCAGCAGCAGAACGAAGACGCCCCGGCCGCGCCCGCCGCCGACGCCGCCCGCCAGACGCGGCGCGAGGCCCGCCCCACGCCGCCCCGGCGGGCCCAGCCGCAAGCGCAGAACCCCACCCAACCCGATTCTTCCTCTTGATGAACAGGCCGCGATTCCGGATGAAGCTCAAGACAGCCTACTGCCTCGCCCTCACCCTGCCGCTGGCGGCCTGCGGCACCACGCCGCCACTGGAGCGCAGCCTGGCGGAATCCGCTGCGGCGGCCAGTGCGGCGGCGAGTGCAGCCACCAGCGCGGAAACCAGAACGCCAACCTGGGCACCGCGCCCGCTACCGCCGCAGGAGAAGCCGGACGACGGGCGCCGCCTCGCCCCCACGCTGCAGCCGGGCAGCGACCTGATGATCGCCACGCCCTCCGCCCGCGGCCAGATCAGCGGCCGCGGCGAGGCCATCTCGCTGCGTTTCGAGCAGGCGCCGGTCACCGAGGTGGTGCACGCCATCCTCGGCGACCTGCTGAAAGTGGATTACGCGCTGGTCACCCCGCTCAGCGGCGAAATCAGTCTGCACACCCAGGCGCCGGTGCCGCGCGAGCAGGTGCTGCCGCTGCTGGAATCCCTGCTCCAGGCCAACGGCATCGCCATGGTGGCGGACGCCGCCGGCCGCTACCGGGTGGGCAAGTCGGACGCGCTGAAATCCTCGGTGCCGCTGCCGCGCCAGGCCGGCGCACTGGCCGCCGGCGCCGGTACGGTGATCGTGCCGCTGCAGTACATCGGCGCCGGCGAGATGGCCGACATCCTGCGCCCGGTGGCGAGCAACGAGGCGCTGCTGCGGGTGGACACCGTGCGCAACCTGCTGATGCTCGCCGGCAGCCGCAACCAGCTCGACGGTTGGCTGGAGATCATCGCCACCTTCGACGTGGATTTCCTCAAGGGCATGTCGGTCGGGCTGTTCCCGCTGAACAACGGCTCCGCCCGCGACCTCGCCCAGGAACTGAACGCCCTGCTCGGCAGCAGCACGGTGATCCTGGAGCGGGACAGCAGCGCCAGCACCGCGCAGGCGCCGGCCAGCCGCAACACCGCCAATGCCTCGGCCGGCCGCAGCACGCCCAGCCAGGCGAACAACGCCCAGGCCAACCGCGCCGCCCAGCGCAACCAGAACGGCGCCAACGCCACCACCGACACCGAGCAGGCCGGCCCGCTCGCCGGCCTTGTCCGGGTGATGGCGATAGAGCGGCTCAACGCCCTGCTGGTGGTCACCCCGCGCGCCCACTACCTGGAGCAGGTACGGGTATGGATAGAACGCCTGGACAATCCGCAGGACAGCGACGCCGATGGCCAGCTCTACGTCTATCCGGTGCAGAACGGCTCCGCCCAGCATCTCGCCGACCTGCTCAATGGCCTCTATGGCAGCGGCCAGATCGAAAGCAGCAGCGGCAGCGGCGTCGCCAACGGCCTGGCGCGCAGCCAGGGCAGCACCGGCACCAGCTTCGGCAGCCTGGGCTCGGGCACCAGCGCGTTCGGCGGCAGCGGAACCGGCACCACCAGCGCCTTCGGCAGCGGCGCGCAGGTCAGCGGCACCGCGGTCACCCAGGTCAGCCTGGGCCAGGGGCAGGCCATCCGCGTAGTGGCGGACAATCACAACAACGCCCTGCTGATCCACGCCAGCCGGCGCGACTACCGCCGCATCGAGGCCGCGCTGCGGCGGCTGGACGTGGCGCCCACCCAGGTGCTGATCGAGGCCAGCATCGTCGAAGTGACGCTGAGCGACGAGCTGAAGTACGGCCTGCAGTGGTACTTCCAGAACAGCCTGCGCGGCGGCTGGACCGGCCAGGGCCAGTTGAGCAGCACCGACAGCGGCGCCATCAGCAACACCGGCCAGGGCTTCTTCTACTCGGCGATCAACCCGGCCGGCTCGGTGCGCGCGGTGCTGAACACGCTCGCCACCCGCTCCCTGCTCAATGTGCTCTCCAACCCCACGGTGATGGTGCAGGACAACCACACCGCCACCATCCAGGTCGGCGACCAACAGCCGATACGCTCCTCCACCACCATCACCGACGGCGGCACCACCACCAGCTCCATCCAGTACAAGGACACCGGCGTGATGCTGGCGGTGACGCCCTCGGTAAACGCCGGCGACATGGTGTCGCTGGACGTGAACCAGGCCATCACCGACGTCGGCGAGGAAGACTCCGCCACCGGCCAGCGCGCCTTCAACCAGCGCCAGGTGGTGAGCCGGGTGTCAGTGCGCTCCGGCGAGACCATCGTGCTCGGCGGCCTGATCCGCGACAACAAGACGCGCGGCAAGCAGGGCATCCCGGTGCTGCACGACCTGCCGGTGGTGGGCAACCTGTTCGGCGCCACCACCGTCAGCACGGTGCGCACCGAGCTGCTGGTGATGATCACCCCGCGGGTGATACGCAGCGAGCAGGATGTACGCGACATCGGCAGCGAGATCCGCAACCGCATGCAGGGTCTGAAGAGCCTGCAGGGCGAGGCGCGCCTCAGCCTGGGCCGGCTGGAGCGGGTGCCGGAAGTGCCGCTGGCCTCGGCGCTGCCGGCGCCGGCAAACGGCACCCTCGCTACCCCGGTGGAGGCGGTGACTGCCGGCACGCTGGCCCGCTGAGCCGCGCCGGCGCCCAGCCCGGCCTGGGCAGCTACGCAGGCGACGGCAAAAAAAAGCGGCCGGGTATCCCGGCCGCGTTCTCCCTCCTGCCGCCAGCGCCTGCGCCGGCGGCCCGGTGCAGGCTTACTGCACCCGGATCTCCACCCGGCGCGCCTCGGCAGCCTCGCCGTCGCCCAGGGTCACCGCCGGCTTGCGCAGCCTCACCTTCGCCTCCGGCACGCCAACCGCGTACAGGGCTTCGCGCACCTGCAGTGCGCGCTGGCGCGCCAGGGTGGCGTTGATCTCGGCACCGCCGGTTTCATCGTGATAGCCGGAAACCAGCACCACCGCGTCCGGTCGCGCCTGCAGCTCGGACACCACCCGCGACAGCGCATCCTCGAAGCCGCCCGGCAGCCTGTATTCGCCTACTTCGAAGTACAGCTTCACCAGCGGCTCGCCCACCTCTTCCACCTCGACGAAGGCCACGCCGCCGTCCAGCTGCACCACCTCCACCTCGACCGGCGCCACGGCCTGGCCGCGGCTGGCGTAGGTGGCGATGCCGATGACAAAGGCAATCACCAGCGCGATGATGCCGAACAGCACGCCCATCACTATGTTCAGCTCACCGTCTTCCTGATCGAACATCTTTCTTCCTCCAGCAACCCGGGTTCAAATTTCATCGGCTTCCCAACACCGCGGGGCAGTCTAGACCAAAGCGAACGGCATGGGCAGCGGGAAAGCATTGCCCCAAATAGGCCTGGGGCGGCATCTTGGTCTATGCTCTGCCCAACTCGCTTCCCCCACAGTCAGGAGACCCACATGGGACTGTTCGGCTTCATCAAGGACGCAGGTGAAAAACTCTTCGGCAGCGACGACACGGCAAGCGCACCGCCGCCGGGCAGCGCCGCCGCGCCCCCCTCCACCGCCGAGAAGATCGCCGCCGCCAATGCCCGCGCCGGCGAAGCGATCAAGACCTACATCGTTTCCCTGCAGCTCGCGCCGCCCGATCTGGCGGTGAGCTTCGACGGCGCCACCACCACCGCCACCGTGTCCGGCACCGCGCCGGACCAGGCCACCCGCGAGCGCATCCTGCTCGCCGCCGGCAACGTCAAGGGCGTCTCCCAGGTGGAGGACAAGCTGACCCTGGCCACGCCGGAGCCGGAGGCGCGCTTCCACACCGTGATGCGCGGCGAAACCCTGTCCGCCATCGCCAAGCAGTACTACGGCAACGCCAACAAGTACGCCAGCATCTTCGAGGCCAACCGGCCGATGCTGAAGCACCCGGACAAGATCTACCCCGGCCAGGTGCTGCGCATTCCGCCGCAGAGCTGAGCGCCCGACCGGCCGCGCGAGCCTCGCCCGCGGCCGGGCTGCCCCTCCCCACCCACCTCCCCACGCGCTTCGCAAGGCCTCCCGCCGCCATGCCACGCATCCAGATCGAGCTGCCCGAGCAGCTTCCCTTCCGCGTCGAGTTGCCGCTCTACCTCAGCCATCTCAATGCCGCCGGCCACCTGGACAACGCCCTGCTGCTCACGCTGGTGTCCGAAACCCGCGCCCGCTTCTTCAAGGCGCTGGGCTACAAGGAATCCGATGTGGAAGGCGTGGGCGTGATCCTGGCCGACGCCGCGGTGCAGTACCGCTCCGAGGCCTTCCACGGCGAAACCATGGTCGTAACGATGGGCGTGGATGATTTCAACAAGTACGGCTGCGACCTGCCATGGCGCATGAGCGACCGCGACAGCGGCCGGGAGATCGCCTGCGGCAAGAGCGGCATTGTCTTCTTCAACTACCAGACCCGCCGCATCGCGCCCTTGCCGGCCGCCTTCCGCCAGCGCGCCCTGGCCTATGCCGCCGCCAGCTGAATCCTTGCCTGTCCACCGGAGCCGCCGATGAGTGACAACCTGCCGGTCAGCCTGCTTTCACACGTTTCCCTGGGCACCAATCAATACGGCAAGGCCCAGGCCTTCTACGACCAGGTGCTCGCCCCGCTGGGCTGCCGCCGGGTGCTGGAGCACGAAGGCGCCACCGCCTACGGCCGCGCCTACCCGGAGTTCTGGATCCAGACGCCGCTGGACGGCCAGCCGGCCGCCGTCGGCAACGGTACCCACATCGGCTTCCTCGCCCGCTCCCGCGCCGAGGTGGATGCCTTCTACCAGGCCGCGCTGGCGGCCGGTGCCAGCGGCGAGGGCGCCCCCGGCCCGCGGCCACACTACGGCGAGCCTTACTACGGCTGCTTCGTGCGCGACCTCGACGGCCACAAGGTAGAGGCGATGTTCTGGGAGATCGCCGGCGGCTGAGCCGCAGCTCGCCGGCCGTGCCTGGCCGGCCGCACCTAGCCGGCCGCGCCTGGCCGGCCGCACCGCGCCACACGCAATCCCGCCGACATTGCCGCGAGCGAACGCGGCTATCACCACGCCCCGGCCTCCCGCCACAGACCGCCACTCCGTTCCGCCATGCCTGCCTCCCCGCCCGCCTACCGCCTCGCCATCTTCGACCTCGACGGCACGCTCGCCGACTCGCTCGGCTGGTTCCTCGGCGCCATCAACCTGATGGCCGGGCGCCACCGCTTCCGCCGGGTCGAGGCACACGAAGTGGACATGCTGCGCGGCCAGGGCGCGCGCCAGATCCTCGCCCACGTCGGCCTGCCGCTGTGGAAGCTGCCGGCGGTGACGGCCGACATGCGCCGGCTGATGAGCCGCGACATCGCCACCATCCGCCTCTTCCCCGGCGTGGATGACGCCCTGGCCCAACTGGATGCCTCCGGGATGGCGCTGGCGCTGGCCACCTCCAACAGCCGCGCCAACGCCGAGCGCATCCTCGGCCCGCAGAACAGCGCCCGCTTCCGCCACTTCGCCTGTGGCAGCGCGCTGTTCGGCAAGCGCGGCAAGTACGAGAAGCTGCTGCACCAGGCTGGCGTGCGGGCGGCGGAGGCGGTTTCCATCGGCGACGAGATCCGCGATGCCGAGGCCGCCCGCGCCTGCGGCCTGGACTTCGCCGCCGTCGCCTGGGGCTACACCCTGCCGGACGCACTTCAGGCCACCGCCCCGCGTGCCCTGCTCCACGACATGGACGAACTCCTCGCCTTCCTGCTCGGCCAGAAGCCAGCAAGCGCCGGCGTCCATGCTTCGGCCATGCGATAATCCCGCCCACCCCGGGCCCACCGCGGCCCGCCCCGCACTCAGCCGCCTCACCGCGCTGGCCCTTCTCTCCCCTCCTGGAGCCGCAGTCATGAACCGCTACGCGATCCGCCTCATCTCCTGTCTCTTCCTCTTCACCGCCGGCATGGGCATCGCCCAGGCGCAGACGCCTACCCGCGCCTCGGTGGACAAGCTGCTGGCGGTCACCGAAACCCGCAAGCTGATGGAGCAGAACCAGGGCCAGGTGGAGGTGATGATGCGCCGCGCCTTCGAGCAGAACATGGCCAACTCGCCCGATCCCGCCGCCGCCAAGGCGGTTGCCGACAAGGTCATCGCCAAGCTGGCCGGCCAGGTCCGCAACGAACTGTCGTGGGAGAAGATGGAAGGCTTCTACGTCCAGCTCTACACCGAAACCTTCACCCAGCCGGAGATCGACGGCCTGATCCGCTTCTACGAGAGCGAGGCCGGCCACGCCTTCACCCGCAAGATGCCTATCGTGATGCAGAAGAGCATGATGATGACGCAGGAGCGCCTGGCGCCCTTGATGCAGCAACTGAAAACCGCCATCCAGGAAGCGGTGAACGAACAGCGCCGCGCCCAACAGCAACAAGGCAAGCCCGCTCCCAGCCGTTGATGCCCTCACGCGCCGCCGCCCGCCCGGCGCTGCCGGCGGCGCTCGCCCTGCTGGTGATCGCCGCCCTCGCCGTTTCCGGCCGCGCGCCCTACGACCGCGGCACCTGGTTGCTGGAAGTGGCGCCGGTGCTGCTGGCCCTGCCGCTGCTGGCGGCCACCTGGCGGCGCCATCCCCTCACCGATCTGCTCTACCTGCTGATCGCCGCGCATGCGCTGGTGCTCATCCTCGGCGGCGCCTACACCTACGCCCGGGTGCCGCTGGGCTTCTGGCTGCAGGAGGCTTTCCAGCTCGGCCGCAACCCTTACGACAAGATCGGCCACCTGATGCAGGGCTTCGTGCCGGCGATGGTGGCGCGCGAGATCCTGCTGCGCGGCGCCTACGTCAGGGGCCGCCGCATGCTGGGCTTCATCTGCGTCTGCATCGCGCTGGCGATCAGCGCTGCCTACGAACTGATCGAATGGGGTGCCGCCCTCGCCCTCGGCCAGGGCGCGGACGAATTCCTCGGCACCCAGGGCGATCCCTGGGACACCCAGTCCGACATGTTCTGCGCGCTGCTCGGTGCCGTCGCCGCCCTGCTGCTGCTCTCCCGCCTGCACGACCGCCGGCTGGCCGCGCTCGCCCGCCGCTGAAACATGCCACCAGACCGCGCCAAGCCGCACGCCTGCGGCCATGCCGCAGCACGTACAATCGCCGCTCCCCCAGCACATCTCCAGCGGCAGCAAATGGCAGAAAACGGGCAGTTCCATGAAGCCGTCGTGATCGGCGGCGGCCCCGCCGGGCTGATGGCGGCAGAGCAACTGGCCGGTGGCGGACGCAACGTCACCCTGTTCGAGGCCATGCCCTCGGTCGGGCGCAAATTCCTCCTCGCCGGCCGCGGCGGACTCAATCTCACCCATGCCGAAGCGCAGGACGCCTTCCTCGGCCGCTACGGCGAGCGCGCGGCCGAACTCACGCCGCTGCTCGCCGATTTCGGCGCCGAAGCCCTGCGCGCCTGGGCGGACGAACTCGGTGCCGCCACCTTCGTCGGCAGCAGCGGCCGGATCTTCCCGGCGCAGATGAAGGCGGCGCCGCTGCTGCGCGCCTGGCTCGCCCGCCTGCGCGCCGCCGGCGTGCATTTCGACGTGCGCCAGCGCTGGCTGGGCTGGAATGCGGACGGCAGCCTGCGCATCGCCGGGCCTGAGGGCGAGCGCGCCATCCGCGCCGACGCCACCGTGCTGGCACTGGGCGGCGGCAGCTGGGCCAGGTTCGGCGCCGATGGCGCCTGGGTGGCGCTGCTGCGCAGCGCCGGCATCCCGGTCGCCAACCTGCGGCCGGCCAACTGCGGCTTCGACGTCACCGGGCCGGCGGGTGCCGGCTGGAGCGCGCATTTCCGCAGCCGCCATGCCGGCGAACCGGTGAAGCCGGTGGTCGCCCGCCTGCAGGCCGCCAACGGCGAATGGCTGCAGCGCCAGGGCGAATTCGTGGTCAGCGCCGACGGGGTGGAGGGCAGCCTGATCTACGCCCTGTCCGCGCCGCTGCGCGATGCCATCGCCGCCCGCGGCGAAGCGGTGCTGGAGCTGGACCTGGTGCCCGGCCGCAGCCTGGAGCGCCTCACCGCCGAGCTGGCGCGCCCGCGCGGCAGCCGCTCCCTCTCCAGCCATCTGCAGGGCCAGGCCGGCATCAAGGGGGTCAAGGCCGGGCTGCTGCGAGAAGCGGTGACGGCAGAGGAATTCGCCGCCCTGGCCCCCGAGCCGGCGCGGCTGGCGGCGCTGATCAAGGCCCTGCCGCTGCGGCTGGCGCGGCCCCGGCCGCTGGACGAAGCCATCAGCTGCGCCGGCGGCGTCGAGTTCGCCGCGCTGGACGAAAACCTGATGCTGCGCGAGCGCCCCGGCACTTTCTGCGCCGGCGAGATGCTGGACTGGGAAGCGCCCACCGGCGGCTACCTGCTCACCGCCTGCTTCGCCACCGGCTACCGTGCCGGCACCGCCGCCGCAGCCTGGCTGGCCCGCGCGGGACGCTGAAGTCGCCATGCCCGCCGAGCTGCGCATCACCTACTACGTGGCCGCCAGCGTGGATGGCTACATTGCCACCGCCAACGGCGGCACCGGCTGGCTGGCGCCCTTCGAGGCCAGCGGCGACGACTACGGCTATGCCGACTTCTATGCCGGCATCGACGCCCTGCTGCTGGGCCGCCGCACCTACGAGCACTGCCGGGGCTTGGGCGCCTGGCCCTATGCGGACAAGCCCTGCCGGGTATTCTCGCGCGACCGCAGCCGGCCGCTGCATGAGGAAGAGGCCGGGGCAGGGGGCGGCACCGTCCGCATCACCACCGACGACCCGGCCACCGTCATCGGCGAACTCGCCGCCGCCGGCGCGCGCAATCTGTGGCTGGTGGGCGGCGGCCAGCTGGCCGGCGAGTTCCTGGTACGCGGCCTGCTCACCGATCTCATCCTGTCGGTGGTGCCGGTCACCCTGGGCAGCGGCATTGCGCTGTTCGGCGGCGATACCGCGCCCGCCGCGCTGCAACTGCGCAGCAGCCGGTTGCACAGCATGGGCCTGGTGCAGCTGCACTACCGCATCGGCAACGGCCAGGACTGAACGGCCAGCGCGGCGGCGGAAAGCGCCGCGCTGGCCGCGTAGAATGCGCTTTTGCCCGCCCGCCGTTTGCCGATGTCCCCGCTCCGCCGCCCCGAACTCCTCGCCCCCGCCGGCTCCCTCGAAATGATGCGCACCGCCTTCGCCTATGGCGCGGACGCGGTCTATGCCGGCCAGCCGCGCTACTCGCTGCGGGTACGCAACAACAGCTTCGGCAAGCTGGACGTGCTGGCCGCCGGCATGGAAGAGGCCCGCGCCGCAGGCAAGACCTTCTACCTCGTCGCCAACATCTACCCGCACAACGCCAAGATCCGCAGCTTCGAGGAAGACATGGCGCCGGTGATCGCGCTGCGGCCGGACGCGCTGATCATGGCCGACCCCGGGCTGATGATGATGGTGCGCGAGCGCTGGCCGGAGGTGGACATCCACCTCTCGGTGCAGGCCAACACCACCAACTACGCCTCGGTGCGCTTCTGGCAGTCGGCGGGGGTGAAACGCATCATCCTGTCGCGCGAACTGTCGCTGGACGAGGTGAAGGAGATCCGCGACGCCTGCCCGGAGATGGAGCTGGAGGTGTTCGTGCATGGCGCGCTGTGCATCGCCTACTCGGGCCGCTGCCTGCTCTCCGGCTACTTCAACCACCGCGACCCCAACCAGGGCACCTGCACCAACTCATGCCGGTGGGATTACAAGCTGCATGAGGCCAAGGACGACGAGGCCGGCGATTCCCGCCCCATCGGCAACATGCCACTAGGCAATCCGCAGGGCATGGGCACCGTCGGCACCGCGCTGGGCGGCGGCGCCCGCCATGCGCAGGGCGCCAAGGTGTGGCTGCTGGAGGAAGGCAGCCGGCCGGGCGAGCTGATGCCGGTGGAGGAGGACGAGCATGGCACCTACATCCTCAACTCCCGCGACCTGCGCGCGGTCGAGCATGTGCAGAAGCTGGTCGAGATCGGCGTCGATTCGCTGAAGATCGAGGGCCGCACCAAGAGCCCCTACTACGTCGCCCGCACCTGCCAGGGCTATCGCCAGGCGATAGACGACGCCGTCGCCGGCCGGCCCTTCGACCTCGGCCTGCTGGGCCAGCTGGAAGGCCTTGCCAGCCGCGGCTACACCGACGGCTTCTACCAGCGCCACCACACGCCGGAGCACCAGAACTACCTGCGCGGCCATTCGGAATCCGGCCGCAGCCTGCTGGTGGGCGAGGTGGTGGGCTACAGCGGCGAGCGGGGACTGGCGGAGGTGGAGGTGAAGAACCGCTTCGGCATCGGCGACCGGCTGGAGTTCGTCGCCCCGGCCGGCCCGCGGGATGCGCTCGCCGAGCGCATCGAGGATGCCGACGGCCAGCCGCTCAGCCTGATCCCCGGCAGCGGCCGCCGGGTGTGGATGCCGCTGCCGGAAGGCGTGGCGCCGGGCGAGCCCTGCTACATCGCGCGCTACGTCTGAACGCCCGGCCGCCCGCCCGAGCAACGGCCCGCATCAACGGAAAAGGGGCTTCTCAGCCCCTTCTTCGCATTCCGGCGCCTGGGCGCCAGCAAACGTCTCACTCGCCCTCGGTGCGCCGCCAGGCCGGCCGCCAGTCGTTCCAGGCCACCATGCCGGCAAACACCAGCAGGCCGCCCAGCACCGCCACCACCCCGGCGGGCAGCGCCAGCGCCACCACCGGCCAGTGCAGCGAGCGGTCCATCATCGACTGCTCCGGCACCTTGGGATTCACCCAGGCGGTAGCCGGCTCGCCATCCTCCAGCTTGGCCAGGCGCGCGTCCATCGCCTTTTCGGTATCCAGGCCGTGGTGCAGATCGTGGCGGTCGCCGGAGTACCAGGTGCCTTCGTAACGGTAGCGGTACTCCACCTGCAGCTGCGGCAGCGGGCGGTTGCGCACGAGATCCGCCGGCATTACCTGGATGTGCTCAACATGAGCAGGTACCGGCACCCACTGCCGGCTGCGCATGGCCTCGGCCAGGGGCATGGCGGCGAAGGACACCACCCCCATCAAGCCCGCCACCAGCAAGAGAATGCCGAGAAACGGCAGAACGATGCGGATCACCGCCTCGAGCAAGCGCAACTTCAGGGAAACGTGCGGCATAGGGAGCTGGATCGCGGAAAGTGGCGGCATTCTATGCCGACCGCAGTAACAACGAAAATCCCGGCCCCCGGCGATTAGCCCGCGGTGGGCCGCCGGGCGCCCCGGATAATGCCTTAAGCATAACCCCGATGTCAGATTCCAACAGCTGGGGCCATTTCCGGCATGGCACAATAGCCCGACCCACGATCGCCCCACCGCCATGCACCCTGCCAACGCCTCTCCCGACCCGGTTTCCGACTATATCCAGTCCGATTGGCTGGCGCTGTTCGACAGCGCCAGCCCCGCGGCCCGCATCGCCATCCGCGACGTGGTGCTGGCGCACAAGGCGGAAATGAGCGACGCCTTCTACGCCCGCATGCTGAGCGATGCCGAGGCGCACCCCTTCCTCACCCATGACGAGGTCAATTCCCGCCTGCGCCACTCCATGCAGCGCTGGCTGGAAACCCTGTTCTCCTGTGAGACCCATGAGCAGTTCGGCTCGGCGATGGCGATGCAACGGCATGTGGGCGAGGTGCACGCCCGCATCGACCTGCCGGTGAACCTGGTGGCCCGCGGCGCCCGCCTGCTCAAGGGCGAGATCGCCCGCCGCCTGCCCGGCAGCGGCCTGGACCGCAATGCGCTGGTGGAAGCGGTGCTGTATGTGGACAACCTGATCGACCTCGCCTTCGAGGTCATGAGCTCCGCCTACGTCGCCTCGCACGAGCGCGCCGCCCGCATCGACGAAGCCTACCGGGTGTTCTCCTATGGCCAGAACATGCCGCTGGAGCGCGAGCGTCAGCGCGCCTCGCTGCTGGACTGGGAGAACCGCTTCCTGCAGGCCATGGTCACCGCCCGCTCCGGTGACGAACTACCGCCCATCCACGGCTCCACCTTCGGCCTGTGGCTGCAACACAAGGCGGTCGCGGTGTTCGAAGGCTCGGCCGAACTGCCCGCCATCCGCAACGCCATGGACACGGTGGACCACACCCTGCTGCCGCTGTGCGGCCAGCAGATCGACAACGGCGACCGCGCCGAGGCCCGTCGGCTGGTGAAGGAAATCCAGCACCAGCTCGCCCAGCTCAAGTTCCTCATCGGCGCCCTGTTCGAGCGTTTCGTCGACCTCGAATCCGGCAAGGACGCGCTCACCCAGTTGCTCAACCGCCGCTTCCTGCCCGCCATCCTCACCCGCGAAACCGAGCTGGCGCGCAACCAGGGCAAGGGCTTCGCCCTGCTGCTGGTGGACGTGGACCACTTCAAGCGCATCAACGACGACTACGGCCACGAGGCCGGCGACCGCGTGCTGCAGCAGATGGCCGGCCTGCTGCTGAACAGCGTGCGCTCCGGCGACTTCGTGTTCCGCTACGGCGGCGAGGAGTTCCTGGTGCTGCTGGTGGAAGTGGACCGCCAGCATGCGCTGCGGGTGGCGGAGAAGATACGCGGCCGCATCGAGCAGGAGCTCTTCCTGCTGCCGGAAGGGCGCAGCTTGCGCGTCACCGGCAGCATAGGCATCGCCATGCACGACGGCCACCCGGACTACCAGCGCCTGGTGAACCGTGCCGACGAGGCCCTCTACCGCGCCAAGAACGAAGGCCGCAACCGCTGCGTCGCCGATCCGGACTGAGGGCCCCCGCATGGTCAGCTTCCCGCTGCAGATCGAACCCACCCGGCTGGACGACCCCGCCCACGTCCAGGCCTTCCTCGCCCTGCTGGACCACTACGCCCGCGACCCCATGGGCGGCGGCAAGCCGCTGGCGGAGGCGGTGCGCGCCGAGCTGCCGCAGCGCCTCGCCGGGCGGCCCGGCTTCGTCTCCTTCCTCGCCTTCTCCGGGCCGGAGGCCATCGGCCTCATCAACTGCTTCGAAGGCTTCTCCACCTTCAGCGCGCGACCGCTGCTCAATGTGCACGACATCGTCGTCCACGCCGAACACCGCGGCCGCGGCATTGCCCAGGCGCTGCTCGCCGCCGCCGAGACCGAAGCCCGCGCCCGCGGCTGCTGCAAGCTGACGCTGGAAGTGCTCTCCAACAACCAGCGCGCGCTGGCCGCCTACGACCAGGCCGGCTTCCGCCCCTACGTGCTGGACCCGGCTGCCGGCCAGGCGCTGTTCCTGCAGAAGTGGCTGTAAGCGCCCGGCGCTGGTAACACGCCGCAGGCGGCCAACGAACGTTCGGCACCGGGGCAAGTCAGTTTCTGAGCACGGCGGAGCAGCGCTCCGCCATCCCGCAGCACGATCCAACCCCATTTCAGGAGACCACCATGGGCGTTCGCGGCCAGGACAGGCAGATCGACAACATCGAGTTCAACGTCGCCGACATCGCCCGCAGCAAGGCCTTCTACGGCCAGGTATTCGGCTGGACCTTCACCGACTACGGCCCCACCTACTGCGAGTTCAGCGACGGCCGGCTCACCGGCGGCCTCACCACCGGCGAGCCGCCGCGACCCGGCGGACCGCTGGTCATCCTCTACGCCGACGACCTCGCCGCCATCCAGGCGCGGCTGGAAGCCGCCGGCGGCAAGGTGGTGCGCCCCACCTTCTCCTTCCCCGGCGGCCGCCGCTTCCACTTCAAGGACCCGGACGGCTACGAACTGGCGGTGTGGTCGGCCGGCTGAGCGTCCGCCTGCTCTCCCCGCCATCCTCGAATGGCCTCCAGCCTTATGGGCTATAATCCAAGGCTTTGTTTTAGCTGAAAAACAGGATTCCGCCGTGCTCGTCGCCGCCAATATCACCATGCAGTTCGGGGCCAAGCCCCTGTTCGAGAACGTCTCCGTCAAGTTCGGCGAGGGCAACCGCTACGGCCTGATCGGCGCCAACGGCGCCGGCAAGTCCACCTTCATGAAGATCCTCTGCGGCATCCTGGAGTCCACCGCCGGCAACGTCTCCAAGGACGTGCATGAGCGCATGGCCTACCTGCGCCAGGATCAGTTCGCGTATGAGGACGTGCGCGTGCTCGACGTGGTGATGATGGGCCACGAGGAACTGTGGGCGGCGATCAAGGAGCGCGATGCGATCTACGCCAACCCGGACGCCACCGAGGACGAGTACATGCACGCCGCCGAGCTGGAAGGCAAGGTCGGCGAGTACGACGGCTACACCGCCGAGGCGCGCGCCGGCGAGTTGCTGCTGGGCGTGGGCATAGGCACCGAGTTCCACAACGGGCCGATGAAGAACGTGGCGCCGGGCTGGAAGCTACGGGTGCTGCTGTGTCAGGCGCTGTTCGCCAATCCGGAAATCCTGCTGCTAGACGAGCCGACCAACAACCTGGACATCAACACCATCCGCTGGCTGGAAGACGTGCTCAACAACCGTGACTGCACGATGGTGATCATCTCCCACGACCGCCACTTCCTGAACCAGGTGTGCACCCACATGGCGGACCTGGACTACGGCACCATCACCATCTACCCGGGCAACTACGACGACTACATGGAGGCGTCGACCATGGCGCGCGAACGCCAGTCCGCCGCCAACGCCCGGGCGAAGGAAAAGATCCAGGATCTGCAGGACTTCGTGCGCCGCTTCTCGGCCAACAAATCCAAGGCCAAGCAGGCCACCAGCCGCCTGAAGCTGATCGACAAGCTGAAGCCGGAAGACGTGAAGCCCTCCAGCCGCCAGTACCCGTGGATCCGCTTCGACTACGACGAGAAGGACAAGCTGCACCGCCTGGCCTGCGAGGTGGACAACATCAGCTTCGCCTACGAGGGCATGGAAAAGCCGCTGATCAGCAAGTTCTCCATCGCCATCGAGGCCGGCGAACGAGTGGCCATCATCGGCGAGAACGGCGTCGGCAAGACGACCCTGCTCAAGCTGCTGGTGGGCGAACTGACGCCGCAGAAGGGCGAGGTCAAGTGGGCGGAAAAGGCCAAGGCCGGCTACTACGCCCAGGACCACTCGGCCGATTTCGCCGATGACGTCAGCCTCACCGACTGGATCGCGCCCTACTCCCGCATCACCGCCGCCGCCACCGGCGAGGACAACGAGACCCTGCTGCGCGGCACGCTGGGCCGGCTGCTGTTCTCCGGCGACGAGGTGAAGAAGTCGGTGAAGGTCATCTCTGGCGGCGAGCAGGGCCGCATGCTGTTCGGCAAGCTGATGCTGTCGCGCCCCAATGTGCTGGTGATGGACGAACCGACCAACCACCTGGACATGGAATCCATCGAGTCGCTCAACACCGGCCTGGACAAGTTCGCCGGCACGCTGGTGTTCGTCTCGCACGACCGCGAGTTCGTCTCCTCGCTGGCTACCCGCATCGTGGAGATCAAGCTCGACGGCAGCATCATCGACTACCGCGGCACCTACGAGGAGTACCTCGCCAGCCAGGGCCTGGAATGATGCCGGGCCAGCACTGACAGGCTCCCGCGGGCGGGTTTCTACGCCCGGCTGCACACACTGCGCCGCCCCCCGGGGCGGCGCAGCCGTTTCTGCCGTCGCCGCCCCGCGGCGGCCCCCACGACTACTTGGAGAACCCGCCATGCCAGCCTCCCGCATCGTGTTCACCGTCGCCGCCGTGGTGGCTACGCTGTTCGTCCTCGCTACCGCCTTCTTCCCCGGCCGCGCCGCCGCGCTCGCCGGCGCGCTGCAGGACGGCATCGTCACCCGCTTCGGCTGGTTCTACATCCTCTCGGTGGCCATCTTCCTGTTCTTCAGCCTGTGGCTGATGCTGAGCCGCTACGGCCGCATCCGCCTGGGCGACGACGAGGACGAGCCGGACTACGGCTACCTCACCTGGTTCGCCATGTTGTTCGCCGCCGGCATGGGCATAGGCATCATGTTCTACGGCGTGGCCGAGCCCATGCTGCACTTCGGCACGCCGCGCTTCTCCGAGCCGGGCAGCATCGCCGCCGCCAAGGAGGCGATGGAGACCACCTTCTTCCACTGGGGCCTGCATGCCTGGGCCATCTACATCGTGGTCGGCCTGTCGCTGGCCTATTTCGGCTACCGCCACGGCCTGCCCCTCACCGTGCGCTCCACCCTCTACCCGCTGCTGGGCGAGCGCATCCACGGTCCACTGGGGCACCTGGTGGACGTGATGGCGGTGCTGGGCACCCTGTTCGGCATCGCCACCTCGCTGGGCTTCGGCGTGCTGCAGGTAGGCTCCGGCCTGGCCTTCCTCGGCTGGCTGCCAGCCACCACCACCAACCATGTGCTGCTGATCGCCGGCATCACCGCCGTTACCACGTTGTCCGCCGCCTCCGGGTTGGACCGCGGCGTGCGCCGGCTGTCCGAGCTCAACGTGCTGCTGGCGGTGGCGCTGGTGTGCTTCGTCTTCATCGCCGGCCCCACCGTCTTCCTGCTGTCCACCTTCGTAGAAAGCGTCGGCCTCTATCTGCAGGAGCTGGTGCTCAACAGTTTCCGCACCACCGCCTTCCGCCACGCCGAATGGCAGAAGACGTGGACGATGTTCTACTGGGGCTGGTAGATTTCCTGGGCGCCCTTCGTCGGCATGTTCATCGCCCGCATTTCCCGCGGCCGGACCATACGCGAGTTCATCGCCGGGGTGATGTTCGTACCCACGCTGTTTGCCTTCTTCTGGTTCGCGGTGCTGGGCAATACCGCCATCCACTTAGACTTGTTCCAGGGCGGCAAGCTGGCCGCCGCGGTGGCGCAAGACGTGCCGACCGCGCTGTTCAAGATGCTGGAGTCGCTGCCGCTGGCGCAGATCACCACCGTGCTGGCGGTGGCGCTGGTGGCCACCTTCTTCGTCACTTCGGCGGATTCGGGCGCGCTGGTGATAGACACCATCGTCAACGGCGGCCGCAGCGACGGCCCGGCCTGGCGGCGCGCCTTCTGGGCGGTGCTCACCGGCGCCATCGCCGCGGTGCTGCTGGTGGCCGGCGGCCTGCAGGGGCTGCAGAGCGCGGCCATCGCCACCGCCCTGCCCTTCGCGGTGATCATGCTGGCGATGTGCGCCGGCCTGCTGAAGGCGCTGCGCGCCGAGCGCGACAGCCCGCGCCCGGCCACGCTGGCGGAAGACCTCGCCCCCGCCGGCGAAGCGCTCAACCTGCCACCGCATGTGGAGGACGACTGGCGCGCCCGGCTGCGCTATGTCGCCGCCCGCGGCCGTGGCGAAGCCGGCCGCGGCATGCGCCACCCGGCGCGGCTGGCGCTGGCCGCCTTCATCCGCGAGACGGTGCTGCCGGCGCTGGAGGAGGTAGCCGCCGAGATGCGGCGCAACGGCCGCGAGATCCTCATCGACCGCCATCCGCTGCACGCCGGGGTGACGGTGATGCGCGACGGTCGCGAGGAGTTCTTCTACGTGGTGAAGGGGCGCGTCAGCCAGCGCTACGCCGCCACCATCGCCGACCTGGCGCCGGACGAGGCCGCGCCGGCCGAGGCCGAGATCGTGGTGCGCGGCGGCCACAGCCGCACCTTGCCGCTGGAAACGCTGGACCGCAGTTGGCTGCTGGAGGATTTCTCCGGGCAGTACGGCCGCTGGATGGGGTGGTGACGCGGCAGGGCATGCCGGAGAAGGCCTTCGGTGAAACGCTGGCGCTGCCCTCTGCGGACGCCGCCCTCAAATGAGGACACAGCAGCCACTGTTCGTCGGTGGCGGGGGTGGGGGAAGAACCACCTGCGTCCCCCAGGTAATGTTCTGCCCTGCGGTACGGGAGCCGGTGAAAGCCGCCGACATTTCTCCCATGTCGCCATTGAACGAAACCACCCAGGAAACGTTGCGCTGCGGGTTCATGTAGTAATGGATCGTCAGGCCCACCAACCCTGAAACGGAATGGGGCACGGAGGGAGGATGCGAAACCTTGTCCGGCACGATGAGGTAATCCACGTCACCGGGCTGGGGGCCATTGGCGCCTGCCGCGTTGAACAGGGCGACGGCCGCGCCGGGAACGGTGTCCTGGAACGTCTTGTGATAGCCGGTGATCCTGCGCACGGCGCCGCCGTTGGTGCGGATGAGAAAGCCGGCGATGCACCCGCACAGGTTCCAGGTGAAAAGCCCGGCATACGGACCGCCGGCATCCACCGAGGCGGCGCCATCCATGGCGAAGCAGAAGTAGGCCGCGGCATTGGCGGCTGGATGCTCTATCGCCGGGCCGGCGACCGCCGGCGGGTTGGCATTGGCGAGCAGGTTCCACGCAGTCGTCCCGACGCCGGTATTGACGTTGTAATTCATCGAAAGGCTCTCCCAGTCCGCAGGCTGCATGCCTGCGGAAACATCGGAGCAGATGGAGTGCCGGCCGGCATCACCCGGAAGGGGAATGAAGACGCGCCGCCCGGAAACCATCCGGGGCAATCGCCCGCCGCACCGCCAGGCTCCAGCGGATGAGCCATGCGCGGCGCATCGGCTACAATCGCCCGGATATCCAGCGGACGGCGCCATGATCGGCATTCTCCTCATTACCCACGGCACCTTGGGCGAATCGCTGATCCAGTGCGCCTGCCATGTGCTCAACCGGCGCCCGGCGCAGATCGCCCAACTGGGCGTCTCCGCCCAGGACGACCCGCTGGATCTGCTGCCGATCGCACGCCGCATGCTGGTGGAGGTCGATCACGGCGAGGGCGCGGTCATCCTCACCGACATCTACGGCGCCACGCCCTCCAACATCGCCACCAAGCTGCTGCAGCCCGGCCTCGTCGAAGGCATCGCCGGCGTCAGCCTGCCGATGCTGCTGCGGGTGCTCACCTACCGCGAGCGCGATATGGCCACGCTGATCCAGCGTGCGGTGTCAGGCGGTTGCGACGGCGTACTGCACATCAAGTAGCAAACATATAAAACGCATAAAACGACAACCAGGCGGGAACAGGGAAATGCCTAAAGCGGACGCGGAAATCATCAACAAACTGGGCCTGCACGCGCGGGCCTCGGCCAAGCTCACCCAGCTCGCCAGCAGCTTCGGCTGCGAGGTCTGGCTGGAGCGCAACGGCCGCCGGGTAAATGCAAAAAGCATCATGGGCGTGATGATGCTGGCGGCCGCCCGCGGCGCCACCATCACGGTGGAAACCGAGGGCCGGGACGCCGACCGCGCGCTGGCGGAGATCCTCGCGCTGATTGCCGACCGCTTTGGCGAAGCGGAGTAGGCCATGCCCTTCACCCTGCACGGTCTGCCGGTCTCCCAGGGTATCGCCATCGGCCATGTGCACCTGGTGTCGCATGCGCTGCTGGAGGTCAATCACTACCACATCTCGCCCAAGCACATCGCCGATGAAGTCGCCCGGCTGGAAGATGCGCTCGCCACCGTCCAGGGCGAACTGATCGGCCTCAAGGCGGCCACCACCGCCGGCCAGGGCCACAGCGAGGTCGGCGCCTTCGTCGATCTGCAGCTGATGATGCTGGCCGATCCGATGCTGGTAGAAGCCGCCCGCGGCCTGGTCGAGAATCGCCGCTACAACGCCGAATGGGCGCTGGTGGCGCAGATGGAGTTGCTGGTGGAGCAGTTCCGCCAGATCGAGGATCCCTACCTGCGCGAGCGCCAGGCCGATGTCGTCCAGGTGGTGGAGCGCCTGGTCAAGGTACTGCTCGGCCAGCCCGGGCACCTGCCGCCGCGCCGCCGCGACGGCCTGGGCACCATCGTCGTCGCCCACGACCTGTCGCCGGCCGACACCATCGGTTTCCGCGACCACAACATCGCCGGCTTCGTCACCGATGTCGGCGGCCCCACCAGCCACACCGCCATCGTTGCCCGCAGCCTGTCCATCCCGGCGGTGGTCGGCCTGCACCACATCCGCGACCTGGTGCAGGACGACGAACTGCTGATCGTCGACGGCACCCGCGGCGTGGTCATCGTCGGCCCGGACGAGGACATCGTCGAGGAGTACCGCCTGCGCCGCGCCGAGCTGGAGCTGGAGCGCTCCAAGCTCAAGCGCCTGCGCGACACCCCGCCCACCACGCTGGACGGCGAAGAAATCGCCCTGCTCGCCAACATCGAAGGTCCGAAGGACATGGCGCAGGTCAAGGCCGTCAATGCCGACGGCATCGGCCTCTACCGTACCGAGTTCCTCTTCATCGGCCGCGACACCCTGCCGGACGAGGACGAGCAGTACGAGGCCTACCGCAGCGTGCTCAAGGCCCTGCCCGGCAAGCCGGTCACCATCCGCACCTTCGACGTCGGCGCCGACAAGGCCCTCAACGGCGCCCACGCCCGCTTCGAGCCCAACCCGGCGCTGGGCCTGCGGGCGGTGCGCTACTCGCTGGCCGAGCCCAAGATGTTCCTCACCCAGCTGCGCGCCCTGCTGCGCGCCTCGGTGCACGGCAAGCTGCGCATCATGGTGCCCATGCTCGCCCACGCCCATGAGATCGACCAGACCCTGGCGCTGGTGGACAAGGCCAAGGCGGAACTGCGGGCGGAGAAGGTGAAGTTCGACGAAGGCGTGCAGATCGGCGGCATGATCGAAGTGCCGGCGGCAGCGCTGGCGCTGGGCATGTTCGTGCGCCGGCTGTCCTTCCTTTCCATCGGCACCAACGACCTCATCCAGTACACCCTGGCGATCGACCGTTCCGACGAAGCGGTGGTGCACCTCTACGATCCATTGCACCCGGCGGTGCTCAAGCTCATCGGCGGCACGCTGAGCACCGGCGCCCGCTTTGGCCTGCCGGTGTCGGTCTGCGGCGAAATGGCCGGCGATCCCGCCTACACCCTGCTGCTGCTCGGCATGGGCCTGCGCAACTTCTCCATGCACCCCGGCCACATCCTGGAGATCAAGCAGCAGGTGCTGCGCGCCGACCTCGGCGAACTCGCCCCCAGGGTGCAGCGCATCCTGAAGATGGACGAGCAGGCGCGGGTGCGGGAAGCGGTGGAGCGGCTGGCCGGCTGAACCCCGCATGGTCCCCGCACTGCGGCCTTCCGGCCGTGGCGCGAAATTTCCCCCTGCCGTGCAATCCATGCCAGCGGCGGAGCGCGGCCGCGCCGATTGCGCCCTCCCCTGCCGCCCATTAGAATGACGCCCTTCCTCCGGCAGGCCCTCCGCCTGCCGTCAGGCGGGCGTCGTATAACGGCATTACCTCAGCTTCCCAAGCTGATGACGAGGGTTCGACTCCCTTCGCCCGCTCCACTCCGGCAATCCGGAAAACTCCAGAAATATCCAGCAAGTGCCGCCAGCCGGTGACGCGTGGATTTGCCCACCTCACCCGTCCGCTGGCATCCAGAACGCCAGCCCGCGGCCGACGGGCATCCTCAGCGCGTGAAGAAGGCCGCCAGCGTCAGCGCGAGGAAAATGCTGATGTTGAACTTCGGCTCCCGGTACTCCATGAAGAGGAAGGTGATTGCAAGCCATCCCAGTGCCGCAGCGACCGTCAGGACCAGCACCGGGGTTTGGCTGACCACGTTCATGGCTCGCCACGCCAGGAACAGGCCGAGCAACCCGAAGGCAACCTGTCCCAGGGCGTAGGCGGAATTCAGCCCGTAGTACAAGGCTGTCTCCATGCCGGGCGGGCGCTTCCCGCGCAGGAACTGGGATAAGACGTCGATGACGAAATGAAGAGTCCCACTCAGGGCGAGCCAGCCGTAGGCCGAATAGACAAGGTACTTGTGCACGCTCAGTTCTCCTTTTGGACCGGTAATGGCCCGTTGCCGCATCGCCACGAGGGCGGGCGTAATGAAATCGCGGAAGTCGGTTCGGACGAGGGATCGGTCGAGTCGCATGCCTCTCCCGGAACGGGAGCGCGGGCTCGCCCCCTCGCAACGCACAGCGGCATGCACGGTGCAGGCGGCAGCCCGGACGGCCTTGCACCAGCGGCGGCAGACCCCGGGAGCCCTCGCACCTCAGATGGCCTTGTATTCATCGGGCGCGGCCGCCCGAACGGGCGGAACTGGAATCGCACCGCCGGTGAGCATGATGCGGGGCGCGGCCTCGGGTCTGGGCGGTTGCGCCAGAATGGGCTGCCAGTCCTTCTCCCACCGCAGGAGCGCCGCGCCATCGCGCTCGAAGATCAGGTCGAGAAAGGCCAGGGCGAGATCCGCAGTGGCAAGCTTCACCTTGGCGTTGAGGGACCAGCCGCCGGGAAACAAGCGGTCGGTGAACATGCTGTGGGCGCCGCCCCGGAAGACGGCAAGCAGCTTGTGCGGATGGGCAATCGCATTGAAGATGGCCAGCCTGTCCTCCACCCCGGAGTGATAACCCGGGATCTCGATCACGTCGTCAGTCGCGGTGACATGGAGGGTGGGAACCGCCACATTGCTCATCACCGCCGCCAGATCGGCTTCGCCATAGAACGGCGGCGCGGAGATGACCAGCGCCGCGGAAAAGCGGGAGTCCAGGCAATCGATGGTCCGGCCCTCTCTCACCACTTGCGCGCCCACCGTGAGCAGGGTGGTGTTCGCGCCGTAGGAGTGGCCGGCGGCGACGATGCGCTGGCGGTCCACCATCGCGCCGAGGTCACCCGTTTGAACCGAGAGCATGCGGTCGAGCGCGAAGCGCACATCGGCAGCCCGCGCAATGGCCTCCTGCTCCTGAGCGGCGGCCTGCAATCGGCCGATCACGCCGAACGGGTTGCCCCGCCAGAGCGCTGCATCGCTACCGACATGCTGCACATGCAGGCAGGCAACGCCGCGGGCCGACCAGTGCCTTCCGAGATAGCTGTAGCCCTCCCGGGAGCCGCCGATGCCATGCGAGAACACCACCAGCGGCACGGGTTTTCCGGCCAGGGGCGCTGCAGGCCAGTACAGGCGGGCGGGCACCAGGCGTAAGCGCGCATGGTCAAGCCAGTCGAAATCGCTCACCAGGTAGCGCGGCTCGGCGCACTGCGCCCTGGCTGCCGAATGCGGAACCGCCAACGCCGCCAGCAGCAACATGGCGTTCATCCGCCGGCGTCCCAGGTTGATTTGCGTCTCTGGCGGCCATGTGTTGAGCGGCGTGCCGTCGATCCCGGCGTCACGCCAGCCGGCAGTCGGCGGCCGTTGCGGGAGATCGCTCATGCGACACCCGCGATCAAGCTGCGCCGCTTCAGCTGGAAGGCCTCGGCTGCAGGGGCTTCGGCCTTGCGGGAAATGCGAAAGACGGCCGCGGGAGGGAGGTTCGCCAGCGTTCCGCCGATGTAGCGCGCCCGCAGCCCGAATCGTTCAAGGATGGCGCGGGGCACCGGGCAACGGGGGCCGTAGGTGAACTGATAGAAGGCGCCGCCAGGGCGGAGGTGCGAGAACGCCCCCCTCAGGATGCGTGCAAGCTGCAAAGGCGGCATCAGCAGCAAGGGCAGCCCGCTGACCACGGCGCCGCCCCTTTCTCCGCCGAACAGTTCCACCTCCCGGAGCCGGGCCGCATCCATGCAGAGGACGCTCGCAGCCGGAAATGCCTCTCGCAAACGCCGCGCGAAGCCTGGGTCGAACTCGACAACGGCAAGTTTCTCCTCCGGAATGCCCTTCTCGAGCAGCCGTCGGGTGAACACCCCCGTACCCGCACCCAGCTCGATTATGGGCGCATCGCGGGGGGAAAGATCACTCGTGATCAGCGCGGCGAGCGCCTTGCTGGAGGGGGCGATTGCGGCGACACGCACCGGCGCGCTGACCCAGTTGCGTAGAAAACCAAGTTGCTCGTTCATCGGGCATGAGATCCGTTCAGCAGGAAGGGAGGCCGCCACCCTCGGCACGGAGCGCTTATTGAAGGGGGAAACGGCTCGGGGGAAGTCGTGAAAAACGGTCAGCTGGCGGATCAAGCAGGACTTGTGGCCCGGATGGCGCCAAGGCTCGCGTCCTGGCTCCGGCCCATGGGAAAAGACACGCCGGTCAGCCGTTCCGACGCGGTCCACAGCCTTGCGGCGCTGCCGATGTCCAGCGCCGGCGGAGGGGCTTTGGCAACTGCGGGGTAGCCTCGCGTTTCGCTGAGCCTGTTCGGGCCATAGTAGGCACCGCCTTGCGCTTGCGGCGAGGTCGCCGCATAGAGCGTCGGCAATGCCCCCTGCGCGGCCGGCTGGAACAGGAACCACAGGTAGCGACGCGCCATCCCTTGAATGCTCCGCGCGCCGGCCCCATTGGGCAGCAGGTCGGTGCGCGCCACCCCCGGATGGGCCGCGATGCTCTGGATGCCCCAGCCGGCCGCGTCGCAGCGTCGTTGCAACTCCAGCGCGAACATCAAGCAGGCCAGTTTTGACTGGGCATAGGCAGCCATAGGCAGATAGCCGCGCTCGGACTGCAAGTCGTCGAAGTTGATCGCCCCGCTGCGCGCGGCGATGCTGGAAAGCGTGACGACCCGCGGCTGGCTGGCTGCACGCAGCAGCGGCAGCAATTCGGCGGTCAAGGCAAAGTGGCCCAGGTGATTGGTGCCGAACTGCAACTCGAATCCGTCGGCAGTCAGCTGCCGCGCCGGAGGCGTCATCACACCCGCGTTGTTGATCAGCAGATCGAGGCCCTCCACGCAGGCGCGCAGCCGCTTGCCGAAAGCCGCAATCGAATCCAGCCTCGCCAGATCCAGCGCCTCGAAGTCCACTTTCGCGCCGGGAACGCTTTGACGGATCTGATTGACCGCGATCGCCCCCCTGGCCGGACTTCGACCGGCGATGATGACCCGGGCCCCGGCACGGGCCAGCGCCAGCGCATCTTCGAGTCCAAGGCCGCCAGTGCCGGTGACGACCGCGGTACGGCCACGCTGAGAGGGGATATCGGCTGCTGTCCAGGGGGGCATGATAGGGATCCTGTTCGAGGTTAAACTTGCATTAAGAGCACTAAAATTTGCACTTAGTGCAAAACATGATGCACCATTTTTCCGTCCGTCACCAGACGTCCGGGTGTCTGAATGCAAACCCGCGGGTGCGGGCTCCGCGCCTCCGCGACTGGCGGGAGCCCGCCGCGGTCAAGGACTCGATCCATGTGGGCGTGCCCCCAGCCGGGTGCCAGGCAACTCACGCCTTGCAGGAGGCGGGTGAGCCTGCGGCGGATCTCCGTCATGCACTCTCGCTGGCCCGCCAGCCCCTGTCGCATTGCCTGCCGGAGCGCCACTCGAGCGCCGGACGCCGCGGCGGGAGTCGGCCGGGCGGGGGGCGTGCAGAACCTGCGGCATCGCCCGCCGGGACTGCGCGCGCCCCAGCCACAGGGCGAGCACCATCCAGACCAAAGCCAGCGGCAGGACCACGCTGACCAGGCTCCCCATCGCCAGCCCGAGCCGTCCCAGCGCGCCCTCGGTCTGCGCGCCGGCGACGTCACCTGCGCGATAGACGAAGGTGTCGATGAAGGCCTTGGCCTTGTACTTGTCCTCGCGGTCGACCACGGTGAACAGCGTCTCGCGCGCCGGCTGGGCGATGGCACGCTGTACCGCCCGGGTAAGAGCCTCCAGCAGCACCAGCACGGCGAAGGAGCCGAAGGTGGCAAGCCCGATGAAGCCCAGCGCGGTCGCGGCCGGCAGGATCGCCAGCGCGACGCCCAGGCCGAAGCGTTTGATGATCCGTCCAGCCAGGGTGAGCTGCAGCACCAGCACCACGACATGCGTCCACATGTCTATCCTTCCCAGCATGGCCGCCCGCGCGTCGACCCCGTCGGCGATCCCGGCCACCGTCTGCAGGCGGGTGAAATACACCAAGGTCACCATCACCGCCGTCAGCATCACATAAGCCGCGACGCCGCCCAGGTAGGCAGAGCGGAACACCGAGTGGATGCCAGCCCAGGCGCTGCCACCGATGCGCGCCGTCTCCTCCGCGCGCGGCGACGCGGCGGCGCCAGAGCCAGTGCCTGTTGTGCTGCGGTCGGGCGTGATCCACAGCAGCGCCCATGCCGACGACATGGCCAGCAGCAGAAAGCTGCCGGCGACCAGCAGCAGGCTGGCCGTGCCCAGCGATTCGGCCAGTTCCGACGTGAGCCAGGGGCCGAAGATGGCGCCGGCCGTGCCGCCGATCGAGATCAGGCCGAAGAAGCGCTTGCCCTGCTCGCTGGTGAAGCGCTCGGCCAGCAGCGCCCAGAACACCATCGTGGCGAACAGGTTGAACACGTTGAACCAGATGTAGAACACCTGGCTGCTGGCCTGGCTCACCATGCCGGGTGCGTACTCCATCAGGCCCCAGAAGCCCGCCAGGCTCAGCACCAGGGAGCCGTATGTCGCGCCGATGAGCTGCCGCCGCCGAAGGCGGCTGACCAGCCATCCAAACAGCGGATTCACCGCCAGCGTCGCCACCGCGGTCACAAGGATCAGGCCACGCACGCTCTCGATCCCGCGCTCCAGCCCCAGCGCATCGCGTGCGGGCCGCAGCACCATCAGCGCGCTCAACACGAAGAAGAAGAACAGTGCCGCGACCAGCACCGGTGCGATCTCGTCGCGACGAATGTTGAACACCAGTTCCCACGGGCGCGGGCGGTGTGCATCTGGCATGGTGGTCAAACTCATGAGGGATTCCTGGCCGCCTCGACGTCAGCGAAGCGGACAGGGGATGGACTGCGATCTGCTCAGCGGCCGGGCACGGGGAAGCGCGTACCGGTGATCTCTTCAGTGATCGCCCACAGGCGTGCAGCGGCCGCGGCGTCGCTGGCCAGCGGTGGCACGGTTGCCAGGCCGAGCGGCCCGGCGACCTCGTTCGGACCGGTCGGACCGTAGTAGCTGCCGCCCCGCGCGTCAGCTGCGGTAGCGGCATACAAGGTGGGGATGGCGCCTTGGGCGGCCGTCTGCAGGTTGGGGCGCATGGCAGACCATTGGCGCCCCTGTTCGCTGTCCAGGCCGGGGCCGCGCGCAACCAGTTCGGTCACCGCGATGCCGGGGTGGGCGGCCAGGCTCTGGAGACCCCAGCCTGCGCTGTCGCTGCGCCGCTGCAGTTCAAGGGCGAACATCAGGCACGCCAGCTTCGACTGGGCGTAGACCACATTGGGCTCATATGCCTGCTCGAACTGGAGATCGTCGAAGTTGATCCGGCCGCGCCGCGCGGCGACGCTCGACAGCGTCACCACGCGCGGAGAGTCGCTCCTGCGCAACAGCGGCAACAGCTCCGCGGTGAGGACGAAGTGGCCAAGATAATTGGTGGCGAACTGCATCTCGAAGCCGTCGGCGGAAGTGCCGCGTTCCGGCGTGGCCATGATCGCCGCGTTGTTGATCAAGCCGTCGAGCCGGGGCAGCGTGCCGCTGAGGCGCTGGCTCAGCGCACGGACCGAGGACAGATCGGCCAGATCGACATGCTCGAACTGCACCTTGGCGTGCGGCACTTCCTGCCTGATGCGCTCGATCGCTTCCTGTCCCCGCTGCGGATTGCGCGCGGCGATGACCACCTGGGCGCCGGCGGCAGCCAGGGCCTTCGCATCCTCGAACCCCATGCCGCTGGTCCCGCCGGTGACCAGGAAGACGCGCCCCTTCTGGGAAGGCATGTCGGTCAGGCCCCAATCGGGTTTAGGCGCGCTTTGCGCCCGTGCGCCGCCTGCGGCAAAAGCGCAGGCCAACAGCACCCCGAAGGCGGCAATGCGGTTTCGCCATCCGGCGCGGGCGGCCCGCGTGTTTCCCATTTGCTGTTCGTTCATCATCTTTCGGCTCCCGTGCTTGCTTGGAGAGGTACATCGAGAATCGGGAACACCTGCTCATTCCTGGCGCCTGCCAGCGCCATTGAGTGCTCCATTCCTGCGGCTGGGCGAAGCCCGGGCACGCCCGAGGGAGGCGGCTGAACATCGCAACCGAGCCGGCTAGCCTGTTCAGAGAGAAGCGCCAACCGTCTCTCGGCATCACCGGCAGCAGAAGCGGCATGGCCGTAGCGAGCCGCCACGATGAGGGGAACGACGACATGCCATGCATCGCTCTTGGCCTGGTCCGCCAGCGCTTTGGTCGCGCTTGCCTGCTCCGTCTGCTCAGCGAGTTGAGCGCAAGACAACGCTCCGAACTCCGTTTCGGCCACCGTGCTCTCCGGGATATGGGCGCACGCGCCCAGGAACACCGGGGCGACAAGTGCCGCCACCAGCCTGGCCGAATACCTGGATGGCCTGGCCTCGCCGATGGGCCCGGCCAGGCCTCCCGGCGCTTGCCGGTGGGGCCGGCCACGGTCCATCTCCCCGGCCGTTGCCGTGGCAGGGCGTGCCAGGCGGGTGAATGTGCGTATGGGTATGTCCACTTTGCATCCTCATCGTCATGCGTTGATCGGCGCGCCGACAGGCCGTGCTGCTCATGCGCGGGAAGTGGTGTGCTGGATTGCGGATGGTTCGGCGAGCTCGCCCCTCACATCCGGGGGAAGAGGCGCCATCTCGGCCGGCGACGGCGTCACTCGCCGCGCTTGCGCGCGCCCGAGCCACAGGCCGAGCGCAGCCCAGGCCAGCGCCAGCGGTATGAGCACGCCGACCAGTCCGCCCATGGCCAGCCCCAGGCGTCCGAGCGCGCCTTCGGTCTGCGCCCCGATGACATCACCGGTGCGGTACATGAAGGTGTCGACGAAGGCCTTGGCCTTGTACTTCTCCTCACGGCTGACCACGGTGAACAGCGCTTCCCGCGCCGGCCGGGTAATGCCCCGCTGCAGCGCACGGGTGGTGGCCTCGAGCAGGATGAGCACGACGAAGGAGCCGTAGATCGCCAGCCCGATGAAGCCGAGCGCGGTGGCCACCGGCAGGATCGCCAATGCCACGCCGAGGCCGAAGCGCTGGATGATCTTCCCGGTCAGGGTGAGCTGCAGGAGCAGCACCGCGACCTGGGTCCACATGTCGATGCTGCCCAGGATCGCCGCACGCGCATCCATGCTCCCGGCCACGGCGGCCACCATCTGCAGGCGGGTGAAGTAGATGAAGGTTGCCAGCACCGTCATCAACAGGATGTAGCCGGCGATGGCGGCCAGGTAGCGCGAGCGGAACACCGCGCGCAGGCCCGCCCAGGCGCTGCCGCCGATGCGTTCGGCCTCAGTCGCGGCCCCGCCCGCGGTGGCGGCCACGCCGGGGCCGGCCCGATCGGCTGCCGTGCGCACGAGCAGCCAGGCGGCGGCCAGGGCCAGCAGCAGGAAGCCACCGGCAAGCAGCAGCAGATTCGGCGTGCCCAGCGGCTGCGCGAGTCGCGAGGTGAGCCAGGGCCCGAAGATCGCGCCCAGCGTGCCGCCTACCGAGATCAGGGCGAAGAAGCGCTTGCCCTGGTCACTGGTGAAGCGATCGGCCAGCAGTGCCCAGAACACCATGGTCACGAACAGGTTGAACACGCTGAACCAGACGTAGAACACCTGGCCGCTGCCCCGGCCGACCGCGCCAGGCGCGAACGTCAGCAGCGCCCAGAAGCCCACCAGGCTGAGCACGAAGAAGCCGTATGTCGCTGCGATGAACTGCAAGCGCTTGAAGCGGCCGACCAACCACCCGAACAGGGGATTCACCGCCAGCGTCACGACCGCGGTGCCGATGAACAACCAGCGGATGTTCTCGATCCCGCGCTCCATGCCCAGCGCGTCTCGCGCCGGCCTCAGCAGCATCAGGGCGGTCAGCACCAAGAAGAAGAACAGCGCCGCGATCAGGACCGGCCCGACCTCCTCGCGGCGGAGGTTGAGCAGCGCCTGCAGCAGGCGCGGGCGGCGTGGCGCCGCCTTAGTGGCTTGTCTCATGGGAAGAAGGCCCTGGTGTGGAGCACGCCGTACAAGCGCGCGTTGATGTTCATTCGGCGCCGCGCGACGGGAAGCGGGTGGCGCCGAGCTCCTCGCTGACGCGCCACAGCCGGGCAGCCGCCCCGTCATCCGTCGCGGCAAGGGGCACGCTGGCAAGGCCGAGCGCGCCTCGCGCTTCCAGAAGACCGGTGGGCCCGTAGTAGGCACCCCCCGCGGCCTCCTGCGCAGTGGCGGCATACAGCGTCGGCACCGCGCCTTGCGCAGCCGTCTGGAAAAAGCGCCACAGCGGCGTGCTGCGGCCTTGCGAAGGCAGCAGGTTGGTATGTGCAAGCCCCGGATGGGACGCGATGCTCTTCAGGCCCCAGCCAGCCGCATCGCTGCGCCGCTGCAGCTCGAAAGCGAACATCAGGCACGCCAGCTTCGACTGCTGGTAGGCAGCCTCCGCATCCCAAGCCTGCGCAAACTGCAGATCCTCGAAGTGGATGGCTCCCCGCTGCGCACCGATACTGGACAGCGTGACCACGCGTGGCGCCTCGGCCCGCCGCAACAAGGGCAGCACTTCCGCCGTCAGGACGAAGTGCCCCAAGTAGTTGATGGCGAACTGCGTCTCGAACCCTTGGGCCGACGTACCCCGCTGCGGCGGCTGCATGATGGCCGCGTTGTTGATCAATCCGTCCAGGCGGGGCAGGGTGGCCTTGAGCCGCTCGGCCAGCGCCCGGACCGAGGCGAGATCGGCCAGGTCCAGCGCTTCGAACTGCACATGGGCGTCGGGTGTTTCCTGCCGGATGCTCGCAAGTGCCTCCTGCCCTCGCTCAGGATTGCGCGCCGCGATCACCACCTGCGCACCTGCGGCTGCCAACGCCTTGGCGCTCTCGTAACCGATACCACTCGTCCCCCCGGTGATCAGGAAGATGCGCCCCTGCTGGGAAGGCATGTCGGCCAAGGCCCAGTCTGGCTTGGGTCGTACCGCGCCCACCGAAGCGCCGCCGGCGCACGCGGAAAGCAACAGCGCGCCGACGATGGCGAGGGAGACTCTCCACCGGGTGCGCGTCGGGTGCGTGCCGACGGTGGGGATCGCTCTGTCGGCGACGAGCACCGCATGGACCCGCCGCCTAGGCAGGCCGGAAGCGGTCCGGCTGGTCATGTTGCGGTCCCCATCGGGAGCAGGAAAGGAGGAAAGCGTCGAGGGCATGGAATCACGCCGGAGGAGTTGTTGCGGGTAATGCAGTGTTTTCCGGCGCGATTAAAATCGGTTTAAGCCGATCGACGCGCAGACGTCGCGCCGGATTGGGGCTCCGTTTGGAGCGCAGGACTTAATCCGGTATTAATGTCGGCGATGCACGATTGCCGATCACCATTTCCCCCACGCGCCCTGCCATGGATGCGATCCTTCTCGTCGAAGACGACCACATGCTCGGTCAGGCGCTGACCGCCGCCCTCGGCCAGGAAGGGTGGCACGTCGTTCATTGCGAAGACGCGGGAGCCGCCCGGCTGGCGCTGGTCGACCACGCCTTCGTCGCGGTCCTGCTCGACCTCGGCCTGCCCGGCGGCTCCGGCCTCGAGGTGCTGACGGCGATGCGCAGTCATTACGATCCGACGCCGGTCCTGATCATCACCGCGCGTGACCAGCTCAGCGATCGCGTCCGCGGCCTCGACGCCGGCGCGGACGACTACATCGTCAAGCCGTTCCAGCGCGACGAGATGCTGGCCCGACTGCGCGCGGTGCTGCGCCGCAGCCGCGGAGCGGTGACGCCGGTGCTGCGCTGGCGCGACGTCGAGATCGACCCCGCGGCGCGCACGGTGAGCCGTGGCGGCCAGCGGATCGCGCTGAGCGCGATCGAGTTCCGCCTGCTGGTATCGCTGTTCCAGTCTCGCCGCCGGGTGCTCAATCGCGACCAGCTGCAGGACCGCCTCTATGGCAGCGACACGGAGATCGGCAGCAACACCATCGCGGTCTACGTACACCAGCTACGACGCAAGCTCGGCGACGACGTCATCGTGACCGAGGTCGGCTACGGTTACCGCGCCGGGGATGAAGACTGAATGCGCGCGCTACGCACACGGCTGCTGATCGCACTGGCGGCGGTACTGCTCACCGCCTGGAGCGGCTGGTTCGCGATCCAGTACCGGGACATGATGGCGCGGCAGGACGGCGAGGCCAACGGCATGTTGCGCAGCATTGCCGAGCAGTTGCTGCTGTCGCTGCCTTCCGACATTGCGACGGCGGGCCAGCAGCGGCAGTTCGTGCTGGACCGCGAGACGAAGCCAGTAAACGGCAAGTTCGCCGCCCTGGGCTTCCAGGTCTGGGAACACGGCACCCAACGCCGGCTGGTGTCGTCGCGGCCGGCACCGGAACATGCGATGGTGCCGGATTTCGCCGACGGCTTCTCGCAGACGACCATCGCCGGCGTGCCTTGGCGCGTGTTCGCGATCAGCGACACCCAGCACCGGGTGCAGGTGCAGACCGGCGTGCCGGAGGCTGCCCTGCGCGCGGAGTTGAAGCGCTGGTTCAACGCCAGCCTGCTGACCGCGGTGTCCCTGCTGTTGGGCATCGGCATCGCGATCTGGGCGGTGATCCACTGGTCGCTGCGACCCGTGCTGCAGATCAGCGAGTCGCTCGCGACACGGGCGCCGCTCGATCTTGCGCCGCTGCCGGAACGCGGGCTGCCGGACGAATTCACCCCCCTGGTGCGTGCGTTCAACCAGTTGATGGCGCGGCTGGCACAAGCGCTCCAGCACGAGCGCGAATTCCTCGGCGAGGCTGCGCACGAGCTGCGTACCCCGCTGGCCGCGCTGCTGGCTCAAGCGCAGGTGCTGCAGCACGCGGGCGACCGCGACGAAGCGCGCGAAGCACTCGAGCACCTCATCGCCGGAATAGAACGCACCTCGCGCCTGGCGCAGCAACTACTCGACGCCGCCCGGGTGGATGCCGGCGGCGCCGCCACGCGCGCCGAGGACATCGATCTGGCGCTGGTCGTGGGGATGGTGGCTGACGAGTTCGAACTGGTCGCCCTCCGTGGCGGCCAGTCGATCGAACTCGATGCGGAGCAGGCGCCCGTGCATGGCGACATCGACGACCTCGGGATCCTGGTCCGCAACCTGCTCGACAACGCGCTGCGCCACGGGCACGCAGGCACACGCGTGCGGCTGACGACCCGGCTCGAGCGCGCGGGAAAGACGCGGATGGCGACCCTGATCGTTGCCGACGACGGTCCGGGCATTCCGGACGGCGAGAACGAGCGGGTTTTCGAACGTTTCTACCGCGCCGGCAATGGCCACCGTTCGCAAGGCATCGGCATGGGCCTGTCGCTGGTCGAACGGGTGGTCGCCTCGCATGGCGGACAACTGCGCTGCGGCGCCGGACTCGACGGCCGCGGCTTCGGCGTCGAGATTCGCCTGCCGGCCGCGGCGGGGAGCGCGCCCCAGCCTGAGCGCATCCAGTAACAGCCGGGAGGAGGGCGCCACCGGCTCCGGAGCGGATGGCGCAATCACGCTCCGCCGCCTGAGCGCCGGACGCCGCGCCACGGCGCCGGGAGGCGTCGCCGGGCCGGGCCTCGCGCTTTGCCGCGCGCAGCAAAGGAAGGTAAGCTCGGTGCATGATCAAACGCACTTAGTCTCGTATCCATTGCACTTGATGCAAGGGGTGCAGCGGGTGCGCTTAGTGCAATTGCGCAGCGAGCCATTCAGGAATGCTGGAAATCCCTCCCCCCGCGGCCCTTGCGCCGGCAGAAAGCGTGCGCGAGCGCAAGCGCCGCGAGACCCGGCGGCGCATCGCCGAAGTTGGCCAGCGCCTGTTCCTCGCCAAGGGTTACGACGGCACGACGCTGGACGAGATCGCAGCGGCGGCAGGTATCTCTCGCCGCAGCTTTTTCTCCTACTTCAAGTCGAAAGACGACGTCATGGTGTTCTGGATGGAGACCGGTTCGGCCAGCCTGATCGCCGACCTGTTGAAGACATCGCCCGACGTACCGCCCCTCGATGCCGTTCGCGATCTCATGGTGAAACACATCGCGAGCAATACGACCGAGCAGATGACCGCCATCGACAATCTCATGCTGTCGAGCGAATCGCTGCTTGCCCGCAAGCAAGCTTACTACGCGGAACAGGAGCGGATGCTCTTCAGCGCCTTGTGCGAGGTCTGGCGGCAACCCGAGCGCCGCGGGGCGCTGCGGATGGTCGCCATGGTGTCCATCGGCGCAATGAAAATCGCGCTTCAGGCCTGGCGGGAACAGACCGGCAAGCGAAAACCGGCGGCCCAGTTCCTGCGGGATGCGTTCGATAGTCTGAAATCCGCGCTTTGACCGTGCGCCAGGATCGCATCCGGGTCGAAGGGGGGGCGGGCAGTCATGGCTTCCCTTTTCCGCCGCGGAGCCCGATTGCACGGCCCGCGCCCGGCACGGCGAGGGCTCACAGCAGGTTTTCCTCGGCCGCCTGATAGACGCTTCTTACGCTGGGCCGGAAGCCAAGACGACGGGCCAACGCTCCGCTGACATGAAGATGCCAGGGATTTTCCAGCGGTTCGGACGAAGGCTCCATCGTTGCGCCGACCAGTTCGGCCAGTTCGTAAAGTGAGGTCGGCGCTTCATCGGTAATGTTGACGATGTGGCCGTCCATCGCACCGGACAGGGCGAGCTCCATGGCCACGGCAATGTCGCGATGATGAATCATGCTCATTGTTTTCGCGGGATGGAATTGGGCCTGGGCCGCAAGCCCGGGGAGCTTCTCCAAGTGACCATCCTGGTCACCGTAAACGAAGCCGAAGCGCAGGATCGACCAGTTCAGCCCGCTTTCACGCAGTTCCTTTTCGGCCGCGATCTTGCTGGCCGGGTAAGCCTGCTTCGGGTCAGTTGCATCATCCTCACGACCGGGGTGCGGACTGTCCATGTCATACACATTGGTGGTGCTCGCCATGATGAAACGTGCCTCTGGCGCATGTGCCTTCGCCGCAGCGATCAGCGCGCGTGTTCCATCGAGATTGCTCTTCCAGATCATCTCCATGTCCGGGCTGCGGAAGACCGCCGCGAGATGGATGATGGCCGAGACGTTGTGAACCGCCGGGACAAGGGATGCAGGCTCAAGCAGGTCGCCTTCCACGGCAGTCACCCCAGCGGGCACGGCCTTCCCGGCGCGCATGAGCGCCCGGCAATCCCTGCCGGCGTCCACGAGACGGGGCAGAAGCCGCGCACCCACGAGACCGCTGGCGCCAGTGATCAAGATCGTCATACGTCAGCCCCTTTCTGCAGAAGATTTTCCAGCCGCCCGGTTGCTGTCTGGAGCACCCTGACGGCGGTGGCGATGTCGGCCGCGTCAATGCCATCGAATGCCGCCTCACGAATGAAGGTGAGATCGGGCAGTTCGCCCCACAGCTTCGTACCCGCAGCCGTCAATTGGAGGAGTTTCTGCCGTTGATCGGTTCGGTCCGGCACCTGGTCCACAAGGCCCTTGCGTAGAAGCGTGGCCACGATCCCGCTCATCGTCGCCCGTTCGATCTGGAGCCTTTCCACCAGATCGCGCTGCCTGGTCGGGCCCTCGTGTGCCAGCTGGTACAGCACATACCACTGGGTGGAGCCGAGATCGAAAGGACGTAGTGCCGAATCCATGACGGCACGGCCCGCGAAGTAACACCGCTTCGTCCAGAGCCCCACTGCGTCACGCCCCGATTCCACCTGCCGACTGCTCATCGTGGATGCTCCTCAAAATCGCGTTGGTACCTAACAATTTTCGATAGGTACCAAACTATCTGTCAAGGAAAATCTGCGGAACCGGACCTTGGGAAAGCCCTCGTCAGGATCTCGACCTCCAGCGGGAGGCGCGTCCCACCCGGTCAGCCGGCATGGGGAGGGGTCATCCCGGCGGCGCAGGCCCGACACTCGTCCTGACCACCGAGCGCAGCCGACGAAGCTGGGCTGGGTTCATCGGGACGGGTGGGCCGGCCGTTCGCAGCAAGCATCCGGCGCCGGCCATACTGCCGCGGCGACACGCCCATGACCCGCTTGAACGCCATGCTGAACGCGCTTTCCGATTCGTAGCCGAGAGACAGCGCAATGGCAGAAACGGAATCGCGGCTGTTCTCCAGCCTGTCTCCCGCCAGCAGCATGCGCCAGCGCCTCACGTACTCCATGGGTGAGCTGCCTATCGTCGCCCTGAACTTCTCGGCGAAGGCCGAGCGCGACATGCAGGCGCGCCCGGCCAGTGCCTGCAGGGTCCAGGGATGGGCCGGATCGGCATGAACCGCGCCGATGGCCGGCCCCAGGTGCTTGTCCGCAACTCCAAAAAGCCATCCGGCACCGTTCATTCCCGCTTCTTTCACATGCAGCCTGAGCGCCTGCACCAGCATCATGTGGGCAAGATGTTGGGCAATCAGGAAACCGCCGGGTTCGGGGTCGCGCAGCTCCTGCATCATCCGCTCCACCGACCAGCGCATCGCCGCTTGTTCCGTGGCATTGCGGATGTGCACGATGGGCGGCAGCAGGCCCATCAGCATGTCGGCATGGCCTCCGCTGACGCCGAAGCGGCTGCCGACGAGCAGGCAGCTACCCCCACCGTTGATCGTGACGACCGCGCCGGGGCGGGGGGGCGGAAAGTAATTGCGGGCAGGCTCCGGAGGCAGCGCCATGTCGCTTGCCAGCCGGAACGGGCGTCCGCTCGGCAACACGAAGCAATCGCCCTTCTCCAGATGCGCGGCGCCGGAAACCCCATCGACCGCCAGCCAGCATCCGCCAGACACCACCGCATAACACTTGATGAGCTTGTCCTGATCCGGGAACTGGATCGACCAGTCCCGGCCGGCATCCACGCCGGCGGAAACGTAGCTGCGCGGTTTCAGCAGCGAGAGTAGGTCTGAAAGCGGATCCATGGCCTTTTCTGGAGGATTGCAGAGCTAAGCCGACTCTATCGCACCGGCCGGACAGCGGGCGGCCTCGACGGGATGCGGATGCCGGCGACCGCGGCCCGATACGGCACCCGCATCGCCGGGCTCACGGTCGCCGGATCGGAGTCGATCACCTCGGCCTTGAAGCCCTCACCTTTCTGGACGATCAACGAGATATTGCGGACTGATCAGCATGGATCGTACAGGCATGCCTTCCTATCCTTTTGTCCACGGCCGGAAAGCGGTCGGCTAACCAGGAGATGGAAGGTGGACAGCAAGGACTTGCGCTGCAATGAGCATGATGCGGATACCCGGGATGCGCCGGATGGATGGCGGCGCCGCTTTCTCGGCAGCCTTGCGCTGGGTACTGGCGCCGGCGTGGCCGGAAGCCTGGGCCTGGGCGTGGCAGGGCTTGCGCATGCCGCGACACCGCCGGCCGGCGCCCGGATCGTGGTGACCGCGCCGACGGGCAACATCGGTGCTCAGCTGCTGACAAACCTGCTGGCCAGCGGCGCAACGATTCGCGTGATCGCGCGCGATCCCTCGCAGCTGACCGCACAAGTGCGGGCACGGGTGGAAGTCGTGCAGGGATCGCATGGCGACGCCAGTGTCGTCGACCGGGCCTTCGAGGGCGCCGACAGCGTGTTCTGGCTTTGCCCGCCCGATCCTGGCGCCAAGAGCGTCATGGCCGCCTATGTGGACTTCACCCGGCCGGCCTGCGAGGCGATCAAGCGGCACGGTGTGCGCCGCGTGGTCGGCATCACCGCGCTGGGCCGCGGCACGCCGATGGCGGCGAACGCCGGGCATGTCACCGCCTCGCTGGCAATGGACGACCTGATCGCGGAAACGGGCGTGGCCTTCCGCGCCCTGACCCTGCCTTCGTTCATGGACAACATCGCCCGGCAGGCCGCCCCGATCCGCGACCAGGGCATGTTCTTCCTGCCGATCGACGGCGACCGCAAACTGCCGGCGGTCGCCAGCTGCGACATCGCATCCGTCGCCGCCGGACTACTGCTAGACCCGTCCTGGGACGACAGCGGAGAGCGGCCCGCACTCGGCCCGGAGGACCTGTCCTTCAACGACATGGCGCGCATCATGTCGGAAGTCCTCGGCAAACCCGTGCGCTATCGGCAGATCACGCTCGAAGCCTACAAAGCCGGCTTCGTCCAGCGCGGCATGTCGGACGCCATGGCCCAGGGCATGACCGACATGGCGAGGGCCAAGAACGAAGGTCTCGACAATGCCGTACAGCGCACGCCCGGGAACAGTACGCCGACCCACTTCAGGCAGTGGTGCGAGGAGGCATTGAAGCCGCGGGTCCTCGGCTAGCGAAGCGGACCGCAGACACCAGCGCGGGCGGCCAAGAACGCACCCGGCCTGGCGTTCGGCCAGCGGCTCGATGCGCCATCGTTTTCGACGGAGCGCTGCGAAAAAACTGCGCGCTCGGGGCAGAGCCTTTCCGGCAGCCCTGCCCGCGGCCGGACCTGAGGTCTGCGTCAAGACGGGCGGTACACCGGATGGCGGCGGCACAACCCGGCTACCTGTTCCCGCACCCGGTCGCGCACGATCCGCAGCGCACCGCCGCCAGCCTCCAGGCTGTCCAGCACATCGCAGAGCCAGCCGGCGAGCCGCTCGCAGTCGTCCGCCCCGAAGCCGCGCGTGGTCACGGCCGGGGTGCCGATGCGCAGCCCGGAGGTGATGAAGGGCGAACGCGGATCGTTGGGCACCGAGTTCTTGTTCGCGGTGATGTGGGCCTCCCGCAGGGCGGCATCCGCCTCCTTGCCGGTGTAGGGCCGGGCGGACAGGTCGATCAGCATCAGGTGGTTATCGGTGCCGCCGGAAACGATGCGGTAACCCCGCCGCTGGATGACCGCGGCCATCGCCCGGGCGTTGGCCACCACCTGGCGCTGGTAGGCCTTGAACTCCGGCTGCAGGGCCTCCTTGAAGGCAAGCGCCTTGGCGGCGACGAGATGCATCAGCGGCCCGCCCTGGACGCCGGGGAACACCGCGGCGTCCAGCTTCCGGTAGAAGGCCTCGTCCTGCCCCCGGGCGAGGATGATGCCGCCGCGCGGGCCGCGCAGGGTCTTGTGGGTGGTGCTGGTCACCACATGGGCGTAGGGCAGGGGATCCGGGTATACGCCCGCCGCCACCAGCCCGGCGACGTGCGCCATATCCACCCAGAAGAGGGCGCCCACCTTGTCGGCGATGGCGCGCATGCGGGCCCAGTCCTTGTGGCGGGAGTAGGCGGAGAAACCGCCGATCAGCATCCTTGGCCGGCTCGCCAGCGCGATCCGTTCCATCTCGTCGTAGTCGATCAGCCCGGTATCCGGGTCCAGCCCGTAAGGCACGATGCGGTAATGCCGGCCGGAGAAGTTGGACGGGCTGCCGTGGGTCAGGTGGCCGCCCTGCGCCAGGCTCATGCCCATCACCGTATCGCCCGGCGTGGTCAGAGCCAGGAAGACCGCAGCGTTGGCCTGGGCGCCGGCATGCGGCTGGACGTTGGCGTAGTCGCAGTCGAACAGCGTCTTGAGCCGCGCGACGGCCAGGCGCTCGGCCACGTCCACATGCTCGCAGCCGCTGTAGTAGCGCCTGCCGGGATAGCCCTCGGCGTACTTGTTGGTGAACACCGAGTTCTGCATCGCCATCACCAGCGGGCTGGCGTAGTTCTCCGAGGCGATCAACTCGACATGCTCCTCCTGGCGGCGTTCTTCGAGCCAGAGGGCGGCGGCCAGTTCCGGGTCGAAGCCGGCCAGGGTCAGCGAAGCGTCGTACATGGCATGCGTCCTCAAGCTCTTTTGCCGAGCGCCGGGCTGCGCAGGGAAACGGCGGCATCCCCCGCCGCCGGCGCCTGCCGCGGCAGGCGCCCGTTGAGCACCGCATGGGCGACGAGCCCGGTCAGCAGGCCCCAGAACGCGCCGCCTATGCCCAGCAGGGTGATGTTGGCGGAGGCAGCCAGGAAGGTGATCAGCGCCGCCTCGCGGGTCCGGGCATCGGCCAGCGCGCTGGCGAGGCTGCCGCCTATGGTGCCCAGCAGCGCCAGGCCCGCCAGCGTGGTGATGAAGGTGGCCGGGAAAGCCATGAAGATCGCCGCCAGCGTCACCCCGAACACACCCACCAGCACGTAGAACACGCCTGCGGCAATACCGGCGATCCAGCGCCTGGAGGGGTCTTCGTGGGCCTCGCGGCCGGTACAGATGGCGGCGGTGATGGCGGCGATGTTGAAGGCATGCGAACCGAAGGGCGCCATCAGCAGCGAGCCCAGCCCGGTGAGGGTCACGATGGGGTTGGCGCTGGTCTTGAAGCCGTCGTTGCGCAGCACCAGCATGCCGGGCATGTACTGGCCGGTCAGGGTGATGAGGAACAGCGGCAGAGCCACGCTCAGCAAGGCATTGAGCGAGAACGCCGGCATCGTGAATACCGGTGCGGCCAGTTCCAGGCCGAGCCCGGACAGGTCCACCCGCTGCTGCAGCAACAGCATGGCCAGCCCCAGCACCAGGATGCCCACCACCGCGTAACGCGCAGCCACCCGCTTGAGCGCCACATAGGCGACGATCAGCACACCCACCAGCAGCGGATCGACGCTCATGCCGCCGAAGGCGCCAATGCCGAACTGGAGCAGGATGCCGGCCAGCAGCCCGGCCGCCACGCCGGGCGGGATCAAGCGGATGACGCGCTCGAAGCAGCCCGACAAGCCCAGCACCACGAAGGCCGCCGCCGAGATCAGGTAGGCGCCCACCGCTTCCGCGTAGGAGGTGGTGGCCAGCGCGGTGACGAGGAAGGCCGCCGCCGGCGTGGACCAGGCGGTGATGATGGGCTCGCGGGCAGCCCAGCTCAGGATGATGCCGGTCACGCCCACGCCGATGGAGATGGACCACACCCAGGAGGCAGTCAGCTCGGGGCTGAGCCCCGCCACTTTGGCGGCCTGGAACACCAGGATGAAGGTGCCACCGTAATTGACGATGACCGAGATCAGCCCGGCGACCACCGGATGGGTGAAATCGCTGGGGTGGAAGGCTGAGCGGGGTGCGGATGAGGACATGGCCTGCCTGGCTCCTTCGGAATGTGTCCGGTTTGGCTCGAAGGCCTTTTTATAGCCTTAGAATGGCCTGATTGATCCCGCCATTTCTGCGATGGAATACCAGCCAATTGTTCAAACATGCCCAGCTCGAATCGGTCAAAGCCTGGCTCGGTGATCCCAAGCACCAGGCCCTGCCGCTGCATGCGCGCATCCAGCGCGCGATCCGCCAGCTGATCCTGGACGGCACCCTGGAGGCCGGCAGGCCGCTGCCGGCCTCGCGCGCGCTGGCGAAGTCCCTGGGCGTATCGCGCGATACCGTCGAATCGGCCTACAGCCAGCTGCATGTGGAGGGATTCATCGCCCGCCGCGTCGGCAGCGGCAGCTTCGTCTCGGACCAGGTACAGCGCCTGCCGCGCCGCCGCCCGCCGCAAGGCCAGGCCGCGCACGCCGCCGCCCCGCGCCTCAGCCAGCGCGGCGCCGCCATCTTCGAAGGCGGCGGCGTGCGCGAAGCCTTGGTGCCGCGCCCCTTTGCCCCGGGCGTGCCGGAAACCCGCGGTTTTCCGCTGCAGACCTGGGAGCGCCTCGAACGACAGGCGCTGAAGGAGCATGGCAGCAGAGCGCTCACCCACAGCCATCCTCAAGGCATGGAAGCGCTGCGGCAGGCGATTGCGGACTACGTCAATCTGGAGCGCGGCGCCCGCGCCACGGCGGACCGGGTGCTGGTGCTGACGAGCACCCAGCAGGCGCTGACGTTGTGTGCCACCGTGCTGCTGGACGCCGGCGAGCGCATCTTCATCGAAGACCCGGTCTACCACGGCGCCCGCAAGGCCTTCGAGGCGGCCGGGCTGGAGTGCGTGCCGGTACCGGTGGATGGCCAGGGCATGCGGGTGGAACAGCTGCATGCGGCAACGCAGGCCGCGCGGGCGGTGTTCCTCACGCCCTCGCACCAGTTCCCGACCGGGGCAACGCTGGCGCTGGACAGGCGCCTCTCCGCCATAGAGTGGGCGCAACGCCACCAGGCCTGGATCATCGAAGACGACTACGACAGCGAGTTCCACTACGCCGGCAAGCCGATGGCCTGCGTGCAGGGACTGGACGCGCATGAGCGCACCCTCTACATCGGAACCTTCACCAAGTCCCTGTTCCCCGGCCTGCGGCTGGGCTACATGGTGCTGCCACCACAGCTCGTGGCGCCGATGACGGCGGCGCGCACCCTGCTGGACGGCCACAGCGCCTCCATCCCGCAGCTGACGCTGGCCCGCTTCATGGAGGGCGGCCATTTCGGTGCCCATGTGCGCGCGATGCGCGGCATCTATGCCGAACGCCGGGATGCGCTGGCGCGGCTGGTGCGTACCCACCTGGCCGCCTTCGTCGAACCCAGGGTGCCGGTGGGCGGCATGCAGATGCCTTGCGTGCTGCTGCGGGACATCCCGGAGCGCGCTGCCATCGACACCGCCCGGCGCGCGGGGATAGACCTCCTCGGCCTCACCGCCCTGCATGCCTCGGCCGGACAGGAAGCGGGTTTCCTGCTGGGCTTCGCCGCCTATGCCGCCGACGAGATGGAAGTGGCCATCAGGAAGCTCGCCCAGGTGTTCCAGGGGCTGCAAGGCCGCCAGGGTCCGCCGGAGCTTCAAGTCCCAGCCGGACCGAAACAGCGCGGCTCCAACTGACGTGGCCGCACATGCCACCGCGGAACCGGTTAGGCTAGCGCCACCGAACGCCCCAAGAGCGCCTCATGCATCCCCTGCCCATCGCGCGCTGGAGCCGCGCCGCGCTGCGCATCGCAGCCAGCTACTACGTCACCAACGGTTTTTCCGCCGCCTTTGGCCTGCTGCTGATCTCGGGTGCCATCCACCTCATCGTCGGCCCCTTCGCCGCCGCCTCCGCCTCGGTGGGCGTCATGGTGTGCATTCCGCCGGACCAGGCGGCACCCAAGCGTGGCAAGTTCTGGCACCTGCTGCCGGCGGCGCTGATCGGGCTGCCGCTGTTCATCTGCACCCAGCTGCTGCATGCCACGCCGCTGCAACTGGGCCTGCTGCTGGTGCCGGCCACCTTCCTCGCCTTCCTCGGCGCCGCCTGGGGCAAGCGCGGCCTGCCCATCGCCATTTCGGCGATGTTCGCCATGGTGTTCTCGATGGCGGTGCCACCGCATGCCACCGGCGGCGTCCTGGTGAGCAGCCTCTACTTCGCGCTCGGCGCGGCGCTGTACCTGGTCTACGCCACGCTGGCCAACGCCCTGCTCAACGGCCGCTACCGCAGCCAGATGCTGGCCGACACCCTGCTGGCGCTGGCCAGCCTGATGCGCACCCAGGCACAGCAGTTTTCCACGGTGGACGGCTCCCCCGAGCGCACGCCGCTGGCCGGGCTGTCGATCAAGCAGCAGGCGGCGCTGGCCGACCAGCTGCAGATGGCGCGCGACCTGCTGCTGGAGTCGCCGCGTACCCGCCAGCGCCAGCGCCTGGCCGGCATGCTGATGCAGGTGCTGGAGATGCGCGACCACTTGCTCGCCAGCGAGCTGGACATCGACATGCTGCGCGCCCAGCCTGGCCATCCGCCCATCTTCTCCACCCTGCGCGAGGTGATGGAAGCGCTGGCGGAAGAGGTGGAGCGGCTGGCGGACGCACTGCTGCTGGGACGCAAGCCAGAAGTCTTCCCCAGCCACCGCGAACAGCTCGCCACCCTGCACTGGGACGAGAACGCCATCCCCGCCGACGGCAGCGACAGCTCGCCGGCGATGCTGGCGCGCGGGCTGGCCAGCCGGGTGCGCAACATCGACGAGGAAACCCTGCGGCTGATCGCGCTGGCCCGCGGCGAGGCCGAGCCGGACCTGGAAGTGGTGCGCGCCGCCTGGCAGATGTTCGTCAGCCCCACCAGCTGGTCGTGGCGGCCGCTGCTGGCGCTGTGGCGCTGGGATGCGCCGCCGCTGCGCCACGCCATCCGCGCCGCCCTCGCCATCGGCAGCGCCTACCTGCTGTCGCTGGTGCTGCCCTGGGGCTCGCACGACTATTGGATCCTGCTGACCATCGTGGTGGTGCTGCGCGGCAGCCTGGCGCAGACGCTGGAGCGGCGCAACAGCCGGGTCGCCGGCACGCTGCTCGGCTGCGTGCTGGCCGGCGCGCTGCTCGCCGCCCACCTGCCGCTGGCGGCGATGCTGCTGGTGACCATGCTGGCGCAGGCCATCGCCCACGCCTTCGCCATCCAGCGCTACCTGGTGACGGCGGTAGCCGCCACCGTGCTCGGCCTGGTGCAGGCGCACATGCTGAACGCCGGCGTCAGCCCCACGTTCGACGTGCTGGAACGGATGGCCGACACCCTGATAGGCGCCGGCATCGCCTGGGCCTTCAGCTACGTCCTGCCCTCCTGGGAGCGCACCCAGATTCCGGCGCTGGTGGCGCGCACGCTGAAGGCGCAGAAGCGCCACGCCCGCGTCGCCCTCGGCCTTACCCAGCTGGAGGCGGTGGACAACCAGCCGGAGCTGGAATGGCGGCTGGCGCGGCGCGAGGTGTATGACAGCCTTTCCGCGCTGGTGCAGGCCACCCAGCGCGCCCTCTCCGAACCGCGCGCGGTGCAGCCACCGCTGCTGCCGCTGGACCGCATGTTGAGCAACAGCTACCAGCTGCTGGCCCAGCTCACCGCGGTGAAAGGCATCCTGCTGCGCCGCCGCGGCCGCTTCGTGCCGGAACAGATCCTGGCGCCGCTGGCGCAGACCGCCGGGCGCATCGAACAGACGCTGGACGCCGTCCAGCCTGCCGACCCGGCGCTGCCCGCCCCTGCCGCCACCGCGCCGCTGGCCCTGCCCGATCCCTTCGACAGCGACCTCAGCCCCTGGCTGCTGCGCCGGCTGGACCTGGCCGAGGCGCTAGCCGCGCGGGTGCGGGAGGATGCGGAGCAGGTGCTGCACGCTCCCGCCTCCCGCGGCTGACCCGGCCCCCACGGCGGCGGCAGGCCGCGTCCCTGGCCATTGCCGCCCCGCGGCCGCCTTCGCCTGACCCCGGAGATCGCGCCCCGCTTTGACCCTTTTGGCGGCATGCCTATAAAGTCTTTCGCTGCACTGCCGTAAGTTGCATGGCATTGCCGCCCTTTCGCCACCTCCGCGCTTCCGAGGAACATCATGTCGCCCTCTCTCACGCTCAAGGCCAGGATCGCCCTCCTGCTTGGCGCCTCCCTGGTCGGACTGCTGACGGTGCTGAGCGCCGCGCTATACGGCGTGCACCGCGATCTCACCGAAGGCCGGCGCGACGCGGTGCGCATGGTCGTGCAGGCGGCGGCCCATGTTGCCGCCTATTACGAGGCGCAGGAGCGCAGCGGCACCCTCAGCCGCGAGGAAGCCCAGGCGCGCGCCAAGGATGCGATCCGCGAGATGCGCTTCGGCGGCGAGGATGGCCGCACCGAGTACTTCTACATCTGGAGCGACGCCGGCGTGTCGGTGATGCATGCGGTGAATCCGCAATGGCACGGCCGCGACATGCGCGACGAGATCAAGGACGGCCAGGGCCGGCGCACCATCCAGGACCTTGTCGATGCCGCCCGTCGCAGCGATGCCGGCTACCTCGATGCCGCCTTCACCCGCCCCGGCCAGACCGGCGCGGTGGACAAGATCCTCTACTTCGAAACCCTGCGCCCCTGGGGCTGGATCATGGGCAGCGGCATCTACGTGGACGACATCCGCAGCGCGATGCTGGCACGCGCCGGCCAGGACGGGCTGCTCGGCCTGGTGGTGATGGCCCTGGTGGGGCTCGTCAGCTTCGGCACCGCCCGCTCCATCCTCCGCCAGGTCGGCGGCGAACCGGCGGTGGCGATGCAGCATATGGAAAGCGCCGCCCGCGGCGACCTCAGCAGCGAACTGAGCGGCCAGCTCGGCCACCCCGTCCCCGGCAGCATGCTGGCCTCCTTCCTGCGCATGGTGGAAGGCCTGCGCCACATGGTGGGCGAGGTCGGCCAGAGCTCGCGCAGCCTCACCGACAATGCCGCTCGCATCTCCCAGGCTGCGGAACAGGTGGCCGGCGCCGCACGCAGCCAGGCCGACGCCACCTCGGCGATGGCGGCGGCGGTCGAACAGATGACGGTGAGCGTCAATCACATCTCGGAGAACGCCCACGACACCCAGCGCAACGCCCAGCAGGCGGTGAGCGACGCCGAGGCCGGCGAGCAGACGGTGAACCGCGCCGCCGAGGAGATCGGCCACATCTCCGACAGCGTGTCCGGCGCCGCCGAGCGCATCCGCTCGCTGGAAACCCGCGCGGCCCAGATCTCCACCATCGCCAGCGTGATCAAGGACATCGCCGCGCAGACCAATCTGCTGGCGCTCAACGCCGCCATCGAGGCCGCCCGCGCCGGCGAACAGGGTCGCGGCTTCGCGGTGGTGGCGGACGAGGTGCGCGGCCTGGCCGAACGCACCGCCGCCGCCACCGTGCAGATCGACGACATGATCGCCGCCATCCAGGGCGAGACCGGCGTGGCGGTGACGGCGATGGATTCCGCCCTGCCGCAGGTGGCGCGCGGCGTGGCGCTGGCCGGCGAAGCCGCCGCCTCGCTCAGGGCGATACGCGCCGGCGCCGCCGCTACGCTGGAGCGCATCCGCGAGGTGGCGCTGGCGACCCGCGAGCAGAGCGCCGCCAGCACCGCCATCGCCCAGCAGGTGGAAAGCATCGCGCAGATGGTGGAGGAGACGAGCGCAGCGATGAACAGCACCGCCGACTCCGCCCACCAGTTGCAGGGCGTGGCGGACGGGCTGGGGCAGCTGGTGGCGCGCTTCCGCTACTGAAAAGGCCCGCGCGGGAGCGCCCGTAGGGGAACTAGACGTTCCCGAGGAAGCCGGCCTGGAACCGGAGCGCAGCACGGAAGAGGCTGCCGGCAACCCCTTCTGCGCTGTGCTCCGGGCTCTCGCCCCAATCGCCGCCCTTGCCCCGCGCTCCAACCTTCAACTCCGCTTTCAACGCCGCCTTGTCCCGGCTGCGCCCGGCCTTGAAAGTGCGTTCGTGCCGGCCCGCGCCGCCACGCTGCAACACCAGCGCAACCAGCGGGTTGCGCGGCTTCAGCTTCTTCTTCATCGCCTGCTCCTTGCGTTTCCAACCGACGCGGCCCGGATGAACCGCATCTCCATCATGCCAGCCTGCCGCCCAGTCCGACACGGCCATTTCGCACGCCGGCTTCCGTGACGGCAATGTGGCTCAGCTCCGCGGTTTCTCCCTCGCGGGAGAGGGAGAAAAGCCACCGCGACACCGCCCGTCCGGGCAATTTATCCGACCGGGGCGCTGACAGCGAGCTCACCCCCTACTCGACGCAGCAACAAAGACCGCCCACCCCGGCAATCGTTCTTCCACCCACGCAGACATCCGGCCCTCAACCCTCTTCCCGCATCAACGCCCAGGCGATGCGCAACCCCAACCACGCATTCCCGAGCGCGAACACCGCCAGCAACACCGCCACCGCCGGCAATAGCGGATAGCTGCGCAGCACCCAGGCCAGCACCGCGCCCAGCAGGTTGAGCACCACCATCAGCCAGAAACGCGGCTCTCGCGGCCGCCACAGGCGTGACACCTTCATTTTCTATGCGTCTCCCTTCCACTTCGCCAGCTACTACGAGCTGGTCTGTTTGTTTCCGGCGCCGGTGTCGACTGGAAAGCTGCTTGCCAGCCAGCGCTCCGCGCCCCTTACTACAACCTTTTACATATCAGTCGCTTGCGCCGCCACGTTCTCTTGGCACGGAACTTGTGATCTCTCCGCCCACCACGCCCGCCGCACCTGTCGCAGCGGACGCCGACAGGGGAGACGACTCCAATGACCGAAACCTTCTACGACGTACTGCGCCGCCAGGGCATCACCCGGCGCAGCTTCCTCAAGTTCTGCAGCCTCACCGCCACTTCGCTCGGCCTGGGCTCGGCGGCTGCGCCGCAGATCGCCCATGCGCTGGAGACCAAACCGCGCACGCCGGTGCTGTGGCTGCACGGGCTGGAATGCACCTGCTGTTCCGAATCCTTCATCCGCTCGGCCCACCCGCTGACCAAGGATGTGGTGCTGTCCATGCTGTCGCTGGACTACGACGACACGCTGATGGCCGCCGCCGGCCACCAGGCCGAGGCCATCCTCGACGAGATCCGCACCAAGTACAAAGGCAACTACATCCTCGCGGTGGAAGGCAATCCGCCGCTGAACGAGGACGGCATGTTCGCCATCCAGGGCGGCCGCCCCTTCATCGAGAAGCTGCGCGAGACCGCCGCCGACTGCAAGGCCATCATCTCCTGGGGCTCCTGTGCCTCCTGGGGCTGCGTGCAGGCCGCCAAGCCCAACCCGACGCGCGCCACGCCGGTGCACAAGGTCATCACCGACAAGCCCATCATCAAGGTGCCCGGCTGCCCGCCGATCGCCGAGGTGATGACAGCGGTGGTCACCTACATGCTCACCTTCGAGAAGCTGCCCGAGCTGGACCGCATGGGCCGGCCGAAGATGTTCTACGGCCAGCGCATCCACGACAAGTGCTACCGCCGCCCCCACTTCGACGCCGGCCAGTTCGCCGAGGCCTGGGACGACGAGGGTTCGCGCAAGGGCTACTGCCTGTACAAGATGGGCTGTAAGGGCCCGACCACCTACAACGCCTGCTCCACCGTGCGCTGGAACGAGGGCGTGTCCTTCCCCATCCAGTCCGGCCACGGCTGCATCGGCTGCTCGGAAGACGGCTTCTGGGACAAGGGCAGCTTCTACGACCGCGTCACCGACATCAAGCAGTTCGGCATCGAAGCCAACGCCGACAAGGTGGGCGCTACCGCCGCCGGCGTGGTGGGCGCAGCGGTTGCGGCCCACGCCGCGGTCACCGCGCTCGCCCGCGCGCGCAGCAAGAGCGGCATCGACATCAAGCAAGGCCAGGAGGAGCGCTGATCATGGCGGTATACGAAACCCAGGGCTTCAAGCTCGACAATACCGGCAAGCGCGTCGTCGTCGATCCGGTCACCCGCATCGAAGGCCACATGCGCGTCGAGGTGAACCTCGACAGCAACAACGTGATCCGCAACGCGGTGTCCACCGGCACCATGTGGCGCGGCCTGGAAGTGATCCTCAAGGGCCGCGACCCACGCGACGCCTGGGCCTTCACCGAGCGCATCTGCGGCGTGTGCACCGGCACCCATGCGCTCACCTCCTGCCGCGCGGTGGAAGATGCGCTGGGCATAGCCATTCCGGAAAACGCCAACTCCATCCGCAACCTGATGCAGCTCACGCTGCAGGTGCATGACCACCTGGTGCACTTCTACCACCTGCACGCGCTGGACTGGGTGGACGTGGTTTCCGCACTGAAGGCCGATCCCAAGAAGACCTCCGAGCTGGCGCAGAGCATCTCCAGCTGGCCCAACTCCTCGCCCGGCTACTTCCGCGACATCCAGAACCGGCTGAAGAAGTTCGTCGAATCCGGCCAACTCGGCCCCTTCATGAACGGCTACTGGGGCAACCCGGCCTACAAGCTGCCGCCGGAAGCCAACCTGATGGCGGTGACGCACTATCTGGAAGCGCTCGACTTCCAGAAAGAGATCGTCAAGATCCACACCATCTTCGGCGGCAAGAACCCGCACCCGAACTGGCTGGTGGGCGGCATGCCGTGCGCGATCAACCTCGACGGCGTCGGCGCCGTGGGCGCGGTCAACATGGAGCGGCTGAACCTGGTCAAGAGCATCATCGACCGCACCATCGAGTTCGTGGACCAGGTCTACCTGCCCGACCTCGTGGCCATCGCCTCCTTCTACAAGGACTGGACCTATGGCGGCGGCATCTCCTCGATGTCGCTGCTGTCCTACGGCGACATCCCGGACGTCGCCAACGACTACTCCGCCGGCAACCTGCTGCTGCCGCGCGGCGCCATCATCAACGGCGACCTCAGCAAGATCCACGAAGTGGACCTCCGCGATCCGGAGGAGATCCAGGAGTTCGTCTCCCACTCCTGGTACAAGTACGCCGACGAAACCAAGGGCCTGCACCCGTGGGACGGCGTCACCGAGCCCAACTTCGTGCTCGGCCAGAACACCAAGGGCAGCCGCACCCGCGTCGAATCCTTCGACGAGGAAGGCAAGTACTCCTGGATCAAGTCGCCGCGCTGGCGCGGCCATGCCATGGAAGTCGGCCCGCTGGCGCGCTACGTCATCGGCTACGTGCAGGGCAAGGCGGAGTTCAAGGAGCCGGTGGACAAGCTGCTGAAGGATCTCGGCCTGCCACTGCCGGCGATCTTCTCCACGCTGGGCCGCACCGCGGCGCGCGGCCTGGAGGCCTCCTGGGCAGCGCACAAGATGCTGTACTTCTACAACAAGCTCATCGCCAACATCAAAGCCGGCGACACCGCCACCGCCAATGTGGACAAGTGGGAACCCAGCACCTGGCCGAAGGAAGTGAAGGGCGTGGGCTTCACCGAAGCGCCGCGCGGCGCGCTCGGCCACTGGATCAAGATCAAGGACGGCAAGATCGACAACTACCAGGCGGTGGTGCCCACCACCTGGAACGGCAGCCCGCGCGACCACAAGGGCCAGATCGGCGCCTTCGAGGCCAGCCTGATGAACACGCCGGTGGCCAAGGCGGACGAGCCGCTGGAGATCCTGCGCACGCTGCACTCCTTCGATCCCTGCCTGGCGTGCTCCACCCATGTGATGAGCCCGGACGGGCAGGAGATGGCCCAGGTCAAGGTTCGCTGAAGCGCGTTTCGCGGGCGAAGACGGTGAGGGATGCAGGACCGGCCGGCGGGCAACACCGGCTCCCTCGACGCCTATCGGATTTCCCGCCGGTGTCCCGACCCGGCTTCGCCCCTTTTTCGCGCCCTGCGTTCCTCATGTTCCCGAGCCTCTCTCCTTGCTGCGGAGGTAACTGAAATGCTTGCTCAACAAGACGCTCACGAAGCCGAGCGCAACGCCCGGCTGGTCAAGGCGGTATACGTCTATGAAGCGCCGCTGCGGCTGTGGCACTGGGTGAATGCGCTGGCCATCACCGTGCTCGCCATCACCGGCTACTTCATCGGCAAGCCGCTGCCGTCCATCGCCGGCGACACCAGCGCCCAGTACGTCATGGGCTGGATACGCTTTCTCCACTTCGCCGCCGCCTACATCTTCGCCATCGGCTTCCTCGGCCGCATCTACTGGGCCCTCGTCGGCAACCACCATGCGCGGCAGATCTTCATCCTGCCCATCTTCAACCGCAACTGGTGGGGCGAGGTGCTGTACGAATTGCGCTGGTACCTGTTCCTGGTGAAGGAGCCGAACAAGTACGTCGGCCACAACCCGATGGCGCAGCTGATGATGTTCCTGTTCTTCACCGTCGGCGCGGTCTACATGATCCTCACCGGCTTCGCCCTCTATGGCGAAGGCCTGGGCGCCGGCAGCTGGGCAGACCATATGTTCGGCTGGGTGATCTGGGTGCTGGGCGGCAACAGCCTGCAGGTGCACAACATGCACCGGCTGGGCATGTGGGTGACGCTGTGCTTCATCATCGTGCACATCTACGCCGCCATCCGCGAAGACATCATGAGCCGCCAGAGCCTGATCAGCACCATGGTCAGCGGCTGGCGCATGTTCAAGGACTGAGCGTCCGATGACGCTGCCGCCGCGGGCCGCCCGGCCCCTGTCGGCACTGCGCGGCGGCCAGCCGGCGAAGCTCGCCGGCGGCCGCCCGCCCACGGTGCGCGGTGCAACGCCCGCACCCTCCGCGTTGCGCCGCCCCATCCATCCGGGGCACTTCCTCGAAACCCGCTTCCTGATCCCGGCGCGCATCTCCCAGGACGCCCTCGCCCGTGCCCTCGGCATCTCCCGCCGGCGGGTCAACGAACTGGTGCGGGGCCGCCGCGCCATCTCCCCGGACACGGCCGTCCGCCTTGGCCGCTTCTTCGGCACCGACCCCCGCTTCTGGACCGCGCTGCAGGCTCAGTGGGACACCTTCCTGGCGATGCGCGCGGCCGGCTGAATCCGCTGCCGTACTCCCTCATCGGGCAGGTCAGCAGACCTGCCCGCGGCTGGCAAAACGCCTTCCCCCGGCGCGCTCAAGTCTCACCCGGCTGCCCTTTTCCAGGCTGGCGACCACGCCAACGTCCTGCAATAACCCCATTTGAATTTTTCTTTGCATGACTTTTGACTTGGATCAAGCGCGCCCATTGAATGCCATTGATATATGCACATAAAATTCTTGAATCAAGTGTGAACTAGTTACTTTCCTTGTTGCGCCAACTTCTTCCTTCATCGTCGTCCCGCCCGAAAACTGCCGTTCGCAAGGGCCGACGACCGACCTTCTCAAGCGATCCCGTCCGCGGCTTCTTCCACTGGGGCGCACGCTATTTCGATACCACCAACAGCCACGCCTATCTGGTAGCCGGCATCCCCGATGTGCCAACCTTGGACCGTGCGCTGGTCCGCGCCTTGAGCCGTTTCGAACTGCTGAATGAAAACCAGGCCGAAGCGACGTTCTCCCTCCCGGTGGACGAGTCACGCATCAGCGGCGAGCTGAGCTTCGACAACCCGGCACTCCGGGCCGCGCTGATGAGCTATGTGGCCAACGTCGCCGCCCGCGGCAGCCCCGGCCAGCCCTTGCGCCTGCAGCTGCTGAGCTCCAGTGACAGTGCGCATAGCTGCATCCACTTGACCATCTCGCACGAGATCGCCGATGTGAAGAGCGGCAACCTCTTCATGGCCGCGGTGATCGATGAGTACCGCAAGCTGCTGGCTGCCGGCGCCGCGACGGACGACGTCCCGGCACGCCGCCACCCCGGTCCGGCGCTGGCCGCCATCCGGCCAGAGTGGTACCGCCCGCCCACGGTCGTGGGCCGCCGCGCCCGGGCCTATGTCGACATCGCCCGCCGCATGCTCACCCGCGACCGCAGCATGGTGCGCTTCGCCCCAACGGCCAAGGACGTCAAGGGCAACGACTTCTTCCACGCCGTTCTGCCGACTGCACTGCAGGAGGGCATCCAACGGACCGCGCGACAGGTCGGCGTCACCATCAATACGGTTTTCTCCGCCGCGCTGGTGCGCTACATCGCCGCGCATCAGGCGCGGCCTGAAAAGCGCGCCACATATTCCTTCGCGCTCAGCCTGCGCAAGCTCTTCGGCCCGGACCATGAGGACGGCTTCCGCAGCTACATGGTGCCCTGCACGCTGCGGCTGTCCGACCGCAGTGATACCCATGCGCTGCTGCAGGAAGTGGACCGGCGGACCCGCGCCCTGCGCGGCAGCGGTCTGGCGCTCGAACTCGGGCGCATGGAAAACGCCGTCCGCCTCTACCGCGACGGCCTGCCGACGGCGGTGGTGCGCTGGGTGATGAAGCGCACCCAGGGCACCAACATCTTCTATTCCAATCCCGGCGTCATCGAAGAGGATTTCTCCAGCTTCGGCACGTCGGCGCTGCCTATCCGCGGCAGCCTGGCGATCGGCTGCCTCGTCCATCCGTATGACCTGATGTTCTACACCAGCACCTTCGGTGGCCGCACCCAGCTCGACATCGTCTACCGGCGCGAGGCCTTCGACGACATCACCGCCCGCTTCGTCACGCCCTTCCTGGGCGCGGTGGAACGCATCGTCGCCGACTGCGACCTCACCGCCCCCTCTCTCCGCCCCGCCGCGATCGCCGGCCACGGGCAATGACGCTTCCCACCACTAGGATCAGCCTACCCATGAACAGACAGTCCGGCCGCAGGGTGGCCGTCACCGGCTACGGCGCCCTTTGCGCCCTCGGAAACAGCGTCGACGAGATCTGGGACGCAATCGGCCAATACAAGGTGGGCTACCGCCGGGTGGAGCACGCCGAGGCGCCCATCGTCGCCCGCTTCTTCGGCGTCATGGACAACAAGCCGCCGCGCAAGCAGTTCTCCAAGGCCATCCTCAAGTTCCTGCCTGAGTTCGCCAAGCTGGGCATGTCGGCCGCGGCCGAGGCCATCCACAGCGCATTCGGCGATACCGACCTCGACGAGATCTGCGATCCCTTCGAGCGCGGCGTGATCTTCGGCACCGGCTGGGGCGCGCAGGACGAATCCACCATCAACAACAATGCCTTCCGCGACGGCGGCACCGCCTCGCCCTTCTCCAATCTGCTGGTGATGCCCAGCGTCGCCACCGCGGCCATTTCCATGCAGTGGAACCTGCGCGGCTACCAGAACACCCCGGTTGCCGCCTGCGCCACCGGCAGCATCGCCGTCGGCGATGCGTATGAAGTGATCCGCTCCGGCCGCGCCAAGGTGATGCTGGCCGGCGGCGGCGAGAGCATCCGCGAGGGCTTCGGCGTGTGGAGCATCGACGCACTGCGGGCGCTGAGCAAGGAACAGGAAGTGCTCGAGCGGGCCTGTTGCCCCTTCAGCCTGGATCGCAGCGGCTTCGTGCTGTCCGAAGGCGCGGCGGTGCTGTGCCTGGAAGACTACGAGTTCGCCAGGGCCCGCGGCGCGCGCATCCTGGCCGAGATCGTCGGCTACGGAAACTACTCCGATGCGCGCGACATCACCTCGCCGGCCGAGGACCTGCTCGCCCGTACCATGACCATACGTGCCGCCTGCGCCCAGGCCGGCATGCCCGCCGACGCCATCGACTACGTCAACGCCCACGGCACCTCGACACCGCTCAACGACCTCAACGAAACCCAGGCACTCAAGCTGGCGCTGGGCAACGCGGCGAAGTACGTGCCCATCTCCAGCACCAAGTCCTACACCGGCCACCTGATCGCCGCCACCGGCGCCATCGAGTCCATCTTCTGCATCAAGACGCTGCAGACCGGCCTCATGCCCGCCACCATCCACCTGGCGCGGCCCGACCCCGAGTGCGATCTGGACTACATCCCGAACGAGCACCGCCACAAGCAGGGGCTGCGCCATGTGCTCAACCTGAACTACGGCTTCGGCGGCTCCAACAGCGCCCTCATCTTCGCCGCGGCGGACGCATGAACGCGCTCCGCTTCGACTCCACCGCCACCGCCGCCTGGGCCGCCTTCTCCGGCGACTACAACCCCATCCACTTCGACCCGGCCTTCGCCCGCAGCACCATAGGCACCGAGGGCACGGTGGTGCACGGCATGCTCGCCATGCTGGCGCTCAAGCAGGCGGTTTCCGAGCGCCCCTGGGCCGGCGACGGCTGGCTGCAATGGACCGGTATGCTCAAGCAGGCCATGCCCAGCCAGCTGGACTACGCGGTGCACCTTTCCGCCCCCGAGGCGGATGCCAAGGTCCGCTTCCGGCTGCACAGCCCGGGCGACGCCGAGAAGCGCATCCTCGGCAACTGCGCCCCGGTCGCCTTCGACACCGCGCCCTACCGCACGCCGCCGCGCCATGTGCTGGACGCCGCCGCCGTAGGCGAGCGCCTGCGCGGCTTCGCCGATGCCTTCCCGGCGGCGACCACTTGCTGGGTGGCGATAGACGCGCTGATCTTCGCCGAGTACATCCAGCGCCACTCGGTCGATACCTTCCGCGAGGACATCGTCCGGCACTTCGGCGCCGAGATGGAGACCGACCTCGGCAAGGCCTCGCTGCTGACCATGCAGACGCATCACCGCTGCCTCTTCCGCACCGCGCTGCTGCAGGACGTGGGGCACTTCACCTTCGACCGCATCGCCTACGACATCCGCAAGATCGACGAGATCACCACCCACGATTCGCTGTTCGCCACCATCGACATCCCGGTGTGGCTCAACGACACGCTGTCCCAGGTCGTGCAGATCGGCCTGATGGCCCGCAAGAAACCCGCCTTACCACACGAGGAAGCTGAACTATGAGCACCGTATTCGAATTCCTGACCAACGAGATCGGCGACCTGGTCGACTTCGATGTCGCCGACATGAAGCCCTCCACCATGCTGCTGGAGATCGGCCTCGACAGCCTGGACTATGTCTCGCTGCAGGTGTCGGTCAAGAAGGCCTACGGCTTCGAGCTCAACTTCGACGACTTCTCCTCCGGCAAGATCAAGACGCTGGAAGAGTTCTGCGACTACATCGAAAACCGCACCGTCACCGCCTAAGGCACTGGAGCGATCCTCATGAGCGGATTGGAAACCATCGTCAAGTTCAGCTATCTGTCCGACGAAAACCGCTGGGATGCCAAGCGCTACCAGTTCGACTGGCTGCCCGAGCTCGATGAGCACGACAGAGGCATCATCAAGCTGCTCGACTGTCTGCGCGACGGCGAATTCTCCGGCCAGGCCTCGGCCGCCCAGTTCCACGACCTGATGATCCAGGCCAAGGCCGAGGGCTACTCGGACGACCTCGTCGCCGACTGGGCGCCGCTCTTCTCCTACATGAACGTCATCGTGTACGAGGAAATGCGCCACGGCCTGGTGCTCGGCCTGCTTCACCAGTACGTCACCGACGGCAACACCGACTTCATCGCCGCCACCAACGTGCGCGAGTTCGGCAAGCGCTACATCTGGTGCTACGAGGAACGGCGCTACTGGGATCTCTACAGCTACATCCTCAGCCACCTGTTCTCCGAAGTGATCAACACCGAGCTCTACCGCGACGTGGTCACCCGGGTGCATCACCCGGCGCTCAAGGACGCGCTCGCCAATGTGCGCAACGACGAGGCCCGCCACATCGCCGCCTGGACTGCGCTGACCAAGGACCTCATCAACGCCGACCCGGAGCACAAGCGGCGGGCGCTGGCCTCGCTCGAACGCGGCCTGACCTACCACAACGCGATGGTGCACGAGACCTACTTCGAAGGTCTCAACAAGATGCTGCCGCTGTTCATCTCCGAGCAGAAGAACAAGCTCGGCCCGATCAAGCGCATCAGCAAGCAGAAGTTCCGCATCCTCGAAGAGCTGTTCGGCAGCGACAACCCGTATTCGGAAACCGAGGTGCAGCAGATCCACCTGCTCTACCTCGGCAAGGCCGCCGGCCACACCCGGGCGCGCTATTCCGAAGAGGCCGAAGCGAACATCGAGTTCATCGCCTGACACTGCCCCGCCCGCAACGCCGCCCTGCTCCGCCACGGCGCCGCGGGCGGCGCCTATTGCAGCAACCCGGCAGCGCAGGCTGCCGCTCGAAGGAAAAGATCAAGTGAACATGGGATGGGTTTTTGTCAGCGGGGGCACCCGCGGCATCGGCGCGGGCATCGTCCGCGCGCTCGCCACCGCCGGCCATCCGGTGGCCTTCACCTACGCCGCCTCGGACGCCGCCGCCCGCGCGCTCGAAGACGAGCTCTCCGGCACTGCCCAATGGTGCCGCGGCTACCGTTGCGACATGGCCGACCGCAACGCGGTCGAGCAACTGGCGCGCGAGCTGCTCTCCACCCGCGGCGCGCCCTACGCGCTGGTGAACAACGTCGGCATCACCCGCGACGCCCTGCTGCTCAACATGGACGACGGCCACTGGGGCGACGTGCTCCGGACCAACCTGGACTCCGCCTACCACGCCAGCCGCGCCTTCGTGAATTCGATGATAGAAGCCGGCGATGGCTGCATCATCAACATGAGTTCGGTCACCGGCATCAAGGGCAATCCCGGCCAGGCCAACTACGCCGCCACCAAGGCCGCGCTGATCGGCATGACGCGCTCGCTGGCAGTCGAACTCGGCCGCTTCAACATCCGCGTCAACGCGGTCGCCCCCGGCGTCATCGCCACCGAGATGACCGCCAACCTGAACGAGATGCAGCTGAAAAAGCTGGCCTCCGGCATTCCCCTGCGCCGCCTCGGCAGCGTCGAGGAGATCGCCGCCAACGTCGCCTTCCTGCTGAGCCCGGCCTCGCGCTACACCACCGGCCAGACCTTCGTCATCGACGGCGGCCTGACGGCCTGAGGGCCGGATAGCGCTGCCGCTCCTCCAGGTAGAACCCCATGCAAGATCAAGGCTCCCAGACCATCCTCCTGACCGGCGCCACCGGTGCCGTCGGCACCGAACTGCTGCCGCGCCTGCTGCGGCGCAATCCGCGGGCGCGCATCGTCGCGCTGGTCCGCGGCGCCGACCAGGCCGAGGCCGAAAGCCGCCTCGCCGCCACGCTGGCCTTCTCCGACACCGCGCCGGCGGAACGCGCCCGGGTGCATGCGCTGCGCGGCGATGTCTGCGCCCCGGCCCTGGGGCTGGATACCGACTCCCTGCGCGGCCTCGCCGCCCGGACCTCGCAGATCTTCCACCTCGCGGCCAACGTGCGCTTCAACGCCGGACTGGAGGACTCGCGCCTGGCCAACGTCGGCAGCACCCGCGCCATCCTGGACTTCGCCCGCCAGGCCCATGCCGCGCGCGATGGCGATCTGCGCCTGCAATACGTGTCCACCGCCTATGTCGCCGGCCGCCGGCTCGGCCCGCTGCACGAGCATGAACTCGACCTCGGCCAGTCGTTCTGGAACACCTACGAACAGACCAAGCTGGAGGCCGAGGCCGTAGTGCGGCAGGCGCAGGCCGAGCTGCCCATCACCATCTACCGCCCCAGCCAGATCATAGGCACCACCGCCGCCGGCAAGGTGCGCAAGCTCTTCGGCTTCCTCGAGTTCCTCAAGCTCACCTGTGCCGGCGTCATCCGCGCGCTGCCGGCGCACCCGGAAACGCGTACCGACATGATCCCGGTGGACTACGTCTGCGACGCGATCGCCTACCTCAGTGGCGAGCCGGACAGCGTCGGCCGCTGCTACCACCTCGCCGCCGGGCTGGCGCACAGCACGCCGCTGGGCCGCGTGGTCGACATCGCCTACCGCGTGCTGGAGGAGTACGCGCCGCCCTCGCGCCTGCCGCCGCGGCCGGACTTCGTGCCCATCGACCTGTTCGAGCACCAGGCCAGCAACGGCCAGGTGCACAAATCGCTCAATGGCCTGCTCCAGCTCTACCAGACCTATATGTCCTACGAGCGCGACTTCCAGGTTGCCGACACCATGGCCCGCCTCGCCGGCGGCGGCGTGACCCTGGCGCCGATGGACGAAGTCGTCGAAGCCGGCGCCCGCTACGTCGTCGCCCAGCACTTCGGCACCGCCTCCCGGGCCGCCGCCTGATCCGCGGCCGCGCCGCCGCCCGGCCTGCCCCTGGCAGGGCGGCGGCATCGCCCACGCAAGGAAACCGATCGCCGCAATGAGCGCCCCCAGCCCGTCCTCCACCCCGCCCCTCGTGCGCCTGCATGAAGTCCGCCGCCGCTTCCTGCTCGGCGAAACCGCCGTCGACGCCCTCGCCGGCATCTCCTTCACCATAAACAGCGGCGAATTCCTCGCCGTCTGGGGACCGTCCGGCAGCGGCAAATCCACGCTGATGAACGTGCTCGGCCTGATCGACACCCCCTCCTCCGGCGAGGTGTGGTTCGACGGCCAGGACACCCGCGGGCTGGCCGATGATGCTCTCACCGACTTCCGCGGCCGCCGCATCGGCTTCGTGTTCCAGAGCTTCAACCTGGTGCCGGTGCTGTCGGCGCTGGAGAACGTCATGCTGCCGCTGCAGATCCAGGGCGTGCCCGAACGCCAGGCGCGCGGGCGTGCCGCCGCCGCGCTCGACGAGGTCGGCCTGGAACGCTTCCACGGCTCCCGCCCGGATCGCCTCAGCGGCGGCCAGCGCCAGCGCGTGGCCATCGCCCGCGCGCTGGCCATCGAGCCGCGGCTGGTGATCGCCGACGAGCCCACCGCCAACCTCGACTCCGACAACGCCGCCATGGTCGTGGCGCTGATGCGCAGGCTCAACCATGACAAGGGCGTCACCTTCGTCTTCACCACCCACGACCCGCGCCTGCTCGACCAGGTGGATAGACGCATCCACCTGCGCGACGGCTGCATCGAGAGCGACGAGCACAGCGCATGAACACCTTCGGACTCGCGCTCCGCGGCCTCAGCCGCAACCGCCGCCGCAGCCTGGTGACGCTGCTCACCATCGCCTTCGGCTTCGCCGCCATCGCCCTCTTCGCCGGCTACACCCACAACGTCTATGACGGCCTCGCCCGCCAGGCGGTGCATGGCGAACTGCTGGGCCACCTCACCCTCTCCAAGCGCGGCATGAGCAAGGAAGGCAAGCTGGACCCTGAGCGCTACCTGCTCACCGCCGCCGACATCGCCCGGATACGCGAGGTGCTGCGCGACCAGCCCGGCATCGAGCTGGTCGCGCCGCGACTGGCGCTGAGCGGCATCGTCAGCAACGGCCGGGCGAGCACCATCTTCATTGCCGAAGGCATAGAACCGGGCGCGATGGAAGGACTGCAGGCCGGCCTGCTCACGCTGCAGGACATCCGCCGCGAAGCCTTCATGCGCACGCTGAAGAAGCTGGACCCGGAGCATGCCGACGTCGTCGCCCTGTCCGCCGGGCTGGCCGAACTGCTGCACCTGCCGCTGCAGGGCCAGGCCGCACTGCTGGTGAATACCCTGCACGGCCAGGCCAACGCCATGGACATCACCGTGGGCAGCACCTTCACCACCGGCAACGCCAACACCAACGACAAAAGCGCGCTGATCCCGCTGCAACTCGCCCAATCGTTGTACGACATCGACGGCGGCGCCGACCGCCTGACCGTGCTGCTGGACGGCATCGCCCACACCGAGCGCATGCGCGAGCACCTCGGCGAGGCCCTGCGCGCCACCGGCCTGGACATCGAAATCCGCAGCTGGCAGGACCTGTCGGACTTCTACAACCAGGTCCACAACATGTTCAACATGATCTTCGGCTTCATCTTCAGCATCGTGCTCACGGTGGTGGTGATGGGCACCGCCAACTCCATGAGCATGACGGTGATAGAGCGCACCCGCGAGATCGGCACCCTGCGCGCCATCGGCCTGCGCCGCGGCGGCGTGCTGCGGCTGTTCGCCGCCGAAGCCATGCTGCTGACGCTGGTGAGCTGCGCGGTCGGCCTGCTCATCACCATCGCCGTGCGCTACGGCATCAATGCCGCCGCCATCTCCTACGTGCCGCCCAACAGCACCTCGCCGGTGCCGCTGCTGGTCGACCTCGACTTCGCCCGCATCGCCTTCACCCTGGTGCTGATGCTGGCCGTGGGCAGCCTCGCCGCCTGGCTGCCGGCGCGCCGCGCCGCCCACCAGGCCATTCCCGACGCGCTCGGCCACAACTAGACCGTTCCGGAATCCGCCCCATGCTCCGCAGACTCCTCGCCGCCGCCAGCCTCGCCCTCCTCGCCGCCGGCACCCTGGCGCACGCCGGCCCCGACCCGCAGGCCCTGCTCAGGAACGCCGACCGCGCCCGCGGCGGCGGCCTGCCTGGCGTGGTCTGGGACATCCACCTGAACTCGCAGGAAGACGGCAAGGCCGGCGAACCGCAACGCCTCACCGTGCGCGCCACCGACCAGGCCAGCGTGGCCGAAACCCAGGAGCCAGCGCGCTTCAAGGGCTCGCGCCTGCTGCAGGTGGAACGCAACATGTGGCTGACCCGGCCCGGCCTGTCCAAGCCCATCCCGATCTCGCCGCGCCAGCGCATGAGCGGCCAGGCCGCCAATGGCGACATCGCCGCCACCAACTACGCCCTGGACTACGAAGCCGCGCTGGCCGGCAACGAGGCGGTGGAGGGCGAGGCCTGCGCGGTGCTGGAGCTGAACGCCCGCCACAAGCGCACCACCTACGACCGCATCCGCTACTGGGTCTCCGCCAGCCGCGGCGTCGGCATCAAGGCCGAGTTCCTGTCGGTCAGCGGCAAGCTGCTCAAGACCGCCTACTTCGAATACGCCCACACCATCCAGTACGACGGCCGCCAGATCCCCTTCGTCAGCCGCATGCGCATCCGCGACGCGCTCACCGACGGCGAAACCGTCATGGAATTCCGCGACGTCCGCATCGAACGCATCGCGCCGGACGTGTTCGATCTGGGACAGAGCCAGTGAGCGGCACGCGCCGCCCCCGCCCCCCCTCTTTCCGCCTCCGCGCCCTTGCCGCACTGCTAGGCGCCCTGGCGCTGCCGCAAACCGCCGCCGCGGACGAGGGCTGGGCGCTGAGCGCCGATGCCACCCTCTATGGCTACGCCAACACGCTACAGCCCGCGCACGACAGCATCCAGAATCCGGACAACCGCATCGCCCGGCTCCCCCGCGACAGCCTCACCTTCGAAGGCCGCTTCAACCTCAAGGCCGAGCGCGGCCCGCTGCGCCTCACCGCGCGCCCCATCGTCCACTGGCAGCACGACAACCAGCAGGGCAGCGGCAGCCGGAGCTACCTCAGCCAGTGGCAGCTGCGCTGGCGCACCGATACCGCAATCACCGCCGCCATCGGCCGCGAAACCCTGAGCTGGGGGCCGGCACAGTTCCGCTCGCCGTCCAACCCGTACTACTTCGACAACGGCCGCAGCAACCCCATACGCGAGCTCTCGGGGGTGGATGTCGCCCGCCTCATCTGGGCGCCGGACGTCACCCGCAGCGTCTATCTGGCGCGCATCGCCAGCAGCGGCCACGACGCCGCGCGGCCTGATCCCTGGGCCGACAGCTGGCTGCTCAAGGCCGACCTGCGCAGCGACGACCTCGCCGCCGGCCTGGCGCTGGCGAGCCGGCCCCAAGCGGGCCACTTCGTCGGCGCCCATCTGCAGCACACCGTCAGCGACGAATGGCTGCTCTATGGCGAATTCGGCTCCTCCACGCTGACCCGCAGCCTGCGCCCGGCTGGCGATGCGGCGCAGCCGGTGCGCATCGCCGATGAATCGCCGCGCCATTCGAGCTGGCTGCTGGGCGCCAGCTACACGCTGGAGAACGGCCACAGCCTCACCGCCGAATACCTGCGCTACGGCCACGGCTACGACGGCGCCGCCCGCCGCAGCCACTTCGGCCGCGCCGAAATGGCGACGACCCGGCTGCCGGCGGCCGACGCCGCCCAGGCCCTGGGCGCCGGCCTGGGCGCCGCGCCGCCGCTGCTGGCGCGCGACTACCTCCACCTCATCTGGCAGAACAGCCCGCTGAGCGACGACGGCTACTGGCGCCTGATGCTGAGCCACAGCCTGGCCGACCGCAGCGCCCAGGCCAGCCTGTTCGCCGAACGCCCGCTCAACCGGCACATCACCGCCTTCATGCTCGGCACGGTGCCGGTCGGCGGCCGCGGCACCGAGTTCGGCGACCTGTTCGACTACAGCCTCACCCTGGGCGCGCGCATCGCCCTGCCCTGAGCGGCGCGGGCGGCGGCCCTGCCCGCCGCAGGCATCCGCCGCCGAACTTTCACCCGGCTATGGCACTCTCCGTCCCATACCCGCCCCTTGCGGCCCCCGCCGGAGTACAGCCATGCGCCTTGCCGTCTGCCTCGTCACCATCCTCGCCGCCCTGGGCGCCGGCCAGCCCGCCCTCGCCGCGGACACCCCTGCCGCCACCAGCGCCGCGCCGGCGCTGCTGAACAACAGCTTCCGCCGCCTGCATGCCGACGAGACGGTGGATCTCAGGCGTTACCAGGGCCAGCCGCTGCTGATCGTGAACACCGCCAGCCACTGCGGCTACACCGGCCAGTTCAAGGAGCTGGAAGCGGTGCACCAGCGCTACAAGGCCAGCGGCCTGAAGGTGCTGGGCTTCTCTTCCGACGACTTCAACCAGGAGGCGGACGACGAGGCCAAGGCGGCCAACGTCTGCTTCGTCAATTTCGGCGTCAGCTTCGACATGTTCGCGCCCACCCATGTGCGCGGCGAGCAGGCCAGCCCGCTGTTCCGCCAGTTGGCGCGGGAATCGGCGGAGCCGAAGTGGAACTTCACCAAGTACGTGGTCGGCCGCGACGGCAAGGTGCTCGCCAGCTTCCCCAGCAAGGTGAAGCCGGATGCGCCGGAAGTGACGGCGGCGATAGAGCGGGCGCTGGCCGAGCCGGCGCGCTGAGGCCGACCGCCGGGCCGCCGCGCGCATCACGCCCGGCCCGGCACGGCCCCGGCCGGCTCAGGCCTCCGTTGGCGTCAGCGCGCGGAACATCGCGCAGCGGTCGAAGGCCGCCATGTCCGCCGGCACCGCCTTGCGGCCGCAGTACTTGGCCACCAGCTTGGCCAGACCCTTGATGTCGCGGCCGGAGGCCTGCGGATAGCGCGTCACCAGGCGGTCTATCAGCGCCGCGTCCAGCGCCAGGCCGAACTGCTCGGCCATCACCCGCCAGATGCGGGCGCGCGCCTCGGCGTCGGGCAGCTCGTAGCGGATCAGGGCGATGCAACGGGAGACGATGGCTTCGTCGATGTCATCCACCCGGTTGGTGGTGAGGAAGAGCAGGCCGTTGAAATACTCCAGCACGCGCAGGAACACGCCCACCACCGCGTTCATCGAGATGTTGTCGTCGCGGCGCTTGATGTAGACGTCCGCCTCGTCGATCAGCATCACCGCGCCCCAGCGCTGGGCGCGGGTCAGCACCTCCTTCAGCGCGGTCTCCATCGCCGCCACGTTGAGGCCGAGCTGGCCCGAATGCACCCGGTACAGCGGCCGGCGGATGATCTCGGCGTACACCTCGGCGGTCAGCGTCTTGCCCACGCCCGGGGGCCCGGCGCACAGCACGGTGGTGCCGCCGGACTTGCCGGCGACGATGTCCTCCATCAACACGTCCATCTCGGCGGTGAGGATGTCGATGAGATCGGTCTGCTCCTCCGGCAGCACCAGCTTGTCCTTCAGCTCCGGGCTGTAGCGGTAGGGCTCCAGGTCGTCCACATGCACCCACACGTAGTGGTGCAGGTCGAGGTGGAACATCAGGATGTAGAACTGCACCGGCAGGCGGGTGAACATGCCCTCCGGCAGGATGGCCTGGATGGCCTCGATCTCCGCTTCCAGCTTGAACTCGCCGTTCTTCGACGCCCAGCGCAGGTAGCGCTCCAGCACATTGCCCTGGGTGTCCAGCGTCAGCGAGCGGTCGGCAAGAATGTTCTCGTCGTTCACCAGCCGCGCCTTGCCGCCGCTGGAGGAGAGCACCACCACGTCCTTGCGCGACCAATCGGTGTCGCGGTGGGTGGCGGTGGGGTTCTCGGCGTAATAGCCGGTGCCACCGCCGGAGAACTGCTCGCCGTAGCGGGCGCGCCAGTCGAAGTAGCGCTGCTCGCCCTCATCGTAGGCCTGCAGCAATGCCGGCGTTTCGCGCACGAAGCCCTTGCCGGCGAAGATCTCCGCCACCGTGCGGCCGGGAATGTCGCTGGGGGTGATGCGGATGTTGGCGGTGGCGAGCTTGCCTTTGGCGTTGGCGCGCAGTTCCACCAGCACCTTGGCGCTCTCTTCGCCGCCGGGCGGGGTGTAGTCGATGCGCGCCACCGCCCAGGCCTGCGGCTTGCCGGTGAGGGCGGCGGTGAACAGCCAGCCGCGCGCGCCGCCGGTGGCGAGGTAGCGGATCACCTCCGGCACCACCCGCTCCAGCTCATCGTCGGCGAAGCGGTAGCCGCCATCGTTGAAGGCCTCGCTCAGCGTCGCCAGCTGCGCGGCGCGGGCGCGCTCGTTGGGCCCGCCGGCGCCGTAGAGGTCGCCGAGAAAGCACACCTCGGCATGCTCCAGCTGGGAGAAGGGCACCTCGGCCCGGTTGCCGAGCTTGAGCTGGTCCTGCAGCCAGCCCAGCCGGGGGAAGGCCTGCACCATGGCCTCCACATGCCGGCGTTCGATCTGTAGTTTCACTGCATGCTCCCTGGGGGTTGGGGTGCGGCAGACGAGCAGGTTCGATGCCATCCACGCCTGCGGCCCCTTTCCCTTTGCAAACAGCCGCTTGCGCAAAATGCGCGCTGTCGTATTCCCCACATGCGCCGCCCCGCTGCGACCGGAGGGCACACCCACGCTGCGGTGCGCAAAGCCCCTTTGCACCCCGATGGACAATTGCTTTCCACTTTTGTCGACGAAATGTAGCGAAGCGCAGCCGCCGCCTATTTCCATTGGACGAAGAAGTCGTAGCCAAGCCCCTGATTCGGCTACATATCCAGCCATGCGCCGGAATTGGCACAGTCCCTGCAACTGTTACGCCATTCGTTACACCGGCGAACGCCCCCATGGAATCCACCTACGGCAGCACCCTCATCCTCGGCATCGGCAACCTGCTGTGGGCAGACGAAGGCTTCGGCGTGCGCTGCGTCGAGGCCTTCGACGCCGCCTGGGAAACCCCGGCCGACGTCACCGTGATGGACGGCGGCACCCAGGGCCTCTACCTGCTGCCCTACGTGTCCGCCGCGCAGCGGCTGATCGTGTTCGACGCGGTGGATTACGGCCTGGAGCCCGGCACCATGCGCCTGGTCGAGAACGACGAAGTACCGCGCTTCATGGGCGCCAAGAAGATGAGCCTGCACCAGACCGGTTTCCAGGAGGTGCTGGCCTCCGCCGCCATGCTGGGCCGCGGCCCGGCGCAGATGCTGCTGATCGGCGTGCAGCCGGTGGAACTGGAGGATTTCGGCGGCAGCCTGCGGCCGCAGGTGCGCGCCCGTGTGCCCGAAGCGGTGGAACTGGCCGCCGCCCGCCTGCGCGAATGGGGCGTGACGCTGACGCCGCGCGCCACCCCGCCCGCCCGCCTCAACGACGACGCCCTCGCCCTGCACGCCTACGAGCAGGGCCGGCCGGCGGAGGAACTGGCCTGTCGCATCGGCGACGAGCGCTTCATGCCCAAGGCCTCGCAGTGAAGGCCGCCTCCTGTACGCCCTCGCCCCGCCGGAGGACGCGCTGAGATGTGCGTCGGCATCCCCATGCAGGTACTGCGCTGCGAGGACGGCCGCGCGCTGTGCCGCGACCGCGACGGCGGCGAGACCTGGATAGACACCCTGCTCACCGGCCCGCAGCCGGCCGGCGCCTGGCTGATGACCTTCCTCGGCGCCGCCCGCGAAGTCATCGACGCCGACGAAGCCGCCCGCAGCCTGGCCGCGCTGGCCGCGCTGGACAGCCTGATGGCCGGCGGCACGCCCGACCTGGACGCCGCCTTCGCCGACCTGGTCGGCCGCGAACCCCAGCTCCCCGACTTCCTGAGAGACCAGAAGAAATGAACGACGCCCCTTCCTTCGGCATCAGCACCAGCCCCTTCGAGCAAGGCCTGCAGCGCCTGCGCGAGCGCGACGGCTTCACCCAGCTCGAGGCCGGCGACCTCGCCGCCTTCGCCGCCGCGACCGGCGACGCGGTGATCCTGCTCACCGACGACCCGGTGCGCTGCCCGGAAGCCTGGGACATGGTGGTGGTGCTGCCGGAAGCCCTGAAGTCCGCCGACGCCCCCTTCCGCCGCGCCTACGCCGCCCCCGCCGCCAGCCGCGAGATCGCCGCCCAGTTCGGCATCAGCCGCTACCCGGCGCTGCTGTTCCTGCGCGGCGGCCAGCAAGGGGAAGGCGCGGAGGAGGCCAAGCCCGGCGACTACGTCGGCGCCGTCGAAGGCATGCGCGACTGGCGGCCGCTGGTTGACGCCATCAACCGCATGCTCGCCACCCCTGCCGCGCGCCGGCCCGGCATCGGCATCCCGGTGCGCACCAGCATTCCCACTTCCTGTCACTGAGGACAGCGCCGATGAAAGCCTTCCCCATCCCGGTCGTCGCCGTCGGTCCCGGCTCCCAGTCGCCCTTCGAGGAAGAAGACCTGGAGTACATGCCCATGCCCAGCGGCATGGACACCTTCAACCCGCCGCGCCTGCCGGACGAAGTCGCCCCCGCCGCCCGCGACGCCGCCGTCGGCCTGCTGCAGAACCTGATCGCGGCCATGAGCGCCTGGCGCTTCGGCGACGCCGGCCACCCGGTGGCCAACCTCGCTGGCCTGCCGGCGGAGGTGCTGGCGCTGGTGAATGACGCCCTCGGCCAGGGCGAGGTCAGCGCCCGGGTGGAAGCCCGCGGCGGCGAGCCGGCGCTGCGCATCCAGGAAACGGTGTTCGCCGGTGTCTGGCGCGTCATCGCCGAGGATGGCAGCTTCGACCGCATCGAAGCCTGCGCCATGCCGCCCGCCGCCGTCACCCGGCCGCAGATCGACATGCCGGCCACGCTCACCCCGCCGCCGGCGCCGCAGGGCGTCATGAACGCGCCGGCGGTGATGAACGAGTTGCTGGATGCAGTCTCCCGCCACGCCCCCGGCGCCCCCGCCCACATCATCAACCTCACCCTGCTGCCGATGACGCCGGACGACCTCAACTGGCTGGTCGCCAGCCTGGGCATCGGCCCCACGGTCATCCTGTCGCGCGGCTACGGCAACTGCCGCATCACCAGCACCGGCCTGGCCCGCACCTGGTGGGTGCAGTACTTCAACAGCGCCGACACCCTCATCCTCAACACCCTGGAAGTCACCGACCTGCCCGACGTCGCCCCGGCCGCCGCCGATGACTTCGCCGACAGCATCGCCCGCCTGCGCGAGTGGACCGACAGCCTGGGCGAGCTCTGAACGCCGTCCACCGGAGACCCGACACCATGTTCGAAGGCAGCTACCTCGGCGACGAAGACCGCCTGGACCCCAACGCCCGCCTGGAATGCGGCATCTGCTGGTGGATCTACGACCCGGCCGAGGGCGACGCGCTCGCCCAGGTGGTGCCCGGCACCCCCTTCGCCGCCCTGCCCGCGCACTGGACCTGCCCCAATTGCGACGCGCCGCGGGAGAAGTTCATGGTGGTGGACGAATGAAACACCGCCTCCGCCGCGGCACACGCTGAACGCCCGCCAGCCCAACGCCGCAGCCCGAGAACGAGCCCGCCCGATGCACGCCCAACCGCCCGCCGGCCACGCCGGCAATCCCGCCGACGCCCTGCAGCGCGCCTTCGCCCGCATCGCCGCCACCCGCATGGCCGGGCTGCCGGTGTGCAATCCGGCGCTGGCGGTGGCGGTACCGGCGATGCGGCGGCACGACGGCGAATGGCTGGGCGTGCTGCTCACTCCCTGGGCGCTGTCGCTGGTCATCCTGCCGGGCGGCGGCGGGCGCTTCCGCGCCATTGCCGTCGGCGAATCGCAGGACTGGGCCTTCCCCTCCGGCAGCTACACCTTCCTCGGCAGCAGCGAGGACGGCCTCGGCCCCTACCAGACCTGCTCGCTGTTCTCCCCGGTGTTCGAATTCGACGACCAGGCCGCCGCCGAAGCAGTGGCGCTGGCCGCCTTCGACGCCCTGTTGCAGCCGGGCGAAGGCGCACTGGACAGCACCGCCGCCGCGCGCGAGGATGCGGAAGCCGCGCGGCTGGCCGGGCGCCCGCTCTCCAACCAGGCGGTATCCCGCCGCGCCTTCCTGCGCGGCAGCCTGTTCGGAGGCCGGGAATGAACACGCAAGCCGACCCCCTGCTGCTGCACGCCCACCGCCAGGGCAGCCAGCTCACGCATATCGACATCCGCAACCAGCGCCCGCGCGCCGCCGCCCTGCTCGCCGGCCGCAGCCCGGCCGAAGCCGCCGCGCTGGTGCCGCGCCTGTTCGCCCTCTGCGCCCAGGCCCAGCAGAGCGCCGCTCGCCTCGCCTGCGCCGCCGCCCTCGGCCAGCCCACGCCCGGTGAAGACGAAGCCGCCGCGCTGGAACGCTGCCTGGCCGCCGAAGCCGCCCAGGAACACCTGTGGCGCCTGCTGCTGGACTGGCCGCCGCTGCTCGGCTTCGACGCCCGCCGCAACCGCTACGCCGAACTGCACCGCCGCCTCGCCCGCCCGCTGAGCGCGGAAGAGGCCTACGCCCTCGGCGGCGACCTGCTGGACCTGGTCGCCCGCGAACTGCTGGCCGGCTTCTTCACCCGCCTGCGCGAGCCGCGCAACCTGGGCGAATTCGTGGACCGCGCCGAGGCCGGCGGCGGCCTGGGCAGCGTGCTCGGCGCGCTGGTGCGCTCCGGCACCGCCGGCGCGCCGGCCAGCGGCGCGGTGGCCCTGCTGCCGCGGCGCAGCGCCGCCGGCTGGCTGGACGCGCTCGGCGGCCTGCCGGACGAAGACTGGTGCCTGCAGCCCATCGACCACGGCGCCGCCGCCGAAACCGGCCCGCTGGCACGCAACGCCGGATCGCCGCTGGTGCGCCTGTTGCTGGAGCAGGGCCACCGCATCTCCGCCCGGCTGCTGGCCAAGGTCATCGACGTCGCCGACTGCGCCAGCCGGCTGCGCCAGCCGCTGGCCGCCGGGGTGCCGGAGCTGGCGGATGCCGCCTCGCCGGCGCCGGGCGTCGGCCTCGCCTGGGTGGAAACCGCCCGCGGCCTGCTGCTGCACGGCGTGCGCCTGGATGGCGAAGGCCGCATCGCCGACTACCGGGTGTGCGCCCCTACCGAGTGGAATTTCCACCCCGCCGGCAGCTTCGCCAGCGAAGGCAGCGGCTGGCCGGCGCCGGACAGCGGGATCGCCCAAAAGCGGCTGAATGCCCTCGCCCTGGCCCTGGACCCCTGTGTAGCCTATCGGGTAATACTCGACGACGCCGATCCCACGGAAGACGCCGCAACAGGAGCCGGCCATGCATGAAATGTCCCTGGCCGAAGGCGTGCGCAGCATCGTCGAGGACACCGCCCGCAACCACGGCGCCAGCCGGGTGGAAGCGGTGGTGCTGGAGATCGGCGACCTCGCCGCGGTGGAAGTGGAAAGCCTGCGCTTCTGCCTGGACGTGGTGCTGAAGGACAGCGTGGCCGACGGCGCCACGGTAAGCATAGAGCGCGTGCCCGGCACCGGCTGGTGCCTGCGCTGCGCCGAAACCGTCGCCATCGCCCAGCGCTACGACGCCTGTCCGCGCTGCGGCGGCTACCAGGTGCAGCCCACCGGCGGCACCGAGATGCGGGTGAAGGAAATGGCGCTCGCCAGTGGCGAGCCCACCCCGGAAAAGGAGAGCTGAACCGATGTGTACCGTGTGTGGATGCGGCAGCGGAGAGCTGCGCTACAACGGCCAGCCGGCGCGCCCGGCGGCCCCGCCCAAGGCCAGTACCAGCGTCGGCTTCAAGCCGGCCGCCGGCGCTGCACCCGCAGCCGGTCATACGCCCACCCCGCCGCCGGCGGCGGAAACCCACCGCCCCACCGCCAGCGCCGGCGCGCTGCACTACGGCCACGGCCCGGCCCACGCCCATGCGCCCGGCCTGTCGCAGGCGCAGATGGTGAAGATAGAGCAGGACATCCTGGGCAAGAACGACCGCCTCGCCGCCGCCAACCGCGACTGGCTGGCCCGCCGCGGCGTGTTCGCCCTCAACCTCGTCTCCAGCCCCGGCTCCGGCAAGACCACGCTGCTGGTGGAAACCATACGCCGCCTCGCCGGCCGGCTGCCGGTGGCGGTGATCGAGGGCGACCAGCAGACCGAGTTCGACGCCGAGCGCATCCGCGCCACCGGCGCGCCAGCGCTGCAGATCAACACCGGCAAGGGCTGTCACCTGGACGCCCACATGGTGGGCGAGGCCTTCGCCCGGCTGGCCATTCCGCCGCGCAGCCTGCTGCTGATCGAGAACGTTGGCAACCTCGTCTGCCCGGCCGCCTTCGATCTCGGCGAGGCGCACAAGGTGGTGATCCTGTCGGTGACCGAGGGCGAGGACAAGCCGCTCAAGTACCCGGACATGTTCGCCGCCGCCGACCTGATGCTGCTGTCCAAGACCGACCTGCTGCCCCACCTCAGCTTCGACGTGCAGCGCGCCATCGACTTCGCCCGCCGCGTCAATCCCGGCCTGCGGGTGCTGCAGCTCTCCTCCACCAGCGGCGAAGGCTTCGACGCCTGGCTGGACTGGATCGCCGACGGCGCCGCGGCGGCCTCCAGCAGCGCCGTGGAGGTTGCGGAGACGCAATCATGAACGGCGACGGCGGCATCCCCCGCCAGTTGCCTCCCACCGTGGAGCGCCGCCGGCTGCGGGTGCGCGGCGTCGTCCAGGGCGTGGGCTTCCGCCCCTTCGTCTACCGGCTGGCGCAGGAGTTGGGCCTGTCCGGCTGGGTACGCAACGACGGCGGCGGCGTGGAGATCGAGGTGCAGGGCAAACCAGGCAACCTCTCCGCACTGATCGCCCGCCTGCACGGCGAAGCGCCGCCGCGGGCACGCATAGACCACCTGGAAAGCGATCTGCGCGAGACCGACGCCAGCGACCACGGCTTCACCATCACGGCCTCCCGCCGCGGCGAGGTGACCACCGCCATCGGCCCGGACACCGCAGTGTGCGCCGACTGCCTGCGCGAGCTGTTCGACCCCGCCGACCGCCGCTGGCGCTACCCCTTCATCAACTGCACCCACTGCGGCCCACGCTACACCATCACCCGCGGCCTGCCCTACGACCGGGTGAACACCAGCATGGCGGCCTTCGACTTCTGCATGGATTGCGCCGACGAGTACGGCGACCCGGCCGACCGCCGCTTCCATGCCGAGCCCAACGCCTGTCCGGCCTGTGGTCCACATCTCGCCCTGCTGGAGGGCTACGGCGTCACCGTCGCCACCCGCGACCCGGTGGCCGACACCTTGCTGCGCCTGCTGTGCGGCGAGATCGTGGCCATCAAGGGCCTGGGCGGCTTCCACCTGCTGTGCGACGCCCGCAACCCGGAAGCGGTCGCCCGCCTGCGGGCACGCAAGTCGCGCGAGGACAAACCCCTCGCGTTGATGGTCGCCAACCTCGCCTCGGCGCGGCGCTGGGCCGCGCTGTCGCCCACCGACGAACGCCTGCTCGCCAGCCCGGAGCGGCCGGTGGTGCTGTGCGACAAGCTGCCCAGCGTGGACCGCGAGCTGGATGGCGTCGCCCCGCACCTGGCCTGGGTCGGCCTGATGCTGCCCTACACCCCGCTGCACTACCTGCTGTTCCACGACCACGCCGGCCGCCCCGCTGGCACCGGCTGGCTGGACATGGCGCAGGACCTCGCCCTGGTGTGCACCTCCGCCAATCCCGGCGGCGAGCCGTTGGTGATCGGCAACCGCGAAGCCACCCGCCGGCTGATGGGCGTGGCCGACGCCTACCTGATGCACGACCGCGACATCGTCGTGCGCTGCGACGACTCGGTGGTGCGCAGCCTGCCCTCGCCGCGCGCCGGCGACGCCGACATGCAGTTCATCCGCCGCTCGCGCGGCTACGTCCCCAGCGCAGTCAAGCTTGCCTGCAAGGGCGCGGCGGTGCTGGCCTTCGGCGGCTTCCTCAAGAACACCCTGTGCATGACGCGCGGCGACGAGGCCTTCATGTCGCAGCACGTCGGCGACCTCGAATCCGCCGGCGCCTGCCAGGCGCTGGACGAAGCCGCCGAGCACCTGCGCCACATCCTGGCACTGGAGCCGGAAGCGGTCGCCCACGACCTGCACCCGGACTTCGCCTCCACCCACGCCGCGCTGGCCATGGCCGAGCGCCTGGGCATTCCCGCCTTCCCGGTACAGCACCACCACGCCCACATCGCCGCGGTGGAAGCCGAGCACCGCCACCTCGGCCCCACGCTGGGCCTGGCGCTGGACGGCACCGGCCTGGGCAGCGACGGCCGCGCCTGGGGCGGCGAACTGCTGCAGGTGGATGGCCCGCGCTTCGCCCGCCTCGGCCACCTCGCCGCCCTGCCGCTGCCCGGCGCCGACAAGGCCGCCCGCGAACCCTGGCGCATGGCCTCGGCGGTGCTGCACCTGCTCGGCCGCGGCGGCGAGATCGCCGCCCGCTTCCACCGTGAGCAGGCCGCCTGGCGCATGGCCGATCTGCTGGCGGCCGGCACCCGCTGTCCGCCCACCACCAGCCTGGGGCGCTGGTTCGATGCCGCCGCCGGCCTGCTCGGCGTGTGCGAGCGCATGGGCTACGAAGGCGAAGCCGCGATGCGGCTGGAGAGCCTGGCCACCGCCCACGGCCCGGCGCTGCCGCTGCCCGGCGGCTGGCGCTTGGTGGAGGACAAGGGCGCCGCAGCCGGCACCCTGGACCTGCTGCCGCTGCTCGCCGTACTGGCCGATGAGCGCAACACCGCCCGCGGCGCCGCCCTGTTCCACGCCACCCTGGCCGCCGCGCTGGAAGCCTGGGTGCTGCGCGCCACCGATGTTTCCGGCATCCGCACCGTCGCCCTCTCCGGCGGCTGTTTCCTCAACCGCCTGCTGTCGCGCGACCTCGGCCGCCGCCTCGCCGCCCGCGGCCTCACCGTGCTGGAAGCCCGCCAGGTGCCGCCCAACGACGGCGGCCTCGCGCTCGGCCAGGCCCGCATCGCCCGCTACCTGCTCGAAGGATATTGAACGCATGTGCCTCGCCATTCCCGCCCGCGTGGCGGAACTGCTGCCGGATGATCGCGCCCGGGTGGAACTCGGCGGCGTCGCCAAGGAAATCTCGCTGGCGCTGGTGGACGGCGTCGCCATCGGCGACTACGTGATCGTGCACGTCGGCTACGCCCTCTCCAAGCTGGACCAGCGGGAGGCCGAGGCCACGCTGGCGCTGTTCGCCCAGGCCGGCCTCACCCCCTCGCTGGAGGACGCATGAAGTACGTGGACGAATTCCGCGACGGCGAACTCGCCCGCGGCATCGGCGCCGCCATCGCCCGCGAGGCCGACCCGGCGCGCCACTACGCCTTCATGGAGTTCTGCGGCGGCCACACCCACGCCATCTCCCGCTATGGCGTGGTCGACCTGCTGCCGGCCAATGTGCGCATGATCCACGGCCCCGGCTGCCCGGTGTGCGTGCTGCCGGTGGGCCGCATCGACATGGCCATCCGGCTGGCGATGGAGCGCGCCGTCACCATCTGCACCTATGGCGACTGCCTGCGGGTACCGGCCTCCGGCGGCCTGTCGCTGCTGAAGGCGCGCGCCCGGCTGGACAAGAACCGCGCCGACATCCGCATGGTGTATTCCGCCGCCGACGCCCTGGCGCTGGCCCAGCGCGAGCCGCAGCGCGAAGTCGTCTTCCTCGCCATCGGCTTCGAGACCACCACGCCGCCCACCGCGCTGGTGCTGCGCCAGGCCCGCGCGCTGGGCCTCGCCAACTTCAGCGTGCTGTGCAACCACGTGCTCACCCCGGCCGCCATCCGCGCCATCCTGCATGCGCCGGCCGGCGCCGGGGCGGATGCCAGGGTGAAGCTGGACGGCTTCGTCGGCCCGGCCCACGTCTCCACCGTCATCGGCAGCCGGCCCTATGATTTCGTCGCCGGGCAGCACCACAAGCCGGTGGTCATCGCCGGCTTCGAGCCGCTGGACGTGATGCAGTCCATCCTGATGCTGGTCCGCCAGGTGAACGACGGCCGCGCCGAGATCGAGAACGAATTCACCCGCGCCGTCACCCGCGAAGGCAACCTCAAAGCCCAGGCGCTGGTGGATGAAGTCTTCACCCTGCGCGACAGCTACGAATGGCGCGGCCTCGGCAGCCTGCCCGACTCGGCGCTGCGCATCCGCCCGGAATTCGCCGCCTGGGACGCCGAAGCCAAGTTCGGCCTGGACTACGCGCCGGTGCCGGACCACAAGTCCTGCGAGTGCGGCACCATCCTGCGCGGCGAAAAGCGCCCGGCGGACTGCAAGCTGTTCGGCACCGCCTGTACCCCGGAAACGCCGATGGGCTCCTGCATGGTCTCCTCCGAGGGCGCTTGTGCGGCGCACTACAACTACGGCCGCTTCCGCGACATCCCGGTCGCCGCAGCGTGAGCGAGCGGATGAACGCCGCCCTGCCGGCCGCTTGCGGCCGGCCTGTTTTCCCCGGCCTGGACACCGCCCGCCGCCGGCCGGCTATGCTCCCGGCTGGCCAGTGCCTCACCCAAAACAACGACAAGCCATGAAAACCCACTACACCCGCCCGCTGGACCTGCGCTCCGGCCGTGTGGACATGAACCACGGCGCCGGCGGCCGCGCCACCGCCCAGCTGGTGGCCGAACTCTTCGCCCGCGCCTTCGACAACCCCTGGCTGGGCCAGGGCGACGACGGCGCGGTGCTGCCCGCCCCGGCGCCCGGCGAACGCCTGGTGATGGCGACCGACGGCCATGTCGTCTCGCCGCTGTTCTTCCCCGGCGGCGACATCGGCAGCCTGGCGGTGCACGGCACGGTGAACGACCTCGCGGTGATGGGCGCCCGGCCGCTCTACCTCTCCGCCAGCTTCATCCTGGAAGAGGGCTACCCGCTGGCCGACCTCAAGCGCATCGTCGATTCCATGGCCGCCGCCAGCCGCGCCGCAGGCGTGCCGGTGGTCACCGGCGACACCAAGGTGGTCGAGCAGGGCAAGGGCGACGGCGTGTTCATCGCCACCACCGGCATCGGCGCGCTGCCGGCGGAGCGCAGCCCCGGCGGCGCCCGCGCGCGGCCGGGCGACGTGGTGCTGGTGTCCGGCAGCATGGGCGACCACGGCATGGCCATCCTGGCGGTACGCGAATCGCTCGCCTTCGACTCCGAGATCCGCTCCGACAGCGCCGCCCTGCACGGCCTGGTGGAAGCGCTCTACGCCGCGCTGCCGGCCGAGGCCATCCGCGTGCTGCGCGATCCCACCCGCGGCGGGCTGGCGACCACGCTGAACGAGATCGCCCGCCAGTCCGGCGCCGGCATGCGCATCGAAGAGGCCGCGGTGCCAGTCCATCCCCAGGTGGAAGCCGCCTGCGAGCTGCTCGGCCTGGACCCGCTCTACCTCGCCAACGAAGGCAAGCTGATCGCGGTCGTCGCCCCGGAAAGCGCCGACGCCGCGCTGGCCGCGCTGCGCGCCCACCCGCTGGGCAGCGCCGCCGCCCGCATCGGCACCGTGGTGGAAGACGCCCACCACTTCGTCCAGCTCGCCACCCCGCTGGGCGGCCAGCGCATGCTGGACTGGCTCAGCGGCGAGCCGCTGCCCCGCATCTGCTGACCCCGCGATAGCCATGACCCCACCGCTGCCCCCCGAACTGCCCGCCATCCTCGTCGTCGATGACGAGGTCCGCTCCCAGGAAGCCCTGCGCCGCACGCTGGAGGAGGACTTCGAAGTCCACACCGCCTCCAACGCCGAGGAAGCGCTGGCGGTGCTGGAGCGCGAATGGATACGCATCGTGCTGTGCGACCAGCGCATGCCCGGCACCTCCGGCGTCGCCCTGCTGCGCCAGGTGCGCGAGCGCTGGCCGGAAGCCATCCGCATCATCATCTCCGGCTACACCGACTCCGAAGACATCATCGACGGCATCAACCAGGCCGGCATCTACCAGTACCTGCTCAAGCCCTGGCAGCCGGAGCAGCTGCTGCTGACACTGAAATCCGCCGCCGAGATGGCGCGCCTGCATGCCGAGAACCAGCGCCTGGCGATGGAGCTGCGCACCGCCGCTCCGGTGCTGGAGCGGCAGGTGGAGAACCGCCGCGGCGCCGCCCGCCGCCGCTTCGCGCTGGACGCCATCGTGCGTGCCCCCGGCTCGCCGATGCACGGCATCTGCGCGCTGGTGAAAAAGCTCTCGGCGCTGGACATCCCGGTGCTGCTCACCGGCGAATCCGGCACCGGCAAGGAGCTGCTGGCGCGGGCGCTGCACTACGACAGCCGGCGCGCGGACGAAGCCTTCGTGGTGGAGAACTGCGGCGCGCTGCCGGACCAACTGCTGGAGTCCGAACTCTTCGGCCACAAGCGCGGCGCCTTCACCGGCGCGTTCGAAGACCGCATCGGCCTGTTCAAGCAGGCCGACGGCGGCACCATGCTGCTGGACGAGGTGGGCGAAACCTCCGCCGCCTTCCAGGTGAAGCTGCTGCGGGTACTGCAGGAGGGCGAAGTGCGGCCGGTGGGCGCGGCGCGGCCGATTCCGGTGGATGCGCGGGTGATCGCCGCTACCAACCGCGACCTGGAGGCCGAGGTGCTGGCCGGCCGCTTCCGCGAGGATCTCTACTACCGCCTCGCCGCCGTCACCGTGTCGGTGCCGCCGCTGCGCGAACGGCCGATGGACATCCCGCTGATCGCCCAGGCGCTGCTGGACGAGAGCCAGGCCGCGCTCGGCCGCCGCTTCGAGCCGCTGTCCGGGGAGATCATCGACTGCCTGGTGGCCTGGCGCTGGCCGGGCAATGTGCGCGAGCTGCGCAACGAGGTGCTGCGCATGATCGCCCTGGCCGACGGCGACAGCCTCTCCGCCAGCCACCTCAGCCCGCGGGTGCTGCGCGCCGGCGAGGCCGCCGAGGAGCCGGCGCTCAACCTGCTGGGCGAGCTGGAGGGCGACCTCAAGACCCGGCTGGAGACGCTGGAAGCGCGCATCGTGCGCGAGAGCCTGATCCGCCACCGCTGGAACAAGACCCGCGCCGCCAAGGAGCTCGGCCTGTCCCGCGTCGGCCTGCGCAGCAAGCTGACGCGGTACGGGCTGGACAAGGGGGATTGAGGCGGGATGGGGCGACGCGCTAGCGGCACCGCCGCCGCACTCCCCCTCGCGGGGCAGGACCGGGCAGGGGGGGCGCCGCAAAGAGGCGTCTGCCTGGATTAGGCCGCCAGCGGTAATCCAGGCGCCGTGGCCCCTCTCCCGCGACGGGGGCAGACCCTGGCGCCGGGCAGCGTCTGCCCTCTGCGCTGCATCACGCTGCCCCTGTCGCGGCCAGCGAACCCTAGCCGAACATATCCCGCCGTTCGCTCGCCTCGGCAATCGCGCTGGCGACGAACTCGGCGGTGGACTCCGCTCCCTGCGCCGCCACCGAGCGCTCCACCAGGGTGAAGGCCAGTACCAGCAGGCCGCGCATCTTGTCGAAGGCGGTGGGATTGGTATGGCGGATCAGCTCGTCGCCGCGCAGCACCGCATCCACCACGCCGGGGTCGCGCAGGCGGACGCCACAGAGGGCGGACAAGCCGGCCAGTTCCAGGACAACGGCGCCGAAATCCTGGTCGAAGCGGGATATGCCGGGCATATACATGGCCTCCATGAATGCGCGGCCCCAGGCGCCGCGTCTCCTCACTTTGGCTCACCGTTTGCTGCAAAGCAACACGCACCCGCCTGTCCTTGCGCAGACGGAGAGCACCCTACTCCGCCGTGGTCGGCAGCGCGATGAAACCCTGCGCCAGGCTGAGCGGAGCGGGCTGCCCCAGCCCCGCCGCCGCCAACCGGAGTTGCGGCGGCTGCGCTCCCTCGCTCTGCCGCGCCCGCTCGCCGAGGCGGGCGGCGTCGCCGCTCTGCAGCGGGCGGCCTATGGTCAGCAGGCCATCCACGAAGCGGATGTCGTAGTTGTCGCTGCTCAGGCCAGCGACGCTGATGGCATAGCTGCCGGCGGCCATCGCGCCCTGGCTGGCGCCACCGTAGCTCGGCGCACCGTCCAGCACCGCCGCCGTATCGCCACCGGCCAGGCCGCTGTAGCTCACCCCGTTGCCGCCGCTCCAGGCACGGCCGTCGTAGGTCTTGCTGGCGTCATTGGCGGTCACCGTGAGGGCCGCCTTGTTCACCGTCAGCACGCCATCCACATAGCTGATGAAGTAGTTGCCGCTGGCGAGGCCGGAGGCGCTGATGGCGTAGCCGCCGGCATTCACCGCGCCCTGGCCGCTGCCGCCATAGCTCAGCGTGCCCGACAGCACCGAGGCGTCCTCGCCATTGACGAAGCCGCTGTAGCTCACGCCGTTGCCGCCGCTCCAGGCCTGGCCGTCGTAGGTCTTGGCGGCGTCGTTGGCGGTCACGGTGAGCGCCGCCTTGTGCACCGCCAGCGTGCCATCCACATAGCCGATGGCGTAGTTGTTCGAGCTCAGCCCGGACAGCGAAATGGTGTAGTTGCCGGCGTTGATCGCGCCCTGGGCGTCGCCGCCATAGGCGAGGCTACCGCTCAGCACCGAAGCATCCTCGCCATTGACGAAGCCGTCATAGGAGACGACGCCGCCACCGGCGTAGGCGAGGCCGTCATAGGTCTTGCCGTCGCCGTGGGAGCGCACCGTCAGCGCCGCCTTGTCCACCGTCAGCGTGCCGTCCACATAGCTGAGGCTGTAGTTGCCGCTGCCGAGGCCGGAGGCGCTGATGGCGTAGCTGCCGGCATTCACCGCGCCCTGGCCGCTGCCGCCGTAGCTCAGCGTGCCGGACAGCACCGACTCGTCCTCGCCATTGACGAAGCCGCTGTAGCTCACGCCGTTGCCGCCGCTCCAGGCCTGGCCGTCGTAGGTCTTGGCGGCGTCGTTGGCGGTCACCGTCAGCGTCGCCTTGTCGATGTTCAGCGCACCCTCGTAAAGGATGTCGTAGCCGGTCTGGGTGGAATACAGCGCGTTGCCGGTGATCCGGAGGTTGCCGGCGGCGGTGCTGTAGCTCCCGGCGTCGGCACCGGTGGTGGTGTAGTAAAGCGGGCCCTGGCCCTGTTGCAGGGTGACGTTGCCGGGCACCTGATGGAGGTCGCTGGAACCGCTGGCGTAAAAGCCATCGTAGGTCTTGTCGCCCATCACGCCCACGCTCACCTTCACCGGCGTGAGGAAAGCGCGCAGCAGCGGCGTGCTGTAGCCCTCGTAGATGCGCCAGGTGGAGCCGCTGCCGCCAACATTGTCGATGTCCCAGTTGCCGAAGGTGGACAGGTTCTTCAACTGGTCCGCGCTCACCGCCGAACCGCCGGTGCCGCCGTAGCTGCCGGCCGAGCCGTAGTAATAGCTGTTGACCACGCTGGCGGCCGCAACGAGCCAATTGCTGCCGACCAGTCCGCCGAAGCTGCCGGACTGCCCGCGCGCGACGCTCATCGAATAGACATTCAGGATGTAGCCCTGCTGGCCACTGAAGGAATCGTCGCCGTTCCAGCCCACCACGCCGCCCACATCGTAATTGCCGGCAATCTCCGCCCCGGCGTAGGCGTTTTCGATCCGGCCCACGTTCCAGCCGACGAGGCCACCGACACCGCCATCCTCCGCCCACACCTCGCCGGTCGCGAACACGCCCTTCAGCGTGCCGTAGTTGACGCCCGCCAGACCGCCCACCGCCTGGTAGCCGTGCATGCTGGCGTCTACCAGGCCAAGGTCGCGGATCAGCGAATTTCTCATCGTGTAGCCGAACAAGCCGACGTAGTAGCTGCTGCTTCCGCCCACGGAGTTGGTGCCGCCATCGACGGTGAGATTGCGGATGATGTGGCCCAGGCCGGTGAAGGTGCCATTGAAGAAGGTGCCGAAATGGCCGATGAGGGCGCGGCCATATGTCTGGCCGGCGGCGTCCAGATTGGTCGCCAGCGCGTAATTGCCGATGATCCAGCCATCGCCGTTGCGCGGGCCGGTGCTCTCTATGGCCGCCAGTTCAGCCATGCTGTGGATCAGCGTGTAGGCCTGGCCATTCACGCTGAAGCTGCCGCCGCTGCCGGCGGTGAAGCTCACCGGCGCGCCCAGGCTGTAGTCCGAGCCGCCGTAGTTCAATGCCAGCCCGCCGCCGGCGTTCGCCACCGTGATGGGCGCGTTGATCTCGATATTGCGCTGGGCGTTCAGCGTCAGCGTGGTGGCCGCGTTCCAGCTCACCGCATCGTTCACGAAGATGTCGCCGTTGCCGCCGGCCGTGCCCTGGGTCGCGGTGCTGATGGTGACGCTGGTGCTGGCCAGATCCGCCGACAGCTCGGCGCCGGTGAGGTTGCCGCCGTTGGCGGCGATGGTGTAGTCGTTCGGGTCGATCAGCCAGCTGCCGGTCTGGCCGTTCGCCGCCAGCGTGGTGACTTTGCGCCCGGACTCCAGGGTGACGGTGGCGGCGCTGGTTTCGATGAAGCCGCCATCCCCGCTCTGCGGCGCGCTGGCGTCGAGCAGGCCGCTGTGTTTGACCTCGCCGTGGCTCATGTCGGCCAGCAGCAGGATGCGCCCTTCCTTTTCCGCCAGCGTGCGCGCCTGCACCGTGCCGCTGTTGGCGA
>NZ_SNVV01000010.1 GCF_004361735.1 Azoarcus indigens | reverse complement strand
AGAACGCCTTGCTTCTCAAGCCTTTCAGCTCCGCCGCGTTCCGCTGCAGCGCTGAAGAGGTGCGCATTATAGACACCACACAAATACCGTCAACCCTCAAAACCAAAAAATTTCACTCCGCCTCAATGAGGCGCGCCAAGGCCCATTCCACATGCTCTCGAACCAACTGCGATGCATGGTTAGCGCGAGCTTGCAGCGCGGCGATCACCTCGGGTGAGGCCTGGGCATTGCCCAGTGCGACCGCAATATTCCTCAGCCAGGCGATATAGCCAATTCGTCGAATGGGACTGCCGGCCATCCTTTCGTTGAAATCCGCTTCAGACCACATGAACAGTTCACAGAGCTCAACTCCGTCCAGACCATGCCTGGGTAAAAAATCCGGCACTTCCGTCGACTTAGCAAAACGATTCCACGGACAGACCAGCTGACAGTCGTCGCATCCATATATGCGATTGCCTATCAATGGCCTCAGCGGCTCCGGAATCGCTCCCTTTAACTCTATCGTCAAATAGGAGATACAGCGTCGGGCATCGAGACGATACGGTCCGACGATCGCCCCTGTCGGACAGGCTTCGATGCAGGCGCTACAGCTTCCACAATGAGGCGAGACCTCAGATGTCAGCGGCAGGGGAAGATCGGTGAATATCTCCCCTAAGAAGAAATAGGAGCCAACGGAGCGATCCAGCAGCAGCGTGTGCTTACCTCTCCATCCGAGACCACCCTTGGCGGCAAGCGCCACCTCCATGACCGGAGCTGAATCGGTGAACACTCGGTAGCCGTGAGGCGCGCGCTCATGGATACGCTCCGCCAGAACCTGCAAGCGGGCGCGGAGCACCTTGTGATAATCCCGCCCCAACGCATAGCGAGATATATAGGCGAGCTTCGCATCCGCCAGCACCTCACCCGGCTCCCGCCCCCCCGGCCAATAGTTGAGCCGGGCAGTGATGACGCGTACCGCGCCCGGCACCAATTCCGCAGGACGCGCCCGCATCAGGCCATGGCGGGCCATATAATCCATCTCCCCATGGAAGCCGGCAGCGAGCCATCGCAGCAGGCCATCCTCCTGATCGGCGAGATCAACGCCCGCTACGGCAATGGATTCAAAGCCCAGTTCGGCACCCCAGCCCTGGATCTTCTTATATAGATCCGCCAGGTGGCCGCTGTCGGCAGCTACATCCTTCTCCACGAGGTTTTCATGCTCAGCACCATTCACCCCAGTGATGATAGCGGCGGCGCTTCAGTAACGCTCACCCTTCAAGACGAGCCGGATACCCTCGCGCTGGGCGAAATCATAGGCCGCAGCCTCGAGCCGGGACTGCAACTCTGGTTGCAAGGCAACCTGGGAGCGGGAAAGACCACGTTGACGCGCGGCATGCTCCGGGGCCTTGGCCATACGCAAAAAGTCAAGAGCCCCACCTATACCTTGATTGAACCTTACCTAGTTTCTAGATTAGACTTTTATCACTTTGATTTTTATCGCTTCGATTCGCCGGACGAATACCTGGATGCAGGCCTTGACGAATACTTCACCGGACAAGGCGTTTGTGTGGTCGAGTGGCCGGACAAAGCCAGCCCTCACCTGCCGCAGCCAGATGTCGAGATCCATCTATCCCTCGTCGGAGAGGGACGACAAGCAACCGTCACAGCCAAGACCGCAACGGGGCAAGCATGCCTGAACCGACTGGTGGAGCAATTGAATACGCGGGGCAGCGCCACCCGACCGGCCTGAGCCGACGCGACCTCCTCAAGCTGGCGGGCGCGTCGCTGGCGCTCCTGGTCAGTCCGAGCGGCTACGCGGCCGCCAACCTCCTCGCCGTCCGCGTCTGGCCGGCAGAGGAATACACCCGCATCACCCTGGAAGGCAGCACCGAGCTCAAGTTCACCCATCTCCTGGTCAAGGATCCCGAGCGTCTGGTTGTTGATCTGGAGGGAGTGGAACTGAACAGTGTTCTCCAGTCACTGCCTTCCAAGGTTCTGGAGTCCGATCCTTATATCCGGCTCATCCGTGCTGGCCAGAACCGGCCAGGGGTGGTCCGCATCGTCGTCGAGTTGAAGGCAGGCATCAATCCGCAGGTGTTCACGCTCAAGCCGGTGGGGGACTATGGACACCGCCTGGTGCTGGACCTGTATCCGACCGAACCAGCCGACCCGCTCCTGGCACTCATCCGGAGCCCTTCCCCGATGGATGCGGCCGCGGGTGATGCGTCGGGCTCTGCCCAGCCGTCGGCTGCCATGCCGCCGGCACCCGAACCAGCCCCATCCCGCCCCGTTCGCAATGCGCCGAAAGTCGAGAGGTTGTTCACCGTCGCCCTGGATCCGGGACATGGCGGCGAAGACCCCGGCGCAATCGGCAGCCGCGGCAGCCACGAGAAGCAGGTGACGCTGAACATTGCCCGTCGCCTCAAGCGCAAGATCGACGCAATTCCGAACATGCGCGCAGTACTGACCCGGGATGGCGATTATTTCGTGCCGCTCTACCAGCGGGTCGACAAGGCGCGCCGAGTGCAAGCCGACCTATTCGTCTCCATCCACGCGGATGCCTTCGTGCGCCCTGAGGCGCGGGGAAGCTCGGTGTTTGTGCTATCCGAACGCGGTGCGACCAGCTCTGCAGCTCGTTGGCTGGCGCAGAAGGAGAACGACGCCGACCTCATCGGTGGCGTGAATCTGGCCAAGCAGGACGGACACCTCGCCCGCACCCTGCTGGACCTCTCCCAGACGGCTACGATCAACGACAGCCTCAAGCTCGGAAAGGCTGTTCTTTCGGAACTGGGCGACATCAACACCCTGCACAAGGCCCAGGTTGAACAGGCGGGATTCGCGGTACTGAAAGCGCCGGATATTCCTTCCATCCTGGTCGAGACCGCCTTCATCAGCAATCCAGAGGAAGAGCGCCGCCTCAACGACGACGCCTACCAGGATAAGATGGCCGAGGCCATCCTCCGCGGCATTCGCCGGTATGCGAGCGACAATCCGCCTGCATCCCGCACTCGTGTCGCCCAGTTGGACTGAACCGCCCTCCGCCTTTCTCGCTATAATTACTGCTTTTTTGGGCAGTTATGCAGGTCTTTCGCGGGATTCCCGAGCAGGCTGACCAGCCCTCGGTGCTCACCATCGGCAACTTCGACGGAGTTCACCGAGGCCACCAGGCCCTGCTCTCGCTGCTCACCGAAAAGGCCCGCGCACTCGGGCTGCCGGCGGCGGTGCTCACTTTCGAGCCGCATCCGCGGGAATATTTTTCGGCTGCGGAGGCTCCCGCCCGCCTCTCCTCCCTGCGTGAGAAACTCATCCTGCTCGCCGCGAGCGGCGTGGAGCGCGCCTACGTCTGCCGCTTCAACGCAGACTTTGCGGCGCTATCCGCAGAGAATTTCATCGACGGCATTCTCGTCCGCGGACTCGCGGTTCGCCATTTATATATTGGTGACGACTTCCGCTTCGGCGCCCGCCGCCGCGGCGACTTCGCCATGCTGCAGAGCGTTGGGCGGGTGAATGGTTTTGGCGTCGAATCCATGGCGACGCTCGACGTCGCCGGGGAACGGGTTTCCAGCTCCGCGGTGCGCGCGGCCTTGGCGAAAGGCGAACTCGCCCACGCAGCGGAACTGCTGGGTCGCCCCTACAGCATCGCCGGCCGGGTTGCCCACGGAGATAAGTTGGGCCGCCAGTTGGGCTATCCCACCGCGAACATCCAGCTGAAGCATCGCCGCCCTGCCTTGTCGGGCGTTTTCGCCGTCAGCGTCGAAGGCCTGCTTGCCGCTCGTACCGTTCAGGGTGTCGCCAATATTGGTACCCGACCAACGGTGGATGGAAGCGGCCGGCCGCGGCTGGAAGTTCACCTGTTCGATTGGCAACAGGAATGCTACGGCGCCCATCTGCGGGTGCATTTCCTGCACAAACTCCGCCAGGAACAGCGTTTCGAATCCTTCGACGCCCTGACCGCCCAGATCCGTCGCGACGCCGACGATGCACGGGCTTGGCACGCCGCCCATACGAATTAGTCCGGAATTGAAGAAGACATCATGGCCGATTACCGCAAGACCCTGAACCTGCCCGACACGCCCTTCCCGATGCGCGGCGACCTGCCGAAGCGGGAGCCGGGCTGGATTGCCCAATGGCAGCAGAAGCAGCTCTACAAGAAGATCCGCACCGCCTCCGCCGGGCGTCCCAAGTTCGTGCTGCACGATGGACCGCCCTACGCTAACGGCAACCTGCACCTCGGTCATGCGCTGAACAAGATCCTCAAGGACATCATCGTCCGCTCCAAGACGCTGGCCGGTTTCGACGCGCCTTACGTGCCGGGCTGGGACTGCCACGGCCTGCCCATCGAGCACAAGGTGGAAGTCACCCACGGCAAGAACCTGCCGGCGGACAAGGTCCGTGAGCTGTGCCGCGCCTATGCAGCCGAGCAGGTGGACATCCAGAAGAAGGAGTTCATCCGGCTGGGCGTGCTGGGCGACTGGGACAATCCCTATCTGACGATGAACTTCGCCAACGAGGCGAACGAAATCCGTGGCCTCGCCGAGATGGTCAAGGCCGGCTATGTGTTCAAGGGCCTGAAGCCGGTGAACTGGTGTTTCGACTGCGGCTCCGCCTTGGCGGAAGCCGAGGTCGAATACGCGGACAAGTCCTCTCCGGCAGTGGACGTCGGCTTCGCCTGCGCCGAGCCCCAGCGCCTTGCCGATGCCTTCGGCCTCGCGCCGCTCGCCAAGCCCGCCCTGGCCGTCATCTGGACGACCACGCCCTGGACCATCCCGGCCAACCAGGCGCTGAACATGCATCCGGAGATCGACTATGCGCTGGTCGACGTCGGCGAGCGCTACCTCATCCTGGCGCAGGACCTGGTTTCCTCCTGCTTGCAGCGCTACGGCCTGGACGGGCGCATCGTTGCGACCGCCAAGGGCGCAGCGCTGGACCGCCTCTCCTTCCGACACCCGTTCTACGACCGCCAGTCGCCAGTCTTCCTTGGCGACTACGTCACCCTGGACGCAGGCACCGGCATCGTGCATAGCGCCCCAGCCTACGGCCTGGAAGACTTCCAGTCCTGCCGCGCCAACGGCATGAGCAGCGATGACATCCTCACCCCGGTGATGAGCGATGGCCGCTATGCCCCCGACCTGCCCTTCTTTGGTGGCCTGAACATCTGGAAGGCCAATCCGGCTGTGATCGAGAAGCTGCGAGAAGTCGGCAGCCTGCTCGCCGACGCCAAGATCAACCACAGCTACATGCACTGCTGGCGCCACAAGACGCCGCTGATCTACCGCGCCACCGCGCAGTGGTTCGTCGGCATGGACAAGCAGGTCGCGGACGGCTCCACGCTGCGCGAGCGGGCGCTGCGCGGCGTCGAGGCAACGCGCTTCTTCCCCGCCTGGGGCCAGTCGCGACTGCACGCCATGATCGCTAACCGGCCCGACTGGTGCATCTCGCGCCAGCGCAACTGGGGCGTACCCATCCCCTTCTTCCTGCACAAGGAGACCGGCGAGTTGCATCCGCGCACCGCGGAGTTGATGGAGCAGGTCGCCCTGCGAGTGGAAAAGGAAGGCATCGAAGCCTGGTTCAAGCTGGACGCCAAGGAACTGCTAGGCGACGAGGCCGCCGACTACGACAAGATCAGCGACACCCTGGACGTATGGTTCGACTCCGGCACCACCCACTGGCACGTGCTGCGCGGCTCGCATCCAGACGGCCATGTACAAGGCCCCCGCGCCGATCTTTACCTGGAGGGCTCGGACCAGCACCGCGGCTGGTTCCACTCCTCCCTACTCACCGGCTGCGCCATCGACGGCCACCCGCCCTACCAGGCGCTGCTCACCCACGGCTTCACGGTGGACCAGCAGGGCCGCAAGATGTCCAAGTCGCTGGGCAACACCATCCTGCCGCAGGAGGTGTCCGAGAAGATGGGCGCCGAGATCCTGCGCCTGTGGGTAGCCTCCACCGACTATTCCGGCGAGCTCTCCATCAGCAAGGAGATCCTGGACCGGGTGGTCGAGGTCTATCGCCGCGTGCGCAACACCCTGCGCTTCCTGCTCGCCAACACCGCCGACTTCGACATTGCCAAGGATGCGATCGCGGTCGAGGAGTGGCTGGACATCGACCGCTACGCCCTCGCCCTCACCCGCAAGATGGCGACGCAGGCCGAGGCCGACTACGCTCGCTTCGAGTTCCACCGCATCGTGCAGGCGCTGCAGGTGTTCTGCGCCGAAGACCTGGGCGCCTTCTACCTCGACATCCTGAAGGACCGTCTCTACACCACCAAGGCGGACTCCAAGGCGCGCCGCGCCGCGCAGACCGCGCTGTGGCACATCACCCAGACGCTGCTGAAGCTGATGGCGCCCATCCTCTCCTTCACCGCAGAAGAGGCCTGGGCCATCCTCAATCCGGAGGCGAAGGACGACAGCGTGATGCTGCACACCTTCCACGCGCTGCCGGCGCAGGAAGCCGAGGCCGGACTGTCGGCGCGCTGGGAGCTGATCCGCGCCGTCCGCGCCGACGGGCTGAAGGAAATCGAGGCCTTGCGCACCGCCGGGCGGGTCGGCTCTTCCCTGCAAGCCGAGCTGGAACTGAAGCTGGCTGCCGACAAATTCGCCGCGCTGGCCAGCCTGGAAAGCGATCTGCGCTTCGTCACCATGACCTCCACCGCGGTGCTGAGCCAGGTGGCCAGCGCCGACGAAGAGCGTATCGTCGCCACCCCGAGCGCCAGAACCAAGTGCGAGCGCTGCTGGCATTACACCGACGATGTCGGCTCCCACGCCGATCACCCGACGCTGTGCGCCCGCTGCCACAGCAATCTGTTCGGCGAAGGCGAGCAGCGTGGCCACGCCTGAGGCCCGCCCTTTGCGGGAACTCGCGCCCTGGCTGATCGCGGCAGTTGTCGTCGCCGCGCTGGATCAGCTGACCAAGCAGCTGGTGCTGGCGAACCTGGACTACGGTCAGGCCATCCCGGTCACCGGCTTCTTCGACCTGGTGCTGGTCTACAATCCCGGGGCCGCCTTCAGCTTCCTGGCGGAGCATTCCGGCTGGCAGCGCTGGTTCTTCACTGTGCTGGCGGTAATGATCTGCGGCTGGCTGCTGCGGCTGATGTACCAACATCGCGCCGAGAAGCTGCTGCCGCTGGCCTTCGCGATGATCATCGGCGGCGCAGTCGGCAATGTCATCGACCGGCTGATCCACAGCGCGGTGGTCGACTTCCTCTACTTCCACGTCGGCCGCTACGGCTGGCCGGCCTTCAACCTCGCCGATTCGGCGATCACCATCGGCGTCGTCCTAATGCTGTGGGGCCAGTTCCGCCACGACCGGCGCAAGGCCCCCGACCCGACCGCGGAGAACCCCTCGTGAGCAACACCGTCGAAGCCAACAGCCTGGTCACCCTGCACTACCGCATCGCACTACCGAACGGTCAGCCGCTGATCAGCACCTTCGAAGCCACGCCCGCCACCCTGCAACTCGGCGCCAGCGAAATGCTGCCCGCGATGGAGCAGCTCATCATTGGCCTGGGAGTCGGCAGCCGGCAGGTTTTCGAGTTGGAGCCCGAGCAAGGCTTCGGCCCGCACCGCGCGGAGCTGGTCGAGCGAGTGAAGCGGGAGCACATGCCGGACGAGGCCATCGAGCCGATGAGCATCATGGAATTCACCGCCCCCGACGGCTCGCGCTATTCAGGCCTGGTCCGCGAGATCGACGAGCAGTCTGCGCTGATCGACTTCAACCATCCGCTCGCCGGCAAAGCCATCCGCTTCGAGGTGGAAGTGATCGGCATCCTGTAAGCCCACCGGCTACAGGGCAACAGAGAGAGCAGCATGACGGAAAACGAAATCCTCCTGGCCACGCCGCGCGGCTTCTGCGCCGGCGTGGAGCGCGCGATCGAGATCGTGGAGCGGGCGCTGACCCGCTTCGGCGCGCCCATCTATGTGCGCCACGAGGTGGTGCACAACAAATTCGTGGTCGACGACCTGCGCGCCAAAGGTGCCATCTTCGTCGAGGAACTGGACGAGGTGCCGGCCGGCAACACGGTCATCTTCAGTGCCCACGGCGTGTCGCTGGCGGTGCGCGAAGAGGCGGAGCACCGCGGCCTGCGAGTGTTCGATGCGACCTGTCCGCTGGTCACCAAGGTGCACATCGAAGTCGGCCGCATGCGAGAACAAGGCCGCGAGCTGATCATGATCGGCCACAAGGGGCATCCGGAGGTGGAAGGCACCATGGGGCAGGTAAAGGATGGCGTACATCTGGTCGAGTCGCCCGCCGACGTCGCCGGGCTTCAGGTGGCTGATCCGGACAAGCTGGCCTACGTCACCCAGACCACGCTGTCGGTGGATGATGCGGCAACCATCGTCACCGCGCTACGCGAACGCTTCCCCAACATCATCGGCCCGAAGAAGGACGACATCTGCTACGCCACCCAGAACCGGCAGGATGCGGTGAAGTTCATGACGCCGCATGTGGACGTGGTGTTCGTGGTGGGCTCGCGCAACAGTTCCAACTCGAACCGCCTGCGTGAAGTGGCTGAACTGCGCGGCGTGCCGGCCTATCTGGTTGACAACGCAGAAGGCATCGATCCGGCCTGGGTGAGCAGCAAGCGCCGCATCGGCGTCACCGCCGGCGCCAGCGCGCCGGAGATCCTGGTGGAGCAGGTGATAGAGCGGCTGAAGGTGCTGGGCGGCGGCAGCGTGCGCCCGCTGGATGGCGTGCCGGAAAAGGTCACCTTCCCCCTGCCGAAAGAACTGCAGACACCGCGCTGAACCAGCCTCCTCCAGCGCCACCAAATAAAAACGCCGACTGTCTGCACAGTCGGCGTTTTTTCATTTCAGCACAGCCCAGTCAGCAGAAACTTGCCGGGCGGCAGCATCTCAAGCGCCACCCAGACCTGGCGCCATCAGTCGGCGGTAGAACTCATGGAAATGCTGCATGCCGTCCTCGAAGGGAGACTGGTAAGGCCCCACCTCACTGCGACCTTCCTTCATCAGCGCCAGCCGGCCGCGGTCCATGCGCTCGGCGATGTCGTCGTCCTCGATCGCGGTTTCCATGTAGGCGGCCTGTTCCGCCTCCACGAACTCGCGCTCGAACTCGACGATATCCTCCGGATAGTAGAACTCGACCACGTTGGTGGTCTTGTTCACATCGGTCGGGATCAGCGTGCTGACCACCAGCACATGGGGATACCACTCCACCATGATGTTCGGGTAGTAAGTCAGCCAGATCGCGCCATGCTGAGGCCGCTTCTCGCCGTAATACTCCTGCACCGCCTTGTGCCACTTGCCGTAGGTGGCCGAGCCCGGCTTGGCCAGCGAGGTGATGCCGACGCGCTGCACCGAGTACCAGTCGCCGAACTGCCAGGTCAGGTCATCGCAGGTAACGAAGTTACCGAGACCCGGGTGGTAAGGCACAACGTGGTAATCCTCCAGATACACCTCGATGAAGGTCTTCCAGTTGTAGTTGCACTCGTGGATCTCGACGCGGTCCAGTTTGTAGCCGGAGAAATCCAGTTCCTGCGCCACCTGCATGCCTGCCAGGTCGTCATTCGCCGAACGCGGCCCTTTGAATAGCAGACCATGCCAGTTCTCCAGCTTGTCCCGCTTCAGGTTCAGGCAGGGATTCGCCGGGAAATGCGGGGCGCCGATCAAGCTGCCCTGGTTGTCGTAGGTCCAGCGGTGAATCGGGCAAACCACATGCTCGGTGCTGCCACTGCCTTGCAGCATGATGGCCTGGCGGTGGCGGCAGATGTTCGACAGCTGATGCACGCCATCGCCGGTGTGGAAGAGCAGCTTCGAATGGTCCAGCCATTCCAGGGAGCGGTAGTTTCCGACTTCAGGCACCATCAGCTCATGGCCGACGTACCCCGGACCGGCATCGAAGAGAAGTTTCTTCTCCAATTCGAAAACCTTTTCGTCGAAGTACCAGGACACCGGCAACTGGGAAACAGCCGGGGCCAATTGAGCCGTGGAAGCGATATCGGACATCCCCGAACCTCCTATGCGGGACCAGAAATCCGGAAAAATAAACGGGTTAGTTTAAGCCAGACGCCGTTTGACCGCCAGACGTACGATCGGTTATTTTCCCGTTTTTCCCCGCTTGCCTTATAGATCCAATGCCCAAGCCGGCGTCATCGCCCTCGTCGTTCGAAGCCGCCGTCTCCGAACTGGAAACCATCGTGCAGGAAATGGAGTCCGGCAATCTCCCGCTCGAACAAGCACTGGAGTGTTACCAGAAGGGCGTGGGGCTGCTGAAGTACTGCCAGGAGACGCTGAACAAGGCGGAACAACGCATCCGCCAACTGGAAGGCGAGAAGCTGGTGGACTTCACCCAGAGCGGCACTCAGGGAGATGCATGAACATGAGCAACTTCCAGACGTGGATGCAGTCGGTTCAGCACCAGATGGAAACCGCATTGGCTGACGTCCTGCCGGACGCTGCACTCGCCCCTGCCCGCCTTCATGCCGCGATGCGCTATGCGGTGCTCGGCGGCGGCAAGCGAGTGCGTCCCCTGCTGGTACACGCCGCAGGCGAGCTGGCAGGCGCCTCCCGGCAACGGCTGGACCGCATCGGCTGCGCAGTGGAGTTGATCCACGCCTATTCGCTGGTCCACGACGATTTGCCCTGTATGGACGACGACGTCCTGCGCCGGGGCAAGCCCACAGTGCATGTCGAGTACGATGAAGCCACCGCGCTGCTGGTCGGCGACGCACTGCAAACACTGGCCTTCCAGGTGCTCGCCGACACCCCGCTCGCGGACAGCCCCGGCACCCAGCTCGGCATGCTGACGCTGCTGGCCCAGGCCTCGGGCTCGCGCGGCATGGCCGGTGGCCAGGCGATCGACCTCGCGGCGGTCGGCCAGCAACTGAGCCGGGAAGAGCTAGAGTTCATGCACATCCACAAGACAGGCGCGCTGATCCGCGCCTCGGTGCTGCTCGGCGCCCAGGCCGGCGAACCTCTGCCCGCGGGCGAGCTCGAGCGCCTGGACCACTACGCCAAGCTCGTCGGCCTGCTCTTCCAGGTGGTGGACGACATCCTCGACACCGAGGCCGACACTGCCACGCTGGGCAAAACCGCCGGCAAGGATGCGGACAACGACAAGCCCACCTACGTGAGCCTGCTCGGCCTCGGCGAAGCCAAACAACTGGCCGAAGACATGCTCGCCGAAGCCCGCGAAACACTGGCACCCATGGGCGATCGCAGCGCGCGCCTCGAAGCGCTTGCCGACTACATCGTGCACCGCGCCTTCTGAACTCGAACATCACCCCATCTCTGCCGGACCGCTCAATGCCCTATCCGAACCTGGACCGCATCGCTTCTCCCGCCGATCTGCGCGCCCTGGAGCGGCGCGAGCTCGGTTCCATTGCCGAGGAATTACGCGCTTTCCTGATCGAGTCCGTCTCCAAGACCGGCGGCCACCTGTCGTCCAACCTGGGCACGGTGGAGCTCACTATCGCGCTGCATTACGTCTTTGACACTCCAGCCGACCGTATCGTCTGGGACGTCGGCCACCAGACCTACGGCCACAAAATCCTCACCGGCCGCCGCGAAGCCATGAGCGGGCTGCGCCACTGGGGCGGCATCTCCGGCTTCCCGCGCCGCTGCGAGAGCGAATACGACACCTTCGGCACCGCGCACTCCTCTACTTCCATCTCGGCCGCGCTAGGCATGGCCGTGGCGGCGCGGGATCGCGGCGATGACACTCACGCCATCGCCGTCATCGGTGACGGCGCCATGTCGGCCGGCATGGCTTTCGAGGCGCTCAACAACGCCGGCGACATGGAGGGGATCAACCTGCTCGTGATCCTCAACGACAACGAAATGTCGATCTCCCCGCCGGTCGGCGCACTGACCAAGATCCTCGCCCGTCTGATGTCCGGCTCTACCTACAACGCCGCCCGCCGCGTGGGCGAGCGGGTGCTGGGCGTGGCGCCGCCGGTGGCCGATTTCGCGCGCAAGGTCGAGGAACACGTGAAGGGCATGATCACACCCGGCACCCTGTTCGAGGAATTCGGCTTCCGCTACTACGGCCCCATCGACGGCCACGATCTCGACACCCTGATCCCGACGCTGCAGAACCTCAAGAAGCTGAAGGGCCCGCAGTTCCTGCACGTAATCACCCGCAAGGGCCAGGGCTACAAGCTCGCCGAGGCCGACCCCATCCTGTACCACGGCGTCTCCAAGTTCGACCACACAGCCGGCATCCAGCCGGCCAAGGGCAGCGGCAAGCTTACCTACACCCAGGTGTTCGGAGACTGGCTGTGCGACATGGCGGCGCGCGACCCCAACGTCGTCGCCATCACCCCGGCGATGCGGGAAGGCTCCGGCCTGGTGCGCTTCGCCCAGGAATACCCGGACCGCTACTACGACGTGGGCATCGCCGAGCAGCACGCCCTCACCTTCGCAGCCGGCCTGGCCTGCGAAGGCCTCAAGCCGGTAGTGGCGATCTACTCCACTTTCCTGCAACGTGCCTACGACCAACTGATCCACGACATCGCCCTGCAGAACCTGCCGGTGGTGCTGGCGATAGACCGCGGCGGCCTGGTCGGGGCCGACGGCGCTACCCACCACGGCGCTTTCGACCTCTCCTATCTGGCCTGTCTGCCCAACCTCGTCATCATGGCGCCTGCCGACGAGAATGAATGCCGGCAGATGCTCTATACCGCTGTTCGCCATGACGGCCCCACCGCAGTCCGTTACCCACGCGGCAGCGGTTCCGGCGTCGTTCCCGAACGGGAGATGACAGCGCTCCCCATCGGCAAAGGCGAGGTCCGCCGCAAGGGCAGCAAGATCGCGCTGCTGGCCTTCGGCTCCATGCTGGGGGTTGCGCTGGAAGTCGGTGAAGCGTTGGATGCCACCGTCGCCAACATGCGCTTCATCAAGCCGCTGGACGAGGCCCTGATCGCCCAACTCGCGAGCCAGCATGAGTTGCTGGTCACGCTGGAGGAAAATGCTGTCATCGGCGGCGCTGGCTCCGAGGTTTCCCGGGTGCTTGACGCCTTGCCCCGACGCCCGCGACTCCTGCGCCTGGGCTTGCCGGATCGCTTCATCGACCACGGAGATCAGGCCCAGTTGCTCGCTTCCGTCGGCCTGAATACGGCGGGCGTCCTCAGTGCGATTGAGTCTGCCTATCCGAGCAATAGTTGAGTGGTTTTGTCGGGAATGCTAGCATCCCGCCCACTATCGGTGCCTTCAGCCGAATACAACAGAGAACAGCCCCATGAATGCCCCACACGCGGCCCATGCCATCCCAGACGTCCAGAATCTGGCCGACAGCCGGCAGATCGCCATCAACAAAGTCGGTATCAAGTCCATTCGCCACCCTGTCAAGGTGAAGGACAAGAACGGCGGCGTGCAGCACACCGTCGCCGTCTTCAACATGTACGTCGGCCTGCCCCACAACTTTAAGGGCACCCACATGTCGCGCTTCGTCGAGATCCTGAACGGCGATGAACGCGAGATCTCGGTCGAGTCCTTCGAGCCGATGCTGCGCGAGATGGTGAAGCGCCTCGAAGCCGAAACCGGGCATGTGGAGATGACCTTCCCGTATTTCATCAACAAGGCTGCGCCGGTGTCCGGCGTACAGAGCCTGATGGACTATGAAGTCACCTTCACCGGCGAAATCCACGAAGGCGGCCGCTACGAGTTCAAGATGAAGGTCGTGGTCCCGGTCACCAGCCTGTGCCCCTGCTCCAAGAAGATCTCCGCCTACGGGGCCCACAATCAGCGCTCCCACGTCACCGTAACGGCGACGCTCAACGATCACCTCTGGATCGAAGAAATGGTCCAGTTGGTTGAAAGCCAAGCTTCGTGCGAACTCTATGGCCTGCTGAAGCGCCCCGACGAGAAGTACGTCACCGAGCGTGCTTACGACAATCCGAAATTTGTCGAGGACATGGTGCGTGACGTGGCCGGCCTGGTTCACGCTGAAACCCGCATCGATGCCTATGCGGTGGAATCGGAGAACTTCGAATCCATCCACAACCATTCAGCTTATGCGTTGATCGAGCGGGACAAGCGGCAAAGCTGATTGCACCCGCGCAAATATGCGAAAAGCGGTGAGCCTTAAAGGCCACCGCTTTTTGTTTTCCCGCCCCAAGCGCAGCAGTTTCACTGAAGACTGGCCACCAGTGATGGCTGAGGCCTCCGTGAGATAGGATTCGATTCAGGCTTTCCGAGCAGAAAACGAAAAACCCAGATGATTGCTCATCTGGGTTCTGAATTTTTTGGCGCGCCCGGAAGGATTCGAACCTCCGACCCCCTGGTTCGTAGCCAGGTACTCTATCCAACTGAGCTACGGGCGCTCCGTGCTGCAGAGAGGAAAAATTATAGCAGCTTTTTTTCCCTCGTCAAATTCTTTTTGGCGGAGAGGGTGGGATTCGAACCCACGTGCCAAGTTTCCTTGACCATCCGATTTCGAGTCGGCGCCGTTATGACCGCTTCGGTACCTCTCCGCGCTCCCTTGCAAGCCAGCGGCCGCAAAGGAGCGCGCATTATACGCACAAGCGCCCCGCTCCGCACCACCTCTTTTTCGCCTGCGGCCGGCAGGCTCCAGGCAACGTGGGGCAATTGCCCTTCCCGCCGCCATCACGCAGAATCCGCCAGCCTCGAACTCGCACCTTCCACCTTGCGCATCCTCGTTCTGGCGGTTCTCGCCTTCATCCTGTCCGGGTGCTCGCCCAACAAGCCCCCTCGCATCGCGGATTTCCGCAGCTTGGGCGAACTGCGCGTTGCTACCCGACTGGATGCGATCTCCTATCGCATGGATGAGGATGGGCGCCCCTCCGGGTTCGAGCACGATCTGCTCGAACGCCTGGGGGCAGACCTGGGCGTCCCGGTGCGTTTTGTCGTCTATCCCGATGCCACGCGGGCCCTGGATGCCGTACTCAATGGTGAAGCGCACCTGGCCGCGGCAGGTTTGGGCCTGAACGATCGCTTCCCCCTGAAATGGTCGGCCCCTCTGAGGGAGGTCGATTACGTACTGGTAAGTCGCAGCGATGCCCCTGAAGTCGACAAGGAAGGCGAATTGGCTGGGCGGGCCATTACCGTGCGCCGAGGTGCCTTGTCCGCGGACACGGTGGAACAGATCCAGAAACGGGTGCCCAACCTGACCATGCACCTGCAAGCCAAGGTCGATGATCAGACGCTGCTCGCCCAATTGGCCGAGGGCAAACACGACCTGGTGGCGACAGACAGGGTCCATTTCGCACTGGCCGCCCAGCTCTACCCTGCCCTCACAGTGGCCTACGATCTGCCGCTGAAAAGCTACATTGCTTGGGCCCTGCCGCTGGAACCCAACGACCCGCTGGCCAGTGAGGTCCAGATTTTTCTGGACGAAGCGCGCGAGAGCGCCCTCCTCTCGCGCATCGCCGACCGCTACTTCGGCCACGTCCGCCGTCTGGACGAAGCCGACATCAGCACCTTCTTCAGCCGCATCCAGGAGCGGCTGCCGGCGCTGCGGCCTCATTTCCATGATGCACAGGCAAGAACCGGCATCGACTGGCGCTACCTCGCCGCGCTGGCCTATCAGGAGTCGCACTGGGACCCCTATGCCATTTCGCCCACCGGAGTGCGGGGTTTGATGATGCTGACGGCAGACACGGCGGATCGGCTGGGGGTGAGCGACCGGCTGGACGCCCGCCAGAGCATCTTGGGCGGAGCTCGCTACTTCTCCATGCTCAAGGAACAGTTGCCGGACGAAATCGAAGATCCGGACAGGCAATGGCTGGCGACAGCCGCCTATAACCTGGGTATGGGGCACTTGAACGGCGCACGCGCGATTGCACGTGGCATGGGGAGGGATAACGCCTCGTGGTGGGACATGAAGGCGGTGCTGCCGCTGCTGTCACGCCCTCAATACGCAGCCCGCCTCAAGGCCGGAGCGGCCCGCGGCGGCGAGGCAGTGATCATGACGGAGAACATCCGCAATTTCTACGACATCCTGGTACGGCTGGAGCCGGCTTACGAACCAGCCCTGACGCCGCCCAAGCTACGGCTGAGCCAACGCCCCTAAGCGCCGGCCCCTGCCGCTTGGCCTCAACGTTGAGGCTCGAGCACTTCCAGGCCGCCCATATATGGCCGCAGCGCCTTGGGCACGGCAATCGAACCGTCGGCGCGCTGGTAGTTCTCCAGCACTGCGACCAGCGTACGGCCAACCGCCAGGCCCGATCCATTCAGCGTATGCACCAGCTCGTTCTTGCCCTGTGCGTTCTTGAAGCGCGCTTGCATCCGCCGCGCCTGGAAAGCCTCGCAGTTCGAGCAGCTGGAAATCTCGCGGTAGGTGCCCTGCGCCGGCAGCCAGACCTCAAGGTCGTACGTCTTGGCGGCGGAGAAACCCATATCGCCAGTACACAGGGAGACGACGCGATAAGGTAGTTCCAGCCGCTGCAGTACCGCTTCGGCGTGGCCGACCATTTCCTCCAACGCCTCGTAACTGCGCTCGGGATGGACGATCTGCACCATCTCGACCTTGTCGAACTGGTGCTGACGGATCATCCCGCGGGTGTCGCGGCCGGCGCTGCCCGCTTCCGAGCGGAAACAAGGACTGTGGGCGGTCAGCTTGACGGGCAGGGCCTCGGCGGCAAGCACCTGCTCGCGCACGCTGTTCGTCAGCGAAATCTCCGAAGTCGAGATCAGGTACTGCTCCCGCACCTCCTCGTCGCCGCCCCGCAGCACCCAGAACATGTCCTCCTTGAACTTCGGCAGTTGCCCGGTGCCTTCCAACACCTCGCGGTTCACGATGTAGGGGGTGTAGCACTCGGTGTAGCCATGTTCGCCGGTCTGAAGGTCAAGCATGAACTGAGCAAGCGCACGATGCAGGCGCGCAACCGGCCCGCGCATGAAGGTGAAGCGTGCGCCGGAGAGCTTGGCACCGGTTTCGAAATCCAGCCCCAGCGGACCACCCAGGTCCACGTGGTCCCGCACCTCAAAGTCATACACGCCAGGCGTACCCCAGCGCCGCACTTCCACATTGCCGCTTTCGTCTTCACCCAGCGGCACACTCTCGTGCGGCAGGTTGGGCAGGCCGGCGGAAAAGGCGTTGATCTTCTCCAGCAGCACGGGCAGCGCTTGCTCGCAAGCCTTCAACTCGTCACTCAGCTTGCCGACCTCGGCCATCACTGCGCTGGCATCCTCCCCCTTGGACTTCAGCATGCCGATCTGCTTGGACAGGCTGTTGCGCTGCGATTGCAGTTCCTGGGTACGGGTCTGCAGGCGCTTGCGCTCGTCCTCCAGCGCAGTGAAGGCCTGAACGTCCAGCGCGAAGCCGCGTGTGGCCAGACGGGCGGCGACCGTATCCAGTTGGCCGCGGAGAAGTTGGATATCGAGCATTAGTATTTCCTGAAACGTTTTTCAATCAGTGTCTTGGCAGGGAAAGCTGAAGCGTTTCCTGGGCTAACCGCCGCAAGCGCTGGAGGGAAAACTCAAAAACCGCTCCGGCGCCCTTTTTCCGCAGCGCAAAAATAATCAATCTTATCAAATGCTTATTGATCAATTTCCGGCGCTTTTTCTTGCTATTCCTCTCAAACGAAGTACCCTTCAGAGGGGACCACCAAGCCTCGCAGAAGGCAATTCGTAGGAGGAGTAGAGCATGCTATCTATTCGAGACTGCCTAGACTACTGCGACCTCACTGAGGATGAAGTGTCGCTGATCGCCGAACACACGGGCATTCCCGACGTAACCGCCGCCCAGATGGCTTGCGGCCTGGTGCAGACACGCGAGGGCGTTCTGCTGTTGACCAACTACATGCTGGATCTCGTCGAGCAAGCCACCGAGCGGGGTGAATTCGAAAAGGCCGAGCATGCGAAGCTGCTGTGCGCACGATTCATGGCGGATCATCCGCTGACCCACTGAGTGAGTCCCGATCCCGGCGCGCCGTTCAGCGCACGCCGGGATCTTCACCCGCCTCCTCATCCAGCTTCCTGAGACGGGCGAGTTTCTCCGCAATCTGCTGTTCCAGCCCACGCGGCACCGGCTGATACCATCCTGGAGGCGCCATGCCGTCCGGCAGGTAGCTCTCGCCTGCGGCATAGGCATCCGGCTCGTCGTGCGCATAACGATAGGCTTTGCCATAGCCGAGGTTCTTCAGCAGCTTGGTCGGTGCATTGCGCAGGTGCAGCGGAACCGGCCGCGAGCCATCCTTGGAAACGAACTGGCGAGCGGCGTTATAGGCCTTGTATACCGCGTTCGACTTGGCTGCGCATGCGAGGAAGATCGTCGCCTGCGCCAGTGCCAGTTCCCCTTCGGGCGAGCCCAGGCGCTCATAGGTGGAGCAGGCATTGAGGGTGATCTCAAGCGCGCGCGGATCAGCCAGCCCAATGTCTTCCACCGCCATACGCACCAGGCGTCGGCCGAGGTAGAGCGCATCCGCGCCGCCATCCAGCATACGGCACAGCCAGTACAAGGCGGCGTCCGGGTTTGAACCGCGCACCGATTTGTGCAGGGCGGAGATCTGGTCGTAGAAGGCTTCGCCCCCCTTGTCGAAGCGGCGCAGATTGCGCGATAGCGCCTCGTCGACGAAAGCCGCCGTTACCGGCGCCACTTTGGCAGTGTCCGCAGCCACTTGAACCTGCTCGATCAGGTTCATCAACCGCCGCGCATCGCCATCGGCAAAACCGATGAGCCGGTCGCGCGCATCCTCGTCGAAGCCCAGGCCGGGGCAGGCAACGGCACGAGCGCGTTCGAACAGCGCCGCCATCGCCTGTTCGCCCAGCGGCTCCAGTACGTAAACCGATGCGCGCGACAGCAATGCCGAATTCACTTCGAAGGACGGATTTTCGGTGGTCGCGCCGATGAAGGTCACCAGCCCCTGCTCGACGAAGGGCAGGAAAGCATCCTGCTGCGCCTTGTTGAATCGGTGAACTTCATCCACGAACAGGATGGTGTGGCGGCCGCGCGACTTGGCCGCCTGCGCCTGCTGGATGGCCTCCCGGATTTCCTTGACGCCGGAAAACACCGCGGAGAGCGCGACGAACTCGGCATCGAAACCTTGCGCCATGAGGCGCGCCAGCGTGGTCTTGCCGACCCCTGGCGGCCCCCACAGGATCATCGAATGCGGCTTGCCGGATTCGAAGGCCAGCCGTAGCGGCTTGCCCGGCCCCAACAGGTGCGCCTGTCCGGCCACCTCGTCCAGGCTCTGAGGCCGCATGCGTTCGGCCAGCGGGATGCGCGGCGGCTCCAGCGCTTCGAACAGGTCAGCCACCGCTCAGCGTCCGCCCTTGGTGGTGTCGTCGCCGATCACGTCTGCACCGGTCGGTGGCATGAAGCGGAAGCGGCCGGCATCCACCGGCGGGTTGAGGACGAAGCGCGGAAACAGCACCGTGGTCGTCTGGCCAAAGTTGTCGCGCATCTCCATCCGCTTCACCTGGCCGCCAGCCAGACCGATGCGCATCGCCTCAAAGCCGCTGCCTTCCTGCTTGGGGCGCGCCTCCACCCAAGCCAGCCCCTCACTGTCGCCCCCTTCGGCAAGTTCGAAGTTCTGCTCCAGATCGCCGCTGCCGAACAGGATGGCTGCCGGCGTCGCCCCCAGCGCATCGCCAATGCGCTTCACTGTCACCTGGTTTAGATCGCGGTCCCAGATCCACAGCCGCTCGCCATCGCCCACCAGGAGTTGCTGGTAGGGCGTCTGGTACTCCCAGCGGAACTTGCCCGGCCGGGAAAAGGCGAAACTTCCGGCGGCCTGCTGCGGCTTGCGGCCGGACTTCGCGAGCACCGTCTGCTCGAACTCGCCCTCGGCGCTGCGGGTCGCCTTCACGAACTGGCGCAGTTGCTCCACGCCACCCGCCGCCCAGGACGCCGGGCCAGCCAGCAGCAAGCCCATCGCCATCACTGCGCCTGCAAAGACGCGCTTCATTCCGTCTCCTTCGCCGGGACCACGACTTCCCGGTTGCCATTGCTTCCCATGGAAGAAACCAGACCGGAGCGCTCCATCTGCTCGATCAGTCGCGCCGCCCGGTTGTAGCCGATGCGCAGATGCCGCTGGACCAGCGAGATCGAGGGCCGCCGCGTCTTCAACACCACTTCGACCGCTTGATCGTAGAGCGGGTCGGCTTCGCCATCTTCCCCGCCCTCACCGCCACCGACCGCCTCGAGATCGTCCTCCGCCGCGGCGAGGATGCCCTCGACGTAATCCGGCGGCCCCACTCGCTTGAGATGCTCCACCACCTTGTGCACTTCCTCGTCGGCGACGAAGGCGCCATGCACCCGCACCGGCAGGCCGGTTCCCGGCGCCAGGTAGAGCATGTCGCCCATGCCCAGCAGCGCTTCGGCGCCCATCTGATCGAGAATGGTGCGCGAGTCGATCTTGCTCGAAACCTGGAAAGCGATACGGGTAGGCACGTTGGCTTTGATCAGGCCGGTGATGACGTCCACCGACGGACGCTGGGTGGCCAGGATCAGGTGGATGCCGGCAGCCCGCGCCTTCTGCGCCAGTCGGGCGATCAGCTCTTCCACCTTCTTGCCCACCACCATCATCAGGTCGGCGAGTTCGTCGATCACCACCACGATATAGGGCAGGGTTTCCAGCGGCTCAGGGTTCTCCGGGCTGATCGAGAAGGGGTTGGTCAGCGGCTTCTCCGCCTTGCGCGCCTCGGTCACTGCCTTGTTGAAACCGGCCAGGTTGCGTACGCCAACCGCAGCCATCAACTTGTAGCGTTTCTCCATCTCCGCCACGCACCAGTTCAGCGCGTTGGCGGCATGCTTCATGTCGGTGACGACAGGCGCCAGCAGATGCGGAATGCCTTCGTAGATGGAGAGTTCCAGCATCTTCGGGTCGACCATGATCAGCCGCACCCGCTCCGGTTCGCTCTTGTACAACAGCGACAGGATCATCGCGTTGATGCCGACCGACTTGCCCGAACCGGTGGTACCCGCCACCAGCAGGTGCGGCATCTTCGCCAGATCGGCCACCACCGGCTGGCCACCGATGTCCTTGCCCAGCACCACGGTGAGGGGTGAGGCCATGTCGTGGTAGGCCTTGGAGCCGACGATCTCCGACAGGCGTACCGTCTGCCGCTTCGGATTGGGCAACTCCAGCGCCATGCAGGATTTGCCCGGCACCGTCTCCACCACCCGCACCGACACCATGGACAGCGCGCGCGCCAGATCCTTGGCCAGGTTCATCACCTGGCTGCCCTTCACCCCAGTCGCCGGATCGATCTCGTAGCGGGTGATCACCGGCCCTGGGTAGGCGGCCAGCACCTTCACCTCGACGCCGAAGTCGCCCAGCTTGGTCTCGATCAAGCGGGAAGTGAATTCCAGCGATTCGGCGGACGGCGGCTCGCCATTGCCACTGGGCGGATCCAGCAAGGCCAGCGGCGGAATCGCCCCCTCGGGCGCATCGGCGAACAGCGTCTGCTGGCGCTCCTTCTCCACCTTCTCGGATTTCTGGATGACGGGTGTTGCCGGCTCGATGCGCAGCGGCGCGGGCTGTGCCTTCTCGGTCTTGCGCCGACGGGTTTCGACCACCGCCTCCCGCTTCTGCGCAATCTCCTTGCCGGCCTGGCGATCCTGCCAGTTGCCGAACCCGGCACGCGCGCGCAGCAGCGACTGCTCCAACCAGAAACCCAAGCCCTCCACTACCGCCAGCCAGGACACGCCGGTGAACAAAGAAATGCCGCAAGCGAGCAGAGTCAGCAGCAGCAAAGTGCCGCCGGTGAAGCCGAAGGCACCCTGCACCATCTGCCCCAGCTCCATGCCAAGGAGGCCACCGGGCGCCAGCGGCACGGCCGCGCCGTGGCTATGGAAGCGCAGGGCTTCCAGGGCACTGCTGGTCAGCAACACCACCAGGAAGCCGGCGAGCACGATGAAGAAGGAGCGGCGATCCAACGTCAGCTGGTTCTTCAGCCGGCGGAATCCCCACATCAGGCCGTAGCCGAGGAAGATCACCCACCACCAGGCGGAAATGCCGAAGAGATAGAGCAGCAGATCGGCCAGCCAGGCGCCGAAGCGGCCTCCCGGATTGGCGACGCGCTCCACCTGTGCCGCATGCGACCAGCCGGGATCGGCTTTGGTGTAGCCCAACAGCACCATGCCGACGTACAGGGACATCACCCCCAGGATGAGCCAGCGCGCCTCCTGCAGCAGCAGCGAGATCTTCTCCGGCAAGGGCTGGGAACGGGACGAGGAACGGAACAACATCGGGAGAGCCGGAGGGGAAACGACAGCGGGGGATTATATTCGATCGCTCTCCGCCGCCGTCCGGCCTTTGCCCTTGGTCACAAAGCGGGCTGTCGCCGCGGGCGGTTTCGTGCTTGGGCGTCAGACATCGTTGAGGCGGCCGCGCAGCACCACGCCCTGTGCCGTCTCCTCGATCAGGCCCTGCTGGCCGAGGTCCTTCATCACCCGGCTCACCATCTCGCGGGAGGCGCCTATCATCTTGGCGATGTCCTGCTTGGAGATCTTGCGTACCACCACCGCTTCACCGTTCACATCCTCCGACATGTCCAACAGCAGGCGGGCGACACGGCCATAGACGTCCATCAGGGCCAGACTCTCGATCTTGCGGTCCGCATTGCGCAGCCGCTCCGCGAGGTTGCCCATGATGCGCCAGGCCACCTCGAAGTTGTCCTGCATGATCTGGCGGAAGTCCTGCTTGGCGATCATCACCAGGTCCGCCGGCACCACGGCGATCACCGAGGCCGAGCGCGGCTGCTCGCCGAACATGCCCATCTCGCCGAACAACTCACCCTGGCCGAGGATGGACAAGATGACCTCGCGGCCATCCTCGTCGCTCACCACCACCTTGAGGCTGCCGGTGAGCACGAAATAGACGTAATCGGTTCGGTCGCCCGCCCGCACGACGGCCTGGCCGCGCGGAATACGCCTCATCATGGCGACACGCGCGACTGCGGCCAGAACATCGTCCGTCAGTCCGTGGAACAGCGGGAAGGTCTTCAATGCGATGGTGGAAACAGCGGTGGGCTGGCTCATGAAGGCTCCGGCGGTCGGTTAGCACAGGATGCCCTTTGGCATCGAGGCAAATGTCACGGAAGTATAGACGAATATCCTGTTACATCCGTGATCTCCCTGATGTACCTGATCCTTTTTAGCAGCAATCCGCGCCGATTGAATGTCCCTATCGGCTCCATTGGGCGGGTATTCCGAGGGCTCGCTATAATTCCGGCCATCCCCCCCATCCGTCTCGGACAAGGCTCATGACCACAAAACACGCCCGTTTGCTCATTCTCGGTTCCGGCCCGGCCGGCTACACCGCCGCGGTGTATGCCGCGCGCGCCAACCTGGCGCCGGTTCTCATCACCGGCCTGGCCCAGGGCGGCCAGTTGATGACGACAACCGAGGTGGACAACTGGCCTGCCGACGCGGATGGAGTCATGGGGCCGGACCTGATGACCCGCTTCCAGAAGCACGCGGAGCGCTTCAACACCGAGATGATTTTCGACCACATCCACACGGTGAAGTTGGGCGAGAAGCCCTTCCGCCTGATCGGCGACAGCGGCGAATACACCTGCGACGCGCTCATCATCGCTACTGGGGCCACCGCCAAGTACCTCGGCCTGCCGTCCGAAGAGAAGTTCGCCGGCCGCGGCGTTTCCGCCTGCGCCACCTGCGACGGCTTCTTCTACCGCAACCAGGACGTGGCGGTCATTGGCGGCGGCAACACCGCGGTCGAGGAAGCGCTCTACCTCGCCAACATCGCCAAGAAGGTCACCCTGGTCCATCGCCGCGAGAAGTTCCGTGCCGAGAAAATCATGATCGACAAGCTGATGACGCGGGTTGCCGAGGGCAAGATCGAGTTGGTGCTGGATTCCACGCTGGACGAGGTGCTGGGCGACAGCTCCGGCGTGACCGGCATGCGCGTCAAGAACCTGAAGAGCGGCGCCACCCAGGACATCGCGCTCCAGGGCGTGTTCATCGCCATCGGCCACAAGCCCAACACCGACATCTTCGAGGGCCAGTTGGAGATGGAGAACGGCTACATCGTCACCCAGGGGGGCCGCAACGGAAATGCGACCCAAACCAGCGTGACCGGCGTGTTCGCCGCCGGCGACGTGCAGGATCACGTCTATCGCCAGGCGGTCACCTCCGCTGGCACCGGCTGCATGGCGGCGCTCGATGCCGAGCGCTACCTGGACACGCTGGACCTCTGACCATGCCGCGCCGCCGCCAGGTCGCCTCCACGCCTGCGGCGGCGCCTCGTCCCAAGGCCTCCGACAGCCCTTTCCACGCCTTGGCCAAGCTCAAGCTCGGCCAAGCCAGGGCAGGATCGTCGCCAGCCGAGCCGACCAGGCCGGCACAGGCCCCAGTGCCCACAGTAGCGGCAGCGCCTTCCGGGGATGAGGAGGCGCTGTTCCGCCAGGCCATGCAGGGCGCCCGCCCGCTACAGAAGAACGACCGGGCGGAACTGGAGCGTCCCCGCCCCGCTCCCGTTCCCCGCGCCAAGGCCACGACCGAAGAGGCGGACGAAACCACACAGCCCCGACAGGCACCACTGGATCCGCTCTACGCCGCCTATGCGGAGGTTACCCCGCTACGCGATAGCGGCAGGGTGGAACTCGGGCCTGCGCCCCGGCGGGCTACTGCGGAGGCGGAAAAGCAGCAGGCGCTACGCGTCAAAACCAGCGAAACCGCATCTGTCATCTTGCCGCCCGACCACAAGTCGATGAACGACGCCGAATTGTTCCGCTACATGACGCGCGACACCCAACCGGTGGACACGCGCAACCGGGCGGAACTGGAACGCACGCCTCCCCTGCCAGCACCGGTGAAACGAGAAGCGGACGAGCGTGCCGCACTGGACGAATCCCTCTCTACCCCTCTCAGCTTCGAGGACAGGCTGGACATGGGCGACGAAGCCGCCTTCCTGCGCCCCGGCCTGCCACGCCGCGTGCTGTCGGATCTCAGGCGCGGGCGCTGGGTGCTGCAGGGCGAGATCGACCTGCACGGCTACACCCGGGACGAAGCGCGTGCGGCCCTGGCCCAGTTCCTGGCCCACAGCCTGCAGCATGGCCGGCGCTGTGTCCGGGTCATACATGGCAAGGGATTGGGGTCTCCCGGACGGGTGTCCATCCTGAAGCAGCTCTCCCGCGGCTGGCTGGCGCAGCGGGAAGAAATCCTCGCCTTCTGCCAGGCGGGGCCACACGACGGCGGCAGCGGTGCCCTACTGGTGCTGATGCGGGCTCAGACCGGTACGCCACCCCGGAAGTGAAAGCGGCCCACGAGGGGCCGCCCGTCTTTCTGAGCCTAAACGGAAGTTCAGATCGCTGCTTCGTCGGTCTCGCCGGTGCGGATGCGAACAACCTGCTCGACCGCGCTGACGAAGATTTTGCCATCGCCGATCTTGCCGGTGCGGGCAGCCTTGATGATGGCTTCCACCGCCTGCTCGGCGATGTCATCGGTCACCACGACCTCGATCTTGATCTTGGGCAGGAAATCAACGACGTATTCCGCGCCACGGTACAGCTCGGTATGCCCTTTCTGCCGGCCAAAGCCCTTCACCTCGGTCACCGTCAGGCCGGCGATGCCCACCTCGGAAAGCGCCTCGCGCACCTCGTCCAGCTTGAACGGTTTGACAACGGCTTCGATCTTCTTCATTTCGGGTCTCCTTGTTCGGGATGGCATGTCGGCCTGTCGCCGGCACGGCCTCCTCTATCATTCAGAACTCGTCTTGATAGCGGGATGTTATCGGATAACGCCAGTCCCTGCCGAAGCCCCGCTGCGTCACCCGGATCCCCACCGGCGCCTGCCGGCGCTTGTATTCGTTGCGCTTCAGCATGGCGACGGTACGGCGGACCTCGGCTGCATCGTAGCCGCGGGCGATGATCTCGCGTGGCGACTCATCGCGCTCCATATAGGCCTCGATGATGGCGTCCAGCACCTCGTAAGGGGGCAGGCTATCCTGGTCCTTCTGGTCCGGCTTGAGCTCGGCGGAGGGCGGACGGTCGATGATGTTCTGCGGGATCACCGGGCTGACGGTGTTCCGCCAGGCCGAGAGGCGATAGACGAAGGTCTTGTACAGATCCTTCAGCACCGCGAAACCGCCGGCCATGTCGCCGTACAGGGTTGCGTAGCCGGTGGCCATCTCACTCTTGTTGCCGGTGGTCAGCACGATGGCGCCGGTCTTGTTCGACAGCGCCATCAAGATCATGCCGCGGATGCGGCTCTGCAGGTTCTCTTCGGTAGTGTCTTCCGCCAGGCCAGCAAACTGGGGCGCCAGCATCTCGCCGAACACCGCCATCACCGGTTCGATGGCGATCTCGTCGTAGCGCACCCCCAGGCGTTTCACCATCTCGCGCGAATCGTCCAGGCTCATCTGCGCGGTGTAGGGCGAAGGCATCATCACCGCGCGCACCCGGTCCGCGCCCAGTGCGTCCACTGCGATCGCCAGCGTCAGCGCCGAGTCGATGCCGCCCGAGAGACCGATGAGCGCGCCGGGAAAGCGGTTCTTGCCCAGGTAATCCCGCACCCCCAGCTTCAGCGCCTCATAGACCTCGGCCTCCAGCGGGACAGGCTCAGCCTTTCCACCCTCTTGCCAGTTGCCCGCCTCCAGCCGCAGGAACGCCAGGCCTTCAGTGAAAGCCGCCGCCTGATAGGAGAGTTGCCCATCGCGGTCCAGCGCAAAGGAGGCCCCGTCGAACACCAGTTCGTCCTGCCCGCCCACCAGGTTGCAGTACAACGCAGGCAGCCGGGTTTCGTCGACCCGCTCGCGCAGCACCTGCTGGCGCAGCGCCAGTTTCTTCATGTGATAGGGCGAAGCATTGAGCGACAGCAGCACCTCGGCACCCGCCGCCCGCGCCAGCACCGCCGGACCGGGCGCCCAGATGTCCTCGCAGATCAAAACGCCCACCCGCGTACCCTTCAGTTCGAAGACACAGGGCGCGGAGCCGGGCTCGAAGTAGCGCTCCTCGTCGAACACCTCGACATTGGGCAGCAATTGCTTGTGGTAGGTCGCCAGCAGGCGTCCGTCCAGGAACACGGAAGCGGCGTTGTAGCGCATGCCTTCCCGCTCCTGCGGATGGCCCAGCACCAGACCGATCCCGGTCGTAGCCGCGGCGACGCGCGCCATCTCCCGCTCGCAGGCGCGATAGAAATCCGGTCGCAGCAGCAGATCCTCCGGCGGATAGCCTGACAGCGCGAGTTCAGGGGTCAGCAGCAGATCGGCGCCAGCGGCTTTGGCCTCCGTCAGCGCGGCAATGACACGGTCAGCGTTGGCAACCAGGTCGCCAACAGTGAAATTGAACTGGGCAACAGCAATGGAAAGCGTGGTATTCATGGCCTCAACTATACCGCTTCATGATGACCGCCGTGCCCTCGCCACACGCCCGGGAGGGCGCAGCGACGACCTTTCAGGGCTCCCCAGCCAGAGATGACCACGATGCCCTTCGCGGACGGATTTCACCTGCTTTCCCGCCTGGAACAAGTCCAGGAGCAAGACTGGAACGCCATCGCTGGCGGCCAGGCTTGCCTCTCCCATGCCTACCTCCACACCCTGGAAACCACCGGCTGTGCCGGCCCGGAAACCGGCTGGACACCCCGTCATGCGACCTTGTGGCAGGACGGCACGCCTGTCGCCGCCCTGCCCCTCTATGCCAAGCAGCACTCCTACGGCGAATACGTGTTCGACTGGGCCTGGGCGGATGCCTACCAGCGCCATGGGTTGGACTACTACCCGAAATGGTTGTCCGCCGTACCCTTCACCCCCATCCCCGGCGCCCGGCTGCTGGGCAGCAGCGTCGATTCCCGCCGACAGCTGCTCGCCGCCACGCTGGAGATGGCTCGCCAAAGCCGGCTCTCCTCGCTGCACCTGCTCTTCCCCACCGAGGAGGAGGCGGCTTGGATGCGCGACGCCGGCCTGCTGATCCGCCATGGCGTGCAGTTCCACTGGCGCAACGCCGGCTACCATGATTTCGACGATTTCCTCGCCAGCCTCAACCACGACAAACGCAAGAAGATCCGCCAGGAGCGCCGCCGGGCCGCCGAGCACGGCCTGGCCCTGCGCTGGCTGGACGGTCGCATGGCGAGCGCCCAGGACTGGGCCTTCTTTTACCGCTGCTACGCCACCACCTACGCGCTGCACCGCTCCACGCCCTATCTCAGCCCGGCTTTCTTCATCCAGCTGGCCGACAGACAACCGGATCAGGTCCGCCTGCTGTTGGCCGAACGCGCTGGTGAACCGCTCGCCGGCGCCTTCTTCCTCTGCGACGAGGAAGCCCTGTACGGCCGCTACTGGGGCGCAACCGAGCACCTGCCCTTCCTGCACTTCGAGCTCTGCTACTACCAGGCAATCGAGTACGCCATCGGCCAGGGCTTGTCCCGCTTCGAGGGCGGCGCCCAGGGCGAACACAAGCTGGCGCGGGGGCTGGAGCCGGTTCCTACCCGCTCGGCCCACTGGATCGCCGACCCGCGTTTCCGCGACGCGGTCGATCGCTTTCTCGCCCAGGAAGCGGAGGGCATGCGCTTCTACCTGGACGAGCTCTCGGAGCGCACCCCCTTCCGGCGCGAGAACAGCTGAAACCCCACCGGAAAAGAACAGGGCCCGCCGAAGCGGGCCCCGCGGTGCCCCGGCCTCCCGGCCGCAGGCGCATCGCCAGCCGAGCTTACTTGGCGGCCTTGGCGATGCCGTCCAGGATCTCCTGCCGCGCTTCGTCCAGCGAACCCCAGCCGACAACCTTCACCCACTTGCCCGGTTCCAGGTCCTTGTAGTGCTCGAAGAAATGCACCGTCTGCTTCATCAGCAACTCGGGCAGGTCATCGATGCTCTGCACCTTGTCGTACAGCGGGGTCAGCTTGGACACCGGCACCGCGACGACCTTGGCATCCACGCCGGACTCGTCTTCCATCTTCAACACGCCCACCGGACGGCAGCGGATGACCACGCCAGGCAGCAGCGGGAAAGGCGTCACCACCAGTACGTCCACCGGGTCACCATCGCCGGCCACGGTGTGGGGCACGTAGCCGTAGTTCAATGGATAGCGCATGGAGGTACCCATGAAGCGGTCGACGAAGACCGCGCCACTGTCCTTGTCCACCTCGAACTTGATCGGATCCGCCTGCGCCGGAATCTCGATGATCACGTTGATGTCGTTCGGCACGTCTTTGCCAGCCTTCACGAGGTCGAAGCCCATATACCCTCCCATGGAAAAAGTGGCCGGGATTATAAGAGCAAATCCCGCGCCCCACCCTGTCTCGCCAGAGCACCTCCGCCCCGTGTCGGCGGCGGGACCGCGGGCCGCCCTACCTCCATCGCAACAGGCAGTCGCGCCATCCATCCTTCCTACTCACTGTGAATCGGGTCACGAAGCGCTCGCGAACGGCTGGCTTGCATATATCAAAAGTCTTATTCTGCACGACCACTCCCCTCCGCCGGCTGCGCCACCTCCAAATTGCTCCTCAGCCGCCTGTTCCGCCTCGATGAACGCAGCCTGCCCCACCTGTTGACGGCAGGCATGCTGTGCTTGGTCGTCGCCATGGCGGGCACGATAGGCATTCTCTCCATCCTCCACGACAGCAGGGAGCTGGAAACCCGCCTTGCCAGCCAGGAGGAGGAAACGCTGGCCGCCCACGAAGCCCATCTGCGCGACGAACTGGCGGCACTTGCCAACTATCTGGAATTTCAGCGTGCCAGCCGGGAGGAAAAGGCCAAGACCGCGCTGCGGGAGCATGTTGATCAGGTCATCGATATGATCGAACACCTGTACGAGCGGGAAAAGGACCGTTTACCACCTGAGCGCCTCCGCACCCTCATCGTAGAAGCCTTACGGCCGATGCGCTTCCTCCACGGCCGCGGCTACTACTTCATCGACGATCTCCACGGCAATTGCGTGCTGCTGCCCACCAACCCGGAGCGGGAGGGCAGCCCGCTATGGAACAATCGCGACGACACCGGCCACTACATCATGCGCGGGCTGCTGGACGCGACAAAGAATCCCGAAGGCCGCGGCTACTCCCGCTACCGCTGGTATCGCCCCGACCACCCGAACGAGATGGCAGACAAGCTGGCCTACGTACGCCGCTTCGAACCACTGGGATGGGTGATAGGCGCTGGCGAATATCTGCACGAGGTGGAGGCCGACCTGCAGCGTGAAGCGCTGGCCCGCATCGCGGCGCTGCGCTTCCACCCGGACGGGGTGGTTGGCGTGCTGACGCTGGATGGCGAGGTTCTGCTCGAGCCCCGCCTGCCCACCGAGAAGAGCGGACTGCGCCCCGCAGCCCTCGGCCCCGCCGCCGACTGGACCAAGCAGGCCCTCGACACCGCCCGGCACGGCGGCGGCAAGCTGGAGCTGGTTCAGAGCACCGCCCACGGCAGCCAGCACCGCCTCGCCTACGTCAGCCAACATGAGCCCTGGGGCTGGTACCTCGTGGCCAGCATCGGCCTGAATGAACTGGACGACATCCTCGACCGCGAGCGCATAGCCCTGCAGCAGAGCGCCCATCAGCGGCTGCGGCTGGCGCTGATCGCGCTGGGCCTGTGTACCGCCACCACCTTGCTGCTCGGGGTACTGCTGTCGCGCTGGCTGTCCGGGCGCTTCGCCATGTATCACAACGAACTGGCCCTGAGCAGCGCGGCCCTGCGGGAGAGCAATCGCCAGTTGCAGCTCTCCTCCCGGGTGTTCGAATCCGGCAACGAGGCGATGATGGTGCTGGACGAGCACTTCCGCTTCCTCTCCGTCAATCCCGCCTTCCTCCGGCTCATCGGCAACCAGCCCGAATTGGCTGGCCCCGGCACCTGCGCTGCGGACCTCATCAGCGTCGGCGATCAGGGCCTCGCCCCGGTGCAGCATGCCCTGGCCCAGGCCGGCGCCTGGAACGGCGAAGCCACCCTGCGCCTGGGCATGCAGAGCATGCTGCCGGTACAACTCTCTATCAATGCGGTCGCCAACGAAGAGGGCCAGGTCGCCCACTACGTCGGCGCACTGGCGGACATCAGCGCCCGCAAGGAAGCAGAGGCGCGGCTACGCCGGCTGGCCGAGTTCGACCCGCTGACCGAGCTGCCCAATCGCGCCCTGCTGCGGCAGCGGATGGACGAGGCCATCGAAGCCGCCCGCCAGGACGGCACACCGGCAGCCCTGCTGTTCATCGATCTCGACCGCTTCAAGAATGTGAACGACTCCCTTGGTCACGGCGTGGGCGACGCCCTGCTGCAGCAAGTCGCCGCCCGGCTACGCACCCTCGCCGGCGACGGCGACACGGTGGGTCGCTCCGGCGGCGACGAGTTCATCCTGGTGCTGCGCCATACCGGCGCAGCAACCGAAATCGCCAGCCACGCCGAGCGCATCGTCCGCCAGTTCGCCGCGCCCTTCCTGATCGGCCGCTATGAGCTCTCGGTCACGCCCAGCATAGGCATTGCCGTGTGGCCGCAGGACGGCGAAGACGCGGAAACGCTGCTGCGCAACGCGGATGCGGCCATGTACCACGCCAAGTCCGCCGGCCGTAACACCTACAAGTTCTTCACCGCGGAGATGAACCTCCAGGTCAGGGAACGGCTGGAGCTGGAAAACCTGCTGCGCCAAGCCGAAGCCCGTAATGAACTCTCGGTGCACTACCAGCCCCAGGTAGAGCTCGCCGGTGGCCGCTTGATCGGCTGCGAAGCGCTGCTGCGCTGGCACGCGGGCGAACGCGGCAACATCCCGCCCGACCGCTTCATCCCGGTGGCGGAGGATACCGGCCTCATCGTTCCCATCGGCCGCTGGATCCTGAAAACCGCCTGCGCCCAGGCCCAGGCCTGGCGACAGGCAGGGCTCGGCGACCTCCAGGTGGCGGTGAACGCCTCGGCGGTACAGCTGCACCACGGCGACTTCGTCGAGACGGTGGCGACGGTGCTGGCGGAAACCGGCCTGCCGCCTGATCTGCTGGAAATCGAGCTGACGGAAAGCACCCTGATGACCGACGCCGACAGCGCGGCCGCCACGCTCAGAGCCTTGAAGGTGCTGGGCGTGGGCCTTGCCATCGACGACTTCGGCACGGGTTACTCCAGCCTCGCCTACCTGAAGCGCTTCCAGCTGGATCGGCTGAAAATAGACCGCTCCTTCATCAACGATCTGCCCGCCGATAAGGACGATGCCAACATCACCCGCACCATCGTCGGCATCGCCCGCAACCTCGGCCTGAGCGTGCTGGCCGAAGGGGTGGAAACCCCGGCACAGCATCAGTTCCTGCTGGAGCATGGCTGCGACGAAGGCCAGGGTTACCTGTTCTCCCGCCCCTTGCCAGCCGGAAGCATGGAAGCCCTGCTGCGGGCGACCGGCACCCGCGGCGGCGCCTAGCTCGCAGGGCAGGGAAAGATCAAGCGCTGGCAGCCTCGAAGCCGGCGTCATCCACTGCCTGGCACAGGCCCTCCACCGAGACCTTGGCCGGATCGAACACCACCTTGGCCTCTCCGGCCTCCAGCGACACCTCAGCCCGCTCCACCCCGGGCAGCGCCTGCAGCACGCCAGTCACGTTACGCACGCAGCCGCCGCAGCTCATACCGGCGACCTTGATCGTCACTTCACTCATTGCACCACTCCTTCTGGATAAAGAAATCAGGCCCGTGGCCGCCAGCGACGCAGCAGCAGGGAATTGCTCACCACGGAAACCGAACTCATCGCCATGGCGGCGCCGGCAATCACCGGATTCAGCAGTCCCAGCACCGCCAGCGGGATGCCCACCACGTTGTAGATGAAGGCGAAGAACAGGTTCAGCCTAATGCGCCGCAGCGTCGCCCGCGACAGCGAGATCGCATCCGCCACGCCAGCGAGGCTGTTCCGCACCAGCGTGATGTCGGCCGCCTCCACCGCAATGTCGGCGCCCACGCCCACCGCGAAGGACACGTCCGCCGCTACCAGCGCAGGCGCATCGTTGATGCCATCGCCCGCCATGCCGACCCTCTCGCCGCCCTGCTTCAGCGCCTCGACCACCACTGCCTTGTCGCCCGGCAGCACATTGGCCTGCCACTCGTCGACGCCCGCTTCGGCGGCGATTGCCCGCGCGGTGGCTTCATGGTCGCCAGTCAGCATCACCACCCGCAGGCCAAGCTCGCGCAGGCGCCTCACCGCCGCCGCCGAATCCGGCCTCAGGCGGTCGGCAACGCCGATCACCCCGGCGTAGGCGCCATCCATCGCCACCGCCACCAGGGTCTGCCCCTGGGCTGCCAAAGCCGCCACCTCAGCGGCTGGCAGCGCAATCGCGCGCTCCTCGAGGAAGGCAGGCGAGCCGACCAGCACTATTTGCTCCGCCAGACGCCCTTCGATGCCGCGTCCGCCCACGGCACGAACATCCCGCAATTCATCCGCTGGCACGGTCACTCCTTCAACGGCGGCCAGGATGGCCTGGGCAATGGGATGGCTGCTGGTCCGCTCCAGCGCGGCCGCCAGGGCCAGCAACCCGTCCCGCGTCCAGCCTGCCGCCGGGCGGACGTCCACTACTCGCGGCGCACCTTCGGTGAGGGTGCCGGTCTTGTCTACCGCGAGCACCGAGATGCGTTCCGCCAGTTCCAGCGCAGTCGCGTTCTTCACCAGCATGCCGGCGCGCGCACCCTGCCCGGTCCCGACCATGATGGCGGTCGGCGTAGCCAGCCCGAGTGCGCAGGGGCAGGCAATCACCAGCACCGCCACCGCATTGATCAAGGCCTGGGAGAAATCGCCGGCATACAGCCACCAGCCAATGAAGGTGAGCAATGCGATACCGACGACCACCGGCACGAATATCGCCGAGATGCGGTCGGCCAAGCGCTGCACCGGCGCCTTGGAGCCTTGCGCCTGCTCCACCAGCCGGATAATGCCGGCCAGCAGGGTCGCCGCGCCGACGCCGGTGGCGCGGCAGCGCAATACTCCCTCGCCATTCAAGGTGGCGGCATAGACCTCATCATCCACCTGCTTGTCCACCGGCAGGCTTTCGCCGGTGAGCATGGCCTCATTGACCGCCGAACGGCCCGAGACGACGACGCCATCGACCGGCACTGCGTCGCCAGGGCGGAGGATGAATTCGTCCCCGGGCTGCAGGCTGTCCACCGGCACCTCCACGACCACGCCGTCCCGCTCTACCCAGGCCTGCCGCGGCTGCAGGCGCAGCAGCGCGTCCAGCGCCGCGCCAGTACGCGCCTTCGCGCGCGCCTCCAGCAGCTTTCCCAGCAACACCAGGGTGATGATGGTGGCCGAGGCCTCGAAATACACATGGAGCTCGTGCCAGCCGCCCAGCGTCACTGCCAGGCTGTAGAAGTAGGCCATGCTGGTACCCAGCGCCACCAGTACGTCCATGTTGGCCCCGCCCCCGCGAAGCGCCGACCAGGCGCCGCGATAGAAACGGGCACCAATCCAGAATTGGACGGGCGTGGCGAGAATCAGCTGCAGCCAGCGTGGCACGATGTCGTGATGCCCCTCTCCGCCCCAACCGGCGCCGAACATGGCTGGCATCTGCGCCAGCAAAGGCAGCGACAACAGCGCCGCAATCCAGAAGCGCCTCAGTTCCGCATTCCAGGCCTGCCTCTGGCGGTCCCGCTCTTGTTCCCGCTGGGCAGCGCCGGTCTCGTGCGCCTCGAATCCTGCATGCGCGACCGCGGCCTTGATACTATCCACGGTCGACAGCCCGGGGGTGTAATGCAGGCTGGCCCGTTCCCTAGCGAAGCTGACGCTGGCCTGCACGCCCGGAAGCCGGTTCAGCACCTTCTCGAGTCGGGTCGCACACGCGGCACAGCTCATTCCGGCTATCGCCAACTCCAGATCAGCCTCCGGCACCTGAAAGCCCGCCTTGCGGATACTGCCGATCACCGCTTCGGCGTCGGTCTGTCCGCCCTCCAGCGTCACATGGGCTTTCTCGGTGGCGAGGTTCACCGTCGCCGCAACCCCGGGCAAGCGGTTGAGCACTTTCTCGATGCGAGTGGCGCAGGCAGCGCAGGTCATGCCGGCAACCGGCAGATCCAGCGTACGCGTATTGTCAGCAGCCCCTTGCGGGCCAGCAGCCAGGGTGTGGCTTGCCATGGTGATCCTCTTGCGGATAAAGCAGTCAGGATGCAGTCTAAACACCGTACTCAAGTACGGAGTCAACACCATCATGGCAGCCCCTTCCCCCAGCTACACCATAGGCACCCTCGCAAGAGCAGCGCAGGTCAATGTGGAAACCATACGCTACTACCAGCGGCGCGGCCTGCTGCCTCAGCCAGAAGCGGTCGGCGGCGGCTATCGTACATACAGCGAAACGGAACTCGCCCGGCTGCGGGCCATCAAGCGCGCACAGCATCTGGGTTTCTCGCTGGAAGAGATCGAAACGCTGCTGTCGCTGAATGAGGAGACGGATCGAGTGAAGGCGCGCACTCTGGCTCAGGACAAGGTGAGCCTGATCGACGCCCGGATCGCCCAGTTGCAGGAAATGCGCAATGCGCTGGCAGAACTGGTGGATTGCTGCCGCCACGGCGATACCGCAGCCCCCTGCCCCATCCTCCGCGCCCTCAGCGCCTGAAGCGGCGGCTCAAACCACGCAAAGCACGCCATTCCACAGGCTGCCGCCAAGCGAAGGGGCATTGATGAGGCCGAAAACGCCGAAGCCCATCACCATCAGCCCTGCGGCCAAACGAACCCGACTGTTCCGGGTGATATCCCGAAAGCGCTTGAACAGCAGCCCGGCGAGCAACAGGTTCGGTAGGGTTCCCAGGCCAAAAGCCAGCATCAGGCCGGCGCCCCGGCTCGCAGACCCCGTCACCAATGCCGCCGCGAGCACGCTGTACACCAGGCCGCAGGGCAAAAACCCCCAAAGCAATCCGAGCGGAAAAGCCTGCTTGGGCGAACGCGCCGGCAGGAAGCGCCGCGTCGCCGGCTGCACCGTGCGCCAGAGCCGATGCCCCATACGCTCCACCGGCGCCAACACACGAGTAAAACCGGTGAGATACAACCCGAGGGCCACCAGCATCAGATTGGCCAATACATACAAGGTGATCTGTACCGGCAAAACCCCGCTATACAGCAAGCCAACCGAACCAATTGCACCCAGCAGCGCCCCCACCACCGTGTAGGTGGTGATGCGGCCGAGGTTGTACGCCAGATGGATAGGCCACTGACGGGTCTGCTCGGACGGCAGCTTGACCTGCACGCTAAGCGCCCCGACGATGCCACCGCACATGCTGACGCAGTGGGTACCGCCAAGGAGGCCTATCAGGAAGACGGCGAAATAGCCGGTTTCAGGCATGGATGAAGTTCAAGGACACGAGAAAGTGCAACTATCACAGGGCCGGCCATTCTACCCGGCCGCCCCTCGTGTCAGATCACCCTGGAGTAACGCGCACGCTCGCGGTCAGCCCGAAGATAACGGTCAAAGATCATTGCGATCCCGCGAACCAGCAAGCGTCCGGCCGGCATCACGCTGATCCAGTCGCCGTCCATCTTGACCAGACCGGCCGCCTCCATTTCCGCCAGATCGGCCAATTCCTCCGCAAAGTAGCTGCGGAAGTCAATCAGGTGCGCGATCTCGATGGACTGAATCGAGAGCTCGAAGTGGCACATCAGTGCCTGGATGATGGAGCGGCGCAACAGGTCGTCTGCAGTCAGCTCTATCCCCCGCAGCACCGGCAGTTCATCCTGATCGAGAGCATCGTAGTACTCATCCAGCGTCTTGACGTTCTGTGAATAGACGGGACCGATCTTGCCGATCGCTGACACGCCGAAGGCGAGCAGATCGCACTCCGCCTGCGTGGAATAGCCCTGAAAATTACGGTGCAGGCGGCCTTGCCGTTGCGCCACAGTGAGTTCGTCGTCCGGCTTGGCGAAGTGGTCCATTCCAATGTAAACGTAACCCGCCTCGGTCAGACGACGAATAGCCAGTTGCAGGATCTGCAGCTTGGAGTCCGCGGAAGGCAACTGAATCGGGATGATGCGCCGCTGAGGCTTGAACAAACCCGGAAGATGAGCATAGCTGTATAGGGAGATGCGATCAGGCGCCAGTTCCAGCACCTGCTCGATGGTGCGATTGAAACTGATGACGTTCTGCTTGGGCAGGCCGTAGATGAGGTCCAGGCTGATGGAACGGAAACCGGTTGTTCGCGCTGCATCAATGACCAGCTTGGTTTCCTCGAAGCTCTGGATGCGGTTCACTGCCTCCTGTACATCCTCCGCAAAATCCTGGACCCCAACGCTCATGCGGTTGAAGCCGAGATCCGATAGGAAGGCGATCGTGTCGTAGCCGACCTTGCGGGGGTCCACTTCGATGGAATACTCGCCGTTCGGCACCAGATTGAAGTGAGCGCGCACAGAATCCAACAGCTGCTGCATTTCCTCGTGCGACAGGAAGGTCGGCGTGCCACCACCTAGGTGCAGTTGGGTAACCTGCTTGGTTCCCCCGAGCCTGGCCGCCTGCATCTCTATTTCTTTCGCCAGGTACTTGAGATACTTGCTCGAGCGGGCGTGATCCTTGGTGATGATCTTGTTGCAGGCGCAGTAGTAGCAGATCGTGTTACAGAAAGGGATGTGGAAGTATAATGAAAGCGGCCTGCTCATCCCTCCCACGGCCCGCTTGCCGAGCCAGTCCTGCAGGGCGCTAGCATCGAAAGCCTCGACGAAGCGGTCTGCAGTGGGATACGACGTGTAACGCGGTCCGTTTATATCGAACCGGCGGATCAGTTGGGGATCGAAAATTAGGTTCTTAGTAGTCATGGTCGTATACAGGCGATTTCTGACAAAAGATGGCAGAAAGCCCTGATTGTGTGTTTGACGTGGATCAACGGTAGCCCCACGATCCGCTAGCCGGAGACGGAGCGAGTTTATTGTGCAAATGAAGGCAACGGTACCGGTAACGGTAGCCGGGCTAAAGACAGCATGCTCCCAGTGCAATCTGGTTGAGCTCTGTCTGCCCTTCGGCATGTCGGAGAACGAGCTCGACCGGCTGGACGAGCTGGTCGGTGCCCGCCGCAAGATCAAACGGCAGCAGAATCTGTACCGCGCCGGCGACCCCTTCGAAGCCATCTATGCGATCCGCGCCGGTTCGTTCAAGACCGATGTGTTGCTCGAAGACGGTCGTGAGCAAGTGACGGGCTTCCAGATGACGGGCGAGATTCTCGGCCTGGACGGCATAAGCACCGAACTGCATTCCTGCAATGCGATCGCGCTTGAAGACAGTGAAGTCTGCGTGATTGCCTATGCCAAGCTGGAAGAGTTGTCGCGCGAAGTCGAAGGGCTACAGCATCAGTTTCACAAAGTGATGAGCCGCGAGATCGTGCGCGACCACGGTGTCATGATGCTGCTCGGCTCAATGCGGGCGGAAGAACGGCTGGCCGCCTTCCTGCTCAATATGTCTCAGCGTTTCACTGCCAGGGGTTTCTCCGCTGCAGAGTTCCATTTGCGAATGACGCGGGAGGAGATTGGCTCATATCTGGGCTTGAAGCTAGAAACTGTTTCCCGCGCATTCTCGCGCTTCCAGGACGAGGGCTTCGTTGCCGTGCAACAGAAACATATTCGTATTCTGGATAGTGCAGGGCTCAAGCGGTTGATCCAGCATCAGCCCTGCGGACGCTGATAAATGGCGAGCCAACGTCCTGTAGGGCTGCTTATAGCAGGGTGCGTAAAAAGCCCTGAGGCTGGCGGCTCACAGCCACTGAAACGATCCAACCAAAAACCGCTAGGGCAGTGACAAAAGCCAGCACGCGCTGGCTCTTTGTTCGTCCATGGCGAAGAGCAAGCGCCCCCAAGAAAATGTACAGCACCAAACCACCTAGCTTTGCGGTTAGCCAGTCGTCCTTGAAGGGATATTGATGACTAGTAAACGCCAGCCACATGGCACTAGCAAGCAAAACCGTATCGACGAGGTGGGGAATGACGCGGCCCCGGCGGCATTGCAACAGGGGGCTGTCAACCATCATCCAAAAGCCTCTTAAGGCAAAGCCTGCCCCACTCAGCACGACACAAGTGACGTGCATATGCTTGACTGCAAAATAACTGAGCACATTTCCTCACGAACAAGGGATATCTATTCAGTCTTGGATCATATTCATGACCCGAGCCGAGAATCCTCTCTGCAAAGCTCTTCTCCACACGATCGGCAATCCCGTCGGCTGATAGGCGCTACCTCTCTTGCACGTAGATGCCAGGAGCCGCCGCCAGTGCCGGGAACTCTCTCGTCGCAGCGGGGCGGGCATCCACCAGCCCTCCGGCCTTCGGCTTTAGCCAAGCCATCCAGTCCTCCCACCAACTCCCCTCCTGTTTTGCCGCCTTCGTACTCCATTCGTCCACTGTCTCGCCACGATCAACGTTCGCGACCCGAAAATGCCGCTTCGGGGGAGTGACTACAGGGTTAACAATCCCTAGGATGTGCCCCGAACTGGAGAGCACATACCGCCTTGAGCCGGAGACGTGATTATTGATTCGGAAAGTCTCCTGCCAAGGGGCAATATGATCATCCTCAGCTCCCACCGCATAAAGCGGTTGCTTGATCTGAGCCAAATCTAGCCTCTCACCGGCGACAGATAGAGAGTCCTTTTTTATCAGCCGGTTGTGCAGATACAACTCGCTCAAATACCAAGCATGCATGGCCTGCGGCATACGAGTGGTATCCATGTTCCAGTAGAGGACATCAAAAGGTTGCGGCTTCTCGCCATACAGCCAGCCATGCACGACGTAGTGCCAAATCAGACTGTTCGACCGTAGCAGCCTGAAGGCCGCAGCCATCTGCTTACCATCCAGATAGCCCGTCCGCTTCATACTCTCGGTCAAATAACGGATGCTGTTCTCGTCGATAAAAACCTCAATATCGCCCGGTTTACGGAAGTCCACCAAGGTGGCAAACAGGGTCCAATCAGCAACGGCCTGCGCCTCCTGCGGAAAACGACGCGCTGACCAGGCCATGTACATCGACAGCGCAGTACCACCTATGCAGTAACCTACCGCGTGGACCCGTTTTGCACCAGCAAGCCTCCTAGCCGTCTCCACCAGTTCATGAATGCCTCTGCTTAGATAATCGTCGAACGACACATCATGCATGGATGCATCCGGGTTCTTCCAACTGGTAATGAAGACATCCAGCCCCTGATCCAACAGAAAGCGGACCATGCTCTTCTTCTGAGTCAAATCCAATACATAGAACTTGTTGATCCACGGCGTCACGATAACGACCGGCTCAGCATGAACTTTTGCTTGAGTCGGCGCGTAGTGGATCACTTCAAGAAGTTGGTTGCGGAAGACCACCGCGCCCGGCGTCGTTGCCAGGTTCCCCCCCACATTGAAGTCCTCGGGATCCGTCATCCGGATATCGCCGGCTTGCATGTCATCCAGAAAGTTCCGGTAACCGCGGGCGAGGCTCTCACCCCTGGATTCGACCGCCTTACGGAGCGCAACCGGGTTGGTCCAAAGGGAATTCGTCGGCGCCACCGCATTCAGCCATTTCCGCCACCAGAATGCTGCTTTTCGGCGCTCCTGGCTTCCTAAGCCAGGGGTACCGTAAAGCATGTCCTGCATATGGTGAGTAAAAGCGAGATACCACTCCTTGGTCAAATCCCAAGTGGGCGATTCAGTCCAGACAGGATCGGCGAAGCGGTTGTCATCCGGATTCGGCTTCACGGGATCCTGGCTTACCTGCCCCATTACTCTCGCGAGGGTATGCCACTGCAAACCCCAGAGATCGGAAGAAAGCCGGATGCTCCGCTCGGCGAGTTCCTGGGGATGGGCAAGCCATGCCAGCTGGGCATGGACGATGGGTGCCATCATGCCCAAGGGGTCCCAGCTACCCTCTAGCAATCGGTGGTACTCGCCTAGCGTCCGATGAAAAACCCCCACGGGATTTTCAGGGATGTCATTACCTGGGGAAACGCGGTCTCCCAACTTAGTTGCATTGTCAGCGCTCAAGCCTTCCATGACACCTCCAGAGCAATTAGGGGGCTTTGACAGACTGTATCCCGGTTCGGCCAATGCCCACCATTGGACTTTGAATTTCAGCAGCAATGCGAGATGCAAAACCATTCTAGCAAGTCCCGCCAAGGAGTTCGCCTGAGCCTTTTGACCTCCGTCAGCGCAAGGCACGCCCTGGGTCGTTATAATTAGTCTCCGTGGTCACCCCAAGGGAGTATCGAAATGTTCAAGCATCTCCTCGTACCTACAGACGGCTCTCCACTCTCCGAAGGCACCGTTTCACGGGCTGTTTCTTTTGCCAAAGATGCTGGAGCCCGGATCACCTTCTTCTACGCCCAACCAGACTTCCCCATGCCCATTTACGGGGAGGGCGCTTTGATCGACCCCACCACTCCAGAACAGTTCGCCAAGGCGGCCGGTCAAGAAGCGGCTCGGATTCTTGAGCGCGCGGCTGCCGCGGCTGCCGCTGACGGCGTCACCAGCGCTACCGACACCGTAGTCAGTGAGGTTCCCTATGAAGCCATCATCGAGGCAGCAGACCGACATGGCTGCGACTTGATCTTTATGGCCTCCCACGGCCGCAAAGGTATCGCTGGCCTACTTCTCGGCAGCGAGACGCAGAAGGTGCTGACGCACAGTAAGACGCCCGTCCTCGTCTATCGCTGACGTTAGAGCCTGGTCACGGTCTTCTGAGTAGCAGACCAAGAAGGCGAGAATGGATGAACTGCAGGCTGGTGTTGAGGCTTCGCTCGCAGTTCTTCCATAGCCGCCGGCACTTGTCGATCCAGGCGAAAGAGACTTCAACGATCCAGCGCTTGGGCATAATGCGCTTGCAATTTGTACCCGTGCGCCAAGCAGGCGCTTGACGGCCTGAACAAATGGATGTCCGACGTATAGCCGCCATCGCGCCAGCACCGCCAGGACGTCGTAGCTCAGTTCCTGCGCCCGGTGTGCCAACGCAAGAGCGCCCCCCTTTCGATCTGCGACTTCGGCCGTGGTGACTGCGATCGCATGCGGCAGTCCCAGGGTATCGACGGCAATGTGGCACTTGATGCCCGATACTTTCTTCCCAGCGTCGTAGCCTTTACGCTGGGGCGCTGTCGGTGTTCTTGACGCTCTGCGCATCGACGATCAAGAAGCTCGTCGTGGAGTTGTGCCCCTGTTTGATACGGGCCGCGCCAACCCGATTTTCTTAAAGTCAGCTCCAAGACGGTCACGCCACCCGGGTCGGGCTCGCTCCATTTCGCGGGGCTGGCGTGGTTTCCACCATCACGCGACCTTGTGCATCGCAGCCTATGGCTTTCTGGTAGCCGAACGGCTGCGTCACAAAGACACCAAAAAATGCCTTATTCGGCCCGCAACCTGCCTTACCCGAAAATTACATGCCGCGGGGCAGTTCAACGCACCCAGCGGCACGTTCCCAATTCGATCTCGACATTACGGTGGATCGTCGCTCAGACGCTGACCAATAGCCTTCAGCGATGCCCATGCTACGCACAGAAAAGAGCCGGAAATTGACCCTCCATTTTAGTGACACAGTAAGATTAGAAGCGAAGCACTCCAGTCACTAGAGTGAAAACCCACACGCAGCGGGAGCGCTCTGCCCGAGCCAACATCGGGGCAGACAATGCGAGCCAGCCTGAACAAAAAAAGGCCACCCCGGCAGCGGGTGGCCTTCCTTTGAATAGCATTCTTCCTACAGTTGTTCCGAGTGATGATTCAACTCCGCAGCACTACGCTGGAGAAAAACAGTCGTTACGCTTGACGCAGCACAAATCAGCCAGAAACCCAAAAAACCGATCGAGTATGTCGCCAGCGGCGAGTAACGAACCGGCTCGCCGAAGAGAAACAGTTCTTGGGGGTCGATGACCATGAAGAACCCTATCTCTGCTAGCGCAGCCACCATGAATGACGGCCACAACACCTGCAAGCACTTGAGCATCACCACCCCCTCTAGAGAGTCATTGATGACTGGCTTTCGCTCTCTCCTCGTCTTCCGCGATATGCCGTGAAGCAAAGCGATAGATATAGACACCCATGACCACTACGAAGCCAATCGTAAAGAGACTGAGCAAGCCGATATCGGTACTCAGCAATTCACTCCAAGCCATGGTGAACCTCCTTCTAGGGACAAATTAGGAATCGGATGGATCTATCCTTACTTCCGTCTCTGTCGGGAGATAAGCGGCCCCGTTCAAACGCCAAGTGCGGGACTCGTCTTCTATTTGAAACAACCAGCGCCCTGTCGATAGAGGCGACATCGCCCCCTCGAAAACGCCTCCATGCCCACTTAGCACCAAGTGCTGGTCCGCGCCCTCTCGCGTCGGATGCGTAATGGAAACCAGGATCTGCTGAGGTATATCTTTAAGATCGGTGTCATTGATCTCAATCCTCAAGACGTCGGTACGGATGTTCAGCTTCGCAGACAGCCCTAACTCCTTGGCGCGCTCTGTACGCCCTATGGTCTTCACAATAGTCCGACCTTCCTTGTAGTAATCATCCACCACAAGTCCGTCCCAAGTTTTGACCGCGATCACAAGAGTGATCACCCCAGCCACAACTGCGGTAGCAGGTAAAGCTATCAGAAACCATGGCCACCCCTGCTTGTACCAAGGGGCGTGTGACTTATCGTTCAACGCTGCGCTCATTCGTCAATCCGGAAACAGAAAGGTGGATTTCTCACGCAGTCGAAGCCCGGGATCATCTTCCGCATGAATCTCAAAATACATCTCGTTCGCGCCAGGCTTGCCCGACTCCGCTGGTGCCCGAATCTGCAAGGTGACCGACTGGATCGCCGCTGGCCCCACTTCGACCTTACGCGTACCTTCGATCCGGACGCCCTTCAAGCCGGTGGCCTCAAAATCGAAAACGCGACTGCGCTCCGTCATATTCATGACCTGGAGGCGGTACACATTCTCGATCTCCCCATCCTCCACTTCTCGTGCGAGAGATGCACGATCTCGGATCACGTCCACCCTTAACGGTTCCCGGGTTGCCAGACCCCAGACGAAAGCCAGCGACACCGCTGCAAGGATTCCACCATAAATCAGAGTCCGCGGCCGCAGCACATGGCTGAAGATGTCCTTTCTTCCCCAGTGCAGCTTCACTGCGTTCTCCGTGGAGTAGCGGATCAAGCCACGCGGATAGCTCATCTTGTCCATGACGTCGTTACAGGCGTCAATACAGGCAGCACAACCGATGCACTCATATTGAAGACCATGTCGGATGTCGATACCAGTTGGGCAGACTTGGACACAAATGCCACAGTCGACGCAATCGCCCTTTCCGACAGAGCGCGGTTCAACCCCCTTTCGTCGGGAGCCACGAGGCTCACCACGCTCTTCATCATAGGTAATGACCAAGGTGTCCGGATCGAACATGACCCCCTGAAAGCGTGCATAGGGGCACATATATTTGCACACCTGCTCCCGCATTACTCCCGCAAAGAGGTAGGTAAAACCGCCATAAAAGAGAATCCAGAACAGTTCCCACGGACCGAATGCGAAGGTTGCAACGGATCCTAGCAACTCATTCAGCGGCGAGAAGTAGGAAACGAAAGTGAAGCCCGTCCAAAGCGCGACTCCCCCCCACACCAGATACTTCACAGCCTTGATCGCAAACTTCCGCGGATTCAATGGCTGCTTATCCAGTTTCATCCTTTTCGCGCGGTCACCCTCGATCTTCTCCTCTATCCACATGAATATCTCTGTGTACACAGTCTGAGGACAGGCGTAACCACACCATAGACGACCAGCGATCGCGGTAAAGAAAAACAGTGCATACGCCGAAATGATCAGCAGTATCGCCAAAAAGAAAACATCCTGAGGCCAGAATATCCAGCCAAAGATGTAGAACTTACGTTCGCTAAGATGGAACAGCACAGCCTGCCGATCATTCCAAGTGAGCCACGGCAGACCGTAAAACAGGAGTTGCGTAAACCAGACCAGAGCCCAACGCCAGCGCGCAAAGTTTCCGCTAACGGCACGGGCATAGACCTTTTGCCGGGCGGCAAACAGCGAGGAGCCGGAAGAGGGGGACTCAGGGGCCTGCCCTGGCTTCACATCAGGCGTTGTACTGGTCATAATCGGCTTATTAGTAGATTCTTATTATTTAATCAAGAAAGACCCCGGGGTTTCCCCCGGGGGCCCAAGACAGCGTTACTTCTTGTTCAGGCTGAGCACATAAGCAGCAAGCAAATGGACCTTCGCATCACCCAAGAATTCCTTGAAAGCAGGCATTTGGTTCACCCGGCCATTAGTCACCGTCTCGATGATGGTGGCTTCAGATGAGCCATACAGCCAAGACTTGTTTGTCAGGTCCGGAGCACCCAAGGCCTGATTACCCTTGCCCTCTGCTCCATGGCAAGCCACGCAGTTCTGAGCGAAGAGTTCTTGCCCCCGCTGCGCCCGCAGCGAATCGCTCGCCAGACCGGAGAGCGAACGCACATAGTTCGCAACGTCCTTGACGCCCTCAGCCCCTAACGCTGGGCCGAACGGCGGCATCACGCCCATGCGACCACCGAGAATCGTTGTCTTGACCGTATCCGGCTCACCACCGTGTAGCCACTCGTCATCGGTCAGATTGGGGAATCCCTTGGCGCCTTGGGCAGCAGAGCCGTGGCACTGTGCGCAATAGGTCAAGAACATACGCTGCCCCATTGCGTTGGCCTCCGGATCCGCAGCCACCGTCAGCAAGTCCTGCTCCAAGTACTTATTGAAAATGGGCGCGTAACGCTCTTCGGCCTTGGCGACCTCGCTTTCATACTGGCCAATTGCGCTCCACTGGAAAATGCCTTGGCGATTACCAAAACCAGGGAACACGACCAAGTAGCCAATGGAAAAAATCACTGTCGCCCAAGCGAGATAGAGCCACCACTTAGGTAGAGGGTTGTTGTACTCGGCAATCGTCTCGTCCCAAACGTGGCCGTGCAACTGTACAGGCCCCTCTTCCCGCTGGGTCATATTCGAAGCGAGGATGAATACACAGAACAGCAAGCTCAAGGCCACGAGGCCCATCACATACACGTTCCAGAAACCGCTAACAAAGTCAGCCATTTGTTTTCCCTTCTTGTCCTTGCCGGCCGTTCTCGGCCGGCGGATCGTCATCGGTCAGGGGTAGACGTGCGGCCTCATCAAACCCGGACTTGGCATGTTTGCTGTAAGCCCATACACAAATTCCCAGGAAGCAGAGAAAGCCCAACACAGTAAGCAGGCTACGGAACTCGTTGATATGTTCCACCGCACATTCCCCTTCAGAGTCTTTACCTAACGTTCTTCAGCGCCAGGCCCAGGCCCTGCAGATAGGCAACCACCGCATCCAACTCGGTCTTGCCCTCGACCGCCGCACGAGCACCGGCAATCTCCTCTTCGCTGTACTTGTGCAGACCAACCTTGTTGAGCGCACGCATCTTCGCTTCGATGTCATCCACCTTGGCCGGACGATCCAGCCAAGGATAAGCTGGCATGTTAGATTCCGGCACGACGTCACGAGGATTACGCAGGTGGGCGCGCTGCCACTCATCGGAGTAGCGGCCACCAACGCGGGCCAGGTCGGGGCCGGTACGCTTGGAGCCCCACTGGAACGGATGGTCGTAAATCGACTCACCGGCGACCGAATAATGACCGTAGCGCTCCGTCTCCGCACGGAATGGGCGGACCATCTGCGAATGACAGTTGTAGCAACCTTCGCGGATGTAGATGTCCCGCCCAACCAGGCGCAGCGGCTCATACGGCTTCACGTCCAGTTGGTTGCCCTTCTGGTCGATCGCACTGGTGGTGGACTTCTGGAAGAACAGAGGAACGATTTCCACCAGCCCCCCAACGCTGATAGTGAGCAGCGTCAGGACGATCATCAGGAAAACGCTGCGCTCGATGAGCTCATGCTTCGTGTTTGCAGCCATCTTCAATATCTCCGGTTAGGCGTGCGCGGGGGTCAGAACGGGCGCGTCGTACGCCTTTTGGCCGGCGATGGTCTTCACCATGTTGTAGAACATGATCAGCATACCGGCGAGGAAGAGCAGACCGCCGACCAAACGGATCGTCCAGAACGGGTAGCTTGCCTTCACGCCTTCCACGAAAGAGTAGGTCAAGGTGCCGTCGGCATTGGTCGCACGCCACATCAGGCCCTGCATCACGCCCGCAATCCACATGGAAGCGATGTAGAGCACCACACCAATGGTCGCCACCCAGAAATGCGCATTGATGAGTTTGACGCTGTACATCTCAGTCTTGCCGTAGAGACGCGGCAGCAGGAAATACACCGAACCGATCGAGATCATCGCCACCCAGCCAAGCGCGCCAGAGTGCACGTGGCCCACCGTCCAGTCGGTGTAGTGGGACAGGGCATTCACCGTCTTGACCGACATCATCGGGCCTTCGAAGGTCGACATGCCGTAGAACGACAACGCGGTGATCAGGAACTTCAGGATCGGGTCGGTACGCAGTTTGTGCCAAGCACCAGACAGCGTCATGATGCCATTGATCATGCCCCCCCAGGACGGAGCCAGCAGAATCAAGGAGAACAACATGCCCACGGACTGGGTCCAATCGGGCAGCGCGGTGTAGTGCAGGTGGTGCGGACCCGCCCACATGTAGGTGAAGATCAGCGCCCAAAAGTGGACCACTGACAGACGATAGGAATAGACAGGGCGCTCAGCCTGTTTCGGAACGAAGTAATACATCATCCCGAGGAAGCCCGCAGTCAGGAAGAAACCCACCGCGTTGTGGCCGTACCACCACTGGATCATCGCGTCCTGCACACCAGCGTAAGCCGAGTAGGACTTGGTCAGGCTGACGGGAATCGCAGCACTATTGACGATATGGAGCAGGGCGACGGCAAGAATGAAAGCGCCGTAGAACCAGTTCGCCACATAGATATGGGAGACCTTGCGCTTTGCGATCGTGCCAAAGAAGACAACTGCGTAGGACACCCAGACCACCGCGATCAGGATGTCAATCGGCCATTCCAGTTCCGCATACTCCTTACCGGACGTCAGGCCGAGCGGAAGCGTAACGACAGCAAGCAGGATGACAAGTTGCCACCCCCAGAAGGTGAGACTTGCCAGCCATGGGGCAAACAGCGATGTATGGCTGGTACGCTGAACGACATAATAAGAAGTCGCAAACAGCGCACAGCCGCCGAAAGCGAAAATTACAGCATTGGTATGCAGCGGACGAAGCCGCCCATAGCCTAACCACTCGAGAACGTTCAGTTCAGGCCACACGAGCTGTGCTGCGGCAATGACGCCGACCAGCATGCCCACAATGCCCCACACCACCGTCATGATGGCGAACTGGCGCACGACTTTGTAGTTATAAGTCGCTTGCGATTGCATGTGAGTCACCTCTTAGTTTAAAAACCCCTGCTTAAAGCCTTTTCGACCTCGAGGCGCAGCCCCGGCATCGTCGCGGCAAGAATACGCCGCGGCAGGCTACTCAATTTGATACAGATCAACATTGTATTGCACCGTCACAGTGCAGAAAAGCGCGCCGATATTGGCTTTTGAAGATATTGGAAAGCAGGTACGGGGGCGACGAGTAAACAAAAAAAAGGGTGCGCTTGTGACGCACCCCCAACCCCAACAGAGAGACTTGATACCTTGCTGACGCCCCCGCGGTGCTGAGCACTTTGGGTCCGTCGAAAACCATGTGTGCAGTATGACGTCGTGGCTGGAAAACGCTTTGACTTAGATCAAACAACTTTCCAGTCCCCTGTCTCACTGGTTTTCCCTGTCGTCCTGGGATGCACCAATTTTGGGCAAAGGGGTATTCTCGCTGCTCTGCCGGTTTGAGTCCACAGGAAACTCATCCTTATCATCCAGCAGCAGGCGATAAGCCGGGCCTTCAAGATCATCGAACTGGCCATGCCGCAGAGACCACCAGAACAGCACGCCGATGACGAACACGAGCACGACGGACAGGGGTACGAGAAGGTAAAGGCTTTCCATTGTTGTCTCTCTTATGACCCCTTGCGCGGCAATCGCTGAAGTCTCATAGCGTTGAGCACGACGAGGAGGGAACTGCCGGCCATGCCGATGCCGGCCATCCAGGGTGTTACCAAGCCGAGCATTGCCAAGGGCACTGACGTGAAGTTGTAGGCAAAGGACCACCACAGGTTCTGCCGAATGATGCGCAGTGTCTTCCGCGCGAGCAGGATGCCGCACCCCAGTTGCTGCAGGTTCTCGTTCAACAATACGATGTCTGCTTGGTTCCGCGCGAGATCGGTACCACCGCCCATAGCTACCGAGACATGTGCTTGCGCCAGGACAGGAGCGTCATTCACACCATCGCCGACCATTGCGACTATCGCCCCTGGTCTCTGTTGCAGGGCGGCCAGATAATCCTGTTTGCCCTGGGGTGTCATGCCGCCATGGGCGTCGTCTATACCTATGCTGCTGGCCACCACCCGCGCGACAGCTGGCGCATCGCCGGAAAGCACTGTGACTCCGGCGTGATCTGCTACTAATTGGCGTACGAGGCCCGCAGCCTCGACCCGGGCGACATCCGCCAGCCGGAACAGCGCCTGCCATTGACCAGTGGCCCCCAACGCCACCACGGTTCCGCCCTTTTGCGCCATCGCATTCAGCTCGACGGGAATGGGGAGACCTATACGGCCTGCGACGAAATCCGGCCGTCCCAACCATAGTGACTGGCTGTCGATCTCACCATAGACGCCTCCGCCGGTATGCGCTTCGGAGGAGCGCACCGCGGGCAAGGCCATCGCCTCCACGGCCTGGCGCAGGCCTTCCGCCACCGGATGCTCCGAACCCTGCTCCAGCGCCGCGGCCCATAGCTTGAGTTCCGCCTCCCCATGAAAACCAAGGGGCAGCACCTCCTCCAGGGTCATTCGGCCGTAGGTCAGTGTTCCGGTCTTGTCGAACACGAAGTGGTTGGCCTTGGCCAAGGTCTCGATGGCATGGCCCCGGGTCACCAGCACGCCCAGCCGCGCCAGAGCATCGGTGCCTACCGTCAGCGCAGTCGGCGTCGCCAGAGACAGCGCGCAGGGGCAGGCCACCACCAGCACCGAGACAAAGACCCACAGAGCCCGCTGCGGATCGATGAAATACCAGCTCACACCAGTCACCGCAGCCAGCAGCAGCAGGGCGATGATAAATACCACCGCGACCCTGTCCGAGGCCGCCGCAATCCTCGGCTTCTCCGTGGCCGCCCGTTCCATCAAGCGCCGTATCGCCGCCAAGCGGGTTTCCTCGCCGACCTGCTCCACCCGGAATACCAGCGGACTGGAAACGTTGATGCTGCCACCGGTCAGCAGCGCATCGACCTCCTTCGTCACCGGCCGGCTCTCGCCGGTGAGCAGGGCCTCGTTGACCGAGCCGCGCCCGTCCACCACGACGCCATCGGCCGGAATCACCTCGCCGGGGCGCACTCGCACCAGATCGCCTGGAGTCAGCTGCGACACCGGTACCCGCTCTGCCGTCGCCGCCGGCCAGGTCGTGAGCCGCTCGGCGAAGGCCGGCAGCACCTTCCCCATCTCCTCGACCCCGCGCACGGCCTTCTGCCGCGCCAGCATCTCCAGGTAGCGGCCGCCGAGGAGGAAGAAGACGAACATGGTCACCGAGTCGAAATAGACCTCGGGGCCGTCCGTCAGCGTCGCCCAGACGCTGGCGGCGAAGGCGCTGCCCACGCCCAATGCGACCGGCACATCCATGCCCAAGCGGCGCAGGCGAATGTCGCGCAGCGCGCGCTGGAAGAAGGGGGCCGCGGAGTAGAACACCACCGGCAGGGTCAGCAGCAGGCTGGCCCAGCGCATCATCAGGGCGATGTCCGCCGTCATGTCGCCCTCGCCCGCCAGATAGGCGGGAATGGCGTACATCATCACCTGCATCATGCCGAAGCCGGCGACGAACACCCGCCACAGCATGGAGCGGCGCTCGCGGTGGGCGACCTGCTCGGAACGCTCGGCGTCGTAGGGATAGGCGCGGTAGCCGATGGCCTGCACTGCGCCCAGGATGTCCGACAGCTTGATCCGGCGTTCGTCCCAGCGCACCCGCGCGCGGCGCGTCGCGTAGTTGATCTCGATGGCAGACACGCCGGGCTGCTTCGCCACATGGCGCTCGTTCAGCCATACACAGGCCGCACAGGTGATGCCTTCCAGGATCAGCGATGCCTCCCGTTCATGCTCGCCCACCGGCCGCACGAAGCTCTTCTGGAAATCCGGGTGATCGAATAGACCGAGTTCCTGCAGTTCCTGCGGCATTGCCTCGCGCCGGCTTTCCGGCATGGCGTCGCGGTGGCGGTAGTAGTCGGTGAGGCCGTTGTCGACGATGGACTGCGCCACCGCCTCGCAGCCGACGCAGCACATGCGCCGTTCCCGGCCTTCGATCTTCACGTAGTGATGGGTCTCCTCCGGAATGGGGAGGCCGCAGTGATAGCAATCGCGGTCGGCCGCGACGGGTGAGAGTTCGGCTGTGGTCATCGCCAGGGCCCGCGGCGGGCAGGGACGCCCGCCCGGTGGTGCGTAGGAAGGCGCTCTTGTAGCACATTTCCCCTAGCCCACCAATTGCGCGAGGACAAGCCCCGCCGCAATCGCCCGGCCTACTTCGGAGCCATCCGGATGGCGCCATCCAGGCGGATCACCTCGCCGTTGAGATAGGCGTTCTCGAAGATGTGCCGCACCAGCGCTGCGAATTCCGCCGGCCGCCCGAGGCGCTGCGGGAAGGGCACCATGCGGCCCAGCGAGGCCTGCACCTCCTCCGGCATGCCGGTCAGCATGGGCGTTTCCATGATGCCCGGCGCGATGGTCATCACCCGGATGCCGAAGCGCGATAGCTCCCGCGCCGCCGGCAGCGTGAGGCCGACGATGCCGGCCTTGGACGCCGCATAAGCCACCTGTCCGACCTGGCCGTCGTAGGCCGCGACCGAAGCGGTATTGACGACGACGCCACGCTCTCCACCCTCATCCGGCTCATTGACGGACATCGCCTCCGCGGCGAGCCGCAGCATGTTGAAGCTGCCGACGAGGTTGACAGACAGCGTGCGCGCGAACGACGCCAGTCCATGCGGCCCCTCGCGCCCCAGCACCTTCTCCGCCGGCGCGATGCCGGCGCAGTTCACCAGTCCATGCACCGCGCCGAAATGCTGGCGCGCCTGCTCGAAGGCGCTACGGGCGCTGTCCTCGTCGCTGACATCCACCCGGACGAAGCGCGCCCCCCGCCCCAGTTCGGCCGCCACCGCTTCGCCCCGCTCACGGTCGACGTCCGCCAGCAGCAGGCGCGCCCCCGCCCGTGCCAGCGAGCTCGCCGTTGCAGCCCCAAGGCCGGAGCCTGCACCGGTCACCACGATTACCCGACCATCGATGTCCATATGCCGCTCTCCCCTATCGCCATCAGCTTAGAAGCAACATAGCAATGTTGACGTTAACGTCAACGTCGGAGGGATGGCGCAAGTGCCGTCGCTTTATCATCAATAGACAGGGGAGCGCCGACAGCGTCAGGCCACCCCACCGCCTTCCCGGTACTCCGGGCGCCCCGCCAGCCCTTCCCGCAGGTGATCCACCAGCAGCCGCACCTTGGGCGAGAGGTGGCGCTGCTGCGGGAACAAGGCCCACACCGCGGTGTGCGGCGGCTGGAAAGCAGGTAGCAGGATGCGCAGATTGCCGCGGCGGAAATGCTCCAGCACGTAGTAATCCGGCAGTTGGGCGAGGCCGAAGCCGCGCAGGGCCGCGTCCAGCACCGCCTGGCCACTGTTGCAGCGCCAGTTGCCCTGCACCCGGACGAACTGTTCCTTGCCATCGACCAGGAAACTCCAGGTATCCGAACTGCCGATGAGGCAGTTGTGGGCGCCCAAGTCTGCCGGCTGTTGCGGTTCGCCGCGACGCGCGAGGTAGGACGGCGCAGCGCACAGATACATCACCCGCGGCGCGATCCGGGTCGCCACCAGGCTGGAGTCGGCCAGCCGGCCGAGGCGGATGGCGAGATCGTAGCCCTCATGCACGATGTCCAGCGCCCGGTTGGTGAGGTCCATCTCCACCTTCAGCTCGGGATAACGCTCGACGAAATCGTTCACCAGCGGCACGACGAAGCGCTCGCCGTAGGTTACCGCACAGGTCAGGCGCAGCAGACCCTTCGGCGTGCCGCCAAGATCCTGCACCGCCCGCCGGGCCTCGTCGAAGCCGTCCTGCAGGCGGCGGCAGTGCAGCAGGAAAGTCTGGCCGGTTTCGGTCAGCGTCACCCGCCGGGTGCTGCGGTAGAACAGCCGCGTCTGCAGCCGCTCTTCCAGGCGGGCGATCTGGCGGCTGATGTGCGAGGTCGAAACCCCCAGCCGCTCGGCGGCGGTGGCGAAGCGGCCGCAGTCGGCCACGGCGACGAAGGCATCCAGGCCTTCCCAGCGATCCAGGCTCATTATTGCCAATGAACAACAATATTTTTCCGAAGCCCGGATTATCCCAGCCTCGGCGTTTTTCTAGAATGCCGGGCTGGCTTCCGGATTCCGGGGGAGCTTCCTCGTCCTCCCGCAACCCGGACAAACTTTCGCCCCGCCGCGCTGCCATACGGCTCGGCCCCGCCCGCTAACCAGCCTGCTCGATTCCAAGGAGAACCAGACATGATCAAATCCCGCGCCGCCGTCGCCTGGGCCGCTGGCAAGCCGCTCGAAATCACCGAAGTCGATGTCGCCCCGCCCAAGGCGGGCGAGGTGCTGGTGCGCATCGTCGCCACCGGCGTCTGCCATACCGACGCCTTCACCTTGTCCGGCGCCGATCCGGAAGGCATCTTCCCGTCCATCCTCGGCCACGAAGGCGGCGGCATCGTCGAGGCCATCGGCGAGGGCGTGACCTCGGTCGCGGTCGGCGATCACGTCATTCCGCTGTACACGCCCGAATGCGGCAAGTGCAAGTTCTGCCTGTCCGGCAAGACCAACCTGTGCCAGGCCATCCGCAGCACCCAGGGCAAGGGCTTGATGCCGGACGGCAGCAGCCGCTTCTCCAAGGACGGCCAGCCCATCTACCACTACATGGGCACCTCCACCTTCTCCGAATACACCGTGCTGCCGGAAATCTCGGTGGCCAAGATCCAGAAGGAAGCGCCGCTGGACAAGGTCTGCCTGCTGGGTTGCGGCGTCACCACCGGCATCGGCGCGGTGCTGAACACCGCCAAGGTCGAAGCCGGCGCCACGGTCGCCGTGTTCGGCCTCGGCGGCATCGGCCTGTCGGCCATCATCGGCGCGGTGATGGCCAAGGCCTCGCGCATCGTCGCGGTGGATGTGAATCCGGCCAAGTTCGAAATCGCCAAGCAGCTGGGCGCCACCGACTTCGTCAACCCGAAGGACTACGACCGCCCCATCCAGGAGGTCATCGTCGACCTCACCGACGGCGGTGTGGATTACTCCTTCGAATGCATCGGCAACACCCAGGTGATGCGTTCCGCACTGGAGTGCTGCCACAAGGGCTGGGGCGAATCCATCATCATCGGTGTGGCCGGCGCCGGCCAGGAGATCTCCACCCGCCCGTTCCAGCTGGTCACCGGCCGGGTGTGGCGCGGCTCCGCCTTCGGCGGCGTGCGTGGCCGCACCGAGCTGCCCAGCTACGTCGCCAAGGCGCAGACGGGCGAAATCCCGCTCGACACCTTCATCACCCACCGCATGGGGCTGGAAGACATCAACCACGCCTTCGACCTGATGCACGAAGGCAAGAGCATCCGCTCGGTCATCATCTACTGAGCCCGGCCATGACGCTGTCCGCTTCCCTCGAACAGATCGCCGTCAACCGCAGCTTCGGCGGCTGGCACAAGCGCTTCCGCCACCGCTCCGCCGCCCTGGGCTGCGACATGGTGTTCGCCATCTACCTGCCGCCGCAGGCGGAGGATGGCCCGGTGCCGGTGCTGTACTGGCTCTCCGGCCTCACCTGCAGCGACGAGAACTTCATGCAGAAGGCCGGCGCGCAGCGGGTGGCGGCTGAGCTCGGCATCGCCATCGTCGCGCCGGACACCAGCCCGCGCGGCACCGACGTGCCGGGCGATCCGGACGGCAGCTGGGACTTCGGCCACGGCGCCGGCTTCTACGTCAACGCCACCCAGGCACCGTGGAACGTCCATTACCGCATGTACGACTATGTGGTCGCCGAGCTGCCCTCGCTGGTGGAGGCCAACTTCCCGGTCACCGACGCCCGCGCCATTGCCGGCCACTCCATGGGCGGCCACGGCGCGCTGGTGTCGGCGCTGAAGAACCCGGGCCGCTACCGCTCGGTGTCCGCCTTCGCGCCCATCAGCCACCCCACCACCTGCCCCTGGGGCGAGAAGGCCTTCTCGCGCTATCTCGGCGCCGACCGGCAGAGCTGGAAGGCCTGGGATGCCTGCGAGCTGATCGCCGCCTTGCCGGAAGGCGTGGAGCGGCTGCCGCTGCTGGTGGACCAGGGCGAAGCGGACGGCTTCCTCGCCGAACAGCTGAAGCCGGCCGATCTCGAAGCCGCCTGCGCCGAAGCCGGCCATCCGCTGACGCTGCGGCTGCAGCCGGGCTACGACCACAGCTACTACTTCATCGCCAGCTTCATCGAGGACCACCTGCGGCACCACGCCGCCGCGCTGCAGGACTGAGTCCTGCCGGCACCCAGGCAAAAAGCCCCGCGGACCGTGATGGTCCGCGGGGCTTTTTCTTTCTTCGCCCGTCCGCGAGCGACGGTCGCAGCGCCTCAGGCCTTCAGCAGCGCATCCAGCATGGCAGTCATCTGGTCGATCTCCGCCTCGCTCACCGTCAGCGAAGGCATGAAGCGCAGCAGGTTGGGACGCGGCGCGTTCAGCAGCAGGCCGGTGGGCGAACCTTCCAACGCCGCCTTGACGATGGCCGGGGCGCGGTCGCTGTCCAGCACCAAGGCACGCAGCAGGCCAAAACCCCGCTCGCCCGCCAGGCCGTGGCGGGCCACCAGTTCGCGCAGGCGGGCGGCCAGGTACTCGCCGCGGGCCAGCACTTCGTCCATGAAACCCGGAGCGATCAGCGTACGCATCACCGCCACGCCGGCCGCGCTCATCAACGGGTTGCCGTTGTAGGTGCCGCCCTGGTCGCCGGGCTCGAAGCAGCTCACCGCCTCGGTGGCGAGCAGCGCGGACAGCGGCACGCCGCCGCCTATGCCCTTGCCCAGCGTCATGATGTCCGGCTCGATGCCGGCATGCTGATGGGCGAACAGGCGGCCGGTGCGGCCCATGCCGGACTGCACCTCGTCCACGATCAGCAGGATGTTGTTCTCGCGGGTGAGCTTGCGCAGCGCCTGCAGGAATTCCGGCGTCGCCGGAATCACACCGCCCTCGCCCTGCACCGGCTCCAGCATCACCGCCACCGTGTTCGGGCCGATCAGCGCCGCCACCGAGTCGATATCGTTCAGCGCCGCCTTCGGGAAGCCCGGCACCTGCGGCGCGAACAGCGTGTCCCAGCCGGCCTTGCCGGAGGCGGACATGGTCGCCAGCGTGCGGCCGTGGAAGGCGTGGTCGAAGGTGATGATCTCGTAGGCGCCGTCGCGGTGCAGCCGGCCCCACTTGCGCGCCAGCTTGATCGCCCCCTCATTGGCCTCGGCGCCGCTGTTGGCGAAGAACACCCGGTCCAGCGAGCAATGGGCGGTCAGCAGGCCGGCCAGCTCTATCATTGGGCCGTTGTAGAAGGCCGGGCTGGGGTTGATCAGGGTATTCACCTGCTTCACCACCGCGTCGCGGATCACCGCCGGCGAGTGGCCCAGGCAGTTCACCGCCCAGCCCTGCACGAAGTCGAGATAGGCCTTGCCCTGCGAATCGAACAGCCAGGATCCCTCGCCTCGCTCGAACAGGATCTCGGGGCGGTTGGTGATGTACATCAGGGAGGCGGAATCGAATTCGCCGTACTTCATGCGGAGCTCCGGTATCGGGGTGAAAAGGAAAAACGGGAAGGCTTCGTGGGCCTCGTGGCGGCATGCCCGGCATCAGGCACACCGGGTCGATGCTACCGCGAGTGCGCGTTCAGTGCACCGGCAGGCTGGCGGCCACCTCGCTGCGCAGCCGCGGGATTAAGCGCAGCGCCCACAGGAAGAACAACACCAGCACCACGCCCTCCACCAGCATCGTCGCCCGCGCGCCGACCTGGGCCGCCAGCAGGCCGGCCAGCAGGCCGCCGATGGCATCCGCGCCGTAGCGGGTGGAGCTGAAGAAGGACACCACCCGGCCGCGCAGATGGTCCGGCGCCCGACTCTGCAGCAAGACGTTTACACCGACGTTGCACAGCGAGATGCCGAAGCCGACGCCCGCCATCGCCAGCATCGCCAGCGGCACCTCCCGGTTCCAGGCGAAGGCCAGCACCGCCAGCGCACTCAGGCCGGCGCCGCCGACGATGATGACCTTGACCAGCCCCGGCACGCTGCGCCGCACCGCCATGAACAAGGTAGCAGCGAAGGCGCCGGCGCCGGCCGCGCCCCATAGCCAGCCCAGGGTCTGGGCGTCGCCGCCGAACACGTCCTTGGCGAAGATGGGCAGCAGCACCGCGTAGCTGGAGGCGGTGAGATTCACCATCGCCAGCGCGAAGATCAGCATGCGCACCGACCAGTTGCTCCAGGCGTACTCCAGCCCCTCGCGGAACACCCGGCCGACCGAACCGCTGGCGCGAGCGGTGGGCGCCGGCCGCGTCGCCGCCACGCCGGCCATCAGCGCCAGGAAGGAGACGCCGTTGAGGGCAAAGCACACCGCTTCGGAGCTCAACGCCAGCAGCAGGCCGGCCACCGGCGGGCCGATGAAGCGGCCGGAGTTGAACAGCATGGCGTTGAGCGCCAGCGCGTTGGGCAGGTCCGCCTTGCTGCCGACGAAGCTGTTGATCAACGACTGCCGCAGCGGCGTGTCGAAGGCGTTGAGTACCCCGAGCGCGACCGACATGGCGATGATCAGCGTCGGGCCGATGGCGTCCATCGCCGTCAGCACCGCCAGCACCAGCGCCTGCAGGCCGAGGATGCCCTGCACCGCGATCAGCACCCGGCGCTTGTCGTGGCGGTCTATCCAGGCGCCGGCGAAAGGCCCGACGACCAACTGCGGCACCAGCGCGGCGAAGGTGGTGAGGCCCAGCAGCGCAGCCGAGCCGGTCAGCCGGTAGACCAGCCAGGCCAGCGCCACCTGCTGTATCCAGGAGCCGAGGATGGAGATCGCCTGGCCGAAAAAGTAGAAGCGGAAATTCGGGTGGGCGAGCGCACGCACAGGCGCCGGCCAGGGGCGGGTGCCGGCGAGGGAAGCATCGGGGGGCGGGGAAGCCAAGCTGTCTCCTGCTCAAGCCGCTGCGGCCTGGGGCCGCCGGCGTTATTGGTATTGGGGGCTGCCGGGGAAGCGGCGGGGACCGCGCGGTGCCGCTGCTCCGGCTGCAGTCAAAGCATGGCCCCGCTTCCCCGGGATACGTCTCGTACTGCGTGCGCCGCTGGATCCGCCGCGGCGGTTCTCGCTCAGGCCGCCAGCACGATGGGCTGGGGCGACAGGAAGCTGCGTTCGAAATACACCAGCGCGTCGCCGGCCGGGCCGGTGTCTATGCGCTCGATCTCGATGAACAGCACCGAGTGGGTGCCCACCTCGGCCACCTGCGACACCCGGCCTTCCAGCGTCGCCAGCGCGCCGCGCAGCACCGGCAGGCCGGCTTCCACGTCCTCGCTCCAGTGGGCGCGGTCGAAGCGCTCCTCCATCGGCACGCCGGTCATGCCGGCGAAGACCTTGGCGGTCTGTTCATGCTCGTGGCTCAGCACGTTCACCCCCACCACGCCGTTGGCCTTGAACACCGCGTTGAGCGCGCTGTCGCGGTTGATGCACACCAGCAGCGTGGGAGGATCGTCGCTGACCGAGCACACCGCGGTGGCGGTCAGCCCGCAGCGGCCGGCCGGGCCGTTGGTGACGACCACGTTCACCGCCGCCGCCAGACGCGCCATGGCGTTGCGGAAGGCCTGCCGCCGGGAATCGATCTCGCCCATGAATTGCTCTCCGTCGGGCGGGGCTGTCGCCCGCCTATGTTGCAATGCGGTCTCCATGATACCGCTACACAGCGGTACAAGGCCGCGGTGTCATGCAGCTGCGGGCGGCAGTACCATGCGGCGCCGGGTAAATAACAGTTAATCCGCTTGGCGCGGCGCCAAAAGCCCAATTAACGTGGCCGCCGACCTCAGCCTCCATCCCTTTGCCGCCTTTCCAGCCTCCCCATCCATGAATATCCCCGCTTCGCCCAGCACCTCCCGCCGCGGCTGGCTCATCGCCGTGCTGATCCTGATCATCGTCGCCCTAGCCGTCGCCCTGATCGTGACCCGCTCCACCGGAGGCGGCGCACAGATGATGGGGCCTGGTGGCCCGGGCGGACCCGGTGGCCCCCGCAGCGGTCCGCCGATGGGCATGATGGGCATGAGCTTCCTGGTGAGCGCGACCGCCGCCGAGAAGACCGACCTCAACCTCTATTTCGACGCACTGGGCACCGTCACCGCCTACAACACGGTGGACGTACGCACCCGCGTCAGCGGCCAGCTCGCCAAGGTGCTGTTCGAGGAAGGCCAGGAGGTGAAGGCCGGCGAGGTGCTGGCGCAGATCGACCCACGCCCCTACCGCGCCGCGCTGGCCCAGGCCGAGGGCACGCTGAAAGAGAACGAGGCCCAGCTGCGCAACGCCCAACTGGACGTGGAACGCTACCGCAGCCTCTACGCCGAGGACTCGGTGGCCAGGCAGACGCTGGACACCCAGGAGGCGCTGGTGCGCCAGCGCCAGGGCACGGTGGAGAACAGCCGCGCCCAGGTGGATGACGCCCGCCTCAACCTGGAATTCACCGAGGTGCGCGCCCCCATCTCCGGCCGCCTCGGCCTGCGCAAGGTGGACGTCGGCAACCTGGTCACCAGCAGCGACACCGATCCGCTGGTGGTCATCACCCAGACGAAGCCGATCACCGTGGTCTTCAGCCTGCCGGAGTACCAATTGCAGACGGTGCGCCGGCGCCTGGACCAAGGCGGCCAGGTGGCGGTGCAGGCCTTCGACCGCAACCGCCAGAACAAGCTGGCCACCGGCCGCCTCGCCACCCTGGACAACCAGATCGACACCACCACCGGCACCTTCAAGCTGAAAGCGGTGTTCGACAACGCCGACAACGCCCTCTTCCCCAACCAGTTCGTCAACGTGCGCCTGCACGCCCTGCAGCTGAAGGACGCCATCGTGGTTCCCACCAGCGCGCTGCAGCGCGACGACAGCGGCACCTATGTGTACGTGCTGGGCGAAGGCAACAAGGTGGCCAAGCGCGCGGTGAAGGTGGGCGAGAGCCAAGGCGAGAAGGTGGAGCTGCGCGAAGGCGTGGCCGCCGGCGAGCGGGTGGTCACCGAAGGCACCGACCGCCTGCGCGACGGCATGGCGGTGCGGGTGTCGGGCGAGGCCGGCGCCAACGGCAAGCCCGGCGCCGCCAGTGCGCCAGGCGCCCCGGGCGCACCGAACACTCAAGGCGCCCCCGGCGCGGCGCCGGCAGGTTCGCCCGCCAACGCGCCGGCGATGAATGGCGCGCCCGCCAACGGCACGGCGCCTGCCGGCCGCCGGCCGGACGACGCCGCGGCCTCACCCGCCGCCGGCCAGAACGCCCCCGCCGCCCGGCCCTGAGCGATGAATCCATCCCGCCCCTTCATCCTGCGGCCGGTGGCCACCACCTTGCTGATGGTGGCCATCCTGATCGCCGGCATCATCGCCTACCGGCTGCTCGCCATCTCGGCGCTGCCGGAGGTGGACTACCCCACCATCCAGGTCAGCACGCTCTACCCCGGCGCCAGCCCGGAGATCATCAACTCTTCCATCACCGCGCCGCTGGAGAGCAAGCTGGGCGAGATCGCCGGGCTGGACGAAATCTCCGCCAGCAGCGCCGGCGGCGCCTCGGTGATCACCCTGCGCTTCAGCCTGGACTCCAGCCTCGCCACCGCCGAGCAGGAAGTGCAGGCGGCGATCAACGCCGCCTCCAGCCTGCTGCCCAATGACCTGCCCAGCCAGCCGGTGTACAGCAAGGTGAATCCGGCGGACGTGCCCATTCTCACCCTGGCGGTGTCCTCCAGCAGCCTGCCACTGCCCAAGATCCAGGACCTGGTCGATACCCGGCTGGCACAGAAGATCGCCCAGGTGTCCGGCGTCGGCATGGTGAGCCTAGGCGGCGGCCAGAAGCCGGCGGTGCGCATCGCCGCCAATCCCACTGCGCTGGCCGCCTACGGCCTCAGCCTGGACGACCTGCGCGCCACCATCGCCGCCAACAACCTCAACGGCTCCAAGGGCAGCTTCGACGGCCCCACCCGCTCCACCACCATCGACGCCAATGACCAGATGAAGTCGGCGGAGGAATACCGCGAGCTCATCGTCGCCTGGAAGAACGGCGCCCCGGTGCGCCTGCGCGATGTCGCCACCGCCACCGACGCGGGGGAGAACGACAAGCTCGCCGCCTGGGCGGACCGCAGCCCGGCGGTCATCCTCAACGTGCAGCGCCAGCCCGGCGCCAACGTCATCGAGGTGGTGAACCGCATCAAGGCGCTGCTGCCCAGGCTGGAGGAAAGCCTGCCGGAGAACGTGGACCTGCGCATCCTCAGCGACCGCACCGTCACCATCCGAGCCTCGGTGAAGGACGTGCAGTTCGAGCTGGCGCTGGCGGTGGCGCTGGTGGTCATGGTCACCTTCCTGTTCCTGCGCAACTTCTCCGCCACCGTGATTCCCAGCGTGGCGGTGCCGCTGTCGCTGGTCGGCACCTTCGGCGTCATGTACCTCGCCGGCTTCTCCATCAACAACCTCAGCCTGATGGCGCTCACCATCGCCACCGGCTTCGTGGTGGATGACGCCATCGTCATGGTGGAGAACATCGCCCGCTACCTGGAGGAAGGCGAATCGCCGCTGCAGGCGGCGCTGAAGGGCTCGGCGCAGATCGGCTTCACCATCATCTCGCTCACCTTCTCCCTGATCGCGGTGCTGATTCCGCTGCTGTTCATGGGCGACATCGCCGGCCGTCTGTTCCGCGAGTTCGCCATCACCCTGGCGGTCGCCATCCTGGTGTCCATGCTGGTGTCGCTGACGCTGACGCCGATGATGGCCGCGCGCCTGCTGCGCCACATCCCGGAAGAAAAGCAGAGCCGCTTCGGCCGTGCCGCCGGCGGCTTCATCGATGGCCTCATCGCCCGCTACGCCAAGGGCCTCAGCTGGGTGCTGGACCACCAGCCGCTGACCCTGCTGGTGGCCATCGCCACGCTGGGCCTCACCGCCCTGCTCTACATCGTGATGCCCAAGGGCTTCTTCCCGGTCCAGGACACCGGGATGATCCAGGGTATTTCCGAAGCGCCGCAGAGCATCTCCTTCCAGGCCATGTCGGAACGCCAGCAAAGGCTGGCCGACGCGGTGCTGGCCGACCCGGCAGTGGACAGCCTGTCCTCCTTCATCGGCGTGGATGGCAGCAACGAGGCGCTCAACACCGGCCGCATGCTGATCAACCTCAAGCCCCACGGCCAGCGCGACGCCAGCGCCAGCGAAGTCATCGCCCGGCTCAAGCCGCGGCTGGCGGAGCTGCAAGGCATCAAGCTCTACCTGCAGCCGGTGCAGGACCTCACCATCGAGGACAAGACCAGCCGCACCCAGTACCGCTTCATGCTCACCGACCCGGATGTGGACGTGCTGCGCAAATGGACGCCGCAGCTGGTCGAGCGCCTGCAGCAGCTGCCGCAGCTGGAAGACGTCGCCAGCGACCTGCAGGACAAGGGCGGCCAGGCCTACATTAAGGTGGACCGCGACGCCGCCTCCCGCCTGGGGGTGACGCTCTCGGCCATCGACGCCGCGCTGTACAACGCCTATGGTCAGCGCCTCATCTCCACCATCTACACCCAGGCCACCCAGTACCGGGTGGTGCTGGAGGTGCCGGCGCAGTTCAAGGCCGGGCCGGATGCGCTGGCGCTGCTGCACGTGCCGGGCAGCGACGGCGTGCAGGTGCCGCTGTCCGCGGTAGCCACGGTGGAAGAGCGCAACACCCTGCTGGCGATCAACCACGTCGGCCAGTTCCCCGCCGCCACCGTGTCCTTCAACCTCGCCTCCGGCGTGGCGCTGGGCGAGGCCACCGAGGCCATCCGCAAGGTGGAGGCGGAGATGCAGTTGCCCGGCAGCCTGCAGACCCGCTTCCAGGGCGCGGCCATGGCCTTCGAGGCCTCGCTGTCCAACACCCTGCTGCTGATCCTGGCGGCGGTGGTGACGATGTACATCGTGCTCGGCATCCTCTACGAGAGCTTCATCCACCCCATCACCATCCTCTCCACCCTGCCCTCGGCGGCGGTCGGCGCGCTGCTGGCGCTGATGGTGGCGGGCGAGGAGATCGGCATGGTGGCGGTGATCGGCATCATCCTGCTGATCGGCATCGTCAAGAAGAACGCCATCATGATGATCGACTTCGCGCTGGAGGCCGAACGCAGCGAGGGCAAGCCCCCGCGCGAAGCCATCTACCAGGCCTGCCTGCTGCGCTTCCGCCCCATCCTGATGACCACCATGGCCGCCCTGCTGGGCGCGCTGCCGCTGATGCTGGCCGGCGGCGCCGGCGCCGAACTGCGCCAGCCGCTGGGCATCGCCATGGTCGGCGGCCTGCTGCTCAGCCAGGTGCTGACGCTGTTCACCACGCCGGTGATCTACCTCTGCTTCGACCGCCTCGCCCGGCGCTGGCGGCCGGCGGCGCCGGCAGGCTCCACCGGGGTTGAGGCGGGCTGAAGGCGATGAACATCTCCACCCCCTTCGTCCGCCGCCCGGTCGCCACCGTGCTGCTGACGCTGGCCCTGGTGCTGGCCGGCTGGCTGTCCTACCGGCTGCTGCCGGTGGCGCCGCTGCCGCAGGTGGATTTCCCCACCATCGTCGTCAGCGCCAGCCTGCCCGGCGCCAGCCCGGAGACCATGGCCTCCTCGGTGGCGACGCCGCTGGAGCGCGCGCTGGGCCGCATCGCCGGCATCACCGAGATGAGCTCCAGCAGCTCGCAGGGCAGCACCTCGGTGATGCTGCAGTTCGAGCTGGAAAAGAACATCGACACCGCCGCCCGCGAGGTGCAGGCGGCGATCAACGCGGCGATGAGCATGCTGCCCAGCGGCATGCCCAGCAACCCCACCTACCGCAAGATGAACCCGTCGGACATGCCGGTGATGGTGCTCACCCTCACCTCCGACAAGCACGCCCAGAGCGAACTCTACGACCTCGCCTCCAATACCGTGGCGCGCAAGCTGGCGCAGGTGAAGGGCGTGGGCCAGGTGTCGGTGGGCGGCAGCTCGCTGCCGGCGGTGCGGGTGGCGCTGAATCCGGATGCGCTGGCCCACTACGGCCTGGCGCTGGACGACGTGCGCAGCGCCATCGACGCCGCCAACGCCAACACGCCCAAGGGCACGCTGGAGCGCGGCGAGCAGAGCTGGCAGGTGGACGCCAACGACCGCATCCGCAAGGCCGCCGACTACGCGCCGCTGATCGTGCGCCACCAGGATGGCGCCGTGGTGCGGCTGCGCGACGTCGCCCGCGTCACCGACGGCGTGGAGAACACCCGCAACGTCGGCTTCCACAACGACAAGCGCGCCATCCTGCTGCTGGTGTCGCGCCAGGCCGGTGCCAACATCATCGAGACCACCGACGGCGTCCGCGCCGCGGTGCCGGCGCTGCAAGCGGCGCTCGGCGACGAGGTGGCGCTGACGGTGGTGGAAGACCGCAGCCCCAGCGTGCGCGCCTCGCTGCACGAGGCCGAGTTCACCCTCGTGATCTCCATCGGCCTGGTGATCCTGGTGGTGTTCCTGTTCCTGCGCAACGGCCGCGCCACGCTGATTCCCAGCCTGGCGGTGCCGATCTCGCTGGTGGGCACCTTCGCGGTGATGTATCTCGCCGGCTTCTCGCTCAACAACCTGTCGCTGATGGCGCTCATCATCGCCACCGGCTTCGTGGTGGATGACGCCATCGTCGTCGTCGAGCACATCGCCAGCCGCATCGAGGATGGCGAGCCGCCCTTCCAGGCGGCGCTCGCCGGCGCGCGGGATGTCGGCTTCACCGTGGTGTCCATGAGCCTGTCGCTGGTGGCGGTATTCATCCCCATCCTGCTGATGGGCGGCGTCATGGGGCGGCTGTTCCGCGAGTTCTCCGTCACCCTGTCGGCCGCCATCCTGGTGTCCATGGTGGTGTCGCTGACGCTCACGCCGATGATGTGCGCCCGCCTGCTCAAGCCGCTCAAGCACAAGCCGGACGCGGTGGCGGACGACGCGGCGGACCGCTTCATCGGCCGCTTCATGCTGCGCTACCGCGCCAGCCTGGCCTGGGCGCTGGCGCACTCGCCGCTGATGATGCTGATCCTGCTCGCCACCATAGGCCTCAACGTCTACCTCTACACGGTGGTGCCCAAGGGCTTCTTCCCGGAGCAGGATTCCGGCCGCCTGATGGGCTTCGCCATTGCCGACCAGGGCATCTCCTTCCCGGCGCTGCAGGAGAAGCTGGAAAGCTACCGCCGCATCCTCATGGCCGACCCGGCGGTGAAACATGTGATGGGCTTTTCCGGCGGCAGCCGCGGCCCCGGCGCCTCCACCAACACCGGCCAGTTCATCGTCATCCTCAAGGATCTCTCCGAGCGCGAGCCGGTGAACCTGGTGCTGACGCGGCTGCGCATGCAGCTGGGCAATGTGCCGGGCGCCAACATGTTCCTGGTGAACATGCAGGACCTGCGCATCGGCGCCCGCTCCGGCAACGCCACCTACCAGCTGACGCTGAAGAGCGACGACCTCGACGCCCTGCGCGCCTGGGCGCCCAAGGTGGAAGCGGCGATGCGCGACGTGTCGCAGATCACCGATGTGAACAGCGACTCCCAGGCCAAGGCCATCCAGGTCTACATCCATATCGACCGCGACGCCGCCCGCCGCCTGGGCATAAACGTGCAGACCATCACCGCGGTGCTGAATAACTCCTACACCCAGCGCCAGGTGTCCACCATCTACGAGGCGCAGAACCAGTACCACGTCGTCCTCGTCGTTGCCGACGCCTATCGCCAGAGCGCCGACGCCCTGCGCAGCCTGCAGGTGGTCACCTCGGCGGGCGAGCGGGTGCCGCTGTCGTCCATCGCCTCGGTCAGCTACAACAACGCGCCGCTGCAGGTGAACCACGACGGCCAGTTCGCCTCCACCACCGTCTCCTTCAGCCTGCCGGACGGCGTCACCCTGGAGCAGGGCCAGCAGGCCATCCGCGAGGCGCTGCGCACGGTGAACCTGCCGCTCAACGTGCAGGCCGGCTTCGCCGGCACCGCCGGCGAGCTGCAGAAGGTGGTGGCCCAGCAGCCGCTGCTCATCCTGGCGGCGCTGGTGGCGGTCTACATCGTGCTCGGCATGCTGTACGAGAGCTACATCCACCCGCTCACCATCCTCTCCACCCTGCCCTCGGCCGGCGTCGGCGCGCTGCTGGCGCTGATGGCGTGCAAGACCGAGCTGAGCCTGATCGCGCTCATCGGCATCATCCTGCTCATCGGCATCGTGAAGAAGAACGCCATCCTGATGATCGACTTCGCGCTGGACGCCGAGCGCCGCCTCGGCATGGCGCCGCGCGAAGCCATCCTCGATGCCGGCGTGAAGCGCTTCCGCCCCATCATGATGACCACGCTGGCCGCCCTGCTGGGCGCGCTGCCGCTGCTGCTGGGCACCGGCGGCGACGCGCCGCTGCGGCGGCCGCTGGGCATCGCCATCGTCGGCGGCCTGGCCGTCAGCCAACTGCTCACCCTCTACACCACGCCGGTGGTCTATCTCTACCTCGACCGCCTGCGCCACTGGACGAACCGCCGCCGCGGCGTCACCACCGACGCCCCGCTGGAGCATCTATGACCGCCTTCGCTTCACCCCACGCCAGCCACCCCGTCCGCCGCCTGCGGCCCCTCGCCCTCGCCCTGCTCGCCGGCACCGTCCTCGCCGGCTGCGCCATCGGCCCCGACTACCGCCGCCCGGAAATCGCCACTCCGGCCCAGTTCAAGCAGGCCGACGGCTGGCGCCAGGCCGCGCCGGCCGACGCGCTGGCCCGCGGCGCCTGGTGGGAGCTGTACGGCGACGCCGAACTCAACGCCCTGGTAGACCGCCTGAACGGCGCCAACCAGACCGTCGCCCAGTACGAAGCCCAGTACCGCCAGGCCCGCGCCCTGGCGCGCAGTGCACGCGGCGCCCTCTTCCCCAGCGTCAACGCCAGCGTCGGCCGCACCCGCTCCGGCAGCTCCAGCAGCAGCACCGGCGCCGGCAGCGTGCGCAACAACTACGATGCCCAGCTCAGCGCCAGCTGGGAGCTGGACCTGTGGGGCAAGCTGCGCCGCACCGTGGAAGCGGAAAACGCCAGCACCGCCGCCAGCCTGGCCGAGCTCGCCGCCATCCGCCTCAGCCTGCAATCCGAACTGGTGCAGAACTACCTGCAGCTGCGGGTGATGGACGAACAGCAGCGCCTGCTGCAGGCCACGGTGGAGGCCTACCGCCGCTCGCTGCAGATGACGCAGAACCAGTACAAGGCCGGCGTCGCCGCCCGCGCCGACGTCGCCCAGGCGCAGACGCAACTGAAGAGCACCGAGGCCAGCCTGGTGGACCTGCGCTGGCAGCGCGCCCAGCTGGAAAACGCCATCGCGGTGCTGCTGGGCGTGCCGCCGGCGGACTTCTCGCTGGCGGTGCGCGAGGCGGTGCCGCCGCTGCCGGACATCCCGCTCGCCCTGCCCTCGCAGCTGCTGGAACGGCGGCCTGACATCGCCAGCGCCGAGCGCTCGGTGATCGCCGCCAACGCCGAGATCGGCGTCGCCGAAGCCGCCTGGTTCCCCGATCTCACCCTGAGCGCCAGCGGCGGCTACAGCAGCAATTCCTTCCGCGACTGGATCAGCGTGCCCAACCGCTTCTGGTCCCTGGGCCCGCAGCTGGCCCTCACCCTGTTCGACGCCGGCCAGCGCAGCGCCGAAGTGGACCGCCGCGTCGCCGCCTACGACCAGACCGTCGCCCAGTACCGCCAGACCGTGCTGGACGGCTTCCGCGAAGTGGAGGACTACCTGGTGCAGCTGAAAGTGCTGGAGGAAGAAGCCGCGGTGCAGCGCGAGGCCCTGGATGCCGCCCGCGAATCCCTGCGCCTGACCACCAACCAGTACAAGGCCGGGCTCATCAGCTACCTGGACGTGGTGAGCGTGCAGGCCACCGCGCTCAGCAACGAACGCAGCGCCCTCACCCTGCTGCAAAGCCGCCTCATCGCCAGCGCCCAGCTGGTGGTGGCGCTGGGCGGGGGGTGGCACTCGGATCTGCTGGATGCGGAGGAGAGTGTGGCGGCGGAGTGAGGGGCTGAAGCCGCCACAGCCGCCAGGCAGACGGTTCAGGTAACTCGATCACACCGCAGGCACCGCGGTCTCTCCCTCTCCCGCGAGGGGAGAGGGGAGAAAACCACGCTGCTCGACTATCTGAAGCGCATCCGGCTACCTGAAGCCGCATCCGACTGACTGAACCGCGCTCGACCAGCTGAGCCGCATCCGGCTACCTGAACCGCATTGCGGCCAGCCGGCGGGCGGCCCTCGCGTGCCACTCATGCGCACCCACCCGCCGCAGCCCCTCACCCCACCACGTCACAAACCCCGGCCAGCGCCTCACCGATACGCGCCCGGGTGAACGGCGGCCGGCGGAAGCGCAGGCCGGTGGCATCGAACAGCGCATTCGCCACCGCCGCCGCGCCCGGTACCGAGGCGGACTCGCCGGCGCCCAGCGGCGGCTCGTCCTGCCGGGGCATCAGCAGCACTTCCACCGGTGGCACTTCGGCGAAGCCGAGGATGGGGTAGGCGCCCCACTCCAGCGCGGCGACGCGGCCGTCGGCGAAGCGCACTTCTTCCTTGAACATGCGGCTCAGGGTCTGCAGCACGTTGCCGTGGATCTGGTGGCGCACGCCGTCCGGGTTCACCATCATCCCGGTGTCCTGGCCCACCACCAGCCGCTCCACGGTGACCGCGCCGCTGGCGGGATCGACGGCGAGGTCGATGATCCAGGCCGACCACGCCGCGCCGAAGCCGGGGAACTTGCTGTGCACATAACGCGCGTAGGAAGCGCCACGGCCGCGCAGCAGGCCGTCGGCGTCCGGCGTGCCGCGGCTGCCGCGGCAGCCGGGCTGCCAGCCGGCCTGTTCGGCCACCGCGCGCAGCAGGTCGGCGGCGCGGCTGTCCGGCAGGTGGCGCAGGCGGAATTCCACCCGGTCGGCGCCGGCCGCCACCGCCAGTTCGTCGATGAAAGAGTCGTGGGCGAAGGAATTGGGCAGCGCGGAGACGCCGCGCAGCCAGCCGGCGCGGACGATGGCGGGCACGTCGTCGCAGGCGATGCGCATGTTGGGATAGGCGTAGGGCGGCACCGCGGTGCGGTCGCCCATCTCCAGCATGCGTGGCGCGGGGTCCAGGGCGCCGGTGAGCAGCAGCGCCAGCAGCGGCGCATCGTTGGAGGGGTAGCGGGCAACGAAGTCATAGGCGGCGAGATTGCCGGCGGCATCCACCGCGCCCTTCACGTCCATCAGCTGGCCGGCGCCCTTGGGTTCCCAGGCGTGCTCCTGCTCGCGGCTCAGCTGCACCCGCACCGGCCGGCCGACCGCGCGCGACAGCAGCGCGGCGTCGGCCCCCACGTCGTCGGCGCAGTTGCGGCCGTAGCAGCCGGCGGCTTCCATCCGCACCACCTCGATGCCGCCCTCGTCCACCTGCAGCAGGCGGGCGAGGTCCACCCGCAGCATGTGCGGGTTCTGCGTGCCGGACCAGACGGTGAGCCCGCCCTCGCGGTAGTCGGCCAGCGCACAGGAGGGGCCGATGGAGCCGTGCATCTGGTAGGGCCAGACGTAGCTGCGCGCCAGCACCGCCGGCGCGGCGGCGAGGGCGGCATCGGTGTCGCCCTCTTCCCGCAGCGGCCGGCGCACCGCCGGAATGGCGCGGATGGCGGCTTCGACGTCGTCCAGCGCCGGCAGCGCCGGCAGCCGCCATTCCACCTTCAGCGCCTTCATCGCGGCGATGGCCTGCTCCTCGCGCTCGGCGACGACGCCGACGAAGTCGCCGATCACCACCACGTCCACCAGCCCCGGCAGGCCGCGCACCGAGTCGCGGTCCACCTTCACCAGGCTGCGGCCGACGAAATCGCCGCAGTCGATGCCGGCATAGGGCGGTCGCACCACCCGGCCGTGCAGCATGCCGGGCAGGCGCATGTCATGCACGAAGGTAAGCGCGCCGGTGGCCTTGGCCGGGATGTCCACCCGCGGCGTGCTGCGGCCGACCAGCTTGTGGGCGCTGGCGGGCTTGAGCGGGAATTCCGCCGCCACCTCCAGCCGCACCCGCTCGCCGGCCAGCAGCTCGGCGTAGCCCAGGCGGCGGCCGGGCTCGGCCGGGCAGAAGAAGGCGCCGTCCGCCACCGCCACCGCTTCTTCCGCCACGCCCAGGCGCTGCGCCGCGCGCGCCAGCAGCCAGGCGCGCGCCTGGGCGGCGGCGCGGCGCAGCGGCATGGCGCTGATCTGTATGGTGGAGCTGGCGATGGTCGGCCCCTGGTTGGGCGCCGCCTCCGTATGGCCGAGCATGACGCTGACGCGGCCGAGCTCCGCGTCCAGCTCCTCCGCCACCAGCTGGCCGAGGGCGGTGCGGATGCCGGTGCCGAGATCGACGTGGCCGTTGAAGGCCAGCACGCTGCCATCGCCGCGCACCGCGATGAAGATGTCCGGCAGGGCGGGCACGTAGTCCGACACCACGCCGGGTTGCCCGGGCGCAGGCCGCGCCGCCGCCTGGGGCGGACGCAGCACCAGCAGGCTGTCGTCCGAGTCCAGCAGGGCCTGGCGGAAATCCTTGGGCGTGGGGCCGTGTTCGATCATGTCGCTTGCGATCCGGAGGAGCGGCCGGAACGAGCCGGCCGGGAGATCATTCTAGGGGTGAAGCCGGGCGGTAGTGCCGGGCCTGAGCCGGGTAGCTGGTTTCGGGCGGGGCGTTTTCTGCCGCCCGGCGGCAGAAAACCTGAAGCGTTACCGGCGACGAGGCTTCGACACGCTCAGCCCGAACGGTAAGGTGAACTCGACCCCTGTTTGCTGAAACCGTTAGCCAGACCCAGGCGGCGCCCCAGCCCGAAACTCACCCAATCGCCCGCCGCGCCTCGTCCAGCGTCATCACCGCGGCGTACTTCTGCCGCATGTCGAACAGGTTGGCTTCGTGCGGGCCGAGGGCGCGGTCGCCCACGCAGTCTTCCAGCACCAGCGGGCGGAAGCCCCAGCACATGGCATCCACCACGCTGGCGCGCACGCAGCCGCTGGTGACGCAGCCGGCCACCAGCAGGGTCTGCACGCCCTTCTGGGTGAGCCAGGGCGCAAGGCCGGTGGCGAAGAAGGCGGAGGGCACGGTCTTGCGCACCACCAGCTCACCGGCGGCCGGCGCCAGTTCGGGGACGATGGCGCTATTGGGGTTGTCTTCCGACAGCGTGGCCATGCCCGGCACCTTGAGGGCGAAGATGTTGCGGTCGGCGGCGTCGTCGGCGAAGACGATGCGGCTGTGCGCCACCGGCCAGCCGCGCTCGCGCGCCAGCGCCAGCGCCTCCTTGGTGCGTTCTATGGCCTGCGGAATGTTGCCGCCGCCGAACACCTCCGGGTCGGCGAAGCCATTCACGAAGTCGATGATGAGCAGGCCGTAGGGCGGCTTGGGCTCCAGGGTGTTGCCAAAGCCCTGCTTCTCGTAGGTGCGGATTTCGTCGCTCATGCTCTTACTCCTGGCCCTGGTCCAGCACCTTGCCGACGCGCACCACCTCTTCGCCGTCCAGGCTCACGGTGCATTTGCGCAGCGGGATGTCGATGTGGCAGGTGGTGCTGCGGCTGCCGCCGGCCTCGTTGTTGGGGCCGAGCGAGAACAGGAAGTTGCCCTCGAAGGCGCGCGCGTCCATGCCTATGGTGGCTTCGCGGTCGTACAGCGCCAGCGTGGTCCAGCTGGCACGCGGCTGCAGGCCCCAGCCGATGTGGGAAATGGCGTAGGCCTCGGGATCCTTGAAGGACTCCATGTACTCGGCCAGCAGCTCGGCATCCACACCGCCGGTGATGGATTGGGCGAAGCCGTCCTTCACCGTGATGGTGATGGGCTCGGCGACGTAGCGCTTCATCGGCAGCAGGATGTCGCCGCGGTCGATGACGATGGTCCCCTGGGTCTGCTTCTCGTTCGGCCAAGTGAGGGCGAAGCCGCTGGGCCAGTGGTCCCAGCGCCCCGGGGTGTCGCAGAAGCCGTATTCGGCGATGGCGGGGAATTCGCCCATGGGGCAGGTGAGCTCGGTGCCGGCGGCGGAAACCACCCGCATCGTCTTCGCCTTCTCGATCTTCGCGGTGGCGCGCAGCACGCGGGCGCGGTCGGCCAGCGTGGGCACCATGCGGGCGAGCACTTCCGGCGGCTCGACGGCGAGCAGGATCTTGGTGCCAGCGGCGAGGATTTCGTGCTGCTCCGGCGAGAACAGCAGGGTCATCAGGTCCAGCACCAGGTCGCTGGCCTTGAGCGCGGCGATGGCCGCCTTGTTGCCGGTGAGCGGGGTGGTGCCGAGGTAGGCGAGGGAATCGCGGCTCAGCGCCTTTTCGCCGTTGACCGGTTGCAGGTCCAGCCGGTTGACCACCGCGCCCAGCATGGCGGCGGCGGTAAGCGCGGTGGACAGCGTCTGCGGGTGGGTAGCGGCGCTGGTGAGCACGGTGACGGTCTGGCCGGGTTCCAGCTTCGACAGCGTCAGCACTTCTTTCCAGGCCTGGATCAGTTCGTGGTCGCTGATTGCCATGGCGGTTCTCCGTTGGGGTTGGAGGAAGGCGGGTGGAGTTGGAGCTTGCTTGTGGGCGAGCGGCGGGGCGCGGCGCAGACAGGCGCCGCCGCGCCCCTGGCCTTACAGCGGCTGGCCGAGGAAGTCGCCGAAGGCGCGGTAGAAGCCTTCTTCGTCGTCCCAGGGAATCATGTGGCCGGCGTTGGGCACGCGCACAGCCTGCACGTCCGGCAGCAGGCCGCGGATCTCTTCCACGTCGGCATCCAGCACCACGTCGCCGCGGCCGGCGAGCAGCAGCAGCACCGGCACGGTGATCTCCGGCAGATCCTGGTGGATGTCGTCGGTGTGGAAGCCGTCGAAGCTCTCGCGGATGGCACGCTCGTCGCAGGTGTGCAGCCACTCGGCGCGCAGCTGCAGTTGCTCGTCGGTCCAGGTCGGGCAGAAGGCGCGCATGCCTTCCTTGTCGGTGCCGCGGCTGGCCAGCGCGATGGAATCCACGTACCACGGCAGCTTGGCCGGGTAGGCGCGGCGGCCGGGGCCGGACACCGGCGGATCCACCGCCACCACCTTGGCCAGCGCCGCCGGCCGGCTGCGGGCGGCGCGGAAGGCGATGCGCCCGCCCATGGAGTGGCCGACCAGGATGTAGTTGCTGAGGCCGAGCGCGGCGGCGAAGGCGAGCACGTCGTCGGCCTGGGCGTCCAGGCTGTAGTTCAGCGTGGCCGAGGCTTCGGACAGGCCGCGGCCGCGCACGTCGAGGATGTAGGTGTCGTAGGTCCGGCCGAAGCGCTCGCCGACGAAGCCCCAGGTGATGGCCGGGCTGGTGATGCCGGGGATGATGATGACCGGCGGACGCGCCGCCCTGCCCTCGCCGGCGCCGCCGTAGCGCAGGTAGTGCTGGCGGATGCCATTGGCGAACACGTTGCCGCCGTACTGGAAGGTGCTCATCGTTGCGCCCCCGCTCAGTAGGCGCCGGAGAGCAGCGCGCCGGCGCCCGGCACGAAGGGCTCCAGCTCCAGCTTGTTCAGCATGGCGTAGGTGGTGGCGATGGCGGCGGTGACCACCGGCTTGCCAGTCATCGCTTCCACCTTGGGCACCGCCGGCAGCGAGGGCATCTGCACGCAGGCGGAGAGCACGATCACGTCCGCATCCTGGTAGTTCATGCCAGCGACGATGTCCGGCAGCCTGGCCGGGTCGTGCAGACCGACTTCCAGGTTGTCGGCGATTTCCAGCGCGCGGTAGTCGATCACCTCGAAGCCCTGGTCGGCGATGTAATCCACCACCAGTTCGGTGAGCGGCTTCATGTAGGGCGCCACCAGCGCGATCTTCTTCGCGCCCATCACCTTCAGCGCATCCACCAGCGCCCCGGCGCTGGTCACCACCGGGGCCAGGCCGCCGTTGTCGGCGGTGCGTTCCTTCAAACGCTTTTCGGACACGCAGTGGTAGCCCTTGCCCATGGACATGATGGCCACCAGGCAGGCGTAGCCCAGCACGTCGACGCGGGCGTCGGAAAGCTCCACTGCGCAGCGGTCGGACTCGGCATCCATCGCCGCCAACTCTTCCTTCTTCACCGTCTTCATCCGCATGCGGCTGGAGTGGAAGGTGAAGCGCTCCGGGCGCACGGCCTGGCGCGCCATCAGCATCGCCGGGATCTCGGTTTCCATGGTGGTGTTGGAGCTCGGCACGATCTGGCCGATGCGATAGCTGGTCTTCTTCACTGCGGACTCCGTCTGTTGGGTTGAGTGCGCTTCAGGCGCCGGGCCGGGGGTTTTGGCGCCATCCACCAGGGGATGACAGCTGATTACATCGTCTCCGCCATCCGCCGGCCACAGCCGCGAATCACCGGAACGTGCCCCGATCTCCATGCCCGGGCATGCCGCAAAAGCATCCCCCAGGCAGGACTGATTATAGTGCATACATTATTTTTTGCAGCAGAAATGCTGGCACCCGAAAGATGCACCGAATGCGTGCGGCGCGCCCCTCAATTGGTGCATGAATCCCTTGTAAACACTGAATTTAACAATGAACTCCGGGTACCATGACTGCCTTTCATGCAACATCTGTTGACATCGCCTCCAGATTTATTTTTATAGTGTATGCACTCTAATGAACAAGACGACGGCGACGTCGTTCAATCCAACCCCCAGCGTCAGGAGAAGCAAGGTGAAAGCACAACAGAGAATTGCAGTGATAGGCGCGGGCCTGGGCGGCGCGGCCGCGGCGCTGCTGCTGCAGCAAGCGGGCTACAAGGTGCGCGTGTACGAGCAGGCGCCGGAGTTCTCCCGCCTGGGCGCGGGCATCCACCTGGGCCCCAACCTGATGAAGGTGCTGCGCAAGGTCGGCCTGGAAAAGGCGCTGTGCGACATCGGCTGCTACCCTGACGCCTGGTACAGCCGCGAATGGAACACCGGCGCCGAGATGGCCCGCATTCCGCTGGCCGACTACGCCGAGAAGCGCTACGGCGCGCCCTACCTCACGGTGCACCGCGGCGACCTGCACGCGCTGATGGTGCAGGGCATCCAGGCCGGCACCCTGGAATACGGCAAGAACCTCACCAACGTCGAAGACACCGGCAGCGAAGTGGTGCTGAGCTTCGCCGACGGCAGCACCGCCACCGCCGACATCGTGATCGGCGCCGACGGCGTGAACTCCAAGGTGCGCGAAGTGCTGCTGGGCGCCGAGCTGCCCATCTACACCGGCTTCATCGCCCACCGCGCGGTGGCCAATGCCGACACCCTGAAGTACGCGCAGGACCTGTGCTGCAAGTGGTGGTCCGACGACCGCCACATGATGGTGTATTACCTCGACCGGGCGAAGAAGGAGATCTACTACGTCACCGGCGTGCCGCAGCAGACCTGGGACCTCAACCACCGCTGGCTGCCCAGCAGCAAGGACGAGATGCGCGAAGCCTTCGCCGGCTGGCACCCCGCCGTGCAGGCGCTGATCGACAACACCGTGGAAGTCACCAAGTGGTCGCTGCTGGAACGCGACCCGCTGCCGCTGTGGAGCCGCGGCCGCCTGGTGATGCTGGGCGACGCCTGCCACCCGATGAAGCCGCACATGGCCCAGGGCGCCGCCATGGCGATCGAGGACGCGGCGATGATGCTGCGCTGCTTCGACGCCGTCGGCCTGGATGACTACCACACCGCCTTCGCCCTCTACGAAGCCAACCGTACCGAGCGCGCCAGCAAGGTGCAGAAGGTGTCGCACGACAACACCTGGCTGATGAGCAACGAAGATCCGGAATGGTGCTTCGGGTACGATGTCTTCACCGTGCCGCTGGTCGACATCCCCGCCAAGGCAAGCACCAAGGCCGCCTGATCCGCCTCCTGGCCCGGCCGGCGGATGCGCCGGCCGCCCGCTGCACGCCGGCGCCCGCCCACCGGCCGCCGGCCTTCGTTTCTACCGGGAGACGCATCCGCATGTCCGCCCCAAAGCAGATCGCCCTGCGGGTCAACGGCAGCGAACACCAGTTGCTGCTGAGCCCGGACGCCCCGCTGCTCTACGCCCTGCGTAACGACCTTGGCCTCAACGGCCCGAAGTACGGCTGTGGCCTGGGTGAATGCGGCGCCTGTACCGTGCTGGTGGATGGCCGCGCCGCGCGTGCCTGCATCCTGCCGGTGGGCGGCCTCGGCCAGCGCGAGATCACCACCCTGGAAGGCCTGGGCGACCTCGCCGCGCCCGACCCGGTGCAGCAAGCCTTCATCGAATGCCAGGGCGCCCAGTGCGGCTACTGCCTCAACGGCATGATCATGACGGTGCGCGCCCTGCTCAACCGCAAACCCGAGGCGGACGAAGCCGACATCCGCCGCGAGCTGCGCGGCAACCTGTGCCGCTGCGGCACCCACCTCGAAATCCTCGCCTCCGCCCGCCGCGCGGTGGAACTGGAAGGCCAGCGCCGCGCCGCCCGTGCGTCCGCCGCCGCGCCTAGCCCTGCCTCCACCGGCTGTGCGACGGCGGACGCAGCCCGCGCGCCAGTGCCGGAAACGGCAACGACAGCCACGGTGGATACCGTGCTGGCGGGCCCCCTGATCCGCGGTTGAACCGGCGATGGCGCGCGTAATACCGTTCCCCGCGATGACCGCGCCAGCAGCGCATCCCGCCTGCAACAGCAAGCCCCGCACACCCCAACGATAATGGCGCGGCGCAAAGACGCCGCCCGGCCGCCGACGAGAGAACCCGCCCCGTGACCACCCCGCCCCCCGCCACGGCCAGCCCCCCGGACGAATCCGCCGCGAACGCGGGCACCGCCGCATCCGCCCTCGTTGCCGGCAGCCCCGGCGCCGCCATTGCGGCCATCCCCTTTGCCGGCGGGAGCGCGGAGCACGTCGGCGGAAGCGGCCTGCTCCATGCCCGCGTCGTCCGCCCACCACTGGATGGCGAAGGCGCCAGCCTGCGGCCGCGCCGCCTGCTGGCGGTGGAGGCGGCCTCGGTCGCCGCCATTGAAGGCGTGGTCGACGTGGTGGCGCGCGGCGATTTCGTCGCCGTGGTCGCCACCACCACCGAGGCCGCCACCCGCGCCGCCCGCCAGCTCAAGGCGCGCTGGGAAAGCCGCCCGGCGCCGCAGCCGCTGCCGGCGCGGGAAAACGTGGTCTACGAACACGGCGACACCGCCGCCGCCAGCGCGGCGAACAAGCTCAGCCGCAGCTACCGCTGGCCGGCGCTGCCGCCGCTGGCGGAAGAAAGCGCCAACGCCTGTGCCGCGCTGGTGGATGGCGAACTCCACCTCTGGGCCCGCGCCCGCGCGCCGCGCGCCCTGACGCTGGAGATCGCCGCCCTCACCGGCCTGCCGCCGGCACGGGTGCAGGTGCTGGACCCCGCCGCGCTCGCCCCCCAAGGCCTGCCCGCCCCCGCCGGCCGCAGCCCCTGGACCGAACACGCCGCCGCCGACGCCGCCCTGCTCGCCCAGCGCCTGGGCCGGCCGGTGCTGGTCACGCTGGGCCAAGCCGAACTGCGCTGGAGCGCCGCCCTCGCCGGCGCGCAGGAAAGCCGCATCGAAGCAGCGGACGAAGCCGGCCCCGACGCCGCCGCCCGCTTCGCCAGCTACCGCCACACCACCCTGCCGCCCGCGCAGACTCCGCTGCTGCCGGCTCTGCGCCTGGCCGGCGTCGGCTCGCCGACCGCCGAAGCCGCCCAGCCCGCCACGGTGCTGCCGCCGCCCTACCGCGCCGCCGCCCTGCGCCTCGCCAGCACCGCGGCCGTGGTCAGCCCGCGCCCGCCCGCCGCCCACGACCCCGGCCTGCCCGGCCAGGTCTTCGCCCAGGAATCCTTCATCGACGAAGCCGCCCGCGCCGCTGGCGCCGATCCGCTGGCATACCGCCTGCAGCGGCTGGAGGACGAGCGCGGCGCCACCCTGCTGCGCCGCCTCGGCGAGCAGGCCGGCCCGGCCCCCGCCAGCGACGATGCCCTGCTGCGCGGCCGCGGCTATGCCTGCGCCCATGTCAGCGAAGCCGCCTGGGAGAACGATCCGCAGCACACGCTGGACGCCGCCGCCATCGACGCCCACAAGGACGCCTGGGCCGCCTGGATGGCCGAAGTCGCCGTCGATCCCCGCAGCGGCGAAGTCGCCGTCAGCCGCGTCCTCGTCGGCAGCGATGCCGGCGCGCTGGACCACGGCGGCATGCGCCAAGCCATCGCCGACACCACCGGCCGCCTGCTCAGCGCCGAGCCAGCCACCGCTTTCGACGACTGGCCGGCCACCGCCGTACCCGCCGCGCCCGGCGAAATCGCGCTGCTCAACGCCGCCCTGCTCGGCACCGAGCCGCCCGCCGCCCAGTCCCTGCCCGCCATGCCGGAACCCCGCCTCGCCGGCACCGGCGCCACCCTGCTGCCGGCCGCCGCCGCCGTCGCCAACGCCATTCACGACGCCACCGGCGTGCGCCTGGATGCGCCGCCCTTCACCGCCGAGCGCATCCGCCTCGCGCTGGAAGCGCGCAACGGTGCCGCCGTCAAGGCGAGCAACAAGCGCAAGCTGGGCTGGCTGGGCGCCGCCGCTGCGGCAGCCGCCGCCACCCTTGCCACCGCCCTGCCCTGGCGCGCGCCCATCGCCCCGGTGGCGCCACCGGCGGCCGATCTCTACTCCGCCGCCACCCTCGCCCGTGGCGAACTGGTCGCCGCCGCCGGCGACTGCGCCGTCTGCCACACCACCGCAGACGGCGCGCCGCTGGCCGGCGGCCTGGCGCTGGAGACGCCCTTCGGCATCATCTACACCACCAACATCACCCCCGACCCGGAAACCGGCATCGGCAACTGGTCCTACGCCGCCTTCGAGCGCGCCATGCGCCACGGCATCCACCGTGATGGCCGCCACCTCTACCCCGCCTTCCCCTACACCGCCTACGCCAAACTCAGCGCCGACGACATGCAGGCGCTCTACGCCTGGCTGATGGCGCAGCCGGCGGTGAAGGCCAAGGCGCCGGAAACCAGGCTGGCCTTCCCCTACAGCCTGCGCCCGGCGCTGGCCGGCTGGAAGCTGCTGTACCACGACCCCAGCCCCTTCCAGCCCGACCCGGCGCGCTCCGCCGAATGGAACCGCGGCGCCTACCTGGTCGAAGGCGCAGGCCACTGCGGCGCCTGCCACACCCCGCGCAACGCCCTCGGCGCCGAGAAAAGCGGCGAACACCGCTACGCCGGCGCCTTCGCCGAAGGCTGGGAAGCACCGCCGCTCAACGCCCTCTCCCACGCCCCGGTGCCGTGGACCGAGAGCGCGCTCTACGACTACCTGCGCCACGGCTACTCGCCGCAGCACGGCGTCGCCTCCGGCCCGATGGCGCCGGTGGTCGAATCCCTCGCCGCCCTGCCGGACAGCGACATCCGCGCCATCGCCACCTACCTCGCCTCACACGCCAAGGCCGCGCCCACCCCGGCCACCGCCAGCGGCTACGCCAACGCCCTGCAACAACGCGCCCAGGCCGCCGCCCTCACCCTCGCCGGCCCGGCCGAGAGCCTCTATGACGGCGCCTGCGCCGCCTGCCACCAGGAGAACGGCCCGGACCTGTTCGGCGTGAAACCCGAGCTGGCGCTCAACAGCAACCTGCACAGCCCGCACCCGGACAACCTGGTGCAGATCATCCTGCACGGCATCCAGTCCCCCGCCCACGGCGACCTCGGCTACATGCCCGGCTTCGCCGCCAGCCTGGACGACCGCCAGATCGCCGACCTCAGCGCCTACCTGCGCGCCCGCTTCGCGCCGGACAAGCCGGCCTGGCAGGGGCTGGCGGAAACGGTGGCGCGCTTGCGGAAAGGCGGCGTCCACTGAACGGTGGCACCCGGGGGGTGTGAAGCGGGAAGTCGCCCAGCCCCCCGCTCTTCGACGCCCGGATGGAGGGCCCTGAAACAAGCTCAAACCTGCGCGCTTGACGCACGGACGCTTTCCGCGCCTCCTAGCCGTTTTCAAGCTCGTAGTGGAAGACCTTGCTGATGATCTGCCAGCGGCCACCGAGCTTGACCAAGGTCAGAAAGTCGGTGAAGAACCTGGGCGGGATGGCGCATTCCGCCTTCACGAAGGCGGTGACCGGACCCGCAAACTCGATGGCGAGGATGCGGTCAGCCGGCGGGTGCCCCTGGCTGGCCGGTGAGGGCCGGTTGTCGACGATGGGGAAATACCGGGCCATGTCCAGATGCTGCAAAGTCCCCGTGGTGGCGCAGAAATAGTGTGCCTCGGGGTGAAACGCACGTTTCAGGAGGGCGGTGTCGCTGTGGTGCAGGCCGGCGAAGTAATCGCCGAGCACCGCAGCCACATCGGCAAAATCGCTTCTGGTCGTCATCGGTTTTGCTCCCGGAACGCTGTAACGGACAAACCGCCCAGTCCCCAGTTGTCGAGTTCCACCTCCTCGATCACGACATGCGTCAGCGCGGGGCTCTTTCCCAGCACCTGGAGCAGCAGCTCCGTCACGCCGGCTATCAGCGCCGCCTTCTGCTCGCGCGTGACGCCTTCTCGCGTCACTTTGATGTTCACGTAGGGCATGGCGCTTTCGTCAGTTCATGCGACGGACAACGTCGGCAATCCGCCGGCCAAACAGCCGCGCGGTGTCCAGGTCGCCAGCGATCATCTCGTCAGGCGTGGCGTCCACCGGAGTGGCGGTCATCAATCCCGCAAATGAAGCCAGGTAATTGACGTCACCCCGCCGCGCCGCCTTCGCGTTGCTCGGCATCATGCCGGTGCCCGCCCAAAGCATGCCGTGCTGCTGCGACAGGGTGAAAAACGTGTGCAGCGTGGCGAGCTTGTCGCCGTTGATGCCCGCACTGTTGGTGAAACCCGCGGCGAGCTTGTCCTTCCAGCCTTGCCTTGCCCAGACGGACGAACTGGCGTCCATGAATTTCTTGAACTGCCAGCTCACGCTGCCCATGTAGGTGGGCGAGCCGAACACGATGGCGCGCGCCGCGGCCAGTTGCTCCCAGCCTGCGGGTGGCAGGCAGCCATGCTCGTCTATGGCGAGCAGCGTGGCGTCGCAGCCTTCGGCTACGGCCTGGGCGACTTTCGCCGTATGACCATGGCCACTATGAAAGACGATCGAAACGGAAGATGTCATTTGGATGGACTCCTGATTGAACTGGCAGGAGTCAGAGGATATTTACGTCACCTTGATTGATAAACTGAGCGGGATGAACTTCATAAATTACACAAGGTAAAAATGGCCAGGCAATTCAGCGATGTGATGATCGGCAGCATCGAGCTGTTCTGCCTGGCAGCGGAGCTGGAGAGCTTCACCGGCGCCGCGGCCCAGGCGGGCCTGACACCGGCAGCCGTCAGCCGGGCAATCGGCCGGCTGGAGGAGCGTCTGCAAGTGCGGCTGTTCGTGCGCAACACGCGCAAGGTCCGCCTGACGGACGGCGGGCGCGCCTATTTCGCGCAGTGCAAGCAAGCCCTCGACCAGTTGCTTGAGGCCGAACGCGAACTGACAGGGCGGCAGGCCGCGCCGGCAGGCGTGGTTCGCATCAGCGTCCCCACCACGCTGGGGCACCATGGATTGCTGCGCCTGCTTCCGGGCTTTCGCAAGCAATACCCGCAGGTGCGGATCGACGTGCAGCTGAGCAATCGCAATATCGACTTCACCGCGGAGGGCTTCGACCTGGCGGTGCGCGCTCGCGCGCAGCCCGACTCGGGCCTGGTCGCGCGCAAGCTGATGGATGCCCCACTGGTGGTGGTGGCCGCGCCGGGATACCTGGCCCATGCCGGGACACCCGCTGCCCTGGAGGATCTGGCGCGGCATGAGTGCATACAGTTCGTCTTGCCCAGCACTGGCCAGCGCGTGCCTTGGGCATTCCGCCAGGACGGGCAGGACCTCGATGTCGTCACCGATGGCAGCTACACCTGTTCCGAAGATCTGCTGGGTGTCGCCACCCTGGCGCGTGCGGGAGCCGGCCTGGTGCAGACCTACCGCTTCATCGTCGAGGACGACCTGCGGAGCGGCGCGCTCGTCGAATTGCTCACGCCATTTGCCGGGCGCTCGCGCCCCTTCTCGTTGATCTACCCCGGCAACCGACACATGCCATTGAAAGTGCGCGTCTTCATCGAATACGTTCTGAAGGCCCTGGGCGACAGATGAGCTTACGGATGCACTGAACGCCTTCCAGGGGCGAGGGAAAGCGGGGCACCATGCCGTGCGCATGGACATGATCGCGCCTGCCTGAGGTCAGCAAAGTTGGACAAGGAAAAAAGACTCACAGAGCGCCCCCGCCATATACCGGGAGCAGGAATGATCCAGCTGACAGGCCCTGGCGGCGCGGGAAAAAGCGCCACCGGCCTTGCCTTGGCGCAACGTCTCAATACCGCATTCGTCGATCTGGACACCGAGTTCATCGCCAGAAATGGCGACCTCTCGATCTTCATCGCCAGCCATGGCTACGATACCTATGCGAGACAGAACGTGACCTCCTACCGGGCACTGCTCGACGATGCCTCCTCCCTACAGGTCATGACACTCTCTTCCGGGTTCATGACCTACCGCGAAGAAGTCCATCCTGACTACGTCGTCTTGCGCCAACAGATCCTGGCCAGCCCACTTACCTTCGTGTTGCTGCCCTCGCTCGATCAGGAAACCTGCGTTGCCGAAGTTGTCCGCCGGCAATTGCAGCGTCCTTTTGCACGCAGCCCTCAACGCGAAGAGGAAGTCATCCGGGTGCGCTTCCCTGTCCATGCCGGGCTGCCCACGCGCAAGGTCCTGACGGATCGGCCTATTGCCGCGGTGGTCGACGAGATCATAGGGCTGTTAGGCCGTCCCTCAAGCGCGTAATATGTGCAGAATTCTGTACATCGGAGAGATCTCCATGGCCATTTCGGCCCGCGATGTCATCCCGCTTTCCCAGGCCCGGGCGAACCTCTCCGACCTGGCCGACCAAGTGAAGGCTGGTGCCGAGAAGATCATCACCAAGAATGGCGAGAGCTATGTCGCGCTGATCGACGCCGAGCGGCTGGACTACTACCACCGCCTCGAGCGCGAGCGCATTCACCTGCTTCTTCTCGACGAGGCCAGCAAGGGCTTGGCCGACGTCGCCGCAGGTCGCACAAAGGATGCGGAGACGGCAATTGCCGCACTGAAGCGGCGCCGCGCAAACAAGTCGGCCGGCTGAACAGCCTCCCGCCCCATGACCGCCGTACTCCGCGTCGAACTCACCGCGAACTTCGAGCGCAATCTGGAGGAAATAGAGCGCTTCCTTGCCGACGCCGAAGCGCCCCAGGCCTTCGATACCTTGCTGGACGAACTGGGCGGCACCGTCATTCCCAATTTGAAGCGCTTTCCGGCCATGGGACGCTCTTTTCTGCAACGTCCGGGCAACTCGGTGGAAGCGGTGACACTCCAGGAGCGTCTCACCGCGCAGCTGAAGGGAATCGCGACGGACGGCGAGATCCGTGAATACGTGATGGCGAACTATTTGCTGCTGTATACCCACGGCAAACAGACGGTCTATCTGCTCTCCATCCGGCATCAGCGGCAGCTGTCGTTCGATTTCACGGCACTGTGGGGCAACAGGTAAGAGCCGGCCTTTTCCGGTGGTCAGAAGGGTATCGAGCAATGGAGTCGTCAGCACATCCACCGCGCGAATGCCCGTTCCTCCGGCGAGACACAGCGCAACTCCCGCTAGCTCCTGCTCTTTCTCCTGGGCCGATAGCGCTCCGCCACCCGCAGCAGCTTCTGGAACGACGGACATTCCAGGTGGCTGGCCGCCGGGCACACCGCCGCGTGGCGAAGGCTGTCGCGCAGGGCGGTGAGGCGGCGGATGCTGTGGTCCAGCTCGTCGGCGCGGGCGGCGAGCTGGGCGCGGTCTATGGTGGGCTGGCCGTCGCTGCCCAGCATGGCGGCGATCTCGTCCAGCGAGAAGCCGGCGGCGCGGCCGAGGCTGATGAGGGCGAGCCGCTGCAGCACCCCAGCATCGAACTGGCGGCGCAGGCCGTTGCGGCCGGTGGCGGCGATCAGGCCGCGTTCTTCGTAGAAGCGCAGGGTGGAGGTCGGCAGCCCGGCGCGGCGGGCGACCTCACCGATGTCCAGCGTAGCCATGCTTGGCCTCAAGTCGACTTGAAGCCACAGGATGCCTGCTCCCTCGCGCAGCAAGCAATCCGGAGAACCGGCATGCCGCGCCGCCAGCGGCCCGGCCTGCTGGCGGCGCGGCGAGCACCGCCGCGCCCTTCCTGCCGATGCGGCCAGCCTTCGACATGGGCGTGGCCGCATCGCGCACGCCGCCACCCGAGCAGGCGCGGCTACGCAGTCCGGGCAAGCACCGGGGGCCCGGGCTGGGGTTTTATCTGGGCCGCGCAGGAAAGTGCGCTGCCGCGCGGCTGAGGAGCGCGGCGGCTCGGGGGCGACGCCGGCCGCAGGTGCTGGAAGCTCAGCAGGGCGGAAACGGCGGCAGCCAGTACACCGGGTCCAGTTCTTCCGGCTCGCGGGCGGTACGCTCGTCGTCTTCCGCCTCGCGCGCCTGCAGGGCCTGATCGCTCTCGCCCGCGCTGCCCAGCAGCCAGCGCTCCACTTTTTCCAGGATCTCGAACCGCATTTCGCACCTCGCTCTCGTCTGTTGTCGGCGGATGGCGGGCACCATCAGCGCGCAAATCGCGGCGGCCATGCCCCGGCGGAGTGCGATACCCGCCGGCGGCCTTCAGCGGGCCGCCACCCGCGCCGCGGGATTGCGGGGTCTGCGCCCCATCGCCCGTCGGCAGCTGGATGTTGCGGAGCAGCATCCGTGCCAGGTCCAGGGGCCAGGACGGCGGAAAGCCGGCTTCGACAAGGTGCCTCAGCCGCCGTCCGCCGCGTCGAGCAGCGCGAGATAGCGCTGGTGATCCGCCGCTGAAAAGCAGCAGAACCATACTTCCCGCACCTGCTGCTGCCGGGCTGCATGCTCGCGCACGGTGGCGATCGCCAACGGCGCCGCCAGTTCAGGCGGATAGCCGTAGACGCCGGTGCTGATGGAGGGAAAGGCGATACTCTCCGCGCCATGCGCGGCCGCCAGTTCCAGCGCATTGCGGTAGCAGGCGGCGAGCAGCGCGGCCTCGCCGGAGCGGCCGCCGCGCCACACCGGGCCTACCGTGTGGATCACATAGTCCGCCGGCAGACGGAAGCCGGCAGTGATGCGGGCCTCGCCGGTGGGGCAGCCGCCGATCTGGCGGCAGGCCTCCAGCAGTTGCGGCCCGGCCGCGCGGTGGATGGCGCCGTCCACACCACCGCCGCCCAGCAGCGAGCTGTTGGCGGCATTGACGATGGCGCGGACTTCCAGCGTGGTGATGTCGGCGTGCAGAGCGCGCAGGACGAGAGCCATGGTGATTCCTCCTTTGCGGCCATTGTGCGCCTGCGCCGGACGGCGGCGCGTCCCCCACCGGCACCGGATAGCCGAGGCTGGCCCGCCCGCTCCTCCACACCCTTGCTGCACGCCCCAAGGCATCCCCCCGGATATCCGCCCATCTTCCGCTCATGGCGATTTAATTCACGCCACAAATTGCCGCTAATACTTCACACTTGAAGCTTCTTCCCGCTTTAGGAGGCATGCCGCGGATTGCCGATTGGCGCCATGGTCTGTTTTCCGGGCAGGAGACACAAAAAGACAAGGCCGGCCGCCGGTGGCCCCCCTAACGGAAAAAAGGAAAACAGCTTGAAGAACATCATGATCGGCAAGAGATTGCTGCTGGCTTTCGGCCTTGTGCTGCTGCTGTTCGGCGCCGCCGCCGTGTTCATCGGGATCAAGGCGATGAGCATCGACAAGCAGGCGCTCGTGGTCGAGCGCGATGGCCTGGACCGCTCCCGCCTCGCCACCGACTTCCTCTACCGCACGCTGCGCTACCGCATCGAGATGCGCGACATGCTGGGCGCGGTGGATTCGCCCGACATCGGCAAGATCGCCCAGCAGCAGCTGGACACCCTGGACGGCCTGCGCCGCGACACCCAGCCCTTCGTCTCCGCGCCGGAACCGGAGATCGCCGCCACCGGCAAGGCCATCGCCGACACACTGGATGCACTGCGCCCCTACGTCAGCGACATCGTGCGCGCCGCCAACCAGGGCGACCGCAGCGGCGTCATGAGCGGCATGGGCAACAGCCGCCACCTCATCGGCGCCATCCAGGACAACGCCAACAAGCTCATCGACGTCGTCCGCGTGCGCGCCCAGCAAGTAATGCAGGACATGAAGGCCGACGCCCGCTCCAGCCTCGTCGTGCTGCTCACCGCCTTCACCGTCGCCGCGCTGGCCGCCATCGTCTGCGCGGTGCTGGTCACCCGCTCCATCACCCGGCCGGTGGGCGACCTGGTGCGGGTGGCCGACCAGCTCGCCGCCGGCAACCTCGGCGTGCGCATGCAGGCCAGCTCGGCGGACGAAGTCGGCCAGCTGCAGAACGCCTTCATCCGCATGGCCGACGCCCTCAACGAGGCGCTGGGCCAGGTGAACGGCGGCGCCCGCCAGGTGGGCGACGCCGCCCGCCAGCTGGAAACCGACTCGCAGACGGTGTTCAAGAGCATCGAGGCGCAGTCCGAATTCGCCAGCGCCATGGCCGCCGCGCTGGAGGAAATGTCCACCAGCGTGGATCACATCGCCGCCATCTCCCAGGAAGCGCGCGACGCCTCCACCGTGGCCAGCAGCAAGGCCAACACCAGCGCCAACAGCATCCGTCAGATGGTGGACCGCATCGACACCGTGGCCGAGACCATCAACCGCAGCTCGGAAACCGCGCAGATGCTGGGCAACGAATCGGAGCGCATCTCCTCCATCGTCACCGTCATCAAGGAAGTGGCCGACCAGACCAACCTGCTGGCGCTCAACGCCGCCATCGAAGCCGCCCGCGCCGGCGAACAGGGCCGCGGCTTCGCCGTGGTGGCCGACGAAGTGCGCAAGCTGGCGGAGAAAACCACCCACTCTACCCAGGAGATCAGCGCCATGGTGGCCTCCATCCAGTCCGGCACCCAGCAGATGAGCAGCCGCCTCTCGGCTGCCGTCACCGCGGTGCAGGACGGCCTGGAGGAAGCCCGCAGCGCCGGCAACATGGTCCACGAGATCGACGCCGACGCGCAGTCGGTGCAGCGCGCCATCGACGACGTCTCCTCCGCGCTGCAGGAGCAATCCGCCGCCGGCCGCGACATCGCCGCCCGGGTGGAGAACATCGTGCAGATGGCCGAGGAAACCTCCGCCGCCGCCCACTCCATGTCCGGCGCCTCGTCCGACATGAAGTCCCTGGCCGAGATGCTGCACGCCAGCGTGCAGCGGTTTACGCTCAGCGGGCGCTGAGGGGCACTCAACGCGCTCGACACCGCCAGGCGGGGCAAAAAAGGGGGGCCTTGGATCAGCCCCCCTTTTTGCTGGCAAGACCATCGCCCCTGACAAGCCGGACCGCCATGATTTGACGTCCGATGATTCCCCTTGAGTAACATCCAACTCAAAACAGATATGGCGTTGAGCTCATGGAACCATCCGACGGCTTATCCGCCTTCAACGGTCAGGGAATCGCAAACCGGGCCGCCGCTTACTGCCTCTCCGGCGGAAAAAAGCTGCCCTTTGCCCGCTTTCTTTACATCGAAGCGGACCGACTGCAGCTTCTCTTCGAAGAGCCATCCATCCTCGAACTCCGCTGATGGGGCCACCTTGATCGGCCTGCGGCACCAGACGGGCCAACGTCCACAAACGGCCGTCCAAAGCGGCAGCTGCCCCCTCAATGCGCCGTCAGCGTCGCCCGCTTCTGCTCCATCTCCGAGGCCAGGTCGCGCAGGTCCAGCTTCTCCTCCATCAGCTTGGGGAAAAGCGCTTCCTCCTCTTCCTTCACATGGTGCTCGATGTATTCCCCCAGCACCGTCACCTTGGCGTCGAAGAGGTCGTCGCCGGCGTGCATGCCGTCGAGCTGCTTGATCAGGTCCTTGGCCGAGGCGTGCTCCACCACCGCCTCGTCGAGCAGATCGTGGAATTTCTCCGGGTCGCTGTTGCGCACCGCCGGATAGAACAGCTCCTCTTCCAGTTGGGTATGCACCTTCAGCTCCATGCAGGCGCTGCGGGCGATGGCCTCCTTTTCCTCCGGGGTCTTGGCCGACTCGAACTCCTTGAACAGCTTCTTCACCTTGCGGTGGTCGTCGATCAGGCTCCCCACGACTTCCTTGAGGCCGGTCGGCAGGCTGGACTTGTTCATGGCGTTTCTCCTTTTCCAGTCAGATGAATGTGGCACGAGGCCCGCCGGCTGCCGAGCAAAGCCCGGGCCTGAGGCCGGAATCAGGCGCGAAGGGCCGCCGGGGTAAAAGATGCAAACCACACTGGAAAAAAGCGCGCCATGAGGGCAGACGCCAGCGAGAGCATGCTCGCCAGCGCAGACGCCTCCGGCCCACCCGGCAGCAACCGCCCCCGCCCCACCCGCGGAGCATCGCGCCACTAGGCCCGCACGCAGAAAAACCATGCCGGGAAAAGGCCGCTATGATCCTTCCCCCTCATTGGGCCCTCGTTGAGCTCCTGGCCGGCCTCCCTCACCCTCTCCTCTTCCCCTTTCCCGCCCGACTCCCGCGTTCCGATGCAGCCCTCCACCCCGGCCCAGGCGCGTGCCGACGGCCTGCCCCTTCCCCGCCGCTACCAGGCCATCGCCGCGCTGCTGGCCGCCATCACCATGACGGTGCTGGACGGCGGCATCGCCAACCTGGCGCTGCCCAGCATCTCGGAAGCACTGGGGGTGAGCGCGGCCGGTTCGGTGTGGATCGTCACCGCCTACCAGCTGGCGCTGGTGGCCCTGCTGTTTCCCTTCGCCGCGCTGGCAGAGCGGGTGGGCCTGCGGCGGGTGTTCGGCGCCGGCGTGGCGCTATTCACCCTGGCCTCGCTGGCCTGCGCGCTGGCACCGACGCTGGGCTGGCTGGTGGCAGGGCGGGCGTTGCAGGGCGTGGGCGCGGCGGCCATCATGTGCGTCAGCGCCGGCATCGTGCGTAATACCTACCCCCGCGCGCAGCTCGGCCGTGGCATCGGCATCAACGCCCTCTGCGTGGCGATAGGCTCGGCGGCGGCGCCGACGCTGGGCGCGGCGCTACTCACCTGGGCGGGCTGGCCCTGGCTGTTCGCCATCAACCTGCCCATCGGCCTGCTGACGCTGACGCTGCTGCGGGCGATTCCGGAAGGGCCGCGGGCGCCGCGCCGCATCGACGGCCTCAGCGTGGTGCTGAACGCCGGCCTGTTCTGCCTGGGCATCACCGGCCTGGAGCGCATCGCCGAGCAGCCGCGGCTCAGCCTGGGGCTGCTCGCCGTCGCCGCGCTCTGCCTGGCCGGCCTGCTGCGGCGCGAGCGCGGCAAGCCAGCGCCGCTGCTGCCGCTGGACCTGCTGGACCACACCCTGTTCCGCCACGCCATGCTGGGCTCGCTGTGCCTGTTCTCCTCGCAGATGCTGTGCTTCATCGCCCTGCCCTTCTACCTGCAGCACCAGTTGGGGCTGAGCCCGATGCACACTGGCCTGCTGATGATGGCTTGGCCGCTGACGGTGGCGGTGGCGGCGCAGTGGTCCGGCCGCCTGGCGGACCGCCATCCGCCGCAGGCGCTGTGCGCGTTCGGCGGCCTGGCCATCGCCGTGGGCGCCGCCTGCGCCGCGCTGTGGCCGCTGGCGGGCCAGCCCAGCCTGGTGGTGCTGTTCATGGCGATCAGCGGGTTTGGCTTCGGCTTCTTCCAGGTGCCGAACAACCGGGTGCTGCTCACCTCCACGCCTGCGCATCGCGACGGCGCCACCGGCGGCATGCAGGCCACCGCCCGCCAGACCGGCATGGCCGCCGGCTCCGCCGCCATCGCGCTGCTGCTCGGCATCACCCCGGAACATGCGCCGCGCATCGGCCTCGGCCTGGCCGCCGCGCTGGCGGTGGCGGCGGCGCTGGTGTCCACCCGCGCGGTGAAGCGGCGGCACGCCGCTTGAGCGCGAGGCGGCCGGCGCGCCCCGCCTTGGCCGGGCCCGACGCCTGACTCCCGGCCCCTCACTCCGGATAATCCGCGAAGGTCTCCTTCACCAGCTTGCGCAGCCACAGGTTGGCGGGGTCGTAGTGGAAGCGCGGGTGCCAGTGCTGGCGCAGCTCGAAGCGCGGCAGGCCGATGGGCGGCTCCACCACCCGCACCACCTTGTAGCGGGCGAACACGGTGCCCAGTTCGCGCGGCACGGTGGCGACCAGGTTGGGCTGGCGCTCCAGCAGCGGCGGGATGAGCAGGAAGTGCGGCGTGGTGAGGAAGATGCGCCGGCGCACGCCCAGCTCCTCGATGGCCTTGTCGTAGGCGGAGCCACGGCCGCCGTCGAGCGAGACGACGACATGGTCCATCGCCTCGAACTCCGCCAGCGTCAGCCGCTCGCCCACCGGCGCGTCGGTGGCGACGATGGTGACGAAGGGATGGGTGAACAACTGCTGCTGGAACAGCCCCTGCGGAATCGCGCGCAGCGAGCCGATGGCAAGGTCGGCCTCGCCGGATTCCAGCGTTTCGGCGATGCGCGCCTGCGGCACCTGCAGCGTCTGCAGGGTGCAGTGGGGCGCTTCGCGGCGCAGCCGCTCCATCAGCGGCGGCAAGAAGACCAGCTCGCCCATGTCGGTCATGCAGAAGCGGAAGCAGCGCTCCACCCGCGCCGGGTCGAAGCGCGGCTGGCTGTGCAGCTCGTTGCGCACGATCTCCATCATCTGCAGCACCGCCGGCGTCAGCGCCTCGGTGCGCGGCGTCGGCTTGAGGCCGCCGGCGGTCTTGATGAACAGCGGATCGTCCAGCGCCCGGCGCAGGCGGCCCAGGGCGTGGCTCACCGCGCTCTGCCCCAGCCCCAGTTGCTCGGCCGCGCGGGTGGTGCTGCGCTCGCGGATCAGGGCGTCCAGCACCATCACCAGGTTGAGGTCGAACTGGTTATGAATCATGTTCATTACCTTAATCGAGGCCATGTTGTGTACCAATTTTGGTGGCGGGACTATCTTGGCTGCAACCGTCCGCACGAGACGGCACGACAACGATGGAGACAAAAACCATGATTCCCAGCACTCCGAGAGGCTTGTTGCTCACCCTGCTCGCCGCCGCCTGTCCGGCGTTCGCGCAGGTCAATGTCGGCGTCACCCTCTCGCTCACCGGCCCGGCCGCCTCGCTGGGCGCACCGGCCCGCAACATGATCGAACTGCTGCCGCGGGAGATCGACGGCACCCGCATCGACTACACCGTGCTGGACGATGCCTCCGACCCCACGGTGGCGGTGAAGAACTTCCGCAAGCTGGTGGAGGAGCACAAGGCGGACGTGGTGATCGGCTCCTCCACTACGCCCTCCACCCTCTCCATGGTGGAGCCGGCGGCGCGCGCCGGCGTACCGCTGGTGAGCGTGGCCAGCGGCACCGCCATCGTCGCGCCGCAGGACGACATCCGCCGCTGGTCCTTCAAGGCGGTGCAGAACGAGGCGCTGATGGTGGAAGCCACGGTGGCGCATATGAAGGCCGCCGGCGTGAAGACACTGGGCTTCATCGGCTTCAGCAACGCCTTCGGCGAAGGCTGGCTCAACGAGGTGCGCAAGCAGGCGGAAGCGCAGGGCCTGCGCCTGAGCACGGTGGAGCGCTACGGCCAGACCGACACCAGCGTGCTCTCCCAGGTGCTGAAGCTGATGGCCGACAAGCCGGACGCGGTGCTGATCGCCGCCTCCGGCACGCCGGCCGCGCTGCCGCAGAAGACGCTGGTCGAGCGCGGCTACAAGGGCCGCATCTACCAGACCTACGGCATCGCCAACCGGGACTTCCTGCGCATCGCCGGGCGCGACGCCGAGGGCGCGGTGTTCGCCGTCGGCCCGGTGCTGGTGGCCGGGCAACTGCCGCCAAGCAACCCGGTGCGGCCGGTGGCCACCGAAGTCACCGCGCGCTATGAGAAAACTTACGGCGCCGGTTCGATGTCCATCTTCGCCGCCAACACCTGGGACGCCGGCCTGCTGATCGGCGAGGGCCTCAAGCGGGCGCTGGCGAAACACAAGCCGGGCACGCCGGAGTTCCGCGCCGCGCTGCGCGATGGCCTGGAGGCCACCCGCGAACTGGTGACCAGCCAGGGCGTGATGAACCTCTCCGCCGCCGACCACGTCGGCTACGACCGCCGCGCGGTCGCGCTGGTGGAAGTGCGCCAGGGCGGCTGGCACTACCTGGGCGCCGACTGAGGACCGCAGCCTGAAGGCGGCGTGAGGGTCTGGCTCGCCCCGGTCTCCTTCCCCGGTCTCCTTCCCCCGTTCTCCATCCGCAACCCCGCTCCGCCGCCGGCCCGCGCCGGCTGGCGGTGGGCCACCGCACGCCCGCGGGTGCCCTCTTTTCCCTCCCATCCCTGCCAAGGAGCCCGCCATGTTCCTGAAGAACTGCTGGTATGTCGCCGCCTGGAGCGACGAAATCGGCGACGGCCTGTTCAGCCGCACCCTGCTCGACACCCCCATCCTGTTCTACCGCGACACCGCCGGCCGCGTCGTCGCCCTGGACAACCGCTGCTGCCACCGCGCCGCGCCGCTCTCCCTCGGCCGGCTGGAGGGCGACTGCGTGCGCTGCATGTACCACGGCCTGAAGTTCGACCCCAGCGGCCGCTGCGTCGAAATCCCGATGCAGGAGCACATTCCGCCGCAGGCGCGGGTGCGCGCCTACCCGGTGGAAGAACGCTCGCGCTGGGTATGGATCTGGATGGGCGACCCGGACAAGGCCGACCCTGCCCTGCTGCCCGACACCCACTGGCTGGACGACCCCGGCTGGCGCAGCCTCTCCGGCTACATGCTGCACCAGGCCAACTACCTGCAGGTGGCGGACAACCTGTGCGACTTCTCCCACTTCTCCTTCGTGCATCCGGAGACGGTGGGCGGCTCGGTGGCCTATGCCCGCGCCCAGCCGCAGGTGGAGCGCCTGGCCAACGGCGTGCGCATCATCCGCGGGCTGGAGGGCGACGAACCGGCGCCCTTCGTGCGCAAGCTGCGGCCCGAATGGGAAACGGTGGATCGCTGGAACAACTACGACTTCCTCGTGCCCGGCGTGCTGCTGATGGATTCCGGCAGCGTGCCGGTGGGCCGCGGCGGCGCCAACGGCAGCCGCGAAGGCGCACTCGAGTTCCGCAGCTGCCAGGCCGTCACCCCGGAAACAGCCGACAGCACCCACTACTTCTTCGCCCAGCCGCACAACTTCTCCATCGACGATCCGGAAGCCACCCGCCGCATCCACCAGGTACTGCTGGACGCCTTCGAGGAAGACCGCCGCATCATCAGCGGCCAGAGCCGCATGCTGGCCCACGACCCGGAGGTGCGCATGGTGCCGCTGGGCGTGGATGCGGCGCTGTCCCACTTCCGCTGGGTGATGAACAAGCGCATCCGCGAGGAGCAGGCAGCATGAGCGCCCCTCCCCTCTCCAGCCGGAGCCACGGCTTTTCTCCCGCCGTAGAAGGCCGCACGCCACGCCCACACAGGAAGCCCCGCCGATGAACTGCGATACGCCCCTGAAGCTGCGGGTGAGTGAATTCACCGCCGAGGCGCGCGACGTGGTCAGCATCGAACTGCGCGCGCCGGAGGGCGGCCCGCTGCCGCCCTTCGAGCCCGGCGCCCACCTCGAACTGCAGCTGCCCGGCGGCCTGCGCCGCCACTACTCCCTGTGCAACGACCCCCGCGAACGCGAGCGCTACCTGATCGCCGTCGGCCGCGCGCCGGCCAGCCGCGGCGGCTCCCGCCACATCCACCAGCAGCTGCGGGTGGGCGATGTGCTGACGGCGACCGCGCTGCGCAACAACTTTCCGCTGCAGGCCGGCGCGCCGCGCTACCGCTTCATTGCCGGCGGCATCGGCATCACCCCGCTGCTGGCCATGATCCACGCCTGCGAGGCCCGGGGCGCGGAATGGTCGCTACTCTACTGCGTGCGCAGCCGCAGCCGCGCCGCCTTCCAGGAACTGCTGGCATGCTGGCCGCAGCGGGTGAGCTGGCATGCGGACGACGAACACGCCGGCCGGCCGCTGGACCTGGAAGCCGCGCTGGCCGCGCCGGCGGAAGGAGAACAGCTCTACTGCTGCGGGCCGGACGGATTGATGCAGGCGGTACGGAAGCGGGCCACCGGCTGGGTGCCGGAGCAACTGCACTTCGAGTGGTTCTCCGCCCCCGCCGAGACACCAGCCTCCAGCCCGGCCGAAGCTGCTGCCGGGCCCCGGCCCTTCCAGCTGGTGCTGCGCCAGCAGGGCATCACCCTGGAAGTGCCCGCCCACCTCAGCATCCTGGAAACGCTGGAGGCAAACGGCCTTGCGCTGCCTTGCGCCTGCCGTGAAGGCCTGTGCCGCACTTGCGAAACCGCGGTCTGCGCCGGCGAGGTGGAGCACCGCGACTACGTGCTCTCGGAGGCGGAACGGGCAGCGGGCAAGTCGATGATGATCTGCGTGTCCCGCGCCCGTGGCGAAGTGCTGGAGCTGGACCTGTGAGCGCCACGGCAGCCGCCGCCCTGCGTGCCACTGTCGGGGAATTCCGCTAGCCTTCACCCGGATCGAATAAGCTCGGGCCGGCGCCCACGCCGGCCGGGCCGCTTGGAAGCCGGGGAACCGAATGGCTGACGAACTGATAGGCCTGACCCTTCTCGCCGCAGCGGACGCCGTCACCACCAAAGGGGCGAAGCGCTACCGCCTGATCCGCCTCCTGCGGGCCCTCGCCGGTTTGCTGTTCTGCCTGCTGATCGGCGTGGCGGTGGCGCTGAGCTTCATCTACGCCTGAAGCCTGAGAGCCCAGGCGTGCCGCATCCGGTAGCGCGAGCCACCCGTCCGCCGGCATCGCGCCGAGCCAGCCTGCGAGCAAACCCGCAGCGGAAATGAAAACGGCCCGCAGCAAGCGGGCCGTTTGAACCAAAGTCGCACCCGGCCGGCAAAAAGCCGGCCGAATTTGCAAAAAGCCCGGCGCGAGGCCGAGCTAAGTGCTTGAAACTATGGTGCTGCTGACCGGAATCGAACTGGTGACCTACTGATTACGAATCAGTTGCTCTACCGACTGAGCTACAGCAGCGAAGGGCGCCGACTATACCTTAGGGCGCGGGTGGCTTCAAGCCTGTGGGCGGCGGGTAGCGGGGGTCGGCGCGGCCCAGCCTGCGGGAGCGGGCGGGGTCGCGGAACAGCAGCGGCGCGACGGCTGCCGGCTGCGGGTGATTGGCCCGCTCCACCGCTGCCAGCACCCGGTGGTGATCCGGCGAGCGGGCGCAGGCGGGATCGGCGGCGGCGGGGTCGCCGGCGAGTTGCCAGGCCTGGCAGCGGCAGCCGCCGAGGTCTTTTTCCTTGTCCGGGCAGCGGCGGCAGGGCTCTCGCATCCAGCCATCGCCGCGGTAGCGGTTGAAGCCTTCGGAGCGGTACCAGATGTCGGCCACCGCCTGCTCCCGCACGTTGGGAAAGGCCAGGCCGGGCAGCATGCGGGCGGTGTGGCAGGGCAGCGCGGTGCCGTCGGGGGTGACGGTGAGGAAGACGTTGCCCCAGCCGTTCATGCACTTCTTCGGCCGGCCTTCGTAGTAGTCCGGCACGACGAAGAAGAGACGCATGCGCTCGCCCAAGCGGGCGCGATAGTCGGCGACGGTGCGCTCGGCGCGCTCCAGCTGGGCGCGGCTGGGCAGCAGGTGGTCGCGGTTGTGCAGGGCCCAGGCGTAGTACTGGCTGTTGGCCAGTTCCAGGTACTCGGCCTCGACCTCGATGGCGAGTTCGATGATGCGGTCGATATGGTCGATGTTGAGGCGGTGGATGACGCAGTTCATCACCATCGGCCAGCCCTGGGCCTTGATCAGCGCCGCAACCCGGCGCTTGAGGTCGAAGCTGCGGGTGTGGGAGAGGAAGTCGTTCACCTCGCGGCTGGCGTCCTGGAAGGAAAGCTGGACATGGTCCAGCCCGGCGGCCCGCAGCGCCCTCGCCCTGGCCTCGGTAAGGCCGACGCCGGAGGTCAGCAGATTGGTGTAGTAGCCCAGCCGATGGGCCTCGGCGACCAGGATTTCGAGGTCGTCGCGCAGCAGCGGTTCGCCGCCGGAAAAGCCGCATTGCACGCTGCCGGCGGCACGCGCCTCACCCAGCACCCGCAGCCAGTCTTCGGTGCCCAGCTCGGCGCCGGTATGGGCGAAATCCACCGGGTTGTAGCAGAAGGCGCAGTGCAGCGGGCAGCGGTAGGTGAGCTCGGCGAGCAGCCACAGCGGCGGACCGGGCTGCTGGTGGCCGGGCGGCGGGGAGGGCGGCGTCATGTCCATCTGCGGGGGTTCCTGTGCGGTGTGGTCGAACTGCTGCCTGCTGGCCGCGGCGCCACGCTCGTCCGACCTGCGACGGGCTTGGTCCGACCGACAGGCGGGCGCAAGGGTGGATTCGGGCAAGCAGCGCGGCGGCGACTGCCCGCCCCGCCGCCTCATCCGCCCTGCACCCAGCCGCGCTCGCGGGCGTGGGCGAGGAAGGCCGCCACCTCCGCCTGCAGGTCGCAGGTGTCGAAAGCGGCTTCGAGCTCGGCGGTGAGCGCCGCCGCATCACGGCTGCCGTCGCAGCGGCGCAGGATCTCAGCCGCGCTGTGGTTGAGCCTGACCATGCCTTCCGGGTAGAGCAGCACCCAGGCCTGCTGCGCCGCTTCCCATTGCAGGCGGAAGCGCGGCGACAGGTGCGGAGCGTGGCCCGCACCGCTTGCCGGAGAAGGCGCAGTGGCCGCCGGTTGCCCGAGGAAGGCCGCGGCAGACAGGGCTGCATTGCCTCCGCCCGGCGCGCCCTCCCGCGCCGGCCCCGCGCCGCCGGCTACGACCTCCGGCGCGCCGCCGTCACCCGCCGCATTCGCGCAGCGCCGCACCTCCCCATCAGCCTGAAAACCCGCGGCGCTCATGCCTTCGCCCCCTTGATCTCGATCTCGCACTGGTCGAGCAGGATGGCGTCGGCCAGCGCCCACAGCACGTCCAGCTTGAAGCGCAGGATGTCCACCGCCCGCTCCTGCAGCGCGCGGCTCTGGCCGAAGTAGTCCAGCGTGAAGGCGAGGCCGTGGTCCACATCGCGGCGCGCCTGCTGCAGGCGCTTGCGGAAATAGGCCAGGCCTTCCGGCTTCACCCAGGGGTAGTGCGCCGGCCAGAGGTCGATGCGCTGCTGGTGGATGTGGGGCGCGAACAGCTCGGTGAGGCTGCTCGCCACCGCCTCCTGCCACGGCTGGCGGCGAGCAAACTCGACATAGGCATCCACCGCGAAGCGCGCCGCCGGCACCACCCGGCGCAGCGACAGCAACTCCTCGCGGACTATGCCCACTGCCTCGGCCAGCGCGATCCAGGCCTCGATGCCGCCGGGATCGTCGCCACGGCCGTCGTGGTCCAGGATGCGCTGCACCCACTCCCGGCGGATCTCGCGGTCCGGGCAGTTGGCGAGGATGGCGGCGTCCTTGCGCGGAATGGCGAGCTGGTAATAGAAGCGGTTCGCCACCCAGCCCTGCAGTTGGGCGCGGCTGAGCCGGCCCTCGGCCATCAGGCGGTGGAAGGGGTGATGAATGTGGTAACGGGATTCATGGCCGCGCAGGCGGGCCTCGAAAGCGGCCCGGCTCAACGGCGCTTCGCTGGCGGCGCCCTGATGCAGCGCGGGGTCGGCCAGGGTGGCGGTATCCATCATCTGCGTTCTCCTTGGTGGCGCTCGCGCCGGCCGGCCGCTGCGCTGCGGCGGCTCACAGGTCTATCTCCATGCCGTCCCACGCCAGTTCCACCCCGCGGGCGGCGAGTTCGGCATGTTCCGGGCTGTCTTCGTCCAGCACCGGGTTGGTGTTGTTGATGTGGATGAGCACCTTGCGGGTGCCGGCCGGCAGCCGCGCCAGCCATGCCAGCATGCCGCCGGCGCCGGACAGCGGCAGATGGCCCATCTCCCGCGCGCTGCGGCTGGAGACGCCGAGGCGGATGAGTTCATCGTCGGTCCACAGCGTGCCGTCCACCAGTACGCAGTCGGCCTCGCGCATCGCCGCCCACACCGCCGGCGTCATCTCCCCCAGGCCAGGGGCGTAGAACAGCCGTCGGCCGTTGGCGGCGATGAGGCTGATGCCGACGTTGTCGCCCTCGCGCGGGCGGTCGCGGTAAGGCGAATACGGCGGCGCATTGCTGTGCAGCGCCAGCGCAGACAGCGTCAGCCCCGGCACGCCCTCCACCGCCACCTGCCGCGCCAGCGGCAGCTCGTGCCAGTCCAGCCCGCAGTAGGCGGAGAGCAGAGGGAACAGCGGGTAGGCGCCGCTCAGGTCTTCATGCACCGCGGCGGTGCACCACAGCGCATGCGGCTTCAGGTGCTCGCGCAACATCAACAGGCCGGTGCTGTGGTCGATCTGGGCGTCGATGAGCAGGATGGCGGCGATGGCGCTGTCGCGCAGCACCCGCCCCGGCTGCAGCGCGGGAAAGCCGCGCAACTGCTGCAGCACGTCCGGCGAGGCGTTGACCAGCAGCCAGTGCTCGCCATCGCCGCTGGCTGCGATCGAGGACTGGCTGCGCGCCCTGGCCCGCAGCGTGCCGCTGCGCAGGCCGCTGCAGTTGCGGCAGTTGCAGTTCCACTGCGGAAAGCCGCCACCGGCCGCTGCGCCGAGGATGCGTATCTTCATCGCGGATGGATTCCGGAGACCCGGCGGCAGCGTTGGCCGCGCCGCCGGGAGGTCGCTCAGCGGGTGGCGATGTACATGGTGATTTCGAAGCCGAAGCGGAAATCGACTGCGCTCGGGGTTTCCCATTTCATGGCGATTCTCCTGTAGGTGGATGACGGACCTGGCTGGTCCGGCGCCGGCCCGGTTGCCCCGGCGCGAACAGAAGGATGCGCGTGGCCCGGGGCGGGAAGCGTCCGCAAAAGCGTGAAACCGGGCTAGCGATTTTCGGGAATGAAGGACGGTGATGTTCGCCAGGCGGGGGAAGACGAGCTGCGGCCGCGGGAATGGGAGGCCGGCCGGAAGATACCGAGCGGCATCGCGGTACAACGGCCGCTCCGATTCCCCCATCCCTCGGCGCCTGTTCGCGGTCTTCTGAGCAACAGGCCGGGAAAGCCGAGAGAGATCGACTGCAGGCTGGTGCGGGGCCTTCGCGCCCCCTTCTTCCCCAAGCGCCGGAACGTGTCGATCTACCACGGGTTCTTCTTCCGCCGGATTTTCCAACGGGAGATGGAGTGCAAGCGGATGCCGCCTCGTCTGGCGGAAGGATGAGCGTCCGGGGCGACGCGCTCCCCCGCGGCAGGGACCGACGATGCGCGGCAGAGGTCGCAGCGTGCTCGAGTCAGGCTCGAATCTGCAAACCGCTACTCGGCGGTTCAAAGATAATGGCGGCCGATCTGTTGAACGCCATTTCAGGATTCCCCCATGGAAATCAAGGTCAATTTCCTCGACAAGCTTCGCCTCGAGGCCAAATTTGATGACTTCACGGTAATCGCCGATCAGCCCATCCGCTACAAGGGCGATGGTTCGGCGCCAGGGCCGTTCGATTACTTTCTGGCTTCGTCCGCCCTGTGCGCGGCCTACTTCGTGAAGCTGTATTGCGTCACCCGCAATATTCCGACCGAGAACATCCGCCTGTCGCAGAACAACATCGTCGACCCGGAGGATCGCTACAAGCAGATCTTCAAGATCCAGGTCGAGCTGCCAGAGGACATTTCCGCCAAGGATCGCCAGGGCATCCTGCGTTCCATAGATCGTTGCACGGTGAAAAGAGTGGTGCAGACCGGCCCGGATTTCGTCATCGAGGAGGTCGAAAACCTGGATGCCGACGCCCAGGCCTTGCTCACGCTGAATCCGGATAGCGAAGCGAAGACCTGTATCGCGGGCAAGGATCTGCCGCTGGAGCAGACCATCGCCAATATGTCGGGAATCCTCGCAGGGTTGGGGATCAAGATCGAAATCGCCTCCTGGCGCAATCTGGTTCCCAATGTATGGTCGCTGCATATCCGCGATGCGCATTCGCCGATGTGTTTCACCAATGGCAAGGGCTCGACCAAGGAAAGCGCGCTGGCCTCGGCGCTAGGCGAATTCATCGAGCGGATGAATTGCAATCATTTCTACAACGATCAGTTCTGGGGCGAGGATATTGCCAATGCGGCCTTCGTCCACTATCCGGACGAGCGCTGGTTCAAGCCAGGCCGCAAGGATGCATTGCCGGCGGAAATCCTGGATGAATACTGCCTGCGGATTTACAACCCGGATGGCGAATTGCGCGGCTCGCATCTGTACGACACCAATTCCGGCAATATCGAGCGCGGAATCTGTTCGCTGCCCTATGTGCGGCAATCGGACGGCGAAGTGGTTTATTTCCCGAGCAATCTCATAGACAACCTCTTCCTCAGCAACGGCATGAGTGCCGGCAATACGCTGGCCGAGGCACAGGTGCAATGCCTGTCGGAGATATTCGAGCGCGCGGTGAAACGCGAAATCCTGGAAGGCGAGCTTGCGCTGCCCGATGTGCCGCAGGAAGTGCTGATGAAATACCCCCGCATCCTGGCGGGCATCCGGGGGCTGGAGGAACAGGGTTTCCCCGTGCTGGTGAAAGACGCTTCGCTGGGTGGGGCATTCCCGGTGATGTGCGTCACCCTGATGAATCCGCGAACCGGCGGCGTGTTCGCCTCCTTCGGCGCGCACCCCAGCCTCGAGGTGGCGCTGGAGCGCAGCCTTACCGAATTGCTGCAGGGCCGCAGCTTCGAGGGCCTGAACGATCTACCCCGGCCCACTTTTGAAAGCAATGCGCTGACCGAACCGAACAATTTCGTCGAGCATTTCATCGACTCCAGCGGCGTGGTGTCCTGGCGTTTCTTCAGCGCCAAGGCGGATTACGACTTCGTCGAATGGGATTTCTCCGGCGACGGCGGGAATTCCACCGCCCAGGAGGCGGCGACGCTGTTCGGCCTCCTCGAAGACATGGGCAAGGAAGTGTACATGGCGGTTTACGACCAGCTGGGAGCAAGCGCCTGCCGCATCCTGGTGCCGGGCTATTCGGAGGTCTATCCCATCGAGGATCTGATCTGGGACAACACCAACAAGGCGCTGTCCTTCCGTGCCGACATCCTGAACCTGCACCGCCTGGACGACGACGCCCTGCGAGCCCTGCTCGAACGCCTGGAAGAGAGCGAGCTGGATGATTACACCGACATCATCACCCTGATCGGCATCGAGTTCGACGAAAACACCGATTGGGGCCAGCTCACCATCCTGGAACTCAAGCTGCTGATCCAGCTCGCCCTCAAGCAATTCGACGCGGCGCACGAACTGGTCGGCGCCTACCTGCAGTACAACGAGAACACCGTGGAGCGCGGCTTGTTCTACCAGGCGCTGAACGTGGTGCTGGAAGTGCTGCTGGACGATGAACTGGAACTGGCAGACTACGAGGCCAACTTCCGCCGCATGTTCGGCGACGCCCGGATGGACGCGGCGATGGGCTCGGTAGACGGCAGCGTGCGCTTCTTCGGCCTGACGCCGACGAGCATGAAGCTCGAGGGCCTGGACAGACACCAGCGCCTGATCGACAGCTACAAGAAGCTGCACAAGGCACGGGCCAAGGCGGAGGCCGTGCCGGGGTAGGAGCGGATCAAGCGTCTCACTGCGCCAGTGCAAATCGCCACTCGCGCTGGCGCCTGTTCAGGATCTTCTGAGCAGCAGGCCGAGCCTGACACGCTGCCCGTCCTCGCTCGACGACATCCGCCACTGGCCCCGCTCTCGAGCAGCTGAAGCCCCTCACGGGCACTTCGTGCAGATCCGCTGTCCGTGGCTTGGCCCGCTTGCGCACCCTCTCCCCGGCCCTTCTCCCACGGGGAGAAGGAAAAAGCGCGAGCTCGGCGTCAGTCGCCGCCCGGCCGCCCTCATCCCACCTCCCGCCAGTAATCCGCCCTGCCGTAGCGGTTCTTGAAATGGTCGATGAGCAACCGCACCCGCAGCGCCAGCTGGCGGCGCTGGGGAAAGACGGCGTAGATGCCGGTGACCGGGGCGGCGTACTGGTCCAGCACCGACACCAGCCGGCCGGCGCGCAGGTCGGCCTCCACTTCCCATAGCGAGCGCCAGGCCAGGCCTTCGCCGGCCAGCGCGGCGTCGTGCAGCACCGCACCGTCGTTGCACTCCAGCCGACCGCTCACCCGCACCGCCACCACGTCGCCGTCGCCGGTGCGGAACAGCCAGCCGCGCTGCTGGCCGAGCGACAGGCAGGTGTGGCGGATGAGCTCGTCCGGCGTCACCGGCACGCCGCGGCGGGCGAGGTAATCGGGGCTGGCGACCACCACCCGGCGGTTCTCCGCCAGCCGCACCGACACCAGGCTGGAATCCGCCAGGCCACCGATGCGGATGGCGCAGTCTATGCCCTCGTTGGCGAGGTCCACCAGGCGGTCGGTGAGGTCCAGCGTGCAGCTCACCTCCGGGTTCGCTTCCAGGAATTCCCGCACCAGCGGCGCCACATGGCGGCGGCCGAAGCCGGCCGGCGCCGAGATGCGCACATGGCCGCTGGCCTTGACGCCGCCCAGGGTCACCGAGGCCTCGGCGTTGGCGAGCTCGTGGAGGATGCGCTGGCAGTCTTCAAGGAAAGCGCTGCCCTCGAAGGTGAGGGCAATGCTGCGGGTGGTGCGCACCATCAGCTTCACGCCCAGGCGCTGCTCCAGCGCGTCCAGCCGGCGGCCGATCACCGCCGGCGTCACCCCTTCCAGCCGGGCGGCGGCGGAGAGGCTGCCGCGGGTGGCGACGTTCACGAAGCTCTCGATCTGCTTGAGATGGTCCATCTTGTACCAAAAGTAAAAGATCAATTGATCTTAGCGCATCTTCTGTATCGAACGCGTGCGCAATAGACTAGGCCTCAATACGGGGTGAGAGGAGACGCTACCCCCAGACGAGCGGACCGCCGCGGGACGATCTCCCGCCGCCGGCGCCGCCCCCAACAAGAACGAACCGGCGGGCCCACGAGGCCCGGCAATGCAAAGCTCGGACATCGCCATGACCGCTACGCCCCGCCTGAAAGCCGTTGTCTTCGACGCCTTCGGCACCCTGTTCGACGTCTATTCCGTCGGACTGCTGGCGGAGCAGCTCTTCCCCGGCAAGGGCGAGGCGCTGGCGGCGCTGTGGCGGCAGAAGCAGATCGAATACTCGCAGCTGCGCACCCTGGCCGGACGCCACCGTCCGTTCTGGGAGCTGACGCGCGACGCCCTCGATTTCGCCGCCCGCAAGCTGGGCCTGGCGATGTCCGAAGCAGCCGGTACCCAGTTGCTGAACCAGTATTCCTGCCTGTCGCCCTTCCCGGAGAACGCGGCGGCGCTGCGCGAGCTGAAGGCCCTGGGCGTGCCCACCGCCATCCTCTCCAACGGCACGCCGCAGATGCTGGAGGTCTCGGTGCGCAGCGCCGGGCTGGCAGGCCTGTTCGACCATGTTTTGTCGGTAGAGAAGGTGGAGCGCTACAAGCCGCACCCGGACGCCTACGCGATGGGCCCGGCGGCGCTGGGCTGCGAGGCGCGGGAGATCCTGTTCGTTTCCGCCAATGGGTGGGATGCGGCCGGCGCCACCTGGTTCGGCTATACCACCTTCTGGATCAACCGCAACGGCCAGCCGGCCGAGGCGCTGGATGTAAGCCCGCACGGCAGCGGCGACAGCCTGGGCGACGTCGTCGAATTCATACGCAGGCGGCGGCCGGGCTGAGCCCGCCGCCCTGAAACAGCAAAGCGGCACCGGCGGCCACCGCCGGCGCCACCGAACATCGAATCACCCGGAACGACAAGGAGCATGACCATGAGCCAGACCCTGGACCTGCCGCAAGGCCTGCAGATCAACGCCCCGCTGCATCCCCGCTTCGACCAGATCCTGAGCCGCGACGCGCTGGAACTCGTCGCCAAGCTGCACCGCGCCTTCGAGCCGCGCCGCCAGGAACTGCTGAAGGCCCGCGTCGCCCGCCAGGCCCGCATCGACGCCGGCGAGCTGCCCGACTTCCTGCCGGAAACCAAGCACATCCGCGAAGGCGACTGGAAGGTGGCGCCGCTGCCGAAGGCGCTGGAGTGCCGCCGGGTGGAGATCACCGGCCCGGTCGAGCGCAAGATGATCATCAACGCCTACAACTCCGGCGCTGATTCCTACATGACCGACTTCGAAGATTCCAACAGCCCCAACTGGTACAACCAGATCCAGGGCCAGGTGAACCTCTACGACGCGATCCGCCGCGAGATCAGCTACACCAACGAGGCCGGCAAGGTCTACAAGCTCAACGACAAGATCGCCACCCTGCAGATCCGCCCGCGCGGCTGGCACCTGGACGAGAAGCACGTGCTGGTCGACGGCCAGCGCGTCTCCGGCGGCATCTTCGACTTCGCGCTGGTGTTCTTCCACAACGCCAAGGAGCAGATCGCCCGCGGCGCCGGCCCCTTCTACTACCTGCCGAAGATGGAATCCCATCTGGAAGCCCGGCTGTGGAACGACATCTTCGTGATGGCGCAGGACCACATCGGCCTGCCGCAGGGCACCATCAAGGCCACCGTGCTGGTCGAAACCATCCTCGCCACCTTCGAAATGGAAGAGATCCTGTACGAACTGCGCAACCACTCCGCCGGCCTCAACGCCGGGCGCTGGGACTACATCTTCTCCTGCATCAAGAAGTTCAAGAACAACAAGGACTTCTGCCTGGCCAACCGTGGCGCCATCACGATGGAAGTGCCCTTCATGCGCTCCTACGCGCTGGCCCTGGTGCAGGCCTGCCACAAGCGCGGCGCCCCGGCGATGGGCGGCATGAGCGCGCTGATCCCGATCAAGAGCGACCCGGTCGCCAACGAGAAGGCGCTGGCCGGCATCCGCCACGACAAGACCCGCGACGCCAACGACGGCTACGACGGCGGCTGGGTGGCGCACCCGGGCCTGGTGCCGATCGCGATGGAAGAGTTCGTCAAGGTGCTGGGCGACAAGCCCAACCAGTGGGAAAAACAGGTGAGCGGCAGCTACGGCCCGAAGGACTGGATGAACTTCCAGCCGGAACAGCCCATCACCGAAGCCGGCGTGCGCAACAACATCAACGTCGGCATCCACTACCTCGGCAGCTGGCTGGCCGGCAACGGCTGCGTGCCCATCCACAACCTGATGGAAGACGCCGCCACCGCCGAAATCAGCCGCTCCCAGATCTGGCAGTGGGTGGTAAGCCCCAAGGGCAAGCTGGACGATGGCCGCAAGGTCACCGCCGAGATGGTGCGGGCGATGATTCCAGAAGAGCTGGCCAAGGTGAAGGCCACCGTGACCGCCGCCGGCGAGAAGACCGAGACCTACGACCAGGCGGCGGCGATCTTCGAGGAAATGAGCCTGTCGGCCAACTTCCCCGAGTTCCTCACCCTGCCGCTGTACGAAGCAATGGAGTGAGAGCCTGGGTCCGGCCCACGCGAGCGGGCCGGCGTGGAACGAAGGGCGCACCCGGCAAAGGGTGCGCCCTTTTTTGCGCCCGCGGGCCAAGGCCCATGTTGCCCCGGGATGGGCGGCAGGCACAAAGCCGGCGGCGCGGCGTCATCCGGCATTTCCGGAGCTGGAGCGGAGGGAGAAGGCCTGCGGCATTTGTCGCAAATGGCACGGGGACGCAGTGCCCGGATTGAAGAATCAGCAACTTACGGATTGGCGCGAAAATTGATTCAGGCCTCCATCCTGCTTACACGCTAGGCCAGAGGCGCCCATGTCCGAAGTCATCCAGTTTCCCCTCCAGAATCAACAGAAGCGTTCTGACCTCGAAGCCGTCATCGACGCGGCCCTGAGCACCATTCCGGAAAAGGAGCGGGAGAAGCTCCGCTTCGAGCTCATCAAGACGGTGGACAGCTATGACGCCTTCTTCACCGAGTGGTCCCTCAGCCTGCCCAAGGACGGCAACGAAGCGCTGAAGAAACAGATCTACGACGTCGCGCATCAGGAGCACGACAGGAAGATGCGAATGCTGGCGGACATCATCCGGCTCAAGATCCAGGTTCTGGTCGCCCAGTACCATCGACGGCGGCCTTGAGCGCCGGGGACGGGGCTCCGGTGGAGGGGGCGGCGCCGGGACGGCCCCTCCTCCCCCCGGCGCCGCCCCTGCACGGTGCAGCCGTGGCCGCAGGCTCGGCTCCGCCCGGCTGCGCGCGCCTCAGGGGCAGACCTTGGTCGTCGGCCGGTTGTTGCGGTCCACCACCGTGTCCTGCGCCAGCGAGAAGTAGGGATCGCAAGCCGGCGCCGTCTGCCCGGTACTCAACGTCACCGTGGCGGAGGGGCTGCCCTCGGTGCCGTTGCTGTCCACCGGCCGCAGTTGGTAGCGATAGCTGGACTGCGGCGTGAGGCCGCCATCCACCCAGGAGGGCCCGTCCACCGGCGTGGCCGTCAGCGGCTGCAGCGGGCCGTCCGCTCCGGTGCCACGGTAGAGCCGGTAGCCAGCGGCGCCGGCCACCGGCGGCCACGCCAGCGCGACCTGGCTGGCGGAGGCATCCAGCACCTGCAAGGCCGGCACCGTGGTGGGGCTGACGCCCACTGTCGCGCTGCCGCCGCTCGCCAGCCGCTGCACCATGCGCCAGATGGCGGCGATCTGGGTGCCGTCCTTGGTCGCATAGTGGCCGGCGGCCTGATAGCCGAAATCGCCGTAGCCCCACCAGTCCCAGCAGCCCTGCGGGTTGAAGGGCGTGAGCGGCACCGCGGTGGTGGCGGCTGTCTGCGGGTAGAGCACCACGATGCGGTTGGCATCCGCCCATTCGTTGAAGCCAGCGCCAGTGACGAAGGCGGTGCCGATGTTGCCGGACTGCTGCTGGCAGCCGTGGAAGGCCACATGCAGCCGGCAAGGCTGGCCGGCGGCGCAGGCGGCCGGCAGGTAGAGGTAGCCGCCATCGGCCATCGAGGCGCGGATGGCCGGCAGCGAGCCGCCGTCCCGCTGGATGTAGGGCCGCTGGTCGAAGGCCACCACCTGGCCACCCAGGCTGCCGCTGGCGGTGCGCTGCAGCGGGCCGTAGAAGAGTTGCAGCGCCACACCGGCGGCATCGTAGGCGGCACTGCCGGATGCGCTGGCGGCCGGGCACTGATTGATGAAGTTGCCGCCGGTGATGGCGCAGGGGTTGCAACTGGCCCCCTCGGCCATCGCGGCACCATTGCCGCTCACCGCGCAGCTGGCGGAAATCTGCGCATGGGCCGCACGCAACTCGTCCTTGTAGAAGATCTGGCCGGCCGGCACGAAGCCGCCGTACCAGCTCTGCAGCGCATCGCTCACCGGCCGCTTGACGATGCCGTCGTTGTAGCCGTGGAAGATCCACACCCGCTGGCGCGCCAGGTTGGCGCTGTCATCTATCAGCCCGCGCGCCCCCCAGGCACGCACCGCGGCGCTCATCTGCGACAGGTCGGTGGCGGTGATGGGTACCGCCGGATAGCTGGGATCGCCCTGCATGCAACGGGCGATGGCACGGCCCACCCCTGCCCCCGCCCAGGAATCCTGCCCGGCGCAGAAATAGGGCCCGCCTGCGGTGGCGGCCACGCCGGCGACGGTCGCCGAATGCGCGGTACCGAATTGCACCGCCATGAAAGCGCCGGAGGAAATGCCGGACACGGTGGTCTGGCCGAGGTCGAGGTTCAAGGCCGGCAGCGGCTCTGCCGCGCCGGCGGCAGCGCTGCCCAGCAGCCATATCAGGGCCAGCCCGGAAAGCGCCCGGGCATGCGGGTTGGTCTTCATTCCACGTCTCCTTGTTGCACCGCAAAAGATGCTGGAAACATAGTTTGAGGGGCTGCGGTGAGCAAGGCACTTCATCCATTCGTCTGGATTTCGCCGCCCGCTTTGGGGAATGCAATTGAGCTGAAGGGGTGAAAGTTCTACGCCTCCGGTGCAACACCGGCGCGCTTTCACAGTCACTCATCCTTTAGCCTTGCACTGCCTGGGACCGGGCGAGGGCGGCAAGCCTTCCCCCGCTCCACTCGGGCAGGCCGCTTGCAGGAAGAAGCAGTAGGGCTGCCGCTTTCCGCTACGCCTTATTGTGGAATTCCACACGGGCGCACACCGGGCAGGCGGTCTAAGCTACAGCCGTATTTGTGCATTGCACAAAGCCCCTCGGGCAGCCGGCGGCGACTGCCGGAAAGTCATAGAGGGCATAAGAAGATAGGATCCCGACAGGAGAACCGTTATGGACCGCTGGAGCAAAATTACCGAATTCCTGGCCTGTGGCGTGCTGGTGCTGCCGCTTGTCATCGGTTTCGGCATGCGCAGTTTCGAAGCCTTCGCACTCACCCTCGCGCCGATGCTGCTGATGCTGATCACGGTAACGCTGGGCGCCCCGACGGTGCCTGCTCCGGTGGACGACGACGAGCACCGCAAGGACGACTGAGCCCGCCTCCCCGCATCGCAAGGGCACGCCGCGCCGCGGGTACGCCGTTGCCCGCGCAGCCGGCTCGCCTTGAAGCCGCCCTGCGGTTAGCATCTGCTGCTCCGCAAAAGAACAACAAGGCCGCATGGACCTGCTGACCGACATCATCCTGCGCGCCGGCCGTTCGGCCATCGAACTCTCCCTCTTCGTGCTGCTGCCGGTGATGGTGGTGATGCTGTCGCTGATGCGGCTGCTGGAGGCGAAGGGCGTGCTCGACTGGCTGGTCGCCCGCGTTGCCCCCCTGCTGCGCCCCGCCGGCCTCACCGGCCTGGGGGTATTCGCCGCGCTGCAGATCAACTTCGTCAGCTTCGCCGCGCCGGTGGCCACGCTGACCATGATGGAAAGCCGCGGCGCCTCCGACCGCCACCTCGCCGCCACATTGGCGATGGTGATGGCGATGGCGCAGGCCAACGTCACCTTCCCGATGGCCGCCATGGGCCTGCAGTTCGGCCTCACCCTGCTGCTGTCGGTGCTCGGCGGGCTGGTGGCCGCAGCCGCCACCTACCACGGCTTCGGCCGCCGCCTGTCCACCGCCGAGGGCACGGTGGACGAAACCCTGCACCACCACGTGGCAGACAGCGCCAAGGGCGTGCTGGACGTGATCAACCGCGCCGGCGCCGAGGCCTTCAAGATCGCGGTGGGTGCCATTCCTATGCTGGTGCTGGCGCTGGTCGCGGTGATGGCGCTGCGCGCCACCGGCGCCATCGATGCAATCAAGGATGTGCTGACGCCGCTGCTGGCGCTGCTGGGCATAGACCCGGCGCTGATCCTGCTCAGCCTTACCAAGTACATCGCCGGCGGCACCGCGATGATGGGCGTGATGGACGAGATGCTGAAGAGCGGCACCACCACCGTCGCCACGCTGAACCACAGCGCCGGCTTCCTCACCCATCCGCTGGACGTGGCCGGCGTGGCCATCATGATGTCCGCCGGCCGGCGGGTGGCGGCGGTGTGGAAGCCGGCCGCGCTGGGCGCAGTGGCGGGCATCGCGGTACGCACCGCGGGGCATGTGTTGCTGATCTGACGCTGCTGAGTTGGTACGCCCGGCCCGGCGCCGCCGGCCGGGAATCGCCCGCCTGAAACGGGAGGCTCGAGGCTGCAAGCGATGCAATCCGCCGGCTTGCGGCGATTCCGTGCTGCAGCATCCGCCACTGCATCGGCTATGCTCGCTTACCCCGGCGAACCTCCCGCCGCCGGGGCGAGAAAAGCGAGATAGACCATGTTAGGCGCCCTCACCCTGCTGCTGTTGTTCCAATTGATAGGCGAAGTGATCGCCCGCGCGCTGGCGCTGCCCATTCCCGGCCCGGTGATCGGCATGGGCCTGCTCTTCCTCGCCTTGCTGCTGCGCGGCGGGCCGAGCGAGGAATTGCGCACCACCTCCGGCACGCTGCTGATGCACCTCTCCCTGCTGTTCGTGCCCGCCGGCACCGGCATCGTGCTCTACGGCGACCGTCTGGCCGCCGAATGGCTGCCGCTGACCGCCGCGCTGCTGGGCAGCACCGCCCTCGCCATCGCCGTTACCGCGCTGGTGCTGCGCGCGCTGATGCGCCGCCGGGAAACGCCGCGCGCCGGCGGGGAGGCCCGGCCATGAGCCACAGCCTCAGCGAAATCTGGGTCTATCTCTCCGCCACGCCGCTGCTCGGCCTCACCCTCACCCTGCTCGCCTACCAGGCCGCCTTCTGGCTCTACCGCCGCGCCGGCTTCCATCCGCTGGCCAACCCGGTGCTGCTGTCGGTCAGCTTCATCGCCGTACTGCTGCTGGTCACCGGCATGCCGTACAAAACCTATTTCGACGGCGCGCAATTCGTGCACTTCCTGCTCGGCCCGGCCACGGTGGCGCTGGCGATTCCGCTCTATGCCCAGTGGCCGAAGCTGAAGGCGATGGCCGGGCCGCTGGTGATCGCGCTGGTGGCCGGCTCGCTCACCGCCGCGCTGTCGGCCTACGCCATCGGCGCCATGCTCGGTGCCAGCCGGGAATCGCTGATGTCGCTGGCGCCCAAGAGCGTCACCACGCCGATCGCGATGGCGGTGGCGGAGAGCCTGGGCGGCCTGCCCTCGCTCACCGCGGTGCTGGTGATCACCACCGGCATCCTGGGCGCGGTCGGCGCGCGCTACCTCTACCGTCTGCTGCGCATCGACGACCACGCGGTGCGTGGCTTCGCCATCGGCATCGCCTCCCACGGCATAGGCACCGCCCGCGCCTTCCAAGTGAGCGAGCAAGCCGGCGCCTTCGCCGCGCTGGCGATGGGATTGAACGGCCTGCTCACCGCCGTGTCCCTGCCCTGGCTGCTGCCCTGGCTGGAAAGACTGCTGGGCCGCTGAACCCGCCCCACCCCGCCGACCGACCGCTACCCAAGGAGCCCCCGCGTGGCCACTGCCCAGCACCGCAACGCCCTCTTCCGCTGGTTCGACCGCAACATCCTGGAGCTGGGCCGCGAGATGCGGCTGTCCTACCTGCCGCCGCTGATGGTGTATTGCGCCTACGGCGTCTCCACCCTCACCGGCATCGTCGGCACCTTCTTCATCAAGGACTACCTGGACCTCTCTGCCGCCTTCATCGCCGCCCTCGGCTTCTGGGCGGTGATTCCCTGGGCGCTGAAGATGCCCATCGGCCACCTGGTGGATCTGCTGTGGCGCTACAAGGCGGGGCTGGTCTACCTGGGCGCGCTGCTGATCGCCGCCAGCCTGCTGATCATGATCGGCCTACTCGGCCAGCCTGAGGCGATGAAGGCAGTGATGCCGGCCAGCGCCTGGTTCGTGCTCTCTACCCTGCTGGCGCCGGTGGGCTATGTGATGCAGGATGCGGTGGCCGACGCGATGACGGTGGAAGCGGTGCCGCGGCTGGACGAGCGTGGCCAGCCGCTGCCGGCGGAGGACATCCGCCTCATGCATACCACCATGCAGATGCTGGGCCGCGTCGCCATCATCGGCGGCAGCGTACTGGTGTCCCTCGCCAACGTCGTCATGTTCCAGGGCGCGGCCGGGCTGGGCGAAGCTGAGAAGGTGGCGATCTACCTGCGCATCTACGAGTTCGCCCTGGCGATTCCGCTGCTGTCGGTCAGCGGCGTGCTGCTCGCCGGCTGGCTCAAGCGCAGGGAGGCGCGGCGGCTGCGGGCGCTGGGCCGCAGCGAGGAGGAGATCGCCCGCGCGGTGCACGAGCCGGAAGAAACCACCTCGCCCAACTGGTGGGTGCTGGGCGGCAGCGCGGTCTTCGTCACGCTGACGCTGAGCCTGGGCCTGTCCGACTTCGAATACAGCCAGGAGGCCATCTTCCTCGGCTCCTTCGCCGTCATCGCCTTCCTCATGCGCCGCCTGCTGGGCGAGCTGGAGCCGGCGGCGCGGCGCACCCTGCTGGGCACCGCCATCGTCATCTTCGTGTTCCGCGCCATGCCGCTGCCGGGCGCCGGCGCCACCTGGTGGATGATAGACGTGCTCGGTTTCGACCAGTCCTTCCTTTCCCGGCTGGACCTCATCACCAGCGGCCTCACCCTGGCCGGCCTCTTCCTGTTCCGCCGCTTCATGGCCGAGCGCTCCATCGCCTACATCGTCGTCTTCCTCACGCTGGCGACCACGCTGCTGTCGGTGCCCATCATCGGCATGTTCCATGGGCTGCATGAATGGACCGCCGCCCACACCGGCGGCGTGGTGGATGCGCGCTTCATCGCCATCGCCAACACCGCGCTGGAATCGCCGCTGGGCCAGGTTTCCATGGTGCCGATGCTGGCCTGGATCGCGAATTCCGCACCGCAGCACCTGAAGGCCACCTTCTTCGCGGTGATGGCCTCCTTCACCAACCTGGCGCTGTCCGCCTCCCAGCTCGCCACCGAGTACCTCAACCGCATTTACGTGGTCACCCGCGAGGTGAAAGATGCCGCCGGCACCGTCACCACCCCGGCGGATTACAGCGAACTCGGCGGCCTGCTGCTCACCATCGCGGTGCTCACCCTGCTGCTGCCGCTGGCGGCGATCTGGCTCACCCGCCGGGCCGGCCTGAAGAGCGCCTGAGCAGCCCGCCAGCGCGTCCAGCGGCTTCCGCAGCGCAGCACGCCACCGCCCGGCGGCCGGAACTTTGATCCCGCACATTGCCTGCACGGGGCGTCGGACGGACACTGCGCGCATAAACAAGAAGTCTCACCAGAAAACACGCGCACGTCGGGAGACCAGCCATGACGCCCAGTTCCGTCCACGACATCCGCAACATCGCCCTGCTCGGCCCCGCCGGCGGCGGTAAGACCAGCCTGCTGGAAGCCCTGCTCGCTGCCGGCGGGGAGATCGGCAGCGCCGGCAGCGTGGAGCGCGGTGACACCGTCTCCGACCATGACGCACAGGAGAAGGCGCTGGGCCACTCGCTCAACGCCAGCCTGGCCCACCTGGAATGGGCCGGCCACTGGATCAACCTGGTGGACGCCCCCGGCCTGCCCGATCTCGCCGGCCGCGCGCTGGCGGTGCTGCCGGCGGTGGAGACCGCCGCCATCGTCATCAGCGCCAGCGCCGGCGTAGACAGCGCCAGCCGCCGGCTGATGGCCGCCGCCACGGACAAGTGCCGCCTCATCATCGTCAGCAAGATGGACACCGCCGGCGCCGATTGCGCTGCCACCCTGGGCGAGATCGTCGCCGCCTTCGGCCCGGAATGCCTGCCGCTCAACCTGCCGGCGGCCGATGGCCAGGGCGTGGTGGACTGCTTCTTCACCCCGGACACCGCCGCGGCCACCGCCTTCTCCAGCGTCACCGCCGCCCACGAAGCCATCGTCGACCAGGTGGTGGAGTTGGACGAAGCGCTGATGGCCGCCTACCTGGAGCAGGGCGAGAGCCTGACGCCGGAACAGCTGCACGCCCCCTTCGAACAGGCCCTGCGCGAAGGCCACCTGGTGCCGGTGTGCTTCGTCTCCGCCCGCAGCGGCGCCGGCGTGCGCGAGTTGCTGGATATCCTCGGCCGGCTGATGCCCGACCCTACCGAAGGCAATCCGCCGCGCTTCCTCAAGGGTGAAGGCGTGGCTGCAACGCCAGTGGCGGTCGCGGCCAGCGCCGAGGGCCACGTACTGGCCCATGTGTTCCAGATCGCCAACGACCCCTACCGCGGCAAGCTGGCGCTGTTCCGCATCCATCAGGGCCGCATCACGCCCAACTCCCAGCTCTTCATCGGCGACGGCCGCAAGCCCTTCAAGGTCGCCCACCTGCTGCGCCTGCAAGGCCGCAACGCGGTGGAAACGCCACTGGGCGTGGCCGGTGACCTGTGCGCGGTGGCGCGGGTGGATGAAATCCGCCGCGACGCGGTGCTGCACGACTCCCATGACGAAGACGCCTTCCACGTCGCCGCGCCGCCCTACCCGCAGCCGGTGCACGGCCTGGCGCTGATCGCGCGCAAGCCGGCGGACGAGCAGAAGCTGGCCGAGGCGCTGGCCCGGCTGGTGGACGAAGATCCCTGCCTGGAGGTGAGCTTCGACCCGCGCAGCCGCCACACCGTGGTACGCGGCCTCGGCCGCCAGCATCTGCAGATCGTGCTCGAACAACTCGCCAGCCGCTGGAGCCTGCAGCTGGATACCGCACCGCCGGCAGTGCCTTACCGCGAAACCATCAGCATCAGCGCCGAAGCCCGCTACCGCCACAAAAAGCAGAGCGGCGGCGCCGGCCAGTTCGGCGAAGTGGCGCTGCGGGTGGAGCCGCTGGCGCGCGGCGCCGGCCTGGAGCTGGCCGACGAGGTGAAGGGCGGCACCATTCCCACCCACTTCATGCCGGCGGTGGAGAAGGGCGTGCGCCAGGCACTGGCCGAAGGCGCCCACGCCGGCTTCCCGCTGCAGGATCTCAAGGTGGTGGTGACCGACGGCAAGCACCATGCGGTGGACTCCAACGAAGTCTCCTTCGTCACCGCCGCCCGCCATGCGCTGATCGAGGCGGTGCGCGCCGCCCGGCCGCAGGTGCTGGAGCCGCTGCTGGAGCTGACGGTGAAGATCGCGGACGCCCAGTTCGGCGAGGTGAGCGCCGAGCTCGCCGGCCGCCGCGGCCGCCTCACCGCCACCGACAGCCCCGCGCCCGGCTGGACCACACTCTCCGCCCGGGTGCCGATGGCCGAGCTGGACGGCTTCGAGGCCAGGCTGAAGGCCATCTGCGGTGGCGAGAGCGAGTTCGCCCTCAGCGCCGCCGGCTACGAAGCCGCCCCCACCGAGATCCAGGACCGCCTGGCCCAAGCCCACAAGGGCGCCAGCCCGCAACACTGACCACCATGACGCTGACCGCCCGACATCGCGCCTACTGGCGCCGCAACCTCGCCCTGACGCTGGGGCTGCTCGCCCTGTGGTTCCTCGTATCCTTCCTGCCCGGGTACTACGCTACCGAGTTGAACAACATCGTCTTCCTCGGCTTCCCGCTGGGCTTCTATGTCTTCGCCCAAGGCACGCCGCTGATTCACCTTTTGATCATCGGTATTTACGTGCTGATCATGAATCGCCTGGATAAGCGCTTCGGCGTAGACGAACACGGACGATAATCAAATAAAAATATTCTATCTATAAATTAGATTTTTATAAGGAAGCTGTAAGCTTTATCTTCCAATACTCCGCTTGTCCGTCCGCTGCGACCGGTTCAACAGGACTCCACGCCACTCTGCCGCGGCACGGGCCTTCCACACCGACAAAACGCATAAGAGGAGACAAGCAATGGAAAAGCCCAATGGAGGGGCAGCTTACTGGCGGGCAACGCTGGGGCTGCTGACTACCGTCCTGGTCCTGTGGTTCGTTGTGTCCTATGGCTTCGGCATCCTGCTGCGGCCGATTCTCGATGGCATCCACCTCGGCGGTTATCCGCTCGGCTTCTGGTTCGCCCAGCAGGGCTCGATCTACGCCTTCCTGGTGCTGATCTTCTGGTATGCGGCGCGCATGAACAAGCTCGACCGCGAACACGACGTCCACGAAGACTGAGGGGAATAGGCACATGGACCTGAAACTGCTCACATACATCGTCGTCGGCCTGTCCTTCGCCCTCTACATCGGCGTCGCCATCTGGGCCCGCGCGGCCAGTACCGGCGAGTTCTATGTTGCCGGCGGCGGCGTGCACCCCGTGGTGAACGGCATGGCGACGGCGGCCGACTGGATGTCCGCCGCGTCCTTCATCTCGATGGCCGGTCTCATCGCCTTCCTCGGCTACGGCGGCTCGGTCTACCTGATGGGCTGGACCGGCGGCTATGTGCTGCTGGCGGTGCTGCTTGCGCCCTATCTGCGCAAATTCGGCAAATTCACCGTGCCGGAGTTCATAGGCGACCGCTATTACTCGCGTACCGCCCGCATCGTCGCGGTGATCTGCCTCATCTTCATCTCCTTCACCTATGTGGCGGGGCAGATGCGCGGCGTTGGCATCGTGTTCTCCCGCTTCCTGGAGGTGGACATCGTCACCGGCCTGATGGTGGGCATGGGGCTAGTGTTCTTCTACGCGGTGCTGGGCGGCATGAAGGGCATCACCTATACCCAGGTGGCTCAGTACGTGGTGCTGATCTTTGCCTACACCATTCCGGCGGCCTTCATCGCGTTGCAGATCACCGGCAATCCCATTCCGCAACTGGGGCTGGGCGGCACGGTGGCAAGTGGCGAACCCTTCCTGCAGAAGCTGGACGCTGTGGTGCAGGACCTGGGCTTCGCCGCCTACACCTCGTCCAGCATGTCGACGATCAACATCTTCGCCATCACCTTCGCACTGATGGCGGGCACCGCCGGCCTGCCCCATGTGATCGTGCGCTTCTTCACCGTGCCCAAGGTGAAGGACGCGCGCTCTTCCGCCGGCTGGGCGCTGGTCTTCATCGCCATCCTCTACACCACCGCGCCGGCGGTGGGCGCAATGGCCAGGTACAACGTCCATGCCACGGTGAATAGTGCGGTCACCGCCAGCGGGGGCGACCTCTTCGCCACCGATTCCGCGCTGCTCTATGAGGCCCGGCCGGACTGGATGCGGCGCTGGGAGCAGACCGGCCTGCTGAAGTTCCAGGACAAGAACGGCGATGGCCGAATCCAGTACTACAACGACAAGAACACCAGCGCCGACTTCACCGCCCGGGCGGAGGCCGCAGGCTGGAAGGGCAACGAGCTCACCGTGGATAATGACATCATGGTGCTCGCCAACCCCGAAGTCGCCGGCCTGCCGAACTGGGTGATTGCGCTGGTGGCGGCGGGCGGCATCGCCGCCGCGCTGTCTACCGCGGCGGGGCTGCTGCTGGTGATCTCGGCGGCAATCTCCCACGATCTGCTCAAAGGCGTATTCATGCCCAGGATCTCGGAGAAGTCCGAACTGCTGGCGGGACGCCTGGCCGCCGCAGTGGCGGTGATGATTGCCGGCTACCTCGGCTACAACCCGCCAGGGTTCGTCGCCCAGGTGGTGGCCTTCGCCTTCGGCCTTGCCTGCGCCTCGCTCTTCCCCACCATCCTGCTGGGCATCTTCAGCAAGACGATGAACAAGGAAGGCGCGATCAGCGGCATGCTCGTCGGCCTGGGCTTCACCTTCGGCTACATCCTCTACTTCAAGGGCATCTTCATCACGCCGATGGCGGAGAACATTCCGGCCAACTGGCTGTTCGGCATCTCGCCCGAGGGGATAGGCATGGTGGGCGCCATCCTCAACGTGGTGGTCGCCTTGGTGGTGTCCAAGCTCACCGCGCCGTGCCCGGACCACATCCAGCACATGGTGGAGGACATCCGCACGCCGCGAGGCTCGGGGCTCGCCCACAGCCACTGATACCCGCAGGCTTGCCCTGAGCACAGCCCCGCCGGCCACCGGCGGGGCTTTTCACTTTCCGCCGGCGCAATGAAGAAGGCCGCCCTGGGCGGCGGCCTTGCCGGTTTGCGCCGCCCGGGCGCGTTCTACATGCGCGCGATCATCGCGTCGCCGAAAGCGGAGCAGCTGACTTCGGTGGCGCCTTCCATCAGGCGGGCGAAGTCGTAGGTCACGACCTTGTCGCCGATGGCGTCTTCCATGGACTTGATGACCCGGTCCGCCGCCTCCTTCCAGCCGAGGTGGCGCAGCATCATCTCGGCGGAGAGGATGAGCGAACCGGGATTCACCTTGTCCTGCCCGGCGTACTTGGGCGCAGTGCCGTGGGTGGCCTCGAAGCAGGCGTACTTGTCGGAGATGTTGGCGCCCGGCGCGATGCCGATGCCTCCCACCTGGGCGGCGAGCGCGTCGGAGATGTAGTCGCCGTTGAGGTTGCAGCAGGCGATCACGTCGTATTCCGCCGGCCGCAGCAGGATCTGCTGCAGGAAGGCATCGGCGATGGCGTCCTTGACGATGATCTCCCGCCCGCTCTTCGGGTTCTTGAAGCGGCACCACGGACCGCCGTCGATCGGTTCGGCGCCGAATTCCTGCTGCGCCACCTCGTAGGCCCAATCACGGAAGGCCCCTTCGGTGAACTTCATGATGTTGCCCTTGTGCACGATGGTGACGTTGCGGCGGTCGTTGTCGATCGCGTACTGCATCGCTGCGCGGAACAGGCGGGAGCTGCCTTCACGCGACACCGGCTTGATGCCGATGCCAGAGGTGGCGGGGAAGCGGATCTTCTTCACCCCCATCTCTTCCTGCAGGAAGCGGATAAGCTTCTTTGCCCCCTCGGACTCCGCCGCCCATTCGATGCCGGCGTAGATGTCCTCGGTGTTCTCACGGAAGATCACCATGTCCACCTTGCTCGGGTCGCGCAGCGGCGAGGGCACGCCGTTGAAGTAGCGCACCGGGCGCACGCACTGGTAGAGGTCCAGTTCCTGGCGCAGGGCAACGTTGAGCGAGCGGATGCCGCCACCCACCGGCGTGGTCATCGGCCCCTTGATGGAGACGGCGTACTCCTTCAGCGCGTCGAAGGTCTCCTTCGGCAGCCACTCGTCCGGGCCGTAGAGCCGGGTGGCTTTCTCGCCGGCGAACACTTCCATCCAGTGGATCTTCTTCCTGCCGCCGTAGGCTTTGTCCACCGCCGCGTCGATGACCTTGAGCATCACCGGCGTGATGTCCACACCGATGCCGTCGCCTTCGATGTACGGGATGATGGGTTCGTCGGGTATCGGCTGTCCGGGGACGATCTTGCTGCCAGCCGCCGGAACCTTGATGTGAGATGCACTCATTGCTGCCCCCTCCTGGTGTGCGCGTTGGACAAACGGATTTGCCTTTGCGACCGCCGGCCGGCGATGTCTATCCCTGGGCAGGATGCTGTTATTGATCGGCCGGAGCCGCCTTGACCGGACTGCGTTTCGATTATCCATGAAACACCGGCGCGGCTGAGGCGGGGGGAAACCCGGGCAAGGGCCCAGGGAAGCGGAAAAGAAAAACGCCGGGACCCGCCCGGCGTTCTGGTGCGACAGGATGGGCGCCCGCCCATCCCGGTCATCGCTGCAAGGTATCAAACACCCACCGTGGCCAGCGCGGCGTTGAAGGTGGTGCTGGGGCACATCACCGCCTTGCACTTGGCGGGATCCACCTGGTAGTAACCGCCGATGTCCACCGGCTTGCCCTGCACCGCCTTCAGCTCGGCGACAATGTTCTGCTCGCCTTCTTCCAACGACTTCGCCAGGGGGGCGAAGTGGGCGGCCAGCGCGGCATCCTCGGTCTGCGCGGCCAGCGCCTGGGCCCAGTACAGGGTCAGGTAGAACTGGCTGCCGCGGTTGTCCAGCTCGCCGGTACGGCGCGAGGGGGACTTGTCCAGGTCCAGCAGCTTGCCGGTGGCTTCATCCAGCGTCTTGGCCAGGATCTTGGCCTTGGCGTTGTCGTTCTTGATGCCGAGGTCTTCCAGCGATACCGCCAGCGCCAGGAACTCGCCCAGCGAATCCCAGCGCAGGTGGTTCTCTTCCACCAGCTGCTGCACATGCTTGGGCGCGGAACCGCCGGCGCCGGTCTCGTACATGCCGCCACCGGCCATCAGCGGCACGATGGAGAGCATCTTGGCCGAGGTGCCCAGTTCCATGATGGGGAACAGGTCGGTGAGGTAGTCGCGCAGGATGTTGCCGGTGACCGAGATGGTGTCCAGGCCGCGGGCGACCCGCTCCAGGGTGAAGCGCATGGCGCGCACCTGGGACAGGATCTTGATCTCCAGGCCCTGGGTGTCGTAGTCCTTCAGGTAGGTCTCGACCTTCTTGATCAGCTCGTTCTCATGCGGACGGTAGGGGTCCAGCCAGAACACCGCCGGCATGCCGGAGTTGCGGGCGCGGGTGACGGCCAGCTTGACCCAGTCGCGGATGGGCGCGTCCTTCACCTGGCACATGCGCCAGATGTCGCCGGCTTCCACGTTCTGCGTCAGCAGCACTTCGCCGGTGGCGAGGTCGGTGATGTTGGCGATACCGTCTTCCGGGATCTCGAAGGTCTTGTCGTGGGAGCCGTACTCCTCAGCCTTCTGCGCCATCAGACCGACGTTGGGCACGGTGCCCATGGTCTTCGGATCGAAGTTGCCGTGCCATTTGCAGAAGTTGATCATCTCCTGGTAGATGCGGGCGAAGGTCGACTCCGGCATCACCGCCTTGCAGTCGTAGGGCTTGCCGTCGGCGCCCCACATCTTGCCGCCCTGGCGGATCATGGCCGGCATGGAGGCATCGACGATGACGTCATTGGGCGAATGGAAGTTGGTGATGCCCTTGGCGGAGTCCACCATGGCCAGCTCGGGGCGGTGCTCCTGGCAGGCGTGCAGGTCGCGGATGATCTCGTCGCGCTTGGATTCCGGCAGGGTCTTGATCTTCTCGTAGAGGTCGACCATGCCGTTGTTGACGTTGATGCCCAGCTCGTCGAACAGCTTGCCGTGCTTGGCGAAGGCCTCCTTGTAGTAGATCTTGACGCAGTGGCCGAAGACGATGGGGTGCGAGACCTTCATCATCGTCGCCTTCACGTGCAGCGAGAACAGGATGCCGGCTTCGCGGCAATCCTCGAGTTCCTTCTCGTAGAACTCGCACAGCGCCTTCTTGCTCATGAACATCGAGTCGATTATCTCGCCGGCCAGCAGCGCGACCTTGGGCTTGAGCACGATGGTCTTGCCGGAGGCGGTGATCAGCTCCATCTTCACGTCGCGCGCCTTGTCCAGCGTCATCGATTTTTCGCCGTGGTAGAAGTCGCCGTGGTGCATGTGGGAGACATGGGTCTGCGACCACTGCTTCCACTCGCCCATGGAGTGCGGGTGCTTCTTGGCGTAGTTCTTCACCGCCAGCGGCGCGCGACGGTCGGAGTTGCCTTCACGCAGCACCGGGTTCACCGCGGAGCCCAGGCACTTGGAGTAGCGCGTCTTGATGGCCTTGTCTTCGTCGCTCTTCGGGTCTTCCGGGAAATCCGGCACCTTGTAGCCCTTGGTCTGCAGCTCCTTGACCGCGGCCTTGAGCTGGGCCACCGAGGCGGAGATGTTGGGCAACTTGATGATGTTCGCATCCGGCTGCAGCGTCAGCGCGCCCAGTTCGGCCAGGGTGTTGGGCACCTTCTGTTCGTCGGTCAGGAATTCGGGGAACTCCGCCAGGATGCGGCTGGCCAGCGAGATGTCGGCTTCCTCGACGTTGATGCCGGCGGGAGCGGTGAAGGCGCGGATCACCGGCAGGAAGGCGGCGGTCGCCAGCATCGGCGCTTCGTCGGTGATGGTGTAGAAGATGGTCGGCTGCTGCGACATTGCTTGTTTCTCCCTCATGGTCTGGGTGCGCTGATCGAACGATGGCGCGGACGGGCGGTGGCCCGAGGCGCCAGCGCGTCGAAAGACATGGGGAACGCGGGCCCGGCATGGAGAGCGCGCTCACCCGCGACTGTCTCCCGCCCTGTGCGCAGCCACTTCCGGCACGCCCGCGGCTTGTCTGCCTCCGCGGTGCCTCGCGACTCCCAACCGACTTTTCGAGCGCCGCATTATAGCGCCGCGACCCGGCGTGCACGCCAGAAGTAAAACAGGCTTTCACAATATGAAAAAATACAGAAGATAAAAGATATAAGACTTGCCGAGCCGGGTATCAAAAAATGCACCGACTGGAGCCATCAAGCCCTTGTTTTTCCTCCGGTAAGCGGCCTCCGCCCAGCCCCGCCACGCACCGGCCGGGCCGCGCCCTCCGTTCGTCCGCCCGGCCTTTCAAGCACGCCCGCAGGCAAGCGAACAGGGCCTCTCGCGCCGGCTGTTGCCAGCGCCTTCCGGCTGGGTATCCTGTGCGCATTGCCGCCAGGGGAAAGCCGAGATGGACGCGCCCTACAGGAACAGCCCGGTGTCGCTCGCGATCGCCCAGGCCCTCGTCGAGGGTTTCAACAAGCACTACCGCATCTTTCGCGAGACCTCGCGGCGGGCCAAGGAATTCTTCGAGGGCGCCGAATGGCAGGCCCAGCTGGACGCGGTGCGCGAGCGGGTGCAGTTCTACGACGACCGGGTGGACGAGACGGTGCAGCGCCTGCACCGCGAGTTCCATGCCGATTCGGTGGACGACGCCACCTGGCAGCAGGTGAAGCACCACTTCATCGCCATGCTGATCAAGCACAAGCAGCCGGAACTGGCGGAGAGCTTCTTCAACTCGGTGTGCTGCCGCATCCTGCACCGCACCTATTTCAACAACGACTACCTGTTCGCCCGCCCGGCCGCCTCCACCGAGTACATCGAGTCCTACCCGCCGGTGTATTCCAGCTACTACCCGCGCGACCGCGGCCTGGCCGGCACGCTGCGGGACATCGTCGAGGACTTCGACTGGCAGCGCCCCTTCGAGGACCTGGAGCGGGACATCCGCCACATCCTGCGCGCCGCCCACCAGCACCTGGGCCACTGGCCGAAGATGGAGGTGAACTGCCAGCTGCAGGTGCTGTACGCCGCCTTCTACCGCAACAAGACGGCCTACATCATCGGCAAGGCCATCAACGGCTACCAGGAATACCCCTTCACCCTGGCGGTGCGGCACAACGCCCAGGGCCTGCTCTACATCGATGCGGTGCTGCTGGAGGCCTGGCGCATTTCGGTGCTGTTCTCGCTGTCGCGCGCCTACTTCATGGTGGACATGGAGGTGCCGTCCGGCTACGTGCAGTTCCTGCGCTCCATCATGCCCAACAAGCCGCGCAGCGAGCTCTACACCATGCTGGGCCTGGGCAAGCAGGGCAAGACGATGTTCTTCCGCGACCTGCTCGCCCACCTGCGCCATTCCAACGACCAGTTCATCGTCGCGCCCGGCATACGCGGACTGGTGATGCTGGTGTTCACGCTGCCCTCCTACCCCTATGTGTTCAAGGTGATCAAGGATGTGTTCGGCAGCACCAAGAACGTCGATCGCGCCACGGTGAAGCGCAAGTACCTGCTGGTGAAGCAGGTGGACCGGGTGGGCCGCATGGCGGACACGCTGGAGTTTTCCTACGCGGCGCTGCCGCTGTCGCGCTTCCACCCGGAGTTGCTGGAGGAGCTGCGCCAGCTGGCGCCCTCCTGCTTCGAGATCGAGGGCGACAGCCTGGTCATCAAGCACCTCTACATCGAACGCCGGATGACGCCGCTCAACCTCTACCTGGAGCAGGCCAGCGACGAGGAGGTGGAGCATGCGGTGCGCGAGTACGGCAACGCCATCCGCGAACTGGCCATCGCCAACATCTTCCCCGGCGACATGCTGTGGAAGAACTTCGGCGTCACCCGCTACGGCCGCGTCGTGTTCTACGACTACGACGAGATCGAGTACATGACCAGCATGCGCTTCCGCCGCATTCCGCCGGCCCCCTACGAAGAGATGGAGCTGTCCGGCGAGCCCTGGTACACCGCCGGGCCGATGGACGTGTTCCCGGAGGAGTTCGCCACCTTCCTGCTCGGCCAGCCGCGGGTGCGCAAAGCCTTCCTCAAGCACCACGCCGACCTGCTGCAGCCGGATTTCTGGCGCGCGGCGCAAGACAAGATACGCAGCGGCTATGTGGAGGACTTCTTCCCCTATCCGGTGGAGCTGCGCTTCTGCAACCTCTTCCCGCGCCGGCGGCCGCTGCCGGCGGAGTGAAGCCGCCGGCTCGTCTGGCCGGCCGTTCTCAGATCAAGCCGGGATTGCCCGCCACGCCCTTCAGCACCGGCTGGGCCGGCGTGGCCAGCGGCACCACTCTGCGCCCGCGCAGGTAGCGCGCCACCACTTCCCACACCGGCTCGCCGGCATCCCTCGCCTCTTCCGCCACCGGGGCCCAGCCGGCCACGGTGTAGAGCTTGTCCGCTTCCAGCGGCCTGCCGTTCAGGCGCATGTCGCTGATGCGCCGGCCCATGGCCGCGGCCGGCTCGCAGGCGTACTGCAGCCCGCCCACCCGCACCATGTCGCCGCCCTGCTGGTAGTAGGGATCGGGGTTGAAAAGGTTGTCGCAGACGTCTTCCAGCACCGTCTTGATCGTCGCGCCGCTCATGCGCGTCACCGTGGTCCAGGGATAGGTGATGGCGGTCTGGTCCATCAGCTGCTCCATGGTCAGGGTTTCGCCCGGCAGCAGCGTGGTGCCCCAGCGGAAGCCGGGCGAGAAGGCGATCTCCGCCTCCTTCTCCGCCATCAGCGCGTCCAGCAGCAGCTGGTCCCAGGAGCCGTTGAAGTTGCCGCGGCGATAGAGCAGGCCCTCGGTGAGCGCCAGCGGTTCAGCCAGGCGCTCGGCGAAGGGCGCGCGCACCCGCTGGATGAAGGCGGCCATTTCGGCATCCGCCGGCAGCAGATCGGCGAACACCGGCAACAGGCGGTAGCGGAAGTCCGCCACCCGGCCGTCCTTCACCTCGAAGTCCATCACGCCAAGGAACTTGCCGTTGGAGCCGGCGTTGGTCACCAGCGTGCGGCCGCCGGGGTTGGCCACCACCACCGGCGCCGGCACGCCGTCGTGGGTGTGACCGCCGAAGATGGCGTCGATGCCGCTGACACGCGAGGCCAGCTTGAGGTCCACATCCATGCCGTTGTGCGACAGCAACACGACCACCTGGGCGCCCTCTGCGCGCGCCTGCTCCACCGCCTGCTGCAGGCCCTGTTCCTGGATGCCGAAGCTCCACTCCGGCGTGAGCCAGCGCGGATTGGCGATGGGGGTGTAGGGAAAGGCCTGGCCGATGATGGCCACCGGCACCCGGTTGATCTCGCGGATCACATAGGGTTTGAACACCGGGTCTTCGAAATCGGTGGTGCGCACGTTCTGCGCCACGATGTCGATGCGGCCGGCGAAGTCCTTCTCCTCCACTTCCTTGACGCGCTCCGCGCCGTAAGTGGATTCCCAGTGCAGCGTCATCAGGTCCACGCCCAGCAGCTTGGCGGCGTCCACCATGTCCTGGGCGCGGGTCCACAGCGCGGTGGCGGAGCCCTGCCAGGTGTCGCCGCCATCCAGCAGCAGCGCGCCGGGCCGGCTCGCCTTCAGGCGCTTGACCAGGGTGGCGAGCTGGGCGAAGCCGCCGACCTTGCCGTAGTTGCGCGCCGCCTCGGTGAAGTCCAGGCAGGTGAAGGCGTGAGCCTCGGCGCTGCCCGGCGGAATGCCGAAGCGCCTGAGCAGGTGCTCGCCCACCAGGTGCGGCACCTGCCCAGCCATGGCGCCGACGCCCAGGTTCACCGAAGGCTCGCGGAAATGCAGCGGCAGCAGCTGGGCGTGGCAGTCCGTCATGTGCAGCAGGCTGACGTTGCCGAAGCGCGGCAGATCGTAGAAAACCTCGCCGGCCCGCGCCGCCTCCGCCCTGCCGTTGTGCAGGGCCAGCCCCCCGGCGGCGGCCACCGCCAGCAGTTGCAGGAATTCTCGGCGATGCATGGACATGGGCGGGCTCCGCGGGCTGCGGCCGGCATCGGCCACAGCAGAAGAACGGGAATGAAAAAAGGCGGCGCTCCGCGAGAAGCGCCGCCGCTGGCCGGGCAGCCTACTGGTTGACCGGCGAGGCCGGGTCGAACAGGTAGGCCATCACATGCTTGATCTGGGCTTCGCTGAGGATATGGGCGTCGCCCATGCGCGGCATCTGCGAGCAGGCGTTGTAGGCCTTGGCGTTCCACAGCTTGCCCCAGGTGTACTTGACCATGCCTTCGTCGCTGCCGCGCAGCTTGCCGTAGCGGTGCAGGCTGGGGCCTATGGTGCCGAAGGAGAGTTCCTGCGGCGCCAGCTGGTGGCAGTTGTAGCAGCCGCCGCCGTTGCTCTCGCCGGCCTTGTCCGTCCAGGTGAGGCCGCGGCCACTCTGGGCGATCTTCTCGCCCTCCTTCCAGTCGCCGAAGAACTTGCCGTCGGCCGGCCAGCGCACCGTCTGCATCTGCTCGGCTTCGATCTGCCGCATGGCTTCCGCCGACGGCGGCACCAGCGCGGAACAGGTTTTCTGGAAGTCCAGCTGAAGCTGGCGGTACTTGCTGGCGATGCCGTTCTCCTTGAAGGAGGACTGCATCATCTCGCGCACCTGCGCGTCGTAGTCTTCGCCGGCGGCGGCGCTCAGGCCGGCGGTGGCGGCCAGCAGGGCGGCAAGCGCCGGCCGCAGGATGGAAACAGCTTTCATCGTGGGCACCTCAACGCTTCAGTCCAGGGGTTTGCAGCACGCCGCCCTGGGCGGTGGCCGCCATGTAGACCGACAGCGCCACCGTCACTTCGGAGGCGAACACCGGCTCGGCGGTGCGCTGCTGGCGGAAGCAGTCGTTGAGGCGGTGCTGCATGGTCCAGAACTGGCTATTGGACACCCGGTAGGCCGGCCAGCTGCCCCAGGCGGCGATGGCGCCTTCCTTGTGGGTGAGGTTGGGCAGATCCTGCAGGCGGATGCGTTTGCCGTCCTCGCCGTGGCAGGTGGCACAGGAGAAGTCCATCGGCCCGCTGCGGTAGTGGAAGGCGCGCTTGCCCAGCTCGTACATGCGGCGGGTCTGGGGATTGGCGAGGTCCAGCTGGATTTTCTGGCCACGGGAATGGGTGACGACGTAGGCCGCCAGCGCATCCATGGTCTTGCGCTCGCCCTTGTTCCAGTCGCCGTCCACCACCGCGGAGGCGGGAATGCCCTGCAGGGTTTCCATGCAGGTGAGCAGGCGGGATTCGAGGTCCTGCACCCGGCCGGTATCGGCGAAATAGCGCGGCATCCGGGCGAAAGCGCCATCCACCACGCCCGGCCCCTGGCCAAGGTCGCATTGCTCCAGCGTGGCCTTCTTCGGCCCGCGCGGCGTCTTCCACAGGCTTTCGCCTTCCATCTCGAACAGTTCGGCAGGGTTGCCGTCAGCGATCATCTCGCGGTACTTGGCGATCTCATCGGCGGTGGATTGCGCCTGTGCGCCGCCCGCCAGCATCGCCGCCAGCGCGGCCATGCCCAGGGTCTTTCTCATGCTGCGTCTCCGGGGACGGATGATTGGTCTGGTTTTGAGCGGACCGCCAAGGGCCCGCGGCGTGGCCGGCGAGGCCCGGCACGCGGCCCCGTCAGGCGATCTGGGCTTCGTCGCTGCGGCTGTCGCCCTTGTTGTCCACCCAGCTGACGACGATCTTGTCGCCCTTGGCCCCGCCCTCGAACTTGAAGGACAGGTAGGGGTTGGTGGACACCGAGGGGCCGAACTGGGCCGACAGCACCACCTTGTCGTTGTGCTTGGCGGTGAGCTCGGTGATGAAGTGGGCCGGCACCAGCGCGCCGCTGGAATCCTTGCGCTGGCCGGTTTCCATGACGTGGGACATGAGCACGCGCACTTCGGTAAAGCCATCCTTCACCGCGGCGCGGATACGCATCGGGTTTGCCATTCTCTTTCTCCTGTGCCCGGTTCAGCCGCCGCAGCCGCCGAGGGTGACCTTCACTTCCTTCTTGGTAACGTAGAACTTGCCGTCCGCCTTCACCACCGCGTAGATGTCGGAGGTCTGGCCCATCTTCACCCGGGTCTGCACTTCGGCCGCGGTACCGGCGGGAATCTCGAACTTGGCCGCCAGCAGATTGGGGTTCTTCTCGATCAGGATGGCGATCTGCTCGGTGTTGGGCAGCTTGCTGATCACGCCCACCGGCACCACCGCGCCGTTCTCGGCGATGTCCGGCGTGTTCAGCTGCACATCCGCACTGTCGCCCGGCTTGCCGGCACCCAGCGCCGCCAGCGCACTTTCCAGGTTCTTGGCCTCGAAGGCGCTCTTGTTCCAGGCCGCTTCGGCCAGTTCCGGCTTGATCAGGCCAGCCGCGACCAGCAGGCCGAAAATGCCCAGCCCGCCGCCCGCCTTCAGGGTATCCCTGCGCTTGTGGTCCATCTGCTTCTCCTGTTCATGAACGCGTTTTCCCTTACCCGCCCGGGGCTACAGCGCAGCGGCTTGGAACGCGAAACCGCACATTTTACCTTAGCGCCGCGAGCTATTTTTCCAATACGCCCGGCTCGCCCTCCGTGCGGCGTGGCAAACCCGGAGAATCCACGCCAAGGGCATAGCCAGGACAGACGCGCATATCCCTTGGCGGCGCCGCGACGCGCGGCGGCCGAGAACGCCTGCCCACCCCATCTTGTCGGAGGCAGGCCGGCGAGCCCGCGGCCCGATCCGCTCATTCCGCCGGGATATACTCGCAGCCCATCGTTGCGCGCCCCCAAACCCAGGAGAACCAGGAGAGACCGATGAAGCTTCATACCATGCTGGGCGCCGCGCTCTGCGTCCTGGCCGCGACCGCCGCCCGGGCGCAGGACCCGCAGCTGGCGCGCAACCTCGCCGCCACCTGTGCCAGCTGCCACGGCACCGAAGGCGCCAGCACCGGCGCGATGCCGCGGCTGGCCGGACAATCCCGCGCCGAACTGCTGCAGAAGATGCAGGATTTCAAGGCGGGCAAACGGCCGGCGACGATCATGCACCAGATCGCCAAGGGCTATTCCGACGAGCAGATCGCACTGATCGTCGATCACCTCTCCACCCGCCACTGATCCGGAGCGCAGCCATGTCGAGCAGACGCAACTTCATCAAGTCCGCCGCCGCGCTGGCCGCCGGAAGCACGATGCTGGCGGGCCTCTCCGCCTGCGCCGGCGGTGGCAGCCGCAATGCGGGCCATGTAGTCATCGTCGGCGGCGGCTACGGCGGCGCCACCGCCGCCAAATACCTGCGCATGTGGAGCCAGGGCACCGTCGCCGTCACCCTGGTGGAGCGCAACCCGGTGTTCATCTCCTGCCCCATCTCCAACCTGGTGGTGGGCGGCGTGAAGCAGATGGGCGACATCACGGTGGGCTACGACACCCTGCGCAGCCGCTGGGGCGTGAGGTTGGTGCAGGACGAAGTCACCCGCATCGATACCACCAGCCGCCAGGTCCATACCTCCGCCAGCGGTACGCTGAGCTACGACCGCCTGGTGCTCTCCCCTGGCGTCGACTTCATTCCCGGCGCGGTCGCCGGCCTGGACGGCCAGCAGGAGCGCATTCCCCACGCCTGGAAAGCCGGCCGCCAGACGGTGCTGCTGCGCCAGCAACTGGAAGCCATGCCAGACGGCGGCGTCTTCGCCATGCACATCCCCCAGACGCCCTACCGCTGCCCGCCCGGCCCCTACGAGCGCGCCAGTGTGGTGGCCGACTACCTGCGCCGCAACAAACCCAAATCCAAGGTGCTGGTGTTCGACGCCAACCCGGAGATCCAGTCCAAGAAAGCGCTGTTCACCGCCGCCTTCGCCGAGTACGGCGCGCTGCTGGAGTACCACCCGAACAGCGAGCTGCGCAGCGTGGATGCCGCCAGCCTGACGGCGGAGCTGGAGTTCGACAGGATCCACGCCGACGTGCTGAACGTGATCCCGCCGATGCGCGCCGGCGACATCGCCCGCAACGCCGGCCTGCCGCTGCTCAATGAGCGGTGGGTGGAGATCGACTGGCTGAGCTACGAGGCCAAGGGCGTTCCCGGCGTGCACGTGCTAGGCGACGCACTGTTCCCCGGCCCGGCCATGCCGAAGTCCGGCCACATGGCCAACCAGCATGCCAAGGTCGCCACCGCCGCCATTCTCAACCTGCTCGCTGGCGAGGCGCCCAACCCGGCACCAGTGGTGATGAACACCTGCTACAGCTTCGTCGATGCCAAGCGGGTGATCCACATCGCCTCGGTGCACCAGTACGACGCAGAGAAGAAACAGCCGGTGCCGGTTGCCGGCGCAGGCGGCGTATCAACCGCAGCCAGCGAGCTGGAAGGGGAATACGCGCTGTCCTGGGCGCGCAACATCTGGGCGGACATGCTGGGCTGACCTGCAGGCTGCTCCAGGCGCACGACAGACGTGGCAAGGGCCGGCAATTGCCGGCCCTTCTGCTTCATCCCGCCGCCCGGGCAGCACCTACCAGCCCAGCTCCAGCATCCACGGCGCCTGCGGCTGGCTCAACGCGACACGCACATAAGGCACGGTTTCCGCCGGCACTGCGGCCGCGTCGCACCAGACCAAGCGGTCGCACTTGTCCGGCTCCAGGATCTGCGCTTCGCCCTGCCATTCGCGGGCGCGCAGGAAGAAATCGATGCGGTTGCTGTCGGAGCGGCGATGCACCACGCCCAGCCACTCCAGCGCCCCCGCCTGCACCCTCAGGCCCGTCTCCTCGGCCAGCTCCCGCGCCGCCGCGGCCCGCACCGACTCGCCCTCCTCCACATGCCCGCCAGGCAGGCTGTAGAGGCCATCGAAGAAGCCGGTGCCGGCGCGGCGCATCAGCAATACCCGGCCTCCCCGTTCGCAGACGACATGGACGCCGGTCGGGATCCCGGCGTGCCGCCGCACCTCAGTGCTTGCCGGTGCTGCCGAATCCACCGGCGCCTCGGTCGCTCGCCGCAAAGTCATCGACGACGTTGAACCCCACCTGCAGCACCGGCACCACCACCAGCTGAGCGATGCGCTCCATCGGCTGGATGGTGAAGGCGTCCCGGCCGCGGTTCCACACCGAGACGAAGATCTGGCCCTGGTAGTCCGAATCGATCAAGCCGACGAGGTTGCCGAGCACGATGCCGTGCTTGTGTCCCAGGCCGGAACGCGGCAGCACCATCGCCGCCAGCCCGGGATCGGCCAGGTGGATGGCCAGGCCGCTCGGGACCAGCGTAGTCTCGCCCGGGTGCAGCACCACCGGCGCATCCAGACAGGCCCTCAGGTCCAGTCCGGCGGAACCGGCCGTAGCGTAGGCCGGCGGATGCGACTTGAGGCGGGGGTCGAGAAGCTTGACGTCGATGCGATGCATTTGGGTTCCTTGGTTGCGTCAGACCACCTTGCCGGACGCGGCGCGCGCATCCAGCAAGGCAGCAAGGTGGGTGACGATGTGCTGCGCCAACTCAGCCTTGGGCGCCCGCGGCAGCGGATGGCGGCCAGCATCGTCATACAGGATGATGGTGTTGTCGTCGCCGCCCAGGCCATCGCCCACCAGGTTGCCGACCAGCAGCGGCAGCTTCTTGTTGCGGCGCTTGCCTTCGGCATAAGTGTCGAGATCGCGGCTCTCGGCGGCGAAGCCGACGCAGAAGGGCGCATCCGGCAGCGCGGCGACTTCGGCCAGGATGTCCGGATTGGGCGTCAGCGCCAGGCTGCGGTCGACTGCGGATTTCTTGATCTTGTGCTCGGCCGACTCCGCCGGCCGGTAATCCGCTACCGCGGCCACACCGATGAAGACGTCCGTGCCCGGCAATGCCGCCAGCACCGCATCGCGCATCTGCAGCGCGCTCGCCACCGGCACCCGCCGCGCGCCAGGCGGTACTGGCAGCGCCACCGGCCCGCTGACCAGTATCACCTCGGCCCCGGCGCGAATACAGGCGCGGGCCAGCGCATAGCCCATCTTGCCGGAGCTGCTGTTGGTAATCCCACGCACCGGGTCTATCGCCTCGAAGGTGGGGCCGGCAGTCAGCACCACCTTGCGCCCCGCCAGTTGCTTCGGCGTGAAAAAGGCAAGCGTGCGTTCCAGCAACGCCTCCGGCTCCTCCATGCGCCCCATGCCGATCTCGCCGCAGGCCTGGTCGCCCGCGGCGGGGCCGAACAGCACCGCGCCGTCGGCGGCGACGGTGTCGGCGTTGCGGCGGGTTGCCGGGTGCTCCCACATCTGCCGGTTCATCGCCGGCGCCAGCAGCAGCGGACAGTCGCGTGCCAGACACAGGGTGGAAAGCAGGTCGTCCGCCCGTCCCTGCGCCAGCTTGGCGATGAAGTCTGCCGTCGCCGGCGCCACCAGGATCGCGTCCGCGTCGCGGCTGAGATCGATGTGTGCCATGCCGTTGTCCATGCGGACGTCCCACAGGTCGGTCCACACCGGATTGCCGGACAGGGCCTGAAAGGTCGGCGCGCCGACAAAATGCGCGCCAGCCTCGGTCAGCACCACGTGTACCTCGGCGCCGGCCTTGCCCAGCAGACGCACCAATTCCGCCGCCTTGTAGGCCGCCACGCCGCCGGTCACTCCCAGCACCAGTTTCTTGCCTTGCAGATCAATCATGACATTCAGCTAAAATCGGGTTGTACCCAAACAGGATAAGGCGATGGCGATCACGGACTGGCCCGAAACAGAAAGACCGCGGGAAAAACTACTCAGCCGCGGCCCGGACGCCCTGTCGGATGCAGAACTGCTCGCGCTGTTCCTGCGCGTCGGAGTGAAAGGCCGCAGTGCGGTGGACCTGGCCCGCGACCTCATCGCCCATTTCGGCACGCTGACCCGCCTCTGCGCGGCCGGCGCCGAAGAGTTCTCGGCCATCCCCGGCATGGGGCTGGCGAAGTATGCCCAACTGCAGGCGGTGATGGAACTGGCCCGCCGCGCCCTCAGCGAACGCCTCAGCGAGCGTGACATCTTCGACTCGCCCGCTGCAGTGCGCGAGTGGCTGCAACTGCGGCTGGGTCACCTTCCCCATGAGACCTTCTGCGTGCTACTGCTGGACGCCCGTCACAGCCTGATCGAAGCGGTGGATCTCTTCAGGGGAACGCTGACGCAGACCAGCGTTTATCCCCGCGAGGTAGTGAAGCTCGCCCTGTCCCGCAACGCCGCGGCGGTCATCCTCGCCCACAATCACCCCTCGGGGGCCGCCGAACCGAGCACCGCTGACCAGGTACTCACCCGCACGCTCACGGACGCGCTCGGGCTGGTGGATGTCCGGGTTCTGGACCATTTCATTATCCCAGCCCATGGTCGCCCCTACTCTTTCGCCGAGCACGGACTGCTACGCAGGTGAATCCGGTTCGGCTCCCCTGCCCGGGCATGAGGCATGCTCGTTCAAGGTCTTGCTTTTGCCTAGTCACCTACGGTATATTCGAACGCTTTTCGCAATCCGAATTCCCCTGGAGCATCGTATGGCTCGCGTCTGCCAAGTGACCGGTAAAGCACCGATGGTGGGAAATCACGTTTCCCACGCCAACAACAAAACCAAGCGCCGCTTCCTGCCCAACCTGCAAAACCGCCGGTTCTGGAGCGAGAGCGAAAACCGCTGGATCCGCCTGCGCGTTTCCAACGCGGGTCTGCGCACCATCGACAAGAAAGGCATCGACGTCGTCGTTGCCGAGCTTCGCGCCCGCGGCGAGAAGCTGTAACCGCGGGTCCACCCCGCCGTACCGAACAGAACGGAGAAAGCCATGGCCAAAGGCATCCGCGAAAAGATCAAGCTGGAATCCACTGCCGGCACCGGTCATTTCTACACGACCTCTAAGAACAAGCGCACCACCCCGGGTAAGCTCGAGTTCAACAAGTATGACCCGGTTGCTCGCAAGCACGTGCCGTACAAGGAAGTCAAACTGAAGTAAGCAGCACCGGGCGGGCCCAGCCCGCCCCGTAACACCTACGGCATCGGCCGTACGCACTCCAGAAAAAGCAGAAGGCCGCCGGTTCCCCGGCGGCCTTCTGCTTTTTCTGGCAGACCGTTGCCTGTAAGCGACGGCCCCGCCGAGACGATCAGGCCTTCTGGATGTTGGAAGCCTGCTTGCCCTTGGGCCCCTGCGTGACCTCGAAGGAAACCTTCTCGCCTTCCTTCAGGGTCTTGAAGCCGCTCATGTTGATGGCCGAGAAGTGCGCGAACAGGTCTTCGCTGCCATCGTCAGGGGTAATGAAGCCGAAGCCCTTGGAATCATTGAACCACTTAACAGTGCCAGTTGCCATATTGCCCTAATCCTTAAAGTTACTTGGTACAAGACCGGGTCCCTCCCGGCCGATGCTTCATGTCAAGTCAAGCGCAACCAGCACTGCCGATTCGGACCGAAGGGACGGCCACAACAAACAGAACCAGCGCATTACGTCTTGAACGATGCACCGGCTAGCTTTTACGCACTTGTCAGCACACCGTCAACGATTTCTTTCCAGTCTCATAATTCTGCGTTGCATCAATACGGCAGCCGGATTTGCACCTTTTTGATGGCACGTTTCTGGCTTTGAGAAGGGCGGCAGAACCTCGCTGCGGCACCGCATTCAGGGGTGTTGCAAATTGCCGGAATACCCCCAAATAGGTCCCGTGGCGGCGTGTTGCACTCTGCTTCGACTTGATTAGAATGGTCCGCATGGCCACGCATAAACAAGACGATTTCGTGTTGGAAGCGCAACGGACGCGCACCCGTCCGCCGCCGATGTACAAGGTGCTTCTGTTGAACGATGACTTCACACCCATGGATTTCGTGATCGTCGTCCTCCAGAAATATTTCGGCATGGACCGCGAACGTGCCACGCGGGTCATGCTCCAAGTCCACAGAGAGGGTATGGGGGTGTGCGGTGTCTTCCCCCGGGACATCGCCTCGACCAAGGTGGAACAGGTCGTCTCCTATGCCCGCCAGCACCAGCATCCGCTGGCATGCGTGATGGAGGAAAACTGAATGATCGCGCAAGAGCTTGAAGTCAGTCTGCATATGGCCTTCGTAGAGGCTCGGCAGAAACGCCACGAGTTCATCACCGTGGAACATCTGCTGCTCGCCCTGCTCGACAATCCTTCCGCCGCCGAGGTTCTGCGCGCCTGCGCAGCCAATCTGGACGAACTGCGGCGCGAGTTGACCAACTTCATCAACGAGCACACGCCGAAGGTCGAAGGTAGCGAAGAGATCGATACCCAGCCGACCCTTGGCTTCCAGCGTGTGATTCAGCGCGCGATCCTCCATGTGCAATCCTCCGGCAAGAAGGAAGTGACCGGCGCCAATGTGCTGGTCGCAATCTTCGGCGAGAAGGATTCGCATGCGGTCTATTTCCTGCAGCGCCAGAACATCTCCCGCCTCGACGTGGTGAATTTCATCTCCCACGGCATCGCCAAGACGCCCCAACACGGTGCGGGCACGCCTTCCGGACGCAGCGAGTCCGAACAGGGCGAGCAGGAGCACGAGGAGAAGGCCCCGGGCGGCGCGCTGGAAAACTACACGCAGAATCTCAACCAGCAAGCGCTGGTGGGCAAGATCGACCCGCTGATCGGCCGCGAGAAGGAAGTCGAGCGCGTCATCCAGACCCTGTGCCGTCGGCGCAAGAACAACCCGCTGCTGGTCGGCGAGGCTGGCGTTGGCAAGACCGCGATCGCCGAAGGTCTGGCCCGCCGCATCGTCGAAGGCCGCGTGCCGGAAATCCTGGAGAATGCGCAAGTCTATTCGCTGGACATGGGTGCCCTGCTGGCCGGCACCAAGTACCGCGGCGACTTCGAGCAACGCCTCAAGGCGGTACTGAAGCAACTGGTCGAGAACCAGGATGCCATCCTGTTCATCGACGAGATCCACACGCTGATCGGTGCCGGTGCAGCCTCCGGCGGCACCCTGGATGCATCCAACCTATTGAAGCCTGCGCTCTCCTCCGGTCAGTTGAAGTGCATCGGCGCGACGACCTACACCGAGTTCCGTCAGATCTTCGAGAAGGATCACGCCCTGTCCCGGCGTTTCCAGAAGGTCGATGTGGTCGAACCATCGGTGAATGAAACGGTGGAAATCCTGAAGGGGCTGAAGAGCCGCTTCGAGGAGCATCACGGCGTCAAGTACTCCAGTTCGGCGCTGTCCAGCGCTGCGGAGTTGTCGGCCAAGTACATCAACGATCGTCACCTTCCCGACAAGGCCATCGACGTGATCGACGAGGCGGGCGCGGCCCAACGCATCCTGCCGAAGTCCAAGCAGAAGAAGACCATCGGCAAGAACGAGATCGAGGAGATCGTCGCCAAGATCGCCCGTATCCCGCCGCGCACCGTGTCCAACGACGACAAGGCCGCGCTGAAGACGCTGGACCGCGACCTGAAGAACGTGGTGTTCGGCCAGAACAACGCCATCGACGCGCTCGCCAAGGCGATCAAGATGTCGCGTTCCGGCCTGGGCAACCCGCAGAAGCCGATCGGTTCCTTCCTGTTCTCCGGCCCCACCGGCGTCGGCAAGACGGAAGTGGCCCGCCAGCTTGCCTATACGCTGGGCATCGAGCTGGTGCGCTTCGATATGTCGGAATACATGGAACGTCATGCGGTGAGCCGGCTGATCGGCGCGCCACCGGGATATGTCGGCTTCGACCAGGGCGGGCTACTGACCGAGCAGATCACCAAGAAGCCGCATTGCGTACTGCTGCTTGACGAAATCGAAAAGGCACATCCGGACATCTACAACATCCTGCTGCAGGTCATGGACCATGGCACGCTGACCGACAACAACGGCCGACAGGCGGATTTCCGCAACGTGATCGTGATCATGACCACCAACGCAGGGGCGGACGTGATGCAGAAGTCGGTGATCGGCTTCTCCGCCAAGCGCGAGGTGGGCGACGAGATGTCGGAGATCAAGCGGATGTTCTCACCGGAATTCCGCAACCGCCTGGACGCCATCATCCCGTTCAAGGCGCTGGACAACGAGATCATCCTGCGGGTGGTGGACAAGTTCCTGATGCAGTTGGAAGCCCAGCTCCACGAGAAGAAGGTCGAGGCCCACTTCTCCGACGAGTTGAAGACCTGGCTGGCGGAGAAGGGCTTCGACCCGCTGATGGGTGCCCGCCCGATGGCCCGTCTGATCCAGGACACCATCCGGTCGGCGCTGGCGGACGAGTTGCTGTTCGGCCGGCTGGTCAACGGCGGCAGGGTCACCATCGACCTGGACGACGAGCAGAAGGTCAAGCTGGTGTTCGACGAGACGGAGGCGGTCACCGCCTGATCCCGCAGCAAGGTCACAGGCAACACAGCCCCTTTATGGGGCTGTTTTTTTGTGCCCTGCTTCGGCTCCGTTCTTGGCGGACGCGCTCCCTTCCCCCGGTCATGTCCAGCCCTATTTCCTTTCTCCTGGCGCGGTTATTGCAGGACTGCTTGGCATTTCTTAACTCAAACCAAGCAGGAGTGTTAGATGCTGTTCGACCGCTATGAGCAACAAGGGCTGCTGTTCAACATGAACTTCAAGGAAGCCACCAGCGAGGCCGGCAAGGCCGCCTACCGGGGCGAGCTTGTCCTGGTCGAAGGCGAGGTCGGTGATGCGGCGGGCCGCCGCAAGCCGCCCACGGTGGTGATGCGGGGCGCGGTGCTGCTGTCGGATGGCGACAAGGTCGTCATGGCCGGCGGCATGCTGAACGACATCGATGAAGTGCCGCTCTTCTTCCAGAAGTACGGTGCCGACCTCACCCCCGACAGCAAGCTGCTGTTCTTCGTGGTGAACGTCGCCAAGCCGCTGTTCACCGAGTTCAATGGCAGTTCCGCCACTCTGATCCCGCTGCAGGACGGCATGGTGTGGAACGAGCTGATCGATGAGCTGAAGCTGGAAAAGGGCGACTTCAAGGGCCAGTCCGCCGCCGACAAGGTGCTGACCGTGGCGGCTGCCTTTGGTGACTACGCCCCCAAGTATCCGACCGTGGGCTGGGACGAAGTGGTGGCCACCAAGACCAACGCGGTGCGCGAGGCACGCGGTCCGGTCTGAGTCCTTCGCGCGACTTGTCGCGTTCGGCCCTGTCGGCTGTCCTACAACGGACGGCCGGCGGGCCGCCCGAAGCTCCCTCAGCATCCGTTATGATGCGGACGCCCCGGCGCCGCCGGGTCCGGACCCCGCTTCCGGTTTGTCCCCGCCTCATCACGGAGCCAGCATGTCCCTCGCCATTCAGACCGCAGATCTGTGCGACGCCCACGAAGACAAGGTCAGCGTCGTCGCCCCCATGTTCCGCAGCTTTGGCGGCCGTAGCGCCTTCGGCGGCCCCATCTCCACCCTCAAGCTGTTCGAGGACAACGCCCTCGTCCGCACCGCCCTCGCCTCGCCCGGCAATGGCCGCGTGCTGGTGGTGGATGGCGGCGGCTCGCAGCGTTGCGCCCTGGTCGGCGACCAGCTCGGCGAGCTGGGCGTGAAGAACGGCTGGGCGGGCGTGGTGGTGTACGGCTGCATCCGCGATTCCAAGATGCTGGGCGGCATGGACCTGGGCGTGTTCGCCCTCGGCACCCATCCGCGCAAGTCCATCAAGCGCAACGTCGGCGAGGTCGACATACCCGTCACCTTCGGTGGCGTCACCTTCGCGCCCGGCCACTATCTGTACGCGGACGAGGACGGCGTCATCGTTTCCGCCGAAGCCCTGCTGTAAGAAGGACGAAGGGCGCGGAGCCTTGCGGCCACCGCGCCCATCTTGCGAAAAACACCGGCGCGGCCGTCCGGCCGCGCCATCCCGCCGCCGGGATCAGCCGCCCATCTTGCACTCGCCGGCAAACGGGTCCTTGTAGCCCTGCACCACCGTGCTCACCGTCTTGTTGGTGATCTTGCCGTCCGCGGTCTTGTAGACCTCGCGCATATACAGATCGTGGATGGGGTACTGGTTGTTGTTGAAGCTGAACTTGCCGCGTACCGACTGGAAGTCCGCCGCCTTCAGCGCCTTCTGGAAGGCCGCATGGTCTTCGATCTTGCCGCCGACCTTCTTCACCGCGCTGTCGATCAGCAGGGCAGTGTCGTAGGCCTGGGCGGCGTACATGGTCGGCGTGCGGCCGTAGGTCTTCACGAAGTCGGCGACGAAGCGCTTGTTCGCCGGGTTGTCCAGGTCGGCTGCCCACTGGGAGGAGTTGTACAGGCCGACGATGGATTCGCCCACCGCCTTGATGGTGTCTTCGTCCGCCGAGAAGCCGGGGGCGAGCAGCGCCATCTGCTTGTTGAGGCCGGCACCGTCGAACTGCTTGATGAAGTTCACGCCCATGCCGCCCGGCAGGAAGAAGAACACCGCGTCCGGCTTGGCGACGCGGATGGTCGCCAGCTCGGCGGCATAGTCCAGCTGGCCGAGCTTGGTGTAGATCTCCTCGACGATCTCGCCCTTGTAGAGGCGCTTGAAGCCATCCAGGGATTCGCGGCCACCGGGGTAGTTGGGCGCGATCATGGCGACGCGCTTGTAACCCTTGTCGGTGGCGAACTTGCCCATGGCCGCCGGAATGTCTTCGTTCTGCCAGGCCACGGCGAAGAAGTTGGGGTCACACTTTTCCCCGGCGTAGTCGCGCGGACCGGTGTTCACCGACAGGTAGGGCACATTGGCCTGCAGGATGCCCGGCAGCACCGGCAGCAGCACGTTGGAGAAGACCACGCCGGTCACCAGGTCCACCTTGTCGCGCTTGAGGAAGCGCTCCACCGTCTGGCGGCCGGTCTGCGGGTTCTGCTGGTCATCGACTACGTCCAGCTTCACCGGCAGGCCGCCCAGCTTGTCGCCGGAATGGGTCAACGCCAGCTTGAAGCCGTCGCGCACGTCGGAGCCAAGGGAGGCGCCGGGGCCGGACAGGGTGGTGAGGAAGCCGATCTTGATCTCGTCGGCGGCCAGCGCCGGGGCGCAGGTCAGGCCAAGCGCCAGCAAGGCGGCGGCGGTACGGGTAAGCGTGCCTTTCATCGTGAATCTCCGTGGGGGGGTTTGGGATGCGGAACGGCGGATGAAGAACGGCATGGCAGCGCGTCTCGTGGATCGCGCCGTCCCTGCCACCAAAGCCGGGCGCGTGTTCATACGCCCATGTAGCGGTGCCACAGGCTGCGGTCCGCAGCCAGTTCTGCAGACGAACCCGACCACACGATGCGGCCGCGCTCGACGATGAGGTGGCGGTCGGCCAGTTGCACCAGCCGATCCACATACTTGTCCACCACCAGCGTGGTTTGCCCCTGCTCCTTGAGCAGCGCCAGGCAGCGCCAGATCTCGTCGCGGATCACCGGCGCCAAGCCTTCGGTGGCCTCGTCCAGGATCAACAGCCGGGGATTGGTCGACAGCGCACGCCCTATGGCCAGCATCTGCTGCTCGCCGCCGGAGAGCTGGTTGCCGAGGTTGTCGGCACGCTCCTTCAGGCGCGGGAAGAGGGCGTAGATGCGCTCCAGCGTCCAGCCATCACGTAGGTCGTTACGGTTGTCGGCGAAGGCCACCAAGTGTTCCCGCACCGTGAGGTTGGGGAAGCAGTGGCGGCCTTCCGGCACGATGGCCACGCCCATGCGGGCGATGGCGTCCGGGCGCTGGCCGCCAATGGGCTTGCCAAGGAAGCGGATGTCGCCGCGGCTGGGCGCGAGCAGGCCGACGATGCTCTTGATCGTGGTGCTCTTGCCCATGCCGTTGCGGCCCAGCAGGCCGATCACCTCGCCCGGCTGGATCTCGAAATCCAGCCCGAACAATACCTGGCTGCCGCCATAACCGGCCTGCAGGCCGGAACAGGACAGAAGGGCCTCGTGCTTCATGCCTCCACCTCCGAACCGAGATACACCGCCTGCACTTCCGGATGGGACTTGATCTGCTCGGCATTGCCGCTGGCCAGCACCTTGCCGTACACCAGCACCGAAATGCGGTCGGCCAGCCTGAACACGGCGTCCATGTCGTGCTCGATCAACAGGATGGCCATGTCGCGGCGCAGGAGCTGGATCAGCTCCACCATGCGCGCGGACTCGTCCGGCCCCATGCCGGCCATCGGCTCGTCCAGCAACAGCAGCTTGGGATTGGCCGCCAACGCCAGCGCCACGTCCAGTTGGCGCTGGGCGCCGTGCGGCAGGCTGCCGGCAATGCGGTCCAGCTCGCTGCCCAGGCCGACGCGGCCCGCCAGCGCAACCGCCCGCTCGATCAACTCCGCCTCGCCATCGCGCCGCCCCAGCGGCAGGAAACTGCTGCCGCGATGCGACTGCACCGCCAGCATCAGGTTGCTGAGCACGGTGGCCTTCTTGAACAGATTGGTGACCTGGAAGCAGCGCGACAGCCCCGCCCGCACCCGCTTGTGCGGCGGCATGCCGGTGAGATCGACGCCATCCAGCACAATGCTGCCGCCATCGGCCGGCAGCATGCCGGAGATGAGGTTCACCAGCGTGCTCTTGCCGGCGCCGTTGGGGCCGATCAGCGCATGCACCTCGTTCGGCGCGACCTCGATGGAAACATCGTCGGTGGCGCGCAGGCTGCCGAACTGCTTGACCAGGCCACGGGTGGAAAACAGCGTCATGCCGACCTCCGCAGCAGATAGAAGATGCCGCCGCGGCCTTCGCCCTTGCCCGCCGGCGAACGGTGGAACAGCGCGCCCAGCCCCTCCGGCGCGAACAGGATGATGGTGATCAGCAGCGCGCCCAGCGGCCAGTGCCAGTACTCGGTGCTCATGCGCAGGGTTTCTTCCAGCGACACCCACACCGCAGCGCCGATGACGCCGCCCCAGCGATGCCCCAGCCCGCCGAGCACGACGATGACGATGAGCACCGCCGACTGCGACCAGTGCATGCTGCTCGGGCTGATGAAGCTGTTCTGCGTCACCATCAGCGCGCCGCCCAGCCCGGCCACCGCCGCGGCAATGACGAAGGCCTGGAGCTTGAGCAGGAATACCGGATAGCCCAGCGCCATCATGCGCGACTCGTTGTCGCGGATGCCGACCAGCGCCTGGCCGAAGCGCGAGCCCACGCTGCGGTGGAAGAACAGGAAGCAGGCCGCGCACACCGCCAGCACTACCCAGTACAGCGTGGCATCGTCCGCCGCATCCAGGCCGAAGCCCAGCACCGGCCGGGAGTACAGGTTGTAGCCGTCGTCGCCGCCATACACCCGCAGCGACACCGCCAGGTAATAGAGCATCTGGGCAAAGGCCAGGGTGATCATGATGAAATACACCCCCTTGGTGCGCAGCGACACCGCGCCGATCAGCAGCGCAGCCACCGCCGCCGCCAGCATCGCCCCGCCCCACAGCGCCCAGGCGTTGGTGACGCCGGCCTCGGTCATCGCCACCAGCGCATAGGCGCCGACGCCGACGAAGCCGGCGTGGCCCAGCGCCACCATGCCGCCGTAGCCCATCAGGTAGTTCAGGCTGGTCGCGATCAGCATCACGATCAGCATGCGCATCACGAAGCCGGTGTAGTAGTCCAGCCCGAAGTGCGGCGCCACCGCCGGGAATACCGCCAGGCCCAGCAGCACCAGCGCCGGTCCGGCGACGGCCATGGGATTCGTCTCTTTCGTCGTCATGCTCATCCCCTGGCCGGGAACAGGCCGCCCGGCTTGAAGCAAAGAACCACCGCCATCAACACATACATGGCGATGCCGGCCAGCGCCGGGCCCACGTCGGCCGCCAGCGCCGGCGCCATCACCTCGCGCAGCAGCGGCGGCACGAAGGCGCGGCCGGCGGTATCCACCACGCCGACCAGCATGGCGGCGACGAAGGAGCCGCGCACCGAGCCGATGCCGCCGATCACGATCACCACCAGCGCCGGAATCAGAATGCCCTCGCCCATGCCGATCTGCACCGAGGTCAGCGGCCCCATCAAGGCGCCGGCCACGCCGGCCAGCGCGGCACCAATCACGAACACCAGGGTGAATACCGACTGCACCCGCACGCCCATCAGCTCGGCCATCGGCCGGTCCGAAGCACCGGCGCGCACCAGCATGCCCAACCGGGTGTGGTTCACCACAACGTACAGCGCCAGCGCCGCCACCACGCCCGCCACCAGGATCAACAGGCGGTAGGAGGGATAGGGCAGGTCCGGCAGCAGCTGCACCGGGCCCGCGAGCGCGGCCGGGGTGGACGCCATGATGGGCGAGGCGCCCCACATCCACTTGACGAAGTCATCGGCGAGCAGGATCACGCCGAAGGTGGCCACCACCTGGTTGAGGTGGTTGCGCTTGTAGAGGCGGCGCATCAGCGTCACCTCCAGCAGCGCGCCGATCAGCATGGTGACCAGCACGCCGCACAGCACCGCCGCCAGGAAGGAATGGCTGGCCTCATGCACGGTGGCGGCGATGTAGGCACCGAACATGAAGAGGGTGCCGTGCGCCAGGTTCATCGTATCCATGACCCCGAACACCAGGGTCAGGCCCGCAGCGAGCAGGAACAGCATCAGGCCGTAGCCGATGCCGTTGATCAACTGCTCGATGATGAAAATGCTGTCCATTGCCGTTCTCCGCCGTGTCCGCCGTCAGGCAGTCCGCATGCGGAAACAAGGGCTACAGGAAGGGGCCGGCGCAACACTGCCGCGGCGGCTCTCCGCAATCGATGCTTCTGCTTTCAAGTTGATCTCTCCATTGGGAGCGGCCCGCTGCGCGGCCTCTTTGCCGGGCTAGCCCGGCGTTCGGGGGGATTGCTTTCCCGCCAGCCTGAAAACGATTCTTGGGGAATTTCCCGGCAGGGACTATCCGGAATAGGCAAGCTGCAAAAACCGCTTTGTCCGAATCAGGCAAGCACCAAATCGGCGCTGCAGCGCACACCTTGCGGGCCGGGCCGCCGCCGCCGCCCCGGCCCGCAAGCGGCAAATCCATACGCAGTCTGGCGCCACGCCCTGCCGGCGGCCCTCCTCCACCGCACTGCCAGCAGCCGATTTCCACCCCTGCAGGAGCCGGCCGCCCGGCGGCCCGCACCGCGGCGGTGCAATAAGCGGACAAGTGCTGCCAATCGCGGCTATTCCCCTACCGCCGGGACGAATAAATTTTTCCTCGCTGGCACAGCCGGCGGCATTTCACGGAGCTTTGTTCATGACCCCGCTTTCCCTGCGCGTCGACCAGATCGACACGCTCACCCCGCTGATCCGCAGGCTCATCCTGCGCACCACCGACGGCACCCCGGCGCCGGACTACACCGCTGGCGCCCATATCGAACTGCATGTGCCGGGCGAGCGCCCGCTGCGCCGCGCCTACTCGCTGGTGACCCCGGCGAGCGGCGGCGATGCGCTGGAAATCGCGGTGCAGCTGGAAGCCGAAGGCACCGGTGGTTCGCGCTGGGTACACAGCCTGAGCGTGGGCGAGGTGGTGGAAGTGTCGCCGCCGAAAAACCTCTTTCCGCTGGAAGAGGCCGCCGAGGAACACCTGCTGTTCGCCGGCGGCATCGGCATCACCCCCATCCTCTGTATGGCGCGGGCGCTGGCCGCCGCCGGCAAGCGCTACGCCATGCACTACGCCGCCCGCGACCGCGAGCGCGCCGCTTACTGCACCGAGGTCGAGGCGCTGGAGCACGCGCGCTGCTGGTTCGACGGCGGCGATCCCGCCAAGGGCATGCCGCTGGCCGAAGTCATAGCCGCGCCGGCCGCCGGCCGACACCTCTACGTCTGCGGCCCCAAGGGCTTCATCGCCGCGGTACTGGATACCGGCCGCCAGCTCGGCTGGGCGGACGCCAACCTGCACTGCGAACTCTTCACCGGCGCGCTGGATGAAGCCGGCGACCGCCCCTTCACCGTGGAACTCAGCACCAGCGGCGTCACCCTGGAAGTGCCGGTGGGCAAGACGGTGATGGACGTGATGGAGGAAGCCGGCCTCGACCCGATGTTCGACTGCCGCCGCGGCGAATGCGGCATCTGCGTCGCCAAGGTGCTGGATGGCGAGGCCGACCACCGCGACATCTGCCTGTCCGAGCGCGAGCGCAAGGAAGGCGGCTTTTGTACCTGTGTTTCCCGTGCCCGGTCCGAGCGGCTGGTGCTCGAGCTTTAACCAATAACCTTGTCATCAGGAGAGCAGCCATGAGTCTGACCACCGAAGCGCTTGCCGCCATGGTGCGCGACGACAGCGTGCACAAGCGCGTGTACACCGACCCCGAGATCTTCGCCCTGGAGATGGAGCGCATCTACGGCCAGGCCTGGATCTACGTCGGCCATGAAAGCCAGGTGAAGAAGACCGGCGACTACCACACCACCCGCATCGGCGACCAGGACGTCATCATGGTCCGCGCCGCCGACGGCAAGGTGCACGTGGTGTACAACCGCTGCCCGCACAAGGGCGCCAAGGTCGTGCCCGATGGCGATGGCTGTACCGGCAAGTTCTTCCGCTGCCCCTACCACGCCTGGACCTTCAAGCTCGACGGCTCGCATCTGTCGCTGCCGCTGAAGAACGGCCTGGAAGGCACCTGCTACGACCCCGCCAACCCCGACTTCTCGATGAAGGCGGTGGCCCGCGTCGACAGCTACCGCGGCTTCGTCTTCGCCAGCCAGTCGGCCGAAGGCCCGGACCTCAAGACCTTCCTCGGCGGCGTCGCCTCCTCCATCGACAACCTGTGCGAGCGCTCGCCGGTGGGCGAGGTGGAAGTGGCCGGCGGCACCTTCCGCGTCATGCAGAAATCGAACTGGAAGGTGTTCTACGAGAACCTGCACGACACCATGCACGCCCGCGTCACCCATGAATCCTCCTTCGTCGCCGCGCGCGAGGAAGCCAAGGAAATCGGCGAAATGCCCTTTGAGCTGCTGATCATGGACGGCAACGGCGAGCCCTACGAATTCTGGGAAAAGCTGGAGCTGCGCGCCTACCACAACGGCCACGGCTACATGGAAGCCATCTTCGACCCGGCCGCCGCCACCCGCGACCCGGTGTCGCGCGAGCACTTTGCGGTGCTCACCGAAGCCTACGGCGAAGAGAAGGCGCGCCAGATCATGGGCATGAACCGCCACAACACCATCATCTACGGCAGCGGCTCGCCGCACACGGTGTTCCAGCAATTCCGCGTGATCCGCCCGATCAGCGTGGACCGCACCATGATCGAGATCCAGACCTTCCGCCTGAAGGGCGCGCCGGACGCGGTGTTCGACCGTGCGCTGACCTACGCCAACCTGATCAACTCGCCCTCCTCCAACGTCATGCCGGACGACGTCGAGGTGTACAAGCGCTGCCAGGAAGGCAACCAGACCCGCGGCGGCGACTGGGTGAGCCTGCACCGCTACCTCGGCACCGACAAGGAAACGCCGGACGGCATGGTGTCCACCAACGGCACCAGCGAACTGCCGATGCGCAACCAGTTCGCCGCCTGGAAGCAGTACATGCTGAACCCCGCCAAGACTCCCACCCAGGCTGACAACAAGGAGGCCGACCGTGCAGCTGCTTGATCGTAGTTTCGACGTCTCCACCACGCCGGTCGCCGGCGCCACCCTGTCGCTGGAAGCCATCCGTGGCGTCGAGCAGTTCCTGTTCCGCGAAGCCCGCCTGCTCGACGAACGCAAGTTCGCCGAATGGCTGGCGCTGTGGACCGAAGACGGCCGCTACTGGGTGCCGCGCTTCCACGACCAGGCCAACCCCTTCGAGCAGATCTCCCTGTTCTGGGAAGACAAGATGCTGCGCGAGGTACGCGTGCGCCGCGTCGAGAACGCCCGCAACTGGTCGCAGCAGCCGCTCACCCGCAGCGCCCACCTCGTCGGCAACATCACCATCGAAGGCCTGGACGCCGCCGGCCACCTCATCGTGCGCTCCACGTTGCAGCTCACCGAATGGCGCATCGACCAGCGCCAGCTCGCCGGCTCGGTGTTCCACAAGCTGGCGGCCACCGAAGACGGCGGCTGGAAGATCGTGCTCAAGCGGGTGAACCTGGTGAATTGCGACGACGTGTTCGCCAACCTCGAGGTGTTCATCTAAATGCGCGCGTCCGCACGGCCGCCCGAAGGAAAGTGCGCCCCTCCCCTGGGGAGGGTGGAGCAGGGGTTTCGCGGCGCCCCGCTCCGCGCCTGCGTAACGAGCCGGCTGCGCAAAGCCGGCGCTCCGGTGCGCCTGGACGGGAGGGCAGAAACATGACAGCGCCGGTTGTCCTCGCTCTGCACTACCAGAACGACCAGCTGCACCCCGAGGGCCGCATCCGTGTGGGCCTCAGTGAGGACGATCCGGCGCGCGCCCGCCTCATCGCCGCCGCCGGGCGGCTGCTGGCGGGCGCCCGCGAACGCGGGTGGCCCGTCATCCACGTGCGCATGGCCTTCCGCCCGGACTACGCCGACCTCGCCCGCAACACCCCCATCTTCCGCAAGACGGCGGAAATTGGCGCGGTGCGCGACGGCCACTGGGGCTCCGAATTCTTCGCCGAACTCGCGCCGCTGCCAGACAGCCCGCGCGAGTTCGCCTTCAAGCACAACCGCATCAGCGCCTTCTACGGCACCGAGCTGGAAGCGCTGCTGCGCCTGCTCGGCGCCACCCGGCTGGTGATCGGCGGCATCGCCACCCACTCGGTGGTGGAAAGCACCGTGCGTGACGCCGCCGACCGCGGCTTCGAAGTCACCGTGGCCGCCGATGCCTGCGCCGCCGCCGGCTCCGCCCATGACAATGCGCTCGCCAGCATGAAGCTGATCGCCGAGGTCAGCGACGTGGAAGGCGCGCTCGCCGCGCTGAGCGCGCAGGGGAAATCCGCATGAGCACCACCGAAACACAGCGGCTGGCCGACAAGGTCGCCATCGTCACCGGCGCCACCCAGGGCCTGGGCGCCGACATCGCCCGCGTGCTCGCCGGTGCCGGCGCCACCGTGTACATCGTCGGCCGCGGCCGCGAAGCCGGCGAGGCCGTCGCCGCCGGCATCGGCGAGAGTGGAGCCGCAGCCGTCGGCGGCAGCGCCCGCTACCTGGAAGCCGACATCACCGACGATGCCGCCATCGAACGCTGCATCCGCACGGTGATGGACGACTGCGGCCGGCTGGACCTACTGGTGAACAACGCCTGCAGCTACAACGACCGCGGCCTGGCCTCCTCCCGCGCCGAATGGCTGGCCACGCTGAACGTGAACCTGGTATCCGGCGCCATCTTCACCCAGAAGGCCGCCGAGGTGATGCGGCCCGGCAGCGTGGTCATCAATCTCGGCAGCACCGGCGGCAAGTTCGGCGCCGACGGCCGCGCCGTCTATCCCGCCTCCAAGGCCGCCATCATCCAGATCACCAAGAACTTCGCCGTCAGCCTGGCGCCGCTGGGCATCCGCGTGGTCTCCATCTCACCGGCCTGGACTTGGTCGCCCTCGGTGGAAAGCATGACGGGCGGCGACATCGCCAAGGCCGACGCCGTCGGCGCCCACTTCCACCCGCTGGGCCGCGTCGGCCGCGGCGAGGAAATCGGCCGCGCCATCGCCTTCGCCGCCAGCTCGGATGCGTCGTGGATCACCGGCATCGACATCCCGGTGGACGGCGGCTTCTCCATCCTCGGCCCGGACCAGGGGCGCTCGCCGCGGGAGTGGTTCGGCAAGCTGTTGCCGGAAAGCTGACGCGCCCCGCGCAACACCGCCCAGCCGCCATCCGGACAAACCGCCGCCCTCCCATCGCCACGGCGGCGGCCCAGCATCCGGATCGCATCAAAAACCCGTGTTGGTATCATTCCGCTTCGCGGATGAATACGGCAAACACACGGGCTCATGGATAAAAAGGCGCTGTCCGAACGCGATATCTGCACCAGGTTCATCACGCCCGCCATCGCCGCGGGTGGCTGGCGCACCGATGTGCAGATGCGCGAAGAGGTGAATCTCACCGATGGCCGCGTCGTCGTGCGCGGCAACAAGGCCCACCGAAGGCCGGCTGGCAGCCGGACGATCTGCTTTACCAGCCGCCCAAGGCCAACGCCTGGCTGCAAGGCCTGCGGCAGGAGACAGCCGGGTGGCTGCGAACTGACGAGCTGGGCACAGCCCTGGCCAGGCTGAAATGCTGATCTTCAACTGCTCCAGGGCCTTCGCCGACTTCCTCGAGCCCGCCGCGCGACATGGGGTGGAGACGCTGGTGACGCCCGCCCCCTCGCCCGACCCGGACGAGGACGCCGCCGCGCTGCGCACCGGGGCCGCACCGGTGCAGCAATGGCTGGTCCACCTCGTACGGCTGCGCCGCAAGCCCTGCGTGCTGGCGATGGAGTTGCGCACCCGCTACGCGATGGTGTTCACCGGACTGAAGAAAGGGGATGCGGCCGGCTTCATCAACGCGCTGATCGAACGCCTCGCCAATGAGATGGCTTTTGCCGCCAACGAGGCCGGCATGGCGCTGCATCCTCAAGCGCCGATCGCTCGCTTTCTGGCGCATCACCATGCATTCCGCTTCTTCCTGCGTGCCCACCGCAGCGCCCAGGCGCACCTGAAAGAAATCGCCTGGCAACTGGCACACTGCAGCGACGAAGCCGGCGGCCTGCCTGTTGGCCATGAAGCGTGCGCAGCCGTCGACGCCATTGCCAACCGTACGCCGAGAAAAACCAGCACGTCGGAGGACTATTTCTACCCAGGCGAAGAGATGCTGGTCGACTGGCTCATCACCTACTACGCCGGCGTCGCGCCGGATCGTGAAGCGCTGCTGGATAAGATCTCGCGTGGCAAGCGGAATCGCCGCTGCGCTTGAACCGCGGCGGCGAGCGCGGCCCTGATCCCGGCCGGAGATGGGCCAGGAACGGGCCGGGCAGAAACGACGCCCGGCCCTGAGTTCCGTCAGCCCTTCGCCAGCGCGTTGGCGACGTGGAAGCCCGACACCCCGCCCAGCCCCGGCCCCGGATGGGTGGAGGCGCCGATGTGGTACAGGCCCTTCACCGGCGTGGCGTGGTTCTTCGCCCCGGCGAGCGGGCGCCAGAACAGGTACTGGCTCAGCGAGCACTCGCCGGAGTAGGGATCGCCGCCGACCAGGTTGATGTTCATGCTCGCCAGGTCGCCCGGCGAGATCACTTTGCGGCCGACGATGCTGCCCATGAGGTTGGGCACATGCTGAGCGATGCGGGCGAGGATGCGGTCAGCGTAGCGCTCGCGCACTTCCTCGGTCCACCGGCCGTCGGCCGGGGCGGCGATCTCGCCGGCGGCGTCGCCGCGGATTTCACGCGGGCATTCCGGCAGCTGTATCCACATCACCCAGCCGCCGGCGGGCGCACGCGAGGGGTCCAGCGCGGTGGGCTGGGAGACGCAGATGGTGCCGTCGGCCGGCAGCAGGCCGCGTTCGGCTTCGTTCACCGCGCGCGACACCCCGTCCAGCCCGGCGGTGAGGTGCAGGTAGGTGATCTCGCGCAGCGCCGGATCGGCCCACTGCGGCGGCTCCGACAGGGCGAGGTGGATCTGCATGTTGCCCTTGCCGTAGCGGTATTCCGCCGCCTGGCGACGCAGCGGCTCGGTGGTGTGCGCCGACGCCAGCAGGCGGCCGTAGAGCTGGGTGGGGGTGACGTTGCACACCACCTGCGCGGCCTCGAAGATGCGGCCGTCGCTGGTGCGCACGCCACGGGCGCGGCCGTTCTGCACCAGCACTTCGGCGACGTCGGCGCCGGTTTCGAGGCGGCCGCCGCCGGCCTCGATGATGGCGCGGAAGGCGTCCACCGTGCGCGCGTTGCCGCCCTTCACCAGCGGCACGCCCACCGCCTCGATGGAGAAGGCGATGACCTGCGCCATCAGCGCCGACATGGCGCTCTCCGGCCCCAGGCCGGTGTGCAGTATCCACGGCGCCAGCAGCGCATGCACCAGGTCCGACTTGAAGCGCGCTTCCAGCCAGGCGCGGCCGCTCTGCATCGCCGGGCCGAAGAAGGCCAGGGTTTCATGCGCGCCCTGCTTCCACACCCGCCCCGCCACCGTCTTGGCGATGTCCTTGCTCCACAGCTCGCTGCCCAGCATGGCGAAGATGAAGGGCGCGTTCTGCTCGATGAAGGCCATCGCCTCGGCGTAGCTGTCGCCATCGCCGGTGGCCAGCGCGTTCATCGCCGCGATGTTGGCGGCGCGGTCGCGGCGCAGGATGAGCGAGCGGCCGTCCGGCAGCAGCACGCCGGTGGGGGTGTTGTTGTTGCAGTAGTCCAGTCCGTTGGCGTGCAGCCCGTCCTTCAGCTCGGCATAGCCGGGCGAGGTCACGAACAGCGGATGCGCGGCGGACAGGGTGTCGTGCAGATAGCCGGGCGCGGTCAGTTCCTCGCTGCGGATGCAGCCGCCCAGCACGGCCTCCCGCTCCAGCACCAGCACCTTCTTGCCGCGCTTGGCCAGCACGCCGGCGCACACCAGCGAGTTGATGCCGCTGCCGACGACGATGACGTCATGGGCGCTCATGCGCGCACCTCCGCCATCTCGGGTTCAGCCGGCGTTGCGAACGGCATGCGGGGGAAGAGCGTGTTCATGTTTTCGGGCTCCAGGCAGTTGGGGAAATTCGCCCCCTCAGGGTGCCTGTCGCCGAAAGGAGGCGACTAGCCGATTCGCGCACACCGGCTATCCGCTTTGAGCAGGGCTTCGCGGGCTGATGGAGGAGCGCTCAGCGCAGCGGGAAAACGCGCAGCGTGGGAGTCCGCTCAGCCCTCGTCCCACTGGGCCAGGTGCAGCAGCACGCCCGCCGGATCCCACACGTAAGTGACCAGCGCGCCATAGGGCTCCCGCTTCGGCGCCGCCACCCGCACAGTGGGAAAGCGGCCGGACTCCACCAGTGCGGAAATGTCGGCGTGGCAGGCCGCCGCATCCTGCACCGAGATGTGCAGCGCGCAGTTCTCCGCCCATTCCTTCAGGTAGTAGCGCTGCAGGTAGAAGCGAGATGCCCCCACCCTGAACAGCGCCAGGCTGTCGTCCGACCATTCCAGCTCGCAGCCCAGCGCCGAGTAGAAAGCCTGGGACAGCGCGAAGTCCTGCGCTGGCACGAAGGTGCGCAGCTCACCGGCGCCGAGATCCATCAACGCCCTTCCTCATACATATAGGCAAGGCTCATCCGCACACGCACACCTCAATGGCGCAGGAAACAGGTTTCCCGCGGCAGTTCGCCGAAGCGCTCGCGGTAATAGGCGGAGAAGCGCCCCAGATGGCCGAAGCCGTACTCCAGCGCCACTTCGGTCACGCTCACCGCCGGATTGGTGAGCAGCTTGGCGCGCGCCGCCTCCAGCCGCATATTGCGCAGCAGAACCATGGGCGCCACGCCACGGTAGCGATGGCACAGGATGTTGAGCGTGCGTGCGCTGACGCCGGCCGCCTTGGCCAGGTCCGCAAGGGAGATGGGCGCGAACAGCCGGCCGCGCATGTACTCTTCCACCGCCTCCAGCTTGCGCGCCGCCAGGCGGGCGGACGAGGACATCTCGATGACTTCCTCCTCGCTGCCGCGCAGATCGCGCTCCAGGGCAGCGGGTTGATGGGCGAGCAGGAACATCGCCACGGTCTGTTCAAACTGGTTGAGCCAGCCGGGGTGCAGGGCGACGTCGCCCGGTGCCGGCAGCAGGTTCAGCAACTGCTGCACCAGCGCCTGCCATTGCCCCAGCAGGCCGGAATTGAGGATGAAGGCAGACTCCAGCTGTACTTCGCAGTCCGGCACGTTCGGCGGGCAGTGGCTGCGCGGACAGGTGTAACAGGACACCTGCTTGAGCAGATCGAAGGGCACTTTCAGGATCAGCTGCTCGCAACCCGGCTGCCACACCAGGCGGATGTTCCGTCGCGGCGCCACGATCGCCGTCTCGCCCTGCTGTACCGTGAGGCGCACGCCGTCGCACTCGATCTCGGCTGCACCACGAAGGGGCATCTGCACCAAAGCGAAGTCCTTGAACGGCTCCGGGCGCACCTCCACCTCCGGCCCATAGCGCAGCACGAAGAAGCTCATGCGGTTGATGGCCGCGCGAAAAAGCGCGGTGTCCACGCTGCCACGGCGCCACTCCAGGTCGTGCTCAGAGAACTCATGGCTGAGTTGAGCATGGGAAGTGACCGCCGAACGGGACTGGAAAACGCAGTTCCGATAGACCTTGGTCAGGTCCAGATTGGACGAAAGACTCATGGTGTGTCCGCCTCTCCGTTGGCTTTCCGGCCCGTGCCCTATCCCATGTGGAGAAGGGAGGCACCGTCAGCAAGAAAGTCCTTTTATGTACTTATAAGCTGAATTTACACGCCCTCGGGGTCTCCCGCAAACCTGACGAGGGGCGGCTACCCTAGCCAGCGCTTGCAGCCGGAGGACGCATTCTCCGCCTTCCTTAAAGCAAGCACCGGACCAGCTGCCTATCACCAAAGACAGACCCGGGGGCAGCCCCTTGCCTACCGGCCCCGCTGCCACCCGGATGTGCGCCGCAACAGCGCCGGGGCGCCTTTTCGTTTCACCACGCTGACCGACGTTTCACAATGCGGACCGATATTTTCAACACACTGATTTTAAATAAAAACATTTTTTCTTATATCTTATATAAGACATATTGCTGCTGCGCGGGATGCTCCCTATACTGCCCTTCAACCGACGCGGCTTTTCTCCCTCGGAAACGCGGCGGTAGCGCAGTCGAAACCGGCGGGCCTCACCACCCGCCGGCCTGCCGGACAGCCCCCGGATACACGCCGGACATCAAATCCAACCTTTCGACAAGGAAGCATCATGACCCTGACCCGCGAACAGCAAATTGCCGCCATCGAGAAAGACTGGGCCGAAAACCCGCGCTGGAAAGGCATCAAGCGTGGCTACACCGCTGCCGACGTCGTCCGCCTGCGTGGCTCCTTCCAGGTCGAACACACCCTGGCCCGCCGCGGTGCCGAGAAGCTGTGGAGCCTGGTGAACACCGAACCTTATGTGAACTGTCTGGGTGCCCTCACCGGCGGCCAGGCGGTGCAGCAAGCCAAGGCCGGCATCAAGGCCATCTACCTGTCCGGCTGGCAGGTCGCCGCCGACAACAACGAATACGCCGCCATGTACCCGGACCAGTCCCTGTACCCGGTGGACTCCGTGCCGAAGGTGGTGGAGCGCATCAACAACGCCTTCAACCGCGCCGACGAAATCCAGTGGTCCAAGAACATCAACCCGGGTGATGCCGGCCATGTGGAATACCACCTGCCCATCGTTGCCGACGCTGAAGCCGGCTTCGGCGGCGTGCTGAACGCCTACGAGCTGATGAAGGCCATGATTCGTGCCGGTGCCGCTGGCGTGCATTGGGAAGACCAGCTGGCTTCCGTGAAGAAGTGCGGCCACATGGGCGGCAAGGTGCTGGTTCCGACCACCGAAGCGGTGCAGAAGCTGATCGCCGCCCGCATGGCTGCCGACGTCTATGGCGTGCCGACGCTGGTGATCGCCCGTACCGACGCGGAAGCGGCCGACCTGATCACCTCCGACTACGACGAGAACGACAAGCCCTTCCTCACCGGCGAGCGCACCGCCGAAGGCTTCTACAAGACCAAGAAGGGCCTGGAGCAGGCCATCTCCCGCGCCGTCGCCTACGCCGAGTACGCCGACCTGGTGTGGTGCGAAACCGGCACGCCGGATCTGGAGTTCGCCCGCAAGTTCGCTGAGGCGGTGCATGCCAAGCACCCGGGCAAGCTGCTGGCCTACAACTGCTCGCCCTCCTTCAACTGGAAGAAGAACCTGGACGATGCCACCATCGCCAAGTTCCAGCGCGAGTTGGGCGCCATGGGCTACAAGTACCAGTTCATCACCCTCGCTGGCATCCACTCCATGTGGTACAACATGTTCGATCTGGCCCAGGACTACGCCAAGCGCGGCATGTCGGCCTACGTCGAGAAGGTGCAGGAGCCGGAATTCGCCGCCCGCGACCGTGGCTACACCTTCGTGTCGCACCAGCAGGAAGTCGGCACCGGCTACTTCGACGACGTCACCACCGTGATCCAGGGCGGCAAATCCAGCGTCACCGCCCTCACCGGCTCCACCGAAGAAGAGCAATTCCACTGATCGCGGGTCGGGCCGGCCAGGCCGGTCTGCCCATGATGTTCCCTGCGCCCTTGTAATGCGCATTCGCCTCCGCCCCGCAAGGGGCGGGGGCTTTTTTGCGTCCTCGCCCGCCCGCGCAAGGCCGCGCCCCGAATTGGTGCAACAGGGTTTGACCCGGCCACCGCCGGCCGGGATAATCCACCGCTTCCGTGGGAGAGCGAAGCAGGCCACCGCCCGCTTCCGCCGAAGGCGCAGACTCCCGTAATCGCTCAGGCAGCAAGGACCGCGGAAGCATTCGCCGACTGGAGAGCGATCGGCGCAGCCCGTAAGGGCCGCGTAGCCGATCCGCCGAAGACGCAAGCCCGCAACGGGCGAAACGCTCAGGCACAAGGGACAGGGGGAGCGGCGTTACGCAGCATTGCAGCAGGCGCGAGCAACAGGCTCGGCCCGCCGGTGCCGCGTCTCGTGGAGCTTCCCATGCGCTGCCTTGCCCTTCGGCGCGCCCCCTTCCGCGGGGGCCTGCCATGCTGACCACCATCTACCTCATCGCCATCGTCGCCGAAGCCATGTCCGGCGCACTGGCTGCCGGCCGCCGCAACATGGACGCCTTCGGCGTGGCGGTGATCGCCTTCGTCACCGCGCTGGGCGGCGGCACCGTGCGCGACCTGGTGCTCGGCCACTTCCCGCTGTCGTGGACGCAGCATCCGGAATACATCTACCTGGTGATAGGCGCCGGCCTGGCGACCATCCTGTTGGCGCGCCACCTGCACCACCTGAAGCGGCTCTTCCTGGTGCTGGACGCGCTGGGGCTGGTCGCCTTCTCCGTCATCGGCTGCCAGGTGGCGCTGGCGATGGGCTACGCCCTGCCGGTGGTGGTGATGGCCGGCATGATCACCGGCATCTGCGGCGGCGTGCTGCGGGATGTGCTGTGCAACCAGGTGCCGGTGGTGTTCCGGCGCGAGCTGTATGCCAGCGTGTCGCTCGCCGTCTGCGCGCTCTACCTGGGCCTGCAGGCCGTTGGCGTGGGGCAGCAGATCGCACTGCCGGCGGCCTTCGGCCTGGGCCTCAGCCTGCGCATGGCGGCGCTGTGGCGGGGCTGGAAGCTACCGACCTTTTCCTATCGGGAACGCTGGGAATGAAGGAGCGGGCGCCGCTGCTTTAACGCCCGCGGCGGCGGGAAGTCAGTCCTTGCCGCCTTCCGCGCGCCGCAGTGCGCGCACCATCTCCCGCACCACTTCGCGATGCGGCGCCGACAGCGCCGCGATCTCACGGGCGAGCTGGAAATCGACTTCCGGTTGCGGCTCGTCGCTGGCCGTCACGCTCATCGCCCCCTCGCCGAAGCGCAGCCACTCGGCGCTCACGCCCAGCCAGCGCGCCAGCACCCGCAGCCGCGCCTGCGCCGGTATGGACTCACCCAGCAGCCATTTGCGCGTCGCATGCGGCGTCACCGGCGTGCCCGGATAGCGGCGGTTGAACTCCCGCGCCAGGTCGGTCGCGCCGGGTTCCACCATGCCAGCCCGCTCCAGCGTCTGCCGCAGGCGCGTACTGAAGGCCTCTCGTTCGATGCTCGATTGCATGCGCGGAAACTAACAACCCGGTAACCGCCAATCAGCCGCTCCCTGCCGATTGACCAACTGTCGACTTTCGCGCACAATCAATTTGACTAACGGTCGACTTGAAATGAATAACCAGATGACACAAACCACCAACAGCAAAGGAATCCAGCGCCGGGCGCCGCAACCTCCCCCCTCCCCGCCCGGCGGCCCGCAGACAGCCCTGCCGAGCCCCGCCCGCCTGCGGACGCACGCCCCTGCGCCCTCAAGCGGGCCGGCATGATAACCGGCGCCCGATCCGGTGCATGCCGCCCTGCCCCGCGACCGCTACCCCGCGCCGCCCTGCTGCAGGGTGGGCACTAGCACGCTGATCGCGGCCGAACCGGCTCCCGACGACGAGGCCGCCGCCCCCAAGGCGCTGGCGCCGGGCATGGCAAACCCCACCGCCATCCCGGCCCCAGGCGCATCCGGTAGCACTCCGGACGCCGCCCTGGCCACCCCCAGCCCCCACTCTGCCACCCACTCCGCCCCCTCTCCCACCGCACCCGCGACTTCACCCCCGGCGCGACAGCCCATTCCGGCCGAAAGCACCGCACCCGCTGTTCCGACAGGCGCACCAGCGTCCCCGGGTGGCGGCCCCGCGGGCCTGTCCGACACCGCCGCCGCGCACCTGACCACCCTCGGACTGCTACAGGCTGGCCAGGCCGTCCTCATCCTCGATGCAACGCTGCGCATCGCCCATGCCAGCGCCGGCTTCGAGCATCTCTTCGGTTACCCGGCGGCGGAAAGCCTGGGACGGTGGCCGAACGAACTGCTCGGCGGCCCGCATTCCGACCCGGCCACCCTCGCCAGCCTGCGCCGCCTGCTCCGCCATCCGCAGCAGTGGCAGGGCGAAGAGCTGCTCTACGACCGCGCCGGCCAGCCACGCTGGGCCAGCATCACCCTGATACCCCTGCGCGACGGCCGCCACCGCCGCCTGCTCTGCCTGCTGAGCGACGTCACCTCGCGCAAGATGCCGGAAACACTCCGCCAGCGCGCCCTCGACGCCCTCACCCGGGACGCACCCCTGGCAGCGCTGCTGGACATCCTGTGCCGCGAGGCGGGCCGCATTGCGCCGGCGGTGGCGCTTGCCGTCTTCGGCCCCGCCAGCCCCGAGACCTGGACTGAGGAGTCCACCGCCAGTGCCACTCCGCTCAAGCTGCTCGCCGCGCCTGCGCTTTCCACGCCCGCCGCGCTGGCCGCCGCCACCGCGCCGCCGGCGCCTACCCTGACCAGCCTGACCGCCACCCTCACCGACAGCCGCGAACTCGCGGACTGGAGCGGCTACCACGCGCGCCTCTCCAACGCCGGCTATCCCGCCAGTTGGGTCGGCCTCCTCAGTGGCAGCGATGGCAGCCCCCTGGGCGCGCTGGTCTTCCACTATCCGAACGCCGATGCCCGGCCGGACGAGCTGCAACTGCGCCTGGCCGAAGTCTGCCAACCGCTCTGCACCCTCGCGCTGGAACGCGAGCTGGCGCGCTCGCGCATCCACCACCTCGCTTTCTACGACCCGCTCACCCGCCTGCCCAACCGCCGGCTGCTCGCCGCCCAGGCTGGCCGGCTGATCGCCCAGGTCGCGCGCGCCCGTGCCCCGCTGGCAGTGCTTTTCCTCAACCTGGACCGCTTCAAGCAGGTCAACGACACGCTGGGCCACGCCGCCGGCGACACCCTGCTGCGCGAAACCGCCCGCCGCCTGCGCGAAAGCGCCCGCGGCGGCGATCTGCTTGGCCACCTCGGTGGCGACGAATTCGCCCTCGTCCTCCCCCAGGCCGATGCACTGCGCGCCGCCGCCAGCGCCGAACGCCTGCTCGCCGCGCTGGCCTGCACTTATCCGTTGAACGGCATCACGCTGACACCCACCGCCAGCATAGGCATCAGCCTGTTCCCGGAGGACGGCCAGGAGCTGGATACCCTGCTGCGCCACGCCGACCTCGCCATGCATCAGGCCAAGAACGGCCAGCGCCCCGCCGTCCATGCCATCCACTTCTTCCGCGCCGACATGAACCGGCTGGCGCGCGAACGCCTGGCACTGGAGATCGCCCTGCGCGAAGCCCTCGCCCAGCCCGAGGGCCTGCAGCTGCATTACCAGCCGCAGGTCCGCCTGGCCAGCGGGGTGCTGCGGGGCGTGGAAGTCCTCGCCCGCTGGCGCCACCCGCAATACGGCGACATCCAGCCGGCCCGCTTCATCGCCCTGGCCGAGGAATGCGGCCTCATCGACCGCCTCGGCCTGCACATGCTGGACGGCGCCTGCCGCCAACTCGCCGACTGGCGCCGCCGCGGCCTGGCGGTACCGGCGGTGGCGGTCAACCTCTCCGCCCACCACTTCCGCGATCCGGCACTGCCAGCACAGATCGCCCGCCTGCTGCTGCAGCACGGGCTGCAGCCGGCCGACCTCATCATCGAAGCCACCGAAAGCGTGATGATGGACAGCGACGGCGGCACGCTGGACATCCTGCACGCCCTGCACCGCGCCGGGCTGCGCATTGCCATGGACGACTTCGGCACCGGCTACTCCAGCCTGGGCGACCTCTGCCGCCTACCGATCAGCGAGCTGAAGCTGGACCGCCGCTTCGTCGCCGACCTGGCGGGCGACGACCGCGCCCTGGCGCTTACCGACACCGTGATCCGCATGGGCGAGAGCCTGGGCCTCTCGGTGCTGGCCGAAGGCGTGGAAACCGAAGCCCAGCGCCGCCGGCTGCAGGCGCTGGGCTGCCAGCTCGCGCAGGGCTTCCTGTTCGCCCGGCCCATGGCCGCCGCCGAGTTCGAACAGTGGCTGGGCCAGCGGGCGGAAAAACGCCCGCGCTGAACAACAGCGCGGCCGTGCTAAGCCCAAAGCGGTATCGAACTTGCTTTAGCGGGAAAGCCGTTGCGGCCGTAATCCGAGCCGAACGTGCAGCCGCCCCTGCCCGTCGGGGAAAAAACCGCTGTGCGCCCGGAAATACAACGACTTGCCTAGCTGAGCCTGCTCGACGATGCCGCCACCCCCGATCACGCTGACGCCCGCCGATGTCGTCAAGCCGACACACGCAACGGAAAAACGCCCGCCCCTGCCGGAGTTGCCGCTGCTGCGCCACACCGCGCTCACCGGCGCCACCAACGCCGGCGAGATCCTGGTGCAGACGCTGGAGCAGGCGATAGACGCGGTGGTGGTCATCGACGAGCACAACCGGGTGGTGTTCTTCAATGCGGCCGCCGAGCGGCTATGGGGCTGGGGCAACCGGGAAGTCATCGGCCGCAGCGTCACCATGCTGGTGCCCGCCGACATCCAGCCGCGCCACGACGAACTCATAGAGCGCAACCGGCGCACCAATGAGAGCCACATCGTCGGCTCCAGCCGCAAGGTGAGGCTGGAGCGCAAGGACGGCCGGGCCCTGTGGGCCACGCTGTCGCTGTCGCGCATCACGGTGGACAGGCGGGTGATGTACACCGCCTTCCTGCGCGACGTCACCCGCGAGCATGAAGACCAGGAGCAGCTGCGACTGCTGTCGCTGGGCACCGACGCCACCGGCAACGCGGTGATCATCACCGACGACGAACACCGCATCGTCTTCATCAACGCCGGCTTCCGCCGCCTGTTCGGCCACGACGCCGAGGAAGCCTGTGGCCGCAGGCCCGGAGAGCTGCTGGCCGGCGCCCACACCGAGGCCGCCAGCCTCGCCCGCCTGGATGGCCAGCAGCACCGCGGCGAAACCTTCCGCGCCGACGAGATCGTCTATCGCAAGGACGGACGGCCGCTGTGGGCCTCGCTGGTCATGGACCCGATACACCGCGAGGACGGCAGCCTGCGCAACTGCGTGATCGCCCTCACCGAGATCACCCGCAGCAAGATGTACGAGCTGCTCCAGCGCAGCGTGCTCGAAACCATGATCCAGGACCGCCCGGTGCGGGAGGTGATGGACACCGTCTGCCGCAAGGTGGAGAGCATCGCCCCGGAACTGCGGGTGGCCATCCTGGTGGCCTCGGACGACAGCAAATACCTGCGCCTGCTCGCCGCCCCCAGCGTGCCGGAGGTGTTCAGGCCGGTGCTGCACCAGTTGCCGATCGCGCCGGACTCCGCCTCCAGCGGCACCGCCGCCTGGTACGGCACGTCGGTGGAGGCCAGCTCGGTGGCCAGTTCGCCGGCCTGGGCGCCCTACCGCGAGCTGGCGGCGGCGGCCGGCATCGCCGCCTGCTGGGCGCACCCCATCAAGGCGCGCAACGGCCGGGTGCTGGGCACGCTCGCCTGCTACTTCGTGGACCAGCGCCGGCCGGACGATCTGCACCGCCAACTGGTGGAGTTGTGTGCGCCGCTGTGCGCGGTGGCGATAGAACGCGAAGCGGCCAAGATCCACATCGAGCGCCTCGCCTTCTACGACGCCCTCACCGGCCTGCCCAACCGCCGCCTGCTGCTCGCCCAGGCCAGCCGCGCCCTTGCCCTGTGCGCCCGCCACGGTACGCCGCTGGCGATGCTGTTCATCGACCTCGACCGCTTCAAGCAGGTGAACGACACCCTGGGCCACGACAGCGGCGACGCCCTGCTGCGCGAGATCGCCCAGCGCCTGCAGGAATGCGTGCGCGACGCCGACCTGGTCGGCCGCCTGTCCGGCGACGAGTTCGCCATCGTGCTGCCGCAGACCAACGCCGAGCAGGCCTGCGCGGCGGTGGAGCGGCTGCTCGCCAGCCTCGCCCGCCCGCTGCAGGTGGCCGGCGCCCGGCTCAATCCCTCCGCCAGCATCGGCGTCAGCCTGTTCCCGGACAACGGCTGCGATGTAGACACCCTGCTGCGCCACGCCGATGTCGCCATGTACCAGGCCAAGGCCGCCGGCCGCAACGCCTACGAATTCTTCAGCCCGGAGATGAACCGCTACGCCCACGAGCGCATGGCGCTGGAGGCGGCGCTGCGCGACGCCCTCAGCGGCGGCGGCCTGTACCTGCACTACCAGCCCCAGCTGCGGCTGGACGACAACCGCCTGTACGGCGTGGAAGCGCTGGCGCGCTGGCGCGATCCGCACTTCGGCGACGTGCCGCCCTCCCACTTCATTCCGCTGGCAGAGGAATGCGGCCTCATCGTCGAGCTCGGCCGGGTGGTGCTGGACGAAGCCTGTCGCCAGCTCGCCGACTGGCGCCGGCGCGGCGTGCCGATTCCTTCGGTATCGCTCAACCTCTCTTCGCCCCACTTCCGCGACCCCACACTGCCGGCGCTGATCGCCGACACCCTGGCCCGCCACTGCCTCACCCCGCGCGACATCACCCTGGAAGCCACCGAGAGCATGGTGATGGACGCCCACCCCATCACCCAGGAGAACGTCGCCGCCATCCACGCCGCCGGCGTGCATCTGGCGCTGGACGATTTCGGCACCGGCTACTCCAGCCTGGGCTACCTGCGCAGCCTGCCGGTGAGCGAGCTGAAGCTGGACCGCAGCTTCATCCGCGACCTCGGCCGCGACGACAAGACCGGCGCGCTGGTGGACGCAGTCATCCGCATGGGCGAGAGCCTCAACCTCACCGTCGTCGCCGAAGGCATAGAGCGGCAAGAGCAGGCCCGCTTCCTCGCCCGGCACGGCTGCCACATCGGGCAGGGTTATCTCTATGCCCGTCCGCTAGCCCCGGATACGCTGGAACAGTGGCTGGCAGGGCGATAAGGCAGCTGCCAAGAATCACACGGGTAATACTTTCGGCGCATGGCATGCTAGCCCCATGCTTACCGCCAACGAACCCAGCCTCCATGCTGCCCAGCTCGGCTTCGCCCGCAAGTCCTACTTGCCGCGCGTGCTAGGGCTGGCCGTGGGTTCGCCACTGGTTCTCACCGTCTTCCATCACACCGGCGCCCCGCTGGCGGAATGGATAGGCCTGCTGCTCTATTGCTTCGTCTGGCCGCACCTGGCCTGGGCCTGGGCGCGGCGGGCAGGCAATCCCTTCCGCGCCGAACAGCGCAACCTGCTGGTCGACCAGTTCGCCGGTGGCTTCTGGATTGCGCTGATCGGCTTCAACGCCCTGCCCAGCGCGCTCACCATCACCCTGCTGTGCATGAGCAGCCTGACCGCCGGCGGCATGCAGCTGCTCGGCCGCGGCCTCGCCTGGCAGGCCGCCGGCCTGGTGTTGGGGCTGCTCCTCGGCGGCTTCCGCTGGCTGCCGGAATCCACCATGGCCAACATACTGTCCTGCCTGCCGCTGCTGCTCACCCACCCGCTGCTGGTGGCGCACACCGCCCACCAGGCCATCACCAAGTTGCGCAACAAGCGCGCCGAACTGGAGCACCAGACGCGCCACGACGGCCTTTCCGGCCTCTACAACCGCAGCCATTGGGAAGCCCAGGTACGCAACGAATTCGCCCGCTACCGCCGCGCCGGCCTGCCGGCCACCCTGGTGCTGACGGACATCGACCACTTCAAGCGCATCAACGACGATCACGGCCACGAAGCCGGCGACGACGCCATACGCCGCTTCGCCGGCCTGCTGCGCGAGTGCCTGCGCACCACCGACATCGCCGGCCGCTACGGCGGCGAGGAATTCGGCATGCTGCTGCCGCAGACCCGCGCCAAGGAAGCACGCGTGCTGATCGAGCGCCTGCGCGCCCGCCTGCATGAAACCCCGCTGCTGGACGACACCCTGGTCACCGCCAGCTTTGGCGTCGCCGAACTCAGCCCCGACCTGGACAGCCACGAAGCCTGGATGCGGCTGGCCGACCAGATGCTGTACCGCGCCAAGCACCAAGGGCGGGACCGCGTCGCCGGCCTGGACTTCGGCGAGCCGCCAGCCGCCACCACGCCGCCCCTCCCGCCGGCACGGCAGTTCGGCAGCGCGCGCGAGAACGGCTTCGCCCTCACCGCCCTGCTGAGCGGGCTGGACAGCATGCGCCAGCCGATGGCGCTGCTGGACGCATCCGACCGCCTGGTGCTCACCAACGACGCCTTCCGCGAACTCCACCAGCTGCCACCCACCGTCAGCACCTACGCCGGCCTGATCCGCCACTGCCACAGCAAGCAGGTCGGCCCCCGCATCGGCGATGCCGAGCTGGACACCTGGCTGCGCCTCACCGAGCGCAAGCGCCACAGCCACCCCAACCATGTATTCGACGTTTACATGGTCGACGGCCGCCGCTTCCGCGTCACCGAGAGCACCTGTGCCGGCTGGATCCTGATGGTGCTGACGCAGTTGAACGAAGAGGTACCGACCGCGGCGGCGCTGCCTTACCTGCCCCGTCAGCGGGTTTCCCCCGCGCCGCTGAGCCAGGCCGGCTGAAGCGGGCGGCGGCTTCAAGCAGCAGGCCTTCCGCCCGCGCCCGGCAGCAAGGGGCCATCTTTCCTCCGACCGGGCGCCCAAGCCCGGCCTCCCTGGCCTTCTCCCGGCGCCCCTCCACGCCAAAGGCGTCGCACCGCGTGAACGGCGGAACGGCCCGTCGCCGGGCCGTTCCGCCTCCCCGCGCCGCCATCGACGCGGGCGGGTGTGTACTGCGACTGAAGCTCAGTGGCCCTGCTGCGGGCCAGCATCGCGGCCCGGGCCCTTGCCCGGACCACGGTGGTCGCCACGCGGGTCGGGGCCCTTCATGAACTCGGCGTCGAACACCTTCTTCTGCGCGTCGCTCAGCCGCGGGTAGAGCGTATCCACCGCCTTGCGGGTCTCGGCCAGCTCGGCCAGGCGCAGCTGGCTCATTTCCTCCATCTTCGCCAGACGCTCGCTGGCGGTACGGGGCGCCTCCGCCTTGTCCTTGCGTGCGGCGAAGCGTTCGCCAGCCTTGGCCTGCTGGGCGGCGATGCTGGTCTTGAACTGATCCCACGCGGCTTGCTGTTCCGGCTTGATCGCCAGCGCCAGCTCCAGCCTGGCGAGGCGCAGCTCGGCGTGCTGCTGGGCCTTCTCCGGCGAGGTCTGGGTCCAGCCCGGCCCACGGCCCGGGCCGCGGTGGTCGTCGTCCCGGGCGAATGCAGCGGTGGTGCCCAGCGCATGAACGGCGATGACGGCGGCGGCAATCGAGGTCTTCATCCAGGTCTTCATGTGTCTCTCCTTGCGTTGATGTGCCCGTTCGTTCGGGCGACGGAGCCATTTGAACAGCGCCGTGTAAGCCGCATTTGTCTCGCAAGGGCTGCTTTTGCATGAACATGTCTCCCGGCCCGCTCCGGATACGCAGGGATACAAAGCCACCACAGCCGGACCTTAAGATGCGTCCCACGGAGAGATCACGACCATGAGCAATCAGCAAGACCACATCCTGATCGTCGATGACGACCGCGACATCCGCGGCCTGCTGGCCGACTACCTCGAAAAGCAGGGCCTGCGCTGCACCACCGCCGCCGACGGCCGCGAGATGAAGGCGGCGCTGGAGAAACACCGGGTGGACCTCATCGTGCTCGACCTGATGATGCCCGGCGAGGACGGCCTCACCCTGTGCCGCAACCTGCGCGCCACCCACGCCCACGCCAACACGCCCATCCTGATGCTGACCGCCCGCGGCGAAGACATGGACCGCATCATCGGCCTGGAGATGGGCGCCGACGATTACCTGCCCAAGCCCTTCGTGCCGCGCGAGCTGTACGCCCGCATCCGCGCCATCCTGCGCCGTGCCCGCGCGCTGCCGCCCAACCTGGAAGCCTCCCCGCCCGGGCAGGCGCGCGAGCTGCACTTCGCCGGCTGGCGGCTGGATACGGTGAACCGCCACCTCATCGACGGGGCCGGCACGGTGGTGCCGCTGTCCGGCGCCGAATACCGCATGCTGGGCGTGTTCCTCGCCCATCCGCAGCGGGTGCTGTCGCGCGACCAGCTGATGGAATTCACCCAGGGCCGCGAGGCGGACGTGTTCGACCGCTCCATCGACCTGCTGGTGAGCCGGCTGCGCCAGCGCCTGGGCGACAACGCCCGCGAGCCGGCCATCATCAAGACGGTGCGCAATGAAGGCTATGTGCTGAGCAGCGAGGTGCACAGCGTCGGCCAACTCGGCGGCGAGGGCGCGCAATGAGGCTGCCGCTGCCGCGCAGCCTGTTCGCCCGCCTGATGCTGATCTGGCTGCTGGGCATGGCAGTGGTGCTGGCGGTGAGCTTCGCCCTCTTCGTCGGCGAGCGCGACCGCGTCGGCCGCAACGTGCTGTTCGAGGGCATCGCCCAGGAAATCGCCGCCACCGTGCAGGTGCTGGAGCGCCTGCCGCCCCAGGAGCGCGCCGGCTGGATAGACGACCTCGGCCGCCGCCGCCTGCGCCTGGCCCTGCGCCCGCCGCCGGACAACGCCCAGCCGGTGCGCGACCACGCCCTGCTGCGCGCGCTAGGCACCGCCCTGCCGGACCACAAGGCCAGCCTCACCGTCGTCCAGCGGCCGGACAACCATCCCTTCTACCTGGTCACCATCCCGCTGCGCGACGGCACGCCCTTGAGCGTGCGCCTGCCCGGCATCGGCCCGGAACCCGGCCCGCCGCTGGCGCCGCCGGATCGCCTCATCGCCGCGCTGGCGGCGCTGGTCATCGGCGTCGCCCTGCTCACCTGGCTGGCGGTGCGCATCGCCACCCGGCCGCTGTCGCGGCTGGCCGCCGCCGCCCGCGCCCTGGGCGAAGACCCGGAGCGCGCGCCGATGAGCTCCAGCGGCCCCACCGAGGTAGCCCAGGCCGCCGCCGCCTTCAACCAGATGCAGCAGCGCATCCGCGAGCATGTGGCCGAGCGCACCCGCATCCTCGCCGCCATCTCCCACGATCTGCAGACGCCCATCACCCGCCTGCGCCTGCGCGCCGAGATGGTGGACGAGGAAAACCTGCGCGACCGCATCCAGGCCGACCTCGACGCCATGCAATCGCTGGTCAAGGAAGGACTGGCCTACGCCCGCAGCATGGACGCCTCCAGCCCGCCGCAGCCGGTGAGCCTGGAAAGCCTGGCCGACGTGCTGCGCGCCGACGCCGCCGACCTCGGCTGGACGGTCACCGTCAGCGGCAGCGCGCCCACGCCCTGCCCCAGCCGCCCTACGGCGCTGCGCCGGGCGCTGTGGAACCTGGTGGAGAACGGGGTGAAGTTCGGCGGCGAGGTCAACATCACGCTGGCCGAGTTGCCGGACCGCTACGAGATCCGCATCCGCGACCACGGCCCCGGCCTGCCGGCGGATGAGTTGGAGAAGGTGTTCGAGCCGTTCTACCGCACCGAGTCCTCCCGCAACCGCGAAACCGGTGGCACCGGCCTGGGCCTGGCGATCGCCCGCAACCTGCTGCGCGCCCAGCGTGGCGAGGTGGCGCTGGGCAACCATCCCGAGGGCGGGCTGGAAGCGCGGGTGACGCTGCCGCGGGCAGTTAGTGACCCAGCAAGCAGGTAAGCACGGCCATTCGCCCTGAGCCCCGCGGCGGGTGCAGGGCGCTGCAGGATGCGGGCCTGCCCCGGAGCCTGCCGAAGAAGGCGGGGTGGAGGGCCACCGGCTATTGAGTTGCCGGCTTGCCTGCTGATGCGGCTGGCGCCCCCGAACGGCCAATTGCAGCCTTTCGCAGCGCCGCCGCCGCTTCGCCGCCTCTCGCCCGCGGCGGTAGTATCGCTACCATGCCCGCCGCCACCCAGCCATGATCCGCCTGCCGCCCCTGCCCGCCCTGGTCGCCTTCGAGGCCGCCGCCCGCAGCGGCAGCTTCCTGGCTGCGGCCGAGGAGCTGCACCTCACGCCCTCCGCCATCAGCCACCGCATCCACGCGCTGGAAGACTGGCTGGGCCTGCCGCTGTTCGAGCGCCACAACCGGCTGGTGACGCTGACCGCCGCCGGCCAGGATTACCTGGTCGAAGTCCGCGCCGCCCTGCGCCGGCTGGAAACCGCCAGCACCCGTCTGCGCCGCCTGGAAGCACGGCCGCTGCGCCTGTCGGTGGCGCCAGCGATCGGCGCCAAATGGCTGGTCGGCCAGCTCGCCGACTACCCGCAGGAAGACCCGCGCATCGACTTCGTGCTCTCCACCTCCACCAGCCTGGCGCCGCTCACCGCCGGCGAGGCCGACGTCGGCCTGCGCTACGGCGATCCGCCCTGGCCGGGGCTGGAGGCCTACGAGCTGCGGCGCGAAACCGTCTTCCCTGTGTGCAGCCCCGCCCTCGCCGACCGCCTCGCCCGGCCCGCCGACCTGGACGGCCAGCGCCTGCTGCGCCATCCGCTGCTGGCGTGGTCGCCCTGGTTCGCTGCCGCCGACCTGGCCCGTGGCGAGCCGGCCGAAGGCCCGCTGTTCGAGGACTCGATGATGATGCTGGAGGCCGCCGCCGCCGGCGCCGGCATCGCCCTCACCGTCAGCCTGCTGGCCAAGCCCTATCTCGCCGCCGGCACGCTGGTAAAGCCGTTCGACATCGAAGTGGCGGACAAGGGTTTCTATGCCGTCGTCTCGCCAGCGGCGCAGACCCTGCCCTGGGTGCGGCACTTCGTGCGCTGGTTGCAAGCGCGGGCACGGGCTACCACTTCCGATTAGCAATTAACCGCAAAGCAAGTACAGTTAATACGTGACTGATTTCGCACCTCAATAGATAAATTGATTGGAGTAGTACAAAAGTCTAGCTCAAAGGCCCAAAATGGGTATATCTACCCTCTTCAATTAAGAATAAATGCCTTTGCATCGCGCTCGTTCGCTTTCCGGATTTCTCTGCTTGGCAGCCCTCTTCAGCCTCTCCTTCCCTGCTCAAGCTGACCTCGGCCCCGATTCCGCAGATACCCGCTCCCTGCTTGAAGCAGCCACACATACCGCACGACTTTCAGCCGAATGCGACCATTCGCCAAAAGCCCGGTTGGAGTCCAAAGGGCACGGTGAGAACCTCATCGTCGTGAGCTGCAGTAATGGCTACTCTTTCTCCTTGCCTATTTCTGCTGTCAAGGCTTTTCAAACCCGGCAAGGAATGGCAAAGCAGCCAACAGCGGCGCCTACCGTGAAGTAGCAGAGGCGGCCGCATAGCTTTGCGCCAGCATGCGAAAACGCTTCACCTGTAGCTCGCACCAATTTCCGTCCCGGCCAAGCTCGTCGGCCAAGATGACGGCCACTTGCCCGGCAATCTGTTCCGCCAAACGAACATCCAGGAAGAGCGCGCGGTGCCGCCGCGCCAGCACATCCTCCACGCTCAGCGCGTATTCCGCCCGCGCGGCGTGGCGCACCTCGGCCTCGGTCAGCGTCAGGCCCTCCAGCAGGCGGCGGCCGGCGCCGGGCAGGGCTTCCACCGCCTCGCGGTCGCTGCCGTAGGGGTCGTCGCCCTCCCGCGCGCCATGCAGCCTCAAGGTGGCGGTCGCCGCGGCCCGCCGTGGCAGGCCAGCCACCGCCAGGGCGCGGTCCACCGCCTCTTCGGCCATATGGCGATAGGTGGTCCACTTGCCGCCCAGCACGCTGACCAGGCCGGTGGCGGAAACCTCGATCAGATGCTCCCGCGACAGGCCGCCAGTGGGGCGCTCGTCATTGCCCATGCCCCCGCCGATCAAGGGCCGCAGGCCGGCGAACTGGCTGAGTACATCCTGCCGCCGCGGCGGGCGTTCGAGGTAGGCGGCGGCGGTATCGAGCACGAAATCCACCTCGCCCGGCAAAGGCTGCGGCTCCAGCGGCAAGTCTGCACGCAGGCTGTCGGTGGTGCCCAGCAGCAGCCGGCCCTGCCAGGGAATCATGAACAGCACCCGGCCGTCGGCGGTGCGCGGCACCAGCAGGGCGTCCGTGCCGGGCAGGAAACCGCGGTCTACCACCAGGTGGATGCCCTGGCTGGGCCGCAGCAGCGGCGGCGTCGCCGGCTGGGCGAGGCGGCGCACGCTGTCCGCCCACACGCCGGTGGCGTTGATGACCACCCGGGCGGCCACCCGGAACACGCGCCCGCCCGCCTCCTGCAACACCGCGCCGCGCAGCCGGCCGCCCTCCACCAGCAGATCGGCAAGCGCGCAGTAGTTGAGGGCGAGGCCGCCCAGGTCTTCCACCGTGCGCGCCAGGGCCAGCGCCAGGCGGGCGTCGTCGAACTGCGCGTCCCAGTAGGCGATGCCGCCCCGCAGGCCGGCGGTCTTCACCGTCGGCAGGGCGGCGCGCGTCTGCGCCACGTCCAGCACCCGGCTGCGGGCGATGCCGCCCTGACTGCCGAAGCCGCCGAGGAGATCGTAGGCGCCCAGGCCTACGGCCAGCAGGGCGGTGTCGCGCCGGCGGTAGCTGGGCACGACGAAGCGCAGCGGATGCACCAGATGGGGCGCGTTGGCCAGCAGGCGGGCGCGCTCGGCCAGCGCCTCGCGCACCAGCGGCAGATTGCCCTGGGCGAGGTAGCGCACGCCGCCGTGTACCAGCTTGGTGGCGCGCGAACTGGTGCCCTTGGCGAAGTCCTGCGCTTCCACCAGCAGCACCTTGTAGCCGCGGGCGGCGGCATCCACCGCGCAGCCCAGGCCGGTGGCGCCGCCGCCGATGACGAGCATGTCCCACTCCGGCGTTTCCGCCAGCCGGGCGAGCGCGGCGGCGCGGCTTGCGGCGGCGGGCGTCAGCGCCATCCCGCCTCCCCTGCCTCCGGCCCCGGCCGGCGCGGAACACGCAGGCCGCCGCGGAACCGCCGGCTTGCACGGCGCCCGCGCCGGCAACGCCCGCAGCCGCCGGCTGGCGAGGCAAGCACCGCTTCAACATCGGCCGGAGCAGCTGCCCGCCCGCTTGCCTCCACCGCGCCGGCCGGCAGCACGGCGGGCCGCATGCGCTCCCTTCCCATGGCCAGCCGCCTCATTCCTCCTCCGCCCAGTCTTTGGCGCGCTCCACCGCCCGTGCCCAGCGGGCGATCACCGCCGCGCGGCGGTCGTCGCTCCAGCTCGGCTCGAAGCGGCGATCCAGCCGCCATTGGGTCGCCAACGCATCGGTATCGCGCCACAGGCCAACGCCCAGCCCGGCCAGCCAGGCGGCGCCCAGCGCGGTGGTCTCCAGCATGCGCGGGCGCAGCACCGGCACGCCCAGCAGGTCGGCCTGCAGCTGCATCAGCAGATCGTTGGCGGCGGCACCGCCATCCACCCGCAGCTCGGTGAGCGACTGGGCGCCGTCGCGGCGCATGGCGGCGACCAAGTCCACCGTCTGCAGGGCGATGGCTTCCAGCGCGGCGCGGGCGATGTGGCCGGGGCCGGCGCCGCGGGTGAGGCCGAGCAGGGTGCCACGGGCACGGGCATCCCAGTGCGGCGCGCCCAGGCCGGTGAAGGCGGGCACGAAGACCACGCCGGCGCTGTCTTCCACGCTGGCGGCCAGGGCTTCGATGTCGTTGGCGTTGCGGATCAGGCCCAGGCTGTCGCGCAGCCATTGCACGACGGCGCCGGCCATGAACACGCTGCCTTCCAGCGCGTAGGCGTGGCGGCCGCCGCCGGTCCAGCCGACGGTGGAGAGCAGGCGGTTGTGCGAGGCGACCGGCGCTTCGCCGGTGTTCATCAGCAGGAAGCAGCCGGTGCCGTAGGTGTTCTTGGCCATGCCGGGGGCAAAGCAGGCCTGGCCGAAGGTGGCGGCCTGCTGGTCGCCGGCGATGCCGGCGATGGGCACCGCGGCGCCCAGCACTTCGGGCGCGGTTTCGCCGCAAACGCCCAGGCTGTCCACCAGCCGCGGCAGCACCGCCGCCGGGATGCGGAAGCGAGCGAGCAGATCGGCGTCCCACTCGCGGGCGTGCACGTCCAGCAGCAGGGTGCGGGAGGCGTTGCCGCGGTCGGTGAGGTGCAGCTGACCACCGCTCAGATGCCACAGCAGCCAGCTATCCACCGTGCCGAAGGCAAGTTCGCCGGCCTCGGCGCGCTCGCGGGCGCCGGGCACATGGTCCAGCAGCCAGGCGAGCTTGGTGGCGGAGAAGTAGGGGTCCAGCTCCAGCCCGGTGCGTTCGCGCAGGGCCGCGCTCCAGCCCTGGCTGCGCAGGCGTTCGCAGTCGGCGGCGGTGCGGCGGTCCTGCCAGACGATGGCCGGCGCCACCGCGCGGCCGCTGGCGCGCTCCCACAGCACGGTGGTTTCGCGCTGGTTGGCGATGCCCACCGCCGCCAGCTGGCCGGCGCGCAGGCCGGCATCCGCCAGCGCCGCGCGGGCGCATTCCAGCTGGCTGCGCAGAATGTCGGCGGGGTCGTGCTCCACCCAGCCGGGCCGCGGGAAATGCTGCGGGAAGTCGCGCCGGGCGACACTGCGCACCCGGCCGTCGGCATCGAACACCATGGCACGCGAACTGGTGGTGCCCTGGTCCAGCGCCAGCACGTAGGACATCGGCCTCTCCTCGCTTGGACATGACCCTAGCCTAGCCCCAGCGGCTGCGGCTGACCACCCAAGTCGGACCATTCGGATGAATCAGGCTCATCCGACGCCACGCCGCTTTCGTTTGAAAGCCGCTGCTGCAGCGCGCAATCTGGACCTCCTCTTCGGCACCTCCAGCGCCGCCCCACCCCGGCGGCGTTGCCCGGCAAAGCGCACCCCGTTTTCCTCCGCCGATCGAAGCCGCTCCCACCGCCCGCGGCCTTTTCCCCTTCGATCCGACACCAGGAGTGCGACCTCATGAGCATCACCCCCACCACGATGGAAGACCGCGACGGCTGGATCTGGCTGGACGGCCAATGGCTGCCCTGGCGCGAAGCCAGGGTGCACGCGCTGACCCACACCCTGCACTACGGCCTCGGCTGCTTCGAGGGCCTGCGCGCCTATGCGACGCCGCGCGGCGCCGCCATCTTCCGGCTGGACGACCATGTCGAGCGGCTGTTCGAATCCGCCCACATCCTCGGCCTGGACATGCCCTTCGACCGCGACGCCCTGCGCCAGGCCTGCCGCGACGCCATCCGCCGCAACGCACTTGCCGGCGGCTACATCCGCCCGCTGGTTTTCCTCGGCGCCGAGAAGGTCGGCGTCGATCCGCTGGGCGCGGCGGTGCATGTAATGGTGGCGGCCTGGGCCTGGGGCGCCTACTTGGGCGACAACGGGCTGGAGCGCGGCATCCGCGTCAAGGTGGCGAGCTTCGCCCGGCACCATGTGAACGTGCAGATGTGCCGCGCCAAGGCGGTGTCTACCTACACCAACTCCATCCTCGCCTGCCGCGAGGCGCGCCAGGAGGGCTATGACGAAGCGCTGCTGCTGGATACCGACGGCTTCGTCGCCGAAGGGCCGGGCGAGAACGTCTTCCTGGTGAAGCGCGGCGTGATCTACGAGCCGGAGATCACCTCGGCGCTGGACGGCATCACCCGCCGCACGCTGCACACGCTGGCGCGCGAGGCTGGCTACGAGATCGTCGCCCGCCGCATCACCCGCGACGAGCTCTACATCGCCGATGAAGTGTTCTTCACCGGCACTGCGGCGGAGATCACCCCGGTGGTGGAGGTGGACAGGCGCCGCGTCGGCAGCGGCCAGCCCGGCGCCATCACCCGCGAGCTGCAACGGCGCTTCTTCGCCTGCGTGCGCGGCGAGGACGAACGCCATGCGGACTGGCTGACGCTGGCCTAAAGGCGCCGCGAAGCGCTGCCGCGACCGCCGCGCCGGACTGTCGCCGGTGCGGCGGCTGTGGTCCAATGCCGGCCTTCCGTTCCTTTTGCAGCGCACCATGCCTTCCCTGTGGATGATCGTCGCCAGCTTCCTGTTCGCCTGCATGGGCGTGTGCGTGAAACTGGGGTCGGACGAGTTTTCTACCGGCGAGCTGGTGTTCTACCGCGGCGCGGTCGGCGTGCTGATGATGTGGATCGTCGCCCGCCTCGGCGGCATTCCGCTGCGCACGCCGCACTGGCGGCTGCAGCTCTCCCGCGGCTTTTCCGGCTCGCTGGCGCTGATGTGCTACTTCTTCGCTCTCGGCATCCTGCCGCTGGCCAGCGCCGTCACCCTGAGCTACACCTCGCCCATCTTCGTCGCCCTGCTGCTGGTGCTGTGGTTCGGCGAGCGCCTGCGCTGGCCGGCGCTGGCCTCGGTGGCGATGGGCTTCGTCGGCGTCGCCCTGCTGCTGCGCCCCACGGTGCAGCCGGAGCAATGGCCGGGCGCGGTGGCCGGCTTGTGCGGCGGCCTGCTCGCCAGCCTGGCCTACGTCAGCGTGCGCGAATTGGGCCGCGCCGGCGAGCCGGAAGTGCGCACTGTGTTCTGGTTCTCCGCCCTCACCGCCGCGCTCGGCCTGCCCTGGGCGCTGGCGCGCGGCCTGCACCTGCCGGACCTGCGCGGCTTCGCCCTGCTCGCTGGCGCCGGCCTGTTCGGCGGCTGCGCGCAACTGGCGATGACGCGCTCCTACCGCTACGGCCGCACCGTGGTCTCCGCCAACCTCAGCTACACCACCGTGCTGTTCTCCAGCCTATTCGGCGTGCTGCTGTGGAACGAGCTGCTGCCGCTGGCCGCCTGGTTCGCCATCGCCCTCATCGTCGCCAGCGGCATCGCCACTTCGCTGGCCACCCGGCCGCGGCCGCCCTCGGCGCAAGCCGGAGGGCAGCGCCCCGCGCCCGCAGGAAACGCCGCCAGCCAGACCCCGGATTGAGCGCTTTCCAGCCTGGGGCTATAGTGGCAGACACCATTTAACGCCCTCAGGAGGCCACCATGATCAGCACCGAGCACAGCGACAGCCTGGTTGCCGTCAGCGTTTTCGGCGAGTTCACCCTGGCCGACTACAAGGAGTTCGAGGAGCTCGTCAGCTACAAGATCCGCTTCGAGGGTCCGGTGGACCTGCTCTTCGATCTGCGCGAGATGCTGGGCTTCACGCTGGACGTTGCCTGGGAGGAGATCAAGTTCTCCCGCGCCCACGCCCGCGACTTCCGCCGCATCGCGCTGCTGACCAACGACCAGTGGATCACCTGGAGCGCCTGGGTTTCCCAACTCTTCGTCGATGCCGACGTGCAGGTGTTCGAGGACGAAGCCTCCGCCCGCGCCTGGCTGGAGGAGACCGCGGAGGAAGCGCGGTGAGCGCCTCCTATGCGACGCTGATCGGCGCCAACGAGCTCGCCCAGCATCTGCATGATCCCGACTGGGTGCTGTTCGACTGCCGCTTCGACCTCACCAACCCGGACTTCGGTTTCGATGCCTACAGCGTCGGCCACCTGCCTGGCGCCTTCTACCTCGACCTGGATGACGACCTCTCCGGCCCCAAGAACGGCCACAATGGCCGCCATCCGCTGCCGGACCCCGCCCACCTGGCAGCACGGCTCGCCGAGTGCGGCGTCGGCAACCACACCCAGGTCGTCGCCTATGACGACGCCGGCGGCATGTTCGCCGCCCGTCTGTGGTGGCTGCTGCGCTGGCTGGGCCACCACCGCGTCGCGGTGCTGGACGGCGGCTTCCAGGCCTGGTGCCGCGCCAGCCAGGCGCTGTCCACCGAAACACCGGAGGCCCGCCCCGCCACCTACACGCTGGCGCTGCAGCCCTCGCGAGTGGATGCCGACTATGTGTACGCCCATCTGAACCGCCCGGACATGCTGCTGCTGGACGCCCGCAGCCCGGACCGCTTCCGCGGCGAGAACGAGACGCTGGACCCGGTGGGCGGCCACATCCCCGGCGCCACCAACCGCTTCTTCAAGGACAACCTCGGCGGCGACGGCTGCTTCAAGCAGGCTTCGGTATTACGCGAGGAATTCGGCGCGCTGCTGAAGGGCCACGACATCCACAAGGTGGTGCACCAGTGCGGATCCGGCGTCACCGCCTGCCACAACCTGCTGGCAATGGAGGCCGCCGGCCTCAGCGGCTCGCGGCTGTACGCCGGTTCGTGGAGCGAATGGTGCGCCGACCCGAAGCGGCCGGTGGCGACCGGGCCGGGCTGAGCGGGAGAGCAGCAAGGAACGCGGCAACCAGACTGGATGCGCGGATAAGAAAAACGGCAGGTGGCGAATCGCCCCTGCCGTTTTTCCTATCCGTTGCTCCCGCCCCGAACCGGAGCACTACCAGTCGACCTTCTCCACCCTGCCCAGCGAACGGCCGAGGAAGCGCTCACCTATGGTCTGGAAGCGCAAGGGCACGTCGGTGACCACGTAGCGGTAGCGCGCCGGCAGCTCGCTGACATGCGCCAGACCGGCGGCCTGCAGGCTGGCGGCGGCGAACTCGGCAGTCGTGTAGGCGGAGTCGATCAGCTTCACTCCCGACCCCACCACGTCGCGCAGCAGCGGTTTCAGCAGCGGGTAGTGAGTACAGCCCAACACCAGCCCATCCACCTCTTCCGCCAACACCGGGCGCAGATATTCCTGCGCGGTCAGCCGGGTCACCTCGTGATCCAGCCAGCCCTCTTCCACCAGCGGCACGAACAGCGGACAGGCGCGTGAATAGACTCGCACCGTCGGGTCCAGTGCATGGATGCGGCGGGCGTAGGCGTTGCTGTTGATGGTGGTCGGGGTGCCGATGACGCCGATACGCCCGCCCGGCGCCTCGGCCACCGCAGCACGCGCGCCGGCCTCGATCACGTCCAGCACCGGGATGTCGCCGGCGCGCTGGCGCACCACCTCGGCAGCGACCGCTGCCATGGTGTTGCAGGCGACGATCAGCATCTTCACGTCCTGCTGCAGCAGGAAGTCGGTGATCTGTGCGGTGAATTGCCCGATGGTGGCCACCGACTTGACACCGTAAGGCACGCGGGCGGTGTCGCCGAAATAGACGATGTCTTCCATCGGCAGGCGCTCCATCAGCGCCCGCACCACGGTGAGGCCGCCGATGCCCGAATCGAAGACGCCGATCGGGCGGCCGGCGCCGCCGCTCACTCCAGCACCACGGAAGCGAACTTGCGCTTGCCCACCTGCAGCACCACGGTTTCGCCCGCCGGCAGCAGCCGCGCCTTGTCATCCACCCGCTCGCCGTTCAGCTTCACCGCGCCCTGGTCGATCATGCGCATCGCCTCCGAGGTGCTGCCAGTGAGGCCGGCCTGCTTGATCACCTGGAACACCGGCATGCCCTCGCCCACGGCGACCCGCACTTCCGGGATGTCGTCGGGAATGGCGTTGCGCTGGAAGCGGGCTTCGAAGTCAGCCAGCGCTTCGTCAGCGGCAGCAGCACCGTGGAAGCGGGCCACCAACTCCTGTGCCAGCATCACCTTCACGTCGCGCGGGTTGCGGCCTTCCTGCTCGACGCCGCGGCGCAGCCCGGCGATCTCCTCCAGGCTGCGGAAGGACAACAACTCGAAATAGCGCCACATCAGCGTGTCGGACACCGACATCACCTTGCCGAAGATCTCCTTCGCCGGCTCGGCGATGCCGATGTAATTGCCGAGCGACTTGGACATCTTGTTCACGCCGTCCAAGCCTTCCAGTAGCGGCATCATCAGCACACACTGCGGCGTCTGGCCATAGTGCTTCTGCAACTCGCGGCCCATCAGCAGGTTGAAACGCTGGTCGGTGCCGCCGAGTTCGACGTCCGCTTTCATCGCCACCGAGTCGTAGCCCTGGCACAGCGGGTAGAGGAACTCGTGGATGGAGATCGGCTGCTGGCCGGCGTAGCGCTTGGCGAAGTCGTCGCGCTCCAGCATGCGCGCCACCGTCTGCAGGGAGGCGAGGCGAATCATGTCCGCCGCATTCATGCTTTGCATCCAGGTGGAGTTGAAGCAGATCTCGGTCTTTTCCGGGTCCAGGATCTTGAACACCTGCTCCTGGTAGGTGCGGGCATTCTCCAGCACCTGCTCGCGCGACAAAGGCGGGCGGGTGGCGTTCTTGCCGCTGGGGTCGCCGATCATCCCGGTGAAGTCGCCGATCAGGAACTGCACCTGGTGGCCCAGGTCCTGGAAATGGCGCAGCTTGTTGATCAATACCGTATGACCAAAGTGCAGGTCGGGCGCGGTGGGGTCGAAGCCCGCCTTCACCCGCAGCGGCCGTCCGCTCTCCAGTTTCTGCACCAGCTCGGACTCGACCAGCAGCCCGTCTGCACCGCGTTTGATCAGCGCCAGCGCGGCCTGGACGTCACTCATTTCCTCTCTCCAAAATTCGCACAGCGGGGCCTGCAAAAACTTTGATAGACTCCACGAAGTTTTTTGTCCGTGAAAGCCAATGCAGGCCAGAAAAAGCAGGATTCTAGCCGAACTGCCGGCGCATCTCTTCAGTCGCAAGCGGCCCTGGCTGCTGGCGGGCGTCTTCGGCACCTCCCTTCTCGGCGTGGTCGCGGCCACCGCAGTCGTCCCGAATGACCCCGGTCCGCTCAATCTGACCTCGGTGGTTGAAACCCTTGCGGCTCCCCAGGCCACCACACTGGACGGCGCGGGGGAGTTGCCCTACGTCCATGATGACAGGGTGATGCCGGGCGATACGGTGAATTCCATTTTCCGCCGCCTCGGCATCGCCGACCCGGAAGCACTGGACTTCTTGCTATCGTCGCCGGAAGGCAAGCTGGCGCTACGACAATTGCGTGCCGGCTTGTCCGTCACTGCACTGGTCCACGGCAACGGCCGCCTCGCCACGCTCAGCCTGCCGACCTCCCAGAGCGGCGACCGGCTGACCATAGAGCGGGACAGCGCCGGCACCATCCGCGTACGCAAGGAAGCCGCCGCGCCTGCGATGACCGTGGTCGAGATGCGCTCAGCCACCATCCGCCACTCGCTCTTCGGCGCCACCGACTCGGTCGGCCTGCCCGACAGCATCGCCACCAAACTGGCGGATCTCTTCGGCACCGAGATCGACTTCCATACTGACCTGCGCAGCGGCGACCAGTTCAGCGTCGTCTACGAAACCATCTACGACCACGGCGTGCCGGTACGCACCGGCCGCGTGCTGGCGGCGGAATTCGTGAACCAGGGCAAGCGCCACGTCGTCGTGCTCTACAAGGGCGCCAGCGGCAAGGAGCAGTATTACACCGCCGATGGCCGCAGCCTGCGCCAGGGCTTCCTGCGCTCGCCGCTGGCCTTCACCCGGATCTCTTCCGGCTTCGGCCGCCGCTTCCACCCCATCCACAAGAACTGGCGCACCCATGCCGGCGTGGACTTCGCCGCCCCCACCGGCACTCCGGTAAAGGCGAGTTCGGACGGCGTGGTGGAGTTCGTCGGCACCCAGAACGGCTACGGCAACATCGTCGTCCTGCGTCACAGCAACCGCTACGCCACCGCCTATGCCCACCTCAGCCGCTTCGCCACCGGGCTGAAGAAAGGCATGTCGGTGAGCCAGGGGGACCTCATCGCCTTCGTCGGCTCCACCGGCTGGGCCACAGGCCCGCATCTGCACTATGAAGTCCGGGTGAACAACATCGCCCAGGATCCCATGAAGATCGCCCTGCCGACCGCCGACCCGCTGACGCCCCAGGAACTGGGCCAGTTCCGTACGGCCAGCGCGCCCCTGCTGAACCGCCTGAGCCTGCTGAACAACGCGCCGGCACCGGTCGCCAGCAAGAACTGAGTCTTTTCTCGGCCTCCCAAAGCAAACGGGGCGCCTGGGCGCCCCGTTTGCTATTTGCTGCCGATCGCCGATCAGGCCGAGAAGGAAGAACCGCAACCGCAGGTACTGGTGGCGTTCGGATTGCGAATCACGAACTGCGACCCCTCCAAGCCTTCGCTGTAATCGATTTCAGCGCCAACCAGATACTGGTAGCTCATCGGATCGATCAGCAGCATCACGCCATTCTTCTCGAAGGTGGTGTCGTCTTCGTTCACTTCTTCATCGAAGGTGAAGCCGTACTGGAAGCCGGAGCAACCACCGCCAGTCACGAATACACGCAGCTTCAACTCGGGGTTGCCTTCCTCGTCGATCAGCTCGCGCACCTTGTTGGCAGCACTGTCGGTGAAGACCAGGATTTCGGGGGTATCGATCACTTCGCTCATATTCTCTCCTTGTCGGGGCTGAAGCGGATGATGCGCTTTCCCGCCCTCAGTCGTCAAAATCGGATCCTACAACAACCACCAAAGTTCCTCAGAGGCTAACGGCACGAATTACGCAAAAACCTCTGACCAATATGTGGGCACACCCGGCATAACGCAAGACCAACGACCAGGGCGCGGACCAAACCACCACCTACGTATGCACCTGGCTTGGAATGCAAAAAGCCGCCCAGAGGCGGCTTTTGATACAGCACCCGCGCGTATCAGCGCTTGGAGAACTGCTTCCGGCGGCGCGCCTTGCGCAGACCAACCTTCTTACGCTCGACTTCACGCGCATCGCGAGTCACGAAACCGGCGGTGCGCAGTTCGCCCTTGAGCTCGGCGCTGTAATCGATCAGCGCGCGGGTGATGCCGTGGCGCACAGCGCCAGCTTGGCCGGATTCACCACCGCCAGTGACATTCACCATGATGTCGAAACGGCCTTCGTTGCCGGTCAGAACCAGCGGCTGACGTACGATCATGCGGCCTGTTTCGCGGGAGAAGAACTCGTCGACCGGCTTGCCGTTGACGACGATGTTGCCGGAGCCCGGCTTGATGAACACACGGGCGACCGCGGTCTTGCGGCGACCGGTTCCGTAGTTGTAAGTCACAGCCATTATCTAGGCTCCTGTCAGATCTCGAGAACTTGGGGCTGCTGAGCGGTGTGCGGATGAGCGGGCCCCGCATAGCACTTCAGCTTCTTCAGCATGGCATAGCCCAGCGGACCCTTCGGCAGCATGCCCTTCACCGCTTTCTCCAGCACGCGCTCCGGGAAGCGTTGCTGCAGCTTGGTGAAGTTGGTCTCGTAGATCCCGCCCGGATAGCCGGAGTGACGGTAGTACTTCTTGTCCAGCGCCTTGTTGCCGGTCACACGCAGCTTTTCGACGTTGACAACGATGATGTAGTCACCGGTATCCACGTGCGGCGTGTAGATGGCTTTATGCTTGCCACGCAGGCGGCGAGCAACCTCGGCGGCCAGACGGCCAAGCACCTTGTCCGTGCCGTCGACAACGAACCAGTCGCGCTGAACCTCGTGCGGCTTGGCAGAAAACGTTTTCATTCGAATCCTCGATCTTTGTCAGGCCTGGCGAGCCGGCCACCAAACGGAAAGCTCGCAATCCTAAAGCGAAACCGCCCGCTGTGTCAATTTACTAATTGAACACGCATCGGGGCGCAGAAAAAAAAACGCAGCCCTCTTGGGACTGCGTTAAATCCACACCAAAGGAGGAGGGTGGAGGAGACACCTTTGGATCAGCGCCGCATTACTTTTGCTCTGATTGCTGCGCTTTGGATCCGACTGAAGCGAATTATCCGGAAAGGCCAAACATGGCGCAAGCGATTTTTGTGCATTGCACTATAAAAGTTTTGATCTCAGCATAAACCTCTCTTATTTCCCCAAACCCCTGCTCGCATCTACAGAAACTGCCCGGCACCATGGCCTCAGCACCTCGCACAGAGAGATACCAAAGTCATTTTTTCCTCATGGCAACTTGCACTGCATGAGACGCCCGCGCGCCCCTGACCAGCGCCAACCTCCGGTAGAATCCGCCGCCATTGCGCAGGCGGAAACACAGCAGCCCCTGAGGGAGTCAAGAAATGGAATGCACCATCAAATGGGTTGACGGCATGAGCTTCATGGCGGAGACCGGAAGCGGCCATCTGGTGACGATGGACGGCGCCCCGGAGGGAGGGGGCCGCGACCTCGCCCCTCGTCCAATGGAACTCATGCTTGCGGGAGCGGGCGGATGCACCGCCTACGACGTTGTCCTCATCCTGAAACGGGGGCGGCAAGATGTGACCGGCTGCCAGGTGAAACTGGAAGCCGAGCGTGCGGAAACCGACCCCAAGGTATTCACCCGAATCCGCTTTCTCTACACGGTGATCGGCCGTAACCTGAAACCCGAAGCGGTGGAGCGTGCAATCCACCTCTCCGCGGAGAAGTACTGCTCAGCTTCCATCATGCTGGGCAAGACCGCCGAAATAATCCATGAATGGAAGATCATCGAGGCAGCCTGATTGAGGATGACGCCCTTCCAGGGAAGGACGTCATGCCGCTTACAGATAGTAAGCCGTGCGCGTCATCACTTTTGATGCCACCTTCATAGCCACCTTCACCGGCGCAGGCAGTTCATGGGCGCCAAGATGGACGGCGGTGTCGGCGTGACCGGCTTCGTCCACTTTCATCTGATCAAGGATAGCCCGGGATTTGCGATCCTCCTCCGGCAATTTGTCCAGGTGCCCCTTCAAGTGGGCCTCGACCTGACGCTCGGTCTCTGCCAGGAAGCCCAGGTTCCAGCGATCCCCGAAGCGCCCCGCCAGCAAGCCGATCGCCAACGCACCTCCGTACCAGAGGGGATTCAGCAGACTCTTGCGGCTCCCCAATTCACCCAGACGCTGCTCCGTCCAGGCCAAATGTTCCGTCTCCTCGCGGGACGCCTGCTCCAATGCCTCGCGAGTGGCTGGATCCTCCGACATGATCGCCTGGCCCTGGTAGAGGGCTTGAGCGCAGATCTCACCGCAATGATTTATCCGCATCAGCCCGGCCACATGCTTGCGCTGCGTGTCGTCCATGACGGCGTCCGGCATGTCGTCACCCGGGACCGGCCTGAGCGAGCGAGCCGGCGCGAAGACAGTCCTCAGCGCCCTGTCGAACTGCAGGATAGCGTTGTCGATCATGGCATCCTCTTCCTCGGATCGGTGTATTCCGCGCCTCCTTCGAGGCGGAGCAAGGCGGCTTTCTTGTCGCGCGGCGGCGCATTCCCATCGCAGAAGTAATCTTCCGCCAGAGCCGCGCGGGGCCGGTTATAGGCGCTCTGCCCCATTAGCTGCCAACTGCTGTTCTTCAGCGGGGCCCAACCGCCCTGGGCATGCCAGCTTGCATAGAGGCGCCGTTCGCGGGTATCGCAACGGATGCCCTCGAAGGTGACGCTTTCCGCACCGGAGGGAGAACGCACCACCAACACGTAGCGGACGATCCCGTCCTCCCCGACGCTCAAATGGCTGCGGTCGACGAAGAACTGGCTGGTCGCGGTTGCATTTACGAAGAAGCCGACATAGTTCGCCGGATCCGGCGCCCCCGGCATCTCGTAGCCCTGCTCCTTCCAGATTTCGTCCTCGGGATCCACGTTCAGAGTATTCTCCCGCCGGTCATCCAGCGGGCCTACGGCGAGAGCCTGTGATACCGCTCCCACCACGACCGCTGCTCCCAGGCAGCGCAGCAAATTCGGCAAACGATTCAAACCTGTTGCTCTCCACAATGAAGCCGAAGCAGCCCGGCAGTGCCGGGCTTCCAGCCGCATTGTAAGCGCTCGCGCCACATCCTGCCGCTAAGGGCCAAGAGCTAGGCAGCGATGGCAGCTTCGATCTCCGCGAAGTTACGAGCGATTTCCGTCCCTTCGGGCAAGGCCACGCGCAATTGGCGAGCGATCTGCGTTCGCGAGAAGATTCCGCGGACGCTTACCCTGCCCTCCAGCATGATCTCTATTACCAAGGCATGCTGACGCCCGGAGCGTCCAAGCGTTGCGATGACGTCCCCCACCTCCGCGCGCAGCACATCCTCGTAGCGCACCGCATCCATAGCCGACAGCGGCGTCATCACACGCGCCACCATCACCTCCCCGCGACGCAAGCCCTGTTCCCGCGCAGCGCGCAGCGGACGCTCGCCAAGCAGATCCGCAGCGGTCACCACTCCGACGACCATGTCACTCCCATCCACCACCAGTAGCAGCCTCACGCCCCGCATCTGCATCACCCGCAGCGCCTCCTCATGTGACTCCGCGGCGGCCAGGCTTGCAGCGGGAATTCGCTTGAGGTCCGTCATGACCTCGATTGCCGGGGAATCCAGATGGACGCGACCCTCCTCGATCACGTCGGCGATGCTGCAACTCATTCCCGTAAGCTCGACCCTGCGCATGGGTTCGAAACGTTCCCTCAACATGGCACACCTCCCGCACGGCACAACAACACCTCGCCCGGCCTTTTACCGGGCAGCCCTGCCGGGGACGCACCGAACAACCGGGAACGCCCCGGCATACGCGCAAGGACCAGCAGACCTCAGGGGAGTTCGCTGGGCACTGCTTGCAATGGGAAGCTTCGAGGTGCCGCCGGGGGAAAAGACGGCACGAGGGACGCTGCGAAAGCAGAATCCCCCGGTTGGCAGCGCCGACCGGGGGATTCGTTCATACGCAAAGCGGAGATCAGGGACGCTGCGTGATCGCCGCCTGCAGTTGCACCGGCGGCTGGGTCGCCGCCAGTTGCTGGTAGCTCTCAGGCAACTCGCAGGGCCGCGAGCGGAACAGGATGCGCGAGAGCTCGGTCAACGCCTGCTGATAAACCTGGCGCTTGAACTCGATCACCGCATCCAGCGGCACCCAGTAGTCGCTCCAGCGCCAGGCGTCGAATTCCGGATGCGAACTGGCCCGCAGGCACACATCCGAATCCCGCCCCACCAGCCGCAGCAGGAACCAGATCTGCTTCTGGCCGCGGTAGGTATTACGCCATTCGCGCTTGATCCAGTGCTTGGGGACGTCGTAACGCAACCAGCCCCGGGTACGGCCGAGGATTTTCACGTGCTCGGGGCGCAGACCCACTTCCTCGTGAAGCTCCCGGTACATCGCCTGCTCCGGCGTTTCGCCGTGCTTGATGCCGCCTTGCGGGAACTGCCAGGAATGTTCGCGGATGCGTTTGCCCCAGAAAACCTCGTTGCGCGTATTGACCAGGAGGATGCCGACGTTCGGGCGATAGCCTTCACGATCGAGCATGATGGAACCTTCTGAATTTGATGGACTGTCTCGATTCTTCCACACTTGCCCGGGGTTGGAAAGCTTGCGCCCGGGGCGGTTTTGAGCATCGTCCGGAAGGCGCCGGCACGCCTGCCATGCGCTAGAATCCGCCGATTCCACCTACCAAGAATTCCGACCCAGCATGCGCGCGAGCCAGTTCCATATTTCCACCCTGAAGGAAGCCCCCTCCGACGCCGAAGTGATCAGCCAGAAGCTGATGCTGCGCGCCGGGATGATCCGCAAGGTCGCCGCCGGCATCTACAACTACATGCCGATGGGCCTGCGCAGCATCCGCAAGGTGGAAGCCATCATCCGCGAAGAGCTGAACCGCGCCGGCGCCATCGAGTTGGTGATGCCGCTGGTGCAGCCCGCCGAGCTGTGGCAGGAGACCGGCCGCTGGGACAAGATGGGCCCCGAACTGCTTCGCTTGAAGGACCGCCATGAACGCGACTTCGCGCTGCAGCCCACCTCCGAGGAAGTGGTGACCGACATCGCCCGCCAGGAGCTGAAGAGCTACCGCCAGCTGCCGAAGAACTTCTACCAGATCCAGACCAAGTTCCGCGACGAACGCCGCCCCCGCTTCGGCGTCATGCGCGGCCGCGAGTTCGTGATGAAGGACGGCTATTCCTTCGACCGCGACGAAGCCGCCGCCGGCGTGAGCTACGACCGCATGTACGCCGCCTACGGCCGCATCTTCGAGCGCCTGGGCCTCACCTACCGCGCGGTGGCGGCCGACACCGGCGCCATCGGCGGCGACCGCTCGCACGAGTTCCAGGTGATCGCCGACACCGGCGAAGACGCGCTGGTCTACTGTCCCACCTCCGACTACGCCGCCAACATCGAGCTGGCCGAAGCGGTATCGCTGCTGCCGGGCCGCGTATCCCCCACCGCCGCGCTGGAGAAGGCGCCAACGCCGGGCAAGGAACGCTGCGAGGACGTGGCCGGACTGCTCGGCCTGCCGCTGGCGCAGACGGTGAAGTCCCTGGTGCTGGCCACCGAGGAAACGGACGAGGCTGGCCGCGTGGTCAAGACCACCGTCTGGCTGCTGCTGGTGCGCGGCGACCACGAGCTGAACGAAGTGAAGGCGGGCAAGGTGGAAGGCCTGAAGGCCGGCTTCCGCTTCGCCACCGAAGCCGAGATCCTGGAACACTTCGGCTGCAAGCCCGGCTACCTCGGCCCCATCGGCCTGAAGAAGCCGGTGCGCATCGTCGCCGACCGCACCGTTGCCGACATGGGCAACTTCGTCTGCGGCGCCAACGAGGCGGACTTCCACTACACCGGCGTGAACTGGGGCCGCGACCTGCCGGAGCCGGAACTGGTCGCCGACCTCCGCAACGTGGTCGAAGGCGACCCCTCGCCGGACGGCAAGGGCGTGCTCGCCATCCAGCGCGGGATCGAGGTCGGCCATGTGTTCTACCTCGGCACCAAGTACTCCAAGGCAATGAATGCCACCTTCCTCGCCGAGGATGGCAAGCCGCGCCACTTCGAGATGGGCTGCTACGGCATCGGCGTCACCCGCATCGTCGGCGCCGCCATCGAACAGAACAACGACGAGCGCGGCATCATCTGGCCGAACGCCATTGCCCCCTTCGAAGTCGTGCTCTGCCCGGTGGGCTGGAGCAAGTCCGAAGCGGTGCGCGCGGAGGCGGAGAAGCTCTACGAAGCGCTGCTGGCCGCCGGCATCGACGTCATCCTCGACGACCGCGACGAGCGCCCCGGCGTGATGTTCGCCGACTGGGAGCTCATTGGCGTCCCCCACCGCGTCACCATTGGCGACCGTGGCCTCAAGGACGGCGTGGTGGAATACCAGGGCCGGCGTGACACCGAGGCCAGCAAGCTGGCGCCGGCCGACATCGCCGCCCACGTCATTGCCCGTTGCCGCGGCTGATCCGCCTCGACTATAACGTCGGCATGCACGCCCTCCGCCTCCTGCGCCCGCTCGTCTTCGCGCTGCTCTCTGCCACCAGCGGCTTCGCTCTGGCGGGCGCGCAGCAGTACGAGCCGCTGGCGGCCAGCGTGCAGGCGGCGCTGCATGCGGCGGTGAGCGATTCGGCAGCGCCGACGCTGCCGATTCCGGACGCCGGCGAGCGCGCCCGCTGGCTGGCGGAGATGTCGCGCCGGCTGGAGAAACGCATCCCGGATGCCGCCTACCGCAGCGAGTTGCTGGTCAGCGTGCATTACGAAGCCACCCGCGCCGGGCTGGACCCGCAGCTGGTGCTGGGCCTGATCCAGGTCGAAAGCAACTTCCGCAAATACGCCATCTCCAGCGCCGGTGCGCGCGGCTTCATGCAGGTAATGCCCTTCTGGCTGGACGTGCTCGGCCGGCCGAACGACAACCTCTTCCACCTGCGCACCAACCTGCGCTACGGCTGCACCATCCTGCGCCACTACCTGGACATCGAAAAGGGAGACCTCTTCCGCGCCCTGGGCCGCTACAACGGCAGCCTGGGCAAGCCGGAGTATCCCAACCTGGTCCGCACCGCCTGGGAAAAGCACTGGAGCTGGGCGCCGGCCCGCCTCGCCGTCGGCGACGCGGCCCCGGTGAACTGAGCAAGACCGGCCACGGCGCAGCCATCACCGGGCCCGCCAACAAGAACTGACGCCTTGAGGAGGAGACCGATGGACCAAGCCGCCACCCAGCCGCAGCAGCAAGCGGCCCACTGAGAGCGCCACCATGGACAGACGCCTCTACCGCCGCCGCGCCATCTCCCTCAACTTCCGGGTGCACGCTGCCGACAGCGACGCCTTGCTCGGCCGCATTGGCGACATCTCGCCCGGCGGTTTCCTGCTCTACGGGGAAAAGCCGCTGCCCGCCGGCCCGGTGCACAAGCTGCGGGTCGATTACCCGGATGCCAACGGCAAGACCCGCTCGGTGGTGTTCGAAGCCCTCGCCCAGTGGAGCGGCCCGGACGCCCAGCCCGACCTGCAGATCACCGGCCTGCGCCTGGTGAACCTGGACAAACCCGCTACCGCCAAGGCCCTGGAAACCCTGCTGGAGCGCTTCACCGTCGGCGAGAACCCGGAAGTCGAAGAGTAAGCGCCCGGCGCCGCTCCCGGTATTCCGTCTGCGCATGAGTCACTCCTGCCGGCGGCGCCTCGCTCAAGGGCGAGTACCGCTTCGCAAACGGCACTGGAATGCGCGCCGATGGGCCCTGGGGCGGCAAAGCCCAACGCAAAGGCAGGGGTCTGTTCGACAACCGGGCTAGCAGAACGGAATGCCACGCGTCATCCGGCCTCAGCCCGCACCCGTCCGATGCGCCCCAAGTGGGTGAACCCGAACCCGGCTGAATACTTGAGCCCATAGCCCAGCGCACGGTCAAGGCCGATGTGGGCCAGCCAGATGATGCCGGCGGTGAGCGCCGCGGGCACCGGCGCAAGGACGCCCACCGCCAACAACGCCAGGGGACCGACCAAGGAATGCGCCAGGTTGTACGCCACGGCCCCGACTCTCGCCCCGGCCAGATAAGCCAGGAATGACAGATCCGGCGCCAAGAAGAACAGCGCGAAGCTGCCCCAGCCATCACCGAACTTCCCATAGGCCAGCAAGCTGGCCGCAAACATGCACAAGCCTTCGATGCGGAGCAAGACCCGCACACCACCGGATACTGCACTTGCCATGGAACGCTCCTGCACCTGACAGTGTATGCATAGGCCGCAGCGCGGCTCAATGTGACGGCAAAGAGGCTTCTTCCCACCCGGAATCGAAAGCCGGGACCGAATTCCGCAGGGCGGAAAGGCCGCGTCCGCGCTGGAATGCTACGGCAAGCGTAGTGGCGCCAGCAAAGGCCTTGCTCGTGGCCACATGGCCATTGCAAGAAGCCGTGTGGTCAGGGGCGACACGCCGGGGGCCATCCCTCATTCCGTGTCTATCGGCAGCAGCGTGTCGTACTTCACCTCCCGCAGCACCACCGCCGTGCGCACGTTGGCCACGCCGGGAATGCTGAAGATGCGCTTGTGCAGGAAGGCGTCGTAGGCCTTCATGTCCGGCACCACGATCTTCAGGATGTAGTCCGCATCGCCGGTGGTGCTGTAGCACTCGATCACCTCCGGATGGGTGAGCACCGCGCGCTCGAACTCCTCCACCGTGTTGCCGGCGTGGCGCAGCAGCGTCACATGCGCCATCAGGCACTCCTTCAGCCCCAGCGCCTCGCGGTCCAGCAGCACCGTGTGCCGCCGCACCACGCCGGATTTCTCGATCTCCTTCAACCGCCGCCAGCACGGCGTGGCGGACAGGCCGACCGCCGCCGCCAGGTCCTGCACCGACAGCCGGGCGTCGCGCTGCAGCGCGTCCAGGATGCGGCGCGTCATCCGATCGAACATCATCATTCCTCCAATCCGGCAAATCAGAGAATGAATCTACTCGATTGAACCCCATTCCGGCGAATTGAAGAACACATCATCCACCCGCGCCCCCTAAGCTTTCTCCAATGACGACAAGGAGCGGCCGCTACACGACCGCCCACCAGTGGAGAGACCGATGCACACCCCCAGCCCCAAGCACGTCCCTGAAAAAGACGCCTGTAGCAGCCCGGGCACCACCCCGCAGCCGACTGCGGCCCCCACTCACTCTGCCGCGCTGCCAGCACCCGCCACCCCGCTGGCCCGCCCGGACTACCAGCTCGCCGACAATCTGCGCGCCACCGCCGGCACCGTCTTCCTCACCGGCATCCAGGCGCTGGTGCGGCTGCCGCTGATGCAGGCGGCGCTGGACCGCGCCCGCGGGCTGGAAACCGCCGGCTTCGTCTCCGGCTACCGCGGCTCGCCGCTGGGCGGGCTGGACCAGGCGATGTGGAAGGCGAAGAAGATGCTGGACGCCGCCCGCGTCGAGTTCCTGCCGGCCATCAACGAGGAACTGGGCGGCACCGCGGTGCTCGGCAGCCAGCAGGTGGAGAGCGACCCGGAGCGCACCGTCGATGGCGTGTTCGCCATGTGGTACGGCAAGGGCCCGGGCGTGGACCGCGCCGGCGACGCCCTCAAGCACGGCAACGCCTACGGCGCTTCGCCACGCGGCGGCGTGCTGGTGGTGGCGGGCGACGACCACGGCTGCGTCTCTTCCTCCATGCCGCACCAGAGCGACCTCGCCATGCAGGCCTGGAGCATGCCGGTGATCCATCCCGGCAACGTCGCCGAGTACCTGGAGTTCGGCCTGTGGGGCTGGGCGCTGTCGCGCTTCTCCGGCAACTGGGTGGGCTTCAAGGCCATCTCGGAAGTGGTCGAATCCGGCATGACGGTGGACCTCTCCCGGGTGCGCACCGAATTCCCGCCGCCGGCCGAGTTCATCGTTCCCGCCGGCGGCCTGCACTACCGCTGGCCGGACCTGCCCAGCCTCACCATCGAACAGCGCCTGGCGGCCAAGCTGGACGCGGTGCGCGCCTTCGCCCGCGCCAACCCGCTGGACCGCCTGGTATGCGCCACGCCGGGCGCCGACCTGGGCATCGTCACCGTCGGCAAGGCCCACTACGACTTCCTCGAAGTGCTGCGCCGGCTGGACCTGACGCCGGCCGACCTGGAAGCCGCCGGCATCCGCGTCTACAAGGTCGGCCTGGTGTTCCCGCTGGAAACGGTGGGCATGGAAGCCTTCATCGACGGCCTCGCCGAGGTGCTGGTGATCGAGGAGAAAGCGCCGGTGGTGGAGCGCCAGCTGAAGGAGCTGCTGTTCAACCGCGCCGCCGACGCCCGCCCGCGCATCATCGGCAAGCAGGACGTCACCGGCGGCGCGCTGCTCTCCGCGCTGGGCGAGCTGCGCCCCTCGCGCATCATGCCGGCCTTCGCCGACTGGCTGGCGCGGCACAAGCCGGCGCTGGACCGCCGCGACCGGGTGCGCCACTTCACCGCCCCCGAGCTGCTCTCCAACGCCGCCGACGCGGTGCGCCGCCTGCCCTACTTCTGCTCCGGCTGTCCGCACAACACCTCCACCCGGGTGCCGGAAGGCTCCATCGCCCAGGCCGGCATCGGCTGCCACTTCATGGCCTCGTGGATGGAGCGCGACACCACCGGCCTGATCCAGATGGGCGGCGAGGGCGTGGACTGGGCCGCCCACGGCCGCTTCACCAAGCGCCCGCACGTGTTCCAGAACCTGGGAGACGGCACCTACTTCCATTCCGGCCTGCTCGCCATCCGCCAGGCCATCGCCGCCCGCGCCAACCTCACCTACAAGATCCTCTACAACGACGCGGTGGCGATGACCGGCGGCCAGCCGGTGGACGGCGTCATCGGCGTCGAGCGCATCGCCCGCCAAGTCGAGGCCGAGGGGGTGAAGAAGCTGGCGGTGGTGTCCGACGAGCCGGAGAAGTACCAGGGCCAGGAGAACCTGTTCCCACCCGGCACCACCTTCCACCACCGCAGCGAGCTGGACGCGGTGCAGCGCACGCTGCGCGACATCGCCGGCGTCACCTGCCTCATCTACGACCAGACCTGCGCCGCCGAGAAGCGCCGCCGGCGCAAGAAAGGCGCCTTCCCCGACCCCGACCGCCGCATCTTCATCAACGCCGAAGTGTGCGAAGGCTGCGGCGACTGCGGCCAGCAGTCCAACTGCCTGTCGGTACTGCCGCTGGAAACGCCGCTGGGGCGCAAGCGCCAGATCGAGCAATCCTCCTGCAACAAGGACTACTCCTGCGTGCAGGGCTTCTGCCCCAGCTTCGTCTCGGTGGAAGGCGCCAGGCTGAAGAAGCGCGTCGCCAGGCTGTCCGGCGCCCGCCTGGACGAACTCATCGCCCACCTGCCGCAGCCAGCCACCGGGCTGGACGAAGCGCCCTACGACATGCTGATCACCGGCGTCGGCGGCACCGGCGTCGTCACCGTCGGCGCGCTGGTGAGCATGGCCGCCCACCTGGACGGCATGGCCAGCTCCCAGCTGGACTTCATGGGCTTCGCCCAGAAGGGCGGCGCGGTGCTCGCCTTCATCCGCTGGGCCAAGCGGCCGGAGCTGCTCAACCAGGTGCGCATCGACACCCAGCAGGCCGACCTGCTGCTGGCCTGCGACCTGGTGGTCGGCGCCTCCGCCGACGCCCTGCAGACGGTGCGCCGCGGCCGCACCCGCATCGTCGCCAGCAGCCACCAGAACCCCACCGACAAGTTCGTGCGCGATCCCGACGCCAGCCTCCATGCCGACGCCCTGATCGACAAGCTGCGCCACGCCGCCGGCGCCGCCGACGACCCCGCCGCGCTGGAAACGGTGGATGCCTACGACCTCGCGCTGCGCCTGCTGGGCGACTCCATCGGCGCCAACCTCCTGCTGCTCGGCTACGCCTGGCAGCGCGGCCGGGTCCCGGTGTCGCTGGCGGCACTGGAGCGCGCCATCCAGCTCAACGGCGTGGCGGTGGAGATGAACCGCATGGCCTTCCACCTCGGCCGCCTCGCCGCCGACGCGCCGGACACCGTGCTGGAGCTGGCCGAAGAGCCGGCGCCCAAGGCGATGACGCTGGACGCCCTGATCGCCCACCGCAGCGAACTCCTCACCGGCTACCAGAACGCCGCCTACGCCGCGCGCTACTGCAAGCTGGTGGACGCGGTGCGCGCCGCCGAAAGCCAGCTCGCCCCCGCCGGCGAACTGGTGCTCACCCGCGCCGTCGCCCAGGGCTACGCCAAGCTGCTGGCCTACAAGGACGAATACGAAGTCGCCCGCCTCTACACCGACGGCCGCTTCACCAAGGCGCTGGAAGAAACCTTCGAAGGCGAGCTCAAACTCTCCTTCCACATGGCGCCGCCGCTGCTGGCGCGGGCCAAAGACGGCGGTGCGCCGCGCAAGCTGCGCTACGGCGGCTGGATGCACAAGGCCATGGGCTGGCTGGCCAAAGGCAAGTTCCTGCGCGGGAGCTGGCTGGACCCCTTCGGCCATACCGCCGAACGCCGCATGGAGCGCGAACTGGCCGCCCGCTACGCCGAGATGATGGAGGCCCTGCTGCCGCGCCTCACCGCCGAAAACCTCGCCAGCGCGGTGGAGCTCGCCGCCCTGCCGGAGCGCGTCCGCGGCTACGGCCACGTCAAGCTCGCCAGCCTGCGCGGCGTGCTGGCACAGGAGGCCCGGCTGGCGCCCCGCCTCGGCCTGTCGCCCCACCTCGCGCGCGCGGTGCCGGAAGACGCGCTGCCGCCGGCCGGTGCCCGCCTCAAGGGCATCCCGGTGGTCACCGCGCGCTGAACCGTTGCCCGACCGTCGGCCGGGCAACGGTGAACACGGCAAAGCGGGGGAGCAGCCTCACGCCTGCTCCCCCGCTGCGCTGTGGCCCTATGGCCCTATGGCCCTTGCGACCGGCTTACTTCTTCATCATTTCGTCTGCCGCCGGCTTGCCCATGGTGTCATGCCCCATGGCGTCTTTCTTCATGCCGTCCTTGGTCATCCCGTCCTTCTTCATCGCCTCGGGTTTCTTCATCGCATCGTGGCCCATGGCATCCTTCTTCATGCCGTCGGCCGCCATGCCGTCCTTCTTCATCGTCTCCGGCGTCGTGGTCTTGTCCATGCCCATATCGGCAGCCAGCGCGGCGGAGGCGGCAAGCATCAGGGACAGAACGAGGGTCGCTGCGGTCGGCTTCTTCATGGTGTGCTCCTGCTAGGAAGGGAACTGCGAAAGAAGCGCCCGGCCGCTGCCGGACGCGGAAAATGCCTGCGGCTCACAGGCCGCCGAACCAGTTGTAGCCCTGGTCCTCCCAATAGCCGCCGGGACGGCGATCGGTCACGAACAGCGCCCGTACATGCTTCGGGTTCTTGTAGCCAAGCTTGGTGGGGATGCGCAGCTTCATCGGGAAGCCATAGCTGCGCGGCAGCACCTGGCCGTCGTAGCTCAGCGCTATCAGGGTCTGGGGGTGCAGCGCGGTCGGCATGTCGATGGCGGTGTAGTAACCATCGGCGCATTCGAAGCCCACATAGCGCGCGCCCAGATCGGCGCCCACGCGGCGCAGGAAATCGGCAAAGGGCACGCCGCCCCAGCGGCCGATGGCGCTCCAGCCTTCGACGCAGATGTGCCGGGTTATCTGTTCCTGCTGCGGCAGCGCCCACAGCTGCGCCAGCCGCCACGGCCGGCGGTCGGCCACCCGGCCGCGCACCTCCAGCTGGTAGTCGGCCTCATCCACCACCGGCGCCAGCGCTTCCGGGTAGAAGCCGTTGAACGGGAAAGGCCGGGTGATCATGCTGCCGGGGTAGGTCGGCGCCAGCGCGGCCGGATCGAACAGCCAGCCCTGCGCGGCGTCGTTGAAGCGCGAAATCGCCATCAGCGCCTGCTCCACGCTGTCGCCGCCATCGTCGCCGCGCAGCGAACAGCCCGACAGCAGCGCGACGCCGCCCAGGGTGAGCCGGCGCAGGAAGCCGCGGCGTGACGACGGCAGCCGCGCCGCGAGGAGGCCGCGCGCCGCCTTCAGCGCGGCGGCCTCCTCGGCGGGAGCCAGCGGCGCCGGGCGCGGGCGGGAGAAGAAGCCGGTTTCCATGTGTGCTTGTCCTGTTCGTTCAGCGTCCGCGAACCATCGCCACCAGCGTGCGCGGCACCAGCAAGGCCAGCGCGGCATGGCCGAGAACAAACGCCAGCAGCGCCGCCATGGCGAAGAAATGCACCCGGCGGGCAGCCTCATAACCCCCCAGCAAGCCCCGCAGCAGTTCGAACTGCACCGGCTTCCACAACACCAGCCCGGACATCGCCAGCACCGCCAGCACCGCCAGCGCGAACAAGTAAGCCGCGCGCTGCAGCTGGTTGTAGCGGCCGGCCTGCGGGTGCTGCAGCCGTCCGCGCAAGGCGGCGCGCAAGTCACACCCCAGCCCCGCCGGCGACAGCGGCAGCAGGCGCCGGCGCAAACCGCCCCCGGCGATACCCGCGGCCAGATAGACCAGGCCGTTGGCCACCAGCAGCCACATCGCGGCGAAGTGCCACTGCAGCGCGCCGCCCAGCCAGCCGCCCAGGGTCCATCCCGGCGGAAAGGTGAAACCGAACAGCGGCGAGGCGTTGTAGATGCGCCAGCCGCTCGCCATCATGAGCACCACGGCCAGGGCGTTCGCCCAGTGGCATAGCCGCAGCCAGGCCGCATGAACGGGCGCGGCGGGCAGGGCCGGGGAAGCGGCGGGAGCGGACATGGCGTAACTCCGGTGGGCGGCACGGCGGCCTCGATGCGGCGCATTGTTCCGCCGCCGCGGTCGCGGAGTCCTCACGCAGAGTTAAACAATCCGTGATACCTGGCCGGCGCCGATTCGGCGAAGATGCACGCAGACAGGCCTACGGAATCACCATGGACAAGCCGCCGCGGCTGCTCGTCGTCGAGGACGACGCCCACATCGCCGAACTGCTGCGCATGCACCTCGGCGACGAAGGCTATGCGGTCGAACACGCCGCCGACGGCGACCGCGGCCTGCGCCTGGTGGAAGAACAAGCCTGGGACCTGCTGGTGCTGGACCTGATGCTGCCGGGGGTGGACGGGCTGGAGATCTGCAAGCGCGCCCGCGGCCTCGCCCGCTACCTGCCCATCATCATCATCAGCGCGCGCTCCAGCGAGATGCACCGCATCCTCGGGCTGGAGCTGGGCGCCGACGACTACCTCGCCAAGCCCTTCTCCATGCTCGAACTGGTCGCCCGGGTGAAGGCCCTGCTGCGCCGCGCCGACGCGCTCGCCCGCAACGCCCGCCTGGACGCCGGCGCGCTGGCCTGCCACGGCATCGCCATCGACCCGGTGGCGCGCACCGCCGCCGCCGACGGCGCCGTGCTGGACCTGACCCCGCGCGAGTTCGACCTGCTGCACTTCTTCGCCCGCCACCCGGACCGGGTGTTCTCCCGCCTGGAGTTGCTGGACAAGGTGTGGGGCTATGCCCACGAGGGCTACGAACACACGGTGAACACCCACATCAACCGCCTGCGCGCCAAGATCGAGGCCGACCCGGCGGCGCCGCGCCGCATCCTCACCGTGTGGGGCAAGGGCTACAAGTTCGCCGCCCGCCCGGTAGCGGGAGAGGCGCCATGACCGCCTCCATCAGCCACCGCCTGTTCCTCGTTTTCGCCAGCCTGCTGCTGGCCTGCAGCGGCATTTCGGTATGGCTGCAGATGCGCACCGCCGAGCGCCACGAGCAGGCCGCCATCCAGCAGCTGTCCAGCGGGCTGGCGGCGCACATCGCCGCCAACGCCCAGCTCGCCGACGCCGCCGGCTGGCGCTCGGCCGCGGTGCGCGAGCTGTTCGACAAGCTGATGGCGGTCAATCCCTCGGTGGAGGTCTACCTGCTCGACCAGGACGGCCTTATCGTCGCCCACGCCGCGCCGCCGGGCCACCTGCGCCGCCAGCGCGTGGCCCTCGCCCCGCTGCGCAGCCTGCAGGCCGGCGCGGCCCTGCCGGTGATGGGCGACGACCCGCGCAGCGCGCAGGCGCGCAAGGTCTTCAGCGCCGCCCCGGTGGAGGTGGCCGGGCAAGCGGCGGGCTGGGTCTACGTGATCCTGCAGGGCGAGGACCTGGAGGCGGTCTCCACCCCGCTGGCGCGCGACACCGCGTTGCGCATGGCGCTGTGGACCACCGCGCTGGCGGCGCTGCTGGCGCTGCTGATGGGTCTGCTCGCCTTCCGCCTCATCACCCGCCCACTGCGCGCCCTCACCGAGGCGGTGAGCCGTTTCGACGGCGACGGCGAGCGCGCCGCCGCCCTCGCCAGCGCCAGCGAGCCGGCCGGCGGCGACGAGATCGCCGTGCTGCGCCGCGCCTTCGCCCAGATGGGCGGGCGCATCGCCCAGCAGTGGGCCGAACTGGGCCGGCAGGACCAGTGCCGGCGCGAGCTCATCGCCAACATCTCGCACGATCTGCGCACACCGCTGACCGCGCTGCACGGCTACCTGGAAACCCTGCGCCTGAAAGACGCCGCGCTGGCCCCCGGGGCGCGCCAGCGCTACCTCGACATCGCCCTCGACCAGAGCCGCAAGGTGGGCCGCCTGGCGCAGGAGCTGTTCGACCTCGCCCGCCTGGAGTCCGGCCTGGTGCAGGCGGCCCCCGAGCCCTTCGCCCTGCCCGAACTGCTGCAGGACGTGGCGCAGAAGTTCGAACTCGCCGCACAGACCCGGCAACAATCCCTCGCGGTGGACCTCGAAACCCCGCTGCCGCCGGTCCACGCCGATCTCGGCATGGTAGAGCGCGTGCTGACCAACCTGCTGGACAACGCCATCCGCCACACCCCGGCCGGCACCCGCATCACCGTCCGCCTGCGCGCCGCCGGCGGGCGGGTGCTGGTGCGCATCAGCGACAACGGCCCCGGCATTCCGGCCGCCACCCGCGACAATCTCTTCATCCGCGCGATGGCACGGCGTTCGGACGGCAGCCATGGCGGCGGACTGGGCCTGCTCATCGTCCATCGGCTGCTGCAGCTGCACGGCAGCGACATCATCCTCGCCGACAGCGGTGCCGGCGGCACCGCCTTCGACTTCAGCCTGCCGGCCGCCGGCTGAGGCAGGCGCCCCCGGCACGGCGAAAAAAAAGGTTCTTCGCGCAATCTGGGGGAAGTAGTGGTTGACGGTTCGGAGGTTGGTAGATTGGCAGTCGCCAAACAAACCGATCCCCTTCCTCTTCCCCGTCATGCGCGATGCTATGTTGGGCGTGGTCTTCTGGGAAGGCCACGTCGTCGATTCATCTCAGGAGCAA
>NZ_SNVV01000009.1 GCF_004361735.1 Azoarcus indigens | reverse complement strand
TCTGCTTCTTCTTGGCGGCGTACTCCAGGTCGGAAAAGCTCGATTGCATCGGTTGAGGTCTCGTCGTGGCCCAGCAGCCGCCATTATCTCAAAGGTACTCCGCCAGCCGGGCTGGTGGCGGACGAATAAATCAGCGGTTCCTTAAGGTGTCTCCCGTGTCCCAGGATTCGCCAAGGTGGGCGGATAGATTCTTAATGTCGTTGACGGCATTAACTAGTTCGCCGGCGTTTGCTGTCGCGCTCATTTTATCTTCCCCCAATAATCATGATTATTCCAAAGGCCGAGATATTGCCGAATAAAGTGGTTAGTAGAATGGTGCATAAGATATATATGAGTTCTGATGAGGTCGGGTTTTGGGTTTGATGGATTCTTTTCAAGAGGATTTCTTTTTCATTTTTTTGTGGCGTTGCTGCAGGAATTTTTGCCGATTTTTTTGCGATCAGTCCTACTGCTGTAATGCCAGTAAAAAGGCTCATCGAAATGATGAACCCTCTTTGTATGGAGGCTAAATCTTGATGGAGCGCTGAGAGTGATGCAGCGAGTAATGCGCCTATGATCAAGAGGGAAATGTCTATGGCGTATTTATGGGATAGGAGAAAAAGGGCTGCTCTTGTCAGCGGTTTTGATGTTTTATGGTTTTTCATGAAGTGAGCTTGTCCTAGGTTGCTTGATGTTGTTTATGGGTTTCGGCATAAGCTGATGTCTGATTGGGCCGAGTTCATGTTTTCAGCGCTTCCTGCAATCGCGGTAAGCACATTTACAGTGTTAGAAGTAGTCATGGTTAAGCCCCTGAACTGGCGTTAAAGGCGCCCCAGAGGGAAATCAAAATTCCAATAGCGAGGAGAGCTTTTCCATGGTGGTATTTCTTCCATAAATCGGTTTTTTTAGCCCTTCTATAAACGTAATATAGTCAGTTTCTCGGTCCGATTTTTTCTTGTATGCACTTGATGCGCTGTACATCTGTACTCCACCAAAAATTGTGATCAGGTTTCCAAGAAATAGCGCTGCTAGCTCAATTGACATTTTTTTCTGAGTGGTTTGTGATTTAAGTTCGTATCCTTGGCTGCTTGCTGTTGTCTATGAGTTGCGGCATAAGTCACTGTCTCATTTAGCAAGCTGAAGCAAATTGCCGGCAGTATTGATGTCAACTCCCATTTGGTTTGCTAGCGACTTTCCTGCGCTCCAGGCGTCTCCCCCATTTGCAGCATACTCACCCACGGTAATTATCAGATTTCCCATTTTTTATCTCACTGGAAAAAAGGAGAAGAAGAAAAAAATCCTACTACTGCTGTGAGTAGGAAGTAGAGTAAATGCCCCGATATTCTTGAAAGCTGACCAAGTAGTACTTGATTGTTTTTTCTCTCTGCTATCGTCTTAATTAAGGCAAAGAGCGATGAGCAGGCGAGGGCTGCGCCGGTAATGAGGCGGCGCAATGTGTCTGTGAAAGATGCAGGAGGGCTTGATCCTGAAAGCCAATCGATATTGAAACGTATCGCAGCTATGAAAATTAAGGTGATCGATGTAATCAGAGTGTTGATAATGAATTTTTTCATGGCGGTCTTAGGGTGAAGGGGGCTTATTTCTTGTCTCCAGGGAAAACTAGTAGCTTTGAGACAAATAAGATTGCAGCGCCTAATGCCGCGGATGGAAGAAATCCAAACCTCATCGGCGGTGAAAGCCACAGTGCTAAAGCAGCTAAGGCTGCAAGTAGTATGGACAGCAGGGTGGCTCCAATCAGGTCGCCGCGCCGTATTTCTTTCCCGTCGCTGCTTGTCGGGCCTCCTCGCTCTGCTTTCTCGTTATGGAGTGGCTCGTCATCTACTTCTGTCTGATCGCTGTTCATTTATAAGAAAAATATAAATACGAGGTGTTTGCATCACCGCTCGCCCAGACTCTCATCGACGGTCTGCAGGACCGGGCTGAGGAAATACTCAATCACGCGCCGGTGCCCGGTCTTGATCTCGGCGGTGACCGCCATGCCGGCGGCCAGATTCACCGTGCGCTCGTCCACCTGCAGGGTGGCGCGCTCCAGTTTCAGCCTCACCGGGAACACCAGGCCGCGCTGCTCGTCGGCCACCGCGTCGTTGGAGATGAAGCTCACTTCGGCGGGGATCGTGCCGTAGCGGGTGAAGGGGAAGGTTTCGACCTTGATCTCGGCGCGCTGGGCTTGCTTGACGAAGCCGACGTCCTTGTTCTCCAGCACTGCCTCGATTTCGGCGGCGTAGTCGTGGGGGACGATGACCATCAGTTGCTGGGCGGGGGTGACGACGCCGCCTTCGGTGTGGATGGCCAGCTGCTGGACGGTGCCGGCCACCGGGGTGGTGAGGCGCATCAGGCGGGATTTGTTTTCGGTCTTGGCGACTTCGGCTTGCAGGCTGGCGGCTTGTTGTTCGGCTTCGGTGCGCTCGGCGCTGATGCCGCGCAGGAATTCGGCTTGCCAGGCGGCCCGGTTGGCCCGGCCCTGGGCGATGGTCTGGTCGAGTTCGAGGAGTTTGGCGCGCTGGTAGGCGAGGTCGCGTTCGATCTCGATGCGGGCTTGTTCCTGTTCGAGGTAGCCGTGCTGGGAGACGAAGGCGCGGTCGACGAGGTTCTTGTAGTCGGCTTCGCGGCGGCGGGCGATGGGCAGCGTGGCGTCCAGTTTGGCGACGAGTTCGCGGGTGGCGGCGTGTTCGGCCTGGGCGCGGGCGATTTCGCCGTCGAAGGCCTGGACGCGGGTGCGGTATTCGGCGAATTGGCGGGCGAGGAGTTGGGTTTCGGCGAGGTGGCGGCTGGCGGGGACGTCGTCCAGGGCGGGGAGCGTGGGCAGGCGGTTGCCGGCATGCGCGCCTTCGAGGCCGTCGAGCAGGCTCACGGCGCGGGCGGCCTTGAGCCGGGCGGTGGCCCAGGCTTCGCGGGCCTGGGCGTCTTCGGCGCCGGCGGCGGTGGCGTCGAGTTCGACGAGGAGGTCGCCGGCCTGCACGGTCTGGCCGTCGGCGACGTGGATGCGGCGCACGGCGGCGGTTTCGATGGGTTGGATGATCTGGGCGCGGGTGCTGGGGATGATCTTGCCGGTGGCGGTGGCCACGGTGTCGATGTGGCCGAAGATGGACCACAGCAGCAGCACGGCGAAGGCGGTGACGAGGAGGCCGATGAGCACACGCGGCAGCGGGCTGGGCGGGGTGTCCTGCAGTTCGAGGGCGGCGGGGAGGAACTGGCGTTCGAGCGGGCCGCGGGCGGTGGGGGCCAGTTGGTGGCGGGCTTGCCAGGCGGCGGCAAAGACGCGCTTGTAGCGACCGAGCAGGTCCAGGGTGGCTTGGGCACGCATGGTTCAGGCCTGCTGCAAGGCGTAGAGCTTGGCGTAGGTGCCGTTGGGGCGTTCCTTGAGTTCGCCGTGGTGGCCTTCTTCGATGAGTTCGCCGTGATCCATGACGAGGATGCGGTTGGCGTCTTTCACGGCGGAGAGGCGGTGGGCAATGATGATGACGGTGCGGCCGCGGCAGATGTCGCGCATGTTGTCCTGGATGATGCGTTCGGATTCGTAGTCGAGGGCGCTGGTGGCTTCGTCGAGGATGAGGATGCGCGGGTTGGTGAGCAGCGCGCGGGCGATGGCGATGCGCTGGCGCTGGCCGCCGGAGAGGGTGGCGCCGTGTTCGCCCACCGGGGTGTCGTAGGCCTGGGGGAGTTGCATGATGAAGTCGTGGGCGCCGGCGAGCTTGGCGGCGGCGATGACGTTCTCGAGGGGGGCGCCGGGGTCGGTGAGGGCGATGTTGTCGCGGATGGAGCGGGCGAAGAGCATGTTCTCTTGCAACACGACGCCGGTCTGGCGGCGCAGCCAGACCGGGTCGGCGAGCGCGAGATCGACGCCGTCGACGAGCACGCGGCCGCGCTCGGGGACGTAGAGGCGCTGGATGAGTTTGGTGAGGGTGCTCTTGCCGGAGCCGGAGCGGCCGACGATGCCGATGACGTCGCCCGGGGCGATGGTGAAGGAGACGCCCTTGAGGATTTCGGCGCCGTCGGCGCGGTAGCGGAAGCGCACGTGTTCGAATTCGATGCGGCCCTGCATGGCCGGCAGTGCCGCCCGGCTGGCGGGCAGTTCGGTGCGGGTGTTGAGGATGTCGCCAAGCCGGGCCATGGAGATGCCGGTCTGCTGGAAGTCCTGCCACAGGTTGGCGAGCCGCATGATGGGCTGGGAGACGCGGCCGGCGAGCATGTTGAAGGCGATGAGGCCGCCGACGGTGAGGGCGCCGTCGATGACCTGGTAGGCGCCCAGCCAGAGGATGGCGACGGTGGTGAGCTTGCCGATGAGGCCGACGCTCTCGGCGGCCCAGGCGCCCAGGCGGGTGACGCGGAAGCCGGCGGCGACGTAGCCGGCGAGTTGGTTGTCCCAGTGGCGGGTGAATTGGGGTTCGACCGCCATGGCCTTGACGGTGTGGATGTTGGAGACGGATTCGACGAGGAAGGCCTGGTTGTCGGCGCTGCGCTGGAATTTCTCGTTGAGACGGCCGCGCAGGATGGGGGTGATGCCGATGGAGAGCGCGGCGTAGATCGGCAGGGTGGCGAGCACGACCAGGGTGAGCCAGATCGAGTACCAGGCCATGACGGCGATGAAGACGATGGAGAAGAAGAGGTCCAGCACCAGGGTGAGGGCCTGGCCGGTGAGGAACTGGCGGATGTTCTCGAGTTCGCGCACGCGGGCCACCGAGTCGCCCACCCGGCGGGCTTCGAAGTAGGCGAGCGGCAGGTTGAGGAGGTGGCGGAAGAGGCGGGCGCCGAGTTCGACGTCGATGCGGCTGGAGGTGTGGGCGAAGAGGTAGGTGCGCAGCGCCGAGAGCAGGCTCTCGAAAAGGTTGACGGCGACCAGGCCGATGCCGATCACGGTGAGGGTGGCGTAGCCCTTGTGCACCAGCACTTTGTCCATCACCACCTGGAAGAAGAGCGGGGTGACGAGGGCGAAGAGCTGGAGGAAGAAGGAGGCGACCAGGACTTCGCCGAGCAGCCGCCGGTATTTGACGATGGCGGGGATGAACCAGGAGAAGTCGAAGCGGGCGAGTTCGGCGGCGAGCGAGGCGCGCGAGGCGAGCAGGACGAGGGTGCCGTCCCAGCGGGCGAGGAATTCGGCTTCGGGGAGGATCTGGGGCCGACCGCTGGCGGGGTCCTGGATGAGGACACAGCGCTCGGGCACGGGGGCGGTGCCGAGGGCATCGTTGCGGGCGTCGGTGCCGCTGTCGATGCGGGCGAGGATGAAGAAGCCGCCGTTACGGTCGCAGGCGATGGCCGGCAGTGGGGTGGTGGTGAGGGCTGCTGGCCGGAAGCGGCCGTGTTTGGCTTTGAGTCCGAGTTCCTTGGCGGCAAGCAGCACGGCGGAGAGGGGAAAACTGCCGTCCGCTGCGCCATGGCGATGGAGGAGCGCCTCCGTGTCCGCCGCCACGCCGTGCAGCCGCGACAGCATCGCCAGACACGCCAGCCCAGAGGCCGGCTGAAGGGTGTTCATGACTCTGGTTCCAGGATTTGAAATTCCAAAACAATATCCTATTCGAGTCGTTCGGGGCGTGATTTAGTCGCGCTTTTACCCCTTTGTTATAAGCCCGCGTGCATGATTTACACAGAGGGCGCAAGAAATCGCTTGCCTTGCCCATTAGGCTTCATTTTTAATTACTGACTGGTTAGTAATTAAATCCATGGCGCAGCCAGGGGGATGGTGTGGCGGGCACGGCGGGGAAGACTCTTCCGACGGCGGCGAAGGCTGGGGCTGAGGTCCGGCCGCGGCGTCGGCGCAAGGATGCGCGGCCGCAGGAGTTGACGGCGGCCGCGCTGGCCTTGTTCGTGGAGAAGGGCTTCGCGGCTACGCGGCTGGACGAGATCGCGGCGCGGGCCGGGGTTTCCAAGGGCACGCTTTACCTCTACTTCGACAGCAAGGAGGCCTTGTTCAAGGCGGCGATCGAAGAGGGCGTGCTGCCGGCGATCGAGGCGGGCGAGGCCTTGCTGGACGAGTACGGTGACGACCCGGTGGGATTGGTGCGCGGCTTTCTGCGCGCCTGGTGGGAGCAGATCGGTAGCACCGCCTATGGCGGCATTCCCAAGCTGATGTTCGCCGAGGCGGCCAATTTCCCCGAGGTAGCGCGCTATTACAACGAGGCGGTGATACAGCGCGGCGTGGCCTTGCTGCGCACGGCTGTGGCGCGGGGCATTGCCAGCGGAGTGTTCCGCCCGGTGGAGCTGAGCGTGATCTCGCCGCTGCTGATTTCTCCGCTGATCCATCTCGCCACCTGGCGGAACTCCATTGCGCCCTTGTGCGGCGCCGGCGTGGACCCCGACTGTTACCTGGAAACCCATATCGATCTGGTGCTGCACGGCCTGTGCGCCGGCAAGAAGCCCGACGGAGAACAACGATGACGAAGAAACGACTGCGGCCCTTGCTGCTGCCGCTGGCCCTGGCGATGCTGCTGGCGGGATGTTCCAGGCCGCCGGAGGCGGAGGCGCCGCCGCGCGCGGTGCTTGTGCGCACGCTGGACGGGGCCGTCGGCACGGCCGCTGCCGAGGTCTATACCGGCGACGTGCGGGCGCGTTATGAGACGGACCTGGGTTTCCGCATCGGCGGCAAGATCGTTACCCGCCTGGTGGATGTCGGCGCCCAGGTGAAACGTGGCCAGCCCCTGGCTCGGCTTGATCCGCAGGATGCCTGGCTTGCCGCCGGCGCCGCGGCGGCCCAGGTAGCGGCGGCGGAGGCCGACCTGGCGCTGGCGAAGGCGGAGTTCGACCGGGCGACCGGCCTGCGTGCGCAGAACTTCATCAGCGCTTCGGCGCTGGACAGCCGCCGCACCTCGCTGCAGGCGGCGGAGGCCAGGCTGCGGCAGGCGCGCGCCGAGGCAGCGACGGCGAACAACCAGGCCGGCTATACCACGCTGGAAGCGGATGCCGACGGTGTGATCACCAGCGTGACGGCCGAGGCCGGCCAGGTGGTGGCGGCTGGCCAGGCGGTGATGCGGCTGGCGCGACCGGGCGAGCGCGAAGTCGAAATCTATCTGCCGGAATCCCGCGTGGGCGGGGTGGCGCCGGGCGCGGAAGTGGAGGTGCGCTCCTGGATTTCTCCCGAGCGGCGCTACGCCGGCACGGTGCGTGAGGTGGCGCCGGCGGCGGACGCGGCAACCCGGACCTACGCGCTGCGGGTGAGCGTGCCCCAGGCGGACGACGCGCTGAAGCTGGGCTCCACCGCCAGTGTCGCGTTCCTGCGCGGCAGCGCCGGGCAGATGGTGCTGCCCTCGCCGGCGGTGACCCAGGTGGAGGGCCGCCAGGTGGTGTGGTTGGTGGGCGAGGGCGACGTGGTGCGGCGGGTGCCGGTGGAGGTGGCCAGTTTCCGTGAGGACGGCGTGGTGATCAGCGGCGGCCTGCCGCAAGGCGCGCGGGTGGTGGTGGTCGGCGTGCACAAGCTGATCGAGGGCCAACAGGTGCGGCCGGTGGCGGAAGATGCGCCGGTGGCGCTGGATGTACGTCGATGAGCGGCGGCAAGGCGCCGCTGGAGCGGCGGCATCGCTTCAATGTGTCGGAGTGGGGCTTGTCCCATCCGTCCATGGTGCTTTTCCTGCTGATCGCGCTGACGGTGATCGGCCTGGCGTCCTACACCAAGCTGGGGCAGTCGGAAGATCCGCCCTTCACCTTCAAAGTGATGGTGGTGCGGGCGGAGTGGCCGGGTGCCAGCGCGCGCGAGATGGAGCTGCAGGTCACCGACAAGATCGAGAAGAAGCTGCAGGAGATTCCGCAGCTGGATTTCGTGCGCAGCTTCTCCAAGCCGGGGGTGACGCAGGTCTTCTTCCTGGCGCGGGATTCCACCCCGCCCAGGCAGATGCCGGACGTGTGGTACCAGGTGCGCAAGAAGATAGGCGACATCCGCGGCACGCTGCCGGAGGGCGTGCAGGGGCCGTATTTCAATGACGAGTTCGGCGACACCTACGGCAACATCTTCGCGCTGGTGGGCGAGGGCGTTTCCCAGGCGGAACTGAAGCGCCACGCCGAGGCCATCCGCAGCGAACTGCTGCGGGTGCCGGACGTGGCCAAGGTGAGCTTCTTCGGCGAAGAGCCGCAGCGGGTCTACATCGAACTCTCCAACACCAAGCTGGCGACCTTCGGCCTGGCGCTGACCGACATCGTCGCCGCGCTGCAGGAGCAGAACGCCAAGGCCGGCGCCGGCTTTTTCGAGACTGCCGACGAGCGCATCTGGCTGCGCCCCAGCGGCCAGTTCGACAGCCTGGAGGCGATCGCCGGCACGGTGATCCGCGCCCGCGGCCGCGCCTTCCGCCTGGGGGATGTCGCCGAGGTGAAGCGCGGCTACGCCGATCCGCCTGGCGAGCGCATGCGCTTCATGGGCCAGGAGGCCTTCGGCATCGGTGTGTCCATGCGCGATGGCGGCGACATCGTCGCCCTCGGCCATCACCTGGACGAGGCGGTGAGCCGGGTGGACCGGCAGCTGCCGGTGGGCATCAAGCTGGAGCGGGTGGCGGACCAGCCGCGGGCGGTGCGCGTCTCGGTGGGCGACTTCGTCAAGGTGCTGATCGAGGCGGTGGTGATCGTGATGGCGGTGAGCCTGCTGTCGCTGGGCCTGCGCACCGGCATCGTGGTGCTCATCATCATTCCGGTGGTACTGGCGATCACCTTCCTGTTCATGCATCTCTTCGACATCGGCCTGCACAAGATCTCGCTGGGCGCGCTGATCATCGCCCTCGGCCTGCTGGTGGACGACGCCATCATCGCGGTGGAAATGATGGCCACCAAGATGGAGCAGGGCTGGGAGCGGGTGAAGGCGGCGAGTTTCGCCTACACCTCCACCGCCATGCCCATGCTCTCCGGCACGCTGGTGACCGCGGCCGGCTTCCTGCCCATCGCCACCGCCGCCTCGGCCACCGGCGAATACACCCGCTCCATCTTCCAGGTGACGGTGATCGCGCTGCTGGTGTCCTGGGTGGCGGCGGTGCTGTTCGTGCCCTACCTCGGCTACCACCTGCTGCCGGACTTCGCCGCCAACCGTGGCAAGCCCTCCTGGTTCGCCAAGCTGGTCGGGCGCTTTTCGCCGCGGCTGGGCGAGCGGCTGGCGGAGCGTTCCGCCCATGCCTTCGACCAGCACGACGAACACGCCATCTACCACACCGCCTTCTACGTGCGCTTCCGCTCGGTGGTCGACTGGTGCGTGGGCCACCGCTGGATCGTCATCGTGGTGACGCTGCTGCTCTTCGTCGGCTCGCTGGTGGTGTTCGGCCGCTTCGTGCCGCAGCAGTTCTTCCCGGACTCGACCCGGCCGGAACTGCTGGTGGACCTGCGCCTCACCGAAGGCGCCTCCCATCAGGCGACCGAGCGGGAGGTGAAGCAGCTGGAGCACTTCCTCGGACAGCAGCAGGGCATAGAGAACTATGTCGCCTGGCTGGGCACCGGCAGCCCGCGCTTCTACTTGCCGCTGGACCAGCAGCTGCCGCAGACCAATTTCGCCCAGTTCGTCATCCTCACCACCGGTCTGGCCGAGCGCGAGGCGCTGCGCACTGCGCTGATCCGCCACTTCGCCGAGCAGCCCGGCGGTGTGCAGGCGGTGATCAACCGGCTGGAGAACGGCCCGCCGGTGGGGTTCCCGGTGCAGTACCGGGTGAGCGGCTTCGATGTGGACAAGATGCGCGAGATCGCCCATCAGGTGGCCACGGTGATGCGGGCGGACAGCCGCCTCTCCAATGTGCAGCTGGACTGGGAGGAGCCGTCCAAGACCGTGCGCTTGCACATCGACCAGGACAAGGCCCGGCTGCTGGGCATCTCCAGCCAGGATATCTCCAACCTGCTGGCGACCTCGCTGCAGGGCACCACGGTGACCCAGTACCGCGAAGGCACCGAGACCATTTCGGTGGTGCTGCGCGGCGCCGAGTCCGAACGGGTGCATCTGGGCCTGCTGCCCGATCTTGCCATCCCCACGCCCGGCGGCCGCAGCGTGCCGCTGGCGCAGGTGGCGACGCCGGAGTACGGCTTCGAGGACGGCGTGATCTGGCGCCGTAACCGGGTGCCGACGGTGACGGTGCGGGCCACCCTCTACGGCACGGTGCAACCGGCGGTGATCGTCGCCCAGCTGCAACCCCGTATCGACGAGATCGCCAGGGCCACGCCGCTGGGCTTCCATGTGGACGTCGGCGGTTCGGTGGAGGAGAGCAGCAAGGGCGGTTCCTCGGTGGCCGCCGGCGTGCCGTTGTTCATCCTCACCGTGCTCACGGTGCTGATGCTGCAGCTGCAGAGCTTCTCCCGCACCGCCATGGTGGTGCTCACCGCGCCGCTGGGCATGATAGGCGTCACCGCTTTCCTGCTCGCTTTCAACAAGCCCTTCGGCTTCGTCGCCATGCTGGGCACCATCGCGCTGTCGGGCATGATCATGCGCAACTCGGTGATCCTGGTGGACCAGATCCAGCAGGACATGGCCGCCGGCCACACGCCCTGGCATTCCATCGTCGAATCCACCGTGCGCCGCTTCCGCCCCATCATGCTCACCGCGGCGGCGGCCATCCTGGCGATGATCCCGCTGTCGCGCAGCGCCTTTTTCGGGCCGATGGCGGTGGCCATCATGGGCGGGCTGACGGTGGCGACCCTGCTCACCATGCTGTTCCTGCCGGCGCTGTACGCCGCCTGGTACCGGGTGCGCAAGACGCCGGACGACGAGGCCGAGATGCGCGAAGGGGCGACGGCATGAAAGCATGCGCCGGAGGCCGTCGGAGGCAGGGGACTGCGCTAGAATGCGAAGGTTTTTCTTCAGATTCGCTATCGACTAGCGTGTCACCAGCCTGCGACGGGAGCCCAAGATGAATTTCGAGAAAGCGCGCTTCAACATGGTCGAGCAACAGATCCGCCCCTGGGAGGTGCTGGATCCGGATGTGCTGGACCTCCTGATGACCGTAAAGCGCGAGGAATTCGTGCCCGCGGCCGCCCGTTCCCTGGCCTTCGCCGATGTGGAGATCCCCATCGGCTGCGGTCAGGTCATGCTCAAGCCGGTGATCGAAGGCAAGATCCTGCAGGCGCTGCAGCTGCATCGTTCCGACTCGGTGCTGGAGATCGGCGCCGGCTCCGGCTACTTCGCCGCCCTGCTGGCCGCGCGTACCGAGTGGGTGCGCACGGTGGAGATCGAGCCGGCGCTGGTCCGCTTCGCCCATGAGAACCTCGCGCGCTATGGCGTGGAGAACGTGATCGTCGAAGAAGGCGATGCGGTGCAGGGCTGGGCCAGCCGCGCGCCCTACGACGTCATCGTCGTCTCCGGCGGCCTGCCGGAAGTGCCGAAATCGCTGCTGGAACAGCTCAAGGTTGGCGGCCGCCTGTTCGCCTTCGTCGGCAGCATGCCGGTGATGAAGGCGCGCCTCATCACCTGCGAGGCCGAGGGCCGCTTCCGCACCGAAGACGTTTTTGAAACCCTGGTGCCCATGCTGCGCAACACGCCGCCGCAGGACACATTCCGCTTCTGAAGGACGCCATGCGCCAGATCACGCCCGTCGAACTCGCCGACTGGATCGGCAACCCCGAAAAGACCCCGCCTTTGCTGCTGGACGTGCGTGAGCCCTGGGAATTCCAGCTGTGCCACATCGCCGGTTCCGAACCCATGCCGATGGGCACGGTGCCGGCCCGCATGGCGGAGCTGGACCCGGAGCGGGAAACCGTGGTGATCTGCCACCACGGCGGGCGCAGTGCGCAGGTGTGCATGTACCTGGAGCACCAGGGCTACGGCAAGGTGATCAACCTTGCCGGCGGCGTGGCCGGATGGGCCGCCCGCGTCGATCCCTCCATGCCGCAATACTGAGGCGGAGGCCGCGATGAAACGTGCGCTGGCTATCGGCCTGGCTGCTCTCTTTTCGTCCGGCGCAGGTGCGGCGGACCTGATGCAGATCTATCGGGAGGCGGTAGCGAACGATGCCAAGTTCGCCTCCGCCCGGGCCCAGTACGAGGCCGGGCAGGAGAAAGTGATCCAGGGCCGCGCCGGCCTGCTGCCCAATATCGGCGCCTCCGCCAACACCACCTGGAACGACGTCGAGGCCAGCACCAGCGCCGGCTCCGTCAGCCGCAACTACAACAGCAATGGCTATACGGTGCAGCTCACCCAGCCGCTGTTCCGCTGGCAGAACTGGGTGCAGTACAAGCAGGGCGAACTGCAGACGGCGCTGGCCGAGAGCCAGTTCGGCCAGGCGCGGCAGGACCTCATCCTGCGGGTGGCGGAAGCCTATTTCAACGTGCTCAACGCCCAGGACACGCTGGACTCGGTGGTCCAGCTGCGTACCGCCGCGGCGGAGCAGCTGGAGCTGGCGAAGAAGAGCTTCGAGGTCGGTACCGTCACCATCACCGACGTGCATGAAGCGCAGTCACGCTTCGACCTCGCCTCGGCGCAGGAGATCGCCGCCGGCAACGAGCTGGACGTGCGCCGGCAGACGCTGGCCCAGGTCATCGGCCGCGAGCCGGAACCGCTGGCTGGCCTGCGCGCCGGCGTTGGCCTGCAGCGGCCGCAGCCGGACGACATCGCTGCCTGGGTGCGGGCGGCCGAGCAGGACAGCTTCGGCGTGCAGGCGCAGCAGTTGAACCGGGAGATCGCCGGTCGGGAAGTCGAACGCGTGCGCGCCGGCCATCTGCCGACGGTGGACCTGGTCGCCACCCGCGGCAACAACGCCCGCCCCTCGGTTTCCACCGACCGCAGCGAAGGCACGACCATAGGCCTGCAACTCACCGTGCCGCTCTACCAGGGCGGCGGTATTTCCTCCCAGGCCCGGGAGGCGGCCGCGCTGAAGGTGAGGGCGGATGCCGACCTTGAAGACGCGCGCCGCAGCGCTGCGCTCGCTGCCCGTCAGTCCTACCTCGGCGTTACCAGCGGCATGGCCCAGGTGCGCGCGCTGGAAGCGGCGCGGGTGTCTTCCACCTCGGCGCTGGAGGCGAACAAGCTGGGCTACGAAGTGGGCGTGCGCATCAACATCGACGTGCTGAACGCCCAGACCCAGCTGGCAGACACCTTGCAGCAGCTGTCCCGTGCGCGTTATGACACGCTGCTCGCTCAACTCCGGCTGAAGGCCGCCGCCGGTTCGCTCGACGAGGCCGACGTGCAGGCGATCAACGCGCTGCTGGCGCAGTGATCGCTTCGGCCGGCTGAACCGGCTGGCCGCCTATCTTCCTGAAGCCTGTCCTGCTTGATGGGCAGGTTCCGCGCGGACGGTTGAATACCGGTTCCCGGTTACGCCTGTTCCACCTGTGCCGGCATGGTCTTCAGCACCGCCACGGTGCGTGCCGTCGCCCCGCGATGGGCCAACGAGAACTGGGCCCCGGCCTGGGCCATGCGGGCGCGGCGGTCCGGATCTCCGAGCAGGGCCAGTGCTTCCTTTACCCCACCTTCCGCATCCGGTAGCCGTTGCGCCGCGCCGGCGGCAATCGCCTGCTCCGCCACCTGCAGGAAGTTGTAAGTATGCGGCCCGAGCAGCACCGGCGTGCCGACCGCGCAGGCCTCGATCGGGTTCTGGCCGCCGAAGGGCAGCCAGCTGCCGCCGATGAGGGCGACGTCCGCCGCGGCGTAGTAGGCGAACATCTCTCCCATCGAATCGCCCAGCCAGACCCGGGTGTCGGCCGCGACCGGGGCGTTGTCGCTGCGGCGTTGCAGCTTCAGCCCGCGGGACTGGACCAGCCTGGCGACTTCGTCGAAACGCTGGGGATGGCGGGGTACGAGCGCCAGCAGCACGTCGGTGTTGGCGTGCTGCTTGAAGGCCTCCAGCAGCAGCGCTTCTTCCCCGTCGCGGGTGCTGGCGGCCAGCAGTACCGGGCGCTGGTCGAAGCCGCTGCGGAATTGCCGGGCGAGCTCCAGCTGTGCCGCAGGTGGTGTGATGTCGAACTTGATGCTGCCGGTGACGCGGGGCTGCGGTGCGCCCAGCGCGTTTAGCCGGCGGGCATCGTCTTCGGTCTGTGCCGCCACCGCCGACAGCGCGCCCAGGGTGAGTTCACTGAGCGCCGGCAGACGGGCGTAGCGTCGGGCGGAACGCTCGGACAGCCGGGCGTTGACCAGCGCCACCGGCACACCCTGCCGCCGGCAGGTGGCGAGCAGGTTGGGCCACAGCTCGGTCTCCATGATTACGCCGAAGCGTGGGCGGAAATGCCGCAGGAAGCGCGCCGACAGCCAGCCCAGGTCGTAGGGCAGGTAGGCGAGCAGCACCCGCGGCTCCTTGCCGAACAGCGCTTCCGCCGTCTCGCGGCCGGTGGGCGTCATCTGGGTGAGGAGCACGCCGTGGTCCGGCCATTGGGCCAGCAAGGCCCGCAGCAGCGGCTCCGCGGCGCGGGTTTCGCCCACGGACACCGCATGTACCCAGATCAGCTTCTCTGGCGGCTTGCCGGCGTAGCTGCCGAAGCGTTCGCCCCAGTGCCTCAGGTAGTCAGGCTGCCGCCGTGCCCGCCACAGCAGGCGGAGCAGCACGAAAGGGAGGGCGAGGATCCAGAGCAGGGTGTAGGGCAGGCGGGCGGACATCGGCAGCAACGGGAAAGGCGAGTGCAGAGTATAGCGGCGGGCCCGTTCCGGTACGGGCAGGGCGGCGGCGCCGGCGGACGCGGGACAGCGGCGGAACGGTGACGTGCCGGTCATGCCGCTGTGCGATAATCCCGTGCTTTCAACCTCCTGCGATGAATCGGTCATGAAAGTTCTCGTCACCGGTGCGGCCGGCTTCATCGGCATGCATACCTCGGAACGTCTGCTTGCCCGTGGCGACGAAGTCGTCGGTCTGGACAACCTGAACGATTACTACGATCCGCGCCTGAAAGAGAGCCGGCTCGCCCGCCTGTCGCCGAATCCGGCCTTCCGCTTCGTGCGCATGGACGTGGCCGATCGGGCCGGCATGGAGCAGCTGTTCGCCGACGAGAAGTTCGACCGCGTGATCCACCTCGCCGCCCAGGCCGGGGTGCGCTACTCGCTGCAGAACCCGCACGCCTACATCGACAGCAACCTGGTGGGCTTCACCAACATCCTGGAGGGCTGCCGCCACAGCAAGGTGCAGCACCTGGTGTACGCCAGCAGCTCTAGCGTCTATGGCGGCAACACCCGGATGCCCTTCTCCGAGCACGACAGCGTGGACCATCCGGTCAGCCTGTACGCGGCGACGAAGAAGGCCAACGAGCTGATGGCGCACACCTACAGCCATCTCTACGGCCTGCCGACCACCGGCCTGCGCTTCTTCACGGTCTATGGCCCCTGGGGCCGGCCGGACATGGCGCTGTTCCTGTTCACCAAGGCCATCCTGGAAGGGCGTCCGATAGACGTCTTCAACCACGGCAAGATGAAGCGCGACTTCACCTACATCGACGACATCGTCGAAGGCGTGATCCGCACGCTGGATCGCGTCGCCGAGCCGGATGCCGGCTTCAACGCCGACCAGCCGGACCCGGGCCGCAGCAACGCGCCTTATCGTGTGTTCAACATCGGCAACAACAATCCGGTGGAGTTGATGGGCTTCATCGAGGCGATCGAACAGACCCTGGGCAAGACCGCGGAGAAGAATTTCCTGCCGCTTCAGGACGGCGACGTGCCTGCTACCTATGCCGATACCGACGAACTCAACGCCTGGGCCGGCTTCGTACCGGCGACCAGCGTGAGTGAGGGCGTAGGGCGCTTCGTACGCTGGTACCGCGAGTATTACCAGGCCTGACCCCGCCTTGAAACCGTGCTGCCGGATGCTGGCTGGGGCCTTGGGTTGAGAGTCTGCACATGTTGAGTTGGAAGGTCGGCCTGGCGCTGGTCGTGGCTTTTCTGGCGGCATTGGGCCTGACTGGCCTGCTGCGGCGCTATGCACTGGCGCGCAGCCTGCTGGACGTGCCGAATGCGCGCAGTTCCCACTCGGTGTCGACGCCGCGGGGCGGCGGACTGGCCATCGTTGTGGTCTTCCTAGGTGCGCTGGTGTGCCTGTATCTGAGTGGCAGCCTGCCCCCTGCGCCGGCGCTGGCCATGCTCGGCGCCGGGGGCCTGATCGCCGCCATCGGCTTCTTCGACGACCACGGACATATTCCCGCACGCTGGCGCCTGCTGGTCCATTTCTCCGCCGCGGCCTGGGTGCTCTACTGCCTGGGTGGGGCTCCGACGCTGCAGGTGTTCGGGACGGCTGTGGAACTGGGCAACTGGGGCAGCGTGCTGATGGTGTTCGGCCTGGTGTGGCTGACCAACCTCTACAACTTCATGGATGGCATAGACGGCATCGCCAGTGTCGAGGCGATTTGTGCCGGGCTGGGGGGTGCGGTGCTGTGCTGGCTGGCGGGCCTGCCGTGGCTGGTGGCGCCGGCCCTGTTGCTGGTTGCCGCGGTCGCCGGGTTCCTGTGGTGGAATTTTCCACCGGCACGCATCTTCATGGGCGACGCCGGCAGCGGTTTCCTGGGGGCGATGCTAGGCGCGATGGCGCTGATCGCGGGCCATGCCGCACCGCAGTTGCTGTGGGCCTGGCTGATCCTGCTGGGCGTCTTCATCGTCGATGCGACATGGACGCTGCTGCGACGCCTGTTGCGCGGAGAGAAGGTCTACGAGGCGCACCGCAGCCATGCTTACCAGGTGGCTTCTCGACGGTATGGCCGGCATCTGCCGGTTACGCTGGCGGTGGGGGCGATCAATCTGCTCTGGTTGTTTCCGCTTGCAACCCTGGTGGCAATGGGCAGGCTGGACGGTATTCCCGGATTGGGGCTGGCCTATGCGCCGTTGATTGTGCTGGCTGTGTATTCTGATGCAGGCGGCGGGGCCGCCATATGATGTTTCAAGGCATGCATCCTGAATGGGCCGGTCCTGCCGTGGGTTAGAATCCACCGCTTCCGGTTTCCGATACGCGTGGCTGCCGCGCCCCAAATATGATCTCCACCGGTTCAAATCGCGTTGTGCTGGTGTTCCTTTTCGATCTGGCTGCAGCACTGGCTGCCTGGATCGGTGGCTTTCTGCTGCGTTTCAATTTCGAGTGGCCGGCCGGGTATGAGCAGGTGATTGCGCTCGGAGCGGTGGTGTTGCTGCCGGTACATGGTCTTGCGTGCTGGCGAGCGGGGTTGTACCGCGGGCTTTGGGTGTTTGCCAGCCTCCCTGATCTCAAGCGTGTGCTTACGGCGGTGGGGTTTTCGACCTGTATCGTGGTGCTGTACACCGCACTGTACCGGCAGTCGCCGGTGGTCCCCCGTTCTCTGGTGGTGCTTTACCCGCTGCTGCTTGTCGCCATCATGGCAGGCGGCAGGGCGGCCTACCGAATGTGGAAGGAACACCGTCTTTATGGCGCCTTGATTGCCCAAGGCAAGCCGGTGGTGGTGGTCGGCGCGGGACGTGGCGGAGCGATGCTGGTTCGGGAACTGGAGCGCAGCGCCGATTGGCGGGTGGTGGCGCTGGTGGATGACGATGCGTCCAAATGGGGGCGGGAACTGGGCGGGCACCGGGTGGCGGGCGCGGTGGATTCCCTGCCGGAGGTGCTGGCGGCGGAGAAAGCCCGGCATGTCATCCTGGCGATGCCTTCGGCTGCCCGCGAGACCAGCCGGCGTGCCGCGGACCTGGCGGTGCAGGCGGGCGCCCAAGTCTTCACCGTGCCTGGCCTGGAAGACGTCATGAGCGGCCGGGTCGCCCTGTCTGCGATGCGGCCGGTGGAGATCCAGGACCTGCTCGGTCGCGAGCCAGTGACGATAGATGCCGAATATGTGCAAGGCATGCTGGCTGGCCGCATGGTTCTCGTCACCGGCGCGGGCGGTTCCATTGGCAGCGAGCTTTGCCGCCAGCTGGCCCGTTTCCAACCCCGGCAGTTGTTGCTGTTCGAGGCAAGCGAGTTCGCGCTGTACACGCTGGAGCAGTGGTTTTCCACCCATTGCCGGGATGTCTCCATCGTGCCGCTGGCCGGGGACGTGAAGGACGCAGCCCGGCTGGAACAGGTATTTGCCCAGTATGCGCCGGAGGTGGTTTTCCACGCCGCGGCTTACAAGCATGTGCCGCTGATGGAAGTGGGCAATGCCTGGCAGGCGGTGCGCAACAATGTGTTTGGCACATATCGGGTCGCCGAATGCGCCGCGCGCCACCGGGTTGAGCGCTTCGTGCTGATCTCCACCGACAAGGCGGTCAATCCCACCAATGTGATGGGCGCGAGCAAGCGGCTCGCCGAAATGGTCTGCCAGGCGTTCCATGCCCGGGGAGAGAGCACCCGCTTCCAGGTGGTGCGTTTCGGCAATGTGCTGGGCAGTACCGGCAGCGTGATTCCCAAGTTCCAGGAGCAGATCGCCCGCGGCGGTCCGGTGACGGTGACCCACCCGGAGATCAACCGCTATTTCATGTCCATTCCGGAGGCGGCCCAGTTGGTGCTGCAGGCGGCGGCCATGGGCAGCGGCGGCGAGATCTTCGTGCTCGACATGGGCGAGCCGGTGAAGATCGTGGATCTGGCGCGCAACATGATCCGCCTCTCCGGGTATAGCGAGAGCGAGGTTCGCATCGAATTCACCGGTCTGCGGCCCGGCGAGAAACTCTACGAAGAGTTGCTCGCAGATGCGGAGGAAACCCTGGAGACCCCGCACCCCAAACTGCGCATCGCCCGGTCGCGGGCGGTGCAGGAGCGTTTCCTCGCGGACCTGTTGGCGTGGCTGGTACAGGAGGCTCCGGTTCCGGATGAAGGGGTTCGGCAGGCGCTGCAGGAGTGGATTCCGGAATACGTTCCCAGCGGCGGGGGCCGGCCGAATCTGAAGGTAATCGCCAACCCGGAAGCCGAACGGCGGAAGCGGGTGAGTTGAGACATGGCGACTTACGCGATTGGTGACATCCAGGGCTGTTACCAGCCCCTGCTGGCCCTGCTGGAACGTTGCGCCTTCGACCCTGCGCGTGATCGCCTGTGGGTCGTGGGCGACCTGGTGAATCGGGGCCCCGACTCACTGCAGGTGCTGCGCTTCCTTCGAAGCCTGGGGCCGGCCGCCACCGTGGTCCTTGGCAACCATGATCTCTACCTGCTGATGGTGGCGGCCGGCTATGCCCGACGAGAGAAGGACGACACCCTGTTCCAGGTGCTGGAGGCGCCGGATCGCGATGCCTTGCTGGCCTGGCTCGCAGCCTGCCCGCTGATGCATGTGGAGGGCGACTATGCGCTGCTGCACGCAGGTCTCCTGCCCGGCTGGACCGTGGCCCGGGCGCTGGCGCTGGCGGAGGAGGTCGGGCAGGCCCTGCGTGGGCCGGATATGCGAAAGCTGCTGCAGAACTTGCCGGGGAACCAGCCGGATGGCTGGCAGGAGAGTCTCAAAGGGTGGGATCGCCTGCGGGTGGTCGTCAATGCGCTCACCCGCATGCGCTTCTGCACCCCGGAGGGCGAGATGACGCTGCGCGCCAAGGGGCCGCCGGACAAGGCGCCACCAGGGGCGGTGCCCTGGTTCCGGGCGCCGGGGCGGCTGTCCCGCACCCATACGGTTGTCTGCGGACACTGGTCGGCGCTGGGCTTTCATCGCGGCGACGGGGTGATCGCCCTGGATTCCGGCTGTGTCTGGGGGGGCAAGCTGACCGCTGTCCGCCTGGAAGACGGCGAGGTGTTCCAGGTTCAGGGCTGAGCGGCAGCGGCCGCGCCGGGCGCTTCTGCTGCGGTAGCGGGCTCGGTGGCCGGTGGGGCGCTCAGGCCCGCCATCCGGATGATGTCGGCACGTGCTGTTTCTGCCAGATCCCGACGATGGCGTGCCGTGGTCTCCATTGGCGCGGCCGCGCATAGGCGGGCGGCGAGGCGGCGGTGGGCGAGGATGTTGGCCAGGCAGCCACCCAGGCTGAGGTCGCCGTCGTAGGCCGGTGCCGCCGTGGGATGCCCCTCGCCGTCGAGGTAGGAAATGGCGAGTGCTTGTACCGGCCGCCCGGCGGAGACTGCCGGCTGCAGCAGCGCGGCATGGAAATGGAGCACCTGGCTGCCATCGGTCGTCGTTCCTTCCGGAAACACCGCGACATTGCGCCCCATGGCGAGCACCTGGTCTATTTCCTGATTCACGATGCGGGCATGTCCGCGGCTGCCGCGCCGCAGGAAGATGGTGCTGTTGCGCGCCGCCAGCCAGCCGATCAGTGGCCAGCCCCGCACTTCCGCCTTGGAGACGAAGGCGCTGGGCGCCACGGCGTTGATGACGTAGATATCCAGCCAGGAGACATGATTGGCCACCAGCAGCGCGCCCGGCTGGGGTAGTCCGTCATGGCTGAGCTCGATTCCCAGGATGGTCAGCAGGCGCCGCGACCAGCGCTGTCGCAGCCGATCCTGCTGTCTCTCGGTGCAGAAGCGATAGAGCAGCGCGATCGTGAGTGCGCCCTGGAGGATATGCAGGCCCAGCCGCAACCCACGCCAGCCACGTAGCAGCGCTGGGCTGGCGTCGGAGGGGGAGGGCCGGCGGGCGGCAGCAGTGCTCGGGGCGGTATTCAGTCCTGGCGTCCCATGAAGTGTTTGGCGTAGCGGCCGTCCAGCTGAGCCATAGGCAGCAGGATGGGCAGGTCGGCGGTGTTGAAGTCCGGATCCCACGCGGGCTCGCCGCAGATCCACGCGCCGGCGCGCAAGTAGCCCTTGATCAGCGGCGGCGCATCGGTCGACAGGTCGGCGCGCAGGGAGGCCAGCGGCAGCGGGCAACGGGGGAAGACGCGATACTCCAGTGGCGAGAGGTGGGCGTCCTGCAGCCGATTATACAAGCTGGCCGCGGTATGCCCGCCGTCCGCCATGCTGATGGAGGCGCAGCCGATGAGGTAGGTGTAGCCGTTCTCACGCATATAGCGGGCGAGGCCGGCCCACAGCAGGGTGATGACCGCGCCGCTGCGGTAGTCCGCGTCTATGCAGGAGCGGCCGATTTCCACCAGCTGCGGGCGTAGGTGCTGCAGCCGGGTGAGGTCGAATTCGTTCTCGGAGTAATAGCCGCCCACCTTGCGCGCGGCGGCGGGCGACAGGATGCGATAGGTGCCCACGATGCGGCCGGCGTCTTCATCGCGCACGATCAGGTGGTCGCAGTAGGGATCGTAGATGTCGCGATCCACGCCCGCCGTGCGGCTGGGAAGGCGGGCGCCCATTTCCTCGCCGAACACCCGGTAGCGCAGCTTCTGGGCTTCCAGTATCTCGGTCTCGCAGGTGGCGATCCCGACATGCAGATTACGTCCGGGGCGTTGGGCGATTGACTGGCTCTTCTGCAGCATGGGGAGGTTCCTTTGCCTCTGTGGGTGCCGGCATTTTCGAAACTGCGCGTTGCGCCGCGGTGACGCGGTGATGACGCCGATGTGACACTGCCCCGCTCGTCCCGGCGTCACCGAAACGTCACTTCGCCGTCATGCCGCTGTCGCCACGGCGGGGCAGGCTGGCTGCATGGACGATCCGCTCACCCTGCAGCATCTCTCCAGTGCCGCCAGGCAACTGCGCGTTGCGGTGGTCACCGAAACCTATCCGCCCGAGGTCAACGGCGTGGCGATGACCACCGGCCGTCTGGTCGATGGCCTGCTCGCGTTGGGGCACCGGGTACAACTCATCCGGCCGCGCCAGGGGGCGGATGACCGTGCTGCGGTGGGCGAGAGCTTCGAGGAAGTGCTGGCGCGGGGGCTGCCGATACCGCGTTACAACCACCTCAAGATGGGGTTGCCGGCGCGCAGCGCCCTGATCCGGATGTGGTCGCTACGGCGGCCGGATGTGGTGCAGGTGGTGACGGAGGGTCCCCTGGGCTGGTCCGCGGTGGCTGCCGCGCGCAAGCTGCGGCTGCCGGTGGTGACCGAGTTCCACACTAATTTCCATACCTACAGCCGCTACTACGGCATTGGCTGGCTGAAGCAGCCGGTGGCCGCCTATCTACGGCGTTTCCACAACAAGGGCGGCCTGTGCCTGGTTCCTACGCCGGCGCTGGCGGAGGAGCTGAGGGCAGGCGGCATCCGCAGGGTGGAGGTGGTGGCGCGGGGCGTGGATACCACTCTGTTCACCCCGGCCCGGCGCGACGAGGCCCTGCGGCGCAACTGGGGTGCGACGCCGGATACGCTGGTGCTGGCGGTGGTGGGCCGGGTGGCGCCGGAAAAGAACCTTGGGCTGGCACTGCGGGCCTTTGCCGCACTCCGGGTACAGCAGCCCGACGCGCGCTTGCTCATCGTCGGCGATGGTCCGTCGAGGGCGGTGCTCGAGCGGGCGGAGCCGGATGCCATCTTCGCCGGCATGCGCAGCGGCGCTGATCTGGCCGCCCACTACGCGAGCGCGGATCTCTTCCTTTTCCCCAGCCTCACCGAAACCTTCGGCAACGTCACCACCGAGGCGCTGGCGAGCGGCCTGCCGGTGGTCGGCTTCGACTACGCCGCCGCTGGAGAGCGGGTACGCAACGGAGTGAACGGCTGGCTGGCCCCGCCGGAGGATGAAGACGCTTTCATCGCCGCTGTCTGCCGCCTCGGCCTGGACCGGCAAGCCTGCCAGGAGATGGCCCGGGCCGCCCGGGTCAGCGTGATGGATGCCGATTGGGCTGCGGTGAGCGGACGCCTGGCGAGTCTGCTGGAGGGGGAGGTGGAGGCCCACGAGAGCGGGGCGGCGGCTGGCGGACGGGTGGCAACTGCCTGAAAGGCGCGGGGTTGCGGTGAGCGCTCATCTCCGGCCGCCGCCTATAATGCCGGATCTTCACCTCAGCAAGGTCCGACATGTCCATTCTCGTCTGCGGCTCGATGGCCTATGACTCGATCATGGTCTTCCATGATCGCTTCAAGAATCACATCCTGCCCGAGCAGATCCACATCCTGAACCTCTCCTTCCTGGTGCCGGAGATGCGGCGGGAGTTCGGAGGCTGCGCCGGCAACATCGCCTACAACCTCCGCCTGCTCGGTGCCGATCCGCTGATCGTGGCGACGGTGGGCGACGATGCCGCACCCTACTTCAAACACCTGGACGAGCTCGGCCTGCGGCGCAACCACGTGCGCCAGGTGGAGGGCAGCTTCACCGCCCAGGCCTTCATCACCACCGATCTGGACGACAATCAGATCACCGCCTTTCACCCGGGCGCGATGATGCATTCCCAACTCAACCGGGTGGCCGACATCCCCGGTGCCAGCCTGGGCATCGTCTCGCCTGACGGGCCGGAGGGCATGCTGGCGCACGTCGAGGGCTTCGCTGCCGGCGGCGTACCCTTCGTCTTCGATCCGGGCCAGGCCCTGCCCATCCTCAGCGGCGAACAGTTGCTGCGCTGCTTGAAACTGGCCCGGTACTGCACGGTCAACGATTACGAAGCCCGCCTGATGAGCGAGAAGACTGGCCGCTCCATCGCCGAGATGGCGGCGGAAGTGAAGGCGCTGGTGGTGACCTTGGGTGGCGACGGTTCGCAGATCTACGTGGACGGCGAGTGCCTCCAGATCCCGGCGGTGAAGGCGGATGCGATTGCCGATCCCACCGGCTGCGGCGACGCCTATCGCGCAGGTCTGCTCTACGGGCTGGCTCAGGGTTGGGACTGGCCCCGCACCGGCCGTCTGGCGGCGGTGATGGGGGCGATCAAGATCGCCAGCCGCGGTCCGCAGAACCATCGTCCCTCGCGGGAAGACATTGCCGAGCGTTACCGCTCGGCCTTCGGAGAATTGCCATGGTAGTCGGGAAATCCGTCAGGAGCCGCGCCTTGCTGGGCGCCTTGATCGCAGTGCTGACGCTCTCGGGTTGCGCTTCCGGCCTGGGGGGCGGGACCTATTCACGCGGCGAGGCGCGGCGGACGATGGTGGTGCAGTTCGGCACCATCGAGTCGGTGCGCATGGTGCAGTTGGAAGGCACCAAGACGCCGGTGGGCACCGTTGCCGGCGCCGCGGTCGGCGGCATCGCCGGCAGCTCGGTGGGCGGTAACCGCGGTTCGGCCATCGGTGCAGTGCTGGGTGCGGTGGCCGGCGGCCTGGCCGGCTCCGCCGTTGAGGAAGGGGTGACGCGCACCCAGGGTGTCGAGGTGACGGTTCAGCTGGAAAGTGGCCAGTACCTTGCGGTGGTGCAGGAGGATGGCGGCGAGCAGTTCCGCCCCGGCGAGCGGGTGCGCATCCTGCGCGATGCCGGTACTACGCGGGTTACCCGCTGAGTCTGCCACCGCGGCTGGCTAACGTTGCCCGGCCGCGGTGTTCCTCCCGCGAGGCAATCTCCTTGCCCCGTCCGGGCATGCTCTCAGCCGAACAGGACCAGTCCCCACACCAGTGCCAGATTGAGCAGCGCCAGCAGCACAGCGGCGCTGCCGATGTCCTTTGCGCGTTTGGCCAACTGGTGACGCTCCAGCGACACCCGGTCCACTGTCGCCTCCACTGCCGAATTCAGCAACTCCACGATCAGCATCAGTAGCGTGCTGCCGATCAGCAATGCCTTGCCGGTGCCGTCGGTGGGCATGAAGAAGGCGAGGGGAATCAGTACCGCCGCGAGCAGGCATTCCTGGCGGAAAGCGTCCTCATGCCGAAGGGCGGCGCGCAGGCCGGCAAGGGAGTAATGGAAGGCGTTCCAGATCCGCTTGATTCCCGTCTTTCCCTTGAAAGGGCTTTCTGGCGGGAGAGGGGCGTGAGGTTCCATTGAGAGTGTTCTGTTCAGGGGACGGGCGTGGGCCGTGCAGTATCAGCCCTGGCGATTACGGCGGCTTGACGCCGTGGGTCTGCCGCATTTACGGGGGAGAGGGCTGGGCTCGTTCAGGGGTAGAAGAGATAGACCCGGTAGCCGGTGGGGACCAGCCCGGGGGCGTCAAAGGGCAGGCGCAGGCTGATGTCGCCGCGGCCGGGGAGGCCGCTGGGCAGGCGCTCTGGCGGAGCCCATTCTTCCGGCGCCAGAACGCGCCTGACTACCGGGTTATCGGCCGCGTCGGTCAGGGTGAGCTCCAGGTGCGGCCACGCCTGGGTATAGGCGGCGTGATTCTTCACGGTGGCGTAGAGGATGTAGCGCCCCGGGCGGCCGGGTTCGGACTGCAGTTCGGCGTTGATGTTGAGCTTGTCGGCGGCCTGCGGCAGCGGCATGGCGCATTCCAGGCGCTGGCAGGCGGCGACCAGCAGGGGGCGCAGGCCGGGCAGTTCGCGGGCGATGTCGAGGCGGAAAATGTAGATCGCCTGGGCGGCGAGCCCTATCGCCAGCACGCTGGAGAGGAGGCCGAGCGCCGTGCGCTGCACGCGCTGGCTGCCGGGGGCCGGGCCGTAGGCCTTGTCCAGGCGGTCGAGGTCGGGGCCAGAGTATCCGGGGGCTCCGTGCTCGTCTTGCGCTTGCTCCGGCGGTGGCTCCTTGTCTAGCCCGGGGGCTGGCGTTCCGTCCTCCGGATTTTCCGCCGGAGCGGCTTCGCCAGGCTCGGTGCGCAGGGCGGTGCGGCGTCCGGGGTAGGGGCGGCGTTCGCTACGGATGACTTCCGGTGTCGCCGGCGGTACCGCCGCTGTGGATTCGGGAGGCAGAGCAGGCGCGGCCTCTCCCAAGGTCGGCTCGATGAAATCCTGGAGCGGGGGAAAGGGCGGCACTTGATGGGGCAGGAAGCTCCGGGACGCTGGCGGTTCCTCCTGTGGCTCGGCAGGGAGGTCCACCGGCTCCAGGCGCAAGGCCTCGGGCTGATCCGCCCTCACGAGGGCCGGGGGGGCGTCAGGAGCCGGCGTGGCGGGTTGCCAAGCGTCGAAGGAGTCCTCCTCATGGAGTGGCGCGGCCCGCGTCCACACTGGCTCCTGGCGCTCTGGCAGCAGGGACTCCGGAACCTCGAAATCCAGATCGTTGAACGAGGTCTCAGCCGGCGTAAAGGGCGGCGTTGGCAGGGGCGTTTCGAGAGCCGTGCCTTCGGCCTTCACTTCTGCCGCTACGTCTGGTGGCGTTTCGGGGCTGTCGCCAATACGATGGGTGAGGGCATTGAAAGGGTTGAAGCAATGGCCGCAGCGGACTTCGCCACGCCGCGCCTGCACTTGCTCCGGCCGCAGCCGGAACACCGTCTGGCAGGCCGGGCAGCGCGTGAGCATCATGGTCGGCCGGCCCTTACCGCTGTCCTTCCAGGCGGACCCAGCCATCCAGGCTGGCGCCGACTTTCAGTTCGATGTAGGGCGCCCACGCGGCGATGACTTGCTCGGCCTGAGGTTCCAGCACGCCGGAGAGGGCAACCCGCCCACCCGGCGCCACATGGGCGGCGATCGCCGGTGCGAGTACGCACAGCGGATTGGTGAGGATATTGGCGACGACGATGTCGAAGGCGGTATCCAGCGGCTCCCGGGAGTGCTGCAGGCGCAGCCTTACCTGATTGCGGCTGGCGTTGTCCGCCGCCGCCTCGATGGCCTTGTCGTCGATGTCGACGCCGAGCACCTCGGCAGCGCCCAGTCGCGCGGCGGCGATGCCGAGGATGCCGGAGCCGCAGCCATAGTCCAGTACCGTCTGGCCGGGCTGCACCGCATCGCACAGCCACTCCAGGCACAAGCGGGTGGTGGGATGGGAGCCGGTGCCGAAGGCCATGCCGGGGTCCAGTTCGATATTGATCGCGTCACCGTCGGGGGCTTCATGCCAGGACGGCACGATCCACATCCGGTCGGTGATCCGTATCGGTTCGAACTGGCTCTGGGTAAGTTGCACCCAGTTCTGCTCGGCTACGGTCTCGGTGGTATAGGACGGCACGCTGGCCAGCCCGGCGGCGGCCGAGGCTGCCGCCAGCAGAGCGGGCAGATCGGCATCCGCATCCAGCAGCGCGATGACGCGGCTGTGGTCCCACAGCGCGGTCGGCAGATGGCCGGGCTCCCCGAACTGAGGTTTCTCGGCCTCGGTTCCCGCGTCCGCATCCTCGATGGAAACCGACAGCGCGCCGGCCTCCATCAAGGCGTCGGAGAGGGCTTCGGCCTTGGCGGCTTCCGCCTGCAGGGTTACCGAGATCCACATGATGCTAGGTCAGCTCTTTTTGACTTCGTTGCGGTCGGCGAGCTTGTGCTCCAGATAGTGGATGCTGGTGCCGCCCTCGATGAAGCGGGCGTCCAGCATCAACTCCTGGTGCAGCGGAATGTTGGTCTTGATGCCGCCGACCGCCATTTCCGACAGCGCAATCCGCATGCGGCGGATGGCTTGCTCGCGGGTGTCGCCGTAGGTGATCAGCTTGCCGATCATGGAATCATAGTGCGGCGGTACGGTGTAGCCGTTGTAAACATGCGAATCCACCCGCACGCCCGGGCCGCCCGGCGTATGCCAGTTGGTGATCTTGCCGGGGGAGGGAGTGAACTTGAACGGGTCTTCGGCGTTTACCCGGCACTCGATCGCATGGCCGCGGAACTCGAGGTCGCGCTGCTTGAACCAGAGCTTTTCGCCTGCGGCGACGCGGATCTGAGTCTGCACGATGTCGATGCCGGTGATCATCTCGGTAACCGGGTGCTCGACCTGCACCCGGGTGTTCATCTCGATGAAGTAGAACTCGCCGTTCTCGTACAGGAACTCGAAGGTGCCCGCGCCGCGATAGCCGATCTTCCTGCAGGCTTCAGCGCAGCGTTCGCCGATCTTGGCGATCAGCTTGCGGTCTATGCCCGGCGCCGGGGCTTCCTCGATCACCTTCTGGTGGCGGCGCTGCATGGAGCAGTCGCGCTCGCCGAGGTAGACCGCGTTGCCATGCTGGTCCGCCATCACCTGGATTTCCACGTGGCGCGGATTCTCCAGGAATTTCTCCATGTAGACGGTCGGATTGCCAAAGGCCGCGCCGGCTTCGGAACGGGTGGTGGTCACTGCGTTGATCAGCGCTGCCTCGGTGTGCACAACCCGCATGCCGCGACCGCCACCGCCACCGGCGGCCTTGATGATCACCGGATAGCCGATGCCGCGAGCGATCTTGACGATCTCCTTCGGATCGTCCGGCAGGGCGCCGTCGGAGCCGGGCACGCAGGGTACGCCGGCAGCCTTCATCGCATCCTTGGCGGAAACCTTGTCGCCCATCAGGCGGATGGTGTCCGGCCGGGGGCCGATGAAGACGAAGCCGGATTGCTCCACCCGCTCGGCAAAGTCGGCGTTTTCGGATAGGAAGCCGTAACCGGGGTGGATGGCTTCGGAGTCGGTAACCTCGGCGGCGGAGATGATGGCCGGCACGTTGAGATAGCTCAGCCCGGAGGGCGCCGGGCCGATGCAGACGGATTCGTCCGCCAGCTTGACGTACTTGGCTTCGGTGTCGGCCTCGGAATGGACCGCGACGGTCTTGATGCCGAGTTCCCGGCAGGCGCGCAGCACGCGGAGCGCGATCTCTCCGCGGTTGGCGATCAGGATCTTCTCGAACATGGCGGATCAGCCGATGACGAACAGCGGCTGGCCGTATTCCACCGGCTGGCCGTTCTCGACCAGGATGGCCTTGATCGTGCCGCTGGCGTCGGACTCGATCTCGTTCATCAGCTTCATCGCCTCGATGATGCACAGCGCCTCGCCTTCGGACACGCTCTGGCCGACATCGACGAAGGGCTTGGCGCCGGGGGCGGAGGAGCGATAGAAGGTGCCCACCATGGGCGACTTGACGACATGACCGCTGGGCAGCGCGTCGGCAGCGCTCTCCGCCGGAGCCACTGCGGCCACACTGGCAGCCGGGGCGGCCATCGCCTGGGGCGGCGGCGCGTAGCTCACCGGGGCCGGGGAGGCAAGATGCTTGGCGATACGGACCTTTTCCTCGCCTTCGGTGACCTCCAGTTCAGAAATACCCGACTCCTGGACGAGGTCAATCAGTTTCTTGAGCTTGCGCAGATCCATGCTGTTCTCCGGACATGACGGGGCGCCGTTGCCAGCGGCCGTCTTGGACGACTAGTTTTTGTGTTCCCGCAGCCGCGGGAGTAGGAATTCGAGGGCCGCCATATAGCCATATGCACCCAGTCCGCAGATCACACCCAGGGCCTTGTCCGAGAAGTACGAATGGTGACGGAAGGGCTCGCGGGTATGGATGTTGGAAAGGTGCACTTCCACGTAGGGAATGCTGACAGCGGCCAGCGCGTCGCGCAGGGCCACGCTGGTGTGCGTGTAGGCGGCGGGGTTGATGATGATGTAGTCCACCCCTTCCGCAGCTGCCGCCTGGGCGCGGTCGATCAACTGGCCTTCGTGGTTGCTCTGGAATGATTCGAGGACGACGCCTTCCGCGCGAGCACGTGAGTCCATTGCGGAATGGATGTCTGCAAGCGTGGTGCGGCCGTAGATATCAGGTTCACGGGTGCCGAGGAGATTCAGGTTCGGGCCGTGGAGAGTGAGGATCCGGCCCTGGGGTGGTGGGGGCGGTTCCGTCTTTTGGCTGCGTTTTGGGCGCGTCATGGCGGCGAGTTTGCCGCAAATCGCAACAATCTGTCCAGCAGCGAATGGTACGCCGGAAGCGCTAGCTTGCCAGCAGCGGGCGGATTTTGCCTTCCAGTTCGCTGCGCTTCAAGACCCCCAGCTTGATGGCCGAAACCTTGCCTCGGCGGTCTATGATCACCGTGAAGGGTAGGGCCTGGGCGGTGTTGCCGAACAGGCTGGCAAGCCCGAGCGCCTGCGGGCCGGCGACCAGCAGGGGATAAGGCATGGGCGTCGCTTGTTCGAACTTGAGGATGTTCGTTGCAGAATCTATGCCGACGCCGATGAACTGCACGCCTTCAGCTGCATATTGCTGGCTGACCTCGGCGAACTCTGGCATCTCGACGCGGCATGGGGCGCACCAGGTGGCCCAGAAATTCACTACCAGGATCTTGCCGCGCCATTGAGCAAGGGCTTGTTCGTTGCCGCGGGCGTCCGGAAAGCTCTGCCTGAACAGCGTTTCGGAGGCGGCCTTGAGGTCGGCTGGCGCAAGGGTGACGCCAAGTGGCTTGGCGGTCTCCGGGGCGAGCAGCGAGCGGCGCGCAAAGTCTCCGGCGATGGCCAGGGCGACGGCGGCGCAGGCGATCACCGCCCAGAGCATGGTTTTCTTCATTACGCGGGTTCGCTCGGGCGGGAGGTATTGAGCAGGGCCTCGACCTGGCTGAGGCGGGCCCTTTCCTGGCTGCGGCGGCCGCTGCGCTCGGCGCCGGCGGAATACAGGGAGAGGCGCACCGGTACGTCGTTCCAGTCGAAGCTCAGTATTGCTTCCGGCGTATTCGGCGCGGGTCGCCGGGGCTCCCGGTGTTCGTAGGGGAAGTCCTGGTTCAGGAAGAAGATCTCGACTTCCTTGGCGCTCTCCGGGTAGGCCTCGATCTCCAGTTCGGAATAGCGGCCAGCGGTGCCGTCCAGCGCGCCGCCGGTGAGGTAGGGGCGGAACGGTGTGAGCAGCCGCATGATCTCCACCGCGGCGCTGCGCATCTCGAGCAGCCGCTCGGCCTGCTCCTCGTCCTGGTACAGCGCCTGCCAGGCGCGGAGCTCGGCTTCGATTTCGGCGTTGGTGGGCAAGGCTTCAGATTCGGTGGCCCCGAGTTGTCGCGCGGCTTTGCGCTTGGCGAAGCCGAAGTCGGCGATGCCGTCTTCGGCCATCATGCGGGCGGCCAGGGCTGCGATCTCGCGGCGGAGATTTCCGGTGCGGGGAGGGGCGGGGCGCGAAGGCATGGCTTGGGGGAGGCCGGATCGCCATCGGGTAGAATGGCGGCCATTCTACACGGGCCGGTTTGAAACGCATCCAGGCCTATCCGGAGTCTTCATGCACATCCATATCCTGGGTATTTGCGGCACCTTCATGGGCGGGGTGGCGCTGCTGGCGCGTGCGGCAGGCCATACCGTCAGCGGCTGCGATGCCAACGTCTATCCCCCGATGAGTACCCAACTGCAGGAACAGGGCATAGGCCTGACCGAGGGCTATGACCCGGCGCAACTGGAGATTGGTGCGGACGTGTATGTGGTGGGCAATGCGATTTCCCGCGGCAACCGGCTGCTTGAGGCCATCCTGGACCGCGGCTTGCCCTATGTCTCCGGGCCGCAGTGGCTGGCCGAACATGTGCTCGCCGGCAAATGGGTGCTGGCGGTGGCAGGCACCCACGGCAAGACGACGACCACTTCGCTGCTGGCATGGATGCTGGAGGACGCCGGCTTGAATCCCGGCTTCCTGGTGGGCGGCGTGCCGAAGAACTTCGGTGTGTCGGCACGGCTTACCGACTCATCCTTCTTCGTCATCGAGGCGGACGAGTACGACACCGCCTTCTGCGACAAGCGCTCCAAGTTCGTCCATTACCGGCCACGCACCGTCATCCTGAACAACCTGGAGTTCGATCACGCGGACATCTTTGCCGATCTCGCCGCCATCGAGACTCAGTTCCATCACCTTGTGCGCACCCTGCCGCGCAGCGGGCGCATCGTCGCCAATGCGCGGGAAGAGAGCCTGAAGCGGGTGCTGGCGCGTGGCTGCTGGTCCGAGCTGGAGTGGTTCAACGACGCCGCGGGTTGGTCCGCCGCCGCGGGGACGGACGAGGCGGAGGCGGTGTTCTCGCTCGCGGGGCGGGAGGTGGGGCGGGTCGGCTTTGCCCTGGCAGGGAGCCATAACCGGGAGAACGCGCTTGCCGCCATGGCTGCGGCCCGTCATGTGGGGATCACGCCGGCCCAGGCGGCGTCCAGCCTGGCGCGCTTCGACGGCATCAAGCGCCGGCTGGAGCTGCGAGGGCAGGCGAGGGGCGTCAGCGTGTATGACGATTTCGCGCACCATCCCACTGCCATCGCGCTGACGCTGGAGGGCCTGCGCCGTCGCCAGCCGCGGGGGCGCATCCTGGCGGTGCTGGAGCCGCGCTCGAACACGATGAAGCTGGGTGTGATGAAGGCGCAACTTCCAGCCAGTCTCGCGCTGGCGGACGAGGTCTATTGCTACGCGGGCAGCCTGGGCTGGGACGCGGCGGAGGCGCTGGCGCCGCTGGGGACGAAAGCCCGGGTGTTCGAGGATCTGGAGGCGCTGGTGGCCGCGGTGGCGGCTTCGGCAGCGGCCGAGGACCATGTGCTGGTGATGAGCAATGGGGGCTTCGGCGGGGTGCATGGCAAGCTGCTGAGCGCGCTTGCCGCTTGAGACGTTGGTAACACAAGCGAGGGGCGGCGGGCGCCGCCCCGCCAGGGCTCAGCGGCTTTCGGTGTTGCTGCGCAGGCCGCGGTCGATCCGGCGGGCCTCATCGTCGCTGATGTACTCGAACACGCGCACCACCTTGCGTACCCCCTGGCTGGTACGGGCGATCTCGGACGCGGCGTCGGCCTCGGCGCGGGTCACGAGGCCGAGCAGGAAGACTACGTTGGCCTCGGTGACAACCTTGACGTGATTGGCCGAGAAGCGCTGGCTGTCGACGAAGCGGGCCTTCACGTTGGACGTGATCAAGGTGTCGTTGCCGCGCGCGGTCAGCGAGGAATTCCCGGCGACTACCGCCTCGTTGATGATGCCGCGCACGTTTTCCACGCCGGCGGCGATGCGCTCGATCTCGGCCCGGATGGTCTCGTTCGGCACCTCGCCGGTCAGCAGCACGTTGCGGTTGTACGAGGTGACGTTGATGTGGATGGCGTCGCCGAAGCGCTCGCTGAGCCGGCTGGAGGTTTTCCACTCGATGCCCTGGTCTTCCACGTAGGCACCGCTGGTGCGGCGGTCGGTGGCAATCGCCGCGCCGGCCACCGCGCCTCCGGCCACTACCGGGAAGCAGCCCTGCAGCAGCGGCAGCGAACTGGCGGCCAGCAGGGCGAGTAGCAGGGTGCGGCGGCTGTTGGCGGGTCTCAGGCTAGTTTCCATCATCAGTCTTCCACTCCGAGTAAGAGGCAATCGATGCCGTCGCACAGGCAGTGCAGGGCCAGCAGGTGAACCTCCTGGATGCGCGCGGTGCGATCGGCGGGAACGCAGATGTGGATGTCGTTCTCGCCGAGTAGTTCGTTCATTTTGCCGCCGCCTTTGCCGGTCAGCGCCACCACCCGCATCTCGCGCTCGTGGGCAGCGGTGATGGCGTCGATCACATTGGGCGAATTGCCGCTGGTGGAGATCGCCAGCAGCACGTCGCCCGGTTGACCCAGTGCCCGTACCTGCTTGGAGAAGACCTGGACGTAGTCGTAGTCGTTGGCGATGGACGTCAGCGTCGAGGTGTCGGTGGTGAGCGCGACGGCGGCCAGAGGAGGCCGTTCCATCTCGAAACGGTTGACCAGTTCGGCGGCGAAGTGCTGGGCGTCCGCCGCCGAGCCACCATTGCCGCACGCGAGAATCTTGCCGTTGTTGAGCAGGCTGCCGGTCATCGCTTCAACCGCCTGGGCAATCGGCGCGGCCAGCCACTCGATGGCGGCAAGCTTGGTCTGGGCGCTGTCTTCGAACTGGCGGGAGATGCGGTCGATGAGGTCCATGGCGGGGGACGGGGTGCGATCGGGGGCGAAAGTCTAGCACGCAGGGTGAGGTCGGCTCGCGCGCGCGCCGGGCGTCGGCAGGCGGGCAGTGTGCCTCCTTGGCGTCGCCGCCGGGAGGAAATTACCGCCGCTTACGCTTTGTGCGGGTTGGTGATCGGCGGTGGGGCTGGTGTGGGAAGGCGCCCGGCTCAGCTGGCGTCGAAGGCGGCGCGCAGCCAGACTGGCGAGGGCGGGGTCAGGGTGTCCAGCAGCACTGCGTCGAAGCGACAGGGGCGGTGGGCATGCTTGCGCCCCGCGCCTAGCAGCCAGTGTTGGGCGGCGAGGATGACGCGGCGTTGCTTGCCCGGCGTGATGCTCTCGGCCGCGCCGCCGAAGCGGCTGTTGCCACGCAGCCGCACTTCGATGAAGACCAGGGTGTCGCCGTCCAGCCCGATGAGATCCACTTCGCCGCCCCGGCAGTGCACGTTGCGGTCCAGCAGGCGCAGGCCCTGCCTGCCCAGGTAGGCGGCGGCGATCTCCTCCGCGGCCCGGCCGCGGGCTTGCGCCGGTGTTGGCTGCACGCCCACAATCGGCGCCCGCTCCCCCTTTCGGCTGCTGCTCATGACTCTTTCCTCCGCCACCGGCGCATCGCCGCTTTCCAGGACGCCGTCATTGTATGTGGTGGCCACGCCGCTCGGGAACCTGCAGGACATCACGCTGCGGGCGCTGGCGGTGCTGCGCGATGTAGACATGATCGCCGCCGAGGACACCCGTCACAGCCAGCGCCTGCTGGACGCTTGCGGCATCAAGACGCGTCTGCTGGCGCTGCATGAACACAACGAGCAGCGCGCCGCCGGCCAGTTGATCGAGCACCTCGAGGCCGGAAAGCACATCGCGCTGATCACCGATGCCGGCACGCCCGCAGTTTCCGACCCGGGGGCCCGGGCGGTGGCCCAGGTGCGCGCTGCCGGGCATCCGGTGGTACCGGTACCGGGGCCGAGCGCGGTGGCGGCGGCACTGTCGGTTGCCGGTTTCGTCGCCGAGGCGGGCTTCCGCTTCGTCGGTTTCCTGCCGCCGAAGCAGGCGGCGCGGCGGGCGCAGATCGCCGCGCTGCAGGATGATGCCGCGGTGCTGGTGTTTTACGAGGCGCCTCATCGCGTCTGTGAATGCGTGGCCGATCTTGCTGCGGAGCTCGGCGGGGAGCGTGAGTTGCTGGTGGCGCGGGAGATGACCAAGCTGCACGAGGAGATTGCCCGCATGCCCTTGGGCGAGGCGGCGGCCTGGTTCGCCGCGGACAGCAACCGGGTGCGTGGCGAGTTCGTGCTGGCGGTGGCCGGAGCGCCCAGGCGCGAGGGCGTGGACGGCGAGGCCGAGCGGGTGCTGAGCCTGCTGCTGGCCGAACTGCCGCTGAAGACGGCGGCCAGGCTTGCGGCCGAGATCACCGGCGTCTCGCGCAACGCGCTCTACAGTCGTGCCCTGGAACTCAAGCAGGGCTGAAGCCCGCCTATAATCCGGCTTTGCCTTGCAGAAAAGCCTCGAGAGAAGTGCGCATGAACACCTTGACCCTGACCCGCCCCGATGACTGGCATCTGCATGTGCGCGACGGCGCCGCCCTGGCTGCAGTGGTACCGCACACCGCGGAGCGTTTCGGCAGGGCGCTGATCATGCCCAACCTGAAGCCACCGGTCGTCACCACAGCCCAGGCGCTGGCTTACCGGGATCGCATCCTGGCGGCGGTGCCTGCGGGCAGCAGCTTCCAGCCATTGATGAGCTTGTACCTCACCGACAACATGCCGGCGGACGAGATCGACCGCGCCAAGGACAGCGGCCACATTATCGCCGCCAAACTCTATCCGGCCGGGGCGACGACCAATTCCGACGCCGGTGTCACCGCCATCGAGAAGATCCACCCGGTGCTGGAGCGGATGGAGTCGCGTGGCCTGGTGCTCTGTGTACACGGCGAGGTGGCGGGTGACGTGGACGCCTTCGACCGCGAGCGGGTGTTCATCGAGAAGGTGCTGTCACCGCTGGTACGCCGCTTCCCGGCGCTCAAGGTGGTGTTCGAGCACATCACCACCGCGGAGGCGGCGCAGTTCGTCCGCGCTGCGGGCGGCAACGTTGCTGCCAGCGTTACCCCGCAGCATCTGCTGTTCAACCGCAATGCGCTCTTCGCCGGCGGCATCCGCCCGCATCATTACTGTCTCCCGGTACTCAAGCGCGAAACTCACAGGCTGGCGTTGGTGGAAGCGGTCACGTCGGGCAACAGCCGTTTCTTCCTGGGTACCGATTCCGCGCCCCATGCCCGCAGCACCAAGGAGGCGAGCTGCGGCTGTGCTGGCTGCTACTCCTCGCATGCGGGTATCGAACTGTATGCGGAGCTGTTCGACTCGGTCGGTGCCTTGGACCGCCTCGAAGCCTTCGCCAGCCTCAACGGCGCCGCTTTCTATGGGCTGCAGCCAAACCCGGACAAAATCAGTCTGCAGCGCGAAAGCTGGACGGTGCCGGCTGCCTACGATTATCTGCCGGGCGATCCGCTGGTGCCCCTGCGCGCCGGCGAGTCGCTGGGCTGGAAGCTGGCAGCCTGAGGCTGCTCCGGCTCACGCCGCGATCCTCTCGAGACCTCCCATGACCTCAGCTCTGCCGCGCATCCTGCTTGCCCTCGCCGCCCTCCCGCTGCTGACGGCCTGCGAGAACAATGCCACCGCTTATTCCATCGATGGCAGCCAGCACGCGCTGATCCTGGTGCGTGAGCAGCGCTGGCTGTGGGATAGCAGCGTGGAGCAGGCGGTAGTGGCCTCCCGTCTCCCGGATTGCCAGCGCAAGGTGACCATACATCCGGGGCCGACGGTGATGGAGGAGATGCAGGTCTACGAGGCTGGCGACCGCTTGTGGGCGCTGCATCAGGGCAATCGCTGGTATCTGGCGGGAACCGACCGTTGCCTGGTGCAGGACTGGGACAATGCGGGCGGCGAGCCGCCGGGGCCGCTGGTTGGGCGCTTCCAGCTGCGGGATGGCGCTCCCGTTTTCACTCGCGAGGCTACCCCCGCCGCGCAATGAAGCACCGGGTTGGTGCCGGCTCCGCGTATAATCCGTGTCGGGAAGTTCGCCAGGCAGTCGCTGCGTACCTCGGTGCGTGGAGGAAAGTCCGGGCCCCGCAGAGCAGGATGCCGGCTAACGGCCGGGCGCCGTGAGGCGACGGAAAGTGCAACAGAAAGCAAACCGCCGATGGCCAGATCTGCCGCCGCAAGGCGGCAGTGTCTTTTGGAGCGCAAGCTCCGGCACAGGCAAGGGTGAAACGGTGGGGTAAGAGCCCACCGCAGGACTGGCAACAGGACCTGGCACGGTAAACCCCATCCGGGGCAAGGCCAAATAGGGGAGCATTGGCGTGGCTCGCGTCGCTCCCGGGTAGGCTGCTAGAGCGGCGCGGTAACGCGTCGCCCAGAGGAATGACTGCCCGACGTTGCTGGCGAAAGCTGCAGCGTTCGACAGAACCCGGCTTATCGGCGAACTTCCCAATTCGCTTCTTCCCCCTCCGGTTCAAAGGCGCCGCCTGTGGCGTCGCGGGACCTTTTCTGGTCCCGTTTCCCACTTTTCTCCACTTTGAATCCCCCGCGGGCGGATGCGCTGCCCGCATTGCGCCGCTTTGTCCTATTTGCCTTGTTTTTCATGGGCTTCGACGCACTTCTGAAGGTGGCGTTAAGTCATTGTGTAACAACGGAAAACCCAGGGCGTCTCGCTTGACCGTGCACTGGCTTTGCTCTAGAGTGGGGCTTAGTGGTGAAAAGTGGGTGAACGTGGAAGAAACTGCGTCACCCTTCCGGTTCAGGGGGGAAAATGTTCCAGGGAGCCAGCGCGCTCAGTCTCGATGCGAAGGGTCGCCTTGCGATTCCGGCGCGGCATCGTGACGCGCTGACGCCGGACGGCGCTCCGCTGGTGATGACGGTGCACCCGCACCGCTGTCTGCTGGTCTATCCCCTCGCCGCCTGGGAACCCATCCGTGACCAGATCACCCGCATGCCCGGCATGGATCAGGGCACGCTCACCTTCAAACGCATGCTGATCGGTTTTGCCCAGGAAGAAGTCCTGGACGGCGCCGGCCGGGTGCTGGTTGCGCCCTCGCTGCGCAAGTTCGCCGAGCTGGACAAGCAGGTCTGGCTGGTCGGCCAGGGCAGCCACTTCGAACTGTGGTCCGACGAAGGCTGGCAGCGGCAGCAGGACGCCATGCTGGCGCTGGCGGGCGGCGAACTGCCGCCGGGCCTCGAGAGCCTCGTCCTGTGAGTGGCCCGCTCTCCCATGTCACCGTTCTGCTGGCCGAGGCCGTGGAGGCGCTCGCCGTGAAGCCGGACGGTATCTATGTAGATGGCACCTTCGGCCGCGGCGGGCACAGCCGCGCGCTACTCGCGCGTTTGGGCGAGCGCGGTCGTCTCATCGCCTTCGATCGCGATCCGGCTGCCATTGAGGCCGGCAAGGCGCTGGCGGACGCCAGGTTGACCCTGGTGCATGCGCCTTTCAGTGCGCTGGATGCGGAACTGGGCCGCCTGCGCGTGGAGCGGGTGGATGGCGTGTTGCTCGACCTGGGGGTGTCTTCGCCGCAGCTGGACGATGCCAGCCGGGGGATGAGTTTTCGCTTCGATGCGCCGCTGGACATGCGCATGGATACCAGCCGTGGGCAGACCGCGGCGGAGTGGCTGGCGGAAGCCTCCGTCGCCGAGATTACGGAGGTGCTGAGAGATTATGGGGAAGAACGGTTTGCTTATGCGATTGCAAAGGCGCTTGCAGCTGCTCGGGCAGGGGGGGCTGTTGCGACCACTGGACAACTTGCCGCGATCGTGGAGAAAGCGGTCCGGACACGCGAGCCGGGGCAGCATCCAGCGACGCGCAGCTTCCAGGCTCTACGGATTTTCATCAATCAGGAGCTCGAAGAGCTGAGCCAGGTGTTGCCGGCCTGCGTGGAGCGCCTGCGGGTAGGGGGGCGCTTGGTCGTCATCAGCTTCCACTCGCTGGAAGACCGCATCGTGAAGCGCTTCATGCGTGATGAGGCGCGGCCGCAGCAACTGCCCTCTCGCCTGCCGGTGCGGGCGAGCGAGCTGCCGCAGCCGCGTCTGCGGCTGGTGGGAAAGGCGGTGCGCCCGGGCGAGGCCGAGGTCGCCGTCAATCCGCGTGCGCGCAGCGCGGTGATGCGGGTTGCCGAGCGCGCGGAGGCCGCATGATCCGTTTCGATGCCCTGCTCGTGGCCCTGGTTGTTGCCAGTGCGCTCGGCGTGGTTGCCGCCCAGCATCAGGCGCGCAAGCTCTTCACCGAGCTGGAGCGCCAGCAGGCGCGGGCGCATGGCCTGGAGGTGGAATGGGGCCAACTGCAACTGGAGCAGAGCACCTGGGCGGCGCATGCCCGGGTGGAAAAGCTGGCGCGTGAAAAACTGGGGATGCGGCCGCCGGTTTCGGCCCAAGTCATCGTGGTGGAGCCGCAGTCGTGAGCAAGCAGCGTCCTGTCACCTTCAACCACAATCCGCTGCTGAAGCGGGAACTGCCGGCCTGGCGTCCCCGCTTCGTGCTGCTCGCTCTACTGGGTTGCTCGCTTGCGCTGGTCGGCCGGGCGGCTTATCTGCAAGGCATCAATAACGCCTTCCTGCAAGCCAAGGGCGAGTCGCGCTACGCCCGGGTGATCGAGGTGCCGGCTACCCGCGGCCGCATCACCGACCGCAATGGCGACATGCTGGCGGTCAGCACGCCGGTGCGTTCGGTCTGGGCGATTCCCGCCGACGCCAAACTGGAGCCGGCGGATGCGCGCAGGCTCGCAGCGCTGCTGGAGATGAACGTCGCCGAGTTGAACGACAGGCTGTCCAGCGGTCGCGACTTCGTCTACCTGAAGCGTCAGCTGTCGCCGGATCTGGCGGAGCGCATTGCCGCACTGAAGCTGCCCGGCATCCATCAGCAGCAGGAGTACCGCCGGTATTACCCGGGCGGCGAGGTGACCGCCCACATGCTGGGCTTCACTGGCGTCGAGGACAAGGGCCAGGAAGGCATCGAACTGGCCTACGAGAAGATCCTGGCCGGCGCGCCGGGCTCGCGCAGGGTGATCAAGGACAGGCGTGGCCAGATCGTGGAGGATGTCGAGTCCATCCGTCCGCCGCGTGAAGGTGAGGATGTGGTGCTGTCCATGGATGGCAAGATCCAGTACCTCGCCTACACCGCGCTGCGCGACGCCATGCAGGAGCACAAGGCCAAGGCCGGCGCTGCAGTGGTGCTGGACGCCCGCACCGGCGAGGTGCTGGCGCTGGCGAATGCGCCTACCTACAACCCGAACAACCGCAGCAACCTCACCGGCGCGCAACTGCGCAATCGCGCCTTCACCGATGCCTTCGAGCCTGGTTCGGTAATGAAGCCCTTCATCGTCGGCATGGCGCTGGAGCGCGGCAAGGTGAAGCCGACCACGGTGGTAGATACCGCCCCCGGCCGGATGACCATAGGCACTGCCACCATCTCCGACTCGCACCGCATGGGCGCGCTGACGGTGGCGGAGGTGATCCAGAAGTCTTCCAACATCGGCACGGTGAAGATCGCGCTGCAATTCACGCCGGACGAAATGTGGCACTTGTTCGAGCAACTGGGCTTCGGCGCGCCGCTGAACCTTGGCTTTCCCGGCGAGACCGGAGGCCGTGTGCGGCCAGCCAAGACCTGGCGACCGATCGAGCAGGCCACCATGTCCTATGGTCACGGCATTTCGATGAGCCTGATCCAGATTGCGCGCGCCTATATGGTGTTCGCCCGCGACGGTGAGCTCATCCCGCTGTCCCTGACCAAGCTGGACGGTCTGCCTTCCAATGGCCGCCGCGTGTTCTCGCCGCAGACGGTGAAGGAGATGCGCGCCATGCTGGAGACGGTGACCGAGGCGGGTGGCACCGCTACCCGCGCCAACGTGGCCGGTTACCGCGTCGGCGGCAAGACCGGTACCGCGCTGAAGATCGAGGGGGGCGTCTACACCAAGAAGTACGTGGCGTCCTTCGTCGGTTTTGCCCCGGCTTCCAACCCGCGGCTGGTGGTGGCGGTGATGATCGATGAGCCCACCGCCGGCGGTTATTACGCCGGCACGGTGGCAGGCCCGGTGTTCTCCCGCATCATGGAAGGTTCGCTGCGTACGCTGGGCATTGCGCCGGATAAGCCGCTGGCGCCGTTGCAGCTGGCGCGCAAGCCGGGCGAAGCCACCCCTGCCACCCAGGCGCGGGAGAACATGTGAGTACGCCCGCCCTCCTGCTCCTTGATGAGTTGCGCAAGGCCGGCGTGGCGCCGACCGGCATTACCGCCGACTCCCGGCGTGTCGGGGCCGGCGACGTCTTCGCCGCCTGGCCCGGTTTCACCACCGATGGCCGCCGCTATCTGCGCGCTGCGGTGGAGAAGGGCGCCGCCGCAGTGCTGTGGGAGAACGGTGATGGTTTCCAGGCCGAAGCGCTGCCGGTGCCTTCGCTGCCGGTGACCGGCTTGCGCGAGTTGTCCGGTCATGTGGCGGACGAGATCTGTGGCCGCCCCTCCGCCCACCTGTGGCTGGCAGGCGTTACCGGCACCAACGGCAAGACCACGGTGAGCCAGTGGCTGGCACGGGCGCTGGAAGACCTGGGCACTCGCTGCGGCATTGTCGGCACACTGGGCTGCGGCTTCCCGGGCCAATTGGAGGCGGGCGCCAACACAACGCCGGATGCGCTGGAATTGCACCGCATGCTGGCCGGCTTCCTGGCCGCCGGCGCCGGTGCCGCCGCGATGGAGGTGTCCTCAATCGGCCTCGACCAGGGGCGGGTGAATGGCGCGCGCTTCGACGTTGCCATCTTCACCAACCTCACCCGCGACCACCTGGACTACCACGGCACGATGGAAGCCTACGCGGCGGCCAAGGCCCGGTTGTTTGCGCTGCCCGGCATTTCCAGCGCGGTCATCAACTTCGACGACGGCTTCGGTCTCTACCACGCCCGCCGGCTGGCGGATGCCGGCACCGAAGTCATCGGCTATACCCAGGTTGCCTCCAATGCAACGGCGGTGGCGGGCGCCCGGGTGCTGGTGGCCGACCGGGTGCAGACCTCGGCCGCTGGCCTGCGCTTTGCCCTGCAATGGGAGGGCGAGAGCGCCGAGATGCAGGTGCGCATGGTGGCGCCCTTCAATGTCTCCAATCTGCTGGCGGTCATCGGTGCCTTGCTCGCCCGTGGCATTCCGCTGCCGGAAGTGCTGGCGGTGGCCGGCCGGCTGACGCCGCCGGAGGGGCGCATGCAACTGGTCGGCGGCGTCGGCGAGCCGCTGGTGGTCATTGACTACGCCCACTCGCCGGACGCGCTGGCCAAGGTGCTGGAGGCGGTGAGGGAAACCGCTCGCGCCCGCGGCGGCCGGCTCATCTGCGTGTTCGGCTGCGGTGGTGACCGCGATCCCGGCAAGCGGCCGATGATGGGCGAAGTGGCGCGTCAACTGGCCGACCGCATCGTCGTCACCAGCGACAACCCGCGCAGCGAAGATCCGGCTGCCATCGTCGAGGCGGTGGCGGGTGGTGCCGGTGCGGCAGCCGAACGCATCATCGATCGTGCTGAGGCGATACGCGCGGCCATCGGTGCGGCTGGTGCGGATGACGTGGTCGTCGTCGCCGGCAAGGGCCATGAGCCCTATCAGGAAATTCACGGCAAGCGCCTGCCGTTCTCCGATCTGGAGCAGGCCCGGGCAGCGCTTGCGGCATGGAACACCATGGGGCCGACGTCATGATGACGCTGCAGGAAGCTGCAAAGGAACTCTCCAGCCGGGCCGCGCAGGCGCAGGGCGACGCGCGCTTCGAGAGCGTGGGCACGGACAGCCGGGCGATAAGGCCGGGCCAGCTCTTCGTCGCCCTTCGCGGCGAGCGCTTCGACGGCCATGATTTCGTGCTGGCCGCGCTACAGGCCGGTGCCGCTGCTGCCATGGTGGATAGCGCCTGGCGCGCGGAAGGCGATTACGCCGCGCTGCCGCTGCTGGTGGTGGACGACACCCGGCTGGCGCTGGGTGCCCTGGCGGCGGGTTGGCGTGCCCGTTTCGCCATTCCGCTGCTGGGCATTACCGGCAGCAATGGAAAGACCACCGTCAAGGAAATGTGCGCCGCCATCTTCCGTGCCCAAGTTCGCCTGGACGGCTATGGCGACGAGGCAGTACATGCCACCCGTGGCAACTTCAACAACGACATCGGCCTGCCGCTGACGTTGCTGGCGCTGGCGCCGATGCATCGCGCCGCAGTGATCGAGATGGGTATGAACCATCCGGGCGAGATCGGCTATCTGACCCGTCTCGCGCGCCCGACCGCCGCCCTGGTGAACAATGCCCAGCGCGCTCATCTGCTCGGCCTGGGGAATCTGGCCGAGGTCGCGCGTGAAAAGGGCACGATCTACGACGGACTGGGCGAGGATGGCGTCGCGGTGGTGAATGCCGACGACGCCCATGCCGCTTACTGGCGCACGCTCAACGCCGGTCGGCGGATTGTGACATTCGGTATCGATAGCGCGGCGGACGTACAGGGCCGGTGTACCCTCCACGGCCTCGGCTCGCGGCTCGATATCGACACGCCGCAGGGAAAAATAGACATCTCGCTCCAGGTTCCCGGTTTGCATAACGCGCGCAATGCCGTCGGCGCAGCAGCGCTCTGCCTCGCAGCCGGCGCGACGCCGGAAGCGGTCGCCGCCGGGCTGGCCGCCTATGCCGGCACCGGCGGCCGCCTGCAGCGCCGCGCCGGTCCCAAGGGCTCCACCGTACTGGATGACAGCTACAACGCCAACCCGGACTCCATGCGGGCAGGCATCGACGTGCTGGCCTCCACGCCGGGTCGCAAGGTGCTCGTGCTCGGCGACATGGGCGAGGTCGGCGATGCCAGCGCCCAGGTCCATGACGAAATCGGCGGCTATGCCAAGAGCAAGGGCGTTGACCTGCTCTACGCCCTGGGTGAGATGAGCGCGGTGGCGGTGAGTAATTTCGGCGACGGCGGCCAGCATTTTGCCGACCCGGAAGCCCTGGTGCAGGCCCTGCTCGCCCACCTGGATGCGGATACGGTAGTACTGGTGAAAGGCTCGCGTTTCATGCGCATGGAGCGAGTGGCGGACCGACTTGCGGCGCTGCACAATGGCGCCCCCCAAAAGGACTCGGATTCGTAAATGCTGCTCGAACTCGCCCTCTGGCTTGGCCAGGACATCCGCGGTTTCAACGTCTTCGGCTACATCACGCTGCGCACGGTGCTGGCCGCGCTGACCGCGCTGGTGATCTCCCTGGTGGCCGGTCCAGGCGTCATCCGCTGGCTGGCGGCAAAGAAGATCGGCCAGGCGGTGCGCGACGACGGGCCCAAGTCGCACCTGACCAAGGCCGGAACGCCCACCATGGGCGGTGCGCTCATCCTCATCGCCATTGCCGTCACCATCCTGCTGTGGGGCGATCTGCGCAACGCCTACGTCTGGGTCACCCTGCTGGTCACGCTGGGCTTCGGCGCAGTGGGCTGGGTGGATGACTGGCGCAAGGTGGTACATCGCGACCCCAAGGGCCTGCCCAGCCGCTGGAAATACCTGTGGACTTCGCTGATCGCGCTGGCCGCGGCCATCTTCCTCGGCATGACCGCCGACACCCCCAGCCACACTGAACTGATCGTGCCCTTCTTCAAGGCGGTGGCCTACCCGCTGGGCATTTTCGGCTTCGTCGCGCTGACCTATTTCGTCATCAACGGCACCAGCCATGCGGTGAACCTCACCGATGGACTGGATGGTCTTGCCATCATGCCGACGGTGATGGTGGCCGGTGCGCTGGCCATCTTCGCCTACGTGGCCGGCCACGCCGGTTTCTCGAAATACCTGGGCGTGCCCTACATCGCCGGTGCGGGCGAGCTGGCGGTGTTCTGCGGCGCGATCTGCGGCGCGGGCCTCGGATTCCTGTGGTTCAACGCTTATCCGGCGGAAGTCTTCATGGGCGACGTCGGCGCACTGGCGCTGGGCGCGGCGCTGGGAACGATGGCGGTCATCGTCCGCCAGGAGATCGTGCTCTTCATCATGGGCGGCCTGTTCGTGGCCGAGACCCTGTCGGTGATGGTGCAGGTGCTGTACTTCAAGGCCTCCGGCGGCAAGCGCATCTTCCGCATGGCACCGCTGCACCACCACTACGAATTGAGCGGCTGGAAGGAAACGCAGGTGGTGGTCCGCTTCTGGATCATCACCCTGATGCTGGTGCTGTTCGGGCTGTCGACGCTGAAACTGAGATGAGTTCTCTCGCGGGCAAACACGTTCTGATCCTGGGGCTGGGTGAATCCGGCCTGGCGATGGCGCGCTGGTGCGCCAGGCAGGGCGCACGCCTGCGCGTGGCCGACAGCCGCGCCCAGCCGCCTGGGCTGGACGTGCTGCGGGCGGAAGTGCCGGGTGCCGAGATCATCACCGGCGCCTTCGACGTCGCGGTGTTGAACGGTATCGAGCTGGTGGCGGTCAGCCCCGGCCTGGATACCCGTGCCGGTGTGGTGCCGGAGGCGCGTCGCCGCTGCATCGAAGTCACCGGCGAGATGAGCTTGTTCGCCCAGGCGCTGGACGAAGCAGGCGTGCGCGGAGAAACGCGCATCCTCGCCATCACCGGCACCAACGGCAAGACCACCACCACTGCGCTAACCGCCGCGCTGGCCGCGTCCGCAGGCCTGGACGCGGTGGCTGCGGGCAATATCAGCCCGGCGGCGCTGGATGTGCTGATGAGCCGGCAGGACACCGGCCGGCCGTGGCCCCAGTGCTGGGTACTGGAGCTCTCCAGCTTCCAGATCGAGACCCTGCATGGCCTGAACCCGGAGGCGGCGACGGTACTGAACGTGACCGACGACCACCTCGACCGCTACGCCGACCTCGCCGACTACGGCCGCACCAAGGCCCGCATCTTCCAGGGCCAGGGCGCGCAGGTGCTGAACGCGGATGACGACCATGTGGCCGCCATGCTGCTGCCCGGGCGCAAGGCCATCCGTTTCGGTCGCGGCGCGCCGGCTGCCGGCGATTACGGCCTGGTCAACAAGGACGGCCAGACCTGGCTGGCGCGGGGCGATGAAGCGCTGATCCCGCTGGATGCGCTACCGCTGGCTGGCCTGCACAACGCCGTGAACGCGCTGGCCGCGCTGGCCCTGTGCGAGGCCGGCCTCGGCCTGGCGCCGGCCAGCCTGCTGTCGGAGCTGCGCTCTTTCCACGGCTTGCCGCACCGGGTTGAACTGATCGCCGAGCGCGCGGACGGCGTGCGTTTCTACGACGACTCCAAGGGCACCAACGTCGGCGCCACCGTTGCCGCGCTGGAAGGCCTGGGCCGCAAGGTGGTGCTGATCGCCGGCGGCGACGGCAAGGGCCAGGACTTCTCGCCGCTGAAGCCGGTGCTTGCCCAGCATGCCCGCGCGGTGGTGCTCATCGGCCGCGATGCGGGGGTGATCGAGAAGGCAATCGCGGGCTGTGGCGCAGTGCTGGAACACGCTGCCGACTTGCCGGCCGCGGTGGCGCGCGCCCACGCCCTGGCCCAGCCGGGCGACGCGGTGCTGCTGTCGCCGGCCTGCGCCAGCCTGGACATGTTCCGCAACTACGCTCATCGCGCCCAGGTCTTCATCGACGCGGCGCGGGCGCTACCGCAGGTGAGCCCGCGATGAAGTTCGGCGCCACCCTTTCCGGCCTCTTCGCTTCCCGCCGCACGCCGGTCGGCAGCGAAACCAGCCGTGCAGTGAATCGCCTGATGCCGCCGGGGGCGGCGGTGCGCGAGCTGGACCTGCTGCTGATCTGGTCTGCCGTCGGCTTGCTGCTGCTCGGCCTGGTGATGGTGTATTCCGCCTCCATCGCCATCGCCGAAGGCAGCCGCTTCACCAATTACCAGTCGCATTACTTCCTGATGCGGCATTCGGTCTTCCTCGCTGTTGGCATCGGCTTCGGCCTGGTCGCTTTCCAGTTGCCAATGACGCAGTGGCAGCGGCTGGCGCTGCCGCTCTTCGTCGGCGGCGTGGTGCTGCTGATCGTGGTGCTGATTCCCGGCATCGGCCGCGAAGTGAACGGCGCTCAGCGCTGGCTCTCGCTCGGGCCGGTGAACCTGCAGCCGTCCGAGCTGATGAAGATCTTCGCCGCGCTCTACGCCGCCGACTACACGGTGCGCAAGCTGGATGCGATGAGCAGCTTCAAGCGCGGCTTCCTGCCGATGATGGCGGTGATCCTGTTCGTCGGCTTCCTGCTGCTGCGGGAGCCGGATTTCGGCGCCTTTGTTGTCATCACCACCATTGCCTTCGGCGTTCTCTTCCTTGGCGGGGTGAACGTGCGGGTGTTCGCCCTGCTGGCAGTGTTCGCGATCATCGGCTTCATCATCCTCATCTGGACCTCGCCCTACCGGCGAGAGCGCATCTTCGGCTTCATGGACCCCTGGCAGGATGCCTTCGGCAAGGGCTATCAGCTCTCCCACGCATTGATCGCCTTCGGCCGCGGCGAGTGGTTCGGCGTCGGCCTGGGTGCCAGCGTCGAGAAGCTCTTCTACCTGCCGGAAGCGCACACCGACTTCCTGCTGGCGGTGATCGCCGAGGAGCTGGGTTTCGCCGGCGTGGTGCTGGTGGTTGGCCTGTTCGCGGTGCTGGTGCAGCGCGCCTTCGTCATCGGCCGCGAGGCGATCAAGCTGGAGCGCTACTTCTCCGGCCTCGTCGCCCAGGGCATCGGCCTGTGGATGGGTGTGCAGTCCTTCATCAACATGGGCGTGAACATGGGCCTGCTGCCCACCAAGGGCCTGACGTTGCCGATGATGAGCTTCGGCGGTTCCGGCATCGTCGCCAACTGCGTCGCCCTGGCCATCCTGCTGCGCATCGACTGGGAAGTCCGGCAGATGAAGCGGGGGGCGGGCTCGTGAAGACGCTGATGGTCATGGCCGGTGGCACCGGTGGCCACATCTTCCCCGGTATCGCGGTGGCCGAGGCGCTGCGCGAGAAAGGCTGGCGCATTGTCTGGATGGGCAATCCGGACGGCATGGAGGCGCGCATCGTGCCGGCGCGCGGCTACGACACCGCCTGGGTACGCTTCGGCGCGCTGCGCGGCAAAGGCTTGGTGCGCAAACTGCTGCTGCCGCTGAACCTGCTGTCCGGCTTCTGGCAGGCGCTGCGCGAGCTGCGCCGGGTGAAGCCGGACGTGGTGCTGGGCATGGGCGGCTACATCACTTTCCCTGGCGGCATGATGGCGGCGCTCGCAGGTCGGCCGCTGGTGCTGCACGAACAGAACTCGGTGGCGGGGCTGGCCAACCGGGTGCTCGCCGGCGTGGCGGACCGGGTGCTGTCCGGTTTTCCCGGCGTACTGAAGAAAGCCGGCTGGGTGGGCAACCCGGTGCGTGCCGAGATCGCCGCGGTGGCGGCGCCTGAGGCGCGCTTCGCAGGCCGCGAAGGCCCGCTCAAGGTGCTGGTGGTCGGCGGCAGCCTCGGCGCGGCGGTGCTCAACGAAACCGTGCCGCAGGCGCTGGCCCGACTGCCGCAGGAACAGCGTCCGCGGGTGCTGCACCAGGCGGGCGAGAAGCAGATCGAAGCGCTGCGGACGGCCTATGCCGGCGCCGGCGTGGAGGGCGAACTGCGCCCCTTCATCGACGACATGGCGGCGGCCTATGCGGAGGCGGACCTGGTGATCTGCCGCGCCGGCGCGCTCACCGTGGCGGAGCTGGCCGCGGTCGGCGCCGCCAGCCTGCTGGTGCCTTTCCCGCATGCGGTGGACGACCACCAGTCGGGCAATGCCCGCTTCCTGGCCGACCGCGGCGCGGCCTACCTGCTGCCGCAAACCGAACTCAACGCCGAACGACTGGCCGGCATTCTCGCCAGTCTCGACCGTCCGCGCCTGCTGCAGATGGCGGTCCATGCCCGGGCGCAGGCCAAGCCGCGCGCAACCGAGGCAGTGGCCCGCATCTGCGAGGAACTGGCTGCGGGGGGAAAAGCATGAAGAAGCACAGCAACAGCCAACTCCATATTTCTCGCCGGGCGGCATCCTCCGCGCGGCCCTCGCTTTGCGGGAGCCGCCGTGAAGCATAAGGTCAGGCACATCCATTTCGTCGGCATCGGCGGCTCCGGCATGAGCGGCATCGCCGAAGTGCTGGTGAACCAGGGCTTCACCGTCAGTGGTTCCGACCTCGGCGACAACGCGGCGGTACGCCGGCTGAAGGCCATGGGCGCGAGGGTGGTGCTGGGGCACGATGCAGCCAATATCGCCGGCGCGGACGCGGTGGTGGTTTCCACCGCGGTGAAGGAAGGCAACCCGGAAGTGATGGCGGCGCGCGAGGCGCGGGTGCCGGTGGTGCCGCGGGCGCAGATGCTGGCCGAGCTGATGCGGCTCAAGCAGGGCATCGCCATCGCCGGCACCCACGGCAAGACGACTACCACCTCGCTGGTCGCCAGCATCCTCGCCGAAGGCGCGATGGATCCCACCTTCGTCATCGGCGGCCGGCTGAACGCCGCTGGCGCGAATGCGCGCCTGGGCAAGGGCGACTTCCTGGTGGCCGAGGCGGACGAGTCCGACGCCTCCTTCTTGATGCTGAGCCCGGTGATTTCGGTGGTCACCAACATCGACGCCGACCACATGGACACCTATGGCCACGACTTCGGCCGTCTCAAGCAGGCCTTCGTCGACTTCCTGCAGCGCCTGCCCTTCTACGGCGTGGCGGTGTTGTGCGACGACGACCCGCAGGTGCGCGAGATCATTCCGCAGGTCTCCAAGCAGGTGGTGCGATACGGCTTCGGCGAGGGGGTGAACATCCGTGCCGAAAACGTCCGTGCCGAGGGCAGCCGCATGCTGTTTGACGCGGTGCGCATCAACGGCACCACTACCCGGCTGCCTATCGTCCTGAACCTCCCAGGCCGGCACAACGTGCTCAACGCCCTGGCGGCCATTGCGGTGGCGACCGAGGTGCAGGTGCCGGACGCGGCCATCGTCAAGGCGCTGGCGGAATTCCGTGGCGTTGGCCGGCGCTTCCAGCGCTATGGTGAGGTGGCGGCCAGCAACGGCGGCAGCTTTACCCTGATCGACGACTACGGCCACCACCCGGTGGAGATGGCGGCCACCATCGCCGCCGCCCGCGGTGCCTTCCCCGGTCGCCGGCTGGTGCTGGCCTTCCAGCCGCACCGCTACACCCGCACGCGCGACTGCTTCGAGGATTTCGTCAAGGTGCTGTCTTCGGTGGATGCGCTGCTGCTGGGCGAGGTCTATGCCGCCGGCGAACAACCCGTAGTCGCCGCGGACTCGCGCTCCCTGGCGCGCGCGCTGCGCGTGGCCGGCAAGGTGGAGCCTGTGTTCGTCGAGGACATCGCGGCCATGCCGCAGGCGATTCTGGATGCCGCGCGCGACGGCGACGTAGTGATGACCATGGGTGCGGGCAGCATCGGCGCGGTGCCGGGCAAGCTCGCCAGCAGCGAGGAATTGGTGTGAGCGCGCACTTCGGCAAGGTAGCGGTTCTGTTCGGCGGCTCGTCGGCCGAACGCGAGGTGTCCCTGATGTCCGGGAAGGCGGTGCTCGCCGCGCTGCAAGGCGCCGGCGTGGACGCGCACGCCTTCGATCCGGCCGAACGCGATCTGCACATCCTGAAGGAAGAAGGCTACGACCGCGTGTTCATCGCCCTGCATGGCCGCGGCGGCGAGGACGGCACGGTGCAAGGTGCGCTCGAACTGATGGGCATCCCGTACACCGGCAGCGGCGTGATGGCTTCTGCGCTGTCCATGGATAAGTGGCGGACCAAGATGGTGTGGCTGGCCAACGGCCTGCCCACTCCGCGCTACGCCATCCTGGAAGCGGATACCGATTGGGATGCGGTGGTGCACGAGCTTGGCCTGCCCATCTTCGTCAAGCCGGTGCATGAAGGCTCCAGCATGGGCGCGACCAAGGTCACCCAAGCCGGCCAGCTGCGCGCGGCCTGGGAACTGGCGGCGCGCTACGACAGCCTGGTGATCGCCGAGGAGTTCATCAGCGGCGCCGAACTGACGGCGCCTTTCCTGAACGACCGCGCCCTGCCGCTGGTGCGCATCGTCGCGCCCGACGGCAACTACGACTACCAGCACAAGTACTTCACCGACGACACCCGCTACGACTGCCCCTGCGGCCTGCCGGAGGCGGAAGAGCAGGCGCTGCAGGCGCTGGTGATGAAGAGCGCGCGGGTGCTGGGCTGCCGCGGCTGGGGCCGGGCCGACCTGATCCTCACCGCGGACGGCCGCCCCTACCTGCTGGAGATGAACACCTCGCCGGGCATGACCGGGCACTCGCTGGTGCCGATGTCGGCCCGCGTCGCCGGAATGTCCTTCGAGGCGCTGTGTCTCGCCATCCTCGCGGAGAGCCGCCTTGGCTGATGTCCGTTCCCGCTCCGCCAACGCTGCAGCACGCCCCGCCGGGCGGGCCGCGGCCGCGCGCGGGAAGGAGAATGGCATCTGGCACCGGCCGGCGTTGCTCAACCTCATTTCCGATCTGCTGATGCTGTTCGCCGCCATCGGCCTCGGCTGGGCGCTGGTGACCTGGTTCGTCACCCGGCCACTGTTCCCCTTGCGCGAGGTGGTGGTCACCAGCCAGCCGGAGCTGGTCACCGCCTCCCAGCTGGAATACGTAGCCCGCACCGCGATCCAGGGCAATTTCTTCACCGTAGACCTGGAAACGGTGCGCTCCGCCTTCGAGAAGCTGCCCTGGGTGCGCCGCGCCGAAGTCCGCCGCCGCTGGCCGGACGGGTTGGAGCTGAAGATCGAGGAACATCAGGCTGTCGCGTACTGGACGGTCTCCGACAGCGGCGACAGCCGCTTGGTGAACCGCCAGGGCGAGGTCTTCACCGCCGCCAGCAACGCGCCCATGCCGCAGTTCTCCGGCCCGCAGGGCTCGGCCGGCTGGTTGCTGGCGCGCCATGCCGAGTTCTCCACCGCGGTGCAGCCGCTGGGCGCCAAGCTGGTAGGCCTGGCACTGTCGGCGCGCGAAGCCTGGCAGCTGACCCTGGATAACGGCCTGGTGATCATGCTCGGCCGCGAGCAGGACAAGTCGCCGCTGGACAAGCGCCTGGCCCGCTTCGTCGCCGCCTGGCCGCGGGTCAAGGACAACATCGGCGTACAGGTCGCGGTTGCAGACCTGCGCTACCCGAACGGATTCGCTTTGACTCCCACCGACGCCACACCCGCTGCGAAAGGCAAGAAATGAGCAAGGAATACAAGGACCTGATCGTCGGCCTCGACATCGGCACCGCCAAGATCACCTGCATGGTGGCTGAGCTGCGGCCGGACGGACGGCTGAACGTGGTCGGCCTGGGCACCCAGCCCACCAACGGCCTGAAGCGCGGCGTGGTGGTGAACATCGAGGCGACGGTGGATGCGATCTCCCGCGTGATCCAGGAGGTCGAGCTGATGGCCGACTGCAAGATCCACGACGTCTATACCGGCATCGCCGGCAGCCATATCAAGAGCTTCAACTCCAACGGCATGGTGGCGATCAAGGACAAGGAAGTCACCCCGCTGGACGTGGAGCGGGTGATCGAGGTCGCCCGCGCGATGCCCATCCCGGCGGAGCAGCAGATCCTGCACATCCTCACCCAGGAATTCATCATCGACGGCCAGGGTGGCGTGCGCGAGCCCATCGGCATGAGCGGGGTGAAGCTGGAGGTGAAGGTGCACATCGTCACCGGCGCAGTATCCGCCGCCCAGAACGTGATCAAGTGTGTGCGCCGCTGCGGCTTGGAAGTGATGGACCTGATCCTGCAGCCGCTGGCCTCCAGCTACGCGGTGCTCACCGAGGACGAGAAGGAACTGGGCGTGTGCCTGGTGGACATCGGCGGTGGCACTACCGACATCGCGGTGTTCACCCAGGGCGCCATCCGCCATACCGCGGTGATTCCGGTCGCCGGCGACCAGATCACCAACGACATTGCCATGGCGCTGCGCACGCCCACGGCTGAGGCGGAGGAAATCAAGATCCACCAGGGCGTGGCCATGCACCAGCTGGCCGACCCGGAAGACATGATCGAAGTGCCCGGCGTGGGCGATCGGCCGCCGCGCAAGCTGTCGCGCCAGGCGCTGGCGGATGTGATCGAGCCGCGGGTGTCGGAGCTGTTCGAGCTGGTGCAGGCGGAGCTGCGCCGCAGCGGTTACGAGGAGCTGCTGTCGTCGGGCATCGTGCTCACCGGCGGTTCGGCCATCATGCGCGGCATGGTGGAACTGGGCGAAGAGGTGTTCCACATGCCGGTGCGTGTCGGTTCGCCGCAGTACGACGGCGGCCTGGCCGACGTGGTCTGCCAGCCGCGCTACGCCACCGCCATGGGGCTGGTGATGGAAGGCGCGGCGCAGCGCCGACGCGGCATACAGGCGCGGGAAACTCGCTCGGTGCGGCAGATCTTCGGCCGCATGAAGTCCTGGTTTGAAAAGAATTTCTGATCCGGCGGAGGGCCGTCGGGTCATTTGAATGATTACCTGTTGCTGATGCCGTATTTAGTAGTAGACTTTTCTGCTAGTACTAGATCTGGGTCGGTCGGGTATTCGAAGCGTAGCAGGGCCGTTTATCAAGGAGGCGAGGCATATGTTTGAAATCGTTGAGAAGGAACCGACCGGAACCGTGATCAAGGTGATCGGCGTCGGCGGCGCGGGTGGCAACGCGGTGGATCACATGATCCGCGAGGGCGTGCAGGGTGTGCAGTTCATCGCCGCCAACACCGACGCCCAGGCGCTGAGCCGCTGCCTGGCTCCGACCAAGCTGCAGCTGGGCTCCAGCGGCCTGGGCGCCGGCTCCAAGCCGGAGGCGGGTCGCGCTGCGGCGCAGGATTCGCGCGAAGCCATCATGGAAGCGCTGGAAGGCGCCCACATGTGCTTCATCACTGGCGGCATGGGCGGTGGCACCGGCACCGGTGCCGCGCCCGTGGTGGCCGAGGTGGCGAAGGAAATGGGCGTGCTGACGGTGGCTGTGGTCACCAAGCCCTTCGACTTCGAGAACCGCCTGCGCGTGGCCGAGAGCGGCGTCGAGGAGCTGACCCGCAACGTCGACTCCCTGATCGTGGTGCTCAACGACAAGCTGCTGGAAGTGTTCGGCGACGACGCCGGCTTCGAGGAGTGCTTCCGCTCCGCCGACAACGTGCTGCGTTCCGCGGTCGGTGGCATTGCCGAGATCATCAATGTGCCGGGCCTGGTGAACGTGGACTTCCAGGACGTGCGCACCGCGATGGCCGAGATGGGCCGTGCGATGATGGGCTCCGCCGAAGCCTCCGGCATGGACCGCGCCCGCATTGCCGCCGAGCAGGCCGCGGTGTCCCCGCTGCTGGAAGGCACCGAGCTTTCCGGCGCGCGCTGCGTACTGATCAACATCACCGCCAGCAAGTCGCTGAAGATGTCCGAAGTGCGCGACGCGGTGAAGACGGTGCAGGCTTTCGCCGCGCCGGAAGCCTTCGTCAAGTACGGTACCGTGTTCGACGAGTCGATGGACGACCGCATCCGCATCACCGTGGTCGCCACCGGCCTGGGCACGCCGCGCTCCGCTCGCCAGCCGGTCATGCAAGTGGTGCAAGGCACCGGGACTTATGGTCCGGCTGTTGGTGGTGTCGACATGAACAACCTGGACGTGCCGGCAGTGATCCGCAGCGGCCGCCGTACCACGGTTGAGGCGATGAGCACGAACGGCATGGGCACCTACGACATCCCGGCCTTTCTGCGTCGCCAGGCCGACTGAGCCTTTCCGCTCGACGGCCTGTCCGACGACGGGCGTTTGCAGGAGCCGCCGCCTCCGGTTCCTGCGAACGCCCGTCTCCGTTTTTTCCTGCGCGCCCGTGACGGGCTGCGGGCTAGCCGGTCCGGGCTGCGGGGTTGCATCAGGGGCCGCGTGTTAGAATCGCGCCCTTACAGGACGGCAACAAAATGATCAAGCAGCGCACCCTCAAATCGGCAGTCAAGGCGACTGGCGTCGGTCTGCATGGCGGCAGAAAGGTCAATCTGACCCTGCGCCCGGCCGCGCCGGACACCGGCATCGTGTTCCATCGCGTCGATCTCAACCCGCCGCTGGACTTGCCGGCCGATCCCTACTCGGTGTGCGACACCCGGATGTGCTCCGGCCTGGAGAAGGGCGGCGAGAAGGTGGGCACGGTGGAACACCTGATGTCCGCGCTGGCCGGCCTGGGCATAGACAACCTGCATGTGGATGTCGATGCGCCGGAAATTCCCATCCTGGATGGCAGCTCCGGCCCCTTCGTCTTCCTGCTTCAGTCCGCCGGCATCGAGGAGCAACCCAAGCCCAAGCGCTTCATGCGGGTGAAGAAGGCGGTCGAGTACCGCGAGGGCGACAAATGGGTGCGCCTGGAGCCTTATGAAGGTTTCCGCCTGGATTTCTCCATCGTCTTCAACCATCCCGCCATCGACAGCACCGCGACCTCGGTGACGGTGGATTTCGCCGAGCACTCCTACGTGCGCGATGTTGCCCGTGCACGCACCTTCGGTTTCATGCAGGACGTGGAGTTCATGCGTGCCAACGGCCTCGCGCTGGGCGGCAGCCTGGACAACGCCATCGTGATGGACGAGTACCGCGTGCTCAATGCCGATGGCCTCCGTTATGCGGACGAGTTCGTGAAGCACAAGGTGCTGGACGCCATCGGCGATCTCTACCTCTGCCGCCACCCCTTGCTCGCCGCCTACTCGGCACACAAGGCCGGCCACGCGCTGAACAACCAGATCCTCCGCGTCCTGCTGGAGGATGCTTCCGCCTGGGAACTGGTGAGTTTCGAGCAGGAGGCGGCAACGCCCGCCGCGGTGGCGCACCAGTTCGCCCCGGTAGCGTTGGCGGCTTGAACAGCCCAGCATGTTGATCCTGCGCCTCTGTGCAGTGCTGGTCGCGCTGGGCATCGGCGGCTCGCTGCTGCTCTGGCTGTTCACCGGTAACCCGCGCTACCGGCGCTGGGCCTGGAACATGTTCCGGGCCGGCGTCGTGGTGCTCTTCGTCTTCCTGGCCTTGTTCGCGCTGGAGCGGGTGCTGGCGCCCATGCTCTGAGGCTGGCGACGCGCTGCGGGGGCTCAGCCTTCCTTGCTGCGCCTGGCCAGCCGCTCCAGCGAGATCCGCAGCGGCGAATCCGGCGGCAGCGTGGCGGCGAAGTCGGTGAGGGTGTTGCGTGCTTCGGCGGATATCCGGCGGTCCACCGGTGGCTTTACCCAGGGCTGCTGCTGGGGCGTGGCCACTTTCACCTTGATGTCGCTGATCATGTGGCCCGCGCGGGCCAGATGTTCGATCAGGCTGGGCGCCATCTGCTTCAGCCTCACCGCGACCGCGCCGCCATCGGCGCTTATCACCAAAGTCTGATCCTTGAGGTTGGCCACCCGGCAGGCGGAGGCCAGTTGCGGCGGCAGGCCGCGGGCGAGCGCGTTCTGCAGGCGCAGCAGCCGGGCTGCATGGTCCTGCAGCCTCGCCAGGGCGTCGCCGCTGCCCAGGTAGCCTTGAAGAAGTCGCGTCATCGGATGGGTATCGGGAGGAAGGTCGCTCAGAGAGCGGATTTGCCCGACATGATAAACTCGCCGCTTTGCCGAATCGACGACGAACGTCACTCCCACACATGATCTCCGGTCTGCTCAAGAAAATCTTCGGTAGTCGCAACGACCGCCTGGTCCGCCAGTATTCCCAGAAAGTGCGGCGGATCAACGAACTGGAGCCGGAAATCTCTGCGCTTTCTGACGAGGCGCTGCGGGGCAAGACCAACGAATTCCGCCAGCGCCTGGCCCAGGGCGAGACGCTGGACGCGCTGCTGCCGGAAGCCTTCGCCGTGGTCCGCGAGGCCGGCAAGCGGGTGCACGGCATGCGCCACTTCGACGTCCAGCTGATCGGCGGCATGGTGCTGCACGACGGCAAGATCTCCGAAATGCGCACTGGCGAAGGCAAGACACTGATGGCGACCTTGCCCGCCTACCTGAATGCGCTGGCCGGCAAGGGCGTGCACGTCATCACGGTGAACGACTACCTCGCTTCCCGCGATGCCGAGTGGATGGGCCGCATCTACGGCTTCCTCGGCCTCACCACCGGCTGCAACCTCTCGCGCATGGCGCATGCCGAGAAGCAGGCCGCCTACGCAGCGGACATCACCTACGGCACCAACAACGAGTTCGGCTTCGACTACCTGCGCGACAACATGGTCTATGCGCTGTCGGAGCGGGTGCAGCGCGGCCTGAACTTCGCCATCGTCGACGAGGTGGACTCCATCCTGATCGACGAAGCGCGTACGCCGCTGATCATCTCCGGCCAGGCCGAGGATCACACCGAGCTCTATCTGAAGATGAACCAGGTGGCGCCGCTGTTGAAGAAGCAGGAAGGCGAGGGCGACAACGTCACCGATCCGGGCGACTACACGGTGGATCTCAAGGCGCACCAGGTGCTGCTGACCGAGCAGGGTCACGAGAATGCCGAGCAGATCATGGTGCGCATGGGCCTGCTGGCCGAAGGCGCCGGCCTGTACGAGCCGGGGAACATCCTGCTTGTGCATCACCTCTACGCCGCCCTGCGGGCGCATGCGCTGTACCACAAGGATCAGCACTACGTGGTACAGAACGGCGAAGTCGTCATCGTCGATGAATTCACCGGCCGCCTGATGGCAGGCCGTCGCTGGTCCGACGGCCTGCACCAGGCTGTGGAGGCCAAGGAAGGCGTGCGCATCCAGGCCGAGAACCAGACACTGGCCTCCATCACCTTCCAGAACTACTTCCGCATGTACGCCAAGCTGGCGGGCATGACCGGCACGGCGGATACCGAGGCCTTCGAGTTCCACTCCATCTACAGCCTGGAGACGGTGGTCATCCCGACCAACCGGCCGACCCAGCGCAAGGACGAGAACGACAAGGTCTACCGCACCGCCAAGGAGAAGTGGGATGCGGTGATCGCCGACATCCAGGACTGCGTCAAGCGCGGCCAGCCGGTGCTGGTGGGCACCACCTCCATCGAGACCAACGAATACCTGTCCGCGCTGCTGAAGAAGGCCAAGGTCGAGCACCAGGTGCTCAATGCCAAGCAGCACGATCGCGAGGCGGAAATCATCACCGAGGCCGGCCGCCCCGGCGTGGTCACCATTGCCACCAACATGGCCGGCCGCGGCACAGACATCGTGCTCGGCGGCAACATCGACAAGCTGGTGAGCGCGGTGCGTGATGATGCCAGCCTGCCGGACGAGCGCAAGGAAGCGCGCATCGCCGAGCTGCGCAGCGAATGGAAGAAGGTGCATGACCAGGTGCTGGCCGCTGGCGGCCTGCACATCATAGGCACCGAGCGCCACGAGTCCCGTCGCATCGACAACCAGCTGCGTGGCCGCTCCGGCCGCCAGGGCGATCCGGGCTCCAGCCGCTTCTACCTGTCGCTGGAAGATCCGTTGATGAAGATCTTCGCCGGCGAGCGCCTCAACGCCATCATGGTGCGGTTGAAGATGCCCGAGGGCGAGGCCATCGAGCACGGCATGGTCACCCGCTCGTTGGAGTCCGCCCAGCGCAAGGTGGAGCAGCGCAACTTCGACATCCGCAAGCAGTTGCTGGAATACGACGATGTCGCCAACGACCAGCGCAAGGTCATCTACCAGCAGCGCAACGAACTGCTGGAAAGCGAGAACATCTCCGAAACCATCAACGCCATGCGCCAGGGCGTGCTCAGCGACGTGTTCCGTACCTATGTGCCGCAGGAAAGCGTCGAGGAGCAGTGGGACCTGGCGGCGCTGGAGCAGGTGCTGGCCTCGGACTTCGGCCTCAAGCTGCCGCTGACCGAACTGGCCAAGGCCGAGCAGGAGCTGGACGACGAGTCGCTGCTGAGGCGCATCATTGACGCGGCGGAGGAGAGCTACGCCGCCAAGGTCGCCCAGGTGGACGTCGCCGCCTGGCAGCAGTTTGAGCGCAACGTCATGCTGCAGAGCCTGGACACCCACTGGCGTGAGCACCTGGCGGCACTGGACCATCTGCGTCAGGGCATCCACCTGCGCGGTTACGCGCAGAAGAACCCCAAGCAGGAATACAAGCGCGAGGCCTTCGAGTTGTTCGAGAGCCTGCTGGATATGGTGCGCAACGACGTCACCAAGCTGCTGATGACGGTGCAGATCCGCACCGAGAGCCAGCTGGAAGAGGTGGAGCCGCCGGCCGAGATGGAGAACGTGCAATACCATCACGCCGACTACGACGAAGCGTTGGCGGCGGCGAATGCCGAGACGGGTGCTCAGCCGGCAGTGTCCGGGCCCAAGGTCGGCCGCAATGATCCTTGCCCCTGCGGCTCCGGCAAGAAGTACAAGCACTGCCACGGCAAGCTGAACTGATACCGCGGACGGCCCTTCGGGGCCGTCTTGCATTAGTCGCTCCGGCGGCCGCCTGCGGGCGGCGACCGGAATCCGCTATCATCCTCGACCCCATTCCGGCACGCCTTTGCTGCGTCCCCCTGTTGCGTCTTTTTCTCCGGAGAATCGCATGGCCGTCAATCTGAGCACCCCGAATCCCGCCGATCTGCTGCCTGTTCCCGGCGTTCGCCTCGGCGTCGCCGAAGCGGGCATCCGCAAGGCCAATCGACGCGACCTGACGGTGCTCGAGCTGGCCGAGGGTAGCCGGGTGGCCGGCGTTTTCACCAAGAACCGCTTCTGCGCCGCGCCAGTGCAACTGTGCAAGGAGCACCTGCCCCAGGGCGGCATCCGTGCGCTGGTGATCAACACCGGTGTGGCGAATGCGGGCACCGGCGAAAGCGGTCTCGCCCATGCGCGCCAGACCTGCGCTGCACTGGCCACCGAACTGGGCGTGGCGCCGCAACAGGTGCTGCCCTTCTCCACCGGCGTGATCCTGGAGCCGCTGCCGGTGGACCGGCTGGTGGCTGGCCTGCCGAAGGCCGTCGGCGCGCTTAGGACGGACGGTTGGTTCGACGCCGCGCACGCCATCATGACCACCGACACGCTGGCCAAGGCAGTGTCCGCCCAGGTCCAGATCGGCGGTCGCAGTGTCACGCTGACCGGCATGAGCAAGGGCGCCGGCATGATCAAGCCCAACATGGCTACCATGCTGGGCTACGTAGCCTGCGACGCGGCGGTGAGCCAGCCGCTGCTGGACGAACTGGTGAAGGAGGCGGCGGATCTGTCCTTCAACAGCATCACGGTGGATGGCGATACCTCCACCAACGACTCCTTCATTCTCATCGCCACCGGTCAGGCGGGCAACGCAGAGATCGTCGATGCCGCGGGCGCGGACTACAAGGCGCTGCGCGACGCCGTGGTATCGGTCGCGATCCGCCTCGCCCAGGCCATCGTGCGTGATGGCGAGGGTGCGACCAAGTTCATGACCATCGCGGTGGAGGGCGGCCGCAGCCGCGAGGAATGCCGCCAGGTGGCATACGCGGTGGCGCAGTCGCCGCTGGTGAAGACCGCCTTCTTCGCTTCCGATCCCAACCTCGGCCGCATCCTGGCTGCCGTCGGCTATGCCGGCGTGGATGACCTGGACGTTTCCGCCCTGCGGGTCTGGCTAGGCAATCCGGACGAGTCGGTGTTGGTGGCGGAGCATGGCGGCCGCGCCGGCAGCTACAAGGAAGAAGCCGGTGCGCGCATCATGGCGCACGCCGAACTCACGGTGCGCATCGACCTCGCGCGAGGCGACAGCGCCGCCACCGTGTGGACCTGCGATTTCTCCTACGACTACGTGAAGATCAACGCCGACTACCGTTCCTGAGCGCGAACCCGCGCCGGCCGCGTTGCTGCGTCAGTGCAGCACGCGCGGCATTGCCAGCACGAAGGTCGGGATCTCGGCGTTGAAGCGGTGGCCGTCGGCGGCGGTCATCTGGTAGCTGCCGTGCATGGTGCCCACCGCGGTTTCCAGCACGCAGCCGCTGGTGTATTCGAAAGTCTCACCCGGGGCCAGCGTCGGCTGTTCGCCCACTACGCCCTGGCCGTGTACTTCCTGCACATGGCCGGTACCGTCGGTGATGATCCAGTGGCGGCTCAGCAGCTGGGCGCCGACCTTGCCGACGTTGCGGATGGTGATGTGGTAGGCGAAGACGTAATGATCGTCGTCCGGATTGGACTGCTCTTCCACGAACTCGGCGACGGCTTCGACCTCGATCCTGTAGTTGTCCGATGTACTCACTCGCTTGCCTGTGTCTTGATGAAGGGGAGTGCCGGGAAGCAGGCTGCGCCTGCCAGCCTAGGCGTCTTTCTCCAGCAAGAATTCTGCCCGCCGACGCCCGGTCTGTTTTTTGCCCGCCGCGTGGCGGAGCCTCGGCGGTAAAATAGCATTTTGTCCGGAAGTTCTGTCATGTCCCTCGCTGTGCCCTCCGCCCTTACCGCACTGTCTCCGCTCGATGGCCGTTACCACGGCAAGGTTTCGAGCCTGAGGGACCATTTTTCCGAGCACGGCCTCATCCGCAACCGTGTCCGCGTCGAAGTCGAGTGGCTGAAGGCGCTGGCGGCCGAGCCGAGGCTGGCGGAGATTGCGCCTTTTTCTGCGGCCACCATCGCCGAACTGGACGAAGTGGTGGCCACTTTCGCGCCGGCGGACGGTGAGGCGGTCAAGGCCATCGAGGCCACGACCAACCACGACGTGAAGGCGATGGAGTACTGGCTCAAGAAGCGCCTGGGCCACAATGCCGAAGTGATGAAGGTGTCGGAATTCATCCATTTCGCCTGCACCTCGGAGGACATCAACAACACCTCCCACGCGCTGATGCTGAAGGCCGGCCGAGACGAGGTGCTGCTGCCGGCGCTGGATGCGGTGATCGCCCGTTTCCGTGAGCTCGCACACCAGCATGCGGCGCTGCCCATGCTGTCGCGCACTCATGGCCAGCCAGCCAGCCCGACTACGCTGGGCAAGGAGATGGCCAATATCGCCGCCCGCCTGCTGCGCGCCCGCGCAAGCATTGCCGCGGTGGCGCTCACCGCCAAGTTCAACGGCGCGGTCGGCAACTACAACGCCCACCTCTCCGCCTGGCCCGAGTTCGACTGGGAAGGCTTCAACCGCCGTTTCGTCGAGTCCCTCGGCCTGAGCTTCAACGCCTACACCATCCAGATCGAGCCGCACGACACCATGGCCGAGCTGTTCGACGCCATCGCGCGACTGAACACCATCCTGATCGACGCCTGCCGCGACATCTGGATGTACATCTCCTTCGGTTACTTCAAGCAGCGCCTGAAGGAGGGCGAGGTCGGCTCCTCCACCATGCCGCACAAGGTCAATCCGATCGACTTCGAGAACGCCGAGGGCAACCTCGGCATCTCTACCGCCATCCTGCGCCACTTCTCCGACAAGCTGCCGATCTCCCGCATGCAGCGCGACCTCACCGACTCCACCGTGCTGCGCAATATGGGCATCGGTTTCGGCCACACCGTGCTGGCGCTGGACAGCGCGCTGCGCGGCCTGGGCAAGCTGGAGGCGGACCCGCAGCGCCTGGCGTCCGACCTGGACGAATGCTGGGAGGTGCTGGCTGAGCCGGTGCAGACGGTAATGCGCCGCTTCGCCATCGAAAACCCCTACGAACAGCTGAAGGCGATGACCCGCGGCAAGGGCATTACCCGCGATGCCCTGCATGAGTTCATCCGCAGCCTGGCCATTCCGGAGGCTGACCGCGAGCGCTTGCTGGCGATGACGCCGGCAAGCTACATCGGCAAGGCGATCGAACTCGCCCGGGCCATCTGAACCGTCGGCCGCCGGCGTTCACGCCGCGCAGCCCCCTTTATTCCGGCGCCCCGCCCTGACGGCCGGGCGCCGTTTCCATTCCGACGAGGAGCATCCATGGCCTTTGCCGAAAACCTCAAGCAGCTGCCCGGCGTTTCCCACCTGGCGGCGATCAACCTGCTCAACGACGCTGGCGAAGTGCTGGCGACGATAGAGAACAAGCCTGGCCAGGCCGGTTCCCTGGCGGTGTACAACCACTTGGCGCAGTTGCATGGCGCGATCACGCCGGAAGCGGCGCGCAAGGGCCTGGAACTGTACGCCGAGCACACCGAGGACGCCCGCCTGAACCCGGGCAAGCATCCCAACATCGACCGCCTGATCGGGCTGATCGAGCGCGGCGAGACGATGAAGGTGAAGCAAGTCTTCGCCATCTGAGTGTTCGCCGTCTGCTGCTTCAGGCGGGGTGTGAGGCAAACAAAAGGGGCGCCCCGGCGCCCCTTTTTTCTCGTCCGGCGAATCCGGTGGATCAGACCACTGCCTCCTCCTTCTCCTTCTTCACCTTGATGAACTGCTCACGGGAGACGCCCAGCCACATCGCCAGCGGACTGGCGACCAGTACCGAGGAGTAGATGCCGAAGCAGATGCCGATGGTCAGCGCCATGGCGAAGTAGTGCAGCGTCTCGCCGCCGAACAGCAGCATGGAGAGCACCATCATCTGGGTGCTGCCGTGGGTGATCACGGTACGCGAGATGGTGCTGGTGATGGCGTGGTTGAGCACTTCCGGTGTGCTCATGTTGCGCTTCTTGCGGAAGGTTTCCCGCACGCGATCGAACACCACTACCGATTCGTTCACCGAATAGCCCAGCACCGCCAGTGTCGCCGCCAGCACCGCCAGCGAGAACTCCCACTGGAAGAAGGCGAAGAAGCCGAGGATGATGACAACGTCGTGCAGGTTGGCAATGATGGTGGCCACGCCCAGGCGCCACTCGAAGCGCATCGCCAGATAGACCACGATGCCGAAGATCACCAGCAGCAGCGCCATCGCACCGTCGCTGGCGAGTTCCTTGCCCACCTGCGGGCCGACGAACTCCACCCGGCGCAACTCCGGCTGCTGGGCGGATGCCTTTTGCAGCGTGCCCATGACGCGCTCGGCCAGGCCGTTGCTGTCGGCGCCTTCCTTGTTCGGCAGCCGGATCATGATGTCGCGGGCGCTGCCGAAGTTCTGCACCAGGGTATCGGTGTAGCCGTCGGCTGCCAGCGCCTCGCGCAGCGGCTCCAGCGGCTGGGCCTCGGCATAGGTCACTTCGAGCACGGTACCGCCGGTGAACTCCACCGACAGGTTCAGGCCGCGGGTGGCCAGGAAGAACACCGCCAGCAGGAAGGTGAGCAACGAGATGACGTTGAACACCAGCGCATGGCGCATGAAGGGGTAATCCTTCTTGATGCGGAAAAATTCCATGATTGCTTGTCCTCTTTTCCGCGATCAGTTGCCCGGCTTCCAGACCTGGCCGATGGAGAGTTTGTCGATCTTGCGGCGGCGGCCGTAGATCCCGTTGATCAGCATCCGCGACACCAGGATGGCGCTGAACATGGAGGTCAGCAGGCCCAGGCAGTGCACCACCGCAAAGCCGCGCACAGGACCGGAGCCGAACACCAGCAGCGCGATGCCGGCGATCAGGCTGGTGACGTTGGAGTCCAGGATGGTGCCGAAGGCCCGGTCGTAGCCGGCGGCGATGGCCGCTTGCGGGCTGGAGCCGTTGCGCAGTTCCTCGCGGATGCGCTCGTTGATCAGCACGTTGGCGTCGATCGCCATACCCAGCGTCAGTGCCATGGCGGCGATGCCAGGCAGCGTCAGCGTGGCCTGCAGCAAGGAGAGCAGCGCTACCAGCAGCAGCAGGTTGGCCGCCAGCGAGATGGTGGAAACCAGTCCGAACAGTGCGTAGTAGATGCACATGAACACCGCGATGGCGATGAAGCCCCACAGCGTGGAGTGGAAGCCCTTGGAGATGTTGTCCGCGCCAAGGCTGGGGCCGACGGTGCGCTCCTCGATGATCTCCATCGGCGCGGCCAGGCTGCCGGCGCGCAGCAGCAGGGCGACGTCGGTGGCCTCGGTCGTGCTCATGCGGCCGGAGATCTGCACCCGGCCGCCGCCGATCTCGGTGCGGATCACTGGTGCGGTCACCACTTCGCCCTTGCCCTTCTCGATCAGCAGGATGGCCATGCGCTTGCCCACGTTCTCGCGGGTCAGGTCGCGGAAGATGCGGGCGCCGGCGGCGTCCAGGGTGAGGTGAACCGCCGGCTCGTGGGTCTGGCCGTCGAAGCCGGGCTGGGCATCGGTGAGGCGGTCGCCGGTCAGCACCACCTGCTTCTTCACCAGCAGCGGCAGGCCGCCACGTTCGGTGTAGAGCTCGGTGCCGAAGGGCACGTTGCCGGCCATCGCCTGTTCCAGCGCGCCCGGGGTGTCGTCCACCATGCGTACTTCCAGGGTGGCGGTGCGGCCGAGGATGTCCTTGGCCTTGGCCACGTCCTGCACGCCGGGCAGCTGCACCACGATGCGTTCTGCGCCCTGCTGCTGGATCACCGGCTCGGCGACGCCCAGTTCGTTGATGCGGTTGTGCAGGGTGCCAATGTTCTGCTTGATGGCGAAATCGCGCATCGTCTGCAGCGCCTGCGGCGTCAGCGTGGCGACGAGGCGGAAATCGCCGGCGCCGTCGTCGCGGTTGGCGAGCTGCAGGTCGGCGGTGGAGGCCTGGATCGCGCTGCGCGCGGCGTCGCGCTCGGCTTCGCTGCGGAAGCGGATATGCACGCTTTCGCCTTCGCGGTTGATGCCGGCATGGCGGACGTTCTTGTCGCGCAGCACGGTGCGCAGATCGCCGCTCAAGGAGTCCAGGCGCTTGGTCAGCGCGCCCGGCATGTCCACCTGCAGCAGGAAGTGCACGCCGCCGCGCAGGTCGAGGCCGAGGTACATCGGCAGCGCATGGATGGCGGTGAGCCAGGAGGGCGAGGCCGGCAGCAGGTTCAGCGCGACGACATAGCCGGGATCTTGCGGATCGGGGTTCAGGGCACGCTCGATGGCGTCCTTGGCGCGGATCTGCTCGTCAGTGCCGGCGAAGCGGGCGCGCACGCTGGTGGCGTCGGAGAAAATGCCCTGGCTGTCGATGCCGGCTTCACGCAGGGCGTTGGCGACGCGGTCGGTCGCGGCGGCCGGGTCCAGCTTGACGGTGGCCTTGGCGCTGGAAACTTGGACTGCGGGTACCTCGCCATAGAAATTCGGCAGGGTGTAGATCAGGCCCCAAAGGAGAATCAGGCCGATCAGTAGGTTCTTCCAGAGTGGATAGCGATTCATCGTAGACGAGGTAGGCAGGCTTGGAGCTGTTCGGGAGGACCAGGGCTGGCCGCGGAAACGGGCGCCCCGGCCCGTTTCCGCCCGGCGGATTACAGCGCCTTCAGCGTGCCCTTCGGCAGCACGGTGGCGACGGCTTGTTTCTGGACGATGATGTTGACCTTCTCGGCGACTTCGAGGTGAACGAAGCCGTCGCCGATCTCGGCAACGCGGCCGGCGATGCCACCCTGGGTCACGACTTCGTCGCCCTTGGACAGCGCTTCCACCATGGCCTTGTGCTCTTTGGCGCGCTTCATCTGCGGACGGATCATCAGGAACCAGAGCACCACGAACATCAGGATCAGCGGCAGGATGCCCATCAGGCCTCCGGTCGGATCCTGGCCGGCGGCCTGGGCGTAAGCGTTGGAAATCAGCACGGTCTACTCCAGAGTTTGCAAAAAGCGGTCGATTATAGCAGCAGCGTTTTTTCCCTTGCCCTGAGCGGCTTGCAGCCGCGCTTGAGGCGAGGGCGGAATGCTCCGACAATGTGCGCTGCAATATGTTCGGAGCACGCGTGGTGATCGACGAAGAGAAGACGCTGGAGGAACTGGTGGGGCGGGGAATCCGCATACCGCCCCAGCCGGACATTTTGGTCGAGTTGAGTGCGCGCCTGCAGGATGGGGACTACGACGCCGCCTCCCTGGCCGCCCTGATTTCACGCGATGCCGCAATTGCCGCCATGCTGTTCAAGGTGGCGCGTAGCCCGCTTTTCTCCCGCGGGCGAGCGCCGGACAACCTCGAGCAGGTGCTGGTGCGACTGGGGCTGAAGCAGACGATCAATTTGGCGCGTGCGGTTGCCCTGTCGGCCAGGATCCCCGAAGGCAGCAAGGCCATCCTGCACCGTTTCTGGACCCGCTCCCGCGAGATTGCCCAACTGGCAGCGCTGGTCGCGGAAGACCGGGTATCGGTATGCAACGTTTTCCCCGACCAGGCCTATATGGCGGGAATCTTCCTGGAGTGCGGGGTGCCCGTGCTGATGCAGCGCTTTCCGGACTACGCCGCCGGCCTGCTCAGCAGCGGGAGCTTCGACCTGCCCAGCGTCAAGGACGAAGACCAGCGCTTCAACGTCGATCACTGCACCATCGGCTATCTGGTGGCGCGACACTGGCGGCTGCCGGATTTCGTCGCCCAGGCCATCCTGCACCACTATGAGATTCCGCGCGAAGAACTGGGCGCGGTGCGCACCGTGGTGGCCATCCTGCAACTGGCCATCCATTGCCACCATGGCATCAACGGCACCGAGAACAGGGTGTGGTACCGGGTTGGCGCCGAAGCCCTGAACGAACTCGGCCTGCACCCCGATGGCCTGAGCGAGTTCCTGGACGAGATCCGCGAGGCCTTCCACGCCCGCGGCGTGTAGGAGGACCTCCGCTCAGGCGGTGCCGCGGGCGCGGTCCGCCGCGAATCGCTGACGGAAGCCGTCGAAGTCGCCGGCGGCGATGGCTTCCCGGATTTCCGCCGTCAGGACCTGGTAATAGCGCAGGTTGTGGATGGTGTTCAGCATGCTGCCGAGGATTTCCCCGGTGCGATGCAGGTGGTGCAGGTAGGCGCGGCTGAAGTTGCGGCAGGCATAGCAGTCGCAACTCGGATCCAGCGGCCGGGGATCGGCCTTGTGCACCGCGTTCTTGATCTTCAGGTCGCCGTAGCGGGTAAACAGCCAGCCGTTGCGGGCATTGCGGGTGGGCATCACGCAGTCGAACATGTCGATGCCGGCCGCCACGCCGGCGACGATGTCTTCCGGCGTACCGACGCCCATCAGGTAGCGCGGCTTTTCCCGCGGCAGGCGCGGCGCGGTGTGCGCCAGGATGCGTGCCATGTCTTCCTTGGGCTCGCCCACCGAGAGGCCGCCGATGGCGAAGCCGTGAAAGCCGATCTCCTGCAGCGCTGCCAGGGACTCGTCCCGCAGGTCCTCATACATCCCGCCCTGGACGATGCCGAAAAGCGCATTGGCGTTGCCAAGGCGGTCGAACTCGTCGCGGGAGCGGCGTGCCCAGCGCTGGGACAGGCGCATCGACTTGGCCGCTTCGTCCCGGCTGGCGGGGTAGGGCGTGCACTCGTCGAAGATCATCACCACGTCGGAATTGAGCGTGTGCTGGATCTGCATGGAGACTTCCGGCGTCAGGAACAGGCGGGCGCCATCTATCGGGCTGGCAAACTTCACGCCCTCCTCGCTGATCTTGCGCAGCGCCCCTAGGCTGAACACCTGGAAACCACCGGAATCGGTGAGGATGGGTTTGTCCCAGCCCATGAAGCGATGCAGGCCGCCATGGGCGGCGACCACTTCCAGTCCCGGCCGCAGCCACAGGTGGAAGGTGTTGCCCAGGCAGATGCTGGCGCCGATGTCGTTCAGTGCGGCGGGCGTCATCGCCTTCACCGTGCCATAGGTTCCCACCGGCATGAAAACGGGCGTTTCCACCGTGCCATGGGCGAGGGTGAGGCGGCCGCGGCGGGCGCTGCCGTCGCTGGCGAGGAGATCAAAGTTCATCGTTGCGGCTCAGGAACATGGCGTCGCCATAGCTGAAGAAGCGGTAGCGCTGGGCAACGGCGTGGGCGTAGGCGCGGCGGATGGGCGCCATGCCGGCGAAGGCCGAAACCAGCATCAGCAGGGTGGACTTCGGCAGGTGGAAATTGGTGATCAGCGCATCGGCAACCTGGAAGCGGAAGCCGGGCAGGATGAAGATCTCGGTCTCCGCCGCGCCGGCACGCAACTCGCCGCCCTGCGCCGCGCCTTCCAGGGCGCGCAGTGAGGTGGTGCCCACGGCGATTACCCTGCCGCCTGCGGCGCGGGTGCGGGCGATGGCGTCGGCGGTTTCCTGCGGGATCACATAGTGCTCGCGGTGCATGCGGTGCTCGGAGAGGTCGTCCACCCGCACCGGCTGGAAGGTCCCGGCGCCCACATGCAGCGTCAGCCAGGCGAAGTCCGCCCCCCTCGCCTTCAAACCGGCCATTACCGCGTCGTCGAAATGCAGGCCGGCGGTGGGGGCGGCGACCGAGCCGGGGTGGCGGGCGAACACCGTCTGGTAGCGGGCTTCGTCATCTTCGCCTGGCTTGCGTTCAATATACGGCGGCAGCGGCAGGCTGCCGTGCCGCTCCAGCAGGTCGAACAGCGCCTGCTCCGCCGGGAAGCGCAGGTGGTAGAACTCGCCACTGCGGCCGAGCACCTCTACATCGAAGGCCCCCGCGAGGCGCAGTCGGCTGCCGGCCTTGGGGGATTTGCTGGCACGTATCTGCGCCAGCGCCTCATGCGGACCAACCGCCCGCTCTATCAGGACTTCGACCTGTCCCCCGCTTGCCTTGACGCCATGCAGACGCGCATGGATGACGCGTGTGTCATTGAAAACGAAAAGGTCGCCGGGGCGGACCAGCGCCGGCAAGTCCGAGAAGCTGCGGTCCACCAGGTTCTCGAGCTGGACTTCCAGCAGACGGCTGGCGCTGCGCGTGGGCAGGGGCGCCTGCGCGATCAGTTCGGGCGGAAGGAAATAATCGAAGTCGTTGAGCGTCAGAGACATCTTGCTTGCTGCGGAAGGGGGGATTCGAGGATAATGCGCGCCTTCGCAACCGGCAGGCACTTCCTGCGGCCACCCCGGGCGGAACCGGCAATTCTAGCATTGCCGGCTTTGCGGCGAAAACAAGGCCGGGCGGCGACAGTCCCGGCCAGCCTCCACGGCAAGCGTTCCGGCTTGCCGATCCCGGGCCGGGATGGCGGAATCGGTAGACGCAGCGGACTCAAAATCCGCCGCTGGCGACAGTGTGAGGGTTCGAGTCCCTCTCCCGGCACCAAGAACCTTAGCAAATTGCAGCGCCGAAAGTATCAATCGTTTCATTTCAGGCACTTAGCGGCCTGCCGTGAAACGTAATTGACGCGTGGTTACGCAATTTGCACAATGCCATTCCCCATTTTTTCCCCGCAGCACTCCCCACGGAATGGCATCCATCAAACCGACGGCCAAGGGCTACCGCGTCCAGGTCTATGTCAAAGGGGTCCGAGATTCGGCCTCGTTTCGCACCAAGCGTGAGGCTGAGGCCTGGGGCGCCAGGCGCGAAACTGAGATCCGAGAGGCTTCGGCCTCGCCGGCGCCGCCTGGGCAGCGCGTCACGCTGCGGGAAGTCATGGCCCGCTACGGGGAAGAGGTGTCGCCAACCAAGCGGGGGTGTCGCTGGGAGCTGCTGCGGTTGGGCATGCTCGGCGACATGCCCGAGCTGCGCGCTGATGAGCCGGTCGCGGCGCTGTCGGCGGAAAGGCTGGGGCAGTGGCGGGACGCTCGGCTGCGAACTGTCCAGTCCAGTACGGTCATCCGAGAGGCTAATCTCTTGGGGGCGCTGCTGGAGCACGCGCGGCGCGAATGGCGGCTCATTGACATCAACCCCATGCGCGACATGCGCCGCCCCAGGGCGCCCGATCACCGAGAGATTGTGATTACCCGGCGGCAGATCCGGGCGATGTTGAAGGCGCTGGACTATCGCCCGTCGCGGCCGCCGACGTCGGCCCGGCATGCGGTGGCGGCCTCGTTCCTGGTGGCGCTACGCACGGGGATGCGTGCGGGCGAGATAGCTGGATTGCAATGGAGCCGGGTGCATGGCGATTACTGCAGCCTGGACCGGACAAAGACCACCCCGCGGAAGGTGCCATTGCCCTACGGGGCGCGCCGCGTTGTCGAGTGGATGCGGGGGTGGGATGAGGAATTTGTGTTTGGCGTCAATCGCGCATCGCTGGACGCCCTCTTCCGAAAGTACCGCGACCGGGCGGGGCTGAGTGGCTTTACCTTCCACGATTCGCGGCACACCGCGGCGACCTGGTTGGCCAGGCGCCTCGATGTGCTGGATCTGTGCAAGATGTTTGGCTGGAAGAGCCCCAAACAGGCGCTGACTTACTACAACCCCACCGCGTCGGACATCGCACAGCGGCTTACGAGCGGTCGGCGGCCAGCACGCGATCAATCTCGCTGATCGGGATCAGGCCGCAGCCGTTAAGGCGCAGGGTGCCGGCGCGCACCATGCGCGACACGGTGGCGCGCGAGATGCCGAGCATTTCTGCCGCCTGGCTCTGCGTTACCTGGGGCGGCCGAGGGTGGGATTCAGCGTAAGCGCGGATGGCTTCCAGCACCACCGCGCGAACTTCGGTGCTTGCCATCATCCTTGGCCCCCAGCCTTGCGGGGCTCGGCGGCTTCCAGGGCGGCCGCGCAAGCAGCAATGCTGTCCTGCACCTTGAGCGGGTCGCAGTGCTCTACGGCGTCGCGCATCAACTGCCGGCACGCCAGGCTGACCTGCCGCATCGCTTCCTGCGCGGACTGGTGCTGCTTGCAGGCCTCGGCGATGGCCTCCTTGGCGTCCTCCAGGACGGATTGGATGTGGCGCTGGCTGCAGGTCGCTGCGATGGTGGCTGGGTCGATCTTGCTCCAGCGGCCGGCGATTGCGGTAACGTCCTTGGCGTCCTGGCTCATTCCCACACTCCCTGCAGCCAGGCGTCTATGCGCGGCGCCGCGATGCGGCGGTTCCGCTCCCGCTCCGTCTCGTTCGTGACGCTGCAGAGGGGCATCTCCTCGCCGTCGCGCTTCAGATGCGTCCATTCCGCGCCGTCGAAGTTGCAGTGGATGCATACCGCGTCATAGTCCCATTCGTGCCTGGTGCTCATGCCCGCACCTCCTGCTGCCCCTGCGTAGCCGTTCCGCCGGCGCCGAGTTCGGGGAAGGCCTCGGCGATCATGTCTATCGTGCGCGTGTCGCGCTCGGCATCGTCGCCGGCGCTGGTGGTCGCGGCGGTCTTCTCCTTCCTCTTGGCCGGGCTTGCCCGGCCACTATCCTTCGCCTTTTCCTTCGGTTTTTTCGCCGCGGTAGCGGCCTCTTTCTTGCCTTTTCCGGCGGAGGTTTTCCCGCTTGCCGGCGCAGCTTTTTTCGCGCGAGCGGGTTTCGCGGGCGCGGGTTCGGCGGGGGGAGCAACCGCCGCCGGCGCAGCCTGGGGAGGGGTAGGAGTGGTTTTCGGCGCTGTTTCGGCCGCAGTGAAGGCGGGCTGTCCGCCTTGCACTTCCGCGCGTACCTGGTCGATGTCGATCCCGTAAAGCGCGGCGAGGTTGGCGAGGCCTTCCGGCATATCGTGGGATTCCTCGTTCCAATAGGCCGCGCGCCAGGTGGAACTATCCAGCACGTCGGCCTCGATCAAGAGGCCGAGTATCCGGGTGGGCGGTGCGCTATTGAGCCAGGTGAGCATGGCCTCTATTGCTTGCTCTTGGTCGCCTTCGTGGGCGTCTGGTGCATAGTGCTTCGCCGTATCCTCATCCAGTCCCATTTCGAGCAGATGGTGGCGGGCGATGGTCATCAGGGCGGCTCGCAGGTCGATCTCTGCCACCCTGCAGGCCGTCCGGATCCGCCCCACGATTTCTTCACGCACTTCGTTTTCCTGCTCGATCTTCCGTTCTTTCGCGGCCCGTTCGGCTTGCCGCTGCTCGCGTTCCGCTACCACCGCCGGCGGCTCGTCCGCCGCCGCTGCGCGGTCCAGCTCCCAAAGCGACTCGCGCCCCACGCACTCCACCAGCTCGCCCGTCCGGACGTCCTCAATCCAGGTGTGTGGCACGGTGTCCAGGCGGTCGCCGTAGGCCTCGGTAACGGTCTGACGCTTCCCCTGGAGCCAGTCTTCGCGCGCCACCGGGATGTATCCGTTATGGATATACAGATCGGTGCCGCTCGGGGCGACGTTGCGCGCCTCGGCGCCGATCAATACCCGCTGGCCTTGCGCGCTGAGCTGTTCCGCCCGGCGCAACAGGTGTGCAGAGCGCTTGCCCGCGAAGCACTCCTGGTTGGTGCAGACGTCTGGACTGATATCCGCGTGCTGCTCGCGGTCCGTGCTGGAGTTGGAGGCGCAGCCCAGGCACGCCGGCAGGCCGGCGAAGGCCTCATCCAGCGGCCAGCTGGCCCGCTCCAGCTGCAGCATGTAGTTGTTTTCCTGCAGGTGCCTTGCTGCCTGGCGGGCGGACATATCGGCAGCGACAATGCAGGCGGTGGCCCGCGCTTGCAGGTCGGCGGTCGGAAGGCGGGCGATCAATAGGGCAACGCTGGCTTTGATCTGCCCCGCCCTGAAAGCCTCGCGCGGCGCCTCGGTCATGTCGCACAGCTTGAGGCGCGAGTAGATGTAGGCGCGGCTTCTGCCCACCTTCTCGGCCAGCTGGTCGGCCGTATAGCCGTAGTCGCGCATCATGAGGGCGTAGCCCTCGGCCTCTTCCAACTCGGAGACTTCTTCGCGCTGCAGGTTTTCGATTACCTGGATCTCCACAACCTGGCGCGTGCTCAGATCCCGGATGATCGCGGGGATGTCGGGGGCGTTGGCGAGCACTGAGGCGCGGTAGCGCCGCTCTCCGGCCACAATCTCATAGGCCGGGCGCGTGTCGCGGCCGGCGGGTGTCTCGTACTCGTCCGGCCAGGCGCGGACAATGATCGGCTCGATGACGCCGTGGTCGCGGATGGTTTCTGCGAGTTCGGCGAGCCGCGCCGGGTCGAAATACTTGCGGGGGTTGGTCGGGCTCCCGGCGAGGCCGGACAGTTCGAGATGGATGAATTCGGCCATGTCTGCCTCAGTGGAAGTTGGCGACGCGGCAGACCAAATCGCGGATGCCCTGGGGGCTTCCGCTGCGGCCTACGCAGATGTTCTTGGGGGTCTGCTCGCGGTAGAGCAGATAACGGATGCCGCGGGCGTCGGGCTTTTCCACGACAAACAGGCCGTGGTCCTTGGCGATCTGCTTGGCTTCGCGCACAAGCTGGCGGGGGTCGCGTTCGCGGGGCATCAGGTGGCACCCCCCTGCTTCCGGCGGCGCAACCCAGTCAAGGCAATCTTCCCGCGCCCCGCTCGCATAATCTTGCGGAGGTTTGTCTTGTCGAAATCGTCAAGGCCAGAACAATCTGCTTTGCTAAGCCCCAGTTCGTTCAGCACGTCGGCGGCCGCGGTGGGTTCGTCGTGCGTAGCAACTAAAACGGAAACGGCCATCAGAACGCCTTCCGCCCATTCGCCCAGGTTCTTCCCGGCGGTGGGGCTGCCGAGCTTGGGCGCGCTGGGTCGCGTTGCGGCCTGCGCCTGCTCCAGGGCATCGATGCCGGCGGCGAATACCGCGTCGGCCAGGTCGTTGTCCGTGGCGCTGGGGCGCTCTTCGCGCAGCTGGGCGAGCAGCATGTTCAGGCGGCTGAGCTGGGCGTTACTGACGCCCACGGTGATCAGGGCGGGTTCGGTGGTGTCGTGCGCGCTCATCGCAGCACCTCCGCTTTGATCTGCAGGCTGGTGCGGCGCGCGACGTCTGCCGCGAATTCCTGCTGGGCCTGGGGGTAGTTGAGGTGCCACCGCAGGGTGCGGATCTGCGCCTGCAACTCGCGCTTGCGCTCGGCGTACTCCTCGCGCAGCTGGTCGGCCTCGGCCTGGGCGGCCTGGGCGGCGGCCTCGGCTGCGGCGATGCGCTCTTCCGCGACCAGATCCAGGCGCAGGGCGTCGTACTCCAGCGCTTCCAGGTGGCGGCCGCGGATGGCGGTAAGGATGCTGCGGGCAAGGCCGATGCGTGCCAGGGCGCCGCCGGCGCTGGCGATGAGGCGGGCGATGTGGGTGCTCATACCGGCAGGCCCTCCGCGCGGCGCTGCAGGCGGCGACACGCCAAAAATGCCAGCTCGTTGACGAACGCGCGCCGCTGGATGTCGTCGATGATGTCCAGCATCCATAGCGCATTCATCGCGCCGCGGTGGTACTCGGCATCCACACCGTGCGCGATGCATGTCCGCATGTCCTGCAGCGCGCGGTCATATACGTAACTGGCGGTTTGCCGCATGCGCTCCAGCCGCTGGCGGGGGGATAGGGGCGTGGCCATGATCAGACCTCCTCCGCGCTGCGGCCGATGAGGCGCAGCAGCTGGTCGGCGGTGTTGAGGGCGACGATTTCGACGTGCGGGGGCACGTCCAGCTCGTCGGGGTGGATGTGGGTGAGCGCCAGGGTGTCGGGGCGCAGGGGCTGGGAGCCGTCGAACTCGTCCAGCACAAAGCGGCGGTCCAAGGCGTCGGCCAGCTGCTGGGCGTAGCGGGTTTTGCCCGTGCCCTGGGGCGCGGTAACGATGATGGGGTGCTTCATGCGGCCACCTCGCTGCGGCGGGTGGATACGTCTGCACTGCCCAGCCAGGTGATGGTCAGGCGCCAGCCGGCGGGGTGGTGCCATACCCCGGCGTCGGGATACGTCGGCCAGCTGGTCTCCCGGAAGCCGGCGTCTTGCAGGCGGTGGGCTCCGAGGTTGCGGGCGTCGGCTGCTGCGGTGGCGGCTACTTCGAATTCCGCGCAGCAGGTGATAGCGAGCGAGCCGCGGAAGCGGACGGCCTGCAGCACCAGCAGCAGGCCGGCATTCTGCAGGGCGCTAAGCGTTTCCTGGATGCCGGCCAGCTTCTTGGCGCGGCTGTTGATGTCCTGGCGTTCGCGGCTGTGCCTGGCGTCGGCCGCGTCCAGTGCGAGTGTGAGCAGGTCCATGATTGCTCCGGTGCTAAAGTGCTCAGTCCTATGTCAAAGGAGTGAGCAATGAGTGTTGGCAAATACAGTGGCTATCGCGTTTTCATGCCGTACTGCCTGAGGCGTATCAGCGACGGCCGTTACATCGTTCTCAACCGCGACTACAAGCCGCTGGGCATTCCGAGTTGCGATAACGTTGATCTCGCCTCGCATCCCACCGTCCATGCCATCAAGATCACCCCCGCCGTCGCGCGAAAACTGTCGTGGGAGGGGAAGGACGATTTGGACTGCATCTATCTGCATGGCGGGGGCAGCACGCCCAAGGGCGAAGCCCTTAAGGCTTATTCGGAACGTCTGGCCGTACTGATGGCAATCCACATTGAAGTGGAGCGGCCCTACAGGTTGCCGGCCATCGGCGAACTGGGCTGACTGGCCTCGTTCGTCGTGCCGGCGAACACCACCTCGCAGGCGATCTGCGAAGGGGTTGGGGGATAGAAGCGCTTCGGGGGGAACAGCACATCCCATCCGAACTCCGGCCCCGGGCCGGGCTGCGGCGCTTTTGCGTAGGGCGGCCGGTGCTGCGCCGGGATGCCCAGCGCATTGACGAGTGCGTCGAACCCCGCCTGGGTGTTCGCGGTGATGGTCAGATCGCCGCCGCCACCATCAACGTTGATAACAAGGGCGCCGTCATGCGGAATGACGGCGCCCTCTTCTTTGGGCGCGCCGTTCACGTCGTCGCCGTCGAGGCAGTGGGTGCAGCCCAGGCGCTTGGTGAGCGCCGCGGCGAACAGGCTCTTGCCGATGCCTTGGGGGCCGAGCAGAACGAGGGTGGGGCGTCCGGGGATGCGGGAGATAGGGGTGTCTTGCGGGTAGTCCATTGTTGCCTCCAGTGGCCGCCGCCCGGGTGGGTGGATCGGCGATGTAACTATGGTTACGTCGAGGCGGAATGTAAACTGTAGTTACCAGATCGCGCAAGCGAAAAACCGCACAGAGGCGGTTTCGCCTATTCAGATGGGGCCGGGCGGGGAGGGAACTGGTAGATGCGCGCTGACTTCAGTGGCGAGATCACGCGGCCGTTTGCTTAGATCGTTCGCCGTGCATCTGGCGGGCAGTCTCAATCGCTAGCTTGAGCTGGATGCGTACCAGCTCCTGGCCTTGATCGGTGAGATTCCGATAAGCCATTTCCATGTCGGCGGGGAATGTGCGTGATTGCTCCGATGCTGCCCAACTTGGTGCATTCACGCTGTGACGCGGGTCATGGGCTTCTACAGGAACCGTGGTCTGCCGCATGTCGTATGCCGTAAGCGATACGCCCGCAGAGGTGCCTGATAGGAATTGATCGACGGATAGGCCGAAGAGTCGGCAAAGGCCGGTGAGGTTATCCAGCTTTAAGTTGGAAGTCTCGCCCGACTCCCATTTGGTCACGGCAACCCGCGACACCCGCAACTCATCCGCCAATTGGGCTTGGGTAAGGTTGCGTTCGCCGCGCAGGCGTTTGATCCGCTGGCTAAGTTCTTCCATGAAACCATAGTTACACGGAGCAAGGAAACTATAATTTGCTTTGGCGATGTAACTATAGTTACCATATGTCCCATGGACACTTCGCCCGCTTCCGCAATCATCGACGCCCTTGGCGGCCCGACCGCTATCGCCCGTCGATACGACATCACTCCCCAATACGTCAGCAAGTGGAAGCGTAAGGGCATCCCCCGCCCCTGGCTGCTGCTGCTCAGGACGCAGCACGCCGAGGTTTTCGCCGTCCTGGAGCGACCGCCCCCCGCTGGTCACTGACGATTCTTCCCCGGGCTGCTCTGCAGCGCCTTGAAGGTGATAGCTCGATGCGTTTCGCATTGCAGCCCGGCCCCTTTTTGTCTGTCGTTGTTTGGTAGTGGCGCAAGTATGGGCAGTGCCGCTGCCGATGTTTACTGAGGATCAGGCTATATGTCTCAGGATACTTTTGTCATAAAACGTGATCCGGTGCGCGCCCTGCGCGACGCCCTGGAGGCGACGCCGGAGGGGATCGCCGGTCACGCGAAGGTGGTCGCCCGCTCGCCGGGCGTGATGTACAACAAGTTCTCGGACGCGGATGAGCGCTACGAGGTGACGGTGCGCGAGGCCTTGGCGCTGTCCCGCTCGGCGGACACGCTAGTGTTCGCGGAAGCGGTGGCGGAGCAGTTCGGCGGGGTGTTTGTGCCGCTGCCGCTGGCGGCGCCCACCCAGTTCGACCTGCAGGAAGCGTTTGGGGATGTGCAAATAGAGGTGGGCAAGGTGTTTGCCGCCCACAAGCTGGCCCGCGCGGACGGGGTGGTGACGCCCCAGGAGTTCGCCGAGATTGAAGACCAGGCGTACGACGCGGTGGCAACGCTGCTGCGCCTGGTGGCGGAGATACAAGCCACGGTGCGCCCACTGCCGCCCCTGCAGGTGGTGCCGCAGGCTGACGAGCGCGCGGCGTAGCGATGTCGGACCGTATCGACTTCGCGCGGGTCGCAAAGGATGCCCTGCAGCGCTCGGAACAGCTGGTGCCCCTGTGGCTGCCCGATGGCGCCAAGGTCGGCCACGAATGGAAGTCCGTCAATCCAACCCGGTCCGACTCTCACGCCGGGTCTTTCTCGATCAATCTGAATACCGGCGCCTGGGGCGACTTTGCCACCGGCGACAAGGGCGGCGATCTGGTGTCGCTGCTGGCCTACCTGTTTCACGCCGGCGACCAGGTTGCCGCGGTGCGCGAGCTGGCCGAGCTGCTGGGCATACCCGACGCGGTGCCGGCGCCGAAAAAGGGCAAGCCGAAGAAGGCGGAGCGCAAGGCGCCGGTGCTGCCGGCGGACGCGAAGCCACCGAAGCCGAAGGCGCCTGTCGTGGCCTGGGAACCGGTGGTGCCGGTGCCGGCCGATGCGCCGCCGCCGCCGGCTGCGCATGAGTTCCGGGGCATCCCGACCGTGCGGTGGACTTACCGCGACCAGGCCGGGGAGGTGCTGGGCTATGTGTGCCGGTTTGTGAAGAGCGATGGCAGTAAGGAAGTGCTGCCGCTGACTTTCTGCCGCCACCCTGGCACGGGGCTGACTTGCTGGCGGTGGATTACCTGGGAGGTGCCGCGGCCTTTGTATGGGCTGGATCGGCTCGCGGCCCGTCCCGATGCCCCGGTGCTGCTGGTTGAGGGCGAAAAGTGCGTGGATGCCGCGGTGCCTGCGCTGCCGGAGTTCGTTCCGGCGTGCTGGTCCGGCGGTAGCAATGCGGTGTTCAAGGCGGATTGGTCGGCGCTGGCCGGCCGGACGGTGTTGATTTGGCCGGACTGCGATGCGCAGCACGAAAAGCTGACGCCGGTTGAAAAGGCGGCGGGGATCGACCCGAAATCCAAGCCGCTGCTGCCGGAGACAAAGCAGCCAGGGGTAAAGGCAGCGGAGTCTATCGCGGCCGTTCTGCTGGCGCTCTCACCGCCGGCGAAGGTGCGCATTGTTGCCATTCCCGCGCCTGGAGAGAAGCCGGCGGGATGGGACATTGCGGATGCGCTTGAAGAGGGGTGGAGCGCCGAGGATCTGAAGGCGTTCATGCGCCGGCAGAGGCACGCGCAAGCGGAGATGAGCGCGGTTCCGTCCGCGCCTGCGGCCGCGTCTATTCCCGCGTCTGTGCTCGCTTCCCTCCAGGCTGCGCCGCCGGCGGTGAAGGCTTCTGACGCGATTATTGCTGCCGCGGGGGAGGGTGGGGCTCCGCCGCCGGTGGATGGGCAGGGGGGCGATGATGAGCCGCCGGACAAGGATTGGGCGCTGGGTCTGTTGCGCAAAAAGGGCGAAATCTCGGCCTGCCTCGCCAATGCGGAGTTGATCCTCGCGCACATGGATGAGTGGCAGGGCGTGATTGGGTATGACGAGTTCGCAGAGCGCACGGTGCATCGCGCAGCCTTGCCGTGCGACAAGCGCGGGCCGAGCTATGGGGATTGGGTCGACCACCTGGACGCGACGGTGGCGATTCACCTGCAGCGGCAGTGGGAGGTGGAGTTTTCCCCGGCCACGGTGGGGCAGGCGGTGGAGGTTCTGGCGCGCCGGCGGCGCTTCCACCCAGTGCGGGAGGCGCTGGCGGCGCTGCCGCCCTGGGATGGCCGGCGCCGGAATGCCTATTGGCTAAGCGACTTCCTCGGCGTGGCGCCCTCGCCCTATGTGGAGTTGGTGGGGGCGTTCTTTCTGCGCGGCATGGTCAAGCGGGTGATGGAGCCGGGCTGCAAGTTCGATTACTGCTTGGTGTTGGAGGGCGAGCAGGGCAAGGGCAAATCGACCGCCGCGAAGCTGCTTTCCTGGCAGTGGTTCGCGGACACTGACTTGGACCTCAACAACAAGGATTCGCTGTTGGCCTTGCCTGGGCACTGGGTCTATGAGATATCCGAAATGGGTTCTCTGATGAAGGCCGAGGAGCGCAAGCAGAAGTCCTTCCTGAGCCGGCAATGGGATGAGTACCGCCCCCCTTACGGTAAGCGTCTGGTGAAGGTGCCGCGCCAGTGCGTGTTCGTGGGTACGACCAACGAGGATGAATACCTCAAGGACGCGACCGGCGGCCGCCGCTTCTGGCCGGTGATGTGTGGAGATGAGCTGAACCTGGAGGGGTTGGAGGCGGCGCTGCCGCAGATGTACGCGGAGGCGCTGCACGACTACCGGGAGGCGGAGCGCTGCTGGCCGACCAAGGAGGAGCAGGACCGCTACTTCACCCCCGAGCAGGCCGCCCGTGGGATGCCTGAGCCGTTTGAAGACATCTTGGGAGAGTGGGTGAGCAAGCAGGGCACGCCGTTCTCAATGGCGGATGCGGCCATGGCCGGGCTGAATCTCACCGCGGACAAGCTGACGCCTGCCGTAGTGACGCGCCTGGGCATCGTGCTGACCAAGCGCCTGGGCTGCACCAAGCGGGAGGACCGCAACGCGCCCCCCGGCCGCCGCAGGCTGTATCTGTCGCCCTCGTTGGCCGCAAAGCAGGGGGGCAAGCCGCTGCCACGCGCAGCTGCTCCAGCGGTCGACGACGATGTGCAGGGGGGCGCCGGTGGCTACTTCTGACTTGCTTTGCGCAGCCCTTAAGCACGAGGCGTGCCATCGTGTTTTTGCCCAGCCTCTGCCCAACGTGGCGCGTCAGGCTGGGAACCGCAGTTCGTTGATTCGAAAGCGGTTTCCCAGCCTTCCCAGCCTTCCCAACCTCGGCCCCGTGCGTGCGTGGGCACGCCCACCCCCGCCCGCGCGCGCCTTTGCGCGCGAGAGAACCGAAAAACGTTGGGAAGGTTGGGAAGGCTGGGAAGAGGCAGCAGGATCAAGGGCTTATGACTCCCAGCCTTGTTCGAAGGTTGGGAAGAGGTTGGGAAGGGAGGAAAGGGCGATGGATCAGCGCATGAAGCAAATGGTGGACAAGATGCGGGCGGACTTCGCCAGGGTGGTCGCGGTGCGAAAGGAGCGCGGGGAATGGACTCAGACCGAGGAAAAGGAGATCGGCGAGGCGATAGCGGCCGCGGTAAAGGCGGAAGACCCAGACATGATTGTGAGTTGGTCTTGCTGGCTGGCGGATATCTCGGCGGCCTATGCGGCTTTCGACTTGATCACGCGGGGCTCGATGGCGCGGATGCGCGTGCAGGCGCGGCAAGAGCGCGAGGACCGCGAAGCGGCGGCAGCAGTAGCACGAGGGGGCAAGCGGTGATCCTCTACGCTGATCGTTTGCTTTGCGCCTGGGGCGCGTGGTCCCGCCGGCAGGCGGCCCGCGCAGTGGGCTATCCCTCGGTGTCGCCGATGTTCAAGGATGCGCCGGCGGGCGAGTGCTACGACTCCAAACCGCCCCTGGGCGTGGATGAGTCGGACAACGCGGCCACGGATGCTGCTATCCAGCGCCTATGCCCGGATGAGCGGCGCCTGTGCGTGGAGGTGTATCAGATCGGGGGTAAGACGGTGGAGATAGCAGCCCGCTTGGGCTGGCACCGCCAGCGCGTGCCCGAGCGGCTAGACCGGATGCAGCAGCGCTTGCTCGGTCACCTCAACGATATTGCAGCAGGGGGTTGACGGCATCCGGTCACTTTTGGCACAGTTCGGGCAAATTTGCATTCGTGCGTCCGCAAGCCCGCCCAGGTGTTCCTCGGCGGGCTTTTTGTCGTCTGTGCTTCCCATGCCTCGAAAGGAGGTGATCCATGCCCACCGCCGCACCCAAGCCCTGTCGGCATCCTGGCTGCGGCGCGCTGGTTCGCGATGGCGGCCACTACTGCGAGGCGCACAAGCGCCCGGCCCGTGGCTCCTTCGCGGACCCTGCCCGAGGGTCACGCCATGAGCGTGGCTACGGCAGCAAGTGGGACCAGATCCGGGCGCGCATCCTGGCGCGTGACTGCGGCCTGTGCCAGGCGTGCTTGAGGCAGGGGCGCGTGACTGCGGTGGGCGACCGGCCTTACTCGGCCTACTGCGACCACATCGTGCCCAAAGCCGAAGGCGGCACCGACGACGACACCAACCTGCAGACGCTGTGCCGCCCCTGCCACAAGGCGAAGACCGACGCCGAGAAGGCGCGCGGCGCCGCCCGCGCCCGCGTCTGAGGTGGTCGCCCGCCCGCCCCGCGCCCCTGGCCGCCCGGCTGGCGTCGCACCAAGATGGTGCATTTGCGGCGTTTCGGGCGGGGCGCACCAAGATGGTGCATTTGCGGCGTTTCGGGCGGGGGGGGGGGCGGATCAAATCTCTACAGCGCCTCCCCTCGGGACCGAGCGCCTAGTGAAATTTTCATTCGCGGGAGTTTCGGGGGAGGGGGTACCCCCACCCCGCTTGACCAAGGATCACGCCATGGGAACAAGAGGCCCGAAGCCGCTGCCGGCGAACGTGCATATGCTGCGCGGCAACCCGAGCAAGAAAGGCGCGGCCGCCCTGATGGATGAGTTCCGCCCCGAGGTGGAGATTCCGGACGCGCCGAGCTGGATCTGGCCGGAAGCGAAGAAGGAATGGAAGCGCCTGGCCGCCGAGCTGGAACGCTATGGACTGGTGTCCCGCCTGGACCGTGCCGCCCTGGTGCTGTACTGCCAGGCCTGGGCGAAGATGGTGTGGGCGGAAAAGCGCCTGTCCGCCGAAATGAAGCGCGCGGAAGAGGCTCGCGCGAAGGCCGAGGCCGCCGGGCGGGAGTATGAGGGCGGCGACGGAATCATGATCCGCACTGCAAACGGCAATTTCACCTACTCGCATCACTGGGTGGTTGGCAAGCAGGCCGCGCAGCAGGTCAATCAGTACCTGGCGCTGTTCGGCCTGTCGCCCAGCTCGCGTTCGCGCGTCACCGCCAGCGACAACCGCCAGGGCAGCCTGTTCGACGGCCCGGCCGGCGACGATGCGTGGGGTGCGCTGTGACGGCGGCGGCTGTCGCCCCGCTTGCCCAGTCGCCCACTCACTTTGCCGACATTGCCACCGCCTACGCCCGCGACGTGGTGGAGGGCCGGATAGTCGCCTGCAAATGGCACCGCCTCGCCTGCGCCCGCCACCTGAAAGACCTGGAGCGCTTCGCGGCGGACGATAGTGCATACGTCTGGACACCCGAGCTGACAGACGCCAGCGGCAAGGCCTACCGGCCTGCGGAGCGCGTCTGCCGCTTCGCGGAGTTGATGCCCCACATCAAGGGCGATTGGGCTGCGCGAGGCCAGCGCATCAAGCTGGAGGCCTGGCAGGTCTTCGTCCTGGCGAGCGTGTTCGGCTGGGTGAATCGGACTACGGGCAAGCGCCGGTTTCGCGTCGCGGATCTCTTCGTCCCGCGAAAGAACGCCAAATCGACCATCGCGGCCGTTATCGGCAACTACATGCTGGCGGTGGATGGCGAGTTTGGCGCCGAGGTGTATTCCGGCGCCACTTCGCAGGACCAGGCGCTGGAAGTGTTCCGGCCCGCGCTGCTGATGGCGCGGGCAACGCCTGGCTTCGTGGGGCGCTTCGGCGTGACGGCCAACGCCTCAAACCTCGCCGTCATCGCCACCAACTCGAAATTCGAACCGGTGATCGGCAAGCCTGGCGATGGTGCCTCGCCCAGCTGCGCAATCGTGGATGAGTACCACGAACACAAAACGTCCGAGCTGTACGACACGATGGTCACCGGCATGGGCGCTCGGTCGCAGCCGCTGATCCTGGTGATCACCACGGCCGGCGCCGATATCTCCGGCCCGTGCTACCAGCACCAAACCGAGCTGCAGAAGATACTGGAAGGCGTGATCGAGAACGATCAGCGCTTCGGCATCATCTTCGGCATCGACGAGGATGACGACTGGACCACCGAGCTGGCGCTGCGAAAGGCGAATCCCAACTATGGGATATCGGTCGATGCGGAGTTCCTGCAGCTGCAGCAGCGCGACGCCATGGCGGACCCGCGCAAGCAGAACGTCTTTAAAACGAAGCACCTGAATATCTGGGTGGCTGCGGCCTCGCCCTGGCTCAACCTGTACAACCTGCAGCAGGCCGGCGACCCCTCGCTAACCCTGCTCTCCCACGAGTGGGACGGCTGCATCAACGGGCTCGACCTGGCGAGCAAGCAGGATATCGCCTCATCCGTCTGGCTCTGCTGGCTGGGCGATGGCGATGAGCGGCACTACTACGCATTCAGCCGGAACTACGTCCCGGAAGCTGCGGTGGAGAAACCCGAGAACGGCCACTACCAGGGCTGGGTGAACAGCGGCCACCTCATCCAGACGCCGGGCAACATGATCGCGCTGGAGCAGATCGAAGAGGACGTGCTGGCGTCGCCCGTGCCAATCAATGAGGTGGCGAAAGACCCCTGGGGCGGTCACCAGATGGGGGCGAACTTGCAGGCGGAAGGCCTGGAAGTAATCGATATCCCCCAGCAGACCAGCTACCTCTCGGAGCCGATGAAGCAGATCGCGGCGCTGGTCGATGCCGGCCGCTTCCATCATGACGGAAACCCGGCCTACGTGTGGATGCTGAGTAACGTCGAGTGCAAGCCCGACCGCAACGAAAACGTGTTCCCGCGGAAGTCTCGCGCGGGTAACAAGATCGACGCCGCGGTGGCGACCATTACCGCGATGAATCGGGCGATGTCCGGCGACGTGAGCACGGCCGAGAAGTCCTTTTGGGAATGAGGTGTAAAGGTGAAGTTTCTAAGCCGGTTGTTCGGCCGCAAGGCCGCGCAGCTCACCTATGACCAGATCGCCGGACTGATCGACGGCAGCTGGGCCGGCAAGGTGGCTGGCGTAGCGGTCACTGAGAAAACAGCGCTGCAGGTTTCCACCGTGCTGGCTTGCGTCAAAGCCATCTCAGACGGTTGCGCCACGCCGGATCTGCACGTCTATCGGGAGATGCCGGACGGTACGTCCAGGCGCGCAACCGACGTGCCTGAGTACCGCCTGCTATCACGCCGGCCGAACGAGTGGCAAACCAGTTTCGAGTGGCGCCGGCAGATGACGCTGCATGCCGCGCTGACGGGGGCGGCGCTATCGATCAAGGTGCGCGGCCCTGGCCGGCGGTTGCGCGAGCTGATTCCTGTGCGGCCCGAGAACTGGGATGTGCGCCGCCTATCGCGTTACGAGGTGCGCTATCGATGCTGGGATGAGTTCGGCCTGATTGGCGAGTTCGCGCCGGACGATGTCTTTGTGCTGCACGGGCTGCAGTGGGATTCGGTCGAGATCACGAACGCGGTAGCACTGGCGCGTACCGCCATCGGGCTATCGATTGCCACCGAGCGCAGCCAAGCCTCTATGCATGAGAACGGATTGCAGACCACCGGCACCTATTCGGTGGAGGGCACGCTCAACAATGAGCAGCACGAGCGGCTTACGGCGTGGCTTGCTCAGTATTCCGGGCCGGAGAACGCGGGCAAGCCACTTGTACTGGACCGCAATGCCAAGTGGCTTGGGACTGCCATGTCCGGGGTTGATGCCCAGCACGTCGAAACGCGCCGGCTGCAGATTGAGGAAGTGTGCCGGGCGTTCGGTGTGTTTCCGATCATGGTCGGCCACTCCGACAAGTCGGCCACCTTTGCCAGTAGCGAAGCGTTCTTTGCTGCCCATCTGAAGCACACCCTGACGCCCTGGCATAGAGCCTGGCGTGATCGGCTGGACGAAACAGTGCTGGATGGCTCCGGTCCGCTCTTCGTTAAGTTCGACACGCGCTACATGACGGAAGGATCGATCAAGGATCGCGCCGTCTGGATTCGCGCTGTGGCTGAAACCGGCACCTGGGCGCGGAACGAGATCCGAGAAGAAGAGGGGTTGGGGCCGCTGCCCGGCCTGGACGAGCCGCTAACCCCCATGAACATGGTCGCAGGCGCGGCCGACGACGATGAAGGACAGGACGATGACGACAAGACCGAGGCTTGAGCGCCGTGAAGCCGGGCGTGGCCGTGAGGTTCGATCCTTCGCCCTGCAGATCAAGGCCGCAGGGGAGGACGGAAAGATCGAAGGCTATGGCAGCGTCTTCGGCGTGCGAGACAGCTACGACGACGTAATTGCTGCAGGCGCTTTTGCCGCCACGCTGGCTGCGCACAAGGCCGCCGGCACGATGCCCGCGATGCTGTGGCAGCACGATGCCGATAGGCCTATCGGCATCTGGACCGATATGGGCGAGGACGAGCGGGGGCTGCGGATGCAGGGCCAGCTCGCCCTGGAAACGGTGCTCGGCAAAGAAGCGCACGCCCTGCTGAAGCTCGGCGCTCTTAATGGCTTGTCCATTGGATTTGTCTCGAAGCAGTGGGCCTATGACCGCGATTCGGACATCCGGACCCTTACCGAAATCGAGCTGTGGGAAGTGTCCCTGGTGACCTTCCCCGCGAACACTGCTGCGCGCGTCACAGGTGTTAAGTCGTCTGAGGACATCGCAGCACCGAAAGACGCTGAGCGAATCCTGCGCGATGCCGGGTTCAGCAAGGCAGACGCGACGGCTTTCGTCAGCCGTTGCATGCGAATGGGCGAAGCGCGGAGAGATTCTGCCGATTCGGCCGCCGCGGCATTGCAGGCTGCTCAACGCCTGCTCAAATCCCTCCAGCCCTGAAAGGAGCCACGTCCATGAAGCAAACCAACCTCACCGCCGCCATGTTTGGCCATCTCGCTGCGCTGCGCGCCAAGATGGCAATCTGCGGCGCCTATGAGAAGCGCGAAGAGCCCACCCTGAAGTCCGTGGCCGAGGCCATTGACAAGATCGCCGGCACCTTCGAGCAATACAAGCAAGCCAACGATGCCCGCCTGGAGGCCATCAAGGCGGGCAAGAGCACGTCCGACTATGACGCCAAGCTGGCGGCCATGGATGAGCGCATCGCCCAACTGGATGAAATGAAGTCCCAGCTGGAAAAGATGGAAACCAAGCTCGCCCGCCCTGGCGCCCAGGCTGGCGGTAAGGAGGAAGGCGAAAGCCGGGAAGCGGCCGAGTACCGTGGCGCCTTCGTCTCGTGGTTGCGTGCCCCCACTGATGCGGGTCGCCAGCAGCGTTGTGCTCAGGCGCGCGCCGCGCTGGAGGCAAGGCAGGCCGCAGAGGCTGCAAGCGGGCTGGAAATCCGCGCAACTCAGACCACCACCACAACCGGCGCTGCGGGTGGCTACGCCGTGCCGGAGGTTATCGAGCGCTCCATTCTGCGGCTGTCGGTGGACATCTCGCCGATCCGCCAGATTGCCACCGTGCGCACGGTTGGCAGCACGGATTACAAGGAGTTGGTGGATATCGGTGGCGCCGGCTTCGAGTGGGTGGGCGAAACCGACGCCCGTGCCCAGACCAATACGCCGGACCTCGTAGAGGTGCAGCCGACATTCGGCATGGCCTCGGCCAAGCCGCAGGCATCCGAAGAGTCGCTGGATGACATGTTCTTCAACGTGGAGGACTGGCTGATCAGTTCGGCGTCTGAGGCTATCGCCCAAGGCGAAGGCGCCGCGTTCGTGTTGGGCAACGGCGTCAAGAAGCCGACCGGCATCCTGGCCGGACCTGCTCCGGTGGCGACAGGTGATGCGACGCGGGCTTTTGGCACCCTGCAGTTCTTCGCTTCCGGTGCGGCTGCCGCCATGCCGGCCAGCGCGGACATTTTCCTGGATATCGTCTATTCGCTGCGGGCGCGTTATCGCAGCAACGCGAACTGGTTGACGAACAAGGTGGTGCTCGCAGCGCTCCGGAAGTACAAGGATTCCACCGGCCAGTATTTGTGGCAGCCGGCCATGACTGCGGGACAACCGTCTTCTTTCCTCGGCTACAGCATCGTAGAGGCAGAAGATATGCCCACTGTTGCGGCGAACGCATTCCCGCTCGCCTTTGGTGACTTCCGCGAGGGTTATCTGATCACCGACAAGGTGGGGATGCGCATGACCCGCGACGAGATCACCACGCCGGGTTTCGTCAAGTTCTACGTGCGCAAGCGCACTGGCGGAAAGCTGCGCAACACCCAGGCCATCAAGCTGCTGAAGATCGCCGCCTAACCATCAACATTGCGCGGGCGCCTGAAGGCTGGGCGCTCGCGGGAGAAAACAATGAACTTGAAGGCAAAGAAGGCGTTTTCCTGGGCGCATCGTGGCGTGGAGGTCGAAAGCTTCGAAGAGGGGCAGCTGATCGAAACCGAGGACGAAGACCTGATCCGTGTTGCGCTCGCTGAGGAGTGGGCGGAAGAGGTCAAGGAAGGCAAGTCCGCCAAGAAATAGCCGCCTGCTCTCGGCTTGGCCGTGCAACCAAGGGCCCGCTAAGAGCGGGCCTTTTCATCCTCAGGAACTCCAATGAAATCCACCCGCAACCTCTGCGCCGCCCTGGCCCTGGGCCTCTGCCTGGCGCTGTCCTCGGTCGCCTCTCTGGCGGCCGGCGTGGCCGACTACCTGGAAAACAAGATCGTCGACCACGTCCTGCGCGGCATCAGCTACACCGCGCCCACCAGCGTTTGCGCCGCCCTGCTGACTGGCGCGCCGGATGACGCCAGCACCGGCGCCACCCTGGCCGAGGCCGCATGGACGGGCTATTCCCGCGCCCAGCTCAACCCCTCGGCCAGTAACTGGACCAGTACCCAGGGCGGCACCTCCGGGGCTAGCACTGGCACCGGCGGCACCACCAGCAATGCGGTGCTGATGACGTTCGGCACTGCCCCCAGCACCGGCCCTACGGTGGTATCGCACCTCGCCATCCTGGATAGCTGCACGGCCGGTGCCGGCAACGTGCTGTTTTACGCCCCGCTAGCTGCGTCCAAAACCATCAACGCGGGCGATCCGGCGCCGACCGTGCCGGTAGGCGCCATCACCGTGCGCCCCACGGACTGACGCCATGACGCCCGCACAGCAAAGCGCCCTCGCCCAGCTGGCCGGGCGGGCGCTTGATGCGGCGGAGCTGGCCGCCCTGGCGCCCCTGGTCCAGGCCCGCAACGACGTGGCCGTGGCCGCGCTGCTGAGCGTAGGCCGGGTGGTGATCGAACCGCGCGAAATCGGCGTGGGCACCATCCTCGCCGTCCTCGGTGGCGAGTGGCTGGACCAGCTCGCCACGCTCGGCGATGCCGACCGCACCGTGTATTGGGCCATGGAGCTGATCCGCCAAGGCCGGCTCGATATCGGCATGGCCGAAACCCGCGCCCGCGTCACCGCCCTGGCCGCGCTGCAGCCCGGCTTGGCCGAAGGCCTGCACCAGCTGCTCGCCCTCGCCGAGGTGGCCGCGCCGCTGCACCACGCCGCAGTATCCGCAGCCCTGGAGGCCGCAGCATGATCCTTGGTCGCAACTATCGCTTTGCCATCAACAACCAGGCCGGCGTAGCGGTGGCGGTCACCCTGCAGGCGCGCCGCTGGCGCTTTGACGCCACCGGCGCCCTGGAGTGGGATGCCGAGGCCGAAGTGCTCAACGCCAGCGGCATCGCCTCCAGCGCCACCGCCTGGACCACCGGCGCCGGAATCGACAACTCCGGCGGCAAGTGGCTGGGGGCGGACCTGGAGCTGGTGGTAACGCCCAGCGCATCCGCCTCCGGCTCGGTCACGCTGCAGATAGAGCACAGCACCGATGGCGGCGGCACCTGGCCGACAGCGGGCGGTGGTGTTGTCCTCGGCGGCGCCACCTTTTCCGCCTCGGCGGTGGCGCAAACCAAGTCCATCCGCCTGGAGTAAGCAATGCCCGCCATCCTGCTGCCCCGGCGCTACGCCCGCCAGCCCCACGGCGCGGTGGGGCTGGCCGAGGGCTGGGAGTGGGGCTGGCTGCCGTACTGGTGCAGCGGCGGCATTACCCCGCCGGCCAGCTATCACAGCGAGCGGCACTCGCCCGAGGGCGTGGAGATTGCCTCCGCGGCCTCGGCGGGCGTCGGCCTGCTCATCGCCCCGGCAATGGACCCGCTGTGGGACTTCGGCACGGGGCCGTTTGTCGTGGCGGCCGTGATTCGCATGGGCGACATCACGGCCAACACAACGGAATCAACGCTGCTCGGCTCCGGCTCGGCAACGAACCACTGGCGGCTGTACGTGCGCAGCAGCGGCAGCGCGTGGACGGTGCGTGCCGCGCAAGGCCTCACGTCCTCCACGGACTACACCCTGGCGCCGGGCGACACCGCCGTAATCGTCACCGGCCGGCGGCGGGATGGCAGCACCTACCTCCTGCGACGCAACCTCACCAGCGGGCTGATCGCCGAGCGCACCGGCACCGATACCACAAGCTGGTACCTGCGCCGGTCGGACTACGCCCTGCGCCTGATCGGCCAGGGTAGCGAGGGCTTCCCCGGCGGCGTCCTGGCCGCCGGCATGCGGCGCGGCGACTACGCCGACCCCCTTGGGCTCCTGCTGGAGCCCTGGCAGATGTTCCGCGGTGCCCGCCGGGCGCTGGCGCTGCCCGCCGCCGGCGGCCAGGCGGCGGAGATCGGCGGGGCGGTAGCCGGTGCCGGATCGGTCGCGGCCGATATCCACACGCAAATCGACGCCGCGGCGGTAACCCTGGGCGTCGGCGCTGTCGGTGCAAGCCTCGCAACCGCCATTCCGCTGGCCGCCCAGGTGCAAGGCGTCGGCGACGTGGCCGGCGGCCTGGCGGTGCAGATCCGCGTCAGTGCCGAGGTGCTCGGCGCCGCCCTGGTGCAGGCCGGGCTGGCCACCCGCATCGATGCCGGTGCCGTGGTGCTCGGCGAGGGCGCGGCGCAGGCCGCCCTGTCCGTGGGCGTCAGCCTTGGCGGCGACGTCTTGGGCGATGCCCTGGTGCAGGCCGGGCTGGCAACCCGCATCGATGCCGCCGCCGCGGTCCAGGGCGATGGCGCGGTGCAAGCCTCCCTCGGCGGCGCTGCGGCCCAGCTCGGGGCGGTGGTGCTCGGGGGCGGCCAGGTGCTGGCCGGCATCACCACCCGTATCGACCTCGGCGCCCAGGTGCTGGGCGCGGCGCTGGTGTCCGGCGCGCTGCAGGTGTCGGTGCCGGTGGCCGCGGCCATCGCCGGCGCTGGCCAGATCCAGGCCAGCCTGGGCAGCGCCATCACCGCCTCCGCCGAGGTGGCGGGCGTCGGCGTGGTTGAGGCAAGGATAGAGATTGCGGTGCTACGGGTATCCGCCCCGCGCATCGCGCACAACAACCTGCAGTCCGGGCACCGCCCGGCGAACCTGCAAACCGGCGGCCGGCGCAATGTGCAGATCGGCCGCCGACCGGGGGCAAGATGAGTATTCGGCGGATCGCCACCCTGCAGCAGCCCATTCCGCTGGAAGCGGCAAAGCTCCACCTCCGCGTTGATGGGGATGCAGAGGATGCGGACATCGCCCTCAAGCTCGCGGCGGCTGTCGCTGCGGCCGAGCATGAGACCGGGCGCAGCATCGCCCGCACCCGCTGGGAGCTGCGCCTGGATGCCTTCCCGCGCGAGATCCGGTTGCCGCGCCCGCCGCTGGCCGAGGTCGAAAGCGTGGAGTACATCAACGCGGACCGCCAGCTGGTCACTCTGGCGCCCGAGGCCTACGTGCCAGACGACGCCAGCGAGCCCGCCTGGTTGCTGCCCGCCTTCGGCGGCGCCTGGCCGGATACCGCACGGGCGGCGAATGCCGTGCGGGTGCGCTACGTCGCCGGCTACGGCGAGGCCTGCCCGCCCAACCTCGCCGCGTGGATCTTGATCCGCCTGGGCGATATGTACCGGCAGCGCGAGTCCATCAACATCGGCGGCAGTCAGCGTATGGACTCGGTCGCGTATCACGACCGCCTGCTGGACGAATACCGGATCTGGAGTGCCTGATGCTGCGCGACCCTGCTGCCGGCGAACTGAATCGCCGCGTGATCATCCGCCGCCGGCTGGATGTGCCCGCCTTCGGGCCGGGCGTCGAAAGCGAGTATCCGGAGCGGTCGCCCCGCTGGGCGAAGATAGAGCCCGTGGGCACGGCAGCCTATGCTAACGGCGTGCAGACGGACACCAAGATTACCCACCGCGTGTGGATACGCTGGGGGCTGCAAGTGGATGACGCCTGCGAAGTGGTGGAGCTGAGATCCACCGGCAACATCGTCTATCGGGTGCAGCGCTGCGCCGAACTGGGCGGTGGCCGTACCTTCCTGGTGTTGGAGGTTGAGGAATTGGGGGTGGAGCGTGTCTAACTCGGCGGGTGTGCAGACGTATATACACATCGAAGGCTTCGACAGCTTTGAGCGTGACGCCTTCAACCGCGCCAAGGTCCGCGCGGGCTTCCGTAAAGCGGGGCGCGTGGTCGCCCGGCGCGCCCAGCTGAACCTGGCGCTTGCACGCGGCGCGCAAAACTACCCGCTGCCACGTACCGGGGAGCTGGTGCAGTCGGTCAATTTCCGCGTGTCGCGGGCGGGCTTCCTGGTGCGGGTGGCACCGGACAAAACGGCCGGCATGAAAGAGTATTACCCCGCCTATCTGTACTACGGCGTAAAGGCCGGCGGCCGGGTGGGGCGTGCTGCGCCGGGTGAGGGTGTGGGCAAGAGTAACCGCCGCCGCCGAGGCCAACGGGCCGCCGCGCTGGCCGCTCGCGCCGGCTCCGGGTGGCGGATTGCGCCCCGGGCGAACTACATGGCGGATGCGCTGCAGGATGAAAGTCAGCGTGTCCGTGACATATTGACGTCGGCATTTGCCGCAGCCCTGCGCTAGACTCCGCCCCTTTCGGGTAATGCGAAGGGAGTAGGCCGGATGAAAGAGCTGCTGATTCTGCTGTTGCTCGTTGGCGTCTGGGGTGGCTGCTGGGTGCTGGTCGTCAAGCGTACGAAAATGCGCCGCTGGTTGGCGCACCTCTGCGGCTTCCTGGCGGGCTGGGTGGTGGCGCCCGTGGCAATCCTTCCGTTTCTTCCTCCGTCCGCCCCGAGTGAAAAGGATGCCGCGCCGGTTGCCGCTGAAGCGCCGCCTCCGGCGCGTGATGTGCTGGCAATCTCGGCAGAGGATATCGGCGCCGCCTGGCCGCTCACTATTCAAGGTGGTCGCTTCGGCTGCGGGGAGGCGTCGGCCTTATTGCTTGAGCATGGCGGTGTGGTATATGCGCTCAATGGCACCGCGCGGGGAAGAATCAAGAACAACCCGGATTGGCGTGATATCGACGCTGTGTGGGACAAGCAGCGCCAGGGCGGCAATATTGGCGAGGTGATCAGCCGCGGAATCGAGGCCTGCAAGCAAGCAGGGCTTTGGAATGCCGACCGGCAGTTGGCGAAGCCGGCCCCCAATAACTCCGGCATGGCGGCCATTATTTGTGCCGGGTATGTTGAGGATCGCTTGCTCGCGCCTAAGAGCGCTGATTTCCCGTGGGGCAAGGATGCCCGGGGGGTTTGGCAGATGCCTGATCAGGTCTATGTGATCAAGTCCTATGTGGATTCGCAGAACGCGTTTGGCGCCATGGTCCGCACGAACTATCGGTGCGAGATAAAGGCCGCGAAAGGCGGAAGCGGTGATCCTGGAGATTGGCGGCTGATAAAGCTGGATTTCGAGCAGTAGAGGTTTCACCCTTTTGACAACAAACCCGCTTCGGCGGGTTTTTTTATGCCCGGACCAAATGAAGCTAACCCCCTTGGTAAATCAGATCCGGGATCGCTGCCCGACCTTCGGCGGCCGTGTCGCTGGCGGCCTGGACTGGGACCCCGCCATGGCGGCCAGCGCCAAGATGGCCCTGCCTGCGGCTTACGTGGTGATGACGGGCGACGAGGCCGCACCGTCCCAGGCGGACAACGTGGTCCAGCAGGACATCGCCGATGAGTTCGACGTGTGTGTGGTGCTGGACCAGGAGGACGAGGCGGGCGTGATCGCGGCCGATGCGGTGCACGACATCCGCGCCCAGCTGTGGCGGGCGCTGGTGGGCTTCCGCCCCTCGCCCGAGCTGGAGCCTATCCAGTACGACGGCGGCGGCCTGCTGCTCATCAACCGCGCCCGCGTGGTCTATCGATTCGGCTTTTCCTCGGCGTTCCAGCTCGGGCGCAATGATGGCGCCGACCCGGCCGAGACCTGGCAGGAATGGGAGCTGGACGGCCTGCTGCCCCTGGAGGGGCTGGATATCGCCCTGGATGCCGTCGATCCGATGGCCGACAAGAACCTGCAGTACCCCGGCCCGGATGGCCGGATTGAAGCTGGCATCACCCTGAACCTACCCGAGGAAACCCCATGACTACCGTCACCCTGTACCCGGTGGCGGGTCGCGCTGTGCCCGATCCGGCACGGGGCGACCTGCTGCCCGAGTCCGGCCGCCCTGTGCCGCTGGATGCCTACTGGATGCGCCGCCTGCAGGATGGCGACGTCACCGAAACCGCGCCGGGCGACGTGCCGAAGGCTGCGAAGAAGGGGGCTGAGTAATGTCTATCTCGTTCAACGATATCCCCTCGAACGCCCGCGTTCCGCTGTTTTACGCCGAAGTCGATAACTCGATGGCGAACAGTGGTGGCACCACTTTGCGCCGCTTGATCATCGGCCAGGTGAATGACGGTCAGGTGCCCGAAGAGCTGGGCAAGCTCACCCTGGTCTCCAGCCAGTCGCTGGCAAACGCCATCGGCGGCCAAGGCTCCATGCTGGCCGCGATGTATGCCGCGCACCGGCTCTCCGATCCCTTTGGCGAGGTCTGGTGCTTGCCGCTTCCCAAAGGCGTCGGCGCTGCAGCGGCGGGCACGGTCACCATTACCGGCCCGGCCACCGCTAGCGGCCTGCTGAGTCTGTACATCGCTGGCACGCGGGTTCAGGCCGCGGTGGTGGCGGCAGATGTTGCGGCCACGGTAGCGACGGCGTTGGCGGCTGCGATCAATGCCAACCCGGATCTGCCGGTAACCGCCTCGGCGGCGGCCGGCGTCGTCACCGTCACCGCCAAGTTTGCGGGCGTCCTGGGCAACGATATCCGCATGGTCCTCAACTTCCTGGGGCGGGATGCGGGGGAGAGTATCCCCGCAGGGCTTGGCATCGTCATCACGGCAATGGCAGGTGGCGCGGGCGCGCCCGACATGGCTGCAGCCACGGCCGCCTTAGGCGATGAGGAGTTCGAGTTCATCACGTTGCCGTGGTCTGACACGGCAACGCTTGATGTGTGGCAAGTGGTGATGGGCGACAGCAGCGGCCGCTGGAGTTGGATCAAGCAGCTTTACGGCCATGTGTACAGCGCGAAGCGGGGCACGCTGGGCGCCCTGGTGGCCGCCGGCCAGCTGCGCAACGATCAGCACGTTACGGTGGTGGGTATGGAGACCACGGCCCCGTCGCCGGTGTGGGTCGAAGCGGCTGCCTATGCGGCCCGTACGGCGGTGTTTATCAGCGCCGACCCTGCCCGACCGACGCAAACCGGCGAACTCACAGGTTTGCGCCCAGCCCCTGCGAGCGACCGCTTTACCAAGATGGAGCGGCAGAGCCTGCTTGGCTATGGCATCGCGACGCGAACCTATGAGGGCGGTGCGCTGCGGACCGAGCGGGCGGTTACCACGTATCAGAAAAACGCATACGGCCAGCCGGATGACAGCTACCTGGACTCCGAGACCATGCACCAGACGGCGCACATCGTGCGCTATCTGCGGTCCCGCATCACCAGCAAGTACGGCCGCCACAAGCTCGCCAACGACGGCACCCGCTTCGGCGCCGGGCAGGCCATCGTCACGCCGAGCGTGATCCGGGCCGAGCTGATCGCCGCTTACTACGAGTTGGAGCAGGCGGGTATCGTGGAGAACGCCGACCTGTTCGCGAAGAACCTGATCGTGGAACGCAACGCCAGCAACCCGAACCGGCTGGATGTGCTCTTCCCGCCGGACTACGTCAATCAGCTGCGCGTGTTCGCGCTGCTCAACCAGTTCCGCCTGCAGTACCCGGCGGCGGCCTGATCGGGCCGCACAGCACCAACCAAGCCCGCCTCGGCGGGCTTTTTATTTTGAGGTGGCCACATGGGTCAGAAGATCGCCGGCACCGCCTACGTCAAGGCGGACGGCACGCAGTTCACGGTTACGGGCGCGGTGGAGGCGCCCGTGTCGCCCTACATCCGCGAGTCCATCGCGCCGGGCGTGTTCAAGGAAGAGGACAGGGTTCCGTTCGTGGTGGTGGAGGTTGCCCACACTGCGGACCTGCCAATTGAAACCCTGGCCGAGGCCACGAATATGACGGTTACCGTCGAATTCAAGAATGGCCGGGTCTATACGCTCACGGGCGCTTACTTGGTGGAAGAGCCTTCCACCAGTAGCGACGAAGGCAAGATCCAGTACCGGTTTGAGGGTGTGAAGGGGGTGTGGCAATGAAACTCACCTGCCCGCTAACCCACGGAGATGAAACCATCACCGAGCTGAACCTGCCGCGGCCCACCACCAAGCAAGTCCGGAAGATCGGCCGCCTGCCCTACAAGATCCAGTCCGACGAGTCAGTGACGCCGGACATGACGGTCGTCTGCGCGTACGTGGCTGAGCTTTCCCAGCTGCCGCCCAGCGTGATCGATGGACTGGACCCCGTCGATATCAACCAGCTGGCCTGGGAGGTCTGCGGTTTTTTCATGACGGCCCCGACTGCGTCTTCGGCAGCGTCGAAGAGCTGACCGCCAGGGCGTACGACCTTGCTTGGTTCTGGCGTACGTCTCCAGCGGAAATGCTGGACTCCCCTCTTGATGTCCTGAGCGAGCACGCCGAGCAGGCGCGCCGCATCAACAAGCTCGCAGGTGCCACCAATGGCGGATAAGTTCCAGCTGAAAGCGCTCATCACGGGCGTCGACAAGCTCACGCCCGTGTTGGGCGACGTCAGAAGGAAGGTGGCCGGGTTTCGCAAGGAGCTGGTGAGTAGCGGCCTTGGCAATATCGACATCATGGATATTGCCAAGGGCGGGGCTTTTGCCTACCCCTTCGTCAAGGGCATCAAGGAGGCCATAAATTTCGAAAGCGCCATGTCCGACGTGCGGAAGGTGGTCGATTTCGAGACTCCTGCTCAATTCCAGCAGATGGGCGACGACATCACAAAAATGTCGTATCGCCTGCCGATGCTGGCAAAGGAGATATCTGCAATTTTCGCCGCCGGCGGCCAGGCCGGTTTCGCCCGCGAAGAGCTGGCCGGCTTTGCCGAAGATGCCGTCAAGATGGGCATTGCCTTCGACCAGACCGCCGACCAGTCCGGCGAGATGATGGCGAAGTGGCGCACCAGCTTCAAGCTGACCCAGGCCGGAGTGGTGGATCTGGCCGACAAGATCAACTACCTGAGCAACAACGGCCCGGCTAGCGCGCAGCAAATCTCGTCCATCGTTACCGCCATTGGTCCGCTGGGCAAGGTGGCTGGCTTGGCGTCCAGCCAGATCGCGGCGATGGGCGCCACCCTGGCCGGCGTGGGCGTTAAGGAGGAAGTGGCCGGAACGGGCATGAAGAATTTCATGCTCACGCTGACGGCCGGCGCCGCGGCAACGAAGCAGCAGCGGCAGATGTTTGCCGCCCTGCGGATGGATTCCAAGCAAGTGGCGGCGGCCATGCAGAAGGACGCCCAGGGCACCATCATCAAGGTGCTCACCGCCATCAGCAAGGTGGACAAGGCGCAGCAGGCATCGGTGCTCACCACGATGTTCGGCCGCGAGTCCATCGGCGCTATCGCGCCCATGCTGACCAATCTGGATCTGCTCAAAAAGAACTTCGAAATGGCGGGGGATGCTGCGGCCACCGCCGGCAGCATGGAGAAGGAATACGCCGCGCGGGCGGACACTACCGCGAACTCCCTGGTACTGCTGCAGAACCGGGCGCTAGGCCTCGCCAAGGCGGTCGGCAACGTATTCACGCCGGGTATCCGCGAAGGGGCGGCCGCCTTCGGCCCGATCATCGAACAGACGGCAGAGTTTGTGAAGGCGAACCCCTGGGTTATCAAGGGGCTGGTGGGGGCCGCCGTGGGCTTCGCGGCCCTGCGGATTGGCGTCCTCGGCCTCACAGTGGCGCTGAAGGTGATGAACGCGGTTACCGCCATGAGCCCGCTTGGTCTCCTGGTGCGCGGCATCGCGCTCGGGGCGGGCTTGATCATCGCCAACTGGAGCGACGTCGGCCCGTGGTTTGGCAAGCAGTGGGACAGGATTACCGGCGTGGTTAGCGCCGGCTATGACATGTTCCTGGCGACAGCCGGTTTCAACCCGCTTGCGATGATCATCAAGAACTGGGAGCCCATTGTGGCCTGGTTCAGCGGGCTGTGGGAGCGCATCCGGCCCTATGTCGATCCGATCATCAACGGCGCCGCGGCGGTGGGTAAGCGCCTCGGCCTGGTCAGCGACACCGCCCAGGCAAGCACCGGCGTCGGTTACGAAAACCTGGTGCAACAGACTGCCAGCACGCGTTCGCGGATTGAGGGCGATATGACGGTTCGCTTTGAGGGCGCCCCGCCGGGCATGCGCGTCGAACCGGCGGAAACCAATCAACCAGGCTTGTCGATAACCCCGCGCGTGGGCTATCGCAGCCTTGCAATGGGAGGGGCATAAATGGCGACATGGCGCGAGCGCCTGCTGTCCGCATCGTTCCGCGGCGTGCCCTTCGGCGTGGAACGCGAATCCACGCCGGTGGGGCGCCGCACGCAAGTGCATGAGTACCCCAAGCGGGATGAGGCCTATGTAGAGGACATGGGCCTGCGCCTGCGGCAATACAGTATTACCGGCTGGGTGGCTGGGGATGATTGCTTCGACCGCCGCGACGCCCTGCAAGCGGCGCTGGAGCAGGCCGGCGAAGGCGAGCTGGTGCATCCCTGGTACGGCCGGATGATCGTCACCGCCACGGACTGCACCGTCTCGCATGACAAGCGCGAGGGCGGGGTAGTGCGGTTCGACATGGTGTTCGTGTTCGGCCGGTCTAAGCCGGCCACGCCGACCGCAACAACGAACACGCAGAAGCGGGTGGAAACCGCCCGCTCCGCCGCCTGGGAAAGTGCCCTGGCGCGCTATCGAAAGGTGATGGACGCGGTGAATACCGCGCGCATCAACATCAACGCGGCCCGGAATGCGGTGTCGCGCATCGAAGCGGTGATCGCCCGCGAGTTCCGGCCGGTGGCGGATGTGATCAAGGGCGCGCAGGCGCTGGTGGATACCCTCATCAACGCGCCCGGCAATCTCTCCACGCTCTTTGTCAGCTACTTCGACACGTTGGACGGAACCACCTCCAGCAAGGGTTACGCCGGCGGGGTGGCGGCCATCGCGGCCAGCGCCATCGCTGCCGGCGAGCTGGAAGGCATCGCCGTTGCCGGCGGCGCCGACACGGTGGCCGCGGTGCAGGCCGCGGCCGACCTGGTGCAGGCCGCCACCTTCGCCGCCGCGGCGGCCGAGGTGGCGCTGCTGGAAGTCACCACGCCCCCGGCCGAGCTGGAGCCGGGCGGGCTGGATCAGCAGATCCTGCGCCCGCCGGAGCGCCCGGAAGTGCCGGTGGCGGATGACGTGATTGCCGCCCGCAACGCCCTGCGCGCCGCGATCTGGTCTGCCGCCCTGCGGGCGGATCACGGCCACTACCCGGCCCTGGTGGAGCTGCGCGGCCAAGTAGATCGCCACCTCACCGCCGTGGCCGCCTCCGGCGTGCGGCTGCAGCAGATTACCCCGCTCGATACCGTGCCGGCCCTGGTGCTGGCCTATCGGCAATACGGCGATGCAACCCGCGGCGGGGAGATCGTCACCCGCAACCGCATCGCCCACCCCGGCTTCCTGCCGTCCAGGGCGCTGCAGATCGCATCACGCTGAGGTGCCCCATGGCAGAGCTGGACCCCAACGCTGTCACCCTCACAGTGGACGGCATGGATTACGCCGGGTGGAAGGACGTCAGCATCAGCGCCGGTATCGAGCGCCAGGCGCGGGACTTTACGCTGTCGATCACCTGGAAGTGGCCGGGGCAGGATATCGAGATCCCGATAGAGCAGGGCGCCCGCGCGGAAGTGCGCATCGGCGCCGACCTGGTGCTTACCGGCTGGGTGTTCGCCACGCCCCGCCGGTACGACGCCCAGTCGATCACGCTGGGCATCAGCGGCCGTTCGCTTACCGCCGATCTGGTGGATTGCTCGGCCATCAACAAGTCCGGCCAGTGGCGTAATCAGAGCGTGCAGCAGATCGTTGCCGCGCTGGCCGGGGAGTACGGCGTCAAGGTGCGTAGCGAGGTGGCCGAGACTGCCGCCCTGGTCGATCACACCATAGAGCCGGGCGAAACGGTGTTCGAGTCGATCGACCGGCTGCTTACGCTCTCGCGCCTGCTATCGAGCGATGACGGCGCCGGCCGCTTGGTCATTGTCGAGCCGGGCAGCGCCGGCCTGGCGCACGACAAACTGGAGGCGGGAAAAAACATCCTGACCGGCGATGGCCCGCTGGACTTCTCCGGCGTGTTTTCCGAGTACCGGGTGATCGGCCAGCAGCGCGGCACCGACGAGGTATTCGGTGCCGCGGCCAGCGAAGTGCAGGCGTCTGCAACCGACCCCCGCACCGCTCGCCGCCGGGTGCTGGTGATCAACCAATCCGGCCAGCTCACCACCGCCCTGGCGCAGGGCCGGGCGAACTGGGAGCGGGGCAACCGCATCGGCAAAGCGCTGGCGTTTACCTACACCGTCCAGGGCTGGCGGCAGAGCAATGGCGCGCTGTGGGTACCCAACCTCATCGTCCGCGTGGTCGATCCGCTGATGGGGCTGGACAGGGACATGCTGATATCCGAGGTCACCTACGCGCAGAGCAGCGGCGGCACTATCGCCACGCTCACAGTAGCGCCGCCGGACGCCTTCCTGCCCGAACCGAAAGACCCGTACCGCAAGCGCAAGCTAAAAAAAGGCGGCAAGGCGGACAACTTCGAGTATCTGCTGCCGGCGGACTGGGACAAGGAATGAGCAGACTGCAAACCATGCTGACCCGCGGTGTCGTTGTGCTGGCCGCCGCCGGCCGCAAGCTCCAGGAGCTGCAGCTGCGGTTGATGGCCGGCGAGCCCAAGGGCGGTATCGAGCACCTGGAGGCCTACGGTCTCACTGCCCACCCGCTGCCCGGCGCCGAGGCGCTGGCGGCCTTCATGGGCGGGGACCGCTCGCACGGCGTGGTGCTGGTGGTGGCGGACCGCCGCTACCGCATCACCGGCCTGGAAGCCGGCGAGGTGTGCCTGTATGACGACATCGGCCACCGCATCCACCTCACCCGCGCCGGCATCGTGATTGATGGCGCCGGCCAGGCCATCACGCTGACGAATGCACCCGAGGTGCGAATGGAAACCGAGGTGCTGAAGGTCACCGGCGACATCCGCGACCGCTGTGACGCTGCAGACGGCCGGACGATGGCTGCGATGCGCGACATCTACAACGGCCACGACCACGCCGAAAACGACAGCGGCGGCCCCACGGACGAGCCCAATCAGAGGATGTAAGCCATGCAATTGGCAACGGAAACCGACCAGCGCACGTCGCTGGGTCGGGCGGTCGCTATCAGCCTTTTTACCTGGCGCCGGGCCAGTGCAGACGACCCGATAGACGACGCCGAGCGCTACGGCTGGTGGGGCGACAGCGTGCCCCGCGGCGCCGGAGATCGCATCGGCTCGCGACTGTGGCTGCTCCGCCGCCGCAAGCTCACTGCCGAGACTCTGCGCGACGCCGAAACCTACGCCCGCGAGGCGCTGCAGTGGCTGATTGACGACGGTGTGGCTTCAGCGGTGGAAATACAGACCGAGCGCTACGGCACAGACCAGCTACGCATGCGGGTAGTGATCCACGTTACCGCCAGCGGCCGGCTGGAATACAGCTTTGACGATACCTGGGGGGTAATCCATGCCGTTTGATACGCCTACGCTGCCGGTGCTGGTCGGGCGCGCGGCGGATGATCTGGCCGCCTCGGCGCTGCGCCAGTCTGATGCCGAGGTCATGGCCCGTGTGCATGCCGGCGCGGCCTATGGTCTGTATGGCTACCTGGACTGGATTGCCGCTCAGATCCTGCCCGACACCGCCGACGAGGAAACGCTGGAGCGGCAGGCGCTGCTGCGCCTCAAGGTGCCTCGCATTGCCGCCGTTGCCGCCTCCGGCGCCGCACTCTTCACCGGCGCGGCCGGCGCGCTGCTGCCGGCCGGCGCGCTGCTGCAGCACACCGATGGCCGGCGCTACCAGTTGGTGGCGGATGTCACCCTGGCCGGCAGCAGCGGCACCGCCGAGCTGGTGGCGGTGGATGCCGGCGCCGTGGGCAACCTCGGCGCGGGCGAAGCCCTCTCGCTGGTGTCGCCGGTTGTCGGCGTAGCAGATGCCTTCACGGTGGCTGCCGGCGGCCTGGCGGGCGGGGTGGATCAAGAGTCGGTGGAGTCCCTGCGCCAGCGCGTGATTCGCTCATATCGAGTGATCGCGCACGGTGGCGACGCTGATGATTACGTGACCTGGGCGGGCGAGGTGTCCGGCGTTACGCGCGCCTGGTGCGTCCGCCGCTGGATGGGGCCGGGCACGGTGGGGGTGTTCGTGATGCGCGACGACGATCCGGACCCTTTCCCGGATGCCGCCGCCCTGGCCGAGGTGGAAGCCTACATCCAGGCCGAGCGCCCGGTTACCGCGGAACTATACGTGCTCGCCCCGGTTGCCAAGCCGGTCACCTTCCAGCTGTCAGTCACACCCAACACGCCAGCAGTGCGCGCGGCCGTGGAGCGGGCACTGGCGGCGCTGATTGACAGCGAGTCCGACCTGGGCGGCTCGCTGCTCTGGACGCACATCCATGAGGCCATCAGCAGCGCAGAGGGCGAGACTGACCACACCTTGCTATCCCCCTCGGCCGATGTCACTGCCGCCGCGAATGAGCTGATTACATATGGGGGCGTCACATGGCTGTGAGGCGCACCGCGGCGGACTACGCCGCCCAGCTGCTCGACCTGCTGCCGCCCGGTCCCGCCTGGGAAGGGGAGGCCGGCGCCTCGGTGGCGCTGGTGCTCGCCACCCTGGCACAGGAGTTCGCCCGGGTGGATCAACGCGGCTACGACGCCCTGCAGGAGTCGGACCCCTGGTCCGTGCGCGAGCTGGTGCCGGACTGGGAGCGGGTGATGTCCCTGCCAGACCCCTGCCTGGGCACCTCGCCGGCCTTTGAAGATCGCCAAGCCTCGGTGCGCCAGCGCCTGGTCGCGGTCGGCGCGCAAACCCCGGCCTACTTCGTCGGCCTCGCCCAGCAGCAGGGCTACCCCAACGCGCGGGTGATCGAGCGCCGGGCGCCGCGCTTCGGCCATCGGCGTGGTTTCGGGGCCGCTCGCTGGGGCAACTGGGATGCGCAATTTGTTTGGGTGCTGCAGACCGGCGGCCGGCTTCAGGCGGGCCGCCGGTGGGGCGCCGCCAACTGGGGTGAGCGCTACGGCGCCAACCCCGCCAGCGGCTTGGAATGTTTGATCCACCGGTATGCGCCCGCGCACACCGTCCCGCAAATCGACTACACGGAGTAGCACATGGATTACCCCGCAAGCGTGCCAGGCGTCGGTCTGGTGGGCGGCAAATTTGTTGATGAGGATGCCGGCACCGGGCAGGTAGGGTCGCTGATCCCGGCGGCCTGGGGCAACGCGGTCACCGATGAGATTCTGTCGGTGATCCAGGCGGCCGGCCTGGACCCCGATGAAGGCGATGTGACCCAGCTGCTGGCCGCGATCACGGCCTTCCTTCGCGGCCGGGTAGTGCTCGGCGGCACCACCACCGGCGCTGCGCCAAGCTTCGCCCTTGCCCTGGCGCCCGCCCTCGCTGCTTACGCCGAGGGCGTTCGGCTGCGCGTCAAGTTCCACGCGGCTGGCAGTGGCGCGGACGTGCTCAACGTCAACGGGCTGGGCAACAAGTCAATCAAGCAGTACGACGCCGCCGGCACGAAGCAAGCGGCGGTGATCGCCGCCGGGCTTGTCGCGGATGTCGAGTATGACGGCGTGGATTTTGTTGTGCTTGATGCGCTGGCGCCTGGCGCTATACAAGGCGCGTTTAGCAATCTGAAGCTCTCTGCCGCCGGCACCGGCCCATCTATCGCAGTCAGTTACGACGACCTGGTGCTCGGAAATGGGAGTGGAGGCTACGTCTCAGAGCACAACGTAGCCGGGACGATTACGACGACAACAGTCGGAGCTGGAGGACTAGATGCTGGAGTGCTCGCCGCGTCGACCTGGTATTCGATCTGGCGTATCGGGAAGGCGGACGGCGCCCGAAACTGGTTGTTCTCGCTGTCTGCGACCTCGCCGACGATGCCGGCCGGATACACGCTAAAGGCCCGGATCGGGTGGTTCCGGACTGACTCCACCGCGAACAAGTATCCGCTGTCGTTTATTCAGAGCGGCCGCAGCGTCCGTTACAAACCCGCTGCCGGCTCAAATCTAACTTTGACGCCGCAAATGGCATCGGGCGTCGCCGGCACGATCGGAACAACACTTGTCGCTGCCGCTGTCGGGGCTTTCGTGCCTCCCACTGCATCAATCATAAAGTTGCAGACATACACCGGAGGGGGAGGCGCTGTCCAGGTCAATAGCAGTTCGGTTGCATCGATTACCGGCACAACGGGGTTTGACAATACGGTGCCCACCGGGGCAACGCCATCCGTGCAGGGTGAGTTGATGCTGGAGTCTACGAATATTTATTGGGCATCAAATTTCGCATCCAGTGCGATTTATTGTTCGGGTTGGGAGGACAATCTGTGAGTTATGCAATCCGGAAAGATGGTATGGGCTGGCGATCCGTTGCCGGCCCGGATGACGTTGGGGCTGATGAGCTTTTCAGCGAAACACTTCCGCCGCCCGATCTTGCGGCGGATCTGCGCCGGGCCGCCCTGGCGGCTCTGGCTGTGGAGTACGAGCGGCGCGTCAGTGTCATCGCCGCCCCGTATCCCGCAAGCGAGCGGGAAAGCTGGCCGATCCAGATCAGCGAAGCCCGCGCCCTGCTCGCCGATGCCGGCGCCGCAACGCCCTGGATTGATGCCGCCGCCGCCGCCCGCGAGCTGGACCGCGCCGAGCTGGCCGCCCGCATCGTCGCCAAGGATGAGGCCTACCGCCTTGTACACGGCGCACTCACCGGCGTGCGCCAGCGCATCGAAGATGCCATTACCGCCGCCGGCGACGACGTGGCCGCGCTGCAGGCAATCGACGTGACTGCCGGGTGGCCTGCATGACCCCGCCGGGCGAGTGGGACGGCCAGGAGCACCGCCGCGCACCGCCCCACACCCTCGCCGAGGCGGTGGACGTGATAGACCAGCAGCTGGCCAGGCGGCTGGATGAGCGCCTGGGCTCAATGGAAGACCTGATCCGGAGCGGCTTCCCGGACGGCGACCCCGCCGGCCACTGCCGCTACCACGAAGCCGAGATGGCGCGGATCGAAGCCCGTGCGGCCTTCTGGTCCAAGCTGCGTTTCGAGCTGGCCAAGTGGGGGCTGCTGGGCTTCCTCGGCTGGTGCGTGTTTGCGTTGTGGCGCGCCGCGCTGGTGGGGCCAAAGTGATGGACCAGGAACCCATAGAGCAAGTCAATCTGCGGTGGCGCTACCGCCGCCGCATCGCCTTCCAGTCCCTCTATGCAGTCTTTGCGCTGACGGCGGCCGTGCTGACGCTTGCCGTCAGCGACCGCGCCGGCCGCCTGGCTGACTTTGAGGGCTTTCTTGTCACCGTGGTCTGCGGCCTGCTCACCCTCACCGGGGCATACATGGGCGTGGCGACATGGTACGACGTCAAAGGACGACAATGAGTGAGTTCGGAGTGCCGCCGTTGGCGGCCATCAATCAAGCCCTGGCGCTGCTGCCGGCGGTCATGGACAGCCCCGCCGCGCGCGTGATGCTGCACGCCATCGGCTACCAGGAGTCCGGCTTTGTCCATCGCCGCCAAGTGCGCGGCCCGGCGCGCGGCTACTGGCAGTTCGAGCAGGGCGGGGGTGTGGCCGGCGTGCTGCGCCACCGTGCCAGCAGTGCCCTGGCGGCGGCCGTGTGCGCCGCTCGATGCGTGCCGACCACGGCCAGCGGCGTCTATCTCGCCCTGGATCAGGATGACGTGCTGGCTGCTGCTTTTGCCCGCTTGCTGCTGTGGACCGATCCGGCGCCCTTGCCTGCAATCGGCGACATCGATGCCGCCTGGGCGCTGTACGCCGCGCCCAGGCGAACCTGGAGCCCCGGCCAGCCGCATCCCAAGCGCTGGCCGGCGTGCTACCGGCAAGCCCTGGCCGACGTCGGCGCCCCCGCCCATGCTTGACGCCCTGGAACCCTACCGCACCGCCGCCCTGGCCGTTGCCGCTGGCCTCGCCCTGGCGGCGGCAGGCGCGGCCGGCTGGGCGGCCAACGGCTGGCGGCTGGGGCAAGCCCTCGCCGAGCAACGCGCCGAGGTTGCAACCGAGCGCCAGGCCGCGGCGGATGCGCGCACCGCCGCAAACCTCGCCGCCCGCGCCTGGGAGGCCGACACCCAGGCGCGCATCGCGGCAATCGATCAATCCGGATACCAGGAGCTATCCCAGCATGAGCAAGCCAATGCCGATCTGCGCGCTGCTCGCAGCGCTGGCGCTGTCCGCCTGCGCGTCGCAGCCGTCTGCCCCCCGATCCCAACCGCAGGAGTGCCCGGCACCGCCGACCGTGCCGGCCTGGGTGATGGAGCCGGAGCCGGACCCGCTGCCGCTGCTGGACAAGCTGATAACCCCGGTGCCGTCCTCGCCCCCGAAGCAGAGCCCGCTTACGACGCCCTCCGCGCCAGCCTCGGCCGGCACGCCGTAAAGCTGGCGGCCTGCCAACGCATCATCGCGGAGATGGGGCGGGGATACGCCCCGGTGCAGACGTCTGCAGCCGTCGATTAATGCGTGGGAGAGTAGGGCGCGAGTCCGGCCGCCAGCGCGGCACATGGCAGTGCCGTGTGAATATAAACGTCTTGCGCACGAACAATGTTCGTGTATAATTCAGTTCATGGATGCGCCACATCCACCACCAGCCGGCGGTGAGTAGCCGGAGAAGCCTCGAAAGGAGAATGCAATGTCGCTCATATCTGATTTCGCTATTTCAAAAAACGTGCGCGCAGCCGTTGAATATTTCGATGCCGCCGCCGACCTCGCCGCACACAAGTTGATCATTGATGGCCGCCTGGTTGGATTTGAAGATGGTTTTGTGCCGCCGTTTGAATACAAGGCTGCGGTGATCGAGCTGTATCGGGGGCTTGCTTACCAGATTTCTCTAGCGCTAGACCGCCCTGAATTCTCCGCATGCGAATCCTTCAGGGCTTGGCGCGAAGCTAGGGATAATGAAAAATTTGCGCCCTGTGGCTGGGTGCATAGGATCGTGAATCTTATGATGTATGCGCGCATTCAAGAGGATGGCGCGGACCTTATGGGTGATATTGAGTTCAAGTTGATAATGGGTTTTGTGCGGGAGTGGATGGAGAAATTTGAGTGATGAACAGAATATCGATATCGATTACTCAATACCCGTCAATGCCAGGGCGGTACCGTTGGTCCTTTGCGGTCGGGAAGAAAAAGTACGCAGGAGACGTTGCCGGCGGGGGGCCAGAGGCGGCAGCGGCTGAGGCGATCGACATCGCAAATCAGTACGGCACTAACGGCTATGCAATCTTTGCCCCAAAGGAAGTCCTGTGTCTAATACCGGCCGACATGCAGAGACGCGCGTGAAGCCATCCCCAGGCGAAGTGAAAGCCGCGCGCGAAGCGGCCGGGCTGACGCAAGCGCAGGCCGCTGAGCTCGTGCATGCGACGCCACGAAACTGGCAGCAGTGGGAAGATGCGACGGGTGGAACGAATGCCCGTCGTATGCACCCAGGGCTGTGGGAACTGTTCTCGATCAAGGTCGCTGGGAAAGGGGGAGGCTGAAAACATCTTGCATACGAACAATGTTCGTGTATAATTCAGTTCATGGATGCACCGCATCCACCACCAGCTGGCGGTGAGTAGCCGGAAAAATCTCGAAAGGAGATCGAAAATGGAAGGTACCGAAAAGCAAGTTAAGTGGGCGCAAGCAATCAAGGCTGAGCTGATGCCGGCAATCAATGCGCTGGCCGAAAAGTCCCGCAAAGCGGCTGCAGGAAACCCCGCCAATCTTCAGATCGTCGAGCAGGTGCTTGCTTGCCTCGAAGCCAAGCCGGCCAGCTGGTGGATTGACCGCCGCCCGTTTAAGGGTGATGGCAATGTCAATGCCGGCGCCTTCATAGACTGCTGGCGCGAAGCTGCTACCGAGATCATCAAGGGTAAGTAGTTTCTCGCCGCCCGGCGAGAGTCGGGCGGTCTTCTAACGATTAGGAGAAGATCCATGCAGGAAGCCACCATCATCGATCCCGACGGCGTTACGCGCAGGTACGCGCTAGACAGCTACGATGGCCGTCTTTTCGTCCATGCCGGTAAAGCGACAAACCGCCCGTACAAGCCTGTCTTCGCTGCCGGCTCCTACGACAACCCCTTTATCCTACACGGCGCACATGCCGCGTTTTGGCGCGATCCCGAAGCGGCTGCAAAAGCGCTGGCGGCCATGCCCCCTGACATCGCCTGGCGCGGTGCTTGGTGAGGTCGCGCATGCCGTCGCAATTCGAAAAGCGCACTTGTCGCCCCCGCGACCACCTCGAAGCCATCGGACGGCGCTACCCCGGCGCCTGGAAGGCCGCGGACGATTTTCGCGTCGACCGAGGTCAGGGCCTCCCGGACTGGGCGGACTGGTGCTACCTGCCGCTTGCCGCTGCCTACGCTATCGTCAGCGGCGGCGGCCCGAACAGGGTGCCGATCCGTCTCATGGCAGATGTCGGCGCCCTGGGGGCGCTCATGGCATGGCGCGTCACGCAGGGCATCTATCGGTTCGACCCGGCGCTGTATGAGCGTCTCATCGACACCCCGGTCAGCGGCGACATCCCGCACGAAATCCTTTACCGGTTGCCGGAGTGGTGCGTGTATGTCGAGACGCCCGGCTTGCAGATTGCAGCCAATCCGCTCCACGGATTTTTCGCGCACTTGGAAGATGACCCAAACAACGGGCGGGTCGAGCTGCGGCTTGTGCTCGATGCTGCGTCGGGGCTTGCCCCGCTGCCGCTGCATCTTGGCGCATGGTCGCTCGCCGAATCCATTCAGCGCATGATCGATACCGCCAGCGTGCAGGCGCTGGGTCTTGGTATGGGTGCGCTACCAGTCGGACAGGCTGATGCATTGCGGCCCGTCGTCGAGCCCATCATTTCGTTATTGCTGTACCTGTGCGCCGAGGCGGCAGAAATTGGCGCTGGTGACCGTCGGCCAGCCAACCCCATCCCCAAGCGGACTAAGCGTGGCTGGCGGCTTTTTGCGGCGGACAAGCCTACAAGTTGGGATGTCGGCGTCCGCATGGGCGCTGCGCTGCGTGCCGCTTATCATGCTGCAGAAACCGATGGCGGCGCCGCTCATGCCGGCCCGCGCGGCCATGTTCGCCGCGCGCACTGGCATACATTCGTGAGCGGGCGGCGGATTGATGATGAGGGTACGCCAATTCCGGCTGACCGTCGCCGGCGCGACGTCCGATGGGTGCCGCCGATCCAAGTAAATCTGCCTAATGTTGATGACATGCCTGCGGTGATCAAGCCGGTCAAGTGAGTCAGTCGTCGAGTGCGGTCAGATAAGACCTAGCCAATCACTCGCTGCTCTTGCGATTGATGGGCAGCATGCGGCCGCACTGCCCTTTGCCCTGATCAGTCCGTACGATCCCCGGCAAGCGATCTCCCCAAAAACTCCCCATCACTTCGTCAAATCCAATTGATAAAGGGGTGTTCGGTTCCCTCTCCCGGCACCATTTTCCCCTGCTTGTTTCCTCGGCGTTGTTGTGCCGTTAGCCAGCGCTCCGCTTGTTCGTCCGGTGCTGTTGCTCGCCGCTGGGCGGGTTTCCTTCCAGTTTTGGTGTGGCGGTGCCGATCGCGACAACTGCCGGATGCCTCAGTCGGCGCTCGACGGAAATCGCGTAGTAGGACTCGGTGACGTCCTCCGCGTCCCCGATGCGTTGCAAGCCGTGCTTGCTGCAGATCTGCTCGGCGAGCAGCGAGGCGGTAGGAAAGAGGCCGACGCCGGCTTCACCGAAGGCCAGCATCAGGGCGCTGTCGTCGAATTCGCCGGCGATGCGGGGCCTGACCCGTTGGGTTTCCATCCAGCGCATCAGCGGTCCGCGCACCGCTGCCTCCATTCCCGGAAGCAGCATGGGCGCGCCATCCAGACAGGCGGGGAAGGAGCCGTCCAGCGTTGCGGCCAGTGCGGGAGAGGCGAAGAAGCTGATGGAGGATTCGCCCAGGCGGTGGCTGTAACCGCGCACGTCCGTGTTGGCCGGCATCGGTGAGTCTGCCAGCACGACGTCCAGCTTGTGGATGGCGAGTTCGCCCAGCAGCCCATCCAGTTTGCCCTCCCGGCAGACGATGCGCAGCGGGTCGGTCAACGCCATGGAAGGGGCCAGCAAGAGATACGCGATGGCCTTGGGAACCACGTCCGCAATGCCGACACGAAAGGGAATGGCGCGGCCGGTAGAGCGGTTGCTCAGCGCCTCCTCAAGTTCGCTGCCGAGCCTGAAAATCTCCTCGGCGTAGCCGAGCACCATCTGGCCGGTTTCGGTGAGTGCGAGCCGCCGACCCTGGCGGCGGAAGAGGGTAATGCCCAGCGTGCTCTCAAGGGCTGCGATCTGGCCGGAAAGTGTTTGCGGCGCGAGGCCGGTACGTTCGCTCGCGCGCACGATGCCGCCGGCCCGGGCGACATTCCAGAAATGGTGAAGCTGCTTGTAGTTGAGCAATTTCTTAAAGTTCTATGAAAACGGATAAAGATTCTGTTGAACCTGGGTTTTGCCGAACAGTCTGAGACCCTAGCATCCGACAGGTTTTTCGGCCTGTTGGCAACTGCATCAGACATATAGGAGCTTCCCATGCGAATCGATCTGCGCTGTGACGGTTTCGACGAAACCTCCGGAATGCGGGATTATGTGGCGCGGCGGATGCGTTTTGCGATCGGCCGCTTTCGCGATCACATCCAGTGGGCCCGCATCAAGGTGGCCGATGTGAACGGTCCGCGCGGCGGCGCTGACAAGCGTTGCGTGGTTCAATTGCGGCTGCGCAATCTGCCTGACGTGGTTTTTGCGATCACCCAGATCGACGTGCGTTCTGCGGTGGATGAAGCGGCCGACCGCGTGGCCCGGGTCCTGGCCCAGCGCTTGCGGCGGCATCAGCGCGGTGAGCGCCCCCGGGCGCCGGCCTTGGCCTCCAGTGGTGTCTGAATGTTTTTTTAATGTTTCCTGAATCATATTTCCCGATCGGGGCGTCTCAGCTAGACTGAGGGCCTCAAATTCGCACAGGAGGTATTCCCGCCATGGAAAACCGTATGGCAACTCCCATGACCCGCGGCGAAGCCGCCGTCGTCTCGACGAACAAGGTCATCCGCAACACCTACATGCTGCTGGCCGCGACGCTGGCGTTCTCCGCTGTGGTCGCCGGTGCCTCGCTTGCCCTTCAGTTGCCTCACCCCGGGCTGATCATCACGCTGGTAGGCTACTTCGGCCTGCTGTTCCTGACGACCAAGTTCCGCAACAGCGGCCTGGGCGTGCTCTGCGTATTCGCGCTGACCGGCTTCATGGGCTATACCCTGGGGCCTATCCTGTCCGCCTATCTGTCGCTGCCCAACGGCAGCATGATCGTGATGCAGGCGATGGGCGGCACCGCGGCGATCTTCCTGGGCCTGTCCGCCTATGCGCTGACCACCCGCAAGGATTTCTCCTTCATGGGCGGCTTCCTGATGGTGGGTATCCTGGTGGCCTTCCTGGCTGGTCTGGGTGCGGTGTTCTTCAACATGCCGGGCCTCTCCCTCGCGGTATCGGCGATGTTCGTGCTGCTGATGTCCGGCCTGATCCTGTATGAGACCAGCAATATCATCCATGGTGGCGAAACCAACTACATCATGGCGACGGTGACGTTGTACGTCTCGATCTACAACCTCTTCACCAGCTTGCTGCACCTGCTCGGCGTGTTCAACAACGATTGATGCCGGCGTTCAGGTTTGCTGAATGAGAAGGCGGAAGTCCCTTGGGGCTTCCGCTTTTTCTTTTGGGCGGGCGACAGCAACGGCGCCCCCTTCTGGCCGGCCGGTCTCATCTCCGAGATTTCCGGTTCATGAAGGCAATTTCTGTGCGAACCCTTTTCGAGATGGTACTGTCTGGGAACCATCGCCAGGATGTATGAGCGTGTTGCTGCGGTCATGGGAAGGCCGGCCGCAGCGGGCCAAGCAACGTCGATAAGCGATTCGAGCGGTATCGAGGCGGGCATTCAGCTTCATGTTCCGTCGAGCCCTTGAAGGATTTTCTCCACCCAGGGCGCCGTGTCTGTTTTTCCTGCCGCCCGATTTCCAGTTACTGGCAAATTTCGCGCTGGCAGCGCCGGAAACCCCGAATTTGGTCCTCTGGGAGTTGGTTCTCCCGCGGCATGGATGCCGGTTCGGCATCCATCCTCTTGTCGTGTCCTGGCGTGGCCGATCACAACATTGGGAAAGCACTGAATGGAGCACAACATATCCCTGATCACTACGCTGGCTGCGGGTTTTGGCCTTGCGTTGATCCTTGGGTTCGTGGCCGAGAGCCTGAAACTTCCGGCCTTGGTCGGCTATTTGATGGCCGGTATCTGCATCGGACCGGCGACGCCGGGTTTCGTGGCCGATGTCGGTATCGCCTCGCAATTGTCGGAAATCGGCGTGATGCTGCTGATGTTCGGCGTTGGCCTGCATTTTTCGCTGGATGACCTGCTGGCGGTGAGGCGCATTGCCCTGCCAGGCGCTGTGGTGCAGATGGCGGTGGCGACCGTGCTCGGCATGGGTATGGCATGGTGGTGGGATTGGAGCCTGGGCGCCGGGCTGGTATTCGGCTTATCCCTGTCGGTGGCGAGCACGGTGGTGTTGCTGAAGGCGCTGGAGGCGCGTGGTGTGCTGGAGTCGATGAACGGGCGCATCGCCGTCGGCTGGCTGGTGGTCGAGGATCTGGCAATGGTGCTGGTGCTGGTATTGCTGCCGCCGTTGGCCGGGGTGCTCGGCGGCCACGCCAGCGGGGCGGCGGACGTTCCACTGTGGCGCACCATCGGCCAGACCCTGCTGCAGGTGGCGGCCTTCATCGCCTTGATGCTGCTGGCGGGGCGCCGCATCCTGCCATGGCTGTTGTGGCAGGTGGCGCGTACTGGGTCGCGTGAGCTATTTACGCTGTCTGTGGTGGCGGCGGCGGTCAGCATTGCCTTCGGTGCGGCCGAACTGTTCGGTGTGTCTTTCGCGCTGGGCGCCTTCTTCGCTGGCATGGTGATGCGCGAATCTGAGTTCAGCCACCGGGCGGCGGAGGAGTCGCTGCCGCTGCGCGATGCTTTCGCGGTGCTGTTCTTCGTCTCGGTGGGCATGCTGTTCGATCCCAAGGTGCTGGTCGAGGAGCCGGTGCACGTGCTGGGCGTGGTGGCGATCATCATCGTCGGCAAGTCGATCGCGGCGGCGTTGCTGGTGCTGGCTTTCCGCTATCCGTTGAACACGGCTTTCACCGTGGCGGCCAGTCTGGCGCAGATCGGCGAGTTTTCCTTCATCCTGGCCGGTCTGGGCATGCACCTGGGGCTGCTGCCGGCGGAAGGGCAGAGCCTGATCCTGGCCGGGGCGCTGATCTCGATTGCGGTCAATCCCTTCGTCTTTGCTGCGGTCTCGCCGCTGCGCCGCTGGGTGCTGAAGCGCTCGGAGCTGGCGCGCAAGCTGGAACAGCGTCAGGACCCGCTGGCCGAACTGCCGATGAGCACCGAGCGCAAGTACCTGGAAGGGCAGGTGGTGCTGGTCGGTTTCGGCCGTGTGGGACGGCGCATTGCACAGGCGCTGGACGCGCGCAGCATCCCGTATGTGATCGTCGAGCAGAACCGCGAGCGGGTGGAGGACCTGCGCAAGCAGGGCGCCATCGCGGTGTCGGGCGACGCGGCGGAGCCGGCGGTGTTGATCCAGGCGCACATCGCCCATGCGGCGATGCTGGTGGTGGCGACGCCCGATACCCTGAACGTGCGCCAGATGGCGGAAACCGCGAAGACCTTGAACCCCGGCATCGAGGTGGTGCTGCGCACCCACAACGAGGAAGAGGCGGTGCTGCTGGTGAAGGAGAAGATTGGCCAGGTCTTCTTCGGCGAAGAGGAACTCGCTAAGGGGATGACCGGCTACGTGCTGCAGCGTTTTGCGCCGCCGATTCCGGCGCATTCCGGCCGTTCCGGGCACAGCTGAGCACGGCTGGCTCAGCAACATGAAAAAGGGAGGCCCAGCCTCCCTTTTTGTTTCCAGCCAGGCGTTACCGGCTCAGCTTTCCTTGGGCTCGCGCACGATGAGGGTGTCGCAGGGCAGCCATTCGAGCAGGCGTTCCGCGGCGCTGCCGAGCAGGAGCGCAGTGAGGCCGCTGCTGCCGTGGGTGCCGAGCACCACCAGGTCCGCCGACTGCTTGCGCGCATAATGGGCGAGGCCGGTTTCCAGCGGCTGGTGTTCTATGGTGATGTCCAGCCGTGCGCGGTCCTCGGTCGTCAGCCCGCAGCCGTCGAGGAACTGGGCGCAGGCGCTGCCTTCAATTTCGCGGGCCATCTGCCGGTAGTCGATGCGGTCGGCAATGGCGCTCATCGGCACCTGGAAGGCGTGGTAGAGCGTCAGCGGCGTGTCGGGGAACAGGCGCAATGCGGTGAGCAGGGCGTGGCGGGACGAGTTCGAGAAGTCGCTCGCCACGACGATGCGCCGGTAGGATGCATGCGGCCGCTCCCGTACCACCAGCAGCGGTGGGGTGGTTTTGCGCGCCAGCCGTTGCACCGTGGAGCCAAGCAGGAAACGGCCGAAGGTTTCGTTGCGGGCAAGGCCTGTGATGATGAGGCCGCAGCCCTCCTGCTCGGTAGTGGCGTGGATGGCGTCCAGTGCGTCGCCGCGGGCGATGCGGATGTGCAGGCGCACTTCGCCCTGGCCGAGGTCCTGCTTGAGCTGGCGGTAAGCCGCCTGTTCGCGCCCGGTGTCGTTTTCGTCTTCCTGTGGACGCAGCAGCAGGTCTGGCGCCTGCTGAGGCTCCAGCACATTGAGGGCGATGAGTTCCGCATCCCAGTGCCTGGCGAGGAGAGCGGCGCGGTCCAGCGCCCGGTCGCAGCGGGCGCTGAGGTCGGTGCAGAGCAGCAGGCGCGTCGGCAGGCCGGTGGTCCGGTCTTGTTGTGGGTTCATAGTGTTCTCCTGGGTCCGGGTTGTCAGTGGCGAGAGAGGCGGGCGGCGAAGCCGTTTCTGCGCAGTATCCATTTCTCCAGTTCGGCAACGCAGAAGACCAGCATGCCGGCGGCGATGACCTTGCTCCATTCCTGCAGGCTGAGGCTGGCTGAGCCGAAGGTGGCCTTTGAGCGCCGGCGCATCGTTTACGCCGTCGCCGGTCATGGCGACGCCCTGGCCATCCTCCTGCAGCGCCTGTACCAGCCGCAGCTTGTGCTCTGGGCTGGCGCGGGCGAAGACGTCCACCTCCATCGCTACCCGGCGTAGTTCCGCCTCGTCCATCACCGTGACCTCGGCGCCGGTGAGGGCCGGCTTGCCCCCGCCTATCGCCAGCTGGGCGCCGATGGAGCGGGCGGTGTCCGCATGGTCGCCGGTGATCATCTTTACCCGGATGCCGGCGCGGTGGCATCCGGCGACCGCCTGGATGGCTTCCTCGCGCGGTGCGTCAATGATGCCGACCGGGGCGAGCAGAGTGTAGCCCCCGGTGACGTCGCCCATGCCCGGCGGGGCGGCCTGCGGTGGAGCGCGCTTGAGCGCCAGCGCTACAAGGCGCAGCCTCTGGGCGGCGGTATCGGTCGCCATGTGGCGTCAGTAATCGGCATCCAGCGGGCCTTTGCCCTGCTGCCCAGCCTGCCGGCCGCAGAGGTCCAGTATGCGCTCTGGCGTGCCCTTGACCAGGATGAGGTCTTCATCGGTGCCGATCCGGTGCAGGGTGGCCATGAAGCGGTGTTCGGATTCAAAACGAATGCAGTCAATGCGCGGCAGGGCGGCGGCTCCGGTGCCTTCCTCCATGCCGGCCTTGCGACCCATGACCAGCGGCGCGCCTTCGGTTGGGTCGCCTTCCACCCGCCAGGTGCCTGCCTCGTCGATCAGCCTGGCATCGTTGCATAGCAGCCGGTACGGATGGCCTCCGTCAGCACCCGCTTAATAAAACATTAAGATTTTGGAGCGGGGTGTCAGCGCTAGCTTTCGCGCGCCGGGCCGGGGTCTTCCGCGGCTGACTCCAGATCCGGCAGGCGGGTGGCGAGGATCTTGTCGATGCGCTTGCCGTCCATGTCCACCACCTCCAGGCGCCATTGCTCCCAGACGGTGATGTCGCCGGTTCGCGGCAGGCGGCCGAGCAGCCACAGAACCATACCCGACAGGGTGTGGTAGCGGCCCTTCTCCTCTTCCGGCACCGTCTTCAGTTCCAGCCGGTCCTTGAGTTCCGGCAGTGGAATCAAGCCATCCAGCAGCCAGGAGCCGTCTTCGCGCTGCACTGCCCAGGCGTCTTCCAGGTTGTGCGGGCGGAACTCGCCGGTCACTGCTTCCAGCACGTCCTGCAGCGTCACCATGCCCAGCACTTCGCCGTATTCGTCGATGACGAACATCATATGGGTGCCCGAGGTGCGGAACTGGTCCAGCAGCTCCATGCCGGTTAGCGATTCCGGCACGTACACCGCCGGCTGAAGCTGCGAGGACAGGTCGATCGAGCCACCGCGCAGGGTCTGGTTGAACAACTGCTTGGCGGCGACCACGCCGACGATGTTGTCCAGCCCGCCCCGGCAGACAGGGAAGCGGGAGTGCTCGGATTCGGCCACCCGCGCGAGGTTGGCGTCCAGCGGATGGTTGAGGTCCAGCCACAGGATGTCGGCGCGCGGCACCATCAGCGAGCCGATCTGACGGTCGTCCAGGCGGAACACATTGCGCACCATCTCGTGCTCGTGCTTCTCGATCACGCCAGCCTCCGAGCCTTCCTCCAGCATGGCGTGGATTTCTTCCTCGGTCACGCTGGGGCCGCCCTGGTCGCGTTTGCCGAGCAGGCGGAGCAGGGTGTCGGTGGAGATGGAAAGCAGGATCACGAAGGGGCGGGAAACGATGGCCAGCGCATTCATCGGGCGCGCCACCAGGCGGGCGATGCCTTCCGGCGAGATCTGGCCGATGCGCTTGGGTACCAGTTCGCCAACGACAATGGAGATGTAGGTGATCACCAGCACGACCAGGATGGTCGAGCCGATTTCGCTCGGGCGCTGGGGCAGCCCAAACTCCTGCAGCCAGATCGCCAGCGGTTTGGCGAGCGCGGCCTCGCCCACGATACCGTTGAGGATGCCGATGGAGGTGATGCCGATCTGGATGGTGGACAGGAAGCGGGTTGGTTCTTCGCCCAGCTTCATTGCGACAGCAGCGGCGGTATCCCCTTCCTCCGCCCGTTTCGCCAGCCGCGCCCGGCGCGCGGTAACCAGCGCGATCTCGGACATGGCGAAGACCCCATTCAGGATGACGAGGACGACGAGAAACACGATTTCCATCTGTGATTATCCGAAGTAAGGCTTCAGGGCATGGCGAGCCGCAGGCGCACCGGTGGTGCGGTCAACGAGTGAGGCGCGATGCATGGCGGGAGCGCTGGCGGAACGACGCAGCTGCGCAAGGGAGAGCACAGGCGAAAGACTGCCGCAGAGAGAAATCGCAGAGGACTTGCGGGGGCTACATCGCCCCGGCGTGTCGGAATCGGAGTATTTCGCAGAGGCCGCGATGGGGGCGGGAGGGGCGTCGACAACTGCCTTGACGCTGGCCATGGAGGGGGCCGGAGAATATGCCGCCGAGGGCGAACTTCGACTACTCATGGGGCGGGATCGGGGTATCCCGCGGCTCCTTTGTGTTGTTAAAGCTGCAAGCATCATGCCGTATCCGTTTTCCGCTGTCACCGTTCGGGGAGGATAGTTCTTGACGGCGCCCAGGGCTGCGGCGCTACACTCTCGACCGTTCAAGGGGAGTAGCTTTTCGCCGCAGTATCGTCATCACGGTGGCGCCGCGCCAGTTTCGCGGCCCCCCGGTACTGTGGGCAACGTGGTTGGTTGCGAGCAAGACCTTGCCGTAGGGCAAGGTGCGCGCGTCGATCCGTAACTCCTTCGACGAAAACGGCCTGTGTCCTCCGGACCCGGCCGTTTTTTCTTTCGTCGAGGTGTTGCATGGAATCGATAGGAACGTGGTGGATGTGGGCGGTGTTTGCCGTCGTGGTGCTGGCGATGCTGGCGATAGACCTGTTTCTCTTCAAGGGCGGGCATCAGCACAAAGTGTCGCTGAAAGAGGCGGCGGGCTGGTCCATCGCCTGGGTCTGCGTGGCGCTGCTCTTCAATGCCGGCCTGTGGTGGTATCTGGACGCCGAGGCCGGTCGCGCGCTGGCCAACCAGAAGGCGATGGAGTTCTTCACCGGCTACCTGCTGGAGAAGTCTCTGGCAGTGGACAACGTCTTCGTCTGGATGCTGATCTTCGGTTTCTTCTCGGTGCCGATCGAACTGCAGCGCCGGGTGCTGCTGTACGGCATCGTCGGCGCCATCGTGCTGCGTACCGGCATGATCTTCGCGGGCAGCTGGCTGATCAGCGAGTTCCACTGGATCCTTTACATCTTCGGCGCTTTCCTGGTGGTGACCGGGGCGAAGATGCTGTGGCTGGCCGACCACGATCCCGATCTCGCGAGCAATCCCGTCATCCGCTTCATCCGCAACCACTATCCGGTGACGCCGACGCTGGAAGGCGAGCGCTTCTTCGTGATGTGCGATGGAGTGCGCTACGCCACGCCGCTATTGCTGGCGCTGGTGCTGGTCGAGATCTCGGACGTCGTGTTTGCGGTGGACAGCATCCCCGCGATCTTCGCCATCACCGCCGATCCCTTCATCGTGCTGACCTCCAATATCTTCGCCATCCTTGGCCTACGAGCGATGTATTTCCTGCTGGCTGACCTGGGCAACCGCTTCTCCCTGCTCAAGTACGGTCTGGCGGTGATCCTGATCTTCATCGGCGTGAAGATGCTGATCGTGGAATGGTTGAAGATCCCGATCTTCATTTCTCTGGGGGTGGTCGCGGTGATCCTCGCCGTGTCGGTTTGGCTCAGCCTGCGCCGCAGCGCGGGCGAGGCGGCGCACTAAGCCGGGGCCGCGGGCCGTTCCGCCGCGCGCCGGTCGAGTTACACCGGCGCGCGGCAACGGCAGGTTACAATGGCCGACTTTCTTGCTGGGAAAGGTCAGATGAAGACCACCTTTCTGGATTTCGAACAACCGATCGCCGAGCTCGAGGGAAAGATCGAGCAACTTCGTTTCGTGCAGGACGATTCCGCTGTCGATATCTCCGAAGAGATCGCGCGCCTGGAGGCCAAGAGCCAGGCGCTGACCAAGGAACTGTACGCCAAGCTCACGCCGTGGCAGATCGCCCAGGTGGCGCGGCATCCGCAGCGCCCCTACACGCTGGACTACGTGCAGCACATCTTCACCGGCTTCGAGGAACTGCATGGCGACCGCGCCTTCGCCGATGACAAGGCTATCGTCGGTGGCCTGGCCCGCTTCAACGGCCAGAGCTGCGTGGTGATCGGCCACCAGAAGGGCCGCGACACCAAGGAAAAGATCGCCCGCAATTTCGGCATGCCGCGCCCCGAGGGCTATCGCAAGGCGATGCGCTTGATGAAGCTGGCGGAGAAGTTCGGCCTGCCGGTGTTTACCTTCGTCGACACGCCGGGCGCCTATCCGGGGATCGGTGCCGAGGAGCGTGGACAGTCGGAAGCGATCGGCCATAACCTGTATGTGATGGCCGAGCTCAAGGTGCCGCTGATCTGCACGGTGATCGGCGAAGGCGGCTCCGGCGGCGCGCTGGCGATCGCGGTGGGCGACCAGACGATGATGCTCCAGTACTCCACCTACTCGGTGATTTCGCCGGAAGGTTGCGCGTCCATCCTATGGAAGAGCGCGGAGAAGGCTTCCGAGGCGGCTGAAACCATGGGCATCACCGCGGCGCGGCTCAAGTCGCTGGGGCTGATCGACAAGATCATCAACGAGCCGGTGGGCGGTGCCCATCGCGATCATCGCGCCATGGCCCAAAGCCTGAAGCGGGCGCTCGGCGAGGCGCTGCGCCAGGTCGATTCCCTGTCGCCGGCCGAGCTGATCGAACAGCGCTTGGAGCGCTTGATGGGTTACGGGCGCTTCAAGGAACAGCAGGCAGCCTGACCGTAGCCGGGACGATGGCAGTGCTTGCTCCTCTGCCTGCACAGGTGCAGCGGGCGCTGGTGCAGGCCGGTGTCACCGAAGGAAGCAGGCTGTGCTGCGCCTTGTCCGGCGGGGTGGATTCCCGTGTTCTGCTCCATATCCTGACGGGCCTGCGGGCCCGTCTGTCTTTCCAGCTGACCGCGGTGCATGTGCATCATGGCCTCAGCCCACATGCCGATGCCTGGGCCGCCTTCTGCCGGGAACTCTGCGTCGCTGCCGGGGTGCGGCTGACAGTGCACCGGGTCGATGTAGCGCGCGACGATCCGGCCGGGCTGGAGGCGGCGGCAAGGCGAGCCCGGCACCGAGTGCTGATGGCCAGCGAGTGCGACTGGCTGGTCTTTGGCCACCATGCGGATGATCAGGCGGAAACCGTGCTGTTCCGCCTGCTGCGGGGTGCCGGGGTGCGCGGCGCCGCCGGCATGGCGGCCTGGGAAGCGCCCGCCGGACAGCAGCCGGGCCGCCTGCGCCCGCTCCTGGACAGCCGCCGTGCGGAGATCGAAGCCTATGCGCGCGAGCACGGACTGCAATGGGTCGAAGACGAGAGCAACGAGGATAGGCGCTACACGCGCAACGATCTGCGCCACCGCCTGCTTCCGGCGATGGAGGAGGGCTTTCCCGGTGCCGCCCGTACGCTGGCGCGTGCTGCCGCCAACTTCCGTGAAGCGAGCGTGCTGCTGGATGAGCTTGCCGCGATGGACGAGGCGGCATGTGGAGGCCAGTCCCTAGAGAGGGCGCAACTGCTCCGGCTTAGCGAAGCGCGCTGCGCCAATCTGCTGCGCTGGCAGGCGGGCCGCCTGGGCGCGGAGATGCCGGCGCGGGCGCGCTTGCTGGAGGTGCTCCGCCAGTTGCACGGCGTTGAGGCGGCGCGGGGTTTCCGGGTGGCGCTGGGCGCGCTTGATTGTTGCTGCTACCGGGGCAAGGTATGGCTGGAGCCGTCGGCTTCGCTGGCGGGGGCGACAGCCAGAGCGTGGGCAGGCGAGGCTGAGGTGCCGTGGCTGGGCGGGGTGCTGCGATTCTCACCGGCCCGGGGTGAGGGGCTTTCCGCGGCACGCTTGCAGGCTGCCCAGGCTTTGCGGCTGTTGCCTCGCTGGCCGGGGATGCGCATGCGCCTGGTTGCCGGCCGGCCCAGCAGGAGTTTCAAGAATCTGTGCCAGGAGGCGGGTATTCCCGTGTGGCAGCGGGAGCGTTTGCCGGTGTTGCAGGTGGACGGCTACGCCGCCTGGGTGGGCGGCATCGGCACTGCGGCGGAATTCGCCGCGGCAGCGGACGAAGACGCCGTCGCCGTTGAATGGCTGCCGCTTGTTCCGCCTGCAGGGGGGGGCTAAGCCCCGGGCCTCAGCGCAGGGCGGTCAGCATTTGCGCAAGCTCTACCGCCGAGCGCACTTTCATCTTGTCGAACACGCGGGAACGGTGGGCTTCCACCGTGCGCATGGAAATCGCCAGCTCGTCGGCGATCACCTTGTTGAATTTGCCTTCCAGGATCAGATCCATCACTTCGCGCTCGCGTGCCGTCAGTGTGGCCAGCCGGGCTTCGACGGTGCCGCGGTCGGCGGCGGCCTGGCGGTTCTCGTCGTCATGCGCGATGGCCTGCTCGACCAGGTCGACCAGGTCGTTGTCGTTGAAGGGCTTCTCGATGAAGTGATAGGCCCCCTTCTTCAGGGCGGCCACCGCCATAGGCACATCGCCGTGGCCGGTGACGAAGATGACCGGCAGGCGGTTGCCCCGCGCAAGCAGCGCCTCGAAGCACTCCAGGCCGCTCATGCCGTCCATGCGGATGTCCAGCACGATGCAACCGGGCCAGTCCGCCTGCCAGGCTTCCAGGAAAGCCTCGGCGCTGGGCCACAGCCGGGTGGCGACGCCGCGGGTCTTGAACAGCCATTGCAGGGCATCGCGGATGGCTTCATCGTCATCGATGATGTGCGCGCAAGCTTGGGTCATGTGGGGTCTATGGGAAGCGACAGGGTGAAGATGGTACCGCCCTCCGGGTTAGGCTCAAAAGCGAGGCGGCCATGATGGAGTTCGGCGATGGAGCGGCAGATGTTCAGCCCCATGCCCATTCCTTCCTGCTTGGTGGTGAAAAAGGGCTGGAACAGGTGGCTGGCGGTTTCGCTGTCGATGCCGCTGCCGCGGTCGGATACCCGCACGCTGACCATGCCGTTGGCGGTATCAGTGGAGACGGTGACGACGCGTTTGCCCGCGGGTGTCTCCCGCATTGCATCCATGCCGTTGCGGACGAGATTGACGATGATCTGCTCGATCATCACCGGGTCGGCGGCGACCTGGGGTAGCCGCGGCGCCAGTTCGGTGGCGATGCGCATGCGCCGCTTGCGTGCGTCCGCCTCGATGAGGCCGACCGCATCGCGGATTACCGCGTTGAGGTCCAGTTGCTCGCGCTTGGGCTCCGAGCGGCGGACGAAATCGTGCACCCGGCGGATGATTTCCCCCGCCCGGCGCGCCTGCCGGCCGAGCTTCTCGTGGATGTCGCGCAGCTCGCCACGGTCCACCTCGCCGGCGGAGAGGCGGTTGATGCAGCCGCTGTTGTAGCTGGCGATGGCGGCCAGTGGTTGATTGAGCTCATGGGCCAGCGTGGAGGCCATCTCGCCCATGGTGACCAGGCGGGAGGTGGCCTGCAGGCGCTCTTCCTGCTGATGGGCGAGGGCATGGGCGCGCTTTTGCTCGGTGATGTCCAGCACCGAGCCCATCCAGCCGGTGTGGCGGCCCTGGGCGTCGATCAGCGGCGCCTCGAACAGCAGCACGTCCAGGCGCTCGCCATTCTTGCGCCGGAACTTGATCTCGACGCCGTCCGGGGTCGAGCCCTTGTTCTGGATGCGCTCGTAGAGTTCGCGCCGGCGCTCGATGTGGTCCGGCTCCCAGTACGGCATCGGCGGCGGCTTGCCCAGCAGTTCGCCCGCGTCGTAGCCGGTCATGCGGCAGAAGGCGGAGTTGACGTAGGTGAGCCGGCCTTCGAGATCGCGGGCGCGCAGTCCGGTGATCAGCGAATCCTCCATCGCCTTGCGGTAGGCGGATTCCTCCAGCAGCGCCTGCTCTGCCGCCTGCCGTTTGGCGAGCTGGCGGCGAACCTGCCAGAAGCTCCACACCACGATGCCGCCCAGCAGCACGATGGAGGCGGTCAGCAGCACTGGAATCCAGCGGGTTTCCGCCTTGTACGGGGTGATCTGCAGTGTCAGGCCGTGGCCCGGCGGGTCGAAATTCATGCTGTAGCTGCGGCGGGCTTCCAGCGGCGCGATCTTGGACTTGGCTGCGATCTCGCGGCCGTCCGCATCCAGCACCGCCACCCGATAGCGCTCGGAGAACCACCAGGGCAACTCACGCACCACCAGGTCGGAGAGCGAGTACACCCCCACCACCATGCCGAGGAAGGCTTCGTCGGACCAGGCGGGAACATCCACCTCGAAATGCGTCTTGTCGCCCATCACCGTGTACGCGGGGCCATACACCGGGCGGCCGACCGCGCGGGCAAGGCGGAAGATGGTCTCGGAGGACATGGCGCCTGCGGCTTCGCCGACCAGGTGTTCGTCCGCCGCTGGCGGCAGGGCGCCGCGCAGCTTGCCCTCCTGGTCCAGCCACAGGATGCGTACGAGTCCGCGCTCCTGGCTCAGCAACTGGCGCAGCTGCGCCTCGGTCTGCGCCGACATGCGTTCCTCGCGCAGCAGTTCCGGGCCGATCTGCTGCAGCTGCGCCTCGTTGCGGTCGAGTTGGAAGCGCAGGTTCTGCTCCATCCACAGGGCGTCGTTGATCAGGATGGCCTGTTGCTCGTCCGCGTCATATTCACGCGTCAGCCAAACCAGTACGGCGAGCGCCGCGAGGAACAGGGCGAGGCTGAGAATGGGCAGAATGTGCAGCCATTTGCCCCGGACTGGCGGCAGGGGCGGCTGCCCGGCGTCGGGATGATTCATGCGGGTGAGTGCCGGATGGGGGCGATCTTGCGGTATTCCACAATAGCGACGCTTACAAAGCTGAAAGGATACTCGAACGATGCCTGTGCGTTGTTCGTCCGCCCAGGTTGTCCGGCGTCCGCAGCCCATTGCGGTGCGGGGGCCAAAAAAGCAGTCAATAGCAAAAAGCGAACATTTCATTAATTGGAGGAGAGTATGAGACTCCGTGCACTTCTGCTCGGACTGGTCGCCGTCGGCCTGTCTGCTGGCGCCATTGCCGCCGACCCTGTCGTTATCAAGTTCAGCCACGTTGTTGCCCAGGACACCCCGAAGGGCAAGGCGGCAGAGCGATTCAAGGAGCTTGCCGAGAAGTACACCAGCGGTGCGGTGAAGGTCGAGGTCTACCCGAACAGCACGCTGTACAAGGACAAGGAAGAGATGGAGGCCCTGCAACTGGGCGCCGTCCAGATGCTCGCCCCCTCGCTGGCCAAGTTTGGTCCCCTCGGTGTGCGCGAGTTCGAAGCCTTCGACCTGCCCTTCATCTTCGATAACTACGATGCGCTCCACAAGGTGACCTACGGCCCTGTCGGTCAGCAGCTGTTCGCCAAGCTCGAACCCAAGGGCATCAAGGGTCTGGCTTACTGGGACAATGGCTTCAAGTCCTTCTCCGCCAACACCCCGATCAAGAAGCCGGACGATCTGCGCGGCAAGAAGATGCGCATTCAGTCGTCCAAGGTGCTGGAAGAGCAGATGCGTGAGCTGAAGTCGCTGCCGCAGGTGATGGCCTTCTCCGAGGTCTACCAGGCGCTGCAGACTGGCGTGGTGGACGGTACCGAGAACCCGATCTCCAACCTCTACACCCAGAAGATGCATGAGGTGCAGAAGTACCTGACCATCACCGATCACGGTTACCTGGGCTATGCGGTCATCGTGAACAAGAAGTTCTGGGACGGCCTGCCGACCGAGCTGCGTACCCAGCTCGACAAGGCGATGAAGGAGTCCACCGAATACGCCAACAAGATCGCCAAGGAAGAGAACGACCAGGCGCTCGAGATGGTGAAGAAGTCCGGCAAGACCGAGGTCTATGTGCCCACGACCGAAGAGCGTCTGGCCTTCAAGACGGTGCTGGTTCCGGTGCACAAGAAGATGGAATCCCGCATCGGCGGCGATCTGATCAAGTCCATCTACGAAGCCACCAGCTTCGATCCGAACAAGCTCTGATCCGCCATCCCTTGAACGCCCGCCGGCCCTCAATCCGGCGGGCGTTTTCGTGACGGGAGAATTCCATGCTCAAAGTACTCGACCACCTCGAGGAATGGCTCATCGCCCTCCTCATGGGGGCGGCGACAGTCATCATCTTCGTCTCCGTGTTGCACCGCTATGGCACAGGCATCGACTACCCTGCGCTGCAGGACATGCTGCTGTCCATCAATATGGGCTGGGCCCAGGAGCTGACCATCATCATGTTCGTGTGGATGGCGAAGTTCGGCGCCGCCTATGGCGTGCGCACCGGCATCCACGTCGGCGTCGATGTGCTCATCAACCGTCTGAGCACAGAAAACCGCGGTCGCTTCATCCTTTTCGGTCTGGGCGCTGGTGCGTTGTTTACTGCAATCGTCGGCACCCTGGGTGCGACCTTCGTCTGGGAGAACGGCGCTCATTATCAGATCTACCACTGGTTCGGCATCGCGCAGGATGGTCTGTATGAAGGTCCGGTCACGCCTGACCTGGAATGGCCGACCTGGATGGTCTATGCCGCGGTGCCGCTGGGGTCCTATCTGATGTGCTTCCGCTTCCTGCAGGTCATGTGGAGTTTCTGGAAGACCGGCGAGTTGCCGCATCACGACCACGGTCATGTGGATGGCATCGACGAGGAGTACCTGCCGGCCGACGCCAACCCCTATGACATGAGCGACAACCTGCACCCGCACGACCTCAAGCACAAGCAGATCGGCGAAGACAAGGATGCCGGCAAGGGAGACAAGCAATGAGTGCCGCCATCATCTTCATCATCCTCCTGGTGCTGATGCTCACCGGGATGCCGATCTCGATCTCGCTCGGCCTCACGGTGCTGACTTTCCTCTTCACCATGACGCAGGTGCCGATCGAATCAGTGGCCCTGAAGCTTTTCACCGGTATCGAGAAGTTCGAGATCATGGCGATCCCGTTCTTCATCCTGGCGGGTAACTTCCTGACGCATGGCGGCGTGGCGCGGCGGATGATCAACTTCGCCACTTCCATGGTCGGCCACTGGCATGGCGGCCTCGGCCTGGGTGGCGTGGTGGCTTGCGCCTTGTTCGCAGCGGTATCTGGCTCCAGCCCGGCGACCGTGGTGGCGATCGGCGCCATCATCCTGCCGGCCATGGTGAAGCAGGGCTTCCCGAACAAGTTCGGCGCTGGCGTCATCACCACCTCCGGTGCGCTGGGCATCCTGATTCCGCCGTCCATCGTCATGGTGATGTACTCGGTCTCCACCAATACCTCGGTGGGCGCCCTGTTCATGGCGGGCGTGATTCCGGGCCTGATGCTGGCCGCTTTCCTCGGCTTCACCACCTGGAACCGGGCGCGCCGATTTGGCTACCCGCGGCTGCCGAAGGCGAGCTGGGGTGAGCGGGCGAAGGCGTTCAAGGATTCCGCCTGGGGGCTCTTCCTCATCGTCGTGGTGATGGGCGGGATCTACACCGGCATCTTCACGCCGACGGAGGCGGCCGCGATGAGCGCGGTCTATGCCTTCATCGTCGCGGTGTTCATCTACAAGGATCTGAGTCTCTCGGATGTGCCCAAGGTCCTGCTGAACTCCGCGAACATGAGCGCGATGCTGCTGTACATCATCACCAACGCCACCCTGTTCTCCTTCCTGCTGACGCACGAGAACATTCCGCAGGCGATGACGGATTTCATGATGAGTACCGGCGTGGGCATGATCGGCTTCCTGATCATGGCCAATATCCTGATGCTGGTGATGGGCAACTTCATGGAGCCCTCGTCCATCGTGCTGATCCTGGCGCCGATCCTGTTTCCGATCGCGATCGCGTTGGGCATCGATCCGGTGCACTTCGGCATCATCATGGTGGTGAACATGGAAGTCGGTCTGTGCCATCCGCCGGTGGGTCTGAACCTGTACGTGGCGAGCGGCATCACCAAGATGGGGATCACGGAGCTGACCGTAGCCGTGTGGCCGTGGCTGTTTTCCATGCTGGTGTTCCTGGTGCTGGTGACCTATGTGCCGGCAATCTCCCTGTGGCTGCCGAGAACCCTGGGAATGATTTCCTGACGGACGGTCTTGGATCTCTGAGCAAGCCCGGTCTCGTGCCGGGTTTTTTCTTTTCCGGAGCGATACGTTCGGAGAGACATGTGGTAGCGGGGCGCAGGGGCTGTTGGGATATGATCAGCCAAATTTTCCTCGGCTCTCCTACATGGAAATCGTCACCTTCTTCATCGATCTTCTGCTCCATCTGGACGATTATCTGGCCATGCTGCTGGAGCAGTACGGCGTCTGGCTCTATGGCATCCTGTTCCTGATCGTCTTCTGCGAGACCGGTCTGGTCGTCACTCCTTTTCTGCCGGGCGACTCCCTGCTGTTCATGGCTGGCGCGCTGGCGGCCGGCGGCGGGCTGGATCCGGTGCTGCTGATACCGCTGCTGTTCGTTGCCGCGGTGCTGGGTGACACCCTCAACTACATGATAGGAAAGCATTTCGGCTCGCGGATGTCGAAATGGGAGAACAGCCGCTTCTTCAACAAGAAAGCGCTGGAGCGCACCCAGGCCTTCTATGCGCGGCACGGCGGCAAGACCATCGTGATCGCACGCTTCATGCCCATCGTCCGTACCTTTGCCCCCTTCGTGGCAGGCATGGCGCGCATGGAATATCGCCGCTTTGTGATGTTCAATGTGCTGGGTGCGGCACTGTGGGTGGGACCACTGGTGATGATCGGCTACTGGTTCGGCAACATCCCGGTGATCAAGAACAATCTTTCAACCGTGGTGATCGGCATCATCGTGCTCTCCATCCTGCCAGTGGTGATCGCCTGGCTGAAGGAGCGCAATGCGCCGGCGGAGGGGAGGGCCTGAAGGCTGCGCATGCTCCGGCCGCTCACTGGCATTGAGCGGAAATCTGCTAAAATTCCGCGTTTTGTCAAACACCCCGGAGTTTTTCATGGCCATCGAACGCACCCTCTCCATCATCAAGCCCGACGCCGTCGCCAAGAACGTCATCGGCAAGATCTACCAGCGCTTCGAAGACGCCGGGCTGAAGATCATCGCCGCCAAGCTGGTGCAGCTGTCCGAGCTGGAGGCCGGCCAGTTCTACGCCGTGCACAAGGAGCGCCCCTTCTTCAAGGATCTGGTGTCCTTCATGGTTTCCGGCCCGGTGATGATCCAGGTGCTGGAAGGTGAAAACGCCATCGCCAAGAACCGTGAGCTGATGGGTGCCACCGATCCGAAGAAGGCCGCGCCGGGCACCATCCGCGCTGACTTCGCCGACTCCATCGACGCCAACGCGGTGCATGGCTCCGACGCTCCCGAAACCGCTGCCGTGGAAGTGTCCTTCTTCTTCCCCGGCATGAACGTCTATTCCCGCTAAGCGACTCATCCCGGCGGCCCGTCTCGGCTCCCCTGCGGAGTGCGAACGGGCCGTTTGCGTTGGGGTCACAAGGTGCTGACGAAGATGAATACCCCGGTCAATCTCCTCGACTTCGACGTGGATGGTCTGATCGCCTGGTTCGCGGAACGAGGCGAGAAACCCTTTCGTGCGCGCCAGGTGATGCGCTGGATGCACCGCGAGGGCTGCAAGGATTTCGCGGCAATGACCGACGTCGCCAAGGCGTTGCGCGCCCGCCTGGCCGAAGAGGCCTCCATCCGCCCGCCAGTGCCGGTGCGCGATTCGGTTTCCGCCGATGGCACCCGCAAGTGGCTGCTGGACGTGGGTAACAGCAACGCGGTGGAAACGGTCTTCATCCCCGAGACCAACCGCGGCACCCTTTGCATTTCCTCGCAGGCCGGTTGTGCGCTGGACTGTGCTTTCTGCTCCACTGGCAAACAAGGTTTCAACCGCAATCTTTCTGCCGGAGAAATCATCGGCCAGTTGTGGCTGGCCAACCACCTCCTCGGTGCCGCCCGCGAGGCGGAGGCCGGCCTGGAAGCCGGCGACAAGGACAACGGCCGCATCATCAGCAATGTAGTGATGATGGGTATGGGCGAGCCGCTGGCCAACTTCGACAATGTGGTGACCGCGCTGCGGCTGATGCTGGACGACCACGCCTATGGGTTGTCGCGCCGCAGGGTCACGGTATCCACTTCCGGCATCGTGCCGGCGATGGACAGGCTGCGCGATGAATGCCCGGTGGCGCTTGCAGTGTCGCTGCATGCTTCCAATGATGCGCTGCGCGACCGGCTGGTGCCGATCAACGTCAAATACCCGCTGGTCGAGCTGATGGCGGCCTGCCGGCGTTATCTCGACAAGGCGCCGCGGGATTTTGTGACCTTCGAGTACGTAATGCTCGAAGGCGTGAACGACGAACCGGCGCACGCCAGGGAACTGATCGAACTGGTGCGCGAGGTGCCGTGCAAGTTCAACCTGATTCCCTTCAATCCTTTCCCGAACTCCGGTTTCCAGCGCTCCGCGCCGGAACGCATACGGCGCTTTGCGGGTATCCTGATTGACGCCGGCATCGTTACCACGACGCGCAAGACGCGGGGGGACGACGTCGATGCCGCCTGCGGCCAACTGGCCGGCCAGGTTCAGGACAAGACCCGGCGCACCGTGCGCCTCAAACAGACGCTGGAGGTTCGTTCATGACGCGCTTTGCCGCGATCGTGTCAATCGCTGCTGTCGCCTTGCTGGCCGGCTGCGCCACGGGGCCCGGCCAGATGGGCGACTCGGCGGCCGCACCTTCCCGGCCGATGGCCGATACCACACCCGCCAACCAGGGCGAGGCGCGCGCTCGCGCGCATGTGGAATTGGGGCTGGCCTACATCGAGATCGCCCGCTACGACGTCGCGCTGGACGAGGCCAAGACGGCCCTCTCGGATAGCCCAGGCTACGGCCCGGCCTATCACTTGATGGGGTTGATCTACATGCTGCTGGATGAGCGGACGCAGGCGCAGGACAACTTCGAACGCGCGCTGCGGGCGGCGCCGGGCGATCCGGATTTCAGCAACAGCTATGGCTGGTTTCTCTGCCAGCAGGGGCGAGAGAGCGAAGGGCTGGCCTATTTCAACCGCGCCGCACGCAACCCCTATTACCGGTATCCTACTCGGCCCTATACCAACGCCGGCCTGTGCCTGCTGCGCCTGAAGAACGACAGCGCGGCGGAGGCCCAGTTCGCCTCGGCGGTGGAGGCGGATCCGACCAATGGGCGGGCGATGTATGAGCTGGCGGGCATCGCTTACCGCCGCGGGGATTACGAACTGGCGCGCACCCGGCTGATCCGTCTCCACCAGGCCCTGGAGCCGACGGCTGCGTCCGCCTGGCTGGGGTTGCGGACCGAACGCCGCCTCGGTCACCGCGATGCCGAGGCGAGCTACGCTGCGCAGTTGCGTAGCCGCTTTGCCGATTCACCCGAATATCAGTTGATGTTGCAAGGGAAGTACGAGTGAGTGCCATGCAGTCTCCGCCCGAGCCCTCGGGCGTTACGTCCGAGATGACGCCTGCCGAGTTTGCCGGGGCACAACTGCGGCAAGCGCGCGAGGCGCGCGGCGAAACCCTGTCCGACGTTGCCCAGGTGCTGAAGCTGTCTCGCAGGCAAGTCGAGGCGCTGGAGAACGGCCGCCACGACGCGCTGCCGGGGCCGGCTTTTGCGCGCGGTTTCCTGCGCAATTACGCCCGTTACCTCGGTCTGGATCCGGCGCCCCTGCTGGGCGGTGTGGAGCAGCGCGGATCGGCGGGGACGGTGGAGTTGGCGCCGGTTTCGAACGCAACCGGGGAAATGCCCGTTGGGATGGGGCGGCGCACCAGCAGCAAGCCGGTGACAGTGCTTTTCTTCGTTTTGTTGGCGGTGGTGCTGGCGGGCTGGTATTTCGACTGGTTCCAGACGGAGCTGCCGGAAGAGGCGACCGTGGCTCCTGAGTCCGCCGAGGTGGCGCCGATCGAAGGAGGTGTGGCAACCGAGCCTATCGAGGCGCCGGCTGCCGAGGCGCAGCAATCCGCAACGCCCGCTCCGCTCCAGGCCCCGGCGTCCGGTGCCCCGCAACCGCCGGTGGCTGCGTCGCCGGAACAGGGACAAGGGGTGGTGGCAACCCCCGCTCCGGCTGTCCCTGCGACGGCAACTCCGGCGCCAACTGCATCGGCCGCAGCGCCGACGGATGCAGCCAGCTTGGTCTTCAGTTTCAGCGGTGAGTCCTGGGTAGAGGTCAGGGATGCCGCCGGTGCGGTGGTCTATTCTGGCACCAACGCAGCCGGCGTCACCCGCACCGTGCAGGGCAAGGCACCTTTCACGCTGGTGGTGGGCAATGCCAAGGATGTCCGCCTCGAATATCAGGGCAAGGCGGTCGACCTTGCCCCTCACACCCGGGTCACGGTTGCCCGCCTGACGGTTCAATAAGATGACGCATCAGATTTTCCAGGCCGGTGCCGAGCAACGCCGGGCTACCCGCCAGGTCCGCATCGGCCGTGTCATCGTCGGCTCGGATGCGCCGGTAGTGGTGCAGTCCATGACCAACACCGATACCGCCGACGTGCTGGGGACGGCGATGCAGATCGCAGAACTGGCCCGGGCCGGTTCAGAGTTGGTACGGATCACGGTGAACAATGAGGCAGCCGCCAAGGCGGTGCCCCACATCCGCGACCGCCTGCTGGCGCTGAACATGGACGTGCCGCTGGTGGGCGACTTCCATTACAACGGCCACAAGCTGCTGTCCGACCACCCGGCTTGCGCCGAGGCGCTGGCCAAGCTGCGGATCAATCCCGGCAACGTGGGAGCCGGAACCAAGCGCGATCCACAGTTCGCCGCCATCGTCGAGATCGCCTGCCGCTACGACAAGCCGGTGCGCATCGGCGTGAACTGGGGCAGCCTGGACCAGTCGGTGCTGGCCCGCATCATGGACGAGAACGCGGGGCGCGCCGAACCGCGTGACGCTGGTGCGGTGATGCGCGAGGCTTTGGTGGTGTCGGCGTTGGAATCGGCCGCCAAGGCGGAGGAATATGGTCTGGGTGGCGACCGCATCATCCTGTCAGCCAAGGTCTCCAGCGTTCAGGATCTGATCGCGGTGTACCGCGACCTCGCCCAGCGCTGCGATTACCCGCTGCATCTGGGCCTCACCGAGGCTGGCATGGGCAGCAAGGGCATCGTCGCCTCCACCGCGGCTCTGTCGGTGCTGCTGCAGGAGGGCATAGGCGACACCATCCGCATCTCGCTGACGCCGGAGCCGGATGGCAGCCGGACGCAGGAGGTTGTCGTCGCCCAGGAAATCCTGCAGACCATGGGACTGCGTGCCTTCACTCCGATGGTGACTGCCTGTCCCGGCTGCGGCCGCACCACCAGCACCTTCTTCCAGGAACTGGCTTCCGGCATCCAGACCTATGTGCGCGAGCAGATGCCAGTCTGGCGCGAGCAGTACGACGGCGTGGAAAACATGACCTTGGCGGTGATGGGCTGCGTGGTGAATGGTCCGGGCGAGAGCAAGCATGCCAACATCGGCATCTCGCTGCCTGGCACCGGCGAAAGCCCGGCGGCGCCCGTGTTCGTCGATGGCGAGAAGACGGTGACCTTGCGTGGCGACACCATCGCCGCCGAATTCAAGGCCATCGTCGATGACTATGTGAGCACGCGATACGCGAAGAAGGCGGGCTGAGGCCCCCGGCAACGAAACAGAGCGAAACGGATACAGATGAGCCAGACCTTGCAGGCGCTGCGCGGGATGAACGACATCCTGCCGGACGAGGCCGAAACCTGGGAACACTTTGAAGACATCGTGCGGGACTGGCTGAAGAGCTATGGCTACCGGCCCATACGCATGCCCATCGTTGAGCCGACGCCGCTGTTCAAGCGCGCCATCGGTGAGGTGACCGACATCGTCGAGAAGGAGATGTATTCCTTCGAGGATGCGTTGAACGGCGAGCATCTGACGCTGCGTCCGGAAGGCACCGCTTCCTGCGTGCGTGCCGCCATCCAGCACAACCTCATCGCCGGCTCCGGCCCGCAGCGGCTTTACTACCACGGCCCGATGTTCCGTCATGAGCGGCCGCAGAAAGGCCGCTATCGCCAGTTCCACCAGATCGGTGTCGAAGCACTGGGTTTTGCCGGCCCGGACATCGATGCCGAACACATCATCATGTGCGCCCGGCTGTGGGACGACCTCGGGCTGGAAGATGTGTCCCTGGAGCTCAACTCCCTGGGCTCGGCGGAAGAACGTGCCCTGCACCGGGCGGCGCTGATCGCCTACCTGGAACAGCATGTGGACCGGCTGGACGAGGACGGCAGGCGCCGCCTCTATACCAACCCCTTGCGCATCCTGGACACCAAGAACCCGGAGCTGCAGCAGATCGTGGAACAGGCGCCCAAGTTGGCCGACTACCTTGGCGAGGAGAGCCTGACCCATTTCGCCGCGGTGCAAACCCTGGTCAAGGATGCCGGCATTCCCTTCCGGGTGAATCACCGCCTGGTGCGCGGGCTGGACTACTACAACCGCACCGTCTTCGAATGGGTCACCACCCGTCTGGGTGCGCAGGGCACCATCTGCGCGGGTGGGCGCTACGATGGGCTGGTTGCCCAGTTGGGCGGCAAGCCGCAACCCGCTGCCGGTTTCGCGATGGGTGTCGAGCGTCTGCTGGCTCTGTGGCAGGAAAGCGGCGGCGAGGCGGAGAAAGTGCAGCCAGATGTCTATCTGGTGCACCAGGGCGAAGCCGCGATGCGCTTGGCCTTCCGGGCGGCGGAGGCGCTGCGCGGCCATGGTTTTGCCGCGCTGCTCCATTGCGGGGGCGGCAGCTTCAAGTCGCAGATGAAGAAGGCCGACGCCAGCGCGGCTGCGGTAGCCGTGATCATCGGCGAAGACGAAGCAGCGGCGGGCGAAGTCGGCGTGAAGCCGTTGCGTGGCGCGGGCGCCCAGCAGCGGGTTTCCCTGGAAGGCTTGCCAGAAGCGGTCGCTGACCTGCTTTTTACCGACGAATCGACGAACGAAGAGGGTAACGATGGCGGTGTATGACCTCGAGGAGCAGGAGCAGATCTCCGCGCTCAAGGGTTGGTGGGAGGACTACGGCAACTGGGTGACTGGCCTGATCGCCGTGGCGGCGCTGGCTGCGGTCGGCTGGCAGGGCTGGCAGTGGTACCAGGGCAAGCAGGCCGGCGAGGCCGGTGTGCTCTACTTCGCGGTCCAGCAGGCGGTGGAACATGATGATGCGCAGAAGGCGCGCGATGCCGCCGGTCAGTTGATCGGCCAGTATCCCGGCACCACTCATGCCCAAATGGGTGCGCTGCTCTCCGCGGGCGTGCAGTTCCACAAGGGGGAACTGGACAACGCCAAGGCGCAATTGGCGTGGGCGGCCGAGAAGGGTGCTGATCCGGCTCTGCGCGATCTCGCGCGCCTGCGCCTGGCGACAGTGCTGCAGCAGCAGGGCGCGCTGGATGAGGCGCTGGCCCGGCTGCAGCCGGTTCCCGCTGGCCAGTACAAGGCCCGCTTCGAGGATCTGAAGGGCGATGTGCTGGCCACACAAGGCAAGTCTGCCGATGCCCGCGTTGCCTATCAGGCCGCCATGGATGCCATCGGCCAGGATGACGAACGAGCCGCTACCCTGCGCGAAGTCGTGCGCGTAAAACTCGAATCGCTGGAAGGTTGATCGATGTTCCCCGTCTCTCTGCGCTCTCTTTCCCTTGCTGTGCCGGTGGCACTGCTGACCGCATGCTCCTCGCTGAACCCCTTTGCCAGCGATGGTCCCAAGCCCGCACCGCTGGTGGATTTCACCCAGTCGGCCCAGTTGGCGAAGACCTGGAGCGTGGATATCGGCAAGTCCAAGAACTATGTGTTCCAGCCGGCGGTGGTTGGCTTTGCCGTCTATGCAGCGGCGGAAGGTGGCGAGATTGCCCGCTATGAAGACGGGCGCGCGGTCTGGAAAGTGAGTGCGAAGACGCCGCTGTCCGCCGGTGTCGGTAGCGATGGCAAGCTGGCGGTGGTGGCCACGGCCAGCGGTGCCGTCATTGCCTATGATGCGTCCAATGGCTCGGAGCGCTGGCGTTCGCAGATCGGCGCCGAGGTGTTGGCGCCGCCTGCGGTCAATGATGATGTTGTGGTGGTGCGTTCCTCGGATCATCGCCTGATTGCCCTGTCGGCGAAGGACGGTGCGCGGCGCTGGATCTATCAACGCAACAATCCGCCGCTGGGGCTGCGGACCTATGCTGGCGTGCTGCTGGAGAGCGGCGTTGCGCTGGCCGGTTTTCCCGGCGGCAAGCTGGTCGCGATAAGCCTGGCCAACGGCGGCGCGCTGTGGGAGCTGACGGTGGCGACGCCCAAGGGCTCTACCGAACTGGAGCGGGTTGCCGACGTGGTCGGCCCGCCGGTGATCGGCCGACGTGAAGTGTGCGCCGTGGCCTACCAGGGGCGGGCGGCCTGCTTCGACGCTTCCAACGGTAATTCGTTGTGGTCCCGCGAACTTTCCAGCAGCGTGGGCATGGATAGGGATACTCGCTTCGCGGTGATTACTGACGACAAGGATGCAGTGAATGCACTGGATGTCTATAGCGGCGCCAGCATCTGGAAGCAGGACGCGCTGGCGCGCCGTGCGGTCGGGCGTCCGCTGATCGTGGGCGACTATGTGGCGGTGGGCGATCTGGAAGGCTATGTCCACCTGTTGAAGCGCGAAGATGGTGCTTTCGCCGCCCGGGTGCGGGTCGACAGCAGCGCGGTCACCGCGGATCTACGTCCCTATGGCAATGGATTCATCGCTCAGAGCCGCGACGGTGAAATCGCCGCCTACGAGTTGCGCTGAGCGGAAACGGATACAAGAACGTGAAACCTACCATCGTCCTGGTCGGGCGTCCCAACGTCGGCAAGTCCACCCTGTTCAATCGGCTGACGAAGACGCGTGATGCCTTGGTGGCTGATCAGCCAGGTCTTACCCGCGATCGCCATTACGGGGTCGGGCGCGTCGGCGACCGGGATTACCTGGTCGTTGACACCGCGGGTTTCGACCCGGTGGCCAAGGACGGCATCATGCACGAGATGGCCAGGCAGGCGGAGCAGGCGATTGCCGAGGCGGATGTGTTGCTGTTCCTGGTGGACGGCCGGGCAGGGCGGACGCCGCACGATGAGCAGATCGCCGCCCGACTGCGACGCGCAGGACGGCCGGTCCACCTGGTGGTGAACAAGGCGGAAGGGTTAGAGCGCGCCATCGTCTCGGCGGATTTCCATGCGCTCGGCCTGGGTGCGCCGTTGCCGGTGTCTGCGGCTCATGGCGATGGCATCAAGCAGCTGGTTGAGCTCGTACTGGCGCCTTTCCCAGAAGATGAAGACGTCGAGGACGCCGCCGAGAAGGGGCCCAAGGTGGCCATCGTCGGCCGTCCTAATGTCGGCAAGTCCACGCTGGTCAATACGCTGCTGGGGGAAGAGCGCGTCATTGCCTTCGACATGCCCGGTACGACTCGCGATGCCATCGCGATACCCTTCGAGCGTGGCGGGCGGCCCTATACGCTGATCGATACGGCGGGCTTGCGGCGTCGTGGAAAGGTCTTTGAGGCGGTCGAGAAATTCTCGGTGATCAAGACCTTGCAGGCCATCCAGGAGTCGAATGTGGTCGTACTCGTGCTGGATGCGGCGCAGGACATTTCCGATCAGGATGCGCACATCGCGGGTTTCGTGCTGGATACCGGTCGCGCGCTGGTGGTGGCGGTCAACAAGTGGGACGCGGTGGACGATTACCGCCGGGAGCGCTTGAAAGAGGATATGGCGCGCAAGCTTGGCTTCCTGTCATTTGCCCGCTTCCATCAGATTTCTGCGCTCAGGGCGGAGGGCATCAATGGCCTGCTGAAGTCGGTGGATGGTGCTTATGCCGCAGCGATGGCAAATCTGTCCACCCCGCGGCTTACGCGTACCATGCAGGCGGCCGTAGCCAAGCAGGCGCCGCCGCGTCATGGCAGCGCTCGTCCCAAGCTGCGATATGCTCACCAGGGGGGAATGAATCCGCCGGTGATCGTCATTCACGGTAATGCTCTGGAGAATATTCCAAACTCGTATGTGCGTTTTCTGGAGCGTACCTTCATGGAGGCCTTCAAGCTCCAGGGTACGCCCTTGCGGATACAGTTCCGGACCGCGCACAATCCCTACGCGACCAAGAATTGATTGCGGAAAAACCCGATTCCCACACCGGGATTTCGTTGCATACTGCTATGTGGCAGTGCAGCAAGAAATCCGATACATTCATATAAACACAAAATAAAGAGGTTTAACGATGAGCAATAAAGGGCAACTTCTACAAGACCCCTTTCTGAACACCTTGCGCCGGGAGCATGTCCCGGTCTCGATCTATTTGGTCAATGGCATCAAGCTGCAAGGCCAGATTGAGTCTTTTGACCAGTACGTCGTGCTGCTCAAGAACACTGTGACGCAGATGGTATACAAGCATGCCATCTCCACCGTTGTACCTGCCCGTCCGGTAACCATTCAGCAACAGGAACCGAGTGAGGGCGGCAACTGATCGCCCCTCCTCAAAGTCGTGGCCGACCATCCGCGTCGGCCAGGATTCTTTTCCATGTTTGAGCGCCCGGCATCCGGAGAGCGCGCGGTTCTCGTTCAACTGGACTTTGGTCAGGGTGCAGTAGACGAGCGTCTGTCCGAGCTCAAGCTGCTCGCGGCCAGTGCGGGGGCAAGCGTCGAGGCAGTTGTCCAAGGGCGGCGATCGGCTCCCGATCCAGCGCTCTTTGCCGGCCGCGGCAAGGTGGCAGAAGTGGGAGAGGTCTTGCGTGCCAATGCCGCGGACCTGGTCATCTTCAATCACGCCTTGTCTCCCGCCCAGCAGCGGAACCTAGAGCGGGAACTGAGTTGCCGCGTCATTGATCGCACTGCACTGATCCTCGACATCTTCGCGCTGCGTGCGCGCAGCCATGAAGGCAAACTTCAGGTCGAGTTGGCGCAACTCGATCATCTTTCTACCCGTTTGGTGAGAGGCTGGACCCACTTGGAGCGGCAGAAGGGCGGCATTGGTTTGCGAGGCCCGGGGGAAACCCAGCTAGAGACGGACCGCCGTTTGCTGGGTAACAGAGTCAAGCTGCTGAAATCCAGGCTCCAGCAGATGGAAAAGCAACGCAAGGTGCGCCGCCGTGCGCGGGAGCGGCGGGATGTCCTATCCGTATCCCTCGTCGGCTACACCAATGCTGGCAAATCCACACTGTTCAATGCGCTCACCAAGGCCGGCAGCTACGCGGCCGACCAGTTGTTCGCGACCCTTGATACGACGTCACGCCGACTTTATGTCGGCGGTGGGAACGTTGTGCTGTCGGACACGGTCGGATTCATCCGTGACCTACCCCACGCTCTTGTGGCGGCCTTCCGCGCGACGTTGGAAGAAACCGCGCACGCAGATCTGCTGCTTCACGTGGTGGATTCAGCGAGTGAGGACAGGGACGCACAGATCGCCGCGGTGAACCAGGTGCTGGCCGAGATCGGCGCAGCCGAGGTTCCGCAGATCATGGTGTGGAATAAGATAGACCTCACCCATGCCGGCGCGGCGGTCGAGAGGGGCGACTGTGATAGAATCAGGCGCGTTTTTTTGAGCGCAAGAACCGGCGAAGGGCTTGATCTGCTTCGAGAAGCGCTGGCCGAGATGGCTGGCCAGGCATCTGGTCCGAATGCGGGCGACATGCCGGGGTTTGTGCCAGACAATCCATTACAACAGTGATAACAGGCATTCTCATGTCCCTAAACGACCCGCGTTGGGGGGGCCAGGGCAACAACGGCGATCGCGGAGAAGGCAATCGCGGTAACAATCAAGGCCCTCCGGATCTCGAAGAAGTGTGGCGTGATTTCAACCAGCGTCTCTCCAGCCTGTTTGGTGGCAAGCGGCAGGGGCACGACGGCGGTTCCGGCGGCGGCCGCGATGGTGGCGGCCCTCAACTTCCCGGCTTCTCGTTCAAGCAGTTTGGCGGTGGTATCACTGCGCTCGCAGCCCTTGTCTTGGTCGTTTGGCTGGCCAGCGGTTTCTACACGGTAGACGCCAACCAACGGGGTGTTGTGCTCCGTCTCGGGAAATTCATCGAAGTAACCGAGCCCGGCCTGCGCTGGCGTTTGCCCTTTCCCTTCGAAAGCCATGAGTTGGTGGACCTGACCGGCGTGCGTACCGTCGAAGTCGGCTATCGGGGCTCCGAGCGGAACAAGGTGCTGCGCGAATCGCTGATGCTGACTGATGACGAGAACATCATCAACATCCAGTTCGCCGTGCAGTACGTGTTGAACAGCCCGGAAAGCTATATCTTCAACAACCGCTATCCGGACGAGTCCGTCGCGCAGGCGGCGGAAACCGCGATGCGCGAGATCGTGGGCAAGAGCCGCATGGACTTCGTGCTCTACGAGGGGCGTGAGGAAATCGCTGCCACAGCCCACGAGTTGATGCAGCGCATCCTGGATCGTTATCAGACCGGTATCCAGATCAGCCGGGTGACCATGCAGAATGCGCAGCCGCCTGAACAGGTCCAGGCTGCGTTCGACGATGCGGTGAAGGCGGGCCAGGACCGTGAGCGCCAGAAGAACGAAGGCGAAGCCTACGCTAACGACGTCATTCCGAGGGCGCGTGGTACTGCTTCCCGCTTGATCGAGGAGTCGCAGGCCTACCGTGATCGTGTGGTTGCAAACGCGGAAGGTGAGGCGAGTCGCTTCAATCAGGTCTATGCGGAGTATCGGCGTGCGCCGGATGTGACGCGCGAACGCCTGTATATCGAGACCATGCAGCAAGTGCTGTCCAATACTTCAAAGGTGATGATCGACGCGAAGGGCAATGGCAACCTGCTGTTCCTGCCCTTGGACAAACTGATGCAGGCGGCCGGAAGCGGTTCCACGGCCGCGCCGCAGAACGAGGCGGCGCCTCCCGCCCCGAGTTCCTCGTCTGCGCAGTCCGGCATGTTCGATCCGCGTAGCCGTGAGCTCATGCGTAACCGCGAACGGGGAGATCGTTAATGCGCGACAAGCTTTCCTTGATTGCCGGCGTTGTCCTGTTCCTGTTGGTGCTGGCATCCATGTCGCTGTTCACGGTAGATCAGCGTCAATACGCTGTGGTGTTCCAGTTGGGCGAGGTGAAGGAGGTCATCGAGACTCCGGGCCTCAACGTCAAGCTGCCGCTGATCCAGAACGTGCGTTACTTCGACAAGCGCATCCTGACCATGGATACGCCGGAGCCGGAGCGCTTCATCACCTCCGAGAAGAAGAACGTATTGGTGGATCACTTTGTGAAGTGGCGCATCATCGATCCGCGTCTGTATTACGAGTCTGTTGCAGGTGACGAAACCCGGGCCCGTACCCGCTTGAATCAGACGGTGAACGCGGGGTTGCGCGAAGAGTTCGGCCGCCGTACGGTGCATGATGTGGTTTCGGGTGCCCGCGACCAGATCATGGAGGACATGCGGACCAAGGCTGACCAGGACGCACGCAAGATCGGTGTGCAGATCGTTGACGTCCGCCTGAAGCGCGTCGACCTCCCGACCGAAGTGTCGGAATCGGTCTACCGCCGCATGGAGGCCGAGCGTAAGCGGGTGGCCAATGAGTTGCGCTCCCAAGGTGGTGCTGAAGCCGAGAAGATCCGCGCGGATGCGGACCGCCAGCGCGAGGTCCTGATTGCGGAGGCTTATCGTTCTGCGCAAGAGGTCAAGGGTGAGGGAGATGCCAAGGCAACCGCCATCTATGCTCAGGCATTCGGTCAGAACCCGGAGTTCTATTCCTTCTACCGCAGTCTCGAGGCCTACCGCTCGAGCTTCAACGGCAAGGATGATGTGCTCGTGGTCGATCCCAGTTCGGACTTCTTCAAGTTCATGAAGAGTTCCGGAGGCCCTCGCCGGAACTGAGCTTTCCCCATGGGTAACACCCTGTTGACTGCCTTCGCGCTGATGTTGATCATCGAAGGCATTCTTCCCTTTGTCGCGCCAGCTGCCTGGCGCGAAACTTTTTCGCGTCTGGCAAGCATGGCGGATGGTCAGGTCCGGTTCATCGGACTGTCTTCCATGCTGCTTGGCGTTGTCCTTCTTCTGATTTTCAACTGAAGTTCCTCATGCGCTGGGTATTGCCCGACTACATACAGGACGCTTTGCCGTCCGAGGCTGAACAGCTGGAGTCCCTCCGGCGCAAGCTGCTCGATGCGTTCCGGGTCCGGGGTTACCAACTGGTCGCCCCGCCGATGCTCGAATACCTGGACTCGCTCACCACCGGTGCAGGGCATGACCTCGAGCTGCGTACCTTCAAGCTGGTCGACCAGTTGTCTGGCCGGACCATGGGGGTCAGGGCAGACATGACGCCGCAGGTAACGCGCATTGACGCCCATCTGCTCAACCGGACCGGCGTCTCGCGGCTTTGCTACTGCGGCAGCGTCCTGCATACCCTGCCTTCCTCGGCTACGGCGACACGGGAGCCGCTGCAACTCGGCGCGGAGTTGTACGGCCACGGTGGCATCGAGGCAGACGTGGAGATTCTCCGTCTGCTGGCGGAGGTGCTCCGTCTTGCTGATGTGCCGGCGAGCAGGATCGACATCGGCCACATGGGCCTGTTCCATGCGCTGGCTGCGCGTGCGGGGCTGGTGCCGGGGCGCGAGGAAGAATTATTTGGCCTGCTGCAGGCCAAGGATGTGCCGGGGCTGCGGACATTGGTGGCTGATGTGGCTGAACCGGTGAGGGCCGCCTTGCTGCTTCTGCCCGAGCTGTATGGCGGTCCGGAAGTCATCGAGAAAGCAGCGGCGCTGCTGCCGCAGGATGCGGAGATTGCTGCTGCGCTGAAGGATCTGCGCGCACTGGCGCAGAGCTTGTCCGGTTTGCCGATCAGCTTCGACTTGGCCGATCTGCGCGGCTACCACTATCACAGCGGTGTGGTGTTCGCGGCTTATGGCGGTGGTTCGCCGGCAGCGCTTGCGCTGGGCGGACGCTACGACCATGTGGGTGCGGCATTCGGGCGGGCACGCCCGGCAACCGGCTTCAGCCTGGATCTCCGGGAATTGGTCTTGCATCTGTCAGGACGCGCCGTGAATGGTGCCATTCTGGCGCCGATTTCGGACGAGGCCGGTCTCGCTGCCGAGGTCGAGGCTCTGCGTGGGCGCGGCGAGATCGTTGTGGATGCCTTGCCGGGACATGAAGGAACGTGGAACGAAGCTGGTTGCGACCGGCAACTGGTGCTGCGGAGCGGCCGTTGGACGGTTGAGCCGCTTCAGGGAGAGTAAGGAATGGCAAAGAATGTGGTAGTTGTCGGTACCCAGTGGGGCGACGAAGGCAAGGGCAAGATCGTCGACTGGCTGACCGACCACGCGCGGGGTGTGGTGCGTTTTCAGGGTGGGCACAACGCCGGTCATACCCTGGTGATCGGTCAGACCGAGTACAAGCTGAATCTGGTGCCGTCCGGCATCGTGCGTGAAGGTGTGGCCTGCTATATCGGCAATGGCGTTGTGCTGGACGCGCATCATCTGTTGAGCGAGATCCGCAAGCTGGAGGAGGGCGGTCTGAAGGTGCGCGATCGCCTGCGGATTAGCCCGGGGTGTCCGCTGATCCTCGGCTATCACGCTGCGCTGGATCGTGCGCGTGAGGCAGCCAAGGCGGCTGGCGACAAGATCGGCACCACCGGTAAGGGCATTGGCCCCACCTACGAAGACAAGGTGGCGCGACGTGCGCTGCGCGTTTATGACCTGTTCGACCGTGAGCGTTTTGCGGAGAAGCTCAAGGCCAACTTGGAGTATCACAATTTCGTCCTGACCCAGCATCTGGGGGCAGAAGCGATCGAGTTCCAGGCTGTATTTGATGAAGCGATGGCTGACGCCGCAGAGATCCTGCCGATGGTGGCAGATGTCTCGGCCGAGTTGTATGCGGTCAACAAGGCGGGCGGAAGCCTGTTGTTCGAAGGCGCGCAAGGCACGCTGCTCGACATCGACCACGGGACCTATCCTTTCGTGACCTCCAGCAATTGCGTCGCTGGTCAGGCGGCGGCGGGCTCCGGCGTCGGTCCGGGGCGTCTGCACTATGTGCTGGGCATCACCAAGGCTTATTGCACCCGGGTCGGTGGCGGTCCGTTCCCCACGGAGCTGGACATCGAGACTGCCGGTACGCCGGGTCAGCAGATGTCCTCCAAGGGACGCGAGTTCGGTGTGGTTACGGGGCGCAAGCGGCGCTGCGGCTGGCTGGATCTCGCTGCGCTGAAGCGCTCCATCATCATCAATGGCGTGACCGGTCTGTGCATCACCAAGCTGGACGTGCTGGATGGCCTCGAGGAGCTCAAGCTCTGCACCGGCTACCAACTCGACGGCAAGCGCACCGACCTGCTGCCGATGGGGGCCGAAGAGGTGACCCGCTGTGAGCCGATCTACGAAACGATGCCGGGCTGGAGCGGCAGCACCTTTGGGGCGCAGACTTGGGATGCGCTGCCGCAGGAGGCGAGGGCTTATCTGCACCGTATCGAGGAAATCTGCGAGATTCCCATCGATGTGATTTCCACCGGACCTGAGCGGGATGAAACCATCCTGCGGCGCCATCCTTTTGGCGCCTGATCGCGGCTTCGCTTGGACCGGCCGCAAGGCCGGTTTCTGTATCGAGCGCGCGAAACTGGCGGTTGCGGGCGAGTTCCGCTTGGGCGGAAAGTGGTCGCTCAATGCAAAAAGCCGACTCGAAGTCGGCTTTTGCTTGAAACTGGTGCCCAGAAGAGGACTCGAACCTCCACGCCTCGCGGCGCTAGTACCTGAAACTAGTGCGTCTACCAATTCCGCCATCTGGGCAAGGACCGCGATTATACGGGGCTTCCGCTTGCTTGGGAAGTCGTGGATCGAAAAAAGTGCGCAGTCGTATCCTGATTGCGCGGAGGTGAAGCCGACGCTCGGTCGAGCGATGACATTCACCCTCAAGGCTGCAGCAGCCGGTAATACCGAATGTGGCCGGAAAACAAAAAAGCCGCTCTGGAGAGCGGCTTTCCTGCGAAACTGGTGCCCAGAAGAGGACTCGAACCTCCACGCCTCGCGGCGCTAGTACCTGAAACTAGTGCGTCTACCAATTCCGCCATCTGGGCAAGAGCCGCGCATTATAAGTACGAAAAGAAGAATGTCAATGAGTCGAAACACGAAAAAACGAAACGATAGAAACAAACCCCACGGCCAGGCGCCAGCCCGTTCCAGGCAGGCCACAGAGCGGCGGCAGCCGGCCAAGAGTGGTGGCTTCAAGAGCACTACCCAGATGAGCCCGGTCCGTCGGGCGGATCCCTTCTTTGAACGGGAGTCGGCCAAGTACGACTATCCACTGCCCAGCCGGGAGTACATCGAGCAAGTGCTGGCAGAGCGGGGCGTGCCGCTGTCCTTCCCGGCGCTGGTCGATGCGCTGGATATCCAGGGCTCCGAAGTCGAACATTTCGAGCGCCGCCTGCGGGCGATGGAGCGGGACGGGCAGTTACTGCGCAATCGGCGCGATGCCTATCTGTTGCCGGACAAGGCGGATCTCATCCGTGGCCGGGTGGAGGGGCACCCGGATGGCTATGGCTTCCTGGTGCGCGACGACGGCGGTCCGGACGTTTTCCTCGGCCCGAAGGAGATGCGGGAAGTGCTGCATGGCGACCGCGCCATCGTGCGCATCGCCGGACAGGACCGTCGAGGCCGCCCCGAGGGCAAGCTGGTCGAGGTGCTGGAACGTGCCAACCGTCGGGTGGTGGGGCGGGTGCTGAACGAGCATGGTGTGTTGCTGGTTGTGCCGGAGAATCGCCGCCTTGCGCAGGACATCCTGATTGCACCCGGCGGCAAGAAGCCGGAGCCTGGTCAGGTCGTCACCGTGGAACTGGTGGAGCAACCAACACGCTATGCGCAGCCGATAGGGCGTGTCGTCGAGGTGCTGGGCAACTATGCCGACCCGGGCATGGAAATCGAGATCGCGTTGCGCAAGCATGAACTGCCCTTCGATTTCAGTCCGGAGGCAGTGGCCGAGACCCGCAAGCTGCCGACCACGGTGCGGAAGAAGGATTGGGCAGGCCGAGAGGACCTGACCGCTCTCCCGCTGGTGACCATAGACGGCGAGACGGCGAAGGACTTCGACGACGCGGTGTATTGCGAGCGTCAGGGCGGCGGCTACCGGCTGATCGTCGCCATCGCCGATGTGTCGCACTACGTCGTCGCCGGCAACGGCCTGGACAAGGACGCCTACGAGCGCGGCAACTCGGTGTATTTTCCCCGCCGGGTGATCCCGATGCTGCCGGAGAAGCTCTCGAACGGTCTGTGTTCCCTGAATCCACAGGTCGAGCGCCTGGCGATGGTGGCGGACATGAACATCTCCGGCAATGGCGCTGTTGCCAACTATCGCTTCTATCCGGCGGTGATCTTCTCCCACGCCCGCCTCACCTACACCAAGGTGGCCGCAGCGTTGTACGAGAAGGACGCGGCGACACGCGCGGAACTCGAGCCCCTGCTGCCGCAACTGGAGAACCTGGATCAACTGTTCCGGGTCTTGCTCAAGGCGCGGGCGAAGCGCGGGGCGATCGACTTCGAGACCACCGAAACACGGATGATTTTCAATGACAACGGCAAGATCGAACGCATCGTGCCGGAGGTGCGCAACGATGCCCACCGCCTGATCGAGGAGTGCATGCTGGCGGCCAACGTCTGCGCTTCCGATTTCCTCGCCAAGAACGAGCATCCGGCGCTCTACCGCATCCACGAGGGGCCTACCCCGGAAAAGCTGGAGAAGTTGCGTGGCTTCCTCGCCGAATTCGGCCTCAGCCTGGGGGGCGGCGACGAGCCGCGTGCCGCCGACTACGCCAAGCTGCTGGAAAAAGTGAAGGACAGGCCGGATGCGCAACTGCTGCAGACGGTGATGCTGCGTTCGCTGCGGCAGGCGGTCTACAGCCCGGACAACGTTGGGCACTTTGGCCTGGCCTACGAGGCCTACACCCACTTCACTTCGCCGATCCGCCGCTACCCGGATCTGCTGGTCCACCGTGCGATCAAGGCCGTGCTGGCACGTTCGGAATACCACCCGGGAGACTGGGAGGACATCGGTCTGCACTGCTCGATGACCGAGCGGCGTGCGGATGAGGCTACCCGCGATGTTGTGGCATGGCTAAAGTGCTACTTCATGCAGGATCGCGTCGGCGAAGAATTCACCGGCAGCGTCTCGGCAGCGGTACCCTTTGGGCTCTTCGTGGCACTGGACGACATCTTTATCGAAGGTCTGGTGCATATCTCGGAGCTCGGTAGCGACTATTTCAATTACGACGAAACCCGGCACGCGCTGGTGGGGCAACGGACGGGCAAGCAATTCAGGCTTTCCGACCGGGTGCGGATACAACTGATGCGCGTGGATATGCAAACGACGAAAATCGACTTCCGCCTTGTGGAAGGCCCCTTGCTCGCTCAGGAGAAAGCTGAAGTGGCACAGCAGGAAAAAGGAACGCAGAAAGCCGTCGCCGCCGTGGGCGGCAAGGCGGCCACCAAGCCCGCGGCCACCAAGCCCGCGGCCACCAAGCCCGCGGCCACCAAGCCCGCGGCCACCAAGCCCGCGGCCACCAAGCCCGCGGCCACCAAGCCCGCGGCCGCCAATTCGAAGAAGCCCGTCAAGGCATCTGCGGAGAAGGTGTCGGATAAGGCGTTCGCCAAGGAAATGGCCGCGGAAGTTGCTCGGCTTCCGGAAGCGGTCAGCAGTGAACTGGTGGTTGCCGAGGTCGTGCGTCAGCCTGCGGCGAAGAGCGCCAGAAAGACGAAGGCGGCGGCCCCGGGGGCCGTCGCCGAGAAGGCTCCGGCCAAGGCCGAGAAGGCGCCGGCCAAGGCCGAGAAGGCGCCGGCCAAGGCCGAGAAGGCGCCGGCCAAGGCCGAGAAGGCTCCGGCCAAGGCCGAGAAGGCTCCGGCCAAGGCCGAGAAGGCTCCGGCCAAGGCCGAGAAGGCGCCGGCCAAGGCTCCCGCCAAGGCTCCCGCCAAGGCAACAAAGGCTGCTAGCAAGCCCGCTGCGACGGAATCCGCCGCGGCCAGCAAGTCGAGGAAGGGAAGCCGGGGTGGTTAACAAGAGTTCCGAAGGTGCAGCTTCCCGTCTGATCTATGGCTTCCATGCGGTGTCCGCCAAGTTGCGGCACGCGCCGGAGGCCGTTTTCGAGGTGTATCTGTCGGGAGACCGCAAGGACGCCCGGGTCAAGAAGTTTGTCGCGGCCGCGGAGGCGGCCGGGGTCAAGCTGGTTCCCAGCGAAGGGGATCGGTTGGATGGCATGGTCGGAACCCGCCGCCACCAGGGGGTGGTGGCGCGGATCGACGCCACCCGGCGTGAGTTGAAGCTGGCCGATATCCTGGATGGGCTGGATGAGAACGCGCTCATCCTCGTCTTGGATGGGGTGCAGGATCCGCACAATCTGGGTGCCTGCCTGCGGGTGGCGGATGCCGCCGGTGCGCATGCGGTGGTTGCGCCCAAGGATCGCGCGGTGGGCCTGAACGCCACTGCGGTGAAGGTGGCCAGCGGCGCCGCCGACACGGTGCCTTACATCACTGTGACCAACCTGGCCCGCAGCCTGCGTGAGATGCAGGAGGCGGGGGTCTGGGTGGTGGGGGCGGCTGGCGAAGCGGAGAAATCCGTCTACCAGGTGGAGCAGAAAGGCCCGCTGGCCTGGGTACTGGGTGCGGAGGGCGACGGCCTGCGTCGCCTCACCCGCGAAACCTGCGACGAACTGGCGCAGATTCCGATGCACGGCAGCGTGGAGAGCCTGAACGTCTCGGTTGCGAGTGGCATCTGCCTGTTCGAAGCCCGCCGTCAGCGCAGTCTTTGACCGTTCCCTGTTGCGATGATGTGCATGATGTTTGCTTCTCCGGTGCCGGGTTGGCCCGGCTTCAAGGGGAGAGCAATTAGATGAAATCAGCGCTGGAATTCCTCGTTGCAGCCAAGCGCTGCGAAATCCACGGGCTGGACCAACTCGCCGTCACCAGCCAACTGGTCGGCAGCATCGGTCGGCTGGTGCATTTACTGCAGAAGGAGCGCGGTGCCTCCAATATCTTCCTCGGCTCGGCTGGCGCACGCTTCGGCGAGCAGCGCCAGCGGCGGGCGGCGGAAAGCGTCGAGGTGGAAGCTGCAGTCCGGGCCCGTTTTGATGAACTGGAGACCGACTCCGGTCGTTTGAGCGGCGGTGTGCGCTTGTTTAGTCGCATTGCCTATGTGCTGCATGGGCTGGACGCCTTACCTGAATTGCGCGCGCGTATCGCCAAACTGGCCTTGCCGCCGGCTCAGGCGACCGCTGCTTTCACCGAGCTGATCGCCGGCCTGCTGGCAGTAGTGTTCGAGGCGGCCGACACGGCCAGCGATCCGGTAATCTCCCGCGCCCTGGTAGCCTTGTTCAACTTCATGCAGGGCAAGGAGCTGGCCGGGCAGGAACGCGCCACCGGTGCGACCGCCTTTGCCGGGGGGCGTGCCGACGCCACCCTGCAGCAGCGGCAACTGCATCTCATCGAAGCGCAGGACCGCTGCTTCCAGATCTTCTCCGACTTCACCGAGGGCGACATCCTGGCCTACTGGCGTACGGTGGAAGCCTGCGGTGAGATGGCGGAGTTGGAACGGTTGCGTCGGGTGCTCTGTACTGCCCCCGCGGGCGGGCCGCTGGATCCGGAGCTGAGCGATGCCTGGTACGACTGTTGCACCCGGCGCATAGACGGCATGAAGGCGGTGGAGGACAAGCTCGCCGCCAGCCTGCAGTCCCTGTGCGCCGCCAAGTCGGCGGAAGCGCATGCCGATCTGAACGATCAGAAGGCCTTCCTCGATTCGCTGTCCGCGGGCGTCCCCACACCGGCGGCCTCCTTCGCGGTGTTCTTCGACAAGCCCCTCAACGGCGAGGCGCCGCAGGCGCTGATAGCCGCCGACGGCTTCGGTCCGCAGTTGGAGCGCTCCATCCTTGACATGGTGCAGGCCCAGTCCCGCCGGCTGCAGGCGATGAGCGACGAGCTCAATGCGGTGCGCGGCGCGCTCAACGAGCGCAAGGTCATCGAGCGCGCCAAGGGCTTGCTGATGGCGCACAAGGGGATGACCGAGGACCAGGCCTACAAGCTGCTGCGGCAGACTGCGATGAGCCAGAACCGCCGCCTGGTCGAAGTGGCGGAGGCCACCCTCTCACTGGCCGATTTCCTGCCCGGAGCGCGTAGCGGACGCGTAGTTTAAGACCGGCCGGCCGGGGGTGACCGGCCTTTTGCCCGCGGGGTGGTTGCTGCCGACACGGCAAGGCCTTCCCTGAATCGCCGACATAGAAGGCCACCTGGAATCAGGGGGGCTTTTTGTTTGCCCGAAATCCGTTCTCGGAGTCTGCACCGCTCGCGTGCGCCTGCCTCGCATGCTGCACTGCGTCAGTGCGTTGAGAGGACTGCCCCCAATCCCCTGAACACCTTGCTCTCCAGCAGTGGCAGGCCATTCCGCCCGGTCAAGGGTATTGGCACGGCTCATGCTATTCAGAAGCCGAAGCTGAACCAACGGCGGTTCGGCGTTCGTTGAAGCAAGACCTACCGAACATTGGACAACGGCGTCCATTTCCCATCCGTGCTGACGCGCGGAGCGGAGATGGGCGCCGTTTTCGTTTTCCGGACCGCATTCAAGGAGTCGAGCATGTCGAGTGAAAGCACATTGGTACCGGCGCTATCCCGCCGCGATTTCATCAAGGCCGGTGCCGCCCTGGGTGGCAGCGCCCTGTTCGGCAGTGCTTTTCCGGGTGGTGCCTGGGCAGCCGGTTCCGATGCGCCGGAGAAGAAGGAGATCCGCGTCGGCTTCATACCGCTGACCGACTGTGCCTCGGTGGTGATGGCCTCGGTGCAGAAGTTCGACGAGAAGTACGGCATCAAGATCATCCCCAGCAAGGAGGCGAGCTGGGCCGCGGTGCGGGACAAGCTGGTATCCGGCGAACTGGATGCCGCCCATGTGCTCTACGGTCTGGTGTATGGCGTACACATGGGCATAGGCGGCAGCCAGAAGGACATGGCGGTGCTGATGACGCTGAACAACAACGGCCAGGGCATCTCGCTGGCGACGCAGATGAAGGACAAGGGCGCGGTGGACGGCCCCTCGCTGAAGAAGGTGGTGGCCGCCAGCGCGCCCGGCACCTATACCTTCGCCCAGACCTTCCCCACCGGCACCCACGCCATGTGGCTGTACTACTGGCTGGCGACGCACGACATCCACCCCTTCAACGACGTCAAGACCATCGTCGTGCCGCCGCCGCAGATGGTGGCCAACGTGCGGGTGGGCAATATGCATGGCTTCTCGGTGGGCGAACCGTGGAACCAGCGCGCCATCATCGACAAGGTCGGCTTCTCGGTGGCGACCAGCCAGGACGTGTGGCCGGATCACCCGGAGAAGGTGCTCGGCACCACGTCGGACTGGGTGGCGAAGAACCCCAACAGTGCGCGCGCGCTGACCGCCGCCATTCTCGAGGCCTCGCGCTGGATCGATGCCTCCCAGTCCAACCGCCGTACCACCGCCGAGACTATCGCCGCGCGTTCCTATGTGAATACCGACATGGACGTGATCCTCGGTCGCATGCTGGGTCGCTACGAGAACGGCCTGGGCAAGACCTGGGACGACGCTCACCCAATGCAGTTCTTCAACGACGGCGCGGTGAACTTCCCCTACCTCTCCGACGGCATGTGGTTCCTCACCCAGCACCGTCGCTGGAAGCTGCTGGACAAGGAGCCGGACTACCTCGGCGTGGCCAGGGCGATCAACCGCATCGACATCTACAAGCAGGCGGCGACGGCGGTGGGGGTGTCCCTGCCCAAGAGCGAGATGCGCACGTCCAGGCTGATCGACGGCGCGGTCTGGGATGGCAAGGAGCCGGCCAAGTACGCCGGCGCCTTCAAGGTCCGCGCCTGAACGGCCGGACGGACGGCAGCGACTAGGAGAACGACATCATGAGCGCAGCAGCGATGACGGATCAGCCGGTGAAGGAACTGGGCGAGGGCGAGGCCGGCAAGGCGGTTGAAGCCGGACGGGTGGCAAGTTACAAGCCGGCGGTTGTCGGCGCGCCGGTGATGGCGGCCGCCCCGGCACCGACGGGTGCCGGCCTGGGAGAGCGCCTGCAAGTGGCGCTGCAGGCCTTGCTGCGGGCGTTTGTACCGCCGGTGGCTGGTCTGGCCCTGCTGATCGGCCTGTGGCACCTGGCGACGTTGAACGGCGGCGGCATCCCCAGTCCGGGCAAGACCTGGGACGCGGCAGTGGTGCTGTTCTCCGACCCTTTCTACCGCGAGGGCCCCAACGATCAGGGCATAGGCTGGAATGTGCTCGCCTCGCTGCAGCGGGTGGGCATGGGCTTCGGCATCGCCGCGCTGGTCGGCATTCCGGCGGGCTTCCTGCTCGGCCGCTTCGCCATCCTGTCGCGCATGCTCAACCCCATCATCAGCCTGCTGCGGCCAGTGAGCCCGCTGGCCTGGCTGCCCATCGGCCTGCTGGTGTTCCAGCGCGCCGACCCGGCCGCCACCTGGACCATCTTCATCTGCTCCATCTGGCCGATGGTGCTCAACACCGCCCAGGGCGTCACCCGCGTGCCGCAGGACTATCTAAACGTTGCCCGCGTACTCAAGCTGTCCGAATGGAAGGTGTTCACCAAGATACTGTTTCCGGCGGTGCTGCCCTACATGCTCACAGGCATCCGGCTCTCCATCGGCACCGCCTGGCTGGTCATCGTCGCGGCGGAGATGCTCACCGGCGGTGTCGGCATCGGCTTCTGGGTGTGGGACGAATGGAACAACCTGAAGGTGGAGCACATCATCATTGCCATCTTCGTCATCGGTATCGTCGGCCTGGCGCTGGAGCAAGCGCTGATGCTGCTGGCCCGCCGCTTCAACTACGAAAGCCGCTGAGGAGCCGCACCATGAGCAAGAAGATCGTCCAGATCGAAAACGTCGGCCAGACCTTCGCCACCAAGAAGGGCACCTTCACCGCGCTGCGCGACATCCACCTCGACATCCACGAGGGCGAGAGCGTGAGCCTGATCGGCCACTCCGGCTGCGGCAAATCCACGCTGCTCAACCTCATCGCCGGCCTCACCCTGCCCAGCACCGGCGTGATGCTGTGCGAGGGCCGCGAGATTGCCGGCCCCGGCCCGGAGCGGGCGGTGGTGTTCCAGAACCACTCTCTACTGCCCTGGCTGACCTGCTTCGACAACGTCTACCTGGCGGTGGAGCGGGTGTTCTCGGCCAAGGAAGGCAAGGTGAAGCTGAAGGAGCGCACCCGCGAGGCGCTAGCGCTGGTCGGCCTCAGCCACGCGGAGAGCAAATACCCGCATGAAATATCCGGCGGCATGAAGCAGCGCGTAGGCATCGCCCGGGCGCTGTCCATGCAGCCGCGCATCCTGCTGATGGACGAGCCCTTCGGTGCGCTGGACGCGCTGACCCGCGCCAACCTGCAGGACGAGCTGATGAAGATTCTCGCCGCGACCCGCGCCACCATGGTGATGGTGACCCACGATGTGGACGAGGCTGTGCTGTTGTCCGACCGGGTGGTGATGCTGACCAACGGCCCGGCGGCCACCGTAGGCGAGATCCTGGACGTGAAACTCGAGCGGCCGCGCGACCGGCTGGCGCTGGCGCATGACCCGGTGTTCGGCAACTGCCGCGCTGCCATCATGGAGTTCCTGTACCAGAAGCAGCTGAGGGTAGCTGCCTGACGAAGCCGAGCGGAGACCAGCCGGTGGATGGTCGCTGGTTTGACCGGGCAGAAATGAAAAACGCCGGACCGCCTTGCGGGCGATCCGGCGTTTTTTTATCCGGCAAGCCGGACTTCTCAGTCCTTGCGGCGACGGGCGCGCAGCGCACCCAGGCCGGCGAGGCCGACACCCAGCAGACCGAGAATGGAGGGCTCGGGAACCGGGTTGATGATGCCGCCACCGCTGCCGGTGCCGGCGCGCAGGCCGCCAATGAACACCGCGCTGTCGTAGATGTTGTCGCTGGTGTCAGCGATGGCGATGGTCAGCGTGTGGGTGGTCAGCGTGGGATCGAGCAGGCCCTGCACGAGCAGGCTGGTGGTGAGGCCGTTGTACTCGATCGGGTAGCCGTCGGCGCCAACCGGGTTGTTCTGGAAATTGGCTTGCGGAATGTTGGAGACCAGCGCGCCGCCCGGGAAGAAGGCGTAGTTAATGCCATCGACGAAGAAACCGAAGATGTCGGTCACCGTCTGTGTAGGAAACTCATCACTGGCGAACACGAAGTTGGCCAGGATGGCATTGAAGCCGGCCTCGACGGTGAACTCGAAGGTGAGGTAGTTCTGGTCGTGGGTGCTCTGACCAGACAGCGCGCTGAGTTGGGCGTTGGAGCCGGTGCCTGGCTGGCTCAGTGCGTTGGAGTAACTGTTGGTGGTGTTGCTGGTGGGCAGGTTGGCATTGCCGGTGGTCAACAGGATGCCGTTGGGGTTGGTAATGGTGGCGCCGGGACCGGAGTTGGGCGACAGGTTGAAGTTGGTATAGGTCGCCGATTGCTCCTGACCAACAGTGGTGCGGCCGACGAAGCTGGCGCTGCCGGCAACCACGTTGATGCCGCTGTTCGCGCCGAAGAGCGCGGAGACCAGGGTGTTGGCCGGATCGGGATCGTTCACCACGTTGATGAACAAGGCGTGAGCCGGAGCGGTGGAGAGCATGGCGGCGGCGCCGATGCTGAGCGATGCGAGAAGCTTGGTCTTCATGAATTTGCCTCGATGCAGAACTGACGGTTTGTACGCTTGGGGTAGAACGGCATGCTTTTTTGTATCAAATGCGAAGCATTTCACGCCGCCTCTAAGCATTAACTGTGCTAGCCATGGGGGGCAAATTTTTTATCGTTTTAAATCAGTTGATTGCGAGATTTTCGCGGCCGATTTGCCCGGCCGGGAAAGGGGCGTTGCAGTGGCACCGTAAAAATTCCCGACAGCTACCCCATTGGAATCAGATGGGAGACCGGTTTGGCGGAGGACTTTCTGCCGTGACGGCGGGCCGGACGGTAGGCTGAACGCGGCCGGATTTGCGAGGTCTTGGTGCGTCAGCCGCCTTGGATGCACCGCAACAGTGCCGGACCCTGGGCCAGAGAGTGTTGTATTTTGATAAAAAAGTATATAAATCAAAGCTTTATTTTTATGAGGGCGAGGCTGGCTCCCAACTTGCTATGTCTGGGCTGCAGCACCAGGGCTGACGCAAAGAGGCGGCAGGTCCCGCTGTAAAGAATACGGACAACGGCGTCCGTCGCATTCCGGGTAGATCCGGGCTGCGGCGCGACGCCGTTTTTTATTGCTGGTCGAGATTGAGTCGGAGGAGGCAGCCATGCCCAAGGTGTCATTGGTCGGAGCCGGCCCGGGAGCCGCGGACCTGCTGACGGTGCGCGCGGCGCGGACCATTGCCGCAGCGGACGTGTTGCTGGCGGATGCACTGGTGGCGGACGAGGTGCTTGCACTGGGACGACCGGGTGTGCGCATCGTGCGGGTAGGCAAGCGCGGCGGCATGCGTTCCACGCCGCAGGATTTCATCCACCGCGCGATGGCGCGCTACGCCAGGCGGGGGCTGAAGGTGGTGCGGGTGAAGGGGGGCGATCCCTTCGTCTTCGGCCGTGGCGGCGAGGAACAGGCCTACCTGGAAGCGCTGGGCATGGAAGTGGAGGTGGTGCCGGGGCTCACCGCCGGGCTTACCGCGGCGGCGGCAGTCGGTATTCCGGTGACCCACCGCGCCTACACCCACGGCGTCACCCTGGTCAGCGGCACCGCCGGTGATGGCTGTAGCGAGCCGGACTGGGCGGCGCTGGCCAAGGGCGGCACCACGCTGGTGATCTACATGGGCCTCAGCCGGGTGCTGAACATCAGCGCGCGCTTGATCGCCGCAGGCCTGCCGCCGGATACGCCGGCCGCCGCCATCGCCTCGGGCACGCTGCCCGGCCAGCGCCACCTCAAGACCACGCTGGCGGAGCTGCCGGCGCGGGTGCAGGCGGAAGGGTTGGCCTCGCCGGCCATCATCGTCGTCGGCGCGGTGGCCGCGCTGGCCCTGCCGGAAACCCGGGCACTGGTCGATGCGCAGCCCGGGCCGGGTGCCGCGCTGCGCGTGCTGGCGGCCTGAGCGCGGCGCGAACGGACGCGGGGATACGAGATGCGCAGGCAGAGACTCGTCATGGTGGGCAACGGCATGGCTGGGGTGAAGACCCTGGAGGAGCTGCTGAAGCACGCCCCGGAGCGCTACGACATCACCGTGTTCGGCGCCGAGCCCCACGGCAACTACAACCGCATCATGCTGTCGCCGGTGCTGGCCGGAGAGATGAGCCTGCCGGACATCATGCTCAACGACCTGGCCTGGTACCGCCGGCATGGCCTCATGCTGCATGCCGGCCACACGGTGACGGCGATAGATCGTGTGCGCCGCCGGGTGCGGGCGGAGGGCAAGGACGGCGAGGTGGTCGAGGCCGCCTACGACCGCCTGCTGCTGGCCACCGGCTCCACGCCTTTCATGCTGCCGGTACCGGGCAGGGATCTGCCGGGTGTGATCGCCTACCGCGACATCGCCGACACCGAGGCGATGATCGCCGCCGCCCGCCGCCATCGCCATGCGGTGGTCATCGGCGCCGGCCTGCTCGGACTGGAGGCCGCAAATGGATTGGCGCTGCGCGGCATGGACGTCACCGTGGTGCATATCGGCGGCTGGATCATGGAGCGCCAGCTCGACCTGCCCGCGGCCAGGTTGCTGCAGGCCACGCTGGAGAGCAGGGGGCTGAAGTTCCGCCTCGGCGCCCACACTGGCGAACTGCTCGCCGGCGCCGATGGCCGCGTCGCCCGTCTGCGGCTGAAGGACGGCGGCGAGCTGCCCGCCGACCTGGTGGTGATGGCCGCCGGCATCCGCCCCAACACTGCGCTGGCCGAAGCCGCGCGGCTGCGCTGCGAGCGCGGCGTCGTCGTCAGCGACACCCTGCAGACGGTAACCGATCCGCGCATCTACGCGGTGGGCGAATGCGCCAGCCACCGCGGCGTCGCCTACGGGCTGGTTGCGCCGCTGTTCGAGCAGGCCAGGGTCTGCGCCAACCATCTGGCCGGCTTCGGCATCGGCTGCTATCAGGGCTCGGTGACCTCCACCAAGCTCAAGGTGACCGGCGTGGACGTGTTCTCCGCCGGCGACTTCATGGGCGGCGAGGGCTGCGAGGAAGTGGTGCTGCACGACCGCGCCGGCGGCGTCTACAAGAAGCTGGTGCTGAAGAACGGCAGGCTGGCCGGCGCGGTGATGGTGGGCGACACCGCCGACGGCGCCTGGTATTTCCGCCTGCTGCGCGAGGGCGGCAGCGTTGCCGCCATGCGCGATCACCTGCTGTTCGGCCAGCAGTTTGCCGAATCGCAGCGCGCCGCGGCTGGCGGGCTTGATCGAGCCGCAGCCGAGGCGCTGTGCGCCTGAGCCCCCCGGACATGCCGAGGAAAACCCAGCGATGGACATGAGCGAAGCAGGGCGGGCCACCCCGGCTGGCGGAGAAAACGGAAAGGGGCGCAGCGAACAGGCCACGGTGTGCTGCTACTGCGGCACCGGCTGCGGTGTGCTGGCGAGCGCCGAGGGCGGGCGCATCACCGCGGTGCGGGGCGATCCGGCGCATCCGGCCAACTTCGGCCGGCTGTGCACCAAGGGCTCGACGCTGCACCTCGCGGCGGCCCCCGGCGGCCGGGCGCTGTACCCGAAGTTGCGTGACGCGCGTGCCATCGTGGGTATCACTGCGGCTACCACCCCTCGCCGCCGCGTCGGCTGGGATGCTGCGCTGGACACCGCCGCCGAGCGCTTCGCCGACATCATCCGCCGCCATGGCCCGGACGCGGTTGCCTTCTACATCTCCGGCCAGCTGCTTACCGAGGACTACTACGTCTTCAACAAGCTCGCCCGTGCCCTGGTCGGCACCAACAACATCGACTCCAACTCGCGGCTGTGCATGTCCAGCGCGGTATCAGGCTACAAGGCCACGCTCGGGGCGGACAGCGTGCCCACCTGCTACGAGGACATCGCCCTCGCCGACCACCTGCTCATCGCCGGCGCCAACCCCGCCTGGGCGCACCCCATCGTGTTCCGCCGCATCGAGGACGCCCGCCGCGCCAACCCGGACGTCAGCCTCACCGTGGTCGACCCGCGCCGTACCGAGACCGCCGAACTGGCCGACTTGCACCTGCAGATCGCTCCCGGCAGCGATGTGCTGCTCTACAACGCCATGCTGCACGTGTTGCTGGCCGAAGGGCTGGTGGACCAGGATTTCATCCGCGACCACACCAGCGGCTTCGAGGCGCTGCAGGCGCAGCTCGGTAGCTGCACGCCAGGTGAAGTCGCCGCCGCCTGCGGCCTGCCGGCGGCGCAGATCGTGGAAGCCGCCCGCCGCTTCGGCCGCGCCCGCGCCGCGCTGTCCCTGTGGTGCCAGGGGCTCAACCAGTCGCACCACGGCACCGCCAACAACGCCGCGCTGATCCACCTGCACCTGGCCAGCGGCCATATCGCCCGCCCCGGCGCCGGCCCTTTTTCCCTCACCGGCCAGCCCAACGCGATGGGAGGGCGGGAGGTGGGGGCGCTGGCCACCCTCCTGCCCGGCCACCGCAACGTCGACGATGCCGCCGACCGCGCCGAGCTCGCCCGCCTGTGGAACATCCCGGCGCTGCCGGCCGCCCCCGGGCTGGCGGCGGTGCAACTGTTCGAGGCGCTGGCCGCAGGCCGGGTCAAGGCGGTATGGATCGCCTGCACCAACCCCGCGCAGTCGCTGCCCGACCAGGCGCGGGTGCGCGCCGCGCTGGCCCAGGCGGAGTTCGTCGTGCTGCAGGAGGCCTTTGCCGACACCGAAACCGCCGCCTATGCCGACCTGCTGCTGCCGGCGGCGAGCTGGGGCGAGAAGTCCGGCACGGTGACCAACTCCGAGCGCCGGGTGAGCCGGGTGCGCGCGCTGGTGCCGCCGCCGGGCGAGGCGCGGCCGGATTGGGTCATCGTGGCCGACTTCGCCCGCCGCCTCGCCACCCGCCTGGGGCGGGATGCTGCCGCCTTCGACTGGCGCGACGAAGCGGCGGTCTTCGCCGAGCACGCCAGCCTCACCGCCGGCCGCGACTGCGACATGAGCGGTTTGTCCCACGCCGTGCTGGAACGCGACGGCCCGCAGCAGTGGCCTTTCCCCGCCGGCGCGCAGCGCGGAACGGCACGGCTGTTCCAGGACAAGCGCTTCGCCACCGCAGACGGCCGCGCCCGCTTCGCCCCCATCGGCTTCCCGGTGGCGCATGCGCTGCTGCCGGAGCCGGTCGATGCCCGTCATCCCTTCGTTCTCACCACCGGCCGCCTGCGCGACCACTGGCACGGCATGAGCCGCACCGGCAAGGTCGCCGCGCTGTGGGGCCACACGCCGCGCGCCGAGGTAGTGCTGAACCCGGCGAACATCGCCGCCCACGGCCTGGAGGTTGGCGAACTGGTGCGCATCGCCAATCCGCGCGGCGAGCTGGTGCTGCCGCTGGCGGCGGACACCGGCATCGCCGCCGGCCAGGCCTGGATTCCGATGCACTGGGGCAGCGCCAGCCTGGCCCAGCCGGGCGCCAACGCGCTGACCTCGCCGGCGGTCGATCCTGCCTCGCGCCAGCCGGCGCTGAAGCAGGCCGCGGTCGCCATCAAGCCGGCCCGGCTGCCGTGGCGGGCGGCCTGGGCGAGGCTTGCGGATAGCCCGGCTGCAGCCTGCGCACTATTGGAAAACCTGCGCCCGCGGCTGGCCGGCTTCGCTTACGCGGCGCTGTCGCTCACTGGCCGGGAGCGCAACGTGGTGCTGCTGGAAATCGCCGCCGAGGCGACAGTGGACGCGGCGGTGATCGCCGCGCTGGATGCCGCTTTCGACTGCGGCGCCGACGATGCCCAGGTGATGACTTTCGACGACGCCGCCCGCGGCATCGCCAAGCGCGCCCGCGTCGCCGGCGACGCCTTGGTCGCGTTGCGGCTGGTGGGCGAGGTGCAGGCCTTCGGCTGGCTGGCCGCCGCCATCGCCCAGGCGGAATCGCTGGCGCCGCTGCGGCGCTGGTTGTTCGCGCCGCTGGCACAGCCGCCCTCGGGGCTGGCGGCGGCCGAGCGCACGGTGTGCAACTGCTTCGGCGTCGGCGAAGGCCGCATCCGCGCCTGCCTGGCCAGCGGTGCCGGCCTTGAAGGGCTGCAGCAGGAATTGAAGTGCGGCACCGCCTGCGGCTCCTGTCTGCCGGAACTGCGGCGCATGGTGGCCGAGGTGGGCCGCGAGCCCGCGACGGCGGCGGCCTGAGGGCGGTAAAGGGGCTCGCCTTCTGCCGTGCAGACTGTTGTCTGCCCTAGAGCTGCCGCGACCTGACCAGCTGCACCGTACCCGCCGCCGGTGCCGTCTTCAGCGAGGCCAGCTCCTGCCGCGCCTGCCGCACCACCGTCACCGCGGCGGTGAGCGCCAGCGCGGCCATGATGGCGGCCACCAGCAGGTCCGGCCAGGCCTGGCTGGTGCCGAACACGCCCAGCGCGGCGGCGGCCACCGCCAGGTTGCCGATGGCGTCGTTGCGGCTGCACAGCCACACCGAGCGCATGTTGGCGTCGCCCTCGCGCCAGGCGTAGAGCATCACCGCCACTGCCACGTTCACCGCCAGCGCCAGGATGGCCACCGCGCCCATGGTGTAGGGCTCCGGCACGTCGCCGGCAGCCAGGTTCCAGGCCGTCTTGCCCAGCACCAGCACGCCATAGGCGCCCATGGTCAGGCCCTTCACCAGCGCGGCGCGGGCGCGCCACCTCAGCCCCATGCCCAGTACCGCCAGCGACAGGCCGTAGTTGGCGGCGTCGCCGGCGAAATCCACCGCGTCCGCCAGCAGCGAGACCGAGCCGGAGCGCATGCCGCCGACGATCTCGACGAGAAACATCGCCGCGTTCAAGACCAGGGCGATCCACAGCACCCGGCGATAGCGCGGGCCGGCGGGCGGGGTGGAGGATGAGGCGCAGTTGCCGTTGCAGCAGGCCATGGCGGACTCCGGAAGAAAAGACGATGCGGCCATTGCAAACCTTGTAGCCACTACAGGGTCAAGCGCCTATAGTCGGAACATCGGTCTGTTTGATCAGGGAGAGCGCAATGCGCATCGGCGAACTTTCGCGCGCCACCGGCGTGGAGGTGGAAACCATCCGCTATTACGAGAAGGCCGGCCTGCTGCCGCCCCCTTCGCGCGCCGACAACGGCTACCGCGCCTACAGCTCCAGCCACCTGGAGCGGCTGGCCTTCGTGCGCCACTGCCGGGCGCTGGACATCTCGCTGGCCGACATCGGCCGCCTGCTCGATTTCCTCGACCATCCGGAGGCCGCCTGCGGCGACATCAACCGCCTGGTGGAGGCGCAGCTGGACCGGGTGCGCGCCCGCATCGTCAGCCTGCAGGCGCTGGAGCGGCAGCTGAGCGCGCTGCGGCGGCACTGCGACGAGGATCTGCAGGTGCGCGACTGCGGCATCCTGCAGGAGCTGGTCGGCGCCGCCCGCGGCGAGGCCTGCGCCTGCCATGAACGCGGAGCCCCGGCATGAAGACGGCCTACGCCGGCTGCCCGCCCTACATCACCAAGGACGGCTCGGAGATCCGCGAGCTGATGCACCCCGCCCGCCACGGCAACCGGGCGCAGAGCCTGGCGGAGGCGCGGGTGCCGCCGGGCGGCCGCACGCTGCTGCACCGCCACTCGCGCACCGAGGAGCTGTACCACGTCACCGCCGGCTCCGGCCTGATGACGCTGGGCGAGGCGGTGTTTCCGATCGCGGTCGGCGACACCGTGCTGATTCCGCCGGGCACGCCGCACCGGGTGGAGGCCGGGCCGGACGCGGTGCTGAGCATCCTGTGCTGTTGCAGCCCGGCCTATGCGCATGAGGATACCGAGCTGCTGGAACAGGCGTTTCCGTCATGACTCAGAAACCGCATCCCACGGCTTCCGGCCGTCTTCCCGTGCTGGCCCTGCTGGCGGCCAGCACCCTGCTCGGTGCCTGCGCCGGCATGGGCGAGGACATTGCACCGGAGCCGCTGGACCAGCGCCTGCTCAAGCTCGGCTATCGCCAGGGCGAGGCGGTGAACACCGTGCCGGGCTTCGGCCTGTCCGGCTGGAACTACGTCGATGAGTACCACATCCAGGTGGAAGACGGCCCCGGCCGGGAATACCTGCTGAGCTTTGCCATCTCCTGCCGCGAGTTGGCCTATGTGGAGCGCATCGGCTACACCACCACCGCCGGCATCTTCGGCCGCATGGAGCGCATCCGCGCTCATTCGACCGGCATGCCGGTGGATTGCCCGGTGAGCCAGATCCACAAGCTGGAACGGGTGGAGCGCAGCCGCAAGTAAGGCCGCGGTTCGGCGCTGGAGTGAACAGCGGAACGGATGGGTTCGGGGGGCAGCCCCGTTCCCACCCGTTTTCGCTTGTGGCCAGGATGCCCGCAGGCCCCGCACCGGCTTAGAACTTGCCGCGCACCGTCAGCAGGAAGTTGCGCGGTTCGCCGACGTGGCTGGCGAAGTAGTTGGCGCGGATGAAGGAGTAGTAGTGCCGGTCGAACAGGTTCTGGATGTTCAGCGCGGCGGCGCGGCCAGTCTTTCAAAGCGCTGATGATCGGCGTACAGGGAGGTGAGCTGCGGAGGGCGGCGTCGGCCATGAGGAGGGCCGCCCGGCACGGGCGTTAGCGATTTTTCACGAATGGTGGCCATTCTCACTAATGCTGTGCAATGCGAAGTGCCGCAGTTGCTGCCGTGGCTCCCTGCATGGGGAGCCACGGCGGGAGTCATTCGCTGTCGAAGCCCAGCAGCCGGCGTTCGCGGATCAGGCGGACGACTTCATCCGGCACTTCCTGCTCCCACTCGCCGGGGCCGTGGCGCAGGGCGGCGAGTACTTCGCTGGCATCGATTTCCAGGTGGGCGATGTCCAGCGGCTGGATCTCGATCAGCTTGCCGTTTTCGATCAGGTGGGCGAGCAGGTGGCGCAGGTGGGGCGGTACCGGCACATTGGACAATGTCTTCAATTCGCTTTCGCCGCGCCGGCGCGAGGGATAGACGTAGACGTGGGTGTTGTCCGGGAAGAGCTTGCCGAAGGCTTCGAGGATGCCGCCTTCCAGGCCGTCGTAGTACTTCTCGTCGAACAGGGCGAGCAGGTCGCGCACGCTGAGGACGATGCCAATGGGCTTCTGCGAGTAGCGCCGCAGGTAGGCGCGCAGGCGGAAGAAGCGGACGTAGTCCGAGATCATCACCGTGTAGCCCTGGGAGGCGAGCAGATCCATGCGGGCGAGGAAATCGGCGCCGTCCAAGGTGTCGCCGCTTACCAGGGTGTTCATGGTGATCTCGGCCAGGGACACGATCTCCTGCTCGTCCACCGCGGCGATCTGGCTGAACTGGCGGCGGCCGGCCAGCATCATGTCCATGTTCACCCGGGTGACCGGCTTGAAGGTGCCGCGGATGACCATCACCGGCTTGCGGTAGAACAACTCGCCCGGCACCACCACCTCGCCGGCCGGGTTGAAGATCACCGCTCGCGTCAGCCAGCTGCGGATCAGGTGCAGGTTCATCAGCCGGTTCTCCACCTCCTCGAAGTAGGGGCCGGAGAAGTGGATGAGGTCGACCTCGATGCGGTCGGAGCCGAGGTTGTCGCCCAGGCCTTCGACGATCCATTCCGGATAGTCGTGGTTGAAGAAGGCGCCGTAGATGAGGTTCACGCCGAGGATGCCGAGCGCCTCCGACTGCAGTGCGTTGTCGTCGTCCTGCATGCGTACGTGCATCACGATGTCGCTGGGCGCCGCGCCCGGATGCAGCTGCAGGCGGATGCCGATCCAGCCATGGCATTCGTTCTTCTGCTTGAAGCTGCGCGCGGTGACAGTGGCGGCGTAGGCGAAGAAGGTGGTGTTGCGCGGGCGGATGGCGCTCAGGCGATCCACCACCTGGGTGAATTCCTTGTCCAGCATCTGCATCAGCCGGGCGCGGCTGACGTAGCGGTCCACATGGCCGTAGATGTCGTCACTGACCGCCATGTCGTAGGCGGACATGGTTTTTGCGATGGTGCCGGCGGCAGCGCCGACCTGGAAGAAACGGCGGGCGACCTCCTGGCCGGCGCCGATCTCGACGATGGAGCCGTACTTGAACTTGTCGAGATTGACGGCGAGGGCTTTCTGGTCGGTGGTCAGCGTGTTGTCACGTTTGCGCATGGCGATTGTCGGGCCGGCAGTCGGGGGGGAAGGATGCGGGGCGGCGGGCGCCGCCCCCGGGCTCAACTGGCGAAGTTCATTTCAGCGGGAAGCCGCGCTTGTGCAGCGCCTCGACCAGGCGATCGCGGCCAGAAAGGCTCTCCGGGCCGGCTACGCGCTTGGCCGAATGCACCGCCCAGGTGCCACGCACGTCCATGTTCTGCCGGCTGTAGAAGGCGGCCATCGCGTCGTTGTAGGCGGCGATGCCGGCATCCTGCGCGGCCAGCGGGGTGTAGCTTTCGTGGTGCAGCACCACCGACTGCGGCGGGCGTGGCTTGATCTCCGCCGGCTTGGCCGGGTCCGGCGTGCCGACGCACATGCCGAACACCGCAACGACTTTGGGCGGCAGCTTGAGCAACTCGGCGACCTTCTCCGGCTGATTGCGCATGCCGCCGATGTAGACGGTGGCCAGGCCCAGCGATTCGGCGGCAGCCGCGGCGTTCTGCGCCGCCAGCGCGGCGTCGATGACGCCTACCAGGAACATTTCCAGGTAGTCCAGCCCGGCGGCCGGCCGCTGGTTGGCCTGGGCGAGGTGGTCCAGGCGGGCGAGGTCGGCGAGCCACACCAACTGCAGTGGCGCCTCCTTGACGTGGACCTGGCCGCCGGCACAGTCGGCGAGCGCTGCACGGGTGGCCGGATCGCGCACCGCGACCACGCTCCAGGCCTGGAGGTTGGAGGAACTGGCGGCGGACTGGGCGGCGGCGATGATGGCGCTCAGCTGGTCGTCGCTCACCGCGTCGGGCAGATAGCTGCGCACCGAGCGGTGGCCGAGGAGGTGCTCGATGATGGGGGACCAGGTTTCGGGCGCGGCGTAGGCCGGGTCGCCGTAGCGGGCCCGGTAGAGGTCTTGGGCGTTCATGGAGGCTCCGTCTGGGTGCGGCCCCGGGGGAGGGCGCGGGACCCCGCAAGTATACGCCCAGCCGTTTTGCCTGGCCGTTGGCGGGCGAGGGCAGAAAACAAAAACGGGAGCCGGCCGGTTTCCCGGCGTGGCTCCCGTTTCGCGCTGGCGAGCTGGACCAGCGGCTGGCTTCAGCCGATGTTCAGGCCTCTTCCGCTTCCGGCAGCACTGCCTGCAGGCTGGCAACCCAGCGCTCCAGGCGCTCGGCGGTCTTGTCGGCTTCGTTCACATCGTCGAAGGGCAGGCCGACGAACTGGCCGTCGCGCTCGGCGAAGGAGTATTTGTAGGTGTAGCCCTCGGTTGGGAAAGCGCCGACCAGGGTGGCGCCGCGGGCCTTGAACTTGTCATGCAGGATGCCCAGCGCGCTGACGAACTGCTCGCCGTGGGAGACGTAGTCGCCGGCGCCGAATACCGCGATGGTCTTGCCGGAGAAGTCGGGCTTGTCGTTGTCCAGGTCCAGCAGCGGGTCGCGCCAGTCGTTCTGGACTTCGCCGGAGCCCCAGGTGGAGCAGCCGAACAGCAGGAAGTCGTAGTCGAGCATTTCGTCGAAATCGACGAAGTCCTCTTCCATGCTGTAGAGGTCGCAGCGATCTTCGCCCAGGAGTTCCGCCAGTTTTTCCGCCGCCGACTTGGTGACGCCGGAACTGCTGCCGTAGAAGATGCCGATTCGGGACATGATGTTTCCTTTCGAGGTGGATGACGACAAATCCGCGTCGGAAGACAGGGGCGACGCGTTCTTGTGGCCCTCGAAGCAAGCCCCTTGCCATTGCTGCGGCAGCCGCAAATGGCGGCACAGCGTGACCTTGGGGGGCGTGATGTGTTTCGCCTGTCATCTTTGCGACAGCATTGGAGGAAACCGGACGAGGCGATAGCGCAAGCATGCGGCGCCCGCGGCTGGCGATAGCTGCTACAATTCGCGCCGTGGCGGGTCTCCCCGCATTGCAGCGCGGTGAACCTGGTCAGGGCCGGAAGGCAGCAGCCACAGCCGTTCCCTGCAAGTGCCGGGGGTCGGGCTCGCCACCCCGAACACGAAGAACGGGCGTCCTTCTACAAGGACGCCCGTTTTGCTTTTGTGGGCGGCTTCCACGGTGAAGCGTCCCGCGTTCTCAGCCGAGCAGCGTGTCCATCAGCAGCATGGCGGCGAAGCCGGCGATGAGTCCGCTGGTTGCGAGGGTCTCATGGCCGCGGCGGTGGGACTCGGGAATGATCTCGTGGCTGACCACGAAAAGCATCGCACCAGCGGCGCCTGCCAACCCCCAGGGCAGGAGCGCGGAGGACAGCGACACCATGGCCGAACCGGCAATGGCGGCAACGGGTTCGATCAGGCCGGACAGCGCAGCGATGGTGAAGGCGAATAGCCGTGTGTAGCCGGCGCTGGCCAGGGCAATGGCAACGATCAGCCCCTCCGGCACGTTCTGCAGCGAGATGCCGGTTGCCACCGCATTACCGCTGCCCGCGGTACCCGCTGCCACACCAATGGCGAGGCCTTCCGGGATGTTGTGGACTGCGATGGCGAACACGAACAGCCAGACAGCGGTGGCGGAGCGTTTCGAGTCCGGCGCATGGGTGTGCGGCAGGGCGCGGTCCATGGCCAGCAGCAGCGCGGCGCCTGTCGTCATGGCGAGGGCCACCAGCAGGGTTGCGCTCGTGTCGCTGTAGCCCTGCGCCAGTGCGGTCTGGTGGCCGGGAAGCAGCAGCGAGAACACGCTGGCTGCGAGCATGATGCCGGCGCTGAAGCCCAGCAGGCCGCTTTGCACGCCGTCGCCGATGCGCCGCATTGCCAGCATCGGCACGGCGCCCAGCGCGGTTGCGGCGCCGGCCATAGCGCCGCCGAGCAGCGCGTCGTGCAGCGGCGAGTTGGTGCCGTTCAGCCGCCCCAGTACTTCATTCCCCAACAAGGCGCAGCCGGTGAGGACAATGGTCCAGCCGCCGAATACCCGCAGCATGCCGCCGAGATTGGCGGGGACCCGGTGCAGCTTCGCAACTTGAGCAACCATGCTCCAACTCCTTTCAAATGCCCCCGTCCTCCGGGGGCCGTCCATGAAGTCCAGTATGGAAGCAGGATCTTCATAGTTCAAATTGAAAGAAAGAAAGAACGTGATTTGTTGAGTTAATGATTGCTGGCTCTCAGCTGGGGCGCCGGTAACCTCCCGGGATGCCCATGGGCGACAGCATCACCTGCCACAGCTGCGTGGTCCGCGCCCGGAAAGTGCCGGCGCAGGCCTGCAGGTAGTAGGACCACATGCGGCGGAAGCGCTCGCCATACTGGCTGGCGAAGCGCGGCCAGGCGGCTTCGAAGTTGCGATGCCAGGCCATCAGCGTGCGATCGTAGTCGGCGCCGAAGTTGTGCACATCCTCGACGACGAAGATGTCTTCCGCTGCGTCGGTGATCTGGCCCAGCGCCGGCAGGTCGCCGTTGGGAAAAATGTAGCGGTCTATCCAGGGGTCGGTGTGGGTGCGGCGGAGGTTTTTGCCTATGGTGTGGAGCAGGAACAGGCCATCGTCCGGCAGGCAGCGGCGGGCCACTTCGAAGTAGGTGCGGTGGTTCTTGCGGCCGACGTGTTCGAACATGCCCACTGAGGCGACACGGTCGAAGCGATCGTCCCTGTCCTTGCCCAGCTCGCGGTAGTCCATCAGCCGGAACTCAACCGGCAACCCCTCGCAGCGGGCACGGCCGCGTTCAGCTTGTTCGCGCGAGATGGTGACGCCGACGCAGGAGACGCCGTAGCGCTCAGCGGCGTACTTCATCAGGCTGCCCCAGCCGCAGCCGATGTCCAGCAGGCGCATGCCAGGCTTCAGGCCGAGCTTGCGGCAGATGAGATCCAGCTTGGCGGTCTGGGCGTCTTCCAGGTTCTTGGCCTCGGCCCAGTAGCCGCAGGTGTAGGCCATGTGGCCGTCCAGCATGGCTTCGAAGAAGTCGTTGCCGGTGTCGTAATGCACCTGGCCCACCTGCCAGGCGCGGCGCAGGCTCTGCAGGTTGAGCAGCCGGGCGCGCAGGCTTTGCAGCGCCATGCCCGCGGTGACCTTTTCGTCCAGCCGGGCGTAGAGGATGCGGCTGAAGAATTCGTCCAGCCGGGGGCTGTCCCACCAGCCATCCATATAGCTTTCACCCAGGCCCATGCTGCCCTGGGCGAGGATGCGGTCTGCGGTGCGCGGGTCGTGGATGATCATGTCCCAGGGTCTGCCGCCGCCTATCCTCACATCCGCTTCCGCCAGCAGCTTGGCGATCGCGCGCAGGGCGCTGCTGCTTTCGCGCCGGGGGCTGGCGCTGCTCTCTGTGGTGCCGTCGGAGTGGGGGAAATCCGTGTGAGCCTGGTTCATCGTGTCCTCATGCCTTGTGATCGGTTGAGGCCGCTGGTCGGGCGGCCGACAGGCGGGCGGCGGCAACGCCGCCCGCCTACTGTCAGCGGGTAGGTGGTCCTACCACTATAGTTTTACGCTCCCATTTTCACTCTAGCCCTTTAGTGCATTCCGCACCCCGGCGCCGTATCCGGGATGGACTTTGTCGAAGTGCACAAGTTGCCGTTCGACGATGAAGTCCGGCACGCCCTGCATGGCGGCGGCGATGTTGGCGTGAAGGCGGCTGCGCTCGTCTTCGGTGAGCAGATTCCACAAGGCGCGCGGCTGACCGTAGTCGTCGTTGCCTTCGCGGTGGTCGTAGCGGTCGGCATCGCCCGCGATGCGCAGCGGCGGTTCCTTGGCTTCTGGGTTGGCTACCGGGCCAGCAAAGGAGTTCGGCTCGTAGTAAGCGTCCGGATTCGGGTTGTTGGCGAAGAAACGCATCGCGCCGTCCTTGTGGTAGTGATGCACCGGGCACTTGGGTGCGTTCACCGGCAAGGCTTCGTAGTGGGTGCCGAGGCGGTAGCGGTGGGCGTCCGCGTAGCTGAAGATGCGTGCCTGCAGCATCTTGTCCGGTGAGAAGCCGATACCGGGGACGATGTTGGAGGGCGACATCGCCACCTGTTCGATCTCGGCGAAGTAGTTTTCCGGGTTGCGGTTGAGTTCGAGTACGCCCACTTCAATCAAGGGGTAGTCCTTGTGCGGCCATACTTTGGTGAGGTCGAAGGGGTTGTAGGGCGTCTTCTCCGCATCCAACTCCGGCATTACCTGTACGAACAGCGTCCAGCGCGGGTAGTCGCCGCTTTCGATGGCGCCGTAGAGGTCTTCCTGGGTGGATTCGCGGGTCGCGCCGACGACCTGAGCCGCTTCGGCGTTGGTCCAGTAGCGGTGGCCCTGCCGGGTCTTGAAATGGAACTTGACCCAGAAGCGTTCGCCGTTCGCGTTCCAGAAGGAATAGGTGTGCGAGCCGTAACCGTTGATGTGGCGTACATCGGTGGGCAGGCCGCGGTCGGAGAAGAGGATGGTGACCTGGTGCAGGGATTCCGGCGACTGCGACCAGAAGTCCCACATTGCCGTCGGCGAGCGCAGGTTGGTGCGCGGATGGCGCTTCTGGGTGTGGATGAAGTCGGGGAACTTGAGCGGATCGCGGATGAAGAACACCGGCGTGTTGTTGCCGACGACATCCCAGTTGCCCTCCTCGGTGTAGAACTTGAGGGCGAAGCCGCGCACGTCGCGCTCGGCATCCGCCGCACCGAGTTCGCCAGCGACGGTGGAGAAGCGGGCGATGAGTTCGGTGGTCTTGCCCACCTGCTCGAAGATGCGGGCGCGCGTGTAGCGAGTGATGTCGTGGGTGACGGTGAAGGTGCCGTAAGCGCCCCAGCCCTTCGCGTGGACGACGCGCTCCGGGATGCGCTCGCGGTTCTGGTGGGCGAGCTTCTCGATGAGCTGCCAGTCCTGCATCAGCACCGGGCCACGCGGGCCGGCAGTGAGGCTGTTCTGGTTGTCGGCGATGGGCGCGCCGGCGGTGGTGGTGTGGTACGGGCAGTTGCTCATGGCGGTCTCCTTGGCCTTGAAGATAGGGGGCTAGTGGGCGAGGGCGAAGTCGGCAAAGACAGCTATCAAGGCAGCGGTGAAGGAAAGCTGAGGGGCTTGCATGGCTGTCTCCAGTTACGCTTGGCGGCACTCGATGGGGCTAGCGTAGATGGCTGGTTTCGATAGGGCTAATTGATTGATCGAATAAACGGGATTGGTTTGCTCAATTGGCCTCCTGCCATGGACGGAAAGGGAAGCGGTGCGCCTCTGCTAGAATCCGCGCATGAGTTATCAAGTCCTTGCGCGTAAGTGGCGACCCAAATCCTTTGGCACGCTGGTGGGCCAGGAGCATGTCGTCCGGGCCTTGAGCCACGCGCTCGCCACCGGCCGCCTGCATCACGCCTATCTCTTCACCGGCACCCGCGGGGTGGGCAAGACCACCATCAGCCGCATCCTGGCCAAAGCGCTCAATTGCGAGACCGGGATCACCGCTGAGCCCTGCGGGGTCTGCGATGCCTGTCGGGCGATAGACGCCGATCGCTTTCCGGATTACGTGGAGATGGACGCCGCCTCCAATCGCGGGGTGGAAGACATGGCGGCGCTGCTCGACAAGGCCGTCTATGCGCCGGTGCAGGGCCGCTACAAGGTCTACATGATCGACGAAGTGCATATGCTCACCGGGCATGCCTTCAACGCCATGCTCAAGACCCTGGAAGAGCCGCCCGAGCATGTGAAATTCATTCTGGCGACCACCGATCCGCAAAAAATCCCGGTGACGGTGCTGTCGCGCTGCCTGCAGTTCAACCTGAAGCAGATGCCGCCGGGCCACATCGTCGAGCACCTCACCCGGGTGCTGGAGGCGGAGGCCGTACCCTTCGAGGCGGGCGCGCTGCGCCACCTGGCCAAGGCCGCCGGCGGCTCGATGCGGGACGCGCTGTCGCTGCTGGACCAGGCGATCGCCCATGGGGCCGGCAAGGTCGAGGAGGAGCAGGTCACCCATATGTTGGGCACGGTGGGAGACGACCACCTGTATGCAGTGCTGGACGCGCTGGCCGCCGGCGATGTTTCCGGCTTGCTGGCCGTGGCGGATGGCATGGAGGCCCGCAGCCTGTCCTTCGACGCGGCGCTGCAATCCCTGGCCTCGCTACTGACGCGCCTGGCTCTGGCGCAGTTCGCGCCGGCGGCCGTCGACGACGAGGCGGAGCGTCAGCGGCTGGCGCCCCATATCGCCCACTTCGATGCCGAGTATCTGCAACTGGCCTATCAGATCGCCATCCATGGAAGGGATGAGCTTGCCCTGGCGCCGGACGAATACAGCGGCTTTACGATGACCTTGCTGCGGCTGCATGCCTTCCGGCCGGAGCAGCCACCGGCTCTGGGCAGCCCGGCTGCGGAAGGTGGCGGTGGGGGCGTGGCTCGCGCGCTGCCAATGGGAGGCGCCCCGGCGCGACCGGCACCTGTTCCGCCTGTCGCGACGCCCGCAGCCCCAGCGGCGACGGCTTTCACCCCGGTCGTCCCGACGGGGGCTGCGGTTGAGGTCCTGGCGACGGCAACCGCTGTGGCGGCGCCGTTACCGATGGCAAGCGCGGCCAAGGAGCCCACCGTGGCGAAGCCCGTTGCAGCGCCCGCCGCGGACTCAGCACCGGTTGCGGCGCCAGCGGCACCCCGCCCCCAGAGTGACATACCTCCGTGGGAAGCCTTGCCGCCTGAGGCCATGCTGGACGATGCGGACATGGTGCCGTCCGGGCGGATGGACGACGAACCGGTTTTCATGGAGCCGGCTCCGGCTGCTGCCCCTCCGATTCAACGCGCCGCATCACCCACTCCTTCCCCCGCCGCTGCGGAACCTGCTGCGGATGAGGCTGCGGCCGATGCGCCTGCATCCTCCGCGGCGGCGGAGGCGGCTCTGGCGGCGCGGGACTGGCGCAGTCTGCTGCGGGCGCTGGGCGTGGGTGGCTTGGTGCGCGAACTGGGTCAGCACTGCGAGTGGGCGGCCTGCGACGGGGAGGTGTTGTCGCTACGTCTGTCCAGTACCCACAAACATCTCTTCGAGATGAATCGCGGCGCCGTGGAGCGGTTGCAGGAGCAGCTTTTCAGCGTGCTCGGCAGGCCGATGCGCTTGCGCATCGACATCGGCGCGATCGAAGGGGAGACACCGGCGCAGCGCGACGAGATCGAGCGCCGGGTCCGTCATGCCGCTGCGGTGGCTGCGCTGGAGAGTGATCCTTTTGTTCGCGAGCTGATCGAACGCTTCGATGCCACCCTGGTCGAGGAGTCGGTCAAGCCGCTCTGATCCGCCGCAAGCGGATTCCGTTTTCAATTCAATTCTTGGAGAAAGATCATGATGAAAGGCGGTATCGCGGGCCTGATGAAGCAGGCTCAGCAGATGCAGGACAACATGAAGAAAATGCAGGACCAGTTGGCCAGCGTCGAAGTGGAAGGCCAGTCCGGCGCCGGCATGGTCAAGGTCGTGATGACCTGCAAGTACGATGTGCGCCGTGTCGCCATCGACGACTCGGTGATGGACGACAAGGAAATGCTGGAGGATCTGGTAGCCGCCGCGTTGAACGATGCGGTACGCAAGGTCGAGGCGACTACCCAGGAAAAAATGGCGGGCTTCACCTCCGGGCTGAATCTGCCGCCCGGCTTCAAGCTGCCCTTCTGAGCCCATGCAGCCTTCCAGCCTCGACGAGTTGATTGAAGCCTTGCGCTGTCTGCCGGGCGTCGGCCCCAAATCGGCGCAGCGTATGGCCTATCACCTGCTGCAGCGTGATCAGCGCGGGGCCGCAAGGCTCGCCGGGGCGCTAGGGCATGCGCTGGACGTATTGCAGCATTGCGAGCGCTGCAACACCTTCAGCGAAACCGAGGTCTGTCAGCGTTGCGCCAACCCCCGGCGCGATCCAGCGCTGCTCTGCATCGTCGAGATGCCGGCCGATCTGGCCATGATCGAGCAGACGCAGTCCTACAACGGTCTCTACTACGTGCTAATGGGGCGCCTTTCCCCGCTGGACGGGATCGGGCCGCGCGAGCTCAAGCTGGACAAGCTGATCGCGCGTGCGGCCGACGGCGTCGTCCAGGAAGTCATCCTGGCTACCAACTTCACCAATGAAGGCGAGGCCACAGCCCATACGGTCGCCTCGCTGCTCGCTCCCCGTGGCCTGCGCATCAGCCGCCTCTCACGCGGCGTGCCGGTTGGCGGTGAGCTGGAGCATACCGATACCGGTACCATCGCCCAGGCTTTGGTGGAGCGTCGAACGGTGTAACGGCTCGATTGTGCATCGCATAAAAATCGGGCCTGAATTTCCGCATTTTTTCTGAGGCTATCGGGGTGAAAGCCTTGTGGCGCTTGGTTGACGCTGGTTTCGTCTTTCCTCAGGCGAAGTGAATCCGCTATAATCAAAAGGTTTTTTGCATTCGGGTCTTTCGTTTTCCTTTCTGGGAAGAGGGTCATGAGCGTTGATCATAAAATGGACAGTAGTCGCCGGCAGTTGCTGGTGGCGACGTCCGCCGCGGGAGGAGTCGCCGCGGTAGCAACGGCGGTGCCGTTCGTTGCCAGCCTCACGCCGTCCGAGCGTGCCAAGGCTGCCGGGGCGCCTGTCGAGGTGGATGTGGGTAAGCTCGCACCGGGCGAGATGATGACGGTGGAGTGGCGCGGCAAGCCGGTGTGGATTCTTCGCCGCACGCCGGAAATGCTGGCTTCCCTCGACAAGACGGCTGGGCTGGTGAGCGATCCGGAGTCGGAAAAGCCCCAGCAGCCTGAGTACGCCAAGAACAAGTTCCGCTCGATCAAGCCTGAATACCTCGTTACCGTCGGTATCTGTACGCACCTCGGCTGCTCGCCCTCGGAGAAGTTCAAGGCAGGGGCCGAAAGCGGAATGGGTCCGGATTGGGTGGGTGGCTTCCTGTGCCCCTGCCATGGGTCGCAGTTCGACCTCGCCGGCCGTGTGTACAAGAGCATGCCGGCCCCGGACAACCTCGAGGTGCCGCCGCACAAGTACCTCGCGGACACCACCATCATCGTCGGTGAAGACGGAAAGGCCTAAGCGATGACGACCAAATCACAGGCTTTGCTGAACTGGATCGACGAGCGCTTCCCGCTCACGTCCAACTGGAAGGCGCACCTCTCCGAGTACTACGCGCCCAAGAACTTCAACTTCTGGTACTTCTTCGGTTCGCTGGCGCTGCTGGTGCTGGTGATCCAGATCGTCACCGGCATTTTCCTGGTGATGCACTACAAGCCGGATGCTTCGCTGAACGCGGCCGGCGTGCCTGTGGCCTTCGCCAGCGTCGAGTACATCATGCGCGACGTGCCAGGCGGGTGGCTGATCCGCTATATGCACTCCACTGGCGCTTCGGCCTTCTTCATCGTGGTCTATCTCCACATGTTCCGCGGCCTGCTCTACGGTTCCTACCGCAAACCGCGCGAGTTGATCTGGATCTTCGGTACCCTGATCTTCCTGGTGCTGATGGCCGAAGCCTTCATGGGCTATCTGCTGCCTTGGGGCCAGATGTCCTTCTGGGGCGCGCAGGTGATCGTGAACCTGTTCTCCGCCATTCCGCTGGTCGGTCCGGATCTGTCTCTGGTGATCCGCGGCGACTACGTGGTGTCGGATGCGACGCTGAACCGCTTCTTCTCCTTCCACGTCATTGCGGTGCCGCTGGTGCTGATCGGCCTAGTGGTGGCGCACATCCTCGCGCTGCACGAAGTGGGATCGAACAACCCGGATGGCGTCGAAATCAAGAAGAAGAAGGATGAGAATGGCATTCCGCTGGACGGTATTCCCTTCCATCCGTACTACTCGGTGAAGGACATCGTCGGCGTCGTCGGCTTCCTGTTTTTCTTCAGCGCGGTAGTGTTCTTCGCGCCGGAGGGTGGCGGCTACTTCCTCGAGTTCAACAACTTCATTCCGGCCGACCCGCTGAAGACCCCGCCGCACATTGCGCCGGTGTGGTACTTCACGCCCTTCTATTCGATCCTGCGCGCGGTAACTTATCCGCTGTTCGGGCTCGATGCGAAGTTCTGGGGCGTGGTTGCAATGGGCGCTTCGGTGGTCATCATCGCCTTCCTGCCCTGGCTGGACCGTAGCCCGGTGAAGTCCATCCGCTACAAGGGCCCGATCTTCAAGGGCGCTGTCGCGATCTTCCTCGTCTGCTTCTTCATCCTCGGTTACCTGGGTGTGCTGCCGCCGACCGCTGGCCGTACCCTGGTGTCGCAGATCTGCTCGGTGCTCTACTTCGCCTTCTTCCTGCTGATGCCGTGGTACAGCAAGCTCGACAAGTGCAAACCCGAACCGGAAAGGGTGACTTTCAAATGAACTCGCGTGTAATCAAGCTAATCAAGCGCGCTGCTGCCGTCCTGCTGCTCGCTCCTGCGCTGGCGTTCGCTGCCGGCGCGGAGTTGCACCTGGACAAGGCGCCGGTGAGCAAGGATCCGGCCGCTCTGCAACACGGCGCCAAGCTGTTCGTCAATTACTGTCTGAACTGCCACGGTGCTTCCTACGTGCGCTACAACCGGCTGCAGGACATTGGCCTGTCGGAGCAGATGATCCGCGACAACCTGATGTTTACCGGTGACAAGGTCGGCGATCTGATGAAGATCTCGATGCATCGGGAAGATGGCAAAGCCTGGTTCGGTGCGGCGCCTCCGGATCTGTCGCTGATCGCTCGTTCCCGCGCTTCCGAGTTCGGCAGCGGCGCAGACTGGCTCTATACCTATTTGCGTCAGTTCTACCGCGATCCGGCCCGTCCGACTGGCTGGAACAATGTGGTGTTCGAGAACGTGGGCATGCCTCATGCGCTGTGGGAGCTTCAGGGTGAGCAAGTAGCGAAGATCGCTGAAGGCGAGCATGGCAAGAAGGTCGAACTGAGCTTGGCCAAGCCGGGCAAGCTGTCGCCGGAGGAATTCGACAAGTCAGTGGCTGATCTCGTATCCTTCCTGGTCTGGATGGGCGAGCCGGTCGCGGAAAAGCGCAAAGCCATCGGTGGTGTTGTGCTGATCTTCCTCGCTGGCCTCTTCGTGCTGTCCTACGCTTTGAAGAAGAACTACTGGAAGGACGTTCATTGAACGAACAGGTGAGCGGCCACATCAAGGCCTAGCACCGCTTTCCTCCCCAGACGCACCACGTGCTTTGTCGCGTGGTGCGCTTTTGCTTTTGTATCGGGAGTCGTAACACATGATGAACCTGTATTCCGGCACGACCGATCCCTTCAGTCACCGTTGCCGGATCGTGCTCTACGAGAAGGGCATGGATTTCGAAGTGATCGATGTCGATCTCTACAACAAACCTGAAGACATCGCCGTCATCAACCCCTACAACCGGGTGCCGGTACTGGTGGACCGTGATCTCGTTCTTTACGAGTCCAACATCATCAACGAGTACATCGACGAGCGCTTCCCGCATCCGCAGCTGATGCCGCCTGACCCGATCATGCGAGCGCGCGCCCGCCAGCTGCTGCATACCTTCGAGCACGAGCTGTTCTCCCATATTGAAGCGCTGGAAGCCAACCAGAAGGGTGTAGACAAGAACCGCGCTCACGTGCGCGACCACCTGACCCAGCTCGCGCCCATCTTCACCAAGCAGAAGTTCATGCTGGGCGAAGAGTTTTCGATGCTGGATGTGGCCATCGCGCCGCTGCTGTGGCGCCTGGAACACTATGGCATCGAACTGCCGAAGGCGGCTGCGCCGCTGGCGAAGTATGCCGAGCGTATCTTCAGCCGGCAGGGCTTCATCGATGCCCTGACGCCGTCCGAGAAGGTGATGCGTCGCTGACACGGCGCTCCGGCCGTCCGGTAGGGCTGAACTTGAGGCCCGCCGGCGCCGGCTACAGGATTCCCATGACGACCGTATCGACCAAGCCCTATTTGATTCGTGCCATTTATGAATGGTGCGTGGACCAGGGGTTCACCCCCTACATCGCCGCCATGGTCGATGAGCAGACGCGCGTTCCGCCGGGTTATGCGCGCGACGGCCAGATCGTGCTGAATGTGGGTGCCGACGCGACCCATCAGCTTGTCATGGACAACGAGTCCATCTCATTCCAGGCGCGCTTCAACGGTGTTGCGCACTCACTGCTGGTGCCCGTCGGCAACGTGGTGGCGATCTACGCTCGCGAGAATGGCCAAGGCATGGCCTTCGAGGTGGAAAAGACGGAGATTTCCGCCCCTGCCGGCGTCGATGAGGAATTGGGAGAGGCTTTGTCGGAAGGCGAGGGTGGCGATGATCGCGGCGGTAACGACGACAAGCCACCACCACGTGGCGGTCATCTCAAGATCGTGAAGTAGGCATTCCGCCATTCAAGCGGGGCGCAGACTGCGTGCAGGAAAGTGGTCGGAGACGGCGTCGGCGTAGATGCATTCCAGTCGGGCCGCCATTTCTTCCGCTCTCCACTTCAGTGCGGTTTCCCGCGCCTCTTCTCCCAGTTGCTGCAAGGCGGGGCCATCGGCGAGAAGCTGGTTGATAAGCTCCGCAAACCGGCCGGCATGGGGTGGGGCGATCCGACATCCGCGTTCGCCGCTTAGTATGTCTCGTGCGCCCATGTCCGCGAGAGCGACAACCGGGGTACCCAGCGCCATCGCTTCCAGCAGCACGAGCCCCTGGGTTTCGGTGCGTGAAGCGAAGACGAAGAGATCCGCAGCCCGGTAGCAATCGTGAAGCTCACTTCCTCTGTCCAGGTACCCCAGGAAACGCACATGGGTATTCAGACCCCTGCGCTCCGTTTCCGCCTGCAGGCCGGAGAGTGCCGGCCCTTCGCCGGTAACGAGCAGCAGGACGCGGGGATTGCTGCGGCGCAGGTGATCCACCATCTCCAGCAGGAAACCGATGTTCTTCTCGTGGGCGACTCGGCCGACGTAGAGCAGCAACTGCCTGTCCTTGCCTATGCCGTAGCGGTTGCGGAAGTAGCAGCCATCGCCGCCGTGGAATTGTTCGTCCGGGATGCCGGTGGGCAGGACCTGGAGCGGGCGATTGACGCCATAGTTGGTCAAGGCGTCCGCCATGGCACGGGAGGGAACGATGACTCTGTCCATCGCATTGCACTGGCTGCGGGAAAAGCGGCGGGCGAACGCGCGCAGCCAGGGCTTGGGTAGGATCGGGATGTAATGGAACAGATATTCCTCGAAGAAGGTGTGATAGGTCGCGAGGCAGGGCAGGTTGAGCTTGCGAGCGATTTCCAGGCCGGCGTAGTGGGCGACGAAAGGTGTGTGGATGTGCACTGCATCGAAGCCTCGCGTCTGGAGGTCCGCATGGCGCAGGCGTATGGCGCCGCTGCGCATCATCCTGTCCTCCGGGTCTAGAGGAATGTAGCGGGAAGGAATGCGCAGCAGTTCCATGTCGTCACGCTCGGCGCCGGGATAGGCGGGGGCGATGAGGGTGGAACGTACGCCGCGCTCGGAAAGGGCACGGCGGAAGGTCTCGATCGAGGTGCTGACCCCGTTGATGCGGGGAAAGTACACGTCGGAGATCATGAGGATGTTCATGGGCGGCCATGGCTGGGCAATGCCGCCAATCTAGGGGATGGGGGTGACGGTTTCGTTTCACTCCGGTCCAGGGGAATTGATCAGGATCAGGGTTGCCGGGTGGCCGGTCGGCTATAAGCGCGGAACCCTCTTCCGGATGTTCATGGAGACAGAAATGCCAGTGATGCAATGGAGCGAGCAACTCGAGCTTGGTCTGGGCAGGATGGACGATACCCACCGCGAGTTCGTCGAGTACTACAACGCGCTGGCTTCGGCGTCGCCGGAGACCTTCCTGCAAAGGCTCGACGCTTTCATTGAGCACACGATTGCCCATTTCGACCAGGAGAACCGGTGGATGGAGCAAGTGGGTTTTCCTGGCTGCCATCGTGCCGAGCACGACCGCGTGCTGGCGGTGATGCATGAGGTAAGGGCGCGGGTGGAGAAGGGGGACAAGGTGCTGGGGATGCGCCTGGTCGAGGAGTTGCCCCCCTGGTTCGAGAACCACGCCGGTGGAATGGACGCCGCGCTGGCCTTCCATCTGCAGAGCATTGGCTTCGATGTGGAGAAGGAAGGCGGTGGGATCGAGCCTGGAGGTTGTGGGCCGGCCTCTTGCACCTGCGGCGGTGCTGCTTCCAAGGAGAGTGCGGCCGTTTGAGCCGTGTTCGGGGAAACCGTCAGGCGCCTGGGCGGAAGGGAAAGTCGGGGGCGGGGCGTCTGCCCTGCATCAATTCTGTAAGGGCAGCGGCCGAGCCGCAGGATAGCGTCCACCCCAGCGTGCCGTGCCCAGTGTTGTACCAGAGGTTCTTTCCCCAACCCTTGCCGATGAGCGGGATGTTGCCCGGAGTAGCCGGTCGCAGACCGGCCCAGAGTTGAGCCTGAGCCGGGTCTATGGCACCCGGCAGCCTGTCGTTTACCCAATCCAGGATGGCGCGGCCGCGCTCCGGCCTCACGTTGGCATCGAAGCCGTTGAGTTCAGCCGTGCCGGCGATGCGCAGGCGGTCGCCGAGGCGGGAGCAGACGATGCGGCGGGATTCGTCGGTCAGGCTGACTTGGGGTGCAAGAGCCGTTTCCACGATGGGTGCGGTGACGGAGTAGCCTTTCACCGGATAGATGGGTAGCCGCTGCCCCAATGGCGCCACGATGGCCGGGCTGAAACTGCCGAGGCAGAGCACATAGGCCTCCGCCGAGAGGGTGCCGGTGCGGCCGGCGGAGTCCCTCACTTCAATTCCGCTTATCTGTTCGCCGCTGCGGTCCAGCCGTTCTATCGTCGTGCCGTAGTGGAAGCGGACGCCCACGCTGCGCAAGTGCCCCGCCAGTGCCTGGGTGAAACGGAAGGCATCCCCGGATTCGTCATCCTGTGCGTAGATGCCGCCAGCTAGCCGGCCCGCCAAGCGCTGCAGCGCGGGCTCCACAGCGAAACATTCATCCGCGGTGCATGCCCGCGCAGCAATGCCCAAGTGATTCAGTTCAACAGCACGGACTGGGGCGTGGCGGAACTCCGCTGCCGAGAAAAAGAGATGCAGGATGCCGCGCTGCAATTGGTCGTAAGTAATACCCGTCTCTGCCCGCAATGCCCGTAGATGGCTGGCGCTGTAGATGGCCAGGGAGGCGATGGCGCGGGTGTTGCGACGGCTGCGCCAGGGCAGGCACTCGTGCAGGAAGGAGAGTGCCCAGCGCCATTGCGCCATGCGCGCCCGCGGGCGGAACAGCAGTGGTGCGTCCTCGCGGCCCAGCCAGCGCAGGGCGAGCAGGGGCGCTGAGGGGTTGGCCCAGGGTTCGGGGTGGCTTACAGAAATCTGGCCGCCATTGGCGAAGCTGGTTTCAAGCCCGGCTTCCGGTTGGCGGTCAACGATGCTGACTTCGAAGCCCGCCTTGTGCAGAAACCAGGCGGTGGTGACGCCGGTGACACCGGCGCCGAGGACCATCACATGCATAGAAAGGATGTCTTGTCCGCAGGAACTCCGGTACGAGTACTAGCGGGAAGTAGTAGTTCCACCGGAGATGGGATGATAAGCGCTGGGTCGAGTTTGGTGGAAACGATGTTGGCGCGGTCCTGATACCGGCTGTTTCGAGTGGTGCGCCTGGGCGCAGGAAGCGGGATAATCCGCCGATCCGCCATCCAATCACTCCAGGGAGCTGTTTCATGCGTCGAGTCACCCTCACCCAGTTTTTGATCGAGCAGCAGCGCGCCGGCCGCATTACCGCCGACCTTCGCTTGCTGATCGAGGTCGTGGCCCGCGCGGTGAAGGCCATCAGCGTGAATGTCTCCAAGGGGGCGCTGGCCGGCATCCTCGGCGAGGCTGGAACTGACAATGTGCAGGGCGAGGCGCAGAAGAAGCTGGATGTGATCGCCAACGAAATCCTGTTGCAGGCGAATGAATGGGGTGGGCATCTGGCGGCGATGGCTTCGGAGGAAGTGGAGGAGGTGCATCACATCCCCTTCGACTACCCCAAGGGCGGCTACCTGCTGCTGTTCGATCCGCTTGATGGCTCCTCCAATATCGATGTGAACGTTTCCGTCGGTACCATCTTTTCGGTGCTGCGCCATGACAAGGAAGCCGGCGAGGCTACCGAGCAGAGTTTCCTGCAGCCCGGAACCAGCCAGGCTGCGGCGGGATATGCGCTTTATGGTCCCTCCACCCTGCTGGTGCTGACCGTGGGCAGTGGTGTGCATGGCTTCACGCTGGATCGGGAGATGGGCAGTTTCGTCTACACCACGCCTTTCATGACCGTGCCGGAAGAAACGCAGGAGTACGCGATCAACGCGTCCAACCAGCGCTTCTGGGAGCCGCCGGTGCAGCGCTACGTCGAAGAGTTGCAGCAGGGCAAGACCGGTCCGCGCGGCAAGGACTTCAACATGCGCTGGGTAGCGTCCATGGTGGCGGATGTGCATCGCATCCTTACCCGCGGCGGCATCTTCATGTATCCAATGGACGAAAAGTGCCGTGACAAGGGCGGCAAGCTGCGCCTGATGTACGAGGCGAACCCGATGGCGATGCTGATAGAGCAGGCCGGCGGTGCCGCCACCACCGGCCGCAAGCGCATCATGGCGTTGCAGCCCGAGAGGCTGCACCAGCGCGTGCCGGTCATCCTGGGCTCGAAGCAGGAAGTCGAACGCGTCACCGCCTATCACCAGGAAGGCTGACGCGGTTTGCGAGGGCCCGCCTTCCTGCACGGCGCGCGCACCGGCCTCCTGGCGCTGCTGTGTAGCACGGCGCTTGTGTGCGGCGAGGCTGCGGCCTTCGAGGTCGTGCTGGAGGCGCCGGACGAGTTGCGTGCCCTGCTGCAGCAACATGTGCGTCTCCTCAAGCAGGAGGAGAAAGTACTGCCGGCTGCGGGGCCCGACCGCAGGGCCTTGATTCGTCGCACGCGCCGGGAAGTCAGCGACCTGCTGGCGACCGAAGGCTACTTTTCGCCGGAAATCGACATCGACCAGCAGGATCGCGAGCGCTGGCGCCTGCGTGTAGCGCCGGGGCCGCGAACGACGGTGCGCAACGTCACCCTGTCCTTCGAGGGCGAACTCGCCGACGGGGCTCCAGAGCGTACAGCGCGGGTCGCAGAACTGCGCAAGGGCTGGCGCTTGCCGGCCGGCAAGCCTTTCCGCCAGGGCGACTGGGACGGCGCGAAGCAGGCGCTGATGGACGAGGTGGGCGCTCGCCGCTATGCGGCGGCGCGGGTGGTGCAGAGCCGGGCGAGGGTGGATGCCGAGGCTGCAACGGTGGATCTGAGCGTGACCGTCGACAGCGGCCCGCCGTTCTTCCTTGGCCCCCTCGAAGTCAGTGGCCTGCAGGCGCTACCGGGAGACTTCGTCGCCCGCTTCAGTGGCCTGGAGGTTGGCGCCGAGTATGACCGCAACGCGCTGCTGACCTTGCAGCGCACGCTGCAGAATGCGCCGCAGTTCGCCTCTGTGGTCGTCGACGTGGAGCGGGATGCCGCCAAGGCCGCCGCGGTGCCGGTGAATGTGCAGGTGGTTGAGGCGAGGTCGCGCAGGCTGGGGTTTGGCGTCGGCTTCTCCAGCAATACCGGCTACCGGGTCGAGACCACCTACCGGGACGTGAACCTCTGGCAGCGCGGCTGGGAGCTTTCCTCCGGCCTGCGTCTGGAACAGCGCCGGCAGTCTGCCTATGCTGACATCTTCCTGCCGCCGGAGCGGGGTCACCGCGACAGCATAGGCGCCTTGATCGACCGCAGCGACCTGGAAGGCCTGAAACTGGAGAACCGTGCCGTCGGCGTGGCGCGGACCACGGTGCGGGGTGACATCGAAACCAAGCTGGCCCTGCGGCTGCAGCATGAAATCCTGGAGCCGGACGGCGCCGAGAAGAGCACGCAGAACGCCCTGACGTTGAACTGGACCTGGGTCCAGCGCGCGGTGGATGACCTGCTCGATCCGCGTGCCGGCAACGTGCTGGAATTCCAGATCGGCGGTGGTTCCAGCATTGCGCTGGCCGAACAGGATTTCGTCCGCCTCTACAGCCGTTACGTCCATTACCGGCCAATGGGCGAAACCGATAGCCTAATCCTGCGGCTGGAAGGCGGCGCCACGTTGGCCAAGACGCGGGAGGGCATCCCACAGGATTTCCTCTTCCGCGCCGGCGGCGCGCAATCCGTGCGTGGCTATGCGTACCAGAGCCTAGGTGTGTCCGAGGGCGATGCGACCGTCGGTGGTCGTTACCTCGGCATTGCCAGCGCGGAGTATGTGCGCTGGTTCCGCCCGGCCTGGGGGGCAGCCTTCTTCGTGGATAGCGGCGACGCGGCGGATTCGCGCGAGTCTTTCCGTCTGCATACCGGTTACGGGGTGGGTGGGCGCTGGCGCAGCCCGGCCGGGCCGCTGGCGGTAGACCTGGCCTGGGGGCAGCAAGACCGTCGACTACGTCTCCATTTCGGTGTCGCCATCGCTTTCTGAAGGTGGGTTTGGACTATGCTGGCGGGGCATCGCCGATCGTCGTTGGCGTGCATTTTGGCCGTCTTTTCATGAGTACCGAATCCAATCTCACCGGCCGCGAACTGGAACGGCGCGCCCGCGTCATTCTGCCGGGAGGCTGGGCCGTGGATCAGCAACTGCCGATCGCCACGCTGCTGGGCTCCTGCGTGGCGGTGGCCTTCTATGATCCTCATCTGCGCCTGGCTGGTATGAACCACTTCATGCTGCCGCATTTCGATCGCGTGGCAGAGCGCGCAGAGGAAGATGCCCTGCTGGCAGGCGACTACGCGATGGAGGCTTTGCTCAACGGCATGCTGGCGCGCGGAGCCAAGAAGGCGCGCCTGTTCGCCAAGGCCTTCGGCGGCGGGGCGGTGGTCTCCTCGCTGGATCGCTCTCCCATCGGCGAGCGCAATGTCCAGTTTGCGCGCGAGTGGCTGGTGCGCGAGGGCATTCCGCTGCGTGCTTCGGATTTCCTCGGCCCCTGGTCGCGCAAGGTAGTGGTGGATCCCGCCAGTGGCGATGTGTTCTGTAGACGGGGCGGCGGCTCGCTGGCCGTCGCCCGTCGCATCGAGAGCGCCGAGCGCGCCTACGCCGAAGAACTGGCGCAACGCCGGCGCAAGAGCGACATCGAGCTTTTCTGATTTGCTGCGATTCAAAGCTGCGCTCTTGAAATCGCCCAAGTGCGTCCCTATTATTAGCACTCGTTGGCAGTGAGTGCTAACGCACCCCGGGGTGACTCCGGGGACCTTGAGAACATCCCAGCGGGTTTGGCCCGCGCAAGTTGAATCCGTAAGAAGGAGAAAACTCGATGAAGATTCGTCCCTTGCATGATCGCGTGATCGTCAAGCGTCTGGAAGCCGAGCGCAAGACCGCCAGCGGTATCGTGATCCCCGACTCCGCCGGCGAGAAGCCCGACCAGGGCGAAGTGCTGGCCGTCGGTAACGGCAAGATCCTGGACGATGGCAAGGTTCGCCCGATGGCCGTCAAGGCTGGCGACAAGGTACTGTTCGGCAAGTACGCCGGCCAGTCCGTCAAGGTCGATGGCGAAGAACTGCTCGTCATGCGCGAAGAAGACATCATGGGCGTGGTCGAGGCCTGAGCCTCCCTCCCATCCTCATCCGCAATCGAATTTCAAGGAGTTCTGAAGAATGGCTGCTAAAGAAGTCAAGTTTGGCGATTCCGCCCGCGAACGCATGGTTGCCGGCATCAACGTGCTGGCCAACGCGGTCAAGGTGACCCTGGGCCCGAAGGGCCGCAACGTGGTGCTGGAGCGCTCCTTCGGCGCCCCCACCGTGACCAAGGACGGCGTGTCCGTCGCCAAGGAAATCGAGCTGAAGGACAAGTTCGAGAACATGGGCGCCCAGATGGTCAAGGAAGTTGCTTCCAAGACTTCCGACATCGCCGGTGACGGCACCACCACCGCCACCGTGCTCGCCCAGTCCATCGTCCGCGAAGGCATGAAGTATGTGGCCGCCGGCATGAACCCGATGGACCTGAAGCGCGGTATCGACAAGGCTGTCATCGCCACCATCGACGAGCTGAAGAAGCTGTCCAAGCCCTGCTCGACCAACAAGGAAATCGCCCAGGTCGGCTCCATTTCCGCCAACTCCGACAGCGACATCGGCGACATCATCGCCAGCGCCATGGACAAGGTCGGCAAGGAAGGCGTCATCACCGTTGAAGACGGCAAGAGCCTGAGCAACGAACTGGATGTGGTCGAAGGCATGCAGTTCGACCGCGGCTACCTGTCGCCCTACTTCATCAACAACCCGGACAAGCAGGTTGCCATTCTGGAAAACCCGTTCGTCCTGCTGTTCGACAAGAAGATCTCCAACATCCGCGACCTGCTGCCGGTGCTGGAGCAAGTCGCCAAGGCCGGCCGTCCGCTGCTGATCATCGCCGAAGACGTGGACGGTGAAGCGCTGGCCACCCTGGTGGTGAACAACATCCGTGGCATCCTGAAGACCTGCGCCGTCAAGGCTCCGGGCTTCGGCGACCGTCGCAAGGCCATGCTGGAAGACATCGCCGTGCTGACCGGCGGCCAGGTGATCGCCGAAGAAGTCGGCCTGAACCTGGAAAAGGCCACCCTGGCCGAGCTGGGCCAGGCCAAGCGCATCGAAGTCGGCAAGGAAAACACCATCGTGATCGATGGCGCCGGCGACGCTTCCCGCATCGAAGCCCGCGTGAAGCAGATCCGCGTGCAGATCGAAGAAGCCACCTCCGACTACGACCGTGAAAAGCTGCAAGAGCGCGTGGCCAAGCTGGCTGGCGGTGTTGCGGTGATCAAGGTTGGCGCTGCCACCGAAGTCGAAATGAAGGAAAAGAAGGCTCGTGTGGAAGATGCGCTGCACGCCACCCGCGCTGCGGTGGAAGAAGGCATCGTCCCCGGTGGCGGTGTCGCGCTGCTGCGTGCCCGTGCCAACCTGGGCGGCCTGAAGGGCGACAACCACGATCAGGACGCCGGCATCAAGATCGTGCTGCGCGCCATGGAGCAGCCGCTGCGTGAAATCGTCGCCAACGCGGGTGACGAGCCTTCCGTCGTGGTGAATAAGGTTGTCGAAGGCAAGGGCAACTTCGGCTACAACGCCGCGACCGGCGAGTACGGCGACATGGTGGAGATGGGTGTGCTGGATCCGACCAAGGTCACCCGCACCGCGCTGCAGAACGCCGCTTCCGTGGCCGGCCTGATGTTGACCACCGACTGCATGGTTGGCGAACTGGCCGAAGACAAGCCCGCCATGCCCCCGATGGGCGGCATGGGCGGTATGGGTGGCATGGACATGGGTATGTAATACCCGTCCGGTCTCCCAGACCAGAAACGGCCCCGCCACGGCGGGGCCGTTTGCCGTTTACGGCGCATGGACGCGCACGCCGACGGAATGGAAGCGTGGGATAATCCCGTGATCTGCAGAGGGGAAAAAGCGGCAGGGAGCGTCCGTTGCGGAAGCCGGACACTCCCCGGAACCCGTCGGCGTAAGCCGTCGTGTTCCCGAAGACCGAGCAAAAGGAGAACAGCGGTTGCGACTCTAGGGCTGGCCGCTTACGTACAACTTACATCCACATCCTATGCGCATTCTGCTGGCTGAAGACGATGCGATGATTGCCGATGGCATTGGCCGTACATTACGGCGCAATGGCTATGCGGTGGACCATGTGGGCGACGGCGCGGATGCCGATGCCGCGCTGGCTTCGCAACCATATGACTTGCTGATACTGGATCTCGGCCTGCCCCGTTTGCCCGGCATTGAAGTGCTGAAGCGTTTGCGGGGGCGCAAGTCGGTGCTGCCGGTCCTGATCCTGACTGCCCAGGATGGGGTGGAAGACCGCGTGCGCGGGCTGGATGCCGGTGCGGACGACTATCTGACCAAACCCTTCGCACTGCCGGAACTGGAGGCCAGGGTGCGTGCCTTGACCCGGCGCGGCACCGGTCAGCCGCGTTGCATCGAGATCGGGCGGCTGAGCTATGACCAGGCGGACCGGGTGGTGAAGATCAATGGCCAGGTGGTGGACTTCTCCGCGCGGGAGGTCGGTTTGCTGGAGGTCTTCGCCCTGCGCGTCGGTCGTTTGGTAAGCAAGGATCAACTGGTGGATCACCTGTGTGGCTGGGGGGAGGAGGTGTCCAGCAACGCTATCGAGGTCTATGTCCATCGCTTGCGCAAGAAGCTGGAGGACAGCGGGCTTCGCATCGTCACCGTGCGCGGTCTTGGTTACTGCCTGGAAAACCCGGATGCGCCCCCGGCGACGAAGGGCTGAAAAGCCGGCGAGAACGCCGGGCGCGCGCTACCAGCCGAACTCCCTGTTCGGCGAGATCCTGGATTGGATGCTCGCGCCCCTGCTTTTCCTGTGGCCGATCTCCATCATCGTCACTCACAACGTCGCCGACAACATCGCCAACCAGCCGTATGACAGAGCCCTGGCCGACAGTGCCCGCTCGCTGGCGCGCCTGGTCACGATGGAGGGGGGCGCAGTCACCGTCCATTTCCCGGCTCCGCCGCGCGCACTTTTCCGCGCCGACCAGGACGACACCGTCTATTACCAGGTCGCCGACCGTGCCGGCGAGGTGATTACCGGGGATCGCGAGATTCCCTGGGTGCAGGCGCCGCCGCGGCCGCTGGCGGAAGAGGTGCTGTTCCGGGATGACGTCATCCATGGGGAGGAGGTGCGCATCGCCTATCTCTATCTGCGGCCGGAACTGGAGCCAGACAGCCCGCTGACCCTGGTGCAGGTGGCAGAGACGCGCAACAAGCGTTCTGATCTGGCATCGCGGGTGGTAACCGGTGTGCTGCTGCCTCAGTTCGCCATCATTCCGCTGGCGGTGGTGCTGGTATGGGTTGGCCTGAGCCGCGGTATCGCACCGCTGAATCGGCTGCAGAGCCTGATCCGACGTCGCCGCCCCACCGATCTGTCGCCGGTTCCGCCGGCCAGCGTACCCGAGGAGGTCCGGCCTCTGATCGTCGCCTTCAACGACATGATGGCGCGGCTGGAAGAGAACCTCCACGCCCAGCAGCGCTTCATCGCGGACGCGGCCCACCAGATGCGGACACCGCTGACCGGGCTGAAAATGCAGACGGACCTGGCATTGCGGGAAAGCGATCCAGAGCAGTTGCGCGAGTCCCTCGCCCGCATCGCCGAGAGTACCGACCGCGCCAGCCACTTGATCAGCCAGTTGCTGTCGCTTGCCCGGGCGGAAGCCAGTTTCGAGAAGCTCTACGCCGTGGAGCCGGTGGACCTGAATGCGGTGGTCCGGGAGGTGGCCCAGGATCTTTTCCCGAGGGCGCTGGAGAAGGGCATAGACCTCGGAGTCGAAGGGGCGGGGCGGCCCCTGCAGGTGGACGGCAACCTGGTGCTGCTGCGGGAGATGATCAAGAACCTGGTAGATAACGCCATCAAATACACCCCGCGGGGCGGCAGCGTCACCGCGCGGACCCGGTTGGCCGGAGCGCCCATCCTGGAGGTCGAGGACAGCGGCATCGGGATTCCGGAAGCGGACCGGGAGCGGGTGTTCGAGCGCTTTTACAGGGTGTTGGGCAGCGGGGCGGACGGTTCCGGTCTCGGCTTGCCCATCGTGCGCGAGATCGCCGACCTGCATCGCGCCTCAGTGACGCTCAACCCCAACCTGGCGGGGGGCGGCACCATGGCCAGGGTGGTTTTCCCGCGAGGCCAGCACCAACCTGCGCCGCCCGCCTTGCAGAGCACCTACTTTCCGCTGGGCTAAACCGCGCAACCAATAAATTAATTGATTGCGAAAATTTAATTAATCTTTTTGACAAGCGATCACCAATTTCGTCTTTTTTGCATTCGATCCCCTTCCGTAAGCAGGTCGTAAGGCTCTGGGAATATTTTGCTGGTGCGACCCCGGGGGCTTGTCCCGGCTGTCCATAGCAAAACAAGGAGGGAGACATGCAAGAGAACCTGGCAGCAAAGATTGCAGCCAACCCGAAGTACCAGCGGCTCGTCGGTACGCGCTCGCGCTACGGTTGGACGCTCACGGCCATCATGATGGTCGTTTACTACGGCTATATCGCCATCATCGCCTTCGACAAGGAACTGTTCGCGGAGCGCCTCGGTTCCGGGGTCATGACCTACGGCATCCCGGTGGGCTTGGGCGTGATCATCTTCACCGTGCTCATCACCGGCCTGTACGTGCGGCGTGCGAATTCCGAGTTCGACTCACTGACCCAGGAAATCGTCAAGGAGAGCGGCAAATGAGCGGTCGTAACCTGAAACTTGCTGGTGGCCTGGGGTTGATCGCGCTCTCGGCTGGTGCTTTCGCCGCCGGTGGTGACATTGGCGAAACGGTAAAGCAGGCGACGAACTGGACGGCTATCACCATGTTCTCCGTCTTCGTGCTTGCCACGCTGTGGATCACCAAGTGGGCGGCGGCCAAGACCAAGTCTGCGGCTGACTTCTACACCGCGGGCGGCGGCATCACCGGCTTCCAGAATGGCCTGGCAATTGCCGGTGACTACATGTCCGCGGCCTCCTTTCTGGGTATTTCCGCTGCGGTGATGGCCAGCGGCTACGATGGCCTGATCTACTCCATTGGCTTCCTGGTCGGCTGGCCGGTCATCACCTTCCTGATGGCCGAGCGCCTGCGCAACCTCGGCAAGTTCACCTTTGCCGACGTGGCGGCCTACCGTTTCAAGCAGACCCCGATCCGCGCCTTTGCGGCCTCAGGCACGCTGGTTGTGGTCGCCTTCTACCTGATCGCGCAGATGGTGGGTGCCGGTCAGTTGATCAAGCTGTTGTTCGGCTTGGAATACTGGATGGCGGTGGTCATCGTCGGCGTGTTGATGATGGTCTACGTGCTGTTCGGCGGTATGACTGCCACCACCTGGGTGCAGATCATCAAGGCTTGCCTGCTGCTCGGCGGGGCTTCCTTCATGGCCTTCATCGTCATGTGGAACTACGGCTTCTCTCCTGAACAACTTTTCGCCGCTTCGGTGAAGGTTAAGGCCGATGCCGCGCTGGCTGCCGGCAAGTCGCCGGAGGAGGCCGGGGTGATTGCCCAAGCGATAATGGGACCAGGGTCCTTCATCAAAGATCCGATCTCCGCCATCTCCTTCGGCATGGCGCTGATGTTCGGTACGGCGGGGCTGCCCCACATCCTGATGCGCTTCTTCACCGTGCCGGATGCCAAGGAAGCGCGTAAGTCTGTGTTCTGGGCGACCACCTGGATCGGCTACTTCTACATCCTGACTTTTATCATCGGCTTCGGCGCCATCGTGTTCGTCTCCACAAACCCGCAGTTCCTGGATGCCAACGGCCTGATCGGTGGCAACAACATGGCGGCGATCCACTTGGCGAACGCGGTGGGCGGCAACGTCTTCCTCGGCTTCATGTCCGCGGTGGCCTTCGCGACCATCCTGGCGGTGGTGGCTGGGCTGACGCTGTCGGGCGCATCTGCGGTATCGCATGACCTCTACGCCACGGTGTTCAAGAAGGGCAACGCGGATTCGGCTTCGGAACTGCGCGTGTCCCGCATGACCACCATCGCCCTGGGCATCGTCGCGGTTGTGCTCGGCATTGCCTTCGAGAAGCAGAACATCGCCTTCATGGTCTCGCTGGCCTTCGCTATCGCGGCATCTGCTAATTTCCCGGTGCTGTTCATGTCTGTGCTGTGGAAGGATTGCACCACCCGCGGCGCGTGCTGGGGCGGCTTCCTTGGTCTGATCACTGCGGTGGGCCTGACCATCGTGTCGCCCTCGGTGTGGGAGGCGACGCTGGGCAATCCGAAGGGCTCCGCGCTGTTCCCCTATACCTCGCCGGCGCTGTTCTCCATGGCGGTGGGTTTCGTGGGCATCTGGCTGTTTTCGATCATGGATCGCAGCGAACGTGCTGCCGAGGATCGTGCGGGCTACCTGGCTCAGAAAGTGCGTTCCGAGACTGGCATAGGTGCTGCTGCTGCGTCCAGCCATTAAGAAGAAAGTGGGGCGCGCGGGTGATGAAATGTTTGACTCCAGCCACCGATTCGCTATAATGCCCGCTCCTTAGGCCAGTTAGCTCAGTTGGTAGAGCAGCGGATTGAAAATCCGCGTGTCCGTGGTTCGATTCCGCGACTGGCCACCAGAACAGAAAGCGGACCGATGTAAAGTCGGTCCGCTTTTTCCGTTTACGCGGTCTGCCCGGAAGCTGCTGATTTTGCTCAAAACTTTGGGGGAAGGGCGCGGTGCTATAATTCCGCTCAATCCGCTTGCCCGTTTCAACGCATGCAACTTTATGCTCTCGGTCTGAATCACCATACCGCGCCGCTCGCAATCCGCGAACGCGTGGCGTTTCAGCCCGAGCTGCTGGATCAGGCGCTGCATGATCTCACCCGTAGCGATCTGGTGCGTGAGGCGGCGATTCTCTCTACTTGTAATCGAACGGAAGTTTACTTTGCCGCGGAGCAGGCGCAGCACGCGGCAGATTGGCTCGCTTCCTTCCACCGCTTGAATCTGGATGATGTCTCTCCCTATCTGTATGCCTATCCGCAGCGCGACGCGATCAGGCATATGTTCCGGGTGGCGAGCGGACTGGATTCGATGGTGCTGGGGGAACCGCAGATCCTTGGTCAGGTAAAGGAGGCGGCCCGCAGGGCGGAGGAGGCGGGAACGCTGGGCACCTTGATGCACAAGCTGTTCCAGAACACCTTTGCGGTTGCCAAGGAGGTGCGCTCCACGACCGCGATCGGCGCCAACATCGTTTCTATGGCTGCGGCTGCGGTGCACCTGACCGAGCGCATTTTCGAACGGGTCGCTGACCAGCATGTTCTGTTCATCGGCGCCGGCGAGATGATAGAGCTCTGTGCGGCGCATTTCGCCGGCGCAGGGCCGAGGTCGATCACCATCGCGAATCGCACCGAGGCCCGCGGCCATGCGCTGGCGGCGCGTTTCGGTGCGCACACCATGCGGCTGGATCTGGTGGGCGAGATGCTCTCCCGTTTTGACGTGGTGGTGTCCTGTACGGCCGCGCCTTTGCCCATCGTCGGGTTAGGCATGGTGGAGCGGGCTGTGAAGGCGCGTCGTCACCGCCCCATGGTGATGGTGGATCTGGCTGTGCCTCGTGACATTGAGCCCGAAGTCAGCGGCCTGGATGACGTGTTTCTCTACACCGTTGATGATCTGGCGCAAGTCGTCGACGCTGGCCTTGAATCTCGGCAGCAGGCGGTGCTGGAGGCGGAGCAGATCATCGACAGCCGGGTCGATGGATTCATCCACTGGATGCATGCCAGGGATGCGGTACCGACCATCCGTGCGCTGCGGCAGCATGCCGAAGCCCTGCGCCAGGCCGAGTTGGAGCGCGCTCTGCGTTTGCTAGCTCGCGGTGACGATCCCAGGCAGGTGCTGGAGAGTCTTTCCCATGGGCTTGCCAACAAGCTCATGCATGGCCCGACCCGCTATCTCAATCAGGTTGATGGCGAAGAGCAGTCTGAAGCCGGACTGCTGGTCCAACGCTTGTTCAATCTTTCCCGTCATCAATAGGCGGCAAGTCGGATCTCGCGGGCGCCGCACGGTGCCCGCGTTTTTTCATTATTGAGACGCCATGAAGCAGAGCATCCGAGACAAGCTCGAACACCTGAGTGCCCGCTTGCAGGAACTCGACCGGGCCCTGGCTTCCGAGGACGCTGCCAGAGATATGAACGCGTTCCGCGATCTGTCGCGTGAGCGAGCCGAAATAGAGCCTGCGGTCGAGCTTTACGCTGCTTATCGGCAGGCGGAGGCCGATGGCGAGACTGCCCGGGAGTTGCTCGGCGACCCGGAAATGCAAGAATTTGCCGGCGCGGAACTGCAGGCTGCACAGGCCCGTATCGGCGCCCTCGAGCATGATCTGCAACGGGCCTTACTGCCGCGGGATCCTAACGACGACCGCAATCTTTTCCTCGAGATCCGCGCGGGCACAGGTGGAGATGAGGCGGCCCTGTTCGCTGCAGATCTGCTGCGCATGTATACCCGCTATGCCGAGCGCCAGCGCTGGAAGGTGGAGATCGTTTCGGCCAGCGAGTCGGACCTCGGGGGCTACAAGGAAGTCATCGCCCGGCTGATGGGCGCCGGGGCTTATTCGCAGCTTAAGTTCGAATCGGGTGGCCACCGCGTGCAGCGCATTCCGGTCACCGAGACACAGGGCCGTATCCATACCTCGGCGTGTACCGTTGCGGTGATGCCGGAGGCCGATTCGGTGGCGGAGGTGGAGATAAATCCCGCCGACCTGCGTATCGACACTTTCCGGGCATCGGGCGCAGGCGGCCAGCACATCAACAAGACCGACTCCGCCGTTCGCATCACGCACCTGCCCACCGGCCTGGTCGTCGAGTGTCAGGATGACCGCTCCCAGCACCGAAACAAGGCACAGGCAATGGCCGTACTGGCCGCCCGTTTGCAGGACGCCGAATTGCGCGAGCGTCAGAGCGCCGAGGCGGCGACTCGTAAGAGCCTGATCGGCAGTGGTGATCGTTCTGAGCGTATCCGCACCTACAACTTTCCACAGGGGCGCGTCACCGATCACCGCATCAATCTCACCCTCTATAAGTTGGATGCGGTGATGGAAGGCGAACTGGACGAACTCATCGCAGCCCTCGTGCTCGAACACCAGGCCGAGTTGCTGGCGGCGCTAGGGGAGGAGTGAGTCGTGGCGGACGCAGGACTTCATCCAGATATAGCAGGGGCCCTTGCCTGGGCCCGTGAGCGGGCAGACCTGATGGATGCCCGCGTGCTGCTGCGCCATGTGCTGAAGTGTACCGCGGCGCGCCTGGCAGGTTGGCCGGAACAGCGCTTGTCGGCCAGGGAGTGGGAGGACTATCGCGCCTTGGTCGAGCGCCGGGTCGCCGGAGAGCCTGTCGCCTATCTGGTCGGCGAGCGTGAGTTCTTCGGTCGGAACTTCATGGTGACGCCTGCCGTACTGATTCCCCGTCCTGATACTGAACTGTTGGTGGAGCTGGCCTTGGCGCATTTCTCGGGGGAGCCGAGGCTGAGATTGCTGGATATGGGCACTGGCAGCGGTGCTCTGGCGGTGACGCTGGCGCTCGAACTGGAAGGGGCTGACGTTACCGCGCTGGATCGTTCTCGCGAGGCGCTGTGGGTGGCAATGGCCAACGCGGCCAAGTTGGGAGCCAGCGTCTCCTTCGTTCAGAGCGATTGGTTTTCGGGGCTGGGTGAGGAGCGTTTCCAACTGATTGTCGCGAATCCCCCTTATATTGCAGCTGCCGACCCACACCTGGAGGAGGGCGATCTACGCTTCGAGCCTCGTACCGCGCTGGCAGCAGGCCCTGCGGGATTGGACGATCTGGCAGAAATCATCGCCGGGACCCCGCATCACCTTGAGCCGGGCGGCTGGCTGTTCCTGGAACACGGTTACGACCAGGCGATGTCGGTACGTAGCTTGCTTGCCGATGCAGGGTTCGCCGCTATCACGTCATGGAAGGACCTCGGCGGGATAGAGCGGGTTTCCGGTGGTCGTTGGCTGGGCAGGGCTTGAAATTGCTTTCCTTGCCCCCAGATTGACGCTCAGGCGGGCGAGGCGTAGTCTTTTCCGACTGTTTCACTCAACTTTTTGCAGGGCGCAAGAGCATGGATATCCAGGATGTCATCCGCGAGCAGGTTTCTTCCAACCCGGTCGTTCTCTATATGAAGGGCGTGCCGCAGATGCCTCAGTGCGGCTTCTCTGCGACCGCGGTCCAGATACTGAAGGCCTGTGGCGTCAGTCAGGTTTTCGCAGTAAACGTACTGGCTGATGACGCCATCCGTCAGGGCATCAAGGAGTTCTCCAATTGGCCGACGATTCCGCAACTCTATATCGGCGGTGAGTTCGTGGGGGGCGCGGATATCCTGCGCGAGATGTACCAGAACGGCGAACTGCAGCAAATGCTGGCCGACGCCGGCGTCGTCACTGCCCAAAGCTGACCGCGCAGCGCTGGTGGCCGCGGCCCCCGGCGCTCTTTTCATCCAGTAAGGGCCTCGCCGGATCCTTGCTGTTCAAGACGTGTTTTCCTGCGCTGGCCGCAAGGCCTTGCGCAGCAGATGAGCCGCCAGCAGGTGCGGCGGCATCCTCAGCCAGTGCGCCCTCAAATAGAGCAGCGGCGCGGCCCAGCGCCGCTCCGGCGTTTTCGCGTCGGCCTCTCTTGGCATCAGGACCTCACCCATCAACATGCTGGTGACGCGTTCGCTCACCCGGATGGGGCCGCGTTGGGCAGTGATTTTCAGCGCCGGCGACAGAGGCGTGGGGAAGATGCGTTTGAGCTGATGCAGGGTTTGCCGTAGTGGCATCTCCAGGCCGAGTTCATGGCTTCTGTTCAGGAGCGCATCGCCGAAGCCTGCATCCTTGCTGAACTCTTCCAGCAGCCGGTGCAAATCCAGCAAGTCCCGAAATCCATTGGCCCATTCGCCTTCCATGAAGCGATGGACCACGGCATGCAGCACCATGTCGGTATTGCTCAATGTATGGCAGTTCGGGAGGGTGGTCAGGCTGTTTAGGGCGCCCAGCAGCTTCGCACCCTGGACAGGAAAGCGGCATGTCGGCGGGGTTATGGTGTGGTGCAGGTCGACTATCGTTCCACGGTGCAAATGTCGCAGGGGCGGAATTTCGTGCATCCATTGACGGTAATAGCGTTGATCGTAGGCGTCGTGATGGGAACTCACCCATCCGGCCCGGATCAAGCGGTCCTCGGCGGCCGTGATGGCCTCCTTGGGTACTAGCAGGTCCAGGTCCGAGAAGACTCTGCCGCGCGCGGCGGAGAGCTCGCGCAGGACATAGGCGCCGCCTTTGAGGAAGACGACCGGGATGTTCAGTGGCTGAAGGGCAGTGGAGATGCGCTCCGCCTCGCGATGAACGTCCAGTGCTAGCCGCTCGGCAATCCGGCGGGCAGATTCGAAGTGGCGTGAAACCTCTGAAGGTATTCCGGTAGTGTGATCGTATAGCCGTGCGAGTTGAGGCAGCACATTGAGGATGCGCGCCTGGCGTAGCAACTGGGTCCACTCCGTCGCGCTGCGCTCCGCTGTAGGGGGGTAGGCTGTGAGAGCCGTGACGATCAGTGATCGCTCCATTACGCTATGCCCGCCAGCGAGTCGAAGTGGGCGATGGCGTCGTCGGCATCCTGATATTCGAAGTCATAGGCGGTAACGCGTGCGATTAGTTCGCCCATAGCCGCAAATCCAGCTTGCCCCAACAGGTCGTAGTTGAACGTGTTCTGTGCCATTCGCATGAAAGCCGAGCCTCGGCTCAGCGGCATGGACGACGTCGACGCTCCACTGCGATAGTGTGGAAAGATGACGTGAGTGGGCGTTCCAGGCTCTCCGCTCCTGGCGACGCTATCCGATGGCGGCCGAAAATGCCCAACCGTGCCTTTGACGGTGTCCTTCACTAGCGAGCCGAGTTGCAAGTCCGGGTAGCGTTGCCGGATCAGTCCGATGGAGGCGTTCTTGAGGCTGATCGGGCGCGGGATCGGAGTCAGCAGGCCGGTGTGTGGGTCCAGCAGGGCCAGTTCATCAGAAAGCAAACGCCAGCCGTGGCCGACGAGCAGGGCGCACAGGGTGCTTTTTCCGGATCCGGGCGGGGCCGGCAGGATGATGGTGCAGCCATTGCGCTCGATGACCGCCGCATGGGTGATCATGTAATTGTGGCAGTGGGAGGAGATGCACCAGTTGAAGCCCCACTCCAGCATAGGAAAAGCCTGTGCCAGGGGCAGGGGTTCGAAAGGTTGGCCACCATCGCTTTCGAAGTGGACCTTGGGGCGAAACGGCCGGGCTTTCCTCAGCGTGACGGTGAAATCGTCGAAACCCTGTTCGCTGCCTAGTGGAAAGTCGGCGTACAGCGCGCGCAAGGTCGCCGCTAGGCCAGCCACGTTTGATCGTATCCGGAAGCGGAAAGGTGGGGTCAAGAGTGCCAGCCCGCCATTCTCTAGCCGCTCCTGGATCTCGGCTTCGGTCAGCGCGGAAAGCGGCAGTGCGGGGCAATTCAGAGGTGTCGGCTGATCAATCCGAGCCGGCATAGGTCATCCAGCGTCTCATCTATCTGACCGCTCAATATGCCACGATCCTTATCGTCGTCAAGGAGCGGGCTGCTCAGCGTCTCGGACGAAGCGGGGCTGTGCAGCAATTCACCAAGCAGATAGCTTGCCAGCGGTGGTAGATGATGAGTTGCGCCACTCGCCTTGTGGAAGAGCACGGCGTCTTCCTCGAAGAAGCGAACGACGAAAGCGTCTGAGTTGCAGCGGTAGAAGGGCAAGGAAAGCCGGAGGTCAGTGAGCGGGAATCAAAGGCTGCTGCTGCCTACCAGCACGTCCAGGTAGGCGCGTGCATCTGCGCGCCCCCAGGTGCTGCCCCAAGGTGTGGACCAGGTACCAGTCACAATGGCGAAGCGCCACATGTCCTGCAGGACGGCAACCGTGTCTGCGGTGCCGGTGCCGATCTTCAGGTTGCCCGCCAGAGCGTCCAGATAGGCGCTAACGATGTCCCGGGTGTAATCGGTGGTGATGCTCTCGCCGGCGCCGCCCTGGAGGTTCAGGGCCTGAGAGAGCGTAAGCGTGCTGAAGGAGACCGCAGCCTTGCTGACCTTGCCCGCAGGACCGCTAGCTGCAGTGAAAACCGTGGAGAAAAGCGTGCCCTGGCTCGCGCCGAACGGCCACGTATGGGTTTTCCAGTAGCCGTGCGAGTGACATTCGCTCAAGGTCTCCGGGGCATTGCTGGTCAACGCGTTGGCACGGACCGAGGCGAAAGCGGAGGGGGACACGCAGGTGCCTTGGGCCAGCGCCGACTTCGCCGACAGGCTCATGATCACCGGAGCGGAGGCGGCTCCCGCCTTTAGGAGACGGCGGCGCAAATCCTGAGGAGACTGCTTGGCTTTCAGGTGTTGCTCATGCTCGGTCATGGTGTCAGCCTGCGAAAGTGTTCGTTTTGACGCGAATCGTAGCGGTTTCCGGAAGACTTGAGCTGTGCGGATTGCCACGCTTGGTCTATTGCACCAAGTTGGAGCAAAAAGCGCGCCCGTTTTGATGCTGTTGTTAGTCTATTGAACTGAAAGGGTTTTTATTTTTTTCAGGCGGGGTGGAATCAGGAGTGTAAAAACGCTCGACACCCGTAGCGGAAGGATAACAGTAAAACAGGCGGGCTTTTCTGATGATGCTCTCATCTCCGCTCAGGAAAGCTCCCTGAGCAACTGGGCGAGTAGCCGTTGAACCTGTCCTGCATAGGTTCTTCCGAAAATGTGCAGATGGTTGAGGAGGTGATGCAGCTGATAGACCAGTTTCCGGACCTCATAGTCCGCGGACAGCGGTGCAAGGCGGCGATAGGCAGCGTAGAAGGCGCTCGGGAAACCACCGAACAGCTCGGCCATGGCTAGATCCGCTTCCCGGTCACCATAGTGGCAGGCGGGATCGAAAAGGGTCGGAGTGCCATCCTCCGTCATGGCTGCATTGCCATGCCAGAGGTCGCCGTGCAGGAGCGATGGGGCCGGGCGGTAGTCTAGGAAGAGGGCGGGCAGGCGTTCGAGCAGACGAAGGCCGGGGCGTTCTATTTCCTGGATATAACCGGCCTTGCCCGCCAGGGTCAGCAGGGGGGCGAGGCGGTGTCGGCTCAGGAAGATCACCCAGTTGTCCTGTCTGTCGTTGAATTGGCGGGTGGGGCCCAGGTAGTTGCTGCGATGCCAGCCGTAGCGCTCGCCCGTGGTTGCATGGAGGGCGGACAGGGCCTGAGCAAAGCGTTCGCCCTCTTTTGCTGAACTCACCCGGTGCAGGGAGAGGTGCTCCAGCACGAGGAAGGCCTGGTCGCCGACGCGTCCTTGCGCAAGGACATCCGGTACGCGGAAAGCGCCCGTGGCTGCAAGGGCCGCAAGGCCCTCTGCTTCGGCGTCCAGGCGCTCGGCGACCGTGATGTCGGCCAGCTTGACAAAGTACCTCACGCCTTTGCCCTGCACGTCCAGTGCTGGAGTGCTCCCTCCGGCCGGTCTCGCCGAGGCCAGCTGGACAGCTTTGCCGCCGGCCTGGTGGAGTGCTTCCGCTATGGCCGGAAGCAAGTCTTCGATTTTCACAGATTGGCGATCCGGGAACTGGCTAGCGAGAGGCGGGTGGACAGCACTTCGAGGAAGGCCTTGTAGAAATGCATGCGGCAGGTGTCGGAGGCTCGTTGCAGGGAGCGGCCACGGATGGTGACGACGGCACATTCCGTGGTGGCGTCGACCGATGCGGAGCGCACGCCGCCACCGGCGGAAAACAGCGCCATCTCGCCGAAGCATTCGCCTGCGGTCAGCACGTTCAGCAGGCGGCCGCGCTTGCGCACCCGCGCTTCGCCTTCCGCCAGGAAGCAGAAGTGGTCGCCTGCTTCGCCTTCCTTGATCACCACGGTGCCCGGCTGCACGCGGCTCCATTGCGACAGGCCGATGACCTCCCAGATCTCGGCGTCGGCGAACTCGCGGAAGAAAGCCATGCCGCGCAGGGTCTGGAACTTCTCCGCTTCGGGAATGGCTTGGTGATCGCTGGCGACGCTGCGGTTGCGGAAAGCAAGGGCGAGATCGTGGGAGAACTCGGCCCAGGTCTGGTAGCGGTTCTCGATCTCTTTTTCCATTGCCCGGCGCACGATGGTGTCCAGGGCTTCGGGTACCTCCGGCCGGTACTCCGAGGGGGGCGGAGGAATCTCGTGGGCGATGCGGTAGAGCAGGCTGTAGTTATTGTCCGATTCGAAGGGCAGGTGGCCGGTCAGTAACTGATACATGACCACGCCCAGCGAGTAGATGTCGGTGCGATGATCCAGCGGCATCTCCCGGACTTGTTGCGGCGACATGTAGGCCGGCGAACCTATGCCCGAGATCTGCGTGGTGTCGCTGGCGGTATGCAGCGCGGCGCCGAAGTCGGTGACGCGGATGTCGGTGCCGGCCGCATCGGCCAGCAGGATATTGGCGGGCTTGATGTCCCGGTGGGTGACGCCGCGGTGAAAGGCATAGTCCAGTGCGCGCGTGCATTTGAAGACGATCTCGATCACCCGGTCGAAGGCGGGCAGCGAGCCGGGACAGGTCAGCGCCTCCAGCGTGCCGCCGGGCACGTACTCCATGACGACGTAGGCTTCTTCGTCGCTGATGACCGCATCGTAGATACCGACGATGTGCGGATGGGTGAGCTTGCCGGCCAGCGCCGCCTCGTTGAGCAGCAGATGACGGTAGAGCCGGCCGCGGTCCTGGTCGCGCAGGACTTCCGGGTAGAGGCGCTTGACCGCGACGTCGCGCTGGTTGAAGGGGTCCCAGGCCAGGAAGACGGCGCTGGTCGCCCCTTCGCCCAGCAGGCGGCGGATCTCGTACTTGCCGATGCGCTCCGCCGCCATCGGCGTGTCAGCCGAGCTGGGCGCGTGCGCGCGCCACCGCGGCGCGCACTTGCTCCGGCGCGGTGCCGCCGATGTGCCTGCGCGAGGCGAGGGAGCCTTCCACCGTCAGCACCGCAAACACGTCGTCTCCCAGGCGGTCGGCGGCACCTGGCACTTCTGCCATCGCCACCTTCAGTTCGGCCGCGCTGAACTGCGGCAGATCGCAACCATGGCGCTCGGCGGCGCGCACCGCCAGGGCAACGGCTTCGTGGGCGTCGCGGAAGGGCAGGCCTTTCTTGACCAGGTAATCGGCCAGGTCGGTGGCGGTGGCGTAGCCCTGGGACAGGGCACCCAGCATGGCGTCCGTCTTCACCCGGATGCCGGTGATCATGTCGGCGTAGATGCGCAGGGTGTCGATGACCGTGTCGGCGGTGTCGAACAGCGGTTCCTTGTCCTCCTGGTTGTCCTTGTTGTAGGCCAGGGGCTGCCCCTTCATCAGCGTGAGCAGGGCGATCAGGCTGCCGTTCACCCGGCCGGTCTTGCCGCGGACGAGTTCGGGAACGTCCGGGTTCTTCTTCTGCGGCATGATGCTGGAGCCGGTGCAGAAGCGGTCGGCGAGGTCGATGAAGCCGACGCGCGGGCTCATCCACAGGATGAGCTCTTCAGACAGGCGGGAGAGATGCGTCATCAGCAGTGCTGAGGCGGCGCAGAATTCGATGGCGAAGTCGCGGTCGCTGACCGCGTCCAGCGAGTTGTAGCAGACCTCGTCGAAGCCCAACTCCGCGGCGACGGATTCGCGGTCTATCGGATAGCTGGTGCCGGCCAGCGCGGCGCTGCCCAGCGGCAGGCGGTTCACCCGCTTGCGGCAATCGGCGAAGCGTTCGGCGTCGCGCCGGCTCATCTCGTAATAGGCCATCAGGTGGTGGCCGAAGGTGACTGGCTGGGCAACCTGCAGATGGGTGAAGCCGGGCATGGGCGTGGCCGCGTTCGCTTCGGCGACGTTCAGCAACTGGCGCTGGAACTCCCCGATCAGGGCAAGGATGGTATCGATGGCGTCGCGCAGCCACAGGCGGATGTCGGTGGCAACCTGGTCGTTGCGGCTGCGGCCGGTGTGCAGGCGCTTGCCGGCGTCGCCGACCAGCGCGGTCAGGCGCTTCTCGATGTTGAGATGTACGTCTTCGTCGTCCAGGTTCCAGGCGAACTCGCCGCGCTCGATCTCGCCCAGTATCTGGCTCATGCCGCGTTCGATGTCGGCGAGGTCGGTCGTGCCGATGATGCCCTGGCGCGCCAGCATGCGGGCATGGGCGAGGGAGCCGCGGATGTCCTGGCGGGCCATGCGCTGATCGAAGTTGACCGAGGCGGTGTAGCGTTTGACGAGGTCGGAAACCGGCTCCGAGAAGCGGCCGGACCAAGCCTTGCCCGGCTGCGCGGCGTTGTCGGGCGACGAGGTGGTATCTGTCATAATGTCCGTACTGAGGAAGGAGGGCCGGGGCGGAACCGTCCGGCCGGTCGTGCGATGTCGCTGCGGGCGTATCGTCGCCTCGCGTAAGCCATGGAAAGTATAAAGCAAAAGCCACGCTCGCCTGCCGTGCCCACCGTGCCGGATTTCCGTAATCTCGGCGTCATCTTGCGTGTGCTGCTGTTGGTCAATCTTCTTGCTTTGCTCACTGTGCTGCTACGGGGCGAGATGGCGTCTGAGGTACTGGCAGACCGCCTGATCGTAATGGCCGGCCAGGTCGAGCCGCCGCTATTCCTCGCGGTGCTGTTGCTTTACGCGCTGGGGCCGGCCCTGCAGCTTGCCGGGCCGCGCTGGGCGCCCGGCATTGTGCTGGCTGCCGCCCTGGGTGCGGTGCTGCTGGCCTGGCCACTGTTCTCGACCGACGGCGCTTTCCCTGGTCAGGAACTGGCGTGGGCGGCGGGCGCGGCGGTTGTTGCGCTGCTCTACTTCGATTACCGCCAACGTCTGTATTCGCCTGCCCTGACGGAGGCCCGTCTGCTGGCGCTCACTGCGCGCATCCGCCCCCACTTCCTGTTCAATAGCATCAATGGTGTGTTGGGTGTGATCCGTTCCGATCCGCGGCGTGCGGAACGTGCGCTGGAAGAGTTGGCGGATTTGTTCCGGGTGCTGATGCGGGACAATCGGGAACTTGTTCCCCTCGCAGAAGAACTGTTGCTATGCGAGCGTTATCTGGACCTGGAGCGCTTGCGCCTGGGGGATCGCCTGAATGTGCGCTGGGAGATCGACCCGCCCTCGGGCGATGGCACCGGCCCCGAGCAGGCGCTGGTGCTGCCGCTCCTGCTGCAGCCCTTGCTGGAGAACGCGGTGTATCACGGCATCGAGCCTTGCGAGGAGGAGGGCGAGATCGTGGTGCGCGTGCAGCACCGCGGCAAGGAATTGCGGCTGGAGGTGGATAACCCACTGTCGGACACCGCCCGCCAGCGTGCAGGCAACCAGATGGCGCTGGACAACATTCGTGAGCGGTTAACACTCTTTTTCGACATTGAAGCCGGATTGCATATACAAAGTGGTGAGGGGCGCTACCGCGTCCGCCTGCATCTACCCTTCAGGAGCGTTACCCCATGAGCGATCTTCCGCTGCGTGTCCTGATCGTCGACGATGAAGCGCCGGCGCGCTCGCGCCTTCGCGACCTGCTCGGCGACATCGCTGCAGTCCAGCCCAACGTCGTTGCCGGCATGGCGGCCAATGGTGTTGAGGCACTGCGCCTGGTCGAGGCTGGCGGCGTGGACGTGGTGCTCGCCGACATCCGCATGCCGGTGATGGACGGCGTGGAACTGGCGCGGGAACTGGGGCGCCTGCCGCAGGCGCCGGTGGTGGTGTTCACCACCGCCTATGACCAGTACGCGGTGCAGGCTTTCGAGCTGGCAGCGACGGACTACCTGGTGAAGCCGGTGCGGGCCGAGCGTCTGGCGGCGGCGCTGAGCAAGGTCCGCGGTCAGCGTCCCCTGCAGGCCGAGCTGGCCACCACCGCTGCTTCCGGTGAGCGGCGCCACTTCGGCGTCAGCGAGCGCGGCCGCATCCTGCTGCTGCCGGTGGAGGACGTGCGCTACCTCAAGGCGGAACTGAAGTATGTGACGGCGAAGACGGTTGAGCGGGAGTTCGTGCTGGACGAATCGTTGGTGCAGATCGAGCAGGAGTTTTGCGACCGCTTCCTGCGCATACACCGCAACTGCCTGGTGGCCCGTACCGCGATCCAGGGGGTGGAGCGGGTGGGCGACACCGATGGTGAGGCACACTGGGAGGTGCTGCTGGCGGGGTTGCCCGAGCGTCTGCCGGTCAGCCGGCGGCAGTGGCCAGCGGTGCGCCAGGCGCTGGGGCTTTGAGGCGTCCTCTGCGATAACAGGCCTGCGGGAGCAGCGGGAAAAAGGGGAAAAAGTCCTGGCCGCGGTATAAAAACCGCGGCCAGGACTTTTCATTGCCCTCGGCGAGACTTCAGCCGCTGTTGCGCAGGCCGGCGGCGATGCCGTTGATGGAGATGTGGATGCCGACACGCAGGCGCTCGTCGTCCCCATGCTCGCGGTGGCGTCGCAGCAGTTCCACCTGGACGTGGTTGAGCGGATCCAGGTAAGGGAAGCGGTTGCGGATGGAGCGCTTCAGCAGTGGGTTGTCGGCCAGAAGTTCCTGCTGGCCGGTGATGGCGAGCAGGGCGTCCACCGTGTCCTGCCATTCGCCGCGGATGCGATTGAAAATGGCTTCGCGCAGTTCGGCGTCCTTGACCAGTTCGGCGTAGCGGGAGGCGATGGCGAGGTCGGTCTTGGACAGAACCATGTCCATGTTGGACAGCAGGGTGGTGAAGAAGGACCAGTCCTTGTGCATCGCCTGCAGGCGGGCGAGGCCGTCCTTGGGATGGCCGGCGAGGTACTGCTTCACCGCGGTGCCGAAGCCGAACCAGCCCGGCAGCATCAGCCGGCACTGGGACCAGGAGAACACCCAGGGAATCGCGCGCAGATCTTCGATGCTGGTGCCTTTCTTGCGCGAGGCCGGGCGCGAGCCGATGTTGAGGCCGGCGATCTCGGCGATCACGGTGGATTCCCAGAAGTACTGCTCGAAGCCCTCGGTTTCATAAACCAGGCCGCGGTAAGCGGCGAAGGCTGAGTCCGACAGCGCCTGCATCGCATCGAGGAATTCCGGCGGTGTGGGGGCTGCGCTCTCAGGCCGCCGGCTGGCTTCCAGCGTGGCGGCAACCAGCACTTCCAGGTTGCGATGGCCGACTTCCGGGTTGCCATACTTGGCGGCGATCACTTCGCCCTGCTCGGTCAGCCGGATCTGGCCCTGCACTGCGCCGTCCGGCTGCGCCAGGATGGCCTGGTAGCTGGGGCCGCCGCCTCGGCCGACCGAGCCACCGCGGCCATGGAACAGGCGCATGCGCACGCCGTGGCGGGCGAACACGTCCACCAGTTCGCCCTCGGCCTTGTACAACGCCCAGCCGGAGGTGAGGAAGCCACCGTCCTTGTTGCTGTCGGAGTAGCCCAGCATCACCTCCTGGGTGTTGCCGGCCGCTTCCAGCAGCTTGCGATAGAGCGGCAGCGAGAACAGGCGCTCCATGACGCCGGCGGCGTTCTCCAGGTCGCCTATGGTTTCGAACAGCGGCACCAGATTCACGTCCAGCGCGGATTCATGCGGCCGCAGCAGTCCAGCTTCCTTCAGCAGCAGCGCGAGTTCCAGCACATCGGAGACGTCGTCGGTCTTGGAAATGATGCAGTTGCGGATGGCGTTGCGGCCGTAGCGGCGGTGGGCTTCTCGGGCGGCGCGAAAGATCTCCAACTCGGATTCCGCTTCCTCGCTGTAGTGCACATGCGGCGAGGCGAGTGGCCGCGGTGTGGCCAGTTCCTCCAGCAGTAATGCGCAGCGGGCGGTTTCGTCCAGGTTGAGGTAGGCGCTGCCGGGGCGGGCGACTTCCAGCAGTTCGGCGACGGTGCGCTCGTGCACATCGGAGTTCTGCCGCAGATCGATGGGCGCGAGGTGGAAGCCGAACACCCGTACAGCGCAGCGCAGGTGGCGCAGCCGGCCGCGCGCCAGGGCGGCGGAGCCGTTGGCGACCAGCGAGCGGTGGATGACGTCGAGGTCGTCCAGCAGGGCCTGGGCGCTGTCGTACGGTTGGGCGTGGTCGGCGGCGTGGCCGATGGGCTCTGTGCCGATCAGCGCGCGGTGGGTGGCGGCGACGCGGGCGTGGATGCCGGCGAGGGCCAGGCGATAGGGTTCGTCGCTGCGGTGCGGCGAGCTGTCCGGTGAGCCCTGGGCGAGTGTCAGCAGGGCGTCGGAGGCGCTGACCAGGCCGAGGGCGAGCGACAGCTGGGAGCCCAGCGTGTGCAGTTCGTCCAGGTAATGGCGGAGGGCGACGCTGGCCTGCATGGCCAGCGCCTGCTCCAGGATATCGGCGGTGACGAAGGGGTTGCCGTCGCGGTCGCCGCCTATCCAGTTGCCCACCTGCAGGAAGGCGGGAAGTTCCTGCTTGCCCAGTGCCGGGTCGGCCGCGGCCAGGCGGTCTTCCAGGTTGGCGTAGAGCCGCGGCAGCTCATGCAGGAAGGTGGTCTCGAAATAGGAGAGGCCATTATTTACCTCGTCGACCACCGACAGCTTGGCGGGCCGCAGCATGCGGGTCTGCCACAAGGTGAGCACCGCGCGGCGCAGGGCCTCGTCGTTGGCCTCGCTTTCTTCCGGCGTGAGTTGTTTGCGATCGCGCTCGTCCAGCAGGCGGGCGATCACCGTCTGGCAGTTGAGGATGCTCTTGCGCTGGACCTCGGTGGGATGTGCGGTGAGCACCGGCGAGATCAGCGCTTCGCCGAGAAAACCGGCAAGGGTGGCCGGCGTGGTCTTGCCGTCGGCGAAGGCCAGCGCGAGCGCATGCGCCAGGCTGCCTTCGCGCGGTGCCGAGCCGGCGATCAGGTGGGCGCGGCTGCGACGGATGTGGTGCTGGTCCTCGGCAATGTTGGCGAGGTGGGAAAAGTAGCTGAAGGCGCGCACCACCTGGATGGTCTGCTCGCGGGAGAGGGCGTCCAGCGTGCCTTCGAGTTCCTTTCGTGCGGCATGGTCATCGTCGCGGCGGAAGCGCACCGAGTTCTGGCGGATGCGTTCCACCAACTCGAAGCTGGCGTCGCCTTGCTGGTCACGCACGGTATCGCCGAGCAGGCGGCCGAGCAGTCTGATGTCTTCGCGCAGCGGCGCGTCCTTGTCCTGGGTCATGGGTCTGAGCGGGAGGGGGGGAGGGAAGTCAGTGTTCGGTCCGATGCAGGCGGGTTGCGGCGGCGTGTAAGGCGTCGGCCAGATACTGGCCATAAAAGTCCGGCAGGCGCATGCCCACGATGTTTTCTCCGAGCAGGCTGCCGTCCGGGGCGTAAAACGCAACCGTGGGGGCAAGGCGCACCGCCCGTTGCGCGGCGAAGGCGCGGTGGGTGGTGGCGCGGCCATCGAAGCCGGTGAGCGTGCGGTCCGAATCGATGTCGATCTGGCGATACCGGGCGAGTCCCCGCGTGGCGGCCTCGTCATCCATCGGCGCCAGATAAGCCCTGGCCTGTTCGCACCAGTGGCAATCCGAACGGCTGTACAGCACGACCAGGACCCGGCCTTCGGCATGCAGGGCCGCGGCGTCGCGGTTGAAGTCGGTGGCGGGTGGCAGGCTGGGCGCCGCGGCGAGGGCAGCGGGCACGCATGCTAGAATCCACGCCAGCTTCCGCACTATTGGTGCGAACCCTGATGCCACCGTTTCGCCGGGCCGGGCGGTCTGTTTCATGACCGCGCATGTTCCGTTCGGCGCCAGATTCCTATCCCGCATGAGTTCCTTATCGTGAGCGTTGCCCAATCCGGTTCCACTTCCGCCGCGCCCGAGCGTATCGTCATTGCCACCCGAGAAAGCCGTCTTGCGTTGTGGCAGGCGGAGCATGTCAAGGCCCGGCTCGAGGCATTGTATCCCTCATGCCAGGTCGAGTTGCTGGGCATGACCACCCGCGGCGACCAGATCCTGGACCGCCCGCTGGCCAAGGTGGGCGGCAAGGGCTTGTTCGTGAAAGAGCTGGAAACCGCGCTGCTGGACGGCCGTGCCGACATCGCGGTGCATTCGATGAAGGATGTGCCGATGGAGATGGGAGAGGACTTCACCCTGGCCTGCATTTCCGAGCGTGAAGTGCCGCTGGATGCCTTCGTTTCCAACCGCTACGACAGCCTGGCCGACATGCCGCCGGGCACGGTGGTCGGCACCTCTTCGCTGCGGCGCGAGTCGCAGCTGCACGCTCACTATCCCTTCCTTGGCGTCACCAGCCTGCGCGGCAACCTGGATACCCGCCTGCGCAAGCTGGACGAAGGCCAGTACGACGCGATCATCCTCGCCGCTGCCGGTCTGACGCGGCTCGGCCTGGGCTCCCGCATCCGCGGCGTGCTGCCGGCGGAGACCTCGCTGCCGGCGGCTGGCCAGGGGGCGCTGGGCATCGAGTGCCTCGCCGGCCGGCAGGACTTGCTGCAATGGCTGGCGCCGCTCAATGACCCCGACACCTCCGCCTGCGTGCGTGCGGAGCGCGCGGTGGCGCGGGCGCTGGCGGGTAGCTGCGAGGTGCCTTTGGGCGCCTACGCGGAGGTGAAGGACGGCCAGTTGTGGCTGCGGGGGTTTGTCGCCCGGCCTGACGGCAGCGAGATCCTGCGCGCGGAGCAGTGCGGCGCGCCGGCGGATGCCGAGGCGCTGGGCGTGGCCCTGGCTGTCTCGCTGCGGGAGCAGGGCGCGGAGGCGCTGCTGGCCAGCCTGGGCTAGCCAGCGTCCGTATTTGCCGCAGCCCGGATCATGGAGATGGACTCGACGCGTTTGCCGGACCTGCCGCTGAGCGGGCGCCGCATCGTCGTCACCCGTCCAGCCGGGCAGGCGGAGTCGCTGTGCGAAGCCATTGCCCGATTGGGCGGCGAGGCGATTCGTTTCCCGGTCATCGAGATCGCCGAGCCTGAAGACACTGCCGGCCTGCAGGCGGCAACTGCGAGCCTGCAGGATTACGACCTCGCCTTCTTCGTTAGCCCGAACGCGGTTGGCCATGCGCTGGACTTCATCCTGCCGCGCCGCGCCTGGCCTGCGCATACGGTGGTGGCCACCGTGGGCAAGGGCAGCGAGGGGGCGCTCGCCCGGCGTGGCTTCCTGAATGTGGTCGCCCCCGACCAGGGCTTCGACAGCGAGGCGGTACTCAGCCTGCCAGCCTTTGCCGCGGATGCGGTGTGTGGTCGGCGGGTGGTGATATTCCGCGGCGACGGCGGCCGCGATCTGCTCGGGGAAACCCTGCTCGCGCGAGGCGCCGAGGTCGATTACGTAAGCTGTTACCGGCGCCGCATTCCGCAGTGCGATCCGGGCCCCTTGATCGCCGATGCTGCCAATGGCCGCCTTCATGCCCTCGTGCTGACCAGCAGCGAGGGCGTGGGCAACTTCTTGACTATGGTCGGTGAGCAAGGTCTGGCGGCGCTGGCGGGCGTCTGCGTGATCGCCCCCCACACCCGCATCGCGGCGGCCGCCGAAGCGGCCGGTTTCAGGCGCGTCATCTGTTGTGGTGCTGGCGATGACGGTGTTTTGGCCGCATTGCTGCGGGATGCGGCGGGCTAATGACGTTAAGATTCCGGCAGCACATGCAGGGCTATCTCGTGCCGTTCTTCGAAGTGCGGGGCTGATTGCCGCCAGCCCTGCCGAGGGCGCCGTGCGGCGGTATCCGAGCGGGCCGCGCGGGAAAAATCACTGTACATCCGGGTTAAACTCTCAGCATGAACGACGAAACCCCCGCACTCCCCCAGCCCGCGTCGCCCGGCGATGCGGCGTCTCCCCAGGCCCCGAGGCCTGCCCTTGCCGCGACGTCCGAGCCGTCCCGCAGCGGTGCCAGCGGCTGGGCCCTCCTGCTTGCCGTGATCGCGCTCATCGCTGCCGCGGTGGCAGGCTGGCAGGCTTGGGATACCCGTCAGCGTAATACCCAGACCCGCGAGGAGCTGGCGCGCCGACTCGCCGAGAGCGATACCGCGGCGACCGAGGTGCGCGCGCTGAACCGGCAGCAGCAGGAAGCCCTCGCCACCCTGCAGGGCAAGCTGGGTGCGCTGGAATCCAAGGTGGAGGCAACCGAAGGCCAGGCCGCCGCGCTGGAGGCGCTGTACCAGGAATTCTCCCGTTCCCGCGAGGACCGGGTGGTGGCCGAGGTGGAGCAGGCGATTTCCATCGCCGCCCAGCAGCTGCAGCTCGCCGGCAACCTGGAGGCGGCGCTGATCGCCCTGCAGGGGGCCGAGGCCCGCCTGGCGGCCAGTGACCGTGGCCAGCTGGCCCCGCTGCGCCGTGCCCTGTCCAACGACATCGAACAGCTGAAACGGCAGCCCGACGTGGATGTCCCGGGTGTCGCCCTGCGGCTGGAGCGTCTGCTGGAGCGGGCCGACGCGCTGCCGCTGGCCTTCGCCGGCGAAGCGGCCGTCAGTCCGGAAAGCCCGGCGGCTGCGCCGATAGACAACAGTGGTGGCAAGACCGCCGCGGCGCTGGCCTTCGTCGGCGAACTGGCGCGCGATGTCTGGCATGAGATGCGCGACTTGGTGCGCGTCGAGCGGCTGGACCAGACCGAACCGGTGCTGCTGGCGCCGGCGCAGAGCACTTTCTTGCGCGAGAACCTGAAGATCCGCCTGCTGACCGCCCGTCTGGCGCTGCTGGCGCGGGATGGCCGCACCTATGCCGCCGATCTCGCGCAAGCGCGCAACTGGATGGAGCGCTTCTTCGATCTGCGCGATCCGCGCGTCAAGGAAGCCGTCCAGGAGCTGCGCGTGCTGGAAGTGGTGCCGGTGTCGGTGCAGCGTCTCAGCCTCAATGAGAGTTTCGCCGCGCTACGCGTGCTGCAGGCCCGTGCCGGCGACCTGCGCCCGCCGGCTCCCGCCGCCGAGGCCGCGCGCCCGGCGAACGGCCAGGGCAACGGCGCTGCGGCGCCGCAGCGCTGAGGGGCGGTCCATGCGTGCCTTGATCTGGCTTATCGGCATCTTTGCGCTGGCGGTGGGCCTGGCGATGGTGGCCGGCTTCAACGACGGCTACGTGCTGGTGGTGCTGCCGCCGTGGCGGGCCCAGTTGTCGCTGAACCTGCTGGTGGTGCTCCTGCTGCTTGGCTTTCTGCTCGCCTACGTGGTGGTGAGGCTCATCAGCCGCACGCTGGGCTTGCCGCGGCGGGTTGTGCAGTGGCGTGAGCGGCGTCGGCGCGAGAAGGCGGGCCGCGCCCTGCGCGAAGCGCTGCGTACCCTCTTCGAGGGCCGTTTCTCCCAGGCGCTGAAGTTCGCTTCCAATGCCTTTTCCTCCGGCGAGAGCCCGGCCATGGCGGCGCTGGTGGCCGCACGTGCCGCGCATGCGATGCGTGACGACACCCGCTACCGCATCTGGATCGGCCACGCTGCCGACAGTGGCGAGGAGGCCCGGGTGGCACGGCTGATGACCGAAGCCGAACTGGCGGTGGAAGGGAGGCGCTTCGAGGAGGCCGCCGAGCGCCTGGAGATGCTCAAGCTGGCCGGCCATCGCCACATCGCCGCGCTGCGCCTGGCGCTGCGGGTGGCCTCCGCACTGGAACGCTGGGACGAGGCGCTGCGCCTGACCCGCCAACTGCACAAGCACAAGGCCTTGTCCGACGAGCAGGCTGCACCGCTGATCCGCCGCGCCCATGTGGAACGGCTGAAGGAACTGGCGACCGACCGCGCCGCGCTGGCTGCCTACTGGCTGGAGATCCCGGCGGACGAGTTGAAGGACCGCCGCCTGGTGGAACGCGCCATGCCGCTGCTGGCTGCGGCCGGCGAAGGCCCTGCAGCGCGGCGCACGCTGGAGCGCCTGCTGGACGAGGAGTGGGACAGCGGCCTGGCCCGTCTGTACGCCCACTGCGGCGATGGCGAGGGCGATCCGGTGGCCTGCCTGGCCAAGGGCGAGGGCTGGCTGAAGCGCCAGCCGCGGGACGCCGGCCTGCTGTTCTCGCTGGGGCGGCTATGCATGGGCGCCCAGCTGTGGGGCAAGGCGCAGAGCTATCTGGAGGCTTCGCTCAGCCTGGCGCCGACCATAGACACCCACCTGGCGCTGGCCAGCCTGCTGGAACAGCTGGAGCGGCCGGAAGAAGCGCAGCGCCACTATCGCGCGGCCGCGGTGCGGGTGGCCGGCTGAGGTAGAAGCGGCGACAAAGAAAAGGGGCGATCCGATCGCCCCTTTTTTCAGGTTCATCGCGCCTTTCCGGGGAAGGCGGCCTTGATCTTCAGGAAGAAATAGGCTGAGTCGCGGAATCCGTAGGCCATGCGCTTGATGACCTTGA
>NZ_SNVV01000008.1 GCF_004361735.1 Azoarcus indigens | reverse complement strand
CCGTGAAACAAGACCGCGCCGATGATAGTGAGATGCGCTCTCGTGAAAGTAGGTCATCGTCAGACTAACTATTAGAAAAGCCCCTGCACATTAAAATGCAGGGGCTTTTTGCGTTTGTGGATCGAAATGCCAATGCGGAGCGGTTGAATCTAAATCGAAATCCAGCCAGGAGCCCCGCAAGGCCCCCGCCCGCCTTCCTCTCAGCCGCGCTTCGGAATCAGCAACTCCGCTTCCCCCGTCAGCACCACCGTTTCCCCTACCCGGCATTCCGTCAGAAACACCGCTCGCCGCTTCTCCGCCTGCAGGCTCTGCACCGTCACCCGCGTTACCACCGTCGAGTTGGTCAAGCCTGTTCTTGTTCTGTCCCATGCACGAAATCAGGGCCTCCTTGCCCCAGAGGAGTGCCATTTCCTTTGTTTCATAAGAGCTTTTGCTTGAGGTGTGATCTGTTTGGCCCGCAACTGTCGAAAAATTTGACAGTTAAATGTTTAAAAAATAAAAAGACAGAACGCTAACGGAGAGGTGAAGTCGCTCTCCAAGCTTTAAGTTTCCTGCAAAACGATAAGCACCCCATCAGAGGGTGCGCCAACCGACGAGAGATGCAGATGACCATGAGCAGGCCAGGTACGGGGCGCGGCCACCCGTTCCCTAGAGGAAAGATGGTGGTCTTGAAGTACGACATGGACTTCAAGATTACCTACGCCAACGAGGCTTTCGCCGAGATGATAGGAGCGGAGCGGGAAAGTCTGATCGGCACCAGCATCAAGGAAATTGCCTATCCTGACGTGCCTGGCGAGTTGCTGGCCGACGTCCGGGGAACGACCACGGCCGGACGGCCTTGGTACGGCATGTCTAAGATGAAGCACTTCAGCGGTGGTGAGGTCTGGTCCAGAGCGCTGACGCTGCCGGTGCGGAAAGCCGGTAAGAATGTGGGCTTCATGAGTCTGCGCAGCGAGGTTGCTCCGGGGCGGGTGGAGGCAGAAGAGGCGCTTTACGCTGCGATGCGGACGAAGAGGGCGCGTTACCGCAATCTGGACATGCCCAACCGACGCGGCGTTTCGAGCAAAGGGATGTTGGCCGCAGTGGGCCTGTTGGCCGTGCTCATGGCGTTCTTGCTTGTCGGTGCAGGTGTTCATCTAGGGTTGTCCTCGGTCTCGGGAGGGGGGCTCGCGGTTCTGGGTGCGCTGGGCGGGGGAGCCATCTTGGCTGTGCTTGGCGCGCTCTGGCGCCGCACTGTGACCGAGTCCAAAAAAGTGCTGGACGTCTTTGAACGCATCGCCGAAGGCGACTTGACGAATACCCTTCCGGTCGGACGTTCGGATGAGATGGGACGGCTCATGGATGCCCTGATGTATATGCAGGGGCATCTGAAGGTGATGCTGGACGAGATCCGTCTGGCGGCGGTCCTGACCGAGAAGGAAAACCTGGTACTCAAGCAGCAGGTCGAGGAACTACTGTCGGCGGCGAACGCGCAGCGCGATCACATCCTCTCGGTTTCAGCCGCTTCGGAGGAGAACAGTGCGGCTGTCTCCGAGGTCGCGGGCGGGGCCAAGGCGTCTGCGCAGGCAGCGGACGATGCCCTGGCGCTGGTTGCGGATGGGCGGACGCATCTGAACCAGACGGTGGGGGCGGCGAGGAAGACGGTCGTTGCCGTGGATGCCGCCAACGATGCGATGCGGGCGCTGGGCGATTCCATCCAGAGCATAGGCGCGGTGTCCGACGAGATACGAGAGATCTCGGACCAGACCAATCTACTCGCCCTAAACGCCGCAATCGAGGCTGCTCGTGCCGGCGAGGTCGGACGTGGATTCGCGGTGGTGGCGGATGAGGTGAGGAAGCTTGCCGAGCGCACGGCTCACTGCACCGGCACCATAGCTTCCATGGTGGATGGGATACGCAAGGTGTCGTCCAAGGTCTCCGAAGACATGGGGCAGGCGGTGGGGCAGGTGGGATCTGCGAGTGAGAGCGCGACGGACAGCCTGGACATCATGGCGCGCATCGAGCACGGCAGCGGGAAGGTCGCGGCGCTGGCGGGGCAGATTGCGGAGGCCTCGGCAGAACATTCTGCGGCTTCGGAGCAGATCGCGCAGGATATGGAAGTGATTTCTGCCCTGGTTGAGAGGAGCCTGGCGGGAATCGGTGAGGTCGAGAGGGCAGCAACAGGAGTGCAAGGCAATGTGGGCAATCTCAAGCAACTGGTTGCCTATTTCCGTTTTGTTGCCTGAGCGGAGGGGCGCCGATGCAGGCGCCTGCGTCCCTGGCTTCGCCTTGAGGGGCTTGAGGAAAGCCGCGGCTCAGTCAGCCGTCCCTATCACAGCAGCGAAAAAACAAACGCCCGATGGACCAAGCCATCGGGCGTTTTGTCTTTGAAGCCTTGTCTTGCCCCGGATGGTGCTCACTATCCGGGGAAACAAACTTACTTCTTCCGCGGCGGTGGCAGGTCGGTGCAAGAGCCGTGAGCCACTTCCGCGGCCATGCCGATGGACTCGCCCAGTGTCGGGTGTGGGTGGATGGTCTTGCCAATATCCACCGCGTCCGCACCCATCTCGACTGCCAGGCAGACTTCGCCGATCAGGTCGCCGGCATGGGTGCCGACGATGGCGCCGCCGATGATGCGGTGGGTTTCCGCGTCGAACAGCAGTTTGGTGAAGCCCTCGTCGCGGCCATTGGCGATGGCGCGACCGCTGGCAGCCCAGGGGAACACCGCCTTCTCGTACTTGATGCCCTTGGCCTTGGCCTGATCTTCGGTCAGCCCTGCCCAGGCCACTTCCGGATCGGTGTAGGCGACCGAGGGGATCTGCAGCGCATCGAAGCTGGACTTTTGCCCGGCAGCCACTTCCGCTGCCACATGCGCCTCATGCACCGCCTTGTGGGCGAGCATGGGCTGGCCGACGATGTCGCCAATGGCGAAGATGTGCGGGACGTTGGTGCGCATCTGGTTATCGACCGGAATGAAGCCGCGGTCCGTTACCACCACCCCGGCCTTGTCGGCGCTTATCTTGTTGCCGTTCGGACTGCGGCCGACGGCGACCAGCACCAGGTCATAGCATTGGGCCTCGGCCGGGGCGCTGCCGCCTTCCATGGCCTCGAACTTGACCCATATGCCGTCTTCCTTGGCCTCGGCGGCCACCGTCTTGGTCTTCAGCATGACCTTGTCGAAGCGGTGGGCGTTCTTCTTCTCCCACACTTTGACCAGGTCGCGGTCGGCGCCCTGCATCAGGCCGTCCATCATCTCGACTACATCAATGCGCGCGCCCAGCGTGGAATAGACGGTCGCCATCTCCAGGCCGATGATGCCGCCGCCGACCACCAACATGCGCTTGGGCACAGCCTTCAAGCCGAGCGCGCCGGTGGAGTCCACCACCCGCGGATCCACCGGCATGAAGGGCAGCTTCACCGCCTGGGAGCCGGCGGCGATGATGCACTGCCTGAAGCGGATGACCTTCTTCTCGCCGCTCTTGTCCTGACCGTTGCCCTGGGTGAGTTCCACCGCGAGGTGGTTGGGGTCCAGGAAGCTGCCCAGGCCGCGCACGACTTCCACCTTGCGCGCCTTGACCATGCCGGAGAGGCCGCCGGTAAGCTTGCCGACCACCTTCTCCTTGTGTGCCCGCAGTTTGTCGATGTCTATCCTGGGCGCGCCAAAGTCTATGCCCAGGTCGGCGAAATGCGCGGCCTCATCCATGACGTTGGCCACGTGCAACAAGGCCTTGGACGGGATGCAGCCCACGTTCAGGCAGACACCGCCCAGCGTGGCGTAGCGCTCGACCAGCACGGTGCGCAGGCCGAGGTCGGCTGCACGGAAAGCGGCGGAGTAGCCGCCAGGGCCGGCGCCCAGTACCAGCATGTCGCACTCGATGTCGGCACTGCCGCCGTGGCTGGCAGCAGCCGGGGCGGCCACGGGAGCCGGCACGGCGACGGGCGTCGCCGCTGCCGAGGGAGCTGCTGCCGGCTGCGGCGAGGCGGATGCGGATGCGGCTTCCAGCTTCAGCAGCACCGCCCCTTCGCTCACCTTGTCGCCGACCTTGACCAGCACTTCCTTGACCACGCCGGCAGCGGAAGAGGGCACATCCATCGTGGCCTTGTCCGACTCCAGCGTGCAGATGGCGTCATCCACCGCGATGGTGTCGCCGACCTTCACGAACAGTTCGATGACGGGCACGGCGTCGAAGTCGCCGATGTCCGGCACCTTCACTTCGATGATCTGGCTCATGTCGCGGCCTCCTTACAGCATGACCCGACGGAAGTCGGCCAGCAGCTGGGCGATATAGACATTGAAGCGGGTGGCCAGGGCGCCGTCGATCACACGGTGGTCGGCGGTCAGCGACAGCGGCAGAGTCAGGCGCGGCACGAACTGCTTGCCGTCCCACACCGGCTTCATCGCGCTCTTGTTTACCCCGAGGATGGCCACTTCCGGTGCATTCACGATGGGCGCGAAGTAGGTGCCGCCGATGCCGCCCAGACTGGAGATGGTGAAGCAGGCGCCGGACATGTCGGCCGGGCCGAGCTTGCCGTCGCGCGCCTTCTTCGCCAGTTCGCCGGTTTCGGCGGCGATCTCGAACACGCCCTTCTTGTCGGCGTCCTTCACCACCGGCACCACCAGGCCGTTCGGGGTGTCCGCGGCGAAGGCGATGTTGAAGTACTTCTTGTAGACGAGGTTGTCGCCGTCCAGGCTGGTGTTGAACTCGGGGAACTTCTGCAGCGCGGACACGCAGGCCTTGATCAGGAAGGCGAGCATGGTCAGCTTCTTGCCGGACTTCTCGTTCTCCTTGTTGATCAGCACGCGGAAGGCTTCGAGGTCGGTGATGTCCGCATCCTCGTGATAGGTCACCGCCGGGATCATCACCCAGTTGCGCGCCAGGTTGGCGCCGGAGATCTTCTTGATGCGGGACAGCGGCTTGACTTCGATCTCGCCAAACTTGGAGAAGTCGACCTTGGGCCAGGGCAGCAGATCCAGCCCGGCGCCACCACCGCCGGAGGGGGCCGGCGCGCTCTTGCCCGGAACCACGCCGGTGCTCATTGCGCCCTTGACGAAGGCGTTGACGTCTTCCTTCACGATGCGGTTCTTCGGGCCGCTGGCCTTCACCCGGGCGAGATCCACGCCCAGCTCGCGAGCATAGGCGCGCACCGAGGGGCTGGCGTGCACCTTGGCACCGATCGCCAGGGTGGAGGGGGCGACAGCGGCGCTCGCGGTGGCAGGAGCCGCAGCCGGAGCAGCCGGTGTGGGAGCCGCAACGGGGACGGCCGCAGGCGCGGAGGCTGCTGGAGCAGGCGCCGCCGCAGCAGAACCAGTGCTGCTTTCCAGCTTGAGCAGCACTGTGCCCTGGGACACTTTGTCGCCGACCTTGACCAGCACTTCCTTGACCACACCGGCGGCGGAGGAAGGCACGTCCATCGTCGCCTTGTCCGACTCCAGCGTGGCGATGGCGTCATCCACCTTCAAGGTGTCGCCGACCTTCACGAACAACTCGATCACAGGCACGTCCGAGAAGTCGCCGATGTCCGGCACCTTGACCTCGACGATGCCACCCGCAGCAGCGGGAGCGGCAGCTGGCGCAGCGGCCGGAGCAGGCGGCGTAGCCGGGGCTGCCTTGGGGGCTTCGGCTGCCGCGGCGGCCCCGGTGGCCTCCAGACGGACTAGCAGCGCGCCTTCGGCCACCTTGTCGCCGACCTTGACCAGCACTTCCTTGACCACGCCGGCGGCGGAGGAGGGCACGTCCATCGTGGCCTTGTCCGACTCCAGCGTGCAGATGGCGTCATCCACCGCGATGGTGTCGCCGACCTTCACGAACAGCTCGATCACCGGCACTTCGTCGAAGTCGCCGATGTCCGGAACCTTCACTTCAATCAGTTGGCTCATCGTCGCGTCCTCCTCAGACCGTCAGCGGGTTGGGCTTGTTGGCGTCCAGCGCGTACTTCTGCAGCGCGGCGGCCACGGTTTCGCGCGGGATGCTGCCCTCGTCGGCCAGCGCCTTCAGCGCGGCCACGGTGACCCAGTGGCGGTCCACTTCGAAGAAGTGGCGCAGTTGCTCACGGGTGTCGGAGCGGCCGAAGCCGTCGGTGCCCAGGGTGACGTAGCGGTTCTTGACGAAGGGGCGGATCTGCTCGGCGTAGAGCTTGACGTAGTCGGTGGCGGCGATCACCGGCCCGCTGGCGCCTTCCAGGCACTTCTCCACATGGGAGACACGCTGGGTTTCCAGCGGATGCAGCATGTTCCAGCGGTTCACTTCCTGGCCGTCGCGTACCAACTCGTTGAAGCTCGGGCAGCCCCAGATGTCCGACTCCACCTTCCAGTCGTTCTTCAGCAGCTCGGCGGCGGCGATGACCTCGCGGAAGATGGTGCCGGAGCCCAGCAGTTGCACGCGCGGGCCGCTGGCGGCCTCGGCCTTGCGGAAGGCGTACATGCCCTTGAGGATGTCCTGCTCGGCGCCGGCCGGCATCTCGGGATGTTCGTAGTTCTCGTTCATCACCGTGATGTAGTAGTAGACGTCCTCCTGTTCGGCGAACATCCGGCGCAGGCCGTCCTGCACCACCACCGCCACTTCGTACTGGAAGGTGGGGTCGTAGCTGATGCAGTTGGGGATCATGTTGGCCAGGATCAGGCTGTGGCCGTCCTCATGCTGCAGGCCTTCGCCATTCAGCGTGGTGCGGCCGGCTGTGCCGCCGATCATGAAGCCGCGGGTGCGCTGGTCGGCAGCCGCCCAGCACAGGTCCATGGTGCGCTGCAGGCCGAACATGGAATAGAAGATGTAGAAGGGCACCATCTGCACGCCGTGCACGCTGTAGGCGGTGCCGGCGGCGATCCAGTCGGCCATCGCACCCGCTTCGTTGATGCCTTCCTGCAGCACCTGGCCAGTCTGCGACTCCTTGTAGAACATCAGCTGGTCGTGGTCTTCCGGCACGTAGTTCTGGCCTTGCTGGTTCCAGATGCCGTACTGGCGGAACATGCCTTCCATACCGAAGGTGCGGGATTCGTCCGGCACGATGGGCACGACATGGCGGCCGATGCCCTTGTCCTTGAGCAGGGTGTTCATGATGCGCACCATCGCCATGGTCGTGGACAATTCACGGCCTTCACCGGAGGCCTTCAGCAGCGCCTCGAAGGCGGACAGCGGCGGAACCGGCAGGGCTTCGGCGCTGCGGCGGCGCTGGGGCAGGAATCCACCCAGGGCCATGCGGCGCTCCATCATGTACTTGTACTCGGCGGAGTCTTCCGGGAACTTCAGGTAGGGCAGCTCGGCCACCTTGTCGTCCGGCACCGGCAGGCCGAAGCGGTCGCGGAAGCGGCGCACCGCGTCCACATCCAGTTTCTTCTGCTGGTGGGAGATGTTCATCGCCTCGCCGGCCTGGCCCATGCCGAAGCCCTTGATGGTCTTGGCCAGGATCAGCGTGGGCTGGCCCTTGTGCTCGGTGGCGGCCTTGTAGGCGGCGAAAATCTTGAACAGGTCGTGGCCGCCGCGGTTGAGATTCCAGATCTCGTCGTCGGTCCAGTCGGCCACCAGCTCTTTCAACTCGGGCGTGTTGAAGAAGTACTCGCGTACATAGGCGCCGTTCTTGGCCTTGAAGGTCTGGTACTCGCCGTCCACGCATTCCATCATGCGTTTCTTCAGCAGGCCCTTCTTGTCGCGCTGGAGCAGGGTGTCCCAGTGGGTACCCCAGATCACCTTGATGACGTTCCAGCCGGCGCCGCGGAACTCGGCTTCCAGTTCCTGGATGATCTTGCCGTTGCCGCGCACCGGGCCGTCCAGGCGCTGCAGGTTGCAGTTGATGACGAACACCAGGTTGTCCAGTTGCTCGCGCGCGGCCATGCCGATCGCGCCCAGGGATTCGACCTCGTCCGTCTCGCCGTCGCCGAGGAAGGCCCAGACCTTGCGCTGTTCGGCCCGGCCGGCGTCGATGAGGCCACGGGAGGCAAGGTACTTCATGAAACGGGCCTGGTAGATCGCCTGCAGCGGTCCCAGGCCCATGGAAACGGTGGGGAACTGCCAGAAGTCCGGCATCAGCCAGGGGTGCGGATAGGAGGAGATGCCCTTGCCGTCCACTTCCTGGCGGAAGTTGTCCATCTGCTCTTCGCTCAGGCGGCCGAGCATGAAGGCGCGGGCATAGACGCCGGGCACTGAGTGGCCCTGGAAGAAGATCAGGTCGCCGTCGTGGTCGGCGGAAGGCGCATGCCAGAAATGGGAGAAGCCGACGTCGTAGAGGGCGGCGGCGGAAGCGAAGGAGGCAATGTGGCCGCCGACGTTGGTGTGCTTGTTGGCGCGCACCACCATCGCCATCGCGTTCCAGCGGATGTAGGAATGGAGCTTGATCTCCATGTCCGGGTCGCCCGGGTAGCGGGGCTGCTGGTCAGCGGGGATGGTGTTGATGTACTGGGTGGTGGCGGAATAGGGGATGTCCATCCCGTCTTCACGCGCGGCTTCTATGAGCCTTTCGATCAGGTAGTGTGCCCGTTCGGCGCCTTCGTTCTCGATGACTGCGGCCAGGGCATCCAGCCACTCCTTCGTTTCCTGCGTATCCGGGTCGGTTTGCAGAAAGACGTTTGTTTTCCCGGTCATGGTTTGTCTCCTCATGACTTGCGGTTGGCGGATCCCGCCAGGGTAGGGCGGGACGTTTTCAGAGCATGCGCGTGACCGTTCCGGACCTCGGGTAGGTCAACTTTTCAAACTATAAAACGATGTTTCGTCATGTGCAATTGTGCGCCGCAACCAAGAATTGGCGCGGGAATGGCGCCGTCGCCGGTGCCGGGGCGCAAGGCCGGTGGCGGCTGGCTTAGGGACGGAAAGGGTGTGGCTATGGCCCGGGGCTGCATGGCCGCCGGCTTCAGGAAAGAGTGGGGGCGGCTGGAAAAGTGCCGTGGAGAAAAAAATCGGCCGGGGGTGAGGGAGGGAGGGAGAGGTCCCCCGGCCGATCGGGAAAACGGCGCTCGAGGGACATCATTGCCGGGTGGCGCGTTTGCGCTCTTCGTCGTAGGCGAACATGACCTGGCCCTGCCGCACTTCTCCCATCGCCAGCTGGCGGCAGTGGGTGAAGGTCTCGTGGTTGTCCCGCGAGAATGGGCGGTCGTAGATCATGACCACCCCCTCCACCGGAGTACGGAGGTTTTCCAAGGCATCCCGGATGCGATCTCCCTCGGTGCTCCCCGCTTGTCTTATCGCAGCGGCAAGCAGAAGCAGCGCATCATACCCTTGCGCAGCCGCGGGCGGCACCGGAATTCGATCGGTTCCGGTAGTGCGACGCCAGGCTTCCAGAAAGGCCTGCCGGCGGTCCTGGCTCCCTGCCGGGATGAAGCTCTGGGGGATGCGCACTCCCTCGGCTGTGCGTTCAGCGCCTTCGAGGACGCCGGGCACGGCGAAGGGCCAGCTGCCGATGAGCGGGAGGCGCAGACCCAGTTTCGCGTTGGCGCTGGCGATACGGGCCAGGCCCGCCCCTGAGCCATAAACCAGCAGCGCATCGGCGCCGGCCTGATGGACGCGGTGCAGGGCTGCAAGCATTTCCGCGTCGTGCTGCGGCAGGCGTTCCACTGCCGCCGGCTGGAGCTGCCGTGCCTGCAGCGCGAACAGCAGATCGTCGCGGCCGAGCTGTCCGTAGTTGGTGGCGTCGTGAAAGATCGCCAGGCGTTTCGCGTGGAGGCCGTTCACCGCTTCCTCCACCATGCGCCGGGCGTGCAGCGTGTCGCTGGGCGCGGTGCGGAAGATGAAGTTGTCCAGATGTTCCGGTGGCTGGAACTGGCGGGTGATGAGGCTGCCGCCAGCCACCGCGGTCAGCATCGGGATGCGGGCGCGCTGGTACAGATGCTGGCTCGCGAGCGCCACGCCGGTACTGACGAGGCCAACGGCGGCGACGATCCCTTCTTCCTGGATCAGTGTCTGCGCAATCTGCGCGCCGCGTTCGTTGCTGCTCTGGTCATCTCGCTCCACCAGCACCAGCCGGCGGCCGAGAACGCCACCTTCGGCATTGATCTGCGCCGCGGCGATGCGTATGCCTTCGCGCATGGAGAGACCGATCACGCCATTGCTGCCGGAGTAGGGGCCGGTGACGCCGATGCGCACCGGGTCGGCCGGCTGTGCGCCGCCCGCCGGCAGGCCGGCCAGCAGGCTCAGCGGCAGCAGCAGGAGGCGGATCAGGCCCTTGACCGACATTGGGCCACTCTAGGAGCGGCGAAAATCAGACAAAATTGGCGGAAACCCGCAATCCCGGAGTGGGCGGCTGCCGGTGCCGCGAGCGCTAGGGTTAAACCGAATGCCTCGCATGCCGGGGCGCGGGAACAATAGAACGCTGCGGCCGGGCGATTCGCCTGGCCGTCCTTTCTGCTGCACTTCCATCTTCATGTTCGATTCCGATCACACCACGCTGCGCGCCTCTCATACGTCCTCTTCCTCCCAGTGGTACTGGACGGCGCCCTACGTAGCGGTGGTCGTGTTCGCCGTCTCCATGCTGGCGCTGGTCTGGCTGCTGCAGACGCGGGAGGCGGAAGGCGAGCGCAACGCTGCCGCACGCGATGTGCAGTGGGCGGAGCAGACGGTGCGCCTGCACATGCAAGGCACGGAGGAAGTGCTGGGGCAGCTGGCGCGGGACATCGCCGGCGGCGTGCTGGATGCCGACACCTTCCAGCTGCGCGCCAATCAACACATCGCCAACAACGGCGAGCTGGTGAACATCGTCTGGGTGGGCGAGGACGAGGCGATACGCTGGTCGGCACCCTTCGACGCCACCGACTGGCTGGTGGGCGATGCGCTCGATCCCTCGCAGGCGGTGGTCTTCCAGCGTGCGCGGGAGCTGGGCCGGCCGGTGTACGGCGTGCCCTACCCGGCTGCGGACGGCGGCTGGCGGCTGGAGGTGCATGTGCCCATCCGCAACGGCCGGGAGTCCCGCGGCGCGGTGGTGGCCGTCTATTCCGTGGAACGCATGGTGCGCTACCTGGTGCCCGGCTGGTTCGCCGAGAAATACCGCCTGGCGCTGCTGGACGGCCAGGGCAGGACGCTGGCGGTGAATTCCGCGCTGCGCGAGAGCGAAGGCCGGGTGGCCTATGAACTACCGCTGGACCCGCCCGGCAACGGCCTCGTGTTGCGCGCCACCGTGTTCCATGGCGCCGGCGGCGTCTCCCGCCTGTTGCCGGCGGGGCTGATCCTCGGCCTTTCCATCATCGTGCTGTGGAGCCTGTGGACGCTGCGCAGCCATGTGCAGCGCCGGGTGCAGGTGGAGAAGGAGCGGGATCGCTTGTTCAACCTGTCGCTGGACCTGCTGTGCGTGGTCGGGCTGGATGGCAGCTTCCGCCGCTGCAATCCAGCCTTCGAGAGGGTGCTGGGCTATCGCGCCGAACATCTGCAGGGACAGGCCCTGCTGGACCTGGTGCATCCGGAAGACGCAGCGGCCACGCTTACCCAGCTGCGCCGTCTGGCTGCCGGCGAGCCGGTGAATTTCGAGAACCGCTGCCGCTGCCTGGACGGCAGCTACAAGTGGCTGGTGTGGAGCATCAACCCGGTGAGCCAGGAGAAGCTGGTCTACGCGGTGGCCCACGACATCACCGGCCGCAAGGCGGCGGAAGAGGCGCTGCGCGCCGAGTCGGCCTTCCGCAAGGCGATGGAGGAGTCGGTGGTGACCGGCCTGCGCGCCATCGACCTCACTGGCCGCATCATCTATGTGAATGCCGCCTTCTGCCGCATGGTCGGGCTGGAGGAGGAAGAGCTGATGGGCATGGGGCCGCCCTTCCCCTACTGGCCGCCGGAGGAGCGCGAGGCCTGCGAGCACAACCTGGCGCTGACGCTGGCCGGGCGGGCGCCGCCCAGCGGCTTCGAGATGCGCATCCGCCGGCGCAACGGCGAGCGGGTGGATGCCCGCTTCTACCTCTCGCCGCTGATCGACCTCGCCGGCCGCCAGACCGGCTGGATGGCCTCGGTCACCGACATCACCGAGCCCAAGCGCATTCGCGCTGCGCTGGAAGCCGCCCACGAGCGTTTCGAGGCGGTGCTGGACGGGCTGGACGCGGCGGTGTTCGTGGCCGATGCCCGCACCGACGAAATCCTCTTCGCCAACCGCGCCTTCAAGAGCATCCACGGCTTCGACGCGGTGGGCCGCACCGTGCGTGGCGTGGCCGTGCCGCAGCCGGAGCGGGGCGACTACCGCGTCGATCCGCGCGGCCTTACTGTCGCTGACTTGCCGCGCGAGCTGTTCGACGGCGAGCTGCAGCATCCGCTGTCCGGCCGCTGGTACCACGTGCGCGAGCAGGCCACCCGCTGGGTGGACGGGCGGGTGGTGCGCATGGGCATCGCCACCGACATCACCGACCGCAAGCAGACGGCCGAAGTCTCGCGCCAGCAGGAGGAGCGCCTGCAGCGCACCGGCCGCCTGATCACCATGGGCGAGATGGCCTCCACGCTGGCGCACGAGCTGAACCAGCCGCTGTCGGCCATCGCCAACTACTGCGCCGGCTGCGTCACCCGGCTGCAGGGCGGCCACGGCCGGCCGGAGGAGTTGCTGGGCGCGATGCAGAAGGCCAGCTTCCAGGCCGAGCGTGCCGGCAAGATCATCCGCCGTATCCGCGAGTTCGTTAAGAAGAGCGAGCCGCGCCGCAGCGCGGTGCAGATTTCCGAGGTGCTGGACGACGCTCTCGGCTTCGCCGAGATCGATGCCCGCCGCATGGGCATCCGCATCCATGCCGAGTTGGAGCCGGACCTGCCGCCGGTGTACGCCGACCGCATCATGATCGAGCAGGTGGTGCTCAACCTCGTCAAGAACGGCATGGACGCGATGGCGGACGCGGTGGCGGACGAGCGGGTGCTGACGGTGCGTGCCCGCCCCTACGGCGCCCACGCGGTGGAAGTGGCGGTGATAGACCGCGGCCACGGCATCGACGAGGAAGACCGCCTGCGCCTCTTCACCCCCTTCTACACGACCAAGGCCGAAGGCATGGGCATGGGCCTCAACATCTGCCGCTCCATCGTCGAGTTCCATGACGGCAGGCTGGTCGTGGATGCCAACCCGGAAGGCGGTACCATATTCTCGTTTACCTTGCCCACGGAGGCCGCCAGTGAGCGAGCTGCACGCCGAGCCTGATCAGTACATCTACATCGTCGACGATGACGAAGCCCTGCGCGATTCCCTGGTCTGGATGCTGGAGTCCAGCGGCTACGCGGTGGCCGCGTTCGACTCCGCCGAGTCCTTCCTCGAAGCCTGGCGGCCGGACATGACCGGCTGCCTGGTGCTGGACGTGCGCATGCCGGGCATGAGCGGGCTGGAGTTGTTCGAGGAACTGGGGCGCCGCCACTGTGCGCTGCCGGTCATCTTCATCACCGGCCATGGCGACGTGCCCATGGCGGTGTCCGCGCTGAAGCGCGGCGCGGTGGATTTCATCGAGAAGCCCTTCAACGATGCCGAGATGCGCCGCCTGGTGGAGCAGTGCCTGGAACAGGAGCGCAATGGCCGCAGCCGGCGGCGCACCGAGGCGGACATTGCCCGCCGGCTGGAGCACCTGACCCAGCGCGAGCGCGAGGTGCTCCACCTCATCGTCGCCGGCAAGCTCAACAAGCAGATCGCCGACGTGCTCGGCATCAGCATCAAGACGGTGGAAGTGCACCGCGCCCGGGTGATGGAAAAGATGGGTGCCCACTCGCTGGCGGAGCTGGTGCAGCACGTGGTGGCGGTGGAGCCGGTCGCCAGCCGCTGAGGGGACATGCGCCGGCGGCGGCAGCGCCGGCACGCAGCATGGTCGCGAGGGCGGCTGGCCGGCCGCCAGTGCCGGGGCTTTCGCGGCCGTCCATCATCGGCGCGCACAAGCCCCTGATGCTGCGATAAAATTGCGAGCTTTTTTCGAGGCTCCCCCGATGACCTCCCGCATTATCGATGGCAACGCGCTCGCCGCCCAGGTGCGCGGCGAAATCGCCGGACGCGCGGCCGCTCTGTCCGCCCGGGGCGTGCAGCCCTGCCTCGCGGTGATCCTGGTCGGCGGTGATCCGGCCTCTGCCGTGTATGTGCGCAACAAGGTGGCTGCCTGCGAAAAGGCCGGCATCCGTTCGCTGCGCTTCGACTATGCCGCCGACGCTGCGCCGGCGGAGGTCATGGCCAAGCTGGCCGAGCTCAACGCCGATCCAGCGGTGCACGGCATCCTGGTACAGCTGCCGCTGCCGCCCCAGTTCGATGAAACCGCGGTGCTGGAAGCCATCGACGTGGCCAAGGATGTGGATGGTTTCCACGCTGAGAACGTCGGCCGTCTGTCGCAGAACCGCGAAGCCTTCCTGCCCTGCACGCCGCACGGCGTCATGAAGATGCTGGAGTCTGCCAGTGTGCCGCTGGCCGGTGCCGAGGCGGTGGTCATCGGCCGCTCCAACATCGTCGGCAAACCGATGGCGATGCTGCTGACCAATGCCGGCGCCACCGTCACCGTCTGCCACTCCAGGACCCGCGATCTTGGCTTCCACACCCGCCGCGCGGACATCGTGGTCGCCGCCATCGGCAAGCCGCGCTTCCTCAAGGGCGACATGATCAAGCCCGGCGCCACCGTGATCGACGTCGGCATCAACCGCCTGCAGGACGGCCCGGACGCCGGCAAGCTGTGCGGCGACGTCGATTTCGCCTCGGCGCAGGAAGTGGCCGGTGCCATCACCCCGGTGCCCGGCGGCGTCGGCCCGATGACCATCACCATGCTGCTGGAAAACACGGTGATTTCCGCCGAGCGTGCTGCCCGCACCGCCGGCAAGTGAGCCCTGTCATGACGCAAGCGCAACCCCTGGTCGGCATCATCATGGGCTCCAGTTCCGACTGGCCCACCATGCAGGCCGCCGCCAAGGTGCTGGCCGAATTCGGCGTGCCCTACGAAGCGCGGGTGGTTTCCGCCCACCGCACGCCGGACCTGATGTTCGAATACGCCGAAGCGGCGCGCGGGCGCGGCCTCAAGGCCATCATCGCCGGCGCCGGCGGCGCCGCCCACCTGCCAGGCATGGTGGCGGCCAAGACCACGCTGCCGGTGCTGGGCGTGCCGGTGCAGTCCAAGGCCCTGTCGGGGCAGGATTCGCTGCTCTCCATCGTGCAGATGCCCAAGGGCATTCCCGTCGCCACCTTCGCCATCGGCGAGGCGGGTGCCGCCAATGCCGGCCTGTTCGCCGTCTCCCTGCTGGCCAACGACAACCCGGCGCTGGCCGCGCAGCTGGACGACTTCCGCCGCCGCCAGACCGAGACGGTGCTGGCCATGGAACTGCCGCCGCTGGTCTGAGCGCAGCCGCCGATGAGCCAGGCCTATCTGCTGCTCGGCATCGCCATCGTCGCCGAGGTGATCGCCACCAGCGCGCTGAAGGCCGCCGAGGGCTTCAGCCGCTTGTGGCCGTCGGTGGTCGTGATTTGCGGCTACGGCATCGCCTTCTTCTGCCTGTCTCAGACCCTGAAGCACATCCCGGTGGGCATCGCCTACGCCATCTGGTCCGGTGTCGGCATTGTGCTGGTGAGCCTGGCGGCGCTGTTCTTCTTCGGCCAGAAGCTGGACCTGGCCGCCATCATCGGCATCGTCCTGATCATGGCCGGCGTGCTGGTGATCAATCTGTTCTCCAACGTTTCCGCTCATTGAGCGCCCGAGCCGGCGCCCATTACCTTCTCCGAGGCCTGCATGTCCGATATCCCCTCGTCTGCTCCCATCCTGCCGCCCGCCACCCTGGGCATGCTGGGCGGGGGCCAGCTCGGACGCTTCTTCGTCGCCGCCGCCCATGAGATGGGCTACAAGGTGTGGGTGCTCGACCCGGACCCGAACAGCCCGGCCGGCCGCATCGCCGACTTCCACCTGGTGGCGGCCTACGACGACTTCGCTGCGCTGGACCGGCTCGCCGCCGAGTGCGCCGGCGTGACCACCGAATTCGAGAACGTGCCGGCCGCCACGCTGGACTACCTCGCCAAATTCCTGCCGGTGCATCCGGCTGCCGCCGCGGTGGCGGTGTGCCAGAACCGCATCGAGGAGAAGGGCTTCCTCGCCCGCAACGGTTTGCCGCACGGCCCGTATGCCGCCATCCGCAGCGAGGATGACATCCGCATCGCCAATGCCGGCCTGTTTCCGGCGGTGCTCAAGGTGGCGCGCTTCGGCTACGACGGCAAAGGCCAGGCGCGCGTCGCCGACCGCGACGAGGCGCTCGCCGCCTTTCGCCAGTTCAAGGGCGAAGCCTGTGTGCTGGAGAAAATGCTGGCGCTGGACTACGAAGTTTCGGTGGTGCTGGCGCGCGACGAGCGTGGCGCGGTGCGCTGCTTCCCGACCGTGGAGAACCGCCACCGCAACGGCATCCTGGATGTCTCCATCGCCCCGGCGCGCGGCTCCGCCTGTCTGCGCGACGACGCCCAGGAGATCGCCGAGCGCATCGCCGCCCACCTCGGCTACGTCGGCACGCTGGGCGTGGAGTTCTTCGTCTGCCGCGGCGAACTGTTCGTGAACGAGATGGCGCCGCGCCCCCACAACAGCGGCCACCACACCATAGATGCTTGCGTCACCAGCCAGTACGAACAGCAGGTGCGCGCCCTGTGCGGCCTGCCTCTGGGCGAGCCGCGCCAGCATTCGGTGGCGGTGATGGTGAATCTGCTGGGCGAACTCTGGTACGAGGGCGGCCATGCCGATGGCGTCTACCGCGAGCCGGACTGGTCGGTGCTGCACGGCGTGCCCGGCCTGCGCCTGCACCTCTATGGCAAGCATCACGCCCGCCCCGGCCGCAAGATGGGCCACTTCGTTGTTATCGGCGACAAGCCAGACGAAGTGCTGGAGCATGCACTGAAGGCTCGCGAGGCCATTGGCATCCATGGCGAATGAGCCTGTCCGCGGCGGCATCGCCGCCGTCACACCCCGAGCCATCGCCCAGGCCGTGGATCTGCTGCGCGCCGGCGATCTGGTCGGCTTGCCGACCGAGACGGTTTACGGCCTGGGCGGGGATGCGTTGAACCCGGAAGCCGCCCGCCGCATCTTCGCTGCCAAGGACCGACCGGCAGACCACCCGCTGATCGTCCATCTGCCGGACGCCGAGCAGTTGCCGCGCTGGGCCTCGTCCATTCCGAAGGAGGCCATCGCCCTGGCGCGCGCCTTCTGGCCCGGCCCGCTGACCATGATCCTCAAGCGGGCCCCGGGCGTGCCGGACGAAGTCACCGGTGGGCAGGACACGGTGGGCCTGCGCGTGCCCTCCCATCCGGTGGCGCTGGCGTTGCTCAAGGCTTTCGATTCCGGCATCGCCGCACCCAGCGCCAACCGTTTCGGCCGCATCAGCCCGACCACGGCCGGGCATGTGCAGCAGGAATTGGGCGAGCGGGTGGCGATGATCCTGGATGGTGGCGCCTGCGACGTCGGCATCGAATCCACCATCATCGATCTCTCCCGTAGCACGCCGGAAATCCTGCGCCCCGGCGCCATCACCGCCGATCAGATCGCCGCGGTCATCGGCCGTCAGCCAAGGCTGCGTGGTGACGCGGAGCCGGCTGCGCCCGCCGAGGAGGCCGCGCCGCGTGTTTCCGGCGCGCTTGCCGCCCACTACGCGCCGCGCACGCCGCTACAGCTTGTGGAGCCGGCAGTGCTGTTGGGAGCGCTGGCGCAGTCGCTGGCCGCCGGCCTGCGCATCGTGGTGCTGGCACGCACGCTGGCAAGACCGGAGCAGGGCAGTGTGCATTGGCAGCAAGCGCCGCTGGATGCCGCCGCCTACGCCCATGATCTCTACGCCACGCTGCGGGATCTGGATGCCGCCGGTGCTGACCTGCTGCTGGTGGAAGCGCCGCCGCCGGCGGCCGAATGGCGCGCCATCCGCGACCGCCTCGGCCGTGCCGCAGTGGGCTCCGGTGAGCAGGACGAAACCTGAGGGCGAGACTTCACTTTTCCGGAGAGCCTCTCTATAATGCCGCTCTTTCGGGCCGATAGCTCAGCTGGGAGAGCGCTGCGTTCGCAATGCAGAGGTCGGGAGTTCGATCCTCCTTCGGTCCACCAGGAATTCCAGAAACGCCGGATTCGTTGATAGCGAATCCGGCGTTTTCTTTTCTGTCGGGTGGTTATAGGGGCTCCTCGGAAATCCCTCAGTCCGGCTTGCCCGGCAACTGCAGCACATTCCCCAACAGTCCCCGCAGCATCTCTTCCTTCAACTCCGGCAGGCTGCGCTGCTTGCCGCTGATGCGGGCGATGACGTCTCTTGCCGCCAGTACGGTAGCGAGGCCGCCGAAGAGGGCGAGGTGGAATACCACCGGGTCCACCCGTTTGATGATGCCGGCCTCCATCGCCTCCTGCCACAGCGGCGTGCAGCAGACGGCGCTGGGGCGTATCAGCTGTTCCACCAGGTAGTCCAGCCGCCCGCCGGGTTCGGCGAGCTGGCGGGTGACGAAGTTCACCGCGTCCGGCTCGGTGGTGAGCTGGTCGATGAAGGTGGCGATGCCCTGGGACAGGCGGAAGGCCAGCGGCAGCTCTGGCTGGGCGAGGCGGGCGAAGTCGGCCAGCCGGGGGATTTGCCGCCGTTTCAGTTCATCTACCACTGCGGTCCACAGTTCGGCCTTCGAGCCGAAGTGGTGGGCGATCATGGAGACGTCGAAGCCGGCTTCGGCGGCGATGTCGCGCAGGCGCGCGCCTTCGTAGCCCAGGCGGGCGAAGGCGGTGAGGGCGGCATACAGGAGTTTTTCGCGCGACGCACTGTCGCTGCCCTTGGGGCGGCCGGGGCGTCGGCTGGAATCGCGTTCTGGCATGAGGGCGCCAACCTTAGCAGGTAATCGCAAGCCGCCCGCGGCAAAGGTGGGCGGGCCGTGAGCTTTTTCACCGGCGGCGAAGATCGTGCCGCCGGCTATGCCATCTGACTGATGGTTTTGCGGAAGCGGTTCAGGGCGATGAGGAAGAAGACCGTGCCGATGGCGAGGGTGGCCAGCATCTGCGGCCATACCACGTCGATGCCGGCGCCGCGGTAGAGAATGGCCTGGGCGGCGGCGGTGAAGTGGGTGGTGGGCGCGGCGAGCATCGCGTTCTGCACCAGTTCCGGCATGCTCTCGCGCGGCGTGCTGCCGCCGGAGAGCATCTGCAGCGGCAGCAGCACCAGGATCATCAGCAGGCCGAACTGCGGCATGGAGCGCGCCAGCGTGGCCATGAAGATGCCCATGGACGAGGTGGCGAAGAGGTGCAGCGCCGCACAGGCGAGGAAGAGGGCGACCGAGCCGCCCACCGGCACCTGCAGCACGCCCTGCACCATCACCATCAGCGAGATGCCGGCGGCGGCGAGCACCACCAGGGAGGACGACCATACCTTGGCCAGCATGATCTCGCCCGGCGTCACCGGCATCACCAGCAGGTGCTCTATGGTGCCGTGCTCGCGCTCGCGGATCAGCGCGGCGCCGGCGAGGATGATGGACAGCATGGTGACGTTGTCGATGATCTTCATCAGCGAGCCGAACCAGGTCTGCGTCAGCGTGGGGTTGAAGCGCGCGCGCAGCGCGAGGTCCACCGGCGGCGCGGCGCTGCCGCGGTAGCGCTGCACGAATTCGTTTACCTCGGCGAGCACGATCTGCTGCACGTAGTTGTTGCCGGTAAAGGCCTGGCTCATGCGGGTGGCGTCCACATTGAGCTGCACCGCGGGCGAACGGCCGGCAAGCACGTCGCGCTGGAAGTCGGGCGGAATGTTGAGCACGAAGGTGTAGCTGCCGTCGTTCATGCCCTGGTCGATCTCGGACAGGGTGATCATCGCCGGGCGCACGAAGTGCGGCGGGTAGAAGGCGGAGGCGATGCGGGCCGACAGCGGCGACTGATCCTCGTCCACGATGGCGATGGGCGCCATGTGCAGCGACTCCGGGATGGCGGTGGAGGCGGTGTAGACGTCCAGCGTGAAGGTGTAGGCGATGAGCGCGATCATGATGGGGTCGCGCAGCAGGCTCCACAGCTCCTTGATGCCGAGGTGGTAGATGTTGGCGGGGCGGCTCATGGTCAGCTGTCCTGTTTCTTCAGCAGCACGATGGAGAGGCCGACGATGACCGGCACCGCGATCAGGATGGGAACGAAGGCGCTGTGCAGGTCGGCCAGGCTGAGGCCCTTGCTGAACACGCCGCGGCTGATCACCAGGATGTGGCTGGCCGGGTAAAGCTCGCCGACGAGGCGGCCCGGCCCCTCCAGCGAGGAGATGGGGTTGAGCAGGCCGCCGAACTGGATCGCCGGGATCATGGTGCCGATGACGGCGACGAAGATGGCGGCGATCTGGCTGCGGGTGAAGATGGAGGCGAACAGGCCGAAGCCGGTGGCGAAGGCGACGAATATCAGCATGGCCAGCGCCAGCGTCGGAAAGCTGCCGCTGATGGGCACGCCGAACACGGTGATGGCGAGGAGCGTGAGCAGCAGGAAGTTGAGCATGCCCAGCAGGATGTAGGGCAGCTGCTTGCCGATGAGGAATTCGGCCCGTGTCACCGGGGTGACGTAGAGATTGACGATGGAGCCCAGCTCCTTCTCCCGCACCACCGACAGCGCGGTGAGCATGGCCGGGATCATCAGCAGCAGGATGGGCATCACCGCCGGCACCATGGCCGGCAGGCTTTCCACGTCCGGGTTGTAGCGGAAGCGGGTTTCTATGGTGGCGTTGCCGGCGCTAGTGTTCTGGCCGAGGCGGGTGCGCGCCATGTCCTGCAGCCAGTTCTGATGCATGCCCTGGATGTAGCCCTGCACAGTTTCCGCCCGCGAGGGCATGGCGCCGTCGAACCAGGCGCCGATCTGCACCGTATTGCCGCGCAGCACGTCGCGGGCGAAGCCGGGTGGAATCTCGATGGCCAGCGCAAGCTCGCCGCTGCGCATGCGGCGGTCGAGGTCGGCGTAGTCGCTGATGGGCGGGTGTTCGATGAAGTAGCGCGAGCCGGCGAGGTTGAGGGCGTAGTTCTGGCTCAGCGTGGTCTGGTCGCGGTCCAGCACGGCGAAGCTGAGGTCTTCCACGTCCAGGCTGATGCCGTAGCCCATGATGAACATCAGGATCAGCGTGCCGGCCAGCGCCAGCGTGGCGCGCACCGGGTCGCGCTGCAACTCCAGCGATTCGCGCAGGCTGAAGCTCAGCGCCCGGGCCAGGCTGAAGCGGCGGCGCGGTGGTTCGGCGCGGCTGGCGGAGACCGGGGATTCCGCCGCTTCATTCGCATCCGGTTGGTCGCCCTCGGCGCCGGCGTCTTTCAGGTAGGCGATGAAGGCCTGCTCCAGGCTGTCCGCCTGGCGCTGCGCGACCAACTCGGCCGGCGGCGCGCTCACCAGCACCTTGCCGGCGTGCATCAGGGAGATGCGGTCGCAGCGCTCGGCCTCGTTCATGAAGTGGGTGGAGATGAAGAGGGTGACCTTGTCCTTGCGGGCGAGATCCACCATCAGCCGCCAGAAGGTGTCGCGCGCCACCGGATCGACGCCGGAGGTGGGCTCGTCCAGGATCAGCAGGTCGGGCTTGTGCACCATGGCCACCGCCAGCGACAGGCGCTGGCGTATGCCCAGCGGCAGGTTTTCCGGCAGCGCGCCGCGCACCGCGTCGAGGTCGAAGCGCGCCACCATCTCGTCCACCCGGCCCGGGATGTCGGCCTCCGCCACCTGGAACAGGCGGGCGTGCAGCACCAGGTTCTGCTCCACCGTGAGTTCGCCGTAGAGCGAGAAGGCCTGGGACATGTAGCCGACGCGGCGGCGGGTGTCGATGTCGCGCGGATCCACCTCCTTGCCGAACAGCCAGGCCTGGCCCTCGCTGGCCGGCAGCAGGCCGGTGAGCATCTTCATGGTGGTGGACTTGCCGCAGCCGTTGGAGCCGAGGAAGCCGAAGATCTCGCCGCGGCGGATGCGGAAGCTCACCTTGTCCACCGCGGTGAAGTCGCCGAAGCGCATGGTGAGTTCGCGCGCCTCGATGGCGACGTCGCCGTCGCCGGCGTCTTCCGCCAGCGGGGGCACTTCCACCGCGCGGTGGCCGCGCTTCTTCTCCTCCGGCAGCAGGGCGATGAAGGCGGTTTCCAGCGAATCGCAGCCGGTCTTGCGGTGCAGCTCCTGTGGCGTGCCGGTGGCCAGCACCTTGCCGTCGTCCATCGCCACCAGCCAGTCGAAGCGCTCCGCCTCGTCCATGTACGCGGTGGCGACGATCACGCTCATGCCCTTGCGCGTTTTGCGGATGCGGCCGATGAGGTCCCAGAACTGGTTGCGGGCGAGGGGATCGACGCCAGTGGTGGGTTCATCCAGGATCAACAGGTCGGGGTCGTGGATGAGCGCGCAGCACAGCCCCAGCTTCTGCTTCATGCCGCCGGAGAGCTTGCCCGCGGGGCGGTCGAGGAAGGCGTGCATGCCGGTGGCGCGGGTGAGCTGGTCGATGCGCCGCCGCCGCTCCTGGGCATCGTGGCCGAACAGGCGGCCGAAGAACTGCAGGTTCTCCTCCACCGACAGCGTGGGGTAGAGATTCTTGCCCAGGCCCTGCGGCATGTAGGCGATGTGCGGGCAGACCCGCTCGCGGTGGCGGCGGTCGGCCATGTCGCCGCCCAGCGCTTCCACCGTGCCGTCCTGGATGGCGCGGGCGCCGGCGACCAGCGACAGCAGGCTGGACTTGCCGACGCCGTCCGGGCCGATCAGGCCCACCATGCGGCCGGCGGGAATGTCCAGGGCCACGCCGTCCAGCGCCAGCGTCTTGCCATAGCTCAGGCTGACGCCGGCGATGCGGACGACCGGGCGGCCGCCGTTGCTGGGCGCCTCGTTCATTCAGGCAACCGCGTCTGCAACTCGGCCGGCCACTGGGCCTGGGAGTCGAGCTTGAGCCAGGCGACGCCGGGCAGGCCGGTCTTCACCTGCTTCAGGTGCTGCTGCAGCAGTTCGGGCGGAATCTGCGCCTTCACCCGGAACATCAGCTTCTGCCGCTCGCTCGCGGTTTCCACCGTCTTGGGGGTGAACTGGGCGGTGCTGGAGACGAAGGAGATGCGGGCGGGGATGATGTACTGCGGCGCGGCGTCGAGGATGATGCGGGCCTCGCTGCCCATCGCCACCCGGCCGGCGGCCTGTTCCGGCAGGAAGAAGGTCATGTAGACGTCGGCCAGGTCCACCAGGTTGAGCACCTTGCCGCCGGCCCCCAGCACCTCGCCCGGCTGGGCGACGCGGAACTGTACCCGGCCGTCGCGCGGCGACTTCAGCTGGCTGTCGGTGATGTCCGCCTCCACCCGGGCGACGGTGGCGGCCGCCGCCTCCACCACGGATTTCGCGCCTACCAGCTGGGCTTTGGCGGCGGCGATGGCGGCCACCGCCGCCGCCACCTGGGCGCGCGCGGCGCTCACCGCCGCTTCGGCGCTGCGCACGGTGGCGCGGTCGTCGTCCAGCTCCTGGATGGAAGCAGCGCCCTCGCCGGACAGGGTCTGGGAGCGCGCCAGCCGGCGGCGGGCGGCATCCAGCTCGCTTTCGCGCTGGCCCACCAGCGCCTCGGCGGCGGCGCGGTCGCTCTCCCGCACCGCCACCTGGGCCTCGGCGCTGGCGACGTTGTTGATGGCCTGCTGGTGCTGGGCGCGGGCCTCGTCGCGCTGGGCCTGCAGCACGTCTATCTGCATCTGCACCAGCACGTCGCCAGCCTTCACGAAGTCGCCCTCGCCGGCAAAGATGTCCACCACCCGGCCGCCGAGCTTGGTGGCGACGTCGATCTCGGTGGCCTCGATGCGGCCGTTGCCGCTGATGAAGCCCTCGCCCGGCCCCTTGGGCTGCAGCGCCTTCCAGACCGCCCAGCCGCCGAGCGCGACCACCAGCGCCACGATGACGGGAATCAGCTTGTTGTTCTTGATCGATGGCTTCATGGCTGGGCCTACTCGGTGGGCAATGGGGTGGTTGCGGTGGTGGCCGGCGAGGCCGCGGCCGAGCCGCCGCCGAGGGCGGCGTACAGCGCTACCTGGCTGGAGAGCAGGGCGCGGCGGGTCTGCACCACCTGCTGCTGGGCAGAGAGCAGTTCGCGCTGGGCGTCCAGCACCTCCAGGTAACGGGCGGCGCCGTTGTCGTAGCGCAACTGGGCGAGGCGCGCGCGCTCCGCCTGGGTGGCGAGGCTGCCTTGCAGGATGCGCAGCTGCTCGCCCAGCCAGCGCTGGGCGGAGAGGGCGTCGGCGACTTCGCGGAAGGCGGTCTGCACCGTCTTCTCATAGCTGGCGACGGCGAGGTCGCGGCGTACCTCGGCCAGCTCCAGGTTGGCGCGGTTGCGGCCGGCGTCGAACAGCGGCAGCGACAGGCTGGGCATGAAGCGCCAGCTGCCGCTGCCGGCGTCGAACAGCCCCTCCAACTCGGCGCTGGCAGTGCCGGCGGAGGTGGTGAGGGTGATGCGCGGGAAGAAGGCGGCGCGGGCGGCGCCTATGCTGGCGTTGGCCGCCTTCAGCCTGCGTTCGGCGGCCATGATGTCCGGCCGGCTGGTGAGCAGTTCGGCCGGCAGACCAGGGCGCAGCACCTGCAGGCCGCCGTCGCGGTCCAGGCCCGGCGCGGCGGCGAGTTCCAGCGGCGCGCCCACCAGTTCGGCCAGCGCATGGGCCTGGGCGGCGCGGCTCTGCTCCAGCTGAACGCCCAGCGTCTGCGCCTGCGCCAGCAGCGTTTCCACCTGGGTGAGGTCCAATCGCGAGGTGGCGCCGACCTGGTAGCGGCGGTTGAAGATACGGAAGGATTCCTCGCGGCTGGCGACGGTCTCGCGGGCGAGGCGTATGCGTTCGTCCAGCTCCCGCAGCGTGAGGTAAGCGTCCGCCACCTGGGCGACCAGGCTGATGGCGAAAGCCTGGCGGGCGGCCTCGGTGGCGAGATATTCCTGCAGCGCGGCGTCTTCCAGGCTGCGCACCCGGCCCCAGAAATCCAGCTCCCAGCTGGAGATGCCGAGGCCCGCTTCATACTGGCCGGCGACTTCCGCCTTGCCGGTGAGGCTGAGATCCGCCGGTGTGCGCCCGCGGGTGGCGTCGATGGCCAGGCCCACGGTGGGAAAGCGGTCGGCGCGGCGGATGCCGTAGCTGGCGCGGGCCTCTTCCACCCGCAGCACCGCGCTGCGCAGATCGCGGTTGTGGGTCAGCGCGCTGGCGATCAGGTGGCGCAACTGCGGATCGGTGAAGTAATCCTGCCAGGCCAGTTGTGCGGGCGGCGTACCGCCGGCGGGCAGGGGCGCATCCAGAGGATAGGCGGCGGAGACGGGCAGCTGCGGCTGCTCGTAATCCGGTGCCAGGGTGCCACAGCCGGCCAACAGGGCCAGTGGCAGCAGCAGGGCAAGACGGAGCAGGGGGAGCTGGCCGGCACGCCGTCCGGTTAGGCGCTGAGGGCCCAGGGCATTCAGGGGTGTCGTTCCGGGGGAGGGGAAGCTGTCCGGCATGGATGGTCCTGATACGGAAAAAACGGATCGCCGCCCGCGCTTTGCCGCGGGCCCTTGCCACGCCCAGCGGGCGATACCCGCTTGCATCCGGCATGGCATGTCGTCATGGAAGCGACGCCACGGAGCATACCAGCTGGGGGCTCCTTGCTTTTGCTCCCGGTAGAGTTCACCTGTGGCCTGATTATCCTGCCGCTGTTGAATATTCGTCAATGAAGCATACCCGCTGATGTTGGGATGTCCGGAAAACGGTGTTACACCGCCGAGTGATAAGCTTCTTCGCCTTATTTCATATTTTTGTTTAATTAATTGGCGATGGCGCAGGGCGCTGCGGCGGGGGGCAGCACACGGTCTCTTTCTGCCATCGCCGCTCCACTGCGGGTCTGCCGATGTCCGTCCCGCGCTTTGCCTGCTCCGCCTGCCGCTGCTCCTTGCCGTTGCGATGCTGGCTGCCTGTGCCGGTGTCAAGGTCAGCCCGCGGGAGAGCCCCGATTACGTGAGCTTGCGCTGGGGAGACGTGTTTTCCACCGGCTAGCTCAGCACGCCCGCGGGGCGGCATTGCGGATGGTGGGGCTGCAGGGGATGGTTGCAGGACAGGGCTGGGGCGGCTGGGCGGGCTCAGCGAGACGCAGCGCCTGTCAGCGCTGGCGGAACTGTGGCTGCAGGCTGCGCGCTCGACCTGGAACGGGTGCTGCTCCAGGACGGGGGGCAAGACTCACTCCCAGCCCGGTACTCCCAGCCGTATCCGCGTTGAAAAGTCTTTGCTGTCGCCGGCGCGCAGGGCGCGGTCGGTGATGCGGCCGCGGCTGCGCAGTTCCTCCAGCGTATGGCCGGGCTGCAGGCCGCCGACGTCCCGCACATAGCCCGGCAGGTAGCCGGTGAGCAGCAGGCGGTGGTCCAGCGGCAGGCCGCCGACGATCTTGCGCATCATGTCGAACACGATGGTGGTGCAGTTGGCGGTGACGGTGTTGTAGAAGCGCGGCCGGCGCGCCAGGGCGTTGGCCTGCTCGACATAGGACAGCAGCAGCGCGCGCATCGTCGATTGCGGCATGGCCACCCGGTAGAGATAGACGTCCTCGCCGCGGATGTTGCTGCGCACGCGGATGGCGTCGCGCTCGTCGGTGGCGAGGATGCTCAACTCGAACTGCTTGAAGAAGCCGCCGATCTCCGAATAAGCCTCGCCGCGCTCCTTGCGGATCTCCACGGTGAAGGTGAGGAAGCGGCCGTCGTCGAAGCCGAAGGACACCAGGACATGGGCGATGGCCGGCATGCCCCAGTAGGAGGTGAGCATGTCCACCGAGCGCAGTCCGTCGAGATCGTAGTCGCGGTTTTCCCAGGCGATGGTGTAGTCCTCGTCCGAGTGCCAGTCGAAATTGCGCACGTTGCGCAGATGCAGTTGCGAACCCTCGCTGCGGCCGGTCGTCAGCCGTGCCACGTCATCGCTCCAGTCGCGGTCGTTGGAAGGCTGCAGACTGTTCCACCAGGCGAGCAGCACCGCGAAGGCCAGTGCGTAGCCGGCCAAGGCCATGCTGGCATGGCCGCGCCACAGCGCCACGACCAGGCCGAGCCCGAGCAGCGTCCAGCCGGCGATCAGCAGGCCCAGGCCGGCCAGTGGCCACTCCAGCCGGTAGCCCAGCGCCATCGCCCCCCAGGTGGTGGCCAGCAGCCCGGCCAGGCTGAGCAGGCTGCGGAGCACGGGGCGGCTGCGCCTCATCAGGCGGCTCCGGCCGGGGCGAGGCGGCAACGGCGGGCCGTGGCCGGAGGCAAGGGGCAGGGGTGGGGCAGGGAGCGGGCCGACATGGGGGAGGGGAGGCCTGGTCTATTGTTATGGCGCCGGTAGCTGCCGTGCAGCGGGCCGCCGGCGCGGGCGGTCGCGGGAATATCGGATAATCGATCGCTCGTGTCCAGCGCCGAGCCCAGGGGCATGCCCGCATGTCAGCGGTCTTGTGGTGCGATCGGGGCCGGCTTGCGCCTTCTTGGCCGGCGGTCTGGGCCAGCCTGTTGCCGGCCCTTTGCAGGGCGGGGCGCCTTACCTGCCAACGGCCTCGTCCAATGGCGGCGGCAGTATTCATCGAGTTTCTCAACCCGTAAGGAATGGACACATGAGCGGATTGCTGGACGTGGTTGCCATCGTGCAGGCGAAGCCCGGCGGCGAAGAGGCGGTGGGGGCGGCGCTGGCGCGCTGCGCCGAAGCATCGCGGCGGGAGGCCGGCTGCCAGTGGTACCGGCTGCACAAGGACAGGGACGTTGCCGGCCGTTATGTGGTCATCGAGCGCTGGCGCGACCGCAGCGCGCTGGCGGCGCATGAGGCAACCGAGCATTTCCAGGCGCTGGGCGGCGTGCTGGCCGAGCATGGCAGCGGCGATATCCAGATCCTGCTGCTGGACGAGATCGGCTGACGCCGCGGGGGAAGCGGCGCCTCACGAGCCGCGTCGGTTGGTGTCCGGCTCCGGGCGCGACCACATCCACAGGGCGCCGGCGCCCATGCCCAGGGTGGCGAGCACGATCACCCAGCGCTGCGGCACCGTCCACAGCATGATCAACAGGCAGACGCTCATTGCCAGCGAGGCGCTGATCTTGGCCCGGCGGCTCACCAGCCGGCCATTGCGCCAGTTGTGCAGCATGGGGCCGAACAGGCGGTGGTTCTCCAGCCAGGCGGTGAGGCGGGGCGAGCTCTTGGCCGCCGCCCAGGCGGACAGCAGCACGAATTCGGTGGAGGGGATGCCGGGAATGGCCAGCGCCACCAGCGCCAGCCCCAGGCTGATGTAGGCCAGCGCCAGCCAGGCCCAGCGCCGCAGCCCGCGCGGCGGGCGCGCCGTGGCGGCGCTGCGGGTTTCCTGCATGCTGCGTTCGGCCGGCGGAGTCTTCATCTGGCGATGGGCGCGGACGGTGGGCTGACCGCGGAAATTGTCCTCGCCCCCGCTGGCGCCGTCCAGTGCGTAAGCCGCGGCGAGCGGCCTGCTGCCCGGGGAGTGCGGCCGCGGGGATGAGCTCAGGCCGGCGGCAGCGCGGCGATGATGCGTTCGGCGAAGGCGCGCAGCTTGGCGCTGTCTTCCATTACGCTGGCGTGCGCCCGCGGCTTGGCGTCGGGGAAGCGCGGAATCACATGGAAATGGCAGTGGGGCACCGTCTGGCCGGCGGCGGCGCCGTTGAACTGGCCGACGAACACGCCGGGCGCGGCGAAGGCGTCGCGCACCGCGATGGCGGCGCGGCGGGTGCTGCGGATGCTGGCGGCGGCGCCCTCCGGCGAGAGGTCGAACAAGGTGGCGGCCGGCTCCTTCGGGATCACCAGCACATGGCCGTCGGCTTGCGGCATGACGTCCATGAAGGCCAGGGTAAACGCGTCCTCGAACACCGGGACGCAGGGGGCTTCGCCGCGCAGGATGCGGGCGAAGATGTTGTTGTCGTCGTAGGCCATCGGAATCTCGGGTGGTCGTTGCGCCCCATCCGCCGTGGGGCGGGGCGTTTGCCGGTCGGCGAGGGCCGATTGTACTGCAGGGCCTTTTCCGCAGAGCCGGGCGGGAGACCGGCGCCGCCGCCGTCCGGTTTCACGCCTGGCGGTGTTGTGCCAGCGGCCGTCCGCGCGCCGCGAACCCACGCGGCTTTTTCCTGTCCGCAACGGACAGGCAACGATGTCGAGGTGCGCCATGGATTTGAGCCCGGTCGCCCGCATGGCGGCGGTAATCGACTATCACGAGCGCAGCAAGCACAGGCTGGACCGCTACGCACCTTCTCCGGGGCAGCTGGACTGGGCCAACCAGCCGGACCCCTTCCGTCGCTACGCCGGCGTGTCCCGCACGCTGCTGCCGCTGGCCGAGCCGGTGACGGCCGTGCCCACGCTGGACGAGGCGCTGGCCGGCCAGGTGGCGCCGGCGCCGCTGACCCTGGCCGCCGTCAGCCGGCTGCTCTACGACGCGCTGGCGATCTCCGCCTGGAAGCGCGCCGGCAGCAGCCGCTGGGCGGTGCGCTGCAACCCCTCCAGCGGCAATCTGCATCCCACCGAAGCCTATCTGCTGCTGCCGCCATTGCCGGGCCTGGGCGAGGAGGCGGGGATGTACCACTACGAGGTACAGGATCACGCCCTGGCCTGCCGCGCCAGCCTGGACGCCGGGAGCTGGAGCCGGCTGGTGCACGGCCTGCCGGACGGCGGCTTTCTGATCGCGCTCGGCTCCATCCCCTGGCGCGAGGCCTGGAAATACGGCGAGCGCGCCTACCGCTACTGCCAGCACGACCTTGGCCATGCCCTCGCCCAGCTCGCCTGCGCTGCTGCCGCGCTGGGCTGGGAGGCCAGCGTGCTGGCTGGTGCCGGCGACGACTGCATCGCCACCCTGGCCGGGCTGTTCGACCACAGCGGCCCGGAGGCGGAGTGGCCGGGCGCGCTGCTGGCGCTGTCGCCACGTCCCTTGCCCGCCGGCACCGGGCGGCGCTGGCTGCCGGCGCTGGCCGCGCTGCCGGAAACCTGGGCGGCGACCATGGCTGGCGTGCCCAACCGCCTGAGCGGCGAGCATGCCAGCTGGCCGGTGATCGACGAGGTGGCCCTGGCCTGCCGGCGGGAGAGCGCGCCGGGGCAATGGACCGCCGCCTCTGCCAGCGTGCTGCCGCCGGAGTTGCCGCCGCGGCCGCTGCCGGCGCGGCAGATCTTCCGCAGCCGCCGCAGCGCGGTGGAGATGGATGGTGAGCGGGTGCTGTCCGGCGAGGCCTTCGTCCGCCTGGTGGCGGCGCTGCTGCCACAGGCGCGGGCGCCCTGGCCGGCGCTGCCGTGGCCGGTGGCGGTGCATCCGGTGTTCTTCCTGCACCGGGTGCGCGGCTTCGCTCCCGGCGTCTACCTGCTGCTGCGCGAGCCGGCGGCGCGCAGCGGCCTGCAGGCGGCCCTGGGCCGTTTCCCGCATTGGACCGAGCTGGACGAGGTGGCGCTGGGCCTGCCGCTGTTCCGCCTCGCCGAGGGCGACCTCGGCCGCTATGCGCAGATCGCCAACTGCCACCAGGCGCTGGCGGCGGACGGCGCCTTCGCGGTGGCCATGGTGGCTGCCTTCGAGCCGGTGCTGGCGGCGGAAGGGCCGGCGGCCTACCGGCGGCTGTTCTGGGAGGCGGGTGCGCTCGGCCAGGTGCTCTACCTGGAGGCGGAGGCGGCCGGCATGCGCGGCACCGGCATAGGCTGCTATTTCGATGATGTGATCCACGAACTGCTGGGCATTACCGACCGCCGCTTCCAGAGCCTGTACGGTTTTTCGGTGGGCGCGGCGGTGGAGGATGGCCGGGTGGGGACGGAGCCGGCGTATCCGGCGCGCAGCATGGCTTGAGGGCAGGCACAGCCTGGAAGGCGCATCCGGCGCGGGGGCCGGGCGCGGGAGAAGGAAGGCCACAGCGGTCCGTCCGGCGCGGAGCGCGAAAAGGAAAGGCCGCATGCCGCGGCCCTTCAGGTTTCAGCGCCGCTTCAGCACACGATGCGGCAGCGTATCGTTCCCTCTATCGCCTTGAGTTCGTCGAAAGCCACCCGGCTGGCGTCAGCGTCGGCGTCTATCACCACATAGCCGATGTCCGGCGTGGTCTGCAGGTACTGGGCGACGATGTTGATGCCGGCGGCGGAGAAGCGCTCGTTGATGCGCGCCAGCATGCCGGGTACGTTGTGGTGGATGTGCAGGATGCGGCACTGGCCGGCCGGCTCCGGCAGCGTCACCTGGGGGAAATTCACCGCGGTGGCGGTGGAGCCGTTGTCGCCGTAGCGCGCCAGCTTGGCCGCCACCTCGCGGCCGATGTTGGCTTGCGCCTCGGCGGTGGAGCCGCCGATGTGGGGGGTGAGGATGACGTTCTCGAAGCGCAGCAGCGGCGTCACGAAGGGATCGTCGTTGCCCTTGGGCTCCACCGGGAAGACGTCGATGGCGGCACCCAGCAGCTGCTTGCGCTCCAGCGCCGCGGCCAGGGCGTCGATATCCACCACCGTGCCGCGCGAGGCGTTGATGAGGAAGCTGCCCGGCTTCATCGCGGCGAACTGGGCGGCGCCCATCATGTCGCGGGTGGCGGGGGTTTCCGGTACATGCAGGCTGACCACGTCGGCCGCCGCCAGCAGGGCTTCCAGCGAGCCGAGCTGGCGGGCGTTGCCCAGTGGCAGCTTGGCCTCGATGTCGTGGAACACCACGTTCATGCCCAGTTGCTCGGCCAGCACGCCGATCTGGGTGCCGATGTGGCCGTAGCCGATGATGCCCAGCGTCTTGCCGCGCACTTCCCAGGCGTTGGCGGCGCTCTTCATCCAGCCGCCGCGGTGGAGCAGGGCGTTCTTCTCCGGAATGCCGCGCATCAGCATCACGATCTCGGCCAGCACCAGCTCGGCCACGCTGCGGGTGTTGGAGAAGGGGGCATTGAACACCGGGATGCCGCGCTGGGCGGCGGCGGCCAGGTCCACCTGGTTGGTGCCGATGCAGAAGCAGCCGATGGCGGCCAGCCGCGGCAGCTGCGCCAGCACCTCGGCGGTGAGCTGGGTGCGGGAGCGGATGCCGACCAGGTCGGCCTCGGCCAGGGCGGCGATCAGCTCGTCGCCGGCCAGGGAACGCGCATGCGAGCTGACCCGGGTGTGGCCGGCGGCGGCCAGGGTTTCCAACGCGGTGGCGTGTATGCCCTCCAGCAGCACGATGTTGAAGTCACGTCCGTTTGCAGTGCCTGTTGCCATGTCCTTCTCCTGTGTCGCCAGGCGGCCCGTTCCGGGGCGGCCGGCGGAATTGTCGAATCGCCGGGCTGCGTTGTCGAAGCGGCCAGCGCTTCTTATCCGGGGTCAAGGTTTCGGCCGTCGGCGCGCCCTAGAGTTCGCCGCATCCCGCTATCTCAGAGAGAAAAATCATGGCCATGCTCCAGCTTGAAGAGCCGGGCAGGAACGAGCCGCCGCGCGGTTTCGCCCTGTTCGCCCTCGGTTTCCGCCCCTTCTACCTGCTGGCCGCCGCCTTCGCCGCCATCGCGGTGCCGGTGTGGGTGCTGGTACTGGCGGGCGTGGTGAATACGCCGCTGCCAGGCATGTGGTGGCACGCGCACGAGATGCTGTTCGGCTTTGCCGCGGCGGTCATCATCGGCTTCCTGTTCACCGCCGGCCGCAACTGGACCGGGCTGGACACGCCCAATGGCGCGCCGCTGGCGGCGCTGGCGCTGCTGTGGCTGGCCGGTCGGCTGGCGATGGCGCTGGGCAGCGGCCCCTGGGCGGCAGCGGTGGATTTCGCTTTCCTGCCGCTGGCCGGCGGGGCCCTGATGCGCGTGATGGTGCGCGCCGGCAGCCGGCGCAACTATGTGGTCGGCGCGCTGCCGCTGCTGCTGGCCGCCGCCAACCTCTGCTTCCACCTCGCCGCGCTGGGCGTGATCGCGCTGGACCCGCTGGCGGCGCTGCATGCGGCGCTGGCGCTGGTGGTGATGCTGGAATCCCTGATCGCCGGCCGGGTGGTGCCGATGTTCACCTTCAACGCGGTGCGCGGGGTGAAGCAGTGGCGCAAGCCCAAGGTGGAGATGGCGGCGGTGGTGACGACGCTGATCGCGCTGGCGGCCTGGGTGTTCGGCGCCGGGGCGTGGGCGGCGGCGCTGTCGCTGCTGGCGGCGGTGCTGCAGCTGTTGCGGGTGGCCGGCTGGAACGGCTGGGCGGCGCGCGGCCAGCCGCTGCTGTGGGTGCTGCACCTTTCCGTGCTGTGGATTCCGGCCGGGCTGGCGTTGCTGGCGGCGTCGCAGCTGAGCTGGCTGCCGCGCTCGGCGGCCATCCATGCCTTGGCGATAGGCGCCACCGGCGGCCTCATCATTGGCATGATCACCCGCACTGCCCTCGGCCACACCGGCCGCATGCTCAAGGCTGGCAAGCTGGAGACGGCGGCCTATGTGCTGGTGCACCTGGCGGCCTTCGTCCGGGTGGCGACGCTGATCGCAGTGCCCGGCATGGCGCTGGGCGGCATCCACCTGGCCGCCACCGCCTGGGCGCTGGCCTTCCTGCTCTACCTGGTGCGCTACCTGCCGTGGCTGAGCTCGCCGCGGGTGGATGGGCGGCCGGGGTGAGGGGGCACGGACTCGCAGCCGCCCCTGCGGGGCGCCTTCGCTCCCCGGCCTTCTCCCGCGAGGGAGAGCGAGAAGAGCGGGGGGCCGCAGCGGCCTGAACGGTGCCGGCTGATCCGCGTTTCGCGCGCGGATGGACGCGGCAGAAAAAGAAGAGGCCGGCGGCGAGCCGGTTGGCGCCGGGCGCAACCGGTGGGACTCGCGCCGGCCCCGGGGCAAGCTTGATCGGACGGTGTTTCAGCCGGCCATGGCGGCAAGTTCGTCGGCGGTCAGCACCTGGCCTATCTCCAGCAGGATGACGAAGCGGCCATCCACCTTGCCCATGCCGGCGATGAAGTCGCTGCGGATGCGGGCGCCGAAGGCCGGAGGCGGTTCGATGTCGGCGGTGGAGATCTCCAGCACCGCGTTCACCGCATCCACGATCAGGCCGAACACAGGGCTGCCGGTGCCGCCTCCTCCCTCGCTGCTCTCGACGATGACGATGCAACTGCGGCGCTGGGCGTCGGTGGGGCCGGTGCCGAAGCGGATGCCGAGGTCGAATACCGGCACCGCCGCGCCGCGCAGATTGATCACGCCGCGCACGCTGGCCGGCATCATCGGCACCACCGTGGGCGCGCCGTATTCGATGATCTCCTTCACGCTCAGCGTTTCCACCGCGTACATCTCGCCGCGCAGGGTGAAGGTGAGGTACTGGCGCGGCGGCTGGCTGATGGCCAGCGCGGCCTCGTTCTGCTGCTGTCTGACGCTGATCTCCATCATGGCTCAGGCCTCGAAAGCGACGAAGTCGTTGTGCTCCAGTCCGGTGTCCTGAGCCAGGCGGGAGCGGGCCTTGGCGGCCGGGCTGCGGCGCGGGGCTGCGACCGGCGCGGCAGCGACGGCCTGCTGCACGCGGAAGAACTGCATCACCTGCTGCAACTGCTCCGCCTGGCCGCTCATCTCTTCCGCCGTCGCCGCCAGTTCCTCGGAGGCCGAGGCGTTCTGCTGGGTGGTCTGGCTGAGCTGGCCCATGGCGGTGTTGATCTGGGCGACGCCGGCGCTCTGCTCCTCGGAGGCGGAACTGATTTCCTGCACCAGGCTGGAAGTCTTGGTGATGCTGGGCACGATCTCGTTGAACAGGTTGCCGGCGCGCTCGGCCAGATTCACGCTGTCCTTGGCGGTCTGGCCGATCTCCTGCGCCGCTACCTGGCTGCGCTCGGCCAGCTTGCGCACCTCGGCGGCCACCACCGCGAAGCCCTTGCCGTGTTCGCCGGCGCGGGCGGCTTCGATGGCGGCATTCAGCGCCAGCAGATTGGTCTGGTAGGCAATGTCGTCGATGATGCCGATCTTGTCGGCGATGCTCTTCATCGCCGTCACGGTGGACTTCACCGCCTCGCCGCCTTCCACCGCCTCGCGCGCGGCCTTGGTTGCCATGGTGTCGGTGAGCTTGGCGTTTTCGGTGTTCTGGGTGACGGAGGCGGACATCTGCTCCATCGAGGCGGAGGTTTCCTCCACGCCGGCGGCCTGCTCGCTGGAGGCCTGGGACAGGCTCTGCGCGGTCGCGCTCACCTGCTCGGAGGCGCTGGACAGGGCTTCGGCGGAGCTGCGGATCTCGGCGATGATGCCGGACAGCTTGTCGATCATCTGGCCGATGGCCGCCAGCATGCTGGAGTCGTCACCCGGGCGGGTGCGCACCTGTACCGTCAGGTCGCCGCCGGCCACGCGGCTCACGACCTCGGCGGCGTAGGCCGGTTCGCCACCCAGCTGGCGCAGCAGGTTGCGGGTGATGAAGACGCCGATCGCGGTCACCACCGCCAGCGTCAGCAGGCTGATGCTGATGGACAGCACCGTCGCGCTGTTCTGCACGCTGGCGGCCTCCTCCGCGGCGCGTTGGCCGAGCTCGGCGTTGTAGCGGCGGTGGGCTTCCACTGCATCCCATACGGCGGCAATCACATGCTGGTTGGCGAACACCAGGTCGCGCGCTTCCAGCGCGCGGTTGGCCCGCATCAGCGGCAGCATCTTGTCGGCCAGCGCCTCGTAGTTGGCCAGCGTCGCGTGGTCGGCGGCGAGCAGGGCCTTGTCCTTGTCGTCGGTGACCAGGGCCTCGTAGTGGGACAGCGCAGCGTTCATCCTCTGGCGGGTGGCCGCTATGCGTTCTTCCCCGCTGGCGATCTGCGCGGCGTCGGTCAGCGTCATCTGCTGCCACACCTGGGCGCGCAGGATGGCCAGGGCGTCGGAGATCTCGTCGAGGGCCAGCAGGCTGGGCACGGTGTTGACGTTGGCGTAGTTGGCGGCGGTATAGACCCGCTTGGTCTGATAAATGCCGAGTCCCGAAAGCAGGACGATGCCGAGGACGGCAGAAAGGATCAGCAGGGTCATCTTCTTGCTGACGGTCATGATGTGTGTCTCCTGGGCCTGAGGGGCTGATCAAACGTTGTCTGGGCATGCAGCGCCCGGACGCTCGTCCGGAGTGGCTGCCTGAACGCAGCATAGCGTTTTTATCGTTTGTAGCAGATTTAACCTTAGTAATATTTTTGATGACTTGTGAAATACGACATGCCCATTTCGGGGTTGGGAAAAATCAATTTTTTAAACAGCTATATAGCTCGTGAGGATGGCTTCCGCAGCCTGCTTTCCTGGCCTCTTTCCTCTCTCAGGAATTCGCGTTTTTCGCGTAATGTCAATGGGATAGTGTGGTGGGCTCCGTCGGCCGGTAGTGGCGCTGCGCCTGGCACCTTGCCCTAGACTGCGGCGCGGAGCTGAAAGAACGGAGAGGAGCAGCAAATGGAGAGCGTGCGTTTCGCCAGCCCGGCGGCGCTGGAGGCGGCCGTGGGCCGCAAGGTGGCCACCGGCGCCTGGATCGTGATGGACCAGCCGCGCATAGACGGCTTCGCCGAGACCACCGGCGACCACCAGTGGATCCATGTGGATACCGCTCGTGCGGAGAAGGAGTCGCCCTTCGGCGGCACCATCGCCCACGGCTTCCTGGTGATCTCGGCAGCGGCTGCTTCCATGCTGGACGTGGTGGCGGTGGAGCAGACCGGCATGGCGGTGATCTACGGCCTGGACAAGGTGCGCTTCGTGTCGCCGGTGCCGCAAGGCAGCCGCATCCGCGCCGTGATCGGCCTGCAGGCGCTGGAGCCGCGCGGTGAAGGCATGCAGGCGCGCTGGGAGGTGACGGTGGAGCGCGAGGGCAGCGACAAACCGGCCGCGGCGTTCGAACTGGTGGTGAGGTATTACCCGGCGGCCTGAGTCGGTGCCGGGTCAAGCAGGGCCGCTGAGCAAGCGGCGCCGGGCTGGGGAAGGGGCAGAAGCCTGGAACCCCTGGGCGCCCTGGCGGGCGCTCCCCCGCGAGGGCGAGGGGGTAGAACAATCTCAAGCCCGCAGTTGCACTGTCTTCAGTGCCATTCGCCCGGCGGGGAGTTCATGCAATGTCTTGGGGCTGCGGGGGGGGCTCCCTTTTCCCTGGTGGGAGGGCGCCGGGGAGAGGGGGCTGTGGCCTGAAAACATGCGCAGGCGCTGCTGGCGCGGCCTCAAGCGGCTCTGGCGGGTACCCCTCCCCAGCCAGGAGAAAACCGTCTCACACCCGCAGCAGCACCGTCTTCAACGGCGGCTGGCCGTCGGGTGACGGGAAGTCCGCTTCCGGCGCTATCCATTCCACCTCCCGCACTTCCCGCCCGGCCTTGCGGGCGCTGCGCAGCAACTGGTCCAGCCAGGGGTCCCGCTCCACCTGGGCGACGTTGTTGCAGCACACCAGGGTGCCGCCCTCGGCGGTGCACAGCAACGCTGGCTTGAACAGCGCGGAATAGTCGTTCACCAGGTCCACCACGCCGAAGGGGCTCTTGGCGTAGCGCGGAGGATCGAGGAAGACGCAGTCGAACTGGCGCTGCTCCAGCCTGGGGAAGGGCGGCATGCGCTTGCCGCGCACCCGCTCCGGCTGGCCGATGCCGGCGAGCTGGCGCATGGCGGGGAAGGCGTCGCTCTTCACGAAGCGCGGCCGGATCGGCAGCGCGTTGAGGCGGGCGTTCTCGCGGCCGACTTCCAGGCTGGATTCGGCGAAGTCCACATTCACCACATGCGCCGCGCCGGCCTTGGCGGCGGCAATGCCGACGCCGCAGGTGTAGGCGAAGAGGTTGAGCAGGGACTTGCCGGCGGCTTCCTGCATGAGGCGCCGGCGGGCGGCGCGCAGGTCCAGGAACAGCCAGGGGTCCTGGCCGGCGTGGCGGGCGCGGATGCGGTAGCGCACGCCCAGCTCGGTGGCCTCGCGCGGCGCCTCGGCGGCGGCCAGGGCCTCGCCTTCCAGCGGGTTGCCGATGCGGGAATTGGCGCCGCTGCGGTCGTTGTAGACCGGCAGCAGGCCGGGCAGGGCGTCGGCGTACCAGGCTTGCAGTTGGGCCAGGGCGCCGGCCGCCAGCGGGCTGTGGAAGCTCTGCACCAGCAGCAGCTCGCCATAGCGGTCCACCGTGAGGCCGGGCACGCCTTCCACGCTGCCGTGGAACAGGCGGTAGGCGGTGGTCTCCTCCGCATGCAACTGCGTCAGCAGCGGCTGGCGGGCGGCGAGGGCGGCGGCGAGCCGGTCGGGCAGGGTGGCGGTGCGGGGCTGGTCCGGCATCGGCGGGATTCCTTGGATGAGGCGGTGCTTGCAGCGCGGGCAGGGCGGCGCCGGGAGGGCGGCATTCTAACCGGCGGCTGCCGGTGCGCCGGCCGGATCGCGTAAAATCCGCCCTCCGTCGCCCGCCGGTTTTCCCCGCGGCGCTGGCCGATTTTCTCCGTTTCCCGTTTCTTCCGGACGTTTTCCCCATGCTGCGTATTACCGAACTCAGGCTGCCCCTGGACCACCCGGCCGAGGCCTTGCCGGCGGCGATTGCCCGCCGCCTCGGCGTGGCTCCCGGCGACGTGCAGGATTTCCTGGTGTTCAAGCGCAGCTACGACGTGCGCAAGAAGGACGCGCCCTCGCTGATCTACACGGTGGATGTGACGGTGCGCGACGAGGCGGGGCTGCTCGCTCGCCATGCCGGCGAGCGCGACATCGGACCGACGCCGGACACCGGCTACCACTTCGTCGGCCGGGCGCCGGAAGGCTTCACCAACCGGCCGGTGGTAGTCGGCTTCGGTCCCTGTGGCATCTTCGCTGCGCTGGTGCTGGCGCAGATGGGCTTCCGCCCCATCGTGCTGGAGCGTGGCAAGGCGGTGCGCGAGCGCACCCAGGACACCTGGGGCCTGTGGCGCAAGAACACGCTGAACCCGGAATCCAATGTGCAGTTCGGCGAGGGCGGCGCCGGCACCTTCTCCGACGGCAAGCTCTACAGCCAGATCAAGGACCCGAAGCACTACGGCCGCAAGGTGCTCACCGAGTTCGTGAAGGCCGGCGCGCCGGAGGAGATCCTCTACATCAGCAAGCCGCACATCGGCACTTTCCGCCTGGTGGGCATGGTGGAGCAGATGCGCGCCGAAATCATCGCCCTGGGCGGCGAGATCCGCTTCCAGCAGCGGGTGACCGACCTGCTGATCGAGAACGGCCATGTGCGTGGCCTGACCCTGGCCGACGGCGGCGAGCTGCGCTGCGACCATGTGGTGCTGGCGCTGGGCCACAGCGCCCGCGACACCTTCGAGATGCTGCACGCCCGTGGCGTGTTCATGGAGGCCAAGCCCTTCTCGGTCGGCTTCCGGGTGGAGCATCCGCAATCGCTGATCGACAAGGCCCGCTTTGGCCGCCACGCCGGCCATGAGTTGCTGGGCGCGGCGGACTACAAGCTGGTGCACCACGCCAAGAATGGCCGCTCGGTGTACAGCTTCTGCATGTGCCCCGGCGGCACCGTGGTGGCGGCCACCTCCGAGCCCAACCGGGTGGTCACCAACGGCATGAGCCAGTATTCGCGCAACGAACGCAACGCCAATGCCGGCATCGTCGTCGGCATCACGCCGGAGGATTACCCCGGCAGCGGCCCGCTGGCCGGCATCGCGCTGCAGCGGGAGCTGGAATCCCACGCCTATGAGCTGGGCGGCGGCGACTACCTGGCGCCTGGCCAGCTGGTGGGCGACTTCGTCGCCGGCCGGCCGTCGCAGCAGCTGGGCAGCGTGGAGCCCTCCTACAAGCCGGGCGTGCGCCTGGGCAGCCTGGCCACCGCGCTGCCGGGCTACGCCATCGACGCCATGCGCGAGGCCTTCCCCGCCTTCGACCGCCAGATCAAGGGCTTCGCCATGCACGACGCGGTGCTCACCGGCGTGGAAACACGCACCTCCTCGCCGCTGCGCATCACCCGTGGCGCCGACTGCCAGAGCCTGAACGTGAAGGGCCTGTTCCCGGCGGGCGAGGGCGCGGGCTACGCCGGCGGCATCCTCTCCGCCGGGGTGGACGGCATACGGGTGGCGGAGGCGGTGGCGCAGGCCCTGCTCGGCAAGCCGGTGCAGGCGGCCTGAGTTCCCGGAGCGGCCGGCCCCGCTGCCCTCAGGCCGGCTGGCCGCCGAAGAAGCGCCGCGGCGACATGCCGTAGGCGCGGCGGAACATGGCGGAGAAGGCGCTGGGGCTGGCATAGCCGAGCTCGGCGGCGATCTCGGCGTAGGGCCGGCCCTGGGCGGCGAGCACGGTGGCGCGGTTCAGCCGCACCTGCTGGCGCCACAGGCCGAAGGACATGCCCATCTCGGCCTGGAACAGCCGCGCCAGGGTGCGGGCGCTGGCGCCCACCCGCTGCGCCCATTCCTCCAGCGGCGCGGTGTCTGCAGGATCGTCCATCAGCGCTTCGCACAGTGCCCGCAGGCGGCGGTCGGCCGGCTGCGGCAGGCGCAGGTCCAGCGTGCGGGCGTGGGCCAGCTCGGTCAGCAGCAGGGCCTGGATCTGGCGCAGGTGCTCGCCGCTGGGCGGCGGGCTGGCGGCCAGGGCGCTGATCAGCTCGCGCGCCAGCGGGCCGATCTCTATCACCGTGCACTGCGCCGGCGGCAACGGCGCCAGCTCGGCGGCCACATGCACCGTGTGCATCTCCACCTTGCCCAGCAGCAGGACCTCGTGGGGGATGCCCGGCGGCACCCATACCGCGCGGTAGGGCGGCACCAGCCAGCGGCTGCCGGGCACGTCCAGGCACAGCGCGCCGCTGACCGGAAAGGCGAGCTGGCCCCAGGCATGGGCGTGGTAGGGAATCACCGAGTCGCGCGGCGGCTTGCGGATGGCGACGGCGATGGGGTCTGCCGCGGTGGGCGGACGCCGGGCGGGGAGGTCGACGATGGTGCGTGGCATGATTGCGATAGTTATTGTCTGACTGGCTGTCTCCTGCCAGTTCCTGCCCGTCTATGATGCCGCAAACCCCTTCCTTGCGGCAGTTCCATGACGACCCAGATCCTTACGCTTCCCCCTTCCGGACCCGCGCCGGCGCGCCACGATTTCGGCGTGATCGCGGTGGTGGCCTTCGTGCATGGCACCTCCCACTTCTTCCAGCTGGTGCTGCCGGCGCTGTTTCCCTGGCTGATTCCGGCCTTCGGCCTGGACTTCACCCGCGTCGGCCTGGCCACCAGCACCTTCTTCCTGGTGTCAGCCTTCGGGCAGGCGGCGGCCGGTTTCGCGGTGGACCGCTTCGGCGCCTACCGGGTGCTGAGCGGGGGCGTGGCCTGCCTGGGCGTGGCGGCCTTGTTGATCTCGGTGGCGCAGGGCCTGGGCGGCCTGCTGGTGGCGGCGGCGGTGGCGGGCGTGGGCAACGCGGTGTTCCATCCGGCGGATTTCAGCCTGCTCAATCGCAAGGTGTCGGAGAAGCGGCTTGGCCATGCCTTCTCCGCCCACGGCCTGTCCGGCAACATCGGCTGGGCGTTGGCGCCGGTGTTCATCGTCGGCATCGCCAGCGTGGCCGGCTGGCGGGCGGCGGCGGTGGGGGCGGCGCTGGTGGCCTTCGCCGGCGTTGGCTGCCTCTTCCTCGCCCGCGGCTGGCTGGCGGACGAAGCGGAGCGGGTGGCCGCGCGCGCGCGGCCGGAGAAGGCGCGCTCGCTGGATTTCATCCGCGTGCCGGCGGTGTGGTTGTGCTTCCTGTTCTTCTTCTTCACCACCATGGGCTTCGGCGCTTTCCAGAACTACGGCACGCCGCTGCTGCAGGCGCTGTTCGACCTCAGCCTGCCGGTGGCGGCCAGCGGCATCACCGTGTTCCTGTTGGCTTCGGCGGCCGGGGTGTTCAGCGGCGGTTTCCTGGCGGCGCGGGTGGCGGCGCACGAGCGGGTGGTGGCCGCCTTCCTCGGCTTTTCCGCGCTGACCGCGGTGACCCTGGCCGCCGGCGTGCTGCCGCCCTGGGCGGCGGTGCCGGCGCTGGCGGCGATCGGCTTCTGCACCGGCATCGCCGGGCCGTCGCGCGACATCCTGGTGCGGCGGGCGGCGGTGTCACGCTTCGGCTCCGGCGCCTACGGCCGCATCTACGGCCTGGTGTATTCCGGCATAGATGGCGGCATGGCGCTGTCGCCGCTGGTGTTCGGCCCCTTGATGGACCACGCCCATTTCTCGCTGGTGATGGCGGGCGTGGCGGTGCTGCAGGCGGGCGCGGTGGCGGTGGCGCTGGGCGCGGCGCGCAGCGCGGGCCAGGCAGCGGCAGCCCCGGCGCGGGCCTGATCCGGCTGGCTGCCGCCTGCCGGCGTGCTCAGCCGGCCTTCTCGAACAGGGTTTCGAGGAAGTCCGCTCCCGGCTGGCGCAGGCGGCGGCGGGTGGTGACGTCGGCGATCACCCGGTGGTCGTCGCTGCGCACGATCTGGGCGTGGTGGTCTAGTTGGCTGCCGTGGCGCTCGAATTCGCACAGTTGCAGGCTCAGGGTGCTGCCGACATCGGCGTTGCCGTGGTACAGGGTGTGGCGTTCGGTGGTGACGCAGCGCGCCGCCCAGGGGCCGAACCAGGCGGCTTCGGCGTGATCGACCAACTCGTGGAAGCGGGCGAAGTAGAGAAAGCCGGCGCCGTTGAAATGCACTGAAGGGCAGGGGCGGATGGCCTGCGGCGCATAGCTGTGCGCCGGACGGCCGTTGCGCGCGGCGTCGCCCTCGCGGCGTGCCTGCAGCCAGGCGCGGTTGTGGGCGGCGAAGCGTTCGCCTTCTTCCAGCGGCGGCACGGCATCGAAACCGCTGACCGCGCTGCGGGCGGCGGAGGTGTTGTCGCCGGCGCGCTCGCGGGCGACGAATGCCGACAGCATGTCCACCACCGCGCGCAGGCCGTGCGCGCTGGAGACCACATGCTTGCTGTAGAACTGGGTGCGGCTTACCCGGCCCAGGCTGCTGGCGATCTCCAGCTGGTCGTTCTCCAGCACCGCATCCAGTTCCGCATGGCGCAGGCGCACCGAGCGGAAGGCGGGATAGACGCGGCGGTGGCGTGCGTCGCGCAGCTGTGACACCGGCATGCCGCAGGCCTGGGCGAGCAGCTGCCAGTGGCGGTCGCCACATTCGGCCAGCAGCCAGCTCTCGGACAGACCGTTCAGGCCCAGCTGGGGCATGCCCACCCGGTAGTGGCCGGCGGCGCCCGGCGGCAGGAAGGAGAACAGCGGCGGGGCGGCGCTCAGGGTGGCGGTGGACATGGCGGGATTCCGGGGCGGTTCGGACGGAGCGGGATGGGAGGGGTGGATGGGATGGTGGCTGGCGTGAGGCCCCGGCGCGTGGGCGCCGGGCCGCTCGGGCGGCGGGGTCGGATGCGGCTTCGGCCCGGCAGGTCGGGCTGATCTCCCCTCAGGCCACCGCAGCTTCGGCCGCAGGGCCGGATTCGCCGGTGGCCAGGCGCCCGGCGATCACGCCAGCGAGGTGCGCCGCGTCTTCGGCCACGCCGAGGAAGCGGCCGGAGCCCCAGGTGTGCAGCCAGGGCAGGCCGAGGAAGTAGAGCCCGGGCACTGGCGAGACGCCGCGGGTGTATTTCGGGTTGCCGCGGCCGTCGAAGGCGGGCAGCTCTATCCAGCGGTAATCGGGGCGGAAGCCGATGGCCCAGATGATGGTGGTGATGCCAGCGGCGTCGCAGTCCAGCGCCAGCGGGTCGGCCGCGGGCGCCCAGACCTTCTCGAAGGGCGCTTCCTCCGGTGCGTCCAGGCCCTGGGCGGCGATGTACTTGTCGATGTCGCGGCGGATGCTCACGTATACCTCGTCGGCGTCGTCCAGGTTCTGCGTCAGGTCGGGCAGGAATTCCAGGCGGCTGCCGTGGATGTCGGCCATGCTGCCGTAGAGCTTCACGCCCTCCAGCGCGAACTTGCGCAGGTCAATCTCGTGGCCGCCGTCGCGGCCGGTCATGTAGTGGTTGGTCTTCTCGCGCGCCTTTTCGCCCAGCGGATGGCGATCCACCGTGAGTTCGTAGTAGCCCATGTCCATCAGCCATTCGGTGGCCTCGCGGCCGCGGTACATGCGCGGCGAGCGCGGCGCCGGGCCGACGCACAGATGCACCTTGCGGCCGGCCAGGTGCAGGTCTTCCATGATCTGCACGCCGGACTGGCCCGAGCCCACCACCAGCACCTCGCCCTCGGGCAGCGCTTGCGGGTTGCGGTAATCCACCGAGTGGATCTGCTTGATGTGCGCCGGCAGGCTGGCGGCATAGGCCGGCACGATGGGGATGTCGTAGCCGCCGGTGGCGACCACGATGTGGTCGGTGCTGAACTGGCCGGCGCTGGTCGTCACCTCCAGCCGGCCGGACTTGCCGCGCACCACATGCTGCACGCCCACGCCTTCGACGATGGGCGGCGCGATCTTGCGGGCGAAGGCTTCGACGTATTCGGCGATCTGGTCCTTGAGCATGAAGCCTTGGGGATCGTCGCCCTGGTAGGGGAAGTCGGGCAGGCGGCACTGCCAGTTGGGCGTGACCAGGCAGAAGGTGTCCCAGCGGTCGTTGCGCCAGGAATGGGCGACGCGGTTCTTCTCGAACACGATGTGCTCTATGCCCTGCTGCTGCAGGCAATGGCTGATCGACAGCCCGGCCTGGCCGCCGCCGACGACGATGACCGGGTAGTGGGCGCGTGACAGCAGCTGGGTCGATTGGGGGAAGAGGGTGTTCATGGGCGTGCTCCTGGATGAAGAGGCGTTGCGGTGGAGGGCGCGTCAGCGCGCGCCCGGCTCGAAGCGGGCGACGGTGACGCGGCTGTCGGGCTGGGTTTCGAAATCGCGGGCGCGGCTGCGGATATGGCCGAGCTGATCCATGGCGCTGGAGCAGTAGAAGCCGTACTTCTGCCGCACCCGCTCGCTGGCTTCGTTGAGCGCCTGCTCGCAGCGGGCGACGAACTCCGGCACCGGGTAGGTCTGGCCGGCGGCGAGGTGGTCGGCGATCACCAGCGAGGGCGAGTAGCAGGCTTCTTCCTGGCCGTCGGGCCAGCGCACGTGGAAGTAGAGTTCAGGCATGTGGGGTCTCCGGGAAACGGGTGGCGGCGAGCAGTTCGCCATAGGCAGCGAGGTGGGCGCGGGCGCAGGCGGGCCAGTCATGGCGGGCGGCTGTCGCATGGCCGGCGGCGATCACCCGTTCGCGGGTGCCGGGCATCAGCGCCCGGCACATGGCGCTGGCGATGGATTCCGCGTCCTGCGGATCGGCCCACAGGCAGTCTTCGGCGCCGAGGAAATCGGTGAAGGGCGCAATGCGCGACACCACTGCCGGCGTGCCGCTGGCCATCGCTTCGAGGATGGCGAGGCCGAAGCCTTCCACCAGCGACGGAAAGACCAGGGCGTCGGCCAGGCGGTAGAGCGCCGGCATCTCGGCATCGGCGAGCACGCCGGCGAGGATCACCGCGCCGCCGTGCTCGCCTTGCGCCAGGCCTTCCGCCGCCAGCGCGGCATCGAAGGCGCGGCGGTAGGCGCCGTGGTCCAGCAGGCTGGCGCCGCCGGCGATCACCAGCTGCGCCGCGCCCAGGGTGCGGCGCAGGCGGGCGAAGGCGCGCAGCGTGCCCAGGGTGTTCTTGCGTGCCTCGATGCCGCCCACGGCAAGGAAAACCGGCGCGTCGCCGAGGCCGAGGCGGGCCTTCAGCGCGGCGTCGCCGGCGTCCGGCCGGGGCTGGAAGCGGGCGAGGTCCACGCCATTGCCGACCAGCCCGGCGGCCAGGCCCAGGCGTTCCCGCAGCGCCTGCTGCCAGCTGGGGCTGACGCACAACAGGCGGTCGGCCCGCTGGATGGAGCGCAGCTCCAGCGCATCCACCACCGGGTCGCCGAAGCTGCTTTCCAGGTGATGCACCGTGCGCAGGTAGGCGGGCAGCAGGCCGCGCTGGCGCAGGGCCAGCAGGGCGTTGGCGCCGATGCCGTCATGCGCGTGATAGAGGTCGAAGCCGGCCCGCCCCGGGGCGGCGAACCAGTCGGTGAAGGCGGCGATGCGGGCCTGCACCAGGCTGCGCAGCGTGCTGTGCCGGCCGTGCTCGGCAATCAGGCGGATTTCGCAACGGCTGTCGCGGAACAGGCGGGCGCCCTCGGCGGCCGGCGCGTGCAGGGTGACTTCATGGCCCAGGGCGGTCAGCGCCTCGCCCAGCTCCAGGCAGTGCACCACGCCGCCGCGCGGGTTGATCGAGTGGGTGAGGAGGGCGATGCGCAGCCGCCGCTCCGGCTGGTTGCCGGCCGCGCGCGGCGAGCCCAGCTGACGTTGCGGCGCAGGCTGGCGGCCCAGGCGCTCAGGCTGCATGGCGGGCTCCCTGCGCAGGGGCGACGCCCATCAGGCGTTCGCTGGCGAGGTCCCAGAACACCGCTTCGGCGCTTGCGCCGCCCTCGCTCAGGCTGAGGTCCAGCCGGCTGCCGGCGGTGATGTCGCCGATGGCGGCGGCGGCGATGCCGCGGGCGGCGAAGCGTGCCACCAGTGCGTCGGCCTGCTGCGGCCGGCAGGCGAGCAGGAAGCCGAAACTGGGGAAGCTGCGCAGCCAGCGCGCCAGCGCCACGCCGGCCGGCTGCGGCACGCGGTCGAGGGCGATGCGGGCGCCGACGCCGGAGCACTCCATCAGCATCAGCGTGGTGCCGAGCAGGCCGGCCTGGCTGATGTCCTTGGCGGCGTGGGCGAGCTCGGCCTCGGCGATGGCCGGCAGCAGGGCGAGGTCGCCGCGCAGGCGCTGCGGCGCTGCGGTGGTGGCGGCGTTCCAGTTGTCGAAGGGCTCGCGGTAGGCGCCGCGCAGGTCGATGGCGGCCACCAGCACGTCGCCCGGCCGGGCGGCGAAGCTGCTGAGCAGGCGCCCGGCCTCGCCCAGCACCGCCACCGCCAGCTGGGCCTGCGGCGTGCGGGTGTTGCTGTGGCCGCCGACGATGGGAACCGCGTAGGCCCGGGCGGCGGCGGCCATGCCGGCCATCACCGCCTGGGCCTGGGCGGCGCCGTCGCTCCACAGCGCATTCACCACCGCCAGCGGGCGGCCGCCCATGGCGGCGATGTCGGAGAGGTTCACCATCACCCCGCACCAGCCGGCGAACCAGGGATCGTGGGCGACGAAGGCATTGATGAAGCCTTCGATGGCGAACAGCAGGTGGCCGTCCTCGCCGTTCCCGCCGCGGGCGATGGCGGCGCAGTCGTCGCCCAGCCAGGCGTCGGCGGCGGGCAGGGCCGGGGTGCCGAGGGCGGCGAGCACGGCGTCGATGTCGCGCTTGTGGGCGATGCCGGCGTGGCCGCGCAGTTCGGCGACCAGGCGGTGCAGGGCGTCGGCGGCCATGTCAGCCTCCCCGCTGCAGCTCGACCTGCATCGCCTCACCGGCGGCGAAGGCCGGATAGTGGGCCAGGTCGGCTTCCATCAGGTGGTGGGGCTGGCCGTGCAGCTCCAGGGCCTCGACGCTGCGCCAGTGCAGGCGCTCGAACAGGGGGACGTTGCGCGCCTGGACCTGGGCGACGAAGCGGTCGCAGCCCAGGGTGTTGGCGCTGCGCACCGCGAGCTGGATGAGGGCGCCGCCGATGGCGCCGACGCGGCGGAAATCCGCCGCCACCGCCAGCCGGGAGCCCTGCCAGACGCGCGGCGCGAGGCGGTGGATGCGCACCGTGCCGACCACCGGGCCGGGGCCGGCGGCCGGCTCCGCCAGCGGCCGGGCGATCAGCGTCAGCGCATGGCGGTCGATGTCGTCGGCATCGTCGCCGGCGAACAGGCCCTGTTCCTCGCAGAACACCGCGCGGCGCAGCCGCAGGGCGGCGGCGCGGCCGTCAGCGTCGGCATGGACGACGCGGTAGCGGCGCGGCAGCTGCAGCCGCGCGGCGAGGGGCTGGGGTGCGTTCATGCCGGCACCTCGTAGCTGGACAGGGCGGAGCAGGCGCCGCATTTGCCGCAGCCGGCCTTCATGCCGCGCGCCGACAGGCCGCCTTCCTGCAACATGCCGGCCAGCGGGGCCAGCACCGCGTCCATGAAGGCGGCGTCCGGCGCCGGATGGTCTTCCAGCGGCGTGCCGGAAATCGGCACGAAGGGCACGACGAAGGGATACACGCCCAGCGCCACCAGCCGGCGGCAGGTTTCCAGGATGGTGTCGCGGCTGTCGCCCAGGCCGGCGAGGATGTAGGTGGAGACCTGGCCGCGGCCGAACACCTCCACCGCGGCGGCGAAGGCTTCCTCGTAGCGTTCCACCGGGATGGCCGCCTTGCCCGGCATCAGGCGCTGGCGCAAGGCCGGGGTGAGCACCTCCAGGTGCATGCCCAGGCTGTCCACGCCGGCCTCGCGCACCCGGCGGAACCAGCCGAAATCGTCCGGCGGTTCGAACTGCGCCTGCAGCGGCAGATCGACCGCGGCGCGGATGGCCTCGGCGCTTTCGCACATGACGCGGGCGCCGCGGTCGGCGGTGGGCGGGGTGCCGGTGGTCATCACCATGTGGCGCACGCCGTCGAGCAGCACCGCCGCGCGGGCGACTTCGGCGAGTTGCTGCGGCGTCTTGTGCGCCACCGTGCGGCCGGCGGCGAGCGACTGGCCGATGCTGCAGAACTGGCAGCTCTTGCTGCGGCTCTGGTAGCGCACGCAGGTCTGCAGCACGGTGGTGGCCAGCACGTCGGTGCTGTGCAGGGTGGCGATGTGGCTGTAGGGCACGCCGTCCAGTGTCTGCAGGCGGTAGAAGCGCGGCTGGCGGGCGAAGGCGATGCGCGCCACCGTCTGGCCGTCGCGCCGCACCGTGGCCTGCCCGGCGGCATCCGGCGGCGAGGCGAGGTAGGGCGAGTTGAGCGCACGGCCGGTGTGGATGGGGATCATCACCGGGCGGCCCTCGATGAGCACGGTGGCGTGGTCCGAGGGGCCGGCGCCGCCGCGCCGGGTGTGGATCTCGGACGGACGGCCTTCCAGGCGGAAGCCGTGGCTCTGCAGTTCAGAGATCAGCTGTTGCGGACGCAGCGCGGTCATCGTCGACATGCTCGGCTCCTGCGGGGTGGGGGAAGGGCGCCGCGGCGGCTTGCAGCGGCGGCTTGGGGGCGAGGTCGGCGCGCAGCGAGAGCAGTTCGGGGCGGGCGTAGTGGCCCACCGAATCCATCATCCGCTTGCGCTTGGTCACCAGGGCCATGTCGAGGTCGGCCACCAGCATGCCTTCGCCCTCGGTGAGCGGCGGGCAGAGGTAGTTGCCTTCCGGCGACACGATGGCGGTGTGGCAGCCGCCGCGCAGCGCGCGCTGCATGGCCGGGTCGGGGGTGAGGGCGGCGATCTGCGCCTCGCTCAGCCAGCCGGTGGCGTTCACCACGAAGCAGCCGGATTCCAGCGCGTGGTGGCGTATGGTCACCGCCATCTGGTCGGCGAAGATCTGGCCGACCATGGAGCCGGGGAACTGGGCGGCGTGGATCTCCTCGTGCTGCGCCATCAGCGCGTAGCGCGCCAGCGGGTTGTAGTGCTCCCAGCAGGCCAGCGCGCCGATGCGGCCTATCGCGCTCTCGACCACCTTGAGGCCGCTGCCGTCGCCCTGCCCCCAGACCATGCGCTCGTGGTAGGTGGGGGTGATCTTGCGGCGCTTGAGCAGCAGTTCGCCGTCGGCGTCGAATATCAGCTGGGTGTTGTAGAGCGAACCATGGTCGCGTTCATTGACGCCGAGCACGACCACCGCGCCCGCCCGTCGCGCCGCCTCGCCGATGGCCCGGGTGACCGGGCCGGGCACCGTCACCGCCCGCTCGTACAGCTGGAGATGGGCGGCGCCCATCGCCACTGCGGGCTGGATGAAGGAGAAGTAGGGGTAGTAGGGCACGAAGGTCTCGGGGAAGACCACCATGCGTGCGCCTTGCTCGCCGGCCTCCTGGATGGCACGGCAGACCTTGTCCACCGTGCCGGTCGCCGAGTCCAGGTCGGGCGCCAGCTGCACCGCGGCGACGCGGACGATACGCGGGGTCGTCATGCTCGTCTCCTCGCCGTGCTCAGAGCGTCCAGGTGTTTACGACGAAGGCGTTGTCGCGCTTGGCGAGCAGTTGCAGGTCCATCACGTCCAGCGGGCTGATCGGGCGGATGCCGGGAATCAGCGAGGGCTCGCCGTGGCCGTACAGCGCCTGCAGGGCGAAGCGGCACGCATAGACCTTGCCGCCTTCCTCGATGAACTTGGCGATCTGCTTGTTCATCGCCAAGTGGCCGGGGAAGGCTTCGTCGCCGATGCGCGGGAAGCCGCGTTGCACGCCCAGGGTCACGCCCGGGCCGTAGAGCAGGATGGTGGTGTCGAAGCCCTTGCGCAGCAGGCGGGTGGCCTGCAGCAGGTTCACCAGGCCGATGGAGCCTTCAAAGGCAACGGTGTGGAAGGTCACCAGCGCCTTCTGGCCGGGCTCGGCCTTGACGTCCTCGAACACTTTCTCTTCGTAGTCGACGAAGAAATCACCGGCGGCGTGGGGGGGAAGGGTCACAGCAGGCATGTCGGTTCCTCTACAGGTTGGGGTGGGAAGCGCGCCGCCGTGGGTGGGATGCTGCGGCTCCGGACAGGCTGATCCGCGGCGGTGCGCCGGATCAATTTAGCAACGTGCGTGCCATCAATGACCGATTATTGTATGCATACAATAATCGGCAAGCGTGTAGCGGGAATGGCTGTGGGAAGGGCGCGGGGTGCAGGAAAAAGCGCTTGCAGGCTGAAGGGGTTGCGCGCACAGGCAGAGTGCGTTTGTGGCGTGCGGGCGCACGGCGATAGTGCATGGTTTGTATGCATGCAATTTCGCGGCTGAGGGTGAGAAGGGCTGGAGCGGGGGCGAATCGGTAAGCGGGCGGCGCTGCCCGCGCGGGGCGTTTGGGGGAGGCCGCCAGCAGGCGGGACCAGGCCGGGCTGGGTTGGTGGCGGGGGTATGTTTGTGCGCCGCTGCGGGAGCGGGCGCTGGGCCGCGGGCGGCAGGAGGGCGGCGGCGCGGACGCCGGCCGCCCTGCGCCGGCGGCGTGGCCCGCCGGGAATCAGACGATGGAGGAGTAGATGGCCGGCGGATGCGACAGCGCTGCGCCCACCAGCTCCATGGCGTGGCTGACGTCGGCGCGGCTGGCAGTGCCGCCCAGGCAGATGCGCACTGCTTCCACCGCCGGCCCGCTGACGAGGAAGGCGTCGCTGGTGACCACGCCGATGCCGCTGGAGCGCAGATGGGTGGCGAAGCTCACCCGGCTCCAGCCTTCGGGCAGCGGCAGCCAGAGGTGGAAGCCGTCGGCCGCGGCGAGATAGTCCACCGCTCCCAGGGCCGCGGCCGCCAGTGCCTGGCGGGCGCGGGATTCCTCGCGGACGAAGGTCACCAGCGCGTCGCCGGTGCCGTCGCCCACCCACTCGGTGGCGATCGCCATCGAGATTGGCGGCGCCATCACCGTGCCGGCGCGCAGGATGGCGGACAGGCGCGGCAGCTGGCGCGGGTCGGGTATCGCCAGGTAGGCGATGCGCAGCCCGGCGCCCAGCGTCTTGGACAGGCCGCAGACGTGGTAGGTGAGCTCGGGCAGCAGGCTGAAGAAGCTGGGGGGCGGGGCTTCCGGCAGCAGGCCGTAGGGGTCGTCTTCGATGATGGGCACGCGGTGGCGGGCGGCGATCTCCGCCAGGGCCTCGCGCCGGGCCAGCGGCAGGGTGACGGTGTTCGGGTTCTGCAGCGTGGGGTTGCAATACAGCGCCGCCGGGCGGTTGTCGCGGCACGCGGCGTCGAAGGCTTCCGGCAGGATGCCGTCGCGGTCGGCGGCGAGGCCGATCAGGCTGACGCCATGCACCGCGGCCAGCGCGCGCAGTCCGGGGTAGGTGAGGTTGTCGCAGCACAGCCGGCCACCGTTGCCGGCCAGCAGCAGGAGCAGGGCATTGAGTACCGCGTGGGTGCCGGGGCAGACCAGCACCCGCTCGGCGGCGGTGTGGATGCCCCGCCGTGCCAGCCACTGCACCGCCGCCTCGCGTTCCTCCGGCCCGCCGCCGAAGGGCTGGTAGCGCAGCAGGCCGCGGATGTCGCCGCACAGGCGTTTCATGCCGGTCTCCATGCGCGCCAGCAGTTCCGGGCGGTCCGGCTCCGGCGGCAGGTTCATCGACATGTCCATCAGCGGCGCGCGCGTCGGCGCCGGCCGGGCGCGCGGGGCGGCGTCGGCGCGCACGAAGGTGCCCTGGCCCACCCGCGCATCGGTCAGGCCGCGGCGCTGGGCCTCGGCATAGGCGCGGCTGATGGTGGTGAAGTTGTAGCCCAGGGCGTCGGCGAGTTGGCGCTGCGGCGGCAGCTGAGCGTTCGGCCCCAGTCTGCCCTGGCGGATGTCTTCGGCGATGGCGTCGGCGATGGCGAGGTAGGCCGGCTTGTCGGTGGCGAGGCCGGAGGGGGTCCAGACGGGCTTGCGGGGTGGCATCTAAGGCATACAGTCGGAGAAAATTGCCGGCATTGTATGCATTCTTCGGCGCAGGGTCATACCGCCGCCGCTGGGCGGCGCAAACCGCCCTTCCGCGGTGCTGCGGTCCAGCTGGCTGGCGGTGCCTCGCCGGAGGCTCCACCGCAAGGGCGCGGCCCGGTTGCGAGCGGCACCGGGCATGGGCGGCGCGATCGCGCCATACTGCCCGGGTTTCCCATTTTTCGATCGACTCCCGGCGCCCTGGCCGGCGGAGTGAGCAAGGAGGCGTCAGCATGGAGATGAAGCGCGTCAATTCCGGCAAGCTGCGGGCCATCGGCTATGCGGCGCGTGAGCGCTTGCTGCGGGTTGAGTTGGACGACGGCCGGGTGGTGGAGCACAGCGGCGTCAGCGAGGAGGTATGGCGCCGCTTGTCCGGCTCCAGCTCGGCCTGGAGCTATTACCGCGACAACATCGAGGAGGAGTACGCCGGGCGCGCTGGCGCGAAGGCGGCCGTGGCGGGGGCAGCCAGGCCCAATCCGCTGGACGAGCTGTTCGGCAAGTGAGGCGGGTGGTCCCCGTCTGCCTGCCGAGAGGCTTTGGCGATCGCCACCGGTGGGTTGCTCCGCCGGGGCGGAGGCGGCCCGCTTACAGCTCGATCAGATCCGCATGGTGGTGCCAGAACTCCGGCCCGGGAATGGTGCCCATGCCGGCGGCGACGTTGTCTTCCATGTGTTCCGGGCGGCCGGTGCCGGGGATGGCGCAGGTGACGGCTGGATGGCCGAGCACGAACTTCAGCAGCAGCTGCGCCCAGCTGGCGGCGCCGATGTCGGCCGCCCACGGCGGCAGCGGGCGGTCGCGCAGCTTGCGCAGCAGGCCGCCGCCGCCGAAGGGGCGGTTGATGAGCACCGCCATGCCGCGCTCGGCCGCCAGCGGCAGGATGCGCTGCTCGGCCTCGCGGGCGTCCAGCGAATAGTTGATCTGCAGGAAGTCGAAGCGCTCGTTGCGCATCACCGACTCCAGCTCGCGGTAGGCGGCGGCGGTGTAGTGGGTGATGCCGAGGTAGCGCACCCGCTGCTCTTCCTTCCACTGCCGCAGGGTGGCGAGGTGGGCGCGCCAGTCCACCAGGTTGTGGATCTGCATCAGGTCCAGCTGCCGCGTCTGCAGCAGGCGCAGGGAGTCTTCCATCTGGCGGATGCCGTTGGCGCGGCCGCGTATCCACACCTTGGTGGCGATGAAGGCGCGCTTGCGGCTGCCGCTGGCGGCCAGCAGCTCGCCGGTGGTGGCTTCGGCGCGGCCGTACATCGGCGAGCTGTCGAGCACTGAGCCGCCGGCGTCGAACAGGGTCTGCAGCACCGCCGGCAGGCGCTGGTATTCCGGCGTGTCCGGGGCGGCGTCGAAGCCGATGTAGGTGCCGCAGCCGATCACCGGCAGGGCTTCGCCGGTGGCGGGAATGGGGCGGGTGAGGAGCTTGCCCGGGCGGTCTGCGGCGTCGGCCGGTGCCGATGCGGGGCGGGGCGAGGCGGCATGCCCCGGAGGGAGCGCCAGGCCGGCAACGGTGCCGGCGGCCAGGCGCAGGAACTGGGCGCGGGTGAGTCGGGGCGACAAGTCGTGGGCAGACGTCATTGCAGTCTCCGGTTCGGCGCGACGGGTTGCCGCGTGGGCGGTGCCGCCTCAGGCCTGCGGGCGGCCGGGATCGTACCGCCGGCATCGCGATAGAGCATGCCGGGCGCCGGCGGTTCGATCCGCTTGCTGAATTCTTTGTACGCCATGCCGCGCCGGCTTGCTGGCGTGGCCGCGGTTTGCCTGCGGCAGCGCGCAGGCATGCATTCGGCGTGCCCGGGGAAGGAGACGTTCAGGTCTCCAGGTCGCGGTCGCGCACTTCCGGCAGGAACAGCAGGCCGACGACGGCGGCCACCCCCAGCAGGCCGACCAGGTACCACAGGCCGGCCAGGGTGTCGCCGGCGCGCACGCTGAGCCAAGTGACCATGAAGGGCGACAGGCCGCCTATCCAGCCGGCGGAGAGGTTGTGCGGCAGCGCCACCGCGGTATAGCGGGTGCGCGCCGGGAACAGCTCGGCCAGCGTCGCCGTCTGCGGCCCGGTGATGCAGGCCAGCGCCACCACCAGCACCAGCAGCAGGCCGACGATGGCGAGGCGGTTCATCTGCGCCGGGTCGGCCGCGTCCGGCCGGCCGGCGGCGATCATGGCCGCCTGCACTTCGGCCGGCTGGTAGCCGGCCAGTTGTTGCCCGCCCACCCGCACCGCGAGTTCACCGGGCGCGCGGCTGTGCACCACGCCCAGGCGGGCGAACAGTTCCTGGTAGCGCTCGCAGTCGTTGCGCGGGGCGGTGAAGGGGTCGTAGCGGCAGTCGGCCCCTAGCAGCACCACCGGCACTTCCCGGTTGAAGCGTTCCAGCGCCGGGTTGCCGTAGGTGAGCAGGCCGTGGAAGGCGGGCAGGATGGCGATGGCGCCGAGGATGAGCCCGGCCAGCAGCACCGGCCGGCGGCCGATGCGGTCGGACAGGCGGCCGGCGTACAGGGTGAGCGGGAACAGCGCCAGCGTGGCGACCAGCACCAGCTGGCTGGTGGTGGCGGCGTCCAGCTTCACCACGTTCTTCAGGAACACGGTGGTGTAGACCTGGGCGGAGAAGAACAGCAGCGATCCGCCGGCGGAAATGCAGAAGAACAGCAGCGCCATGCGGCCCAGGGTGTGGCGGTCGCGGAAGCACTCGCGCAGCGGCGCCTTGGCCAGCGCGTTCTTCTCCCGCAGGTGGCGGAACACCGGCGATTCGTGCAGGTTGAGCCGGCTGCGGATGGAGATGGCCAGCAGCAGGATGGAGACCAGGAAGGGCACCCGCCAGCCCCAGTCGCGGAACTCCGCATCGCTGAGGAAGGCCTGCAGCGCCACGATCTGCAGGGTGGAGGCCATCATGCCCAGCGGGCCCATCAGCTGCAGCACGCTGGTGTAGAAGCCGCGCCGGCCGGTGGGCGCGTGCTCGGTGAGATACACCGCGGCGCCGCCGATCTCGCCGCCCACCGACAGCCCCTGCAGCATGCGCAGCACCAGCAACAGCAGCGGCGCGGCGATGCCGATGCGGGCGTAGGTGGGCAGCAGGCCGACGCAGAAGGTGGAGGCGCCCATCAGCACGATGGTGGCGAGGAAGATGGCGCGGCGGCCGTAGCGGTCGCCCAGCGAGCCGAACAGCGCCGCGCCCAGCGGCCGCACGATCATGCCGACGCCGAAGGTGCCCAGGCTGGCGAGCAGCGCGGTCACCGGGTCGTCCGGCGGGAAGAACAGCACGCTGAAATAGATGGCCAGGGTGGCGAAGGTGAGGAAGTCGTACCACTCGAGGAAGGTGCCGAAGCAGGCGGCGACGACGACTTTGCGCTGGATGGTGGAGTTCTGTTCCGGGGCGGGCATGAGCTGGGAGGCGCGGGCTTAGGGCAGGGGCGGATAGACGGGAGAGCCGGCGGGGCGGCGCCGGTCACCGGGCCGGGCATTATCCCGGAACTCGCCGCCCTCGGCCCGCCGCAGTGCGGCATCGGCTGAGGCGCGTGTCTCGCCGCGGGCGGCGGGGCGCGGTCCGCCGGGTGTCACTGGTATTACTGCTGGGCGCCGGGCTGGATCGCTTCGATGGCCTCCTGCGGCCGGGCGGACGCCAGCCAGGCTTCGTAGCCGCCGCGCAGTGGCCGCACCGAGGTGTAGCCCAGTTTGCCCAGTGCGCGGGCGGCCTGGATGGCGCTGGCGTCCCCGGGGCAGGCGCAGAGGGTGACGATGGCGCGGTCCCAGGGCTCCTTGCCCACCAGCGCGCGGAGTTCGTCGAGGGAGATCGGCGTTGCGCCGGGAATGGGCCCGGTTTCCGCCTGCATGGTGGCGCCGCGCAGGTCCAGCAACAGTGGCGGCGCCGGCGAGGCCAGGGCTTCGATGAGCTCCGCCGGCGTGATGTGGGGAATGGCGGCCAGGCACTCGAAGCGGTACTTCTGCCACAGCTTCCAGCCCAGCCACACCGCCACCGCGACGGCCAGCGCGGTGACGACCAGCACGCCATGCTCGTTCAGCGTGGCGATGGCCTCCCGCACCCGCTCCCGCAGCAGCCAGCCGGCCAGGAGGGCTCCGCCGGCCCACAGCATGGCGCCGGCCGACACCGCGGCGATGAAGCCCGGCAGCGGCATGCGCAGCGCGCCGGCAATCGGCGGGGCCACGGTGGAGAAGCCAGGAATGAATTTGGCCAGCACCAGCGAGCCCAGCCCCCAGCGCAGGAAGCGGCTCTCGGTTTCGGACACGCAGGAGCCGGGGTTGATGGACAGCCGGCACAAGCCGTTCAGCACCCGGTAGCCGAAACCGCGGCCGGCGAGGTACCACAGCCAGTCCGCCAGCACCGAGGCGGCCACCGCCGCCAGCAGCATCTGCCCCGCCTGGCCGGAGGACAGCGCCAGGCTGCCGGCCAGCAGCAGCGTGGGCACCGCCGGCACCGGCAGGCCGAGCTGCTGCAGCAGCACGTTGACGAAGACGACCCAGACGCCGTCGCGCTGTATGGCCTCGCTGATCTGGCCGATGTCCATGCTGCTGCTTTCCTTGGGGTTTCTGGTTTTGGTCTGAGCCCGCGGCGGGGCGCGGGGATGTGGCCGAGGATAACACCGCGGCGCTGGCCCGCCGGGCCGGATGACTCCCGCTTGAGCGGCGAACTGGCTTATCGTCCGGGGTCTGTCTTTCGGATGGCTGCTGGCGGATGGAAAGAGTGGATTGCATCGTCATCGGCGCCGGCGTCGTCGGCCTCGCGGTGGCGCGGGCGCTGGCGCAGCGCGGGCTGGAGACGGTGGTGCTGGAGCGTGAGCGGGCGCCGGGCACCGCCACCAGCTCGCGCAACAGCGAGGTCATCCATGCCGGCATCTACTACCCAGCCGGCTCGCTGAAGGCGGCGCTGTGCGTGCGCGGCCGGCAGCTGTTGTACGAGTACTGCGCGGCGCGCGGCATCGCCCACCGGCGCTGCGGCAAGTTCATCGTCGCCACCGCGGCGGCGCAGGCGGATGCGCTGGAACACCTGCTAGCGGCGGGGCGGGCGAACGGGGTGGCGGCGCTGGAGATGATGCCGGCCGCGATGGCGCGGGCGGCCGAGCCGAACCTGCAATGCGTGGCCGCGCTGCACAGCGCAGATACCGGCATCCTCGACAGCCACGCCTTCATGCTGGCCCTGCAGGGGGACTGCGAGGCGGCCGGCGGCGCGGTGGCGCTGGGTTCGCCGGTGTTGCGCGGCGAGGTGGCCGGCGACGGCATCCTGCTGGAGGTGGGCGGCGCGCAGCCGATGGCGGTGAAGGCCGGCGTGGTGGTGAATTGTGCCGGGCTGCAGGCGCAGCGCGTGGCCGCCGCGCTGGCCGGCCTGGACCCGGCGACGGTGCCGCCGCTGCACCTGGCCAAGGGCAATTACTACAGCCTGGCGGGGCGCTCGCCATTCTCGCGCCTGATCTACCCGGTGCCGGAGCCGGGGGGGCTGGGCGTGCATCTGACGCTGGACCTGGGCGGCCAGGCGCGCTTCGGGCCGGACGTGGAGTGGCTGGAGCGTATCGACTACACGGTGGACCCGCGACGCGCCGACGCCTTCTATGCCGCCATCCGCCGCTACTGGCCGGGCCTGCCGGATGGCGCGCTGCAACCGGCCTACGCCGGCATCCGCCCCAAGCTATCGGGGCCCGGCGAGCCGGCGGCGGATTTTCTCATCCAGGGCGAGGCGGAGCACGGCGTGCGCGGGCTGGTGAACCTGTTCGGCATCGAATCGCCGGGGCTGACCTCGGCGCTGGCGATCGCGGAAGCGGTCGTCGAAAAGCTGTGAGCGCGGTCCGCCGCCAGGGGCGGCTGCTCAGCGCGCCAGCCGCTGCGCCAGCCGCAGCTTCTGGCCGCGCTCCAGCTGGCGGGCGAACTCCGGGAAGTCCAGGCCCAGGCGGGCCTGCAGCTCGCGCGCCTGCGCCGGCATCCACTTCCAGCGCGGGTCGAAGTCCGGGCTCTTGAAGGCGAACAAGAGGTAGTTGCCGTCGTCCTTGATCGACATGGCGATCACCCGGTCGTCGAAGGCAATGGCCATGTTGTCCACATGCAGGCGGTAGTCCTCGCGGTCGCCGGCGATGTTCATCACCAGCACGCCGTTGGCCGACAGGCGCTGGTGGATGGTCTCGTAGAAGTGGCTGTTGGCGAGCGAGGCGGGCACGCCGTATTCGTCGAACACGTCCACCAGGATGACGTCCTGGCGGCGTTCCTCCATCGCCAGCACGCTGGCGCCGTCGCCGTGGATGATGCGGAAGCGGTGGTCGTCCGGGGGAATGCGGAAGGCGCGGCGGAAGCCGATCACGTCGGCGTCCACCTCCACCGCGGTGATGTCGGTGGCCGGCAGGTGCTGGTGGCAGAACTTGGCCAGCGAGCCGCCGCCCAGGCCCAGCAGCAGGATGGCGCGCGGCCGCGGCACGAACAGCAGGAAAGCCATCATGCCGCGGGTGTAGGCCAGGTCCAGCGCCTGCGGCCGGGCGAGGCACATGCCGCTCTGCTGGAAGCGCAGGTTGAAGTGCAGGTAGCGGTAGCCGTCCTGCTCCAGCACGAAGGGGCGGCCGTAGCTGCCTTCGTTCAGCCGGGTGCCCAGCTCCATCGGGCAGCTGCCGGCCGGCTCCTGCAGCAGCACGGTGCCGGCCTCGGTGGGGAAGGGGCTGGGCAGGGCCAGCAGGCCGGCCAGATCGTCGGCCAGTGCTGCCGGCTCCGTCTGGAGGCGCCTGCGTCTGGGCGGATTGTCGGAGGAATGCGGGCGCTGGGGCGGCAAGTCGTTCATGGGCAGGGATTGTCGCCCTTTTCCCGTCGGAGGTGGCGCGCTCGCTGTGCGCCGCCGGATGGCCGGGCGGGCGCGCAAGCGGCGATATCCCGCCGCGCACGGGCATGCCTCCCCTAAACTGCGGGCCCTATCCGTATCGCCGGCGGGCCGGCGTGCGGCAACCGGTATGAAGGCGGGAGAGATATGGACGGCAAGGGCGGGGCGGTTGCAGCGGACGCAGCGGCAGGGCGCGACGGCGGGCCCGGACAGGATGGGGCGCCCTATCCGCTGGCCATCATCGGTGCCGGCGCGCTCGGCCTCAGCATCGGCGCCCGGCTGGCGCGGCGGATGCGGGTGGCGCTGGTGGCGTCCTCGCCGGCGCGTGCGGTGGCGTTGCGCGCCGGCGTGCAGGTGGATGGCGCCGAGTGGCAGCCGGAGGTCTGGTCGGTGCCCCGCTTGCCGCGGGCGGAATGGGCCCTGCTGCTGGTGAAGGCCGGCGACACCGCCGCCGCGGCCGGCACGGCTGCCGCACTGGGGGTGCGCGGCCTGCTGTCGCTGCAGAACGGGTTGGTGGAAAGCCGGCTGCGGGAGGCTGCCGCGGGCGTGCCGCTGGTAGGCCAGGGCGTGACCACCATGGGCGCGCACCGCAAGGGCCGGGTGGTGACCCTTGCGGGCAGCGGCGAAACGCTGCTGCCGCCGGGCTTCGAGGTGCTGGCGCAATGGCTGGGGGAAGCCGGCTTCCCGGCGCGGGTGGAGCCGGAGATCGCCGCCGCCCGCCTCGCCAAGTTGCTGGTGAACCTCGCCCTCAATCCGCTGACGGCGGTATTCCGGGTGCCTACCAGCGCCCTGCTGGAGCCGCCGTATCCCGCCTACGTCGAGGCGCTGGTGGCCGAAGCCTGGCCGGTGCTGCGCAGCGCCGGCCTGGCGCTGGACGAAGCGCAGGCGCGCGAAAGGGTATGGGCGGTAGTGCGGGCCACCGCCGCCAACCGCACCAGCATGCTGCAGGATCTGCTGGCGGGCCGCCGCACGGAACTGGATGCCATCACCGGCGTGCTGCTGCAGATGGCGCAGGCACAGGGCGCCGACGTGCCCACCCACAGGGCGCTGCACAGGCTGGTATGCCTGCAGGAGGCCGATGCCGTTTCCCGCACGCGGGCCCGTCCACCGGGCTGAAGGCAGCGGCGGGGTGTCCGCAAACCCGGCCCATCATCGGAAATGTCGCGCCGGGCCGCGGGCGGCGGTCGCCGATTTCCCCGTGGCGTGATCCACGACACATGCCGATGTATTTACCGAAAAGTAATATCGGGAGCCATTGACCACTTCCGCAGTGAGGTATTCGGCAGGCTCCCGCGGCGCAGGGCCGGCCGGCAAGCGATGGCCGCTTACCGCAAGAGAAGAAAGAAGAAACAGGGCGTGATTGCCGTGGCGATGCAGTCGGACTGGCGGCTTTCCGCCTTTCTTTCCGCCTGCTGCCTGTTTGCCGGCACCGTCATCCTGCCCGGCTATGCCGCCGGTCATCCGCTGCTGCAACCCATTTTCAACGTGCTGGCGCTGCCCGCCTGGGGGCTGGCCTTCCTGTTCGCCGTCATCGCCGTGATCCGCTTCCTGGGCCGCTCGTCCGCTGGTGCTGGTGGTACAGAAGCGCTGTCCGCCGGCACCGCCTTCCGCGAACAGGCGCCGGCACGGCCGCCGGTGCCCGCAGGTGGGAGCGCAGGCGGAAAGACGGCCGCGGAGCAGGAGCACCCGGCAAGCGGCCTGGCCGCTGCCGGTCCGGCCGCCGGCTCGAGGGCCGAGCTACCGCCGGCCCGCCCGCCGCGGCCCACCGCCTGGTCGCTTGCTGCGCTGGACCAGGTGGAGTGGAAGCGCTTCGAGGATCTGTGCTGCGCCTTCTACCGCGAGAAGGGGATTGCCGCCCGGACCACGGCGCTGGGCGCGGATGGCGGGGTGGACATCCGCCTGTTCCAGGACGAGGCCGACGCCGGCCGGGCGACCGCGGTGGTCCAGTGCAAGGCGCTGAGCCGTCCGGTGGGCGTGGCCACGGTGCGGGAGTTGCGCGGTGTGATGGCGCACGAGAAGGTGGACAAGGGCTTCTTCATGGCGCCGCGCGGCTTCAGCCCGGAAGCGCGCGCCTTTGCCGCCGACAACCGCATCACCCTGGTGGATGGCAAGCTCTTTCTCGCGATGCTGCAGCGGCTGCCGGCGGATGCTTCCGCCCGCCTGCTGGCACTGGCGACCGAGGGCGACTGGACCACGCCTAGCTGCCCGCAATGCGGCGACAAGATGACCGCCCGCGAGAGCGCTCGCGGCGCTTTCTGGGGTTGCCGCCGCTTTCCCGGTTGCCGCGGCAGGCTGCCGATGCGGCGGCCGGCGCAGGAGGAGGCCGTCTAGGCTGCTTGGGGCGTCTTCCCGCGCTGCCGCGGCGGCGTGCGGCATGGCCGCCGAGGTGGTGGCGCATCCGTCCCTGAGTTCTTGTCCGCCGGCGCAAAGCTGGTGCCGGGCCACATGCAGGCCGCAGCCGTAGGCAACCGCCACTGGGGCCCGCTGCAGTGGCGCTTTGGGCACTGCGCTTTTCCGCTCGTGGTTTTGGCCAGCCCCACCCTCATGGTGAAATGACGGCGGGCGTGCTGCCACTAGGCGCCTTCAGGCCACCAGGAGGAGAGTTGCCGATGATCGATCCCGCTCTGTGGAAAGTGCCGCTGCGCGCCGGCCAGGCCTGGGCCAAGGACCGCTGTACCACCTATGCCGCCGCGCTGGCCTATTACGCCGCCTTCGCGCTCGCACCCATCCTCGTCATCGCGGTGGCGGTGGCCGGGCTGGTGTTCGGCCAGGCGGCGGTGGAAGGGCGGGTGGTGGCGGAGTTGGGGGAACTGCTGGGCGCCCAGGGCGCGGCCCTGGTGCAGCGGCTGCTGGCGGCCAGCTACGAATCCGGCAGCGGCTTCGTCGCCGGGGCGGTGGCGCTGTTCTCTGTGGCGCTGGGGGCGAGCGCGCTGTTCATGGAAATGGGCGCCGCCTTCGAGCGCATCTTCCGCGCCCGCCGCACTTACAAGACCTTCTGGCTGGGCATGGTGCTGCAGCGCCTGCGCGCATTGACGGTGATCGTTGGCGTCGGCTTCCTGCTGATGGTGTCGCTGATCGCCAGCGCCGCCATCGTCGTCGTCGGCCAGTACCTCACCCAGGGCATCGCCTCGCTGTTGTGGGTGGCCTGGGTGCTGCAGGCGGTGATCGCGCTGCTGATGCAGGCCGGGCTGTTCGCCATCATCTACAAGGTACTGGCGCCGATTCCGCTGCGGCTGAAAACGGTGTTCGGCGGCGCGATGGTTACCGCGATGCTGTTCGAGGTGGGCAAGTGGGGCATAGGCCTCTACCTCGGCCGCGCCTCGGTGAGCACCACCTTCGGCGCGGCCGGTTCGCTGGCGGTGATCCTGGTCTGGGTTTACTACGTTTCCATGATCCTGCTCTACGGCGCCGAGGTGACGCGGCAATTGCACCGTGTGCATGAACTCCGCCACAGGCAGGCGCAGCGCCTGGGCGAGGCGGCGCGAGCGGCCTGAACCCGGCAGCGTGAACGGAAGACGGCCAGCTTCCTTGCGGGGGGCCCGCCGTCTCTCTTCACCTGGGCGTTTGCCGGGGCCGCCTCAGCGCCGGCCTAGCAGCAGGCCGCCAAGGAAGGCGACGCCGCCGGCGAGGGCGACCGTGCGCCACGGGTTCTCCTTCACATAGGTGTCGGCCACTTCGCGGGAGTGCTCCAGTTCATGCCTGGCGATCTGCCCGAGGCGGCCGGAACTGCGCTTGAGGGTGGCGTAATACGCGGTGCCGGTCTTGCTGCCGGCGGCGAGCAGATCGTCCAGGCGCTGGCGCAGGGCCGGCAGATTCTCGTCGGAGACACTGCGGAACTCCTGCAGGATGCTGTCCAGGGTGTCGGTTTCCGCCAACAGCGGCGTATTGGCCTGATCCACCGGAGTGTCGATGTCGGGAGCGGTCGGAGCTGTGCGGGTGTTGGTGCGTGCCATGTCGTTCTCCTTGGCAATCGGGGATGGGAAAGCCGGGTGAGGCGCGCTCCCCGGCGACGACTTCAGCTTACGCCGTCCCTGCCGCCGGCCCTGTCAGCCGGGGTGGATTCCCCTGTAGGAAGACGCTGACCGCCTGCCCATTCATGGCAGGCTGGCCCCGAACGCAACGCCCGTGCCGCACCGGCAGCGGAGTGCCGGTGCGGCGCGGGCGGTAGGGCCGGGCGGGCGCCGCGGCGCCCGGGCTTACGGCTTGACGACGATGTCGTTCTTCACCTGCTTCACGCCGGGCACCGATTCGGCAAGCATGCCGGCGCGGCTCTTCTCGGCGCTGCTCTTGGCGAAGCCGGAGAGTTGCACGGTGCCGCGCAGGGTTTCCACTTGCAGGGCCATGGCGCTTACCGCCTTGTCCTCGGCGAACTTGGCCTTGACGCGGGTGGTGATGGTGGCGTCGTCCACATACTGGCCGACGGTGGATTGGTCGCGGGTGACGGCGCAACCCACGGCGGTGAAGGCGAGCAGGCCGGAAAGGGCGAGGCTGAGGGCAGTGTGTCGCATGGCATTCTCCTTGGGTTTTTGTGCCTGACCTGCCGATGATGCGGGGAAGGTCTGTCTGCACTATAGGAGCGCGCCCTGCGGCGGAATGTCCGTAATGGCGGATTAGCGTGTAGGAGGAATCCTGCTTGTGCGGATGGCCCGCAATGCCGCTGCCGGCGCGGCCTGCGGGCTGGCGCGCGCGGTGCGGTTCAGCGTGGCGCCGCGGGCCGGGTGAAGAAGTCGGCCGGCATGCGCTTCACCGCATCCAGCGTGCGCAGGATGTGTTCGGTGAGGATGGAGGTCGCGCGGGTCGCGTCCCGCGCCAGCGTGGCGTCGAAGATGGCCTGATGCTCGGCGTGGATATCGCGCACGATGGGCTGGCGGAACAGGCTGATGCGGCGGTAGCGCTCCGACTGCTGGTAGAGGATGTGCTGGAAATGGCGGATCCAGCGCGACGGCGAGGCGGCGATCAGCGCCTCGTGGAAGGCGCGGTTGCGCAGCTCCCATTCCTCGGTGGTGCCGGTGTCGTGGTCGGCCAGCTTCTGCTCGGCGCGCGAGAGGCGGTGGAAGGCCGCAACCAGGTCGGCTTCCCAGGCGTCGTCGCCCAGGCTGATGGACTGGCGCAGGGCCTCGGTCTCCAGCAGCACGCGGGTGCGGGTGATGTCCTCGAAATCTGCAACCGAAATCGGCGCCACCCGGAAGCCACGCTGGCCCTGGGCCACCACCAGAGCGTCGGTCACCAACAGCAGCAGGGCTTCGCGCAGGGTCCCGGCGCCGACTTCGTACTGGTCCTTGAGATGCTCCACCCGCAGCTTCTCGCCGGGCGGATGCACGCCCTCGATGATGTCGCGCCGCAGGCGGTGGTAGGCGCCCTCAACCAGGGTCTTGGGTTCCTGGGCATCGGTCGTGCCGGCGGTGGCGGTACTGATCATGAGGCGGCGGCGGGGGGGGCGGAATGACGGAATTCTAGCGGAGGCGTCATTTCTTCTGTTGGCAAAAGAATTATCGGTTTTAAGTGGCTTATCCGAGAATCGGGCCGCTCCCCCAGGGTTTCCGGCGAGCCTGTGGCAGCGAATCCTCCGGCCGTGCTGAAGCTGCCAGCCGCGAGCAGCGAGCGCGGCAGGCAGGGGCGGCTTGCCGCCGGAAGCGATGGCGGGCGGGACGCCAGCTTCAGCAGCCGGCGGCGGCTGATTCCCCGCCGCGCGCGGACTGTTTCTTCAGCCGGTAGTTGAGCTGCGGCCGGGTCATCCCCAGCATGCGGGCGGCGGCGGCGAGGTTGCCTTTGGCCCGCTGCACCGCGCGCTGCAGGATGTCCTGCTCCAGCGCCTCCAGCGACAGGCCGGCGTCCAGCACCGCGTCCGGCAGATCGTGGCCGGCCGGGGCCTGGCTGCCGAGCTTGCCGCTGCGGTCTATGCAGGCATGGGCGTCCGGCACCGGCACGGTGCCGACGAACAGGTGTTCCGCCTCTACCCAGCCGTTGGCCGGGGCAAGGATCACCCCGCGTTCGATCACGTTTTCCAACTCGCGCACATTGCCCGGCCAGTGATGGCTCTTCAACGCCAGCATGGCCTTGTCGGTGATGCCGGCGATGCGCTTGGCGTGCAGCGAGCAGAAGCGGGCATTCATCGCCTCGACCAGCGGCGGGATGTCCGACACGCGTTCGCGCAGCGGTGGGATGGTGACCGGGTAGACGTTGAGGCGGTAATAGAGGTCGCGGCGGAAGCGGCCGGCGGCGACCGCTTCCTGCAGGTCCACATTGGTGGCGGCCACCAGGCGCACATTGATCTTGCGGGTGCGCTCATCGCCCAGGCGTTCGATCTCGCCTTCCTGCAGCACCCGCAGCAGCTTGGCCTGGGCGGGCAGCGGCAGTTCGCCGACCTCATCGAGGAACAGGGTGCCGCCGTCGGCGCGCTCGAACTTGCCGGCGCGGGAGGCATGGGCGCCGGTGAAGGCGCCGCGCTCCACGCCGAAGAGCTCGGACTCGATCAGCTCGTCCGGCAGCGCCGCGCAGTTCACCGCGACGAAGGGCGCCGCCTTGCGCGGGCTGAGTTCGTGCAGGGCGCGGGCGAAGCGTTCCTTGCCGACGCCGGTCTCGCCCAGCAGCAGCACGGTGACGTTGGTGTCCGCCGCCTTGGTGACCAGCTCGTAGGCGTTGCGGAAGCCGGCGGCGGTGCCGATCAGGTTGGGGATGCTGCGCGGGCAGGCGATGCGCTGGCGCATCGCCTCCACCTCCTCGCGCAGCTCCAGCAGGCGGCCGACGATGGAGTCGGGCTCGAAGTAGGGCGTCAGCTCGTGCGCGTCCGGCCAGTCCTCCACCGGCTTGCCGACGATGTGGCAATGGCCGTCGCCGGTGGCCGCGCATTCGGTTTCGCGGTAGAGGATGAAGCGGCCCATGAAGGCGGAGGTATAACCGGAGGCATAGCCGATCATCATCCAGCACACCGGGTGGTCCACCTCGCCGAACTGCTGCACGTGCACCTCCGCCTCCCACGACTGGCGCCAGATGAACTCGCCGTGGAACTTGCCGGCCTCGGCGTCGATGTCCAGCCGTACCGGCTCGACTTCCACGCAGCCTTCCAGCATGTGCAGTTGCGGGCCGACCACGAAGGCATCGACCAGATTGCCGCTGCCGCGGATCTTGCGTGCCAGTTCGGCATCGCGCATGCCGGAAGCGAAGCCCATGCGGGTGAGGATGCGGCGCGCCTGCTCGGCGCCCACCGATTCGATCAGTTCCTTACGCAGTTCGGACAGCGCCGCGCTGTGCAGCAGCACCATGCGGTGCTCGCCCAGCCAGATCAGCCCGTCCTTGTCGGAAAAGCGGAGCAGTTGCCGAAGATCGGCGTTCTCCGGGTAGCGGATTTCCTTCACGTCTCCTCCTGGTGCCGGCCACTTGCGGGCGGCTGCCTGGGTTTGCGCAGGGCGGGCTCTGACGGCCGGCTCCCGGTGCGCTGGTCGGCTGTAACGATACCCCAGCTTCTACCAAAGTAATGCCTGCGCCCGCCGTCGCGGCGGCTTCAGGCTTAATTTTACATATGGACAAAAATCTCGAAATTATGATGCAGTGTGGCACGCTTCTTGGTTGAGTACCACGCCCCGGCACGAAAAGTGACCGGGTGATCCACAACACGCCGGCACGTATCGGCGGGAGGAGACAGAACGCATGGACAAGCCTTATTCCGTCCTGATCCAGGACAGCGGAGAAACCTTCGCCTGCGACGGCAGCAGGAACCTGCTGCGCGCCATGGAGGCGCTTGGCCGCCGCGGCATCCCGGTGGGCTGCCGCGGCGGTGGCTGCGGCGTGTGCAAGGTGCGGGTGACTGCCGGCGACTTCCAGGCCGGCAAGATGAGCCGCGCCTGCGTCAGCGAAGAAGAGGAGAAGGCGGGCGTGGTGTTGGCCTGCAAGCTGTTTCCGGCCAGCGATCTGGCATTGGAGGTGGTGGGCGGGATGCGCAAGACGGTGTGTTCGTCGCGGCGCTGATCCATCGTCAGCCGACCGGACATCCAGGGCGGCGGCCGCCTACCCGCAAGGGGGCGGCCGCCGCCCTTTTTTTGCGTCTTGGCGGTGCAAGCCCTTGGTGCAGCGCGGAAATTCCGGATTGATCATTTGATCAAGCGAGCCCTCGATTTGATCAATTGATCAATCGATAAGCCGGAATTATTGGAAGAGATATATCGAGAAATTAAAAAATCTCAGTGTTATCAGCGCGCTGCGGAAGCTGGCACGCCTCTTGTGTTGAAGGTGGGCAAGCACCAGCCGACTGGATCAAAACCGCAGGAGCCCCGGATGTCCGCCACCCCCGCTACCTCCACCGCCATAGACGTCAGCAGGAAATTCGTCCGCCTGATCGAGCGCAGGGCAGATGGCCTCGTCGAGTTCGAATTCGCCATCGGCGAGCCGGAGTTGTGCGCCGAGTTGCTGCTGCCGGAGGCGGCCTTCCAGGCTTTCTGCCAGCGCAACGCGGTGACCGAGCTGCCGGCGCGGGCTCCGGTGGAGGCCGGCGAGGCTGCCGCGGACTGGAACTGGAGCCTGCACCAGGCGACGCACCAGCGCTTCCGCTGATCGCCGCCTCCGGATGGTGTCCTCAGGCGGCGCCATTCCAGCACCGCATCCCGCACTACCCCGCAGCACCCATAAGGCCGCAACAGGCCAGCACAAGGAGGAGACCCAGATGCATATCGACTTGCGCACAGTGAGCATCAAGCCGCTGCGCCAAACCTTCGACCACGTCGCCCGCCGCATCGGTGGCGACAAGCCGGCTTCGCGCTACCAGGAAGGCACTTTCGACCTGCAGGCGACCGCCAACTTTCACTACCGGCCGACCTGGGACCCGCAGCACGAGATCTTCGACCCCAGCCGCAGCGCCATCCGCATGGCCGACTGGTACGCCTTCAAGGATCCGCGCCAGTTCTACTACGGCGCCTATGCGTTGGCGCGGGCGAAGCAGCAGGACACCGCCGAGGGCAACTTCGATTTCGTCGAAGGCCGCGGCCTCGCCGACGAACTGCCGGCCGCGCTGCGCGACACCGTGCTCAAGCTGCTGGTGCCGCTGCGCCATGTGGCCTGGGGTTCCAACATGAACAACGCCGCCATCTGCGCCTACGGCTACGGCACCGCCTTCACCCAGCCCTGCGTCTATCAGGCCATGGACCAGCTCGGCATCGCCCAGTACCTCACCCGCATCGGCCTGCTGTTGGGTGACGTGGACGTGCTGGACGAGGCCAAGGCGGCGTGGATGGACGACGGCGCCTGGCAGGGCCTGCGCCGCTACGTCGAGGACAGCTTCGTGCTCAAGGACCCCTTCGAACTCTACGTGGCGCAGAACGTGGTGCTCGACGGCCTGCTGTACCCGCTGGTGTACGAAACGGTGATAGATGGCGTGCTGTCGGCCCGCGGCGGCACCGCGGTGGCCATGCTCACCCGTTTCATGACCGACTGGTTCGGCGAGACCAGGAAGTGGGTAGACGCCACGGTGAAGACGGCCGCCGCCGAGTCCGCCGACAACAAGGCGCTGCTGGAGAAGTGGATCGCCCGCTGGCGCGACCGCGCCGCCGGGGCGCTGCTGCCGGTGGCGCGCATCGCCCTGCAGGAGGGGGCCGACGCGGTGCTCGCCGAGGTGGTCCAGCAGTTCAACGCCCGGCTGGCCAAGGCCGGCGTGGCCCTCTGAGGAGTGCGCGATGTCCACCGTATTCATCGCCCTGCAGGCCAACGAAGACACCCGCCCCATCATCGAGGCGATCGCCGCCGACAACCCGCAGGCGCGCATCAACGAAGCGCCGGCCATGGTGAAGATAGACGCCGAAGGCCGCCTCACCGTGCGCCGGGCCAGCATCGAGGACCGCATCGGCCGCGGTTTCGACCTGCAGGAGCTGCACATCAACCTGATCTCGCTCTCCGGAAACATCGACGAGACCGACGACGAACTGACGCTGAGCTGGCACGCCTGAGCGCCGCCCACAAGAAAGGAGACACCCCATGGACATGCAAGTCGCCAAGAAGAAGCTGGGCCTGAAGGAGAAATACCAGGTCATGACCCGCGGCCTGGACTGGGAGCCGAGCTACCAGAAGAAGGAAGACATCTACCCCTACGCCAGCTACGAGGGCATCAAGATCCACGACTGGGACAAATGGGAAGACCCCTTCCGCCTCACCATGGATGCCTACTGGAAATACCAGGCGGAGAAGGAGCGCAAGCTCTACGCCATCATCGACGCCTACGCGCAGAACAACGGCCACCTCAACGTCACCGATGCGCGCTACATCAACACGGTGAAGCTCTTCCTCACCGGCGTCAGCCCGCTCGAATACATGGCCCACCGCGGCTTCGCCCACGCCGGCCGGGCGTTTCCCGGCGCGGGGCCGCGAGTGGCCTGCCTGATGCAGTCGCTGGACGAGATCCGTCACGCCCAGACCCAGATCCACGCCCTGTCCAACTTCAACAAGCACTACAACGGCCTGCACGACTTCCGCCACATGCACGACCGCGTCTGGTACCTGTCGGTGCCGAAGAGCTTCTTCGACGACGCTGTCACCGCCGGCCCCTTCGAGTTCATGGTGGCCATCGGCTTCTCCTTCGAGTACGTGCTCACCAACCTGCTGTTCGTGCCCTTCGTTTCGGGTGCCGCCTACAACGGCGACATGGGCACCATGACCTTCGGCTTCTCCGCCCAGTCGGACGAGGCGCGCCACATGACGCTGGGCCTGGAGGTGATCAAGTTCATCCTCGAGCAGGACCCGGACAACCTGCCCATCGTCCAGCGCTGGATCGACAAATGGACCTGGCGCGGTTACCGCGTGCTGACGCTGGTGGCGATGATGATGGACTACATGCTGCCCAAGCGGACCATGAGCTGGAAGGAAGCCTGGGAGGTGTATTTCGAGGAGAACGGCGGCGCGCTGTTCAAGGATCTGGCCCGCTACGGCATCACCATGCCCAGGTGCGCCGAGACCATCGCGCTGGAGAAGGACCACCTCTCGCACCAGGCCTGGGGCACCTTCTACAACTACGGCGCGGCGGCGGCCTTCCATACCTGGGTGCCGGAGAAGGAGGAGATGGACTGGCTCGCCGCCAAGTATCCGCAGAGCTTCGACAAGTACTACCGCCCGCGCCTGGAGTTCTGGCGCGAACAGGCGGCCAAGGGCAATCGCTTCTACAACAAGACGCTGCCCATGCTGTGCCAGACCTGCCAGATACCGATGCTGTTCACCGAGCCGGGCGACCCGACCAAGATCTGCTACCGCGAGGTAGATTACCAGGGCAGCAAGTACCACTTCTGCTCCGACCACTGCAAAGAGATCTTCGAGCACGAGCCGGAAAAGTACGTGCAATCGTGGCTGCCGGTGCACCAGATCTACCAGGGCAGCTGCTTTCCCGAAGGCACCGACCCGAGCGCCGAAGGCTTCGACCCGCTGGCCGCGGTGCTGCAGTACTACCACCTGGAATTCGGCCGCGACAACCTGGACTTCGAAGGCTCGGAAGACCAGAAGAATTTCGACCTCTGGCGCGGCCAGGCGACGAAGAACGGCTGAGCTTCCTTCACCAGGCGGGCAGGCAAGGCCGTTCATCCCCAGGCCTACGGCCAGCCGCTCGGGAGCGGAGCCGCAGGGGCCGGGAGGTTACTCCTGCGAGCGCCGCGCTCCGGGCCGGACGAAGGAGGCCGGCTGCGGACGCCGCCCCCCACATCACTGAACAACGAGGAGACCCGACATGGCTGTCGCTGCCATCGGCAAATACGAATTCGAGCCCGCCGACGCGCTCGAGAAGTTCCACGGCGCCCAACTGCTCTACATCGGCTGGGAAGACCACCTGCTGTTCTGCGCCCCCTTCGCCTTTCCCTTCCCGCCGACCATGCCGTTCCGCGCGGTGGTTGAGGAGGTGCTGCCCGGCAGCTTCGGCTACCACCCGGATTTCGCCCGCATCGACTGGGCGCAGGCAGAGTGGTTCAAGTCCGGCCAGCCCTGGCGGCCGGACTTCGACAAATCACTGGCGGAGAACGGCCTGCGGCACAAGGACGTGATCCGTTTCCGCACGCCCGGCTTGAGGGGGATCGCGGGGTCGTGCAGCTGAGCGGGGCGGCGGCTGGGTCGTGAGGCCGGTGTGTGGATCGGACCGGGCGCCGGCTTCACGTGCAGTTCAGGAGAGCTTCGAGGGCAGGGCATGAGCAGCTCACGAGCGTTCTCCGGGTATTTCGAAGCGGTCCGGGAGTAGTCCGGCGGCGCGGTTTTCCCCCTCTCCCCTCGCGGGAGAGGGTCGGGGAGAGGGGGCGCCCCGCAGGGGCGGACGACGCCGCTTGAGCCTTCTCCAGCCTGGTTTCTCTCCCCCCGACGCCGCTCCTCCTCCGCGAGGGAGCTGCCGCGCCGGAGGCCGTGACCGCAGGACCTTCTGTCATCGCGTGGGCCAACGCCGGTGGGCGAGCGGCAGCAGTGCTGTCCAGCTCCCGGCTCCCCCAAAGTTCAACCCAAAACGGATTCACCCCATGAGCTACGAACTCACCATCGAACCCCTGGGCCAGACCATCGCGGTCGAAGACGACCAGACCATCCTGGACGCCGCCCTGCGCGCCGGCATCTGGCTCCCGCATGCCTGCTGCCACGGCCTGTGCGCCACCTGCAAGGTGCAGGTGGTGGACGGCGAGGTGGAGCATGGCGAGGCCTCCAGCTTCGCGCTGATGGACTTCGAGCGTGACGAGGGCAAGGCGCTCGCCTGTTGCGCGCGGCTGCAGAGCGACGCCGTCATCGAAGCGGAGATCGAGGACGAGCCGGATGCGGAGAGCATTCCGGTACGCGACTTCCACGGCACCGTCAGCCGCATCGAAGACCTCACGCCGACGATCAAGGGCGTGTTCGTGACGCTGGACGAGGCCATCCACTTCCAGGCCGGCCAGTACATCAACCTCGACATCAACGGCGGCGAATGCAGCCGCGCTTTCTCGCTGGCCAATCCGCCGTCCACCGGGCGCGAGGTGGAGCTCAACATCCGCCTGGTGCCGGGCGGGCAAGGCACCAGCTGGGTGCACCAGCAGCTCCGGCCTGGCGACCGGGTAAAGCTCTCCGGCCCCTACGGGCGCTTCTTCGTGCGCAAGTCGGCGCCGCAGGGGCTGCTCTTCATGGCCGGCGGCTCCGGGCTGTCCAGCCCGCGCGCCATGATCCTCGACCTGCTGGCCGCCGGCGACAGTAGGCCCATCACCCTGGTCTACGGCCAGCGCAGCCGGGCCGAGCTGTACTACCACGACGAGTTCCTCGCACTCGCCGCCCTGCATCCCAACTTCAGCTACCTGCCGGCCCTGTCCGAGGAGGGCGAGGGCGGGGAGGGCGGCGGAGCAGTGTTCCGCGGCTATGTGCACGAGGCCGCACGAGCGCACTTCGACGGCGACTTCCGCGGCCACAAGGCCTACCTGTGCGGCCCGCCGCCCATGATCGACGCCTGCATCACCACGTTGATGCAGGGCCGGCTGTTCGAGGGCGACATCCATGTGGAGAAGTTCTTCTCGGCGGCCGACGTCCAGCAGGTGCGCAGCCCCTTGTTCAAGAGAATATGAACTGAAATAAAAAATATCGAGATTATTGAGTTTTGTTGTGTAGAGTCGTAGCATCCATCTGCCTGATTACACCGGCCCCGAGCAGGCGCCGGGAGAAAAACCACTGGAGGAGACAAGCATGGCAATGACCGACGTACTGCGCCCGGGCCACGTTTCGCTGCGGGTTCTGGATCTCGAAGCGGGGATCCACCATTACAAGAACGTGCTCGGCCTGATCGAGACCGGCCGCGACAGCCAGGGCCGGGTGTATTTCAAGAGCTGGGACGAGCGCGACCACAACAGCCTGCTGATCCGCGAGGCGGACGAGGCCGGCATCGACTTCTTCGCCTTCAAGGTGTCCAGCCGCGGCGCGCTGGAGAAGCTGGATGGCCGCCTGCGCGAATACGGCATTCCCACCGAGCGCATCCCCGCCGGCGAGATGCTGGAGACCGGCGAGCGGGTGCGCTTCCGCCTTCCCTCCGGCCACGACATCGAGCTCTACGCCGACAAGACCGACGTCGGCAACGGCATGTCCTATGTGAATCCCGACCCCTGGACGAAGGACGCCGAGCGCGGCATCGCGCCGATCCGCATGGACCATTGCCTGCTCTACGGACCGGACATCGAGAAGGTGCACGACATCTTCGTGAACGTGCTCGGCTTCTACCTGGTGGAGCATGTGGTGATGGAAGACGGCGAGACCGACCTCGGCATCTGGCTGTCGTGCTCGATGAAGGCGCACGACATCGCCTTCGTGCGCCACCCCGAGCCGGGCAAGCTGCACCACATCTCCTTCATGCTGGACAGCTGGGAGAAGGTGCTGCGGGCGGCCGACATCATGTCGATGAACCGGGTTTCGGTGGACATCGGCCCGACCCGCCACGGCGTCACCCGCGGCACCACCATCTACGCCTTCGATCCCTCCGGCAACCGCTTCGAAACCTTCAGCGGTGGCTACCAGAGTTACCCAGACTGGAAGCCGATCAAATGGACCTGGGACGAAGTGGGAGCCGGCATCTTCTATCACGACCGTGCGCTCAACGAGCGCTTCCTCAGTGTGGTGTCCTGAAGGCGGCCAGCGCCGGCGCGCCCCGGCGTGACGGGACCGGGCCGCCCGCCCAGAGCCGGGCGGCCCGGTCCGGCGCAGGCAGCTCTCTTTTTTGCCTCGAATAAAAATCTCGATATTAGTTATATAAACCGTAATTTCACGAATTGCCTTGCCATTGGTTCCACACCGTCGCCGGCAGGGTGGAAAGGAGCGTCGAGATGAAGCTAGTCGTCACCCAGGCCAGCCTGAGCTGGGAGGCCGCCCACCGCGCCGCCGAGGCGGCGGTGCGTCACGCCGAGTCGCTCGGCCTGCGCATCAACGTCGGCGTCACCGACGCCGCAGGCAACCTGATGGCTTTCCTGCGCATGCCGGGGGCGTTTCCGCAGTCCATCCAGATCGCCATCGACAAGGCCTACACCGCCGGTGGCTTCGGCTTTCCGACGGCGAAGTGGATGGCGGTGTTCGGCGAGGACGAAGGCATGAAGCTGGGCTTCTCCGCCCAGCCGCGGCTGATCGTGTTCGGCGGCGGCCTGCCGCTGCGGGTGGGCGGCGAGCTGGCGGGCGGCATCGGCGTCTCCGGCGCCTCGGCGGCGCAGGACGCGGAATGCGCGCTGGCCGGGCTGCGCGCAATCGGCGCCGACGACATCCAGATCTGAACAACAAGTACCGGCCGGCGGGGACGCCGGCCGGCAAGGGAGCAAGCGCATGAAACAGATCCACAACTTCATCAACGGCGAGTTCGTTGCCACCGCCCAGGTCTTCGACAAGCTGTCGCCGCTGGATGGGCAGCGCATCGCCCAGGTGCACGAGGCGGGCAAGCTGGAGGTGGATGCCGCTGTCGCCGCCGCGCATGCCGCGCTGAACGGGCCCTGGGGGCGGATGACGGTGGCCGAGCGGGTGGAGCTGCTCAACGCGGTGGCCGATGGCATCAAGCGCCGCTTCGACGATTTCCTCGCCGCCGAATGCGCGGATACCGGCAAGCCGCGCAGCCTCGCCAGCCACATCGACATTCCGCGCGGCGCGGACAACTTCAAGGTGTTCGCCGACGTCATCAAGAGCGTGCCCACCGAGTTCTTCGAGATGGCCACGCCCGACGGCCGCGGCGCGCTCAACTACGCGCTGCGCCGCCCGGTGGGCGTGGTCGGCGTGATCTGCCCGTGGAACCTGCCGCTACTGCTGATGACCTGGAAGGTGGGCCCGGCGCTGGCCTGCGGCAACACCGTGGTGGTCAAGCCCTCGGAGGAAACGCCGCAGACCGCCACCCTGCTGGGCGAGGTGATGAACGAAGTCGGCATGCCCAAGGGCGTGTACAACGTGGTGCATGGCTTCGGGCCGGGATCGGCGGGCGAGTTCGTCACCACCCATCCGCGGGTGAACGCGATCACCTTCACCGGCGAGACCCGCACCGGCGCCGCCATCATGAAGGCGGCGGCGGCCGGCGCGCGGCCGGTGTCGCTGGAGATGGGCGGCAAGAACCCGGCCATCGTCTTCGCCGACTGCGATTTCGACGCCGCCATCGAAGGCACGATGCGCTCGGTGTTCGCCAACTGCGGCCAGGTCTGCCTGGGCACCGAGCGGGTGTATGTCGAGCGGCCCATCTTCGACAAGTTCGTCGCCGCGCTGAAGCAGGGCGCCGAGGGCCTCAAGCTCGGCCGCCCGGAAGACGGCGCTACCGGCATGGGGCCGCTGATCTCGCAGGAGCACAAGAACAAGGTGCTGTCCTATTACGAGAAGGCGCGCGAGCTGGGCGCCACCGTGGTCACCGGCGGCGGGGTGCCGCGCATGGCCGGCGAGCTGGCCGGCGGCGCCTGGGTGGAGCCGACGATCTGGACTGGCCTGGGCGATGACTCGCCGATTGCCCGCGAGGAAATCTTCGGCCCCTGCACCCTGATCCAGCCCTTCGACGCCGAGGACGAAGTCATCTGCCGCGCCAACGACACCGACTACGGCCTGGCCTGCTCGATCTGGACCCGCGACCTCGCCCGCGCGCACCGTGTCGCCGGCCGCATCGAGGCCGGGCTGGTGTGGGTGAACTCCTGGTTCCTGCGCGACCTGCGCACGCCTTTCGGCGGTGCCAAGCAGTCCGGCATCGGCCGCGAGGGCGGCGTGCATTCGCTCGAGTTCTACACCGAGCAGAAGAACATCTGCATCAAGTTGTGAGGCGGGACAGGGCGGGCCGGCGCATCGCGCCAGGCCGTTCCGCCGCCGCACGAGGACATCTAGGAGACACCGAATGGACAAGACCCTGATCGAACGGCTGGGCGACGAGCTGTACCAGGCGCTGGTGAAGCGCGAGGTGCTGGCGCCGCTCACCGAGCGGCATCCGGAGATGACGATAGAGGACGCCTACTTCATCCAGCAGCGCATGCTCGCGCGCCGGCTGGAAGCGGGCGAGCGGGTGGTCGGCAAGAAGATAGGCGTCACCTCGAAGGCGGTGATGAACATGCTGGGCGTGTACCAGCCGGACTTCGGCTACCTGCTGGACGGCATGCTCTACAACGAGGGCGAGGCCATTCCGGCCAATACGCTGATCCAGCCCAAGGCCGAAGGCGAGATCGCCTTCCTGCTGAAGAAGGATCTGAAGGGCCCGGGCGTGACCGCCGCGGATGTGCTGGCGGCCACCGAAGGGGTGATGACCTGCTTCGAGATCGTCGATTCCCGCATCCGCGACTGGAGGATCAAGATCCAGGACACGGTGGCGGACAACGCCTCCTGCGGCGTCTTCGTGCTCGGCGACAGCCTGGTGGACCCGCGCCGGGTGGATCTCAACACCTGCGGAATGATCCTGGAGAAGAACGGCGAGATCGTCGCCACCGGCGCCGGCGCGGCCGCGCTGGGCGCACCGGCCAACGCGGTGGCCTGGCTGGCCAACATGCTCGGCAGCCTGGACATCGGCCTGAAGGCGGGCGAAGTCATTCTCTCCGGCTCGCTCGCGGCCATGGTGCCGGTGAAGGCGGGCGACAACCTGCGCGTGACCATAGGCGGCATCGGCGGCTGCTCGGTGCGCTTCGTCTGATCTTCCGTTTTCCCCCATGCGCCGGCGGCGCCTCCTGCCCTTGTGCCAGCACGCCGCCCGCAGCTTCCCGACGACAAGGAATCCATGATGACCCGCAAGATCAAATGCGCCTTGATAGGCCCCGGCAACATCGGCACCGACCTGCTGTACAAACTCAAGCGCAGCCCGGTGCTGGACCCGGTATGGATGGTCGGCATCGACCCTGAATCCGAAGGCCTTGCGCGCGCCCGCGAACTCGGCCTCAAGACCACCGCCGAGGGCGTGGACGGCCTGCTGCCCCATGTTCTCGCCGATGGCGTGCAGATCGCCTTCGACGCCACCAGCGCCTACGTCCACGCCGAGAACAGCCGCAAGCTCAACGAGCTCGGCGTGCTCATGATCGACCTCACCCCCGCCGCCATCGGCCCCTACTGCGTGCCGCCCGTAAACCTCAAGGCCCACGTCGGCCGGGGCGAAATGAACGTCAACATGGTCACCTGCGGCGGTCAGGCCACCATCCCCATGGTCGCCGCCGTCTCCCGCGTGCAGCCGGTGGCCTATGGCGAAATCGTCGCCACCGTTTCCAGCCGCTCCGCTGGCCCCGGCACGCGCAAGAACATCGACGAATTCACCCGCACCACCGCCGGCGCCGTCGAGAAAGTGGGCGGCGCCAAAGTCGGCAAGGCCATCATCATCCTCAACCCCGCCGACCCGCCGCTCATCATGCGCGACACGGTGCACTGCCTCACCGAGACCGAACCCGACCAGGCCCGCATCACCGAATCCATCCACGCCATGGTGGGAGAAGTGCAGAAGTACGTGCCCGGCTACAAGCTGGTGAACGGCCCGGTGTTCGACGGCAAGCGCGTCTCCATCTACCTCGAAGTCGAAGGCCTGGGCGACTACCTGCCGCGCTACGCCGGCAACCTCGACATCATGACCGCCGCCGCCGCCCGCACCGCCGAGATGTTCGCCGAAGAAATCCTCGCCGGCCGCCTCAGCCTCGAATCCACCCGCGCCGTGCTGGCCTGACCCTGGAGACAACCATGACGCTTCACGGCAAGAAGATCACCGTCCACGACATGACCCTGCGTGACGGCATGCACCCCAAGCGCCACCTCATGACGCTGGAGCAGATGCAGACCATCGCCTGCGGCCTGGACGCCGCCGGCATCCCGCTGATCGAAGTCACCCACGGCGACGGCCTGGGCGGCAGCTCGGTGAACTACGGCTTCCCCGCCCACACCGACGAGGAATACCTCGGCGCCGTCATCCCGCTGATGAAACAGGCCAAGGTCTCCGCGCTGCTGCTGCCCGGCATCGGCACCGTCGAACACCTCAAGCGCGCCCACGAACTCGGCGTGAACACCCTGCGGGTCGCCACCCACTGCACCGAGGCCGACGTCTCCGAACAACACATCGGCATGGCGCGCAAGCTGGGCATGGACACCGTCGGCTTCCTGATGATGAGCCACATGAACAGCCCCGAAGGCCTGGTCAAGCAGGCGAAGCTGATGGAAGGCTACGGCGCCAACTGCATCTACGTCACCGACTCCGCCGGCCACCTGCTGCCGGACACGGTGAAGGCCCGCATCGCCGCCGTGCGCGAGGCGCTCAAGCCCGAAACCGAACTCGGCTTCCACGGCCACCACAACCTCGCCATGGGGGTGGCCAACAGCATTGCCGCCATCGAGGCCGGCGCCACCCGCATCGATGCCGCCGCCGCCGGCCTGGGCGCGGGTGCCGGCAACACGCCGATGGAAGTGCTGGTGGCGGTGTGCGCGCTGATGGGCATCGAGACGGGCGTGGACGTGTTCAAGATCCAGGACGTGGCCGAGGACCTGGTGGTGCCCATCATGGACTTCCCGATCCGCATCGACCGCGATGCGCTGACGCTGGGCTATGCCGGGGTATACGGCTCCTTCCTGCTGTTCGCCAAGCGGGCGGAGAAGAAGTACGGCGTGCCGGCGCGCGAGATCCTGGTGGAGATGGGCCGGCGCGGCATGGTCGGCGGGCAGGAGGACATGATCGAGGATACGGCCATCACCCTGGCCAGGGCACGGCAAGGAGTCGCAGCATGAAGCTCGCACAGGAAGTCATCGAACAGCTCGCCATCCGTCTCGAGAACTGCGAGCTGCAGGCGCAGGACACGCCCAAGATCACCGACGATCATCCGGACATGGACTGGGACGACGCCTACGCCATCCAGGATGAGATCAAGCGCCGCAAGATCGCGCGCGGCGCCCGCATCGTCGGCCTCAAGGCTGGCCTCACCTCCCACGCCAAGATGAAGCAGATGGGGGTGGAAACGCCGGTGTTCGGCTTCCTCGCCGACTACTTCAGCGTGGCCGACGGCGGCGAGATCGACACCGGCAAGCTGATCCATCCCAAGGTGGAGCCGGAAATCGCCTTCGTCACCAAGGCGCCGCTGCGCGGGCCGGGCTGCCACATCGCCGCGGTGCTGGCCGCCACCGACTTCGTGATCCCGGCCATCGAGATCATCGACAGCCGCTACCGCGACTTCAAGTTCGACCTCAAGAGCGTGGTGGCGGACAACTGCTCCTCCAGCCGCTTCGTGGTCGGCGGCCGCATGGGCGACGTCGCCGGGCTGGACCTGCGCACGACAGGCATCGTGCTGGAGAAGAACGGCGAGCCGGTGGCCTTCGGCGCCGGTGCCGCGGTGCTGGGCCATCCGGCGGCGGCGGTCGCCATGCTGGCGAACATGCTGGGCGAGCGGGGCGAGGAGATTCCCGCCGGCACGCTGATCCTCTCCGGCGGCATCACCGAGGCGGTCGCGGTGCAGGCGGGCGACGCGGTCACGCTGCGGGTGCAGGGCCTGGGTTCAACGTCGGTGCGTTTCCGCTGAGCGCCGCGACATTACAAGGAGCCGCGACATGCCGTTCGCCCAGATCTATCTGCTGGAAGGCCGTAGCGAGGATGAGAAGCGCGCGGTGATCGAGAAGGTTACCCAGGCGCTGGTCGAGGCGGTCGATACGCCGCGCGAGCGGGTGCGGGTGTGGATACACGAGGTGCCCAAGGCCAACTGGGGCATCGCCGGCCAGACCGCGAAAGACCTCGGCCGCTGACTTCGTTCGGCCCTGGGGGCGGCGCGGCCTCATCCGGGGCCGCGTCCGTTTTCTCAGTTGGCGGTGGCTAGTGCGGGCAGCCAGGTGGACAGCGCCGGAAAGGCGCAGATGGCAATCAATACCGCCAGCACCGCCGCGAGGAAAGGCGCGGTGGCGCGGAACAGCGGACCCATCGGCATGTCGGCCTGGACCATGGCGATGTACAGGCCGGGGCCCACCGGCGGAGTGACGATGCCGATCACCGTGGCGATGGTGCACACCACGCCGAACTGGATGGGGTCTACGCCCAGCGCAGTCACCACCGGCATCAGGATGGGCACGACAACGATCAGCACGCTGATGCTCTCCAGGAACATGCCCAGCACCAGCATCAGCAGCGTCACCAGCAGCAGGAACACGACCGGTGAGTCGGTCACGCCGGCGATCAAGGCCACCAGCTGGTCGGGTACGCCCTGGAAGGCGAGCACCCAGCTGAACACCGAGGCGGCGGCGATCAGGCCGGTGATGGTGGCGGTGTTCACCGCCACGCTGCGCAGGATGCCGGGCAGGTCGGCCAGCTTCAGTTCGCGGTAGAGGAAACCGAGGACCAGCGCGATCAGCGAGGCCACCGCGCCCGACTCGGTCGGCGTCATCGCGCCGCTCATGATGCCGACGATGACCACCGCCGGAATCAGGCCGGGGGCGATGCCGGCGGCCAGCGTGCCCCAACTGTCGCGCAGCGGCGTGGGCGAGCCTTCCGGCAGCTGGGAGCCGAACAGGCCGTAGAGCAGGATCACGCCGGCCAGCACCGCGACGATGAGCAGGCCGGGCACGATGCCGGCGATGAACAGCGGGGCGATCGGCTGCACCGCCACGACACCGTAGATGATCATCAGCATCGACGGCGGAATGATGGGCCCGAGCAGCCCCGCGGAGACCGTGACCGCGCCGGAGAAGGCCTTGTCGTAGCCCTTCTTCTCCATCTCCGGAATCATCACCTTGCTCATGACGCCGATCTGCGCAACGGCCGAGCCGAGGATGGAGGCGGCCATCGCATTGGTGATCAGGTTGGCGTAGGCCAGCCCGCCCTTGAAGCGGCCGACGAGCACCTCGGCCACCGCGATGAGGCGCTGGGTGAGGCCGCCTTGGTTCATGATCTCGCCGACCAGCATGAAGAGCGGGATCGCGAGCAGGCCGTTGATCTCGAGCGCGCCGTAGAACTGGATGGGGATGGAGTCGTAGAGCACCGCCAGGTCGTTGGTGGCCATGAACACCACCGCGCCGGCGAGGATGGCGCCGAAGATGGGGAAGCCGCAGAACAGCAGCGCGAAGAAGACGATCAGCGTGATCATGCGCGCGCTCCCGCCAGCCCGCGCACCTGGCGCAGCACCGCGGCGAACTGGTGGAAGGCCATTGCCAGCATCGCCCCCGGCAGCAGCGCGTAGTTGTACCAGCGTGGCAGCTGGGTGGTGGCGCCCAGTTCCAGGCGCACGTCGGCCCGCATCACCCAGTCCCAGCCGAGCTTGGCGATGAAGGCCAGCAGCACCAGGAAGCCGAGGCCGAGCACGACCGCAAGCAGGCCGCGCCCGCGCGGGCCGAGGGCCCGCGGCAGGAAGTCGATGGTGACGAGCTGGCCGCCGTGTACCAGCAGCGACAGGCCGATCAGGGTGATGAACACCAGCAGCTGGACGGCGATTTCTTCGGCCCAGAACAGCGGCGCGTTGAAGAAGTAACGCAGGATCACCTGCGCGATCATGATGGCGGTGAGCGCGGCGGTAAGCGCGATTGCGACCAGGCGTTCGACGCTGGCGAGGGCGCGGTCCAGGGACTGGATCAGGGCGTGGATGAACATGCTTCTCTCTCGGGGTTGGGCAGCCAGGCGGGCGGCTGCCCGTCGTCGGTACTGTGGTCACGGCGGGCGCGGGACAGGCCGGATGCGGCCGCAGGGCTGGCGGTGAACGGTTTCTCTTGCCCGCTTGCCGGCTCGATTGCCGCAGGCTGGCGGCGGCAGGATGTGCACGGCGCGCGCCCTGTGGCCGCCCGGCGTGCGGGCGGGCAGCAACAGGGCGTGGTCCGGGCGCCGGCCGTGGCTTACAGGTCCTGCGCCTGTTTGTAGAAGTCGGCGATCAGCGGGTTGCGCGCGGTGTACTTGTCGCGCACCCCGCCACCCACCGCCTGGAAGGCCTTGATGTCGGCGTCGATCACCTTGGCGCCGTCGGCCTTGGCCTTGTCGAGATTGCTCTTGTCGGCTTCGATCGCGGCTTTGTAGCCCCAGGCTTCGGCGTCGGCGATGACCTTGCGGATCATGTCGCGCTCGGTGTCGCTGCGAGCGTCCCACCACTTCTTCGACACCACGATGGCGGCCGGGAAAGCCATGTGGTTGGTGAGGGTGAGGTTGGGCGCCTGCTGGTGGAACTTGAGCCCGACCAGCGCATCGAGGTCCACGTCCACCGCGTCCAGCAGCCGGGTGGTCAGCGAGGGAGCCACTTCGGACAGCGGCAGTGCGGTCGGCGCGGCACCGTTGGCGGTCCACCAGTCGTTGTAGATCGGGCTGGGGAAGGAGCGGATCTTCTTGTTGGCAAGGTCCTTGGGCGACTTCACCGGCTCCAGCGACAGCACGTGGCGCATGCCGGCGAAGGCGTAGCCCAGCCCGACCATGCCGTGCGCTTCCAGCCGCTTGAGCATTTCCCGCGCGGCGGGAGAGGAGGCTGCGCGGGTGGCGTGCTCGACGTCGCGGAAGGTGTAAGGCAGCGACCAGGCGAGGAAGGACTCCTCGCGATTGGATAGTCCGCCGACGGTGAACACGCCGAACTGCATCGCCCCGGCCTGCATCAGATTGATCATCTGGGCCTCGTTGCCCAGCTTCTGCAGCGGGCTGACGGCGATTTTCATCTTGCCGCCGGAGGTTTTCTCGAGATCGGTGGCGATCTTCTCCGACACTTGGTGCCAGACGTGGCTGGGCGGGGTGATGTGGCCCAGCTTGAGCGCCTGCGCCGAGGCGCTGGTGGCGCCGAAGGCCAGGGCGCACAGACCGGCGGTGGTGGCGCTCCTGAGCGCGCGTATCAATCCTTTTCTCATCGTATCTCCTCCTGGTGGGGTTTTTTGCATGCTGCGCATGCTTGTTGGAAATCGTCGGCAGGGATTCAGGCCGGGGCGTCGGGCTGGTGCGCGGGCTCGGCGCGGCGGAAGGCGTCGAGTTCGGCGCAGGCCGAGTCGATGGCGACGATGTTGGGATAGGGGCTCAGGTCCACCTTGAAGCGGCGCGCGCTCTCCACCTGCGGGATCAGATAGACATCCGCCAGCCCGGGCGTGTCGCCGAAGCAGAAACGGCCGCGGCGGGTATCGGCGGCGAGCAGGGTCTCCAGCGCGGCGAAGCCGGCTTCGATCCAGGTGGCGCACCAGGCCTGCACCGCGATTTCATCCTGGCCGAACTGCTTGCGCAGGTATTCGAGGATGCGGCGGTTATTGATCGGGTGGATGTCGCAGCCGACGATGGCCGCAAGCGCGCGTACCCGGGCGCGGTCGTCCGGGTCGGAAGGCAGCAGTGGTGGGGTAGGGTGGCGCTCTTCCAGCCATTCGATGATGGCGGGGGTCTGGATCATCGTCAGATCGCCATCGACCAGCGCCGGCACCAGTTGCTGCGGATTGATGGCCTTGAATGCGGCGCCGAGGTGTTCCTCGGTGCGCAGGTCGACCGCCACATAGTCATACCCGATGCCTTTCAGGTTGAGGGCGATGCGCAGGCGGTGGGAGGTGCCGCTGCGGAAGAAGTTGTGCAGCTTCATCATGGCTTCACTCTCTTGTCATGAAACGGGGAAGGCAATGCCGACATGCCGAAACCCCGGCCTCGGGAGGCCGGGGTTTCGGCGCGATGGCCTTGCGTCTGGTTCAGTCCTTGGCGAGGCAGTTGTCGACGTTCCAGCCGTACAGCCACTCCATGGCGTCGTAGAAGCGTTCCGGTGTGCGGCCCTTCCACAGGTCGTTGCGCACCAGGCGCTCCACGCCCTTGGCGTGGTAGATGCGGCCCATCTCCCGCGAGGACAGCACGATGCGGGCCGTGCGGGCGATGCGGGAGCGCTGGTAGAGGTCGAAGGCCTTCTCGAAGTCGTTGTTGTGCGCCCGCAGCGCTTCGCCCAGCGTCACCGCGTCTTCCAGCGCCATGCAGGCGCCCTGCGCCATGTACTGGGTGGTGGGGTGGGCGGCGTCGCCGAGCAGGGTGGCGCGGCCGAAGGTCCATTGGCCGATCGGCTCGCGGTCGGCGGTGGCCCAGCGCTTCCAGCTCTTGGGCAGGTCGATCAACTGGCGGGCCTTGGGGCAGATGCCCTGGAAGTAGCTCTGCACCTCTTCCGGGCTGCCTTCGGTGACGCCCCATTCTTCCTGCTTGCGGCTGTGGAAGGTGACGACGACGTTGTATTGCTCGCCGCCGCGCAAGGGGTAGTGCACCAGGTGGCAGTTGGGGCCGACCCAGATGCTGGCGGCGTTCCACTGCAGGTTCTCGGGGAAGTCCTTCTTGTCGATCACCGCACGGTAGACGACATGGCCGGTGACCCGGGGCGGATCGTTCACATATTGCTGGCGCACCGCCGACTTGACGCCGTCCGCACCGATCACCGCGATGCCGCGGAAGCGGTTGCCCTTGGCATCGATCACGGTGACGCCCTGATCGTCCTGTTCCACGCGCTCGACGTGGGTCGAGGTAATGAACCTCACCTTGCCGGTCTCTTGCGCGCCTTCGAGTAGGGACAGATGCACATCGACACGGTGAATCACCGCGTAGGGATTGCCGAAGCGCTTGCGGAAGGCTTCGCCGGTGGGAATCTTGCCGACCTGGTATTCGTCGAGGGCGTCGTGCATCACCATGTAGTCGGTGTAGACCGCGCGGCCGCGCGCCTTCTCGCCGATGCCGAGGGCATCGAAGGCATGGAAGGCGTTGGGGCCGAGCTGGATGCCGGCGCCGATCTCGCCGATCTCCGCCGCCTGTTCGAGCACCAGGACTTCGAAGCCCTGGCGCACCAGGGCGAGGGCGGCGGCCAGGCCGCCGATGCCGCCGCCGGCGATGATGACTGGGTGTTGGCTGCTCATGCTGTTGTCTCCTCGTTGCGCGTTTTACGCGCCGCGCGGGCGTGCGGGGGCCGTCTTCCCGCGCCGGCGGGTTGGCGGACTGGGCAGGCGGAGTTGGGCGGCCTGCGAGGCCCGGCGGCGCGGGAAAAACGGGCGGGCGGGGCGGAGGTCGCCCGGCCGGCCCGGGATTTACTCCGGCTGGCCTATGGTCAGCGCGATTTCGCCGACGCCGGCCACGCTGCCGCTGATGCGGTCTCCCGACTTCACCGCGCCCACCCCTTCCGGCGTGCCGGTGTAGATCAGGTCGCCCGGTTGCAGGTGATAGAACTCCGACAGGTCGGCGATGATCTCCGGGATGTTCCAGATCAGCATGGCGAGGTCGGACTTCTGCTTGGTCTCGCCATTCACCTTCAGCTCGATGGCGCCTTCGGCGAGCACGCCCAGGCCTTCGGCCGGCACTACTTCGGCGCACACGGCGGAGAGTTCGAAGTCCTTGCCCAGGTCCCACGGCCGGCCCTTGTCGCGGGCGACCAACTGCAGGTCGCGGCGGGTCATGTCCAGGCCGGCGGCGTAGCCGTAGATCAGGGCGGACGCCTCCGCCTTGGGGACGCGGAAGCCCGGCTTGCCGATGACGACCACCAGTTCCATCTCGTAGTGGTAGTTCTGCGTGCCGCAGGGGTAGGGCACGGTGGCCCCGGATTCGACCAGGGCGGAGGGCGTCTTGGTGAAGTAGAAGGGGCGGGCGCTGGCCTTGTCCACCGGCGCGCCCATTTCCAGCGCATGGGCGTGGTAGTTGCGGCCGACGCAGAAGATGCGGTTCACCGGCAGGCGTTCGCTGCGGCCGCGCACCGGCAGGGAAGGCGGGGCGGGCGGGGTCCAGAGGTAGGTGGCTTGGGACATGGGGTCTCGTACTCCGTTGGGGATTCAGGCGCGGACTTCGTAGAAGCCGAGCTTCTTGTGCAGGGGCGATTCGTCGGCGATGAACAGGAAGGCGGGGCGGTCGGCGCTGCGGTTCTTCAACGTCACCCGGGAGTAGCCGGGGGCGCAGCAGGTGTCCGCTTCCGCCAGGGTGAAGGCGGTGCCTTCGATATCCACCTGGCTGCCGCCCTCGATCTGGTGGAACACCGCCGCCGGCGAGCGGGCGGGCAGCGCCAGCGTTTCGCCGGGGCGCAGCATCAGCGCGAAGAAGCCGAGGATGTTCTCGCAGTCGCCGCCGGTTTCCGGATTCACATAGGCCACCTGTACCGCTTCGATGTCCGGCTGCGCTTCGGCGAGCTTGAGCAGCGCGCTGCGCACTTCCTGCCAGGGGTAGCGCAGCATCGGGTAGCGCTTGTCGCTGCGGGCGAACACCGGCGAGGGCACCACGCCGCCGCGCTGGTAGGCGCGCTCCGCGCTCAGGCCTTTCACCGTTTGCGGCTGGCCTTCGGTGACGTAGGAGGCTTCGAGGTAGTAGGCCAGCGGCAGGTCCAGCACGTCCAGCCACACCACCGGCTCGTTGCCGTCGTGGCCGTGCTCGTGCCACAGGCCGGTGGGAGTGAGGATGAGGTCGCCGCGGCTCATCGGGCATTTCTCGCCATCCACCGTGGTGTAGGCGCCTTCGCCTTCCACGATCATGCGCACCGCGTTCGGCGTGTGGCGATGGGAGGGGGCCAACTCGCCTGGCAGCAGCAACTGCATGCCGAGGTAAAGCGAGGAGCTGGCCTGCATCTTGTCCAGGCCGTGGCCGGGGTTGGCCAGCACCAGCACCCGGCGCTCGGCCTTCTCGATGGGCGTCAGCTCGCCGGCGCGCAGCAGCAGCGGGCGCAGGGTTTCGTAGGACCAGTGGGTGGGTTTGGTGCGCGGGCCCGGCTTGCCCGGCGGCAGCACCGCCCGCAGGCTGGGCCATAGCGGCACCAGGTTGTGGGCCGTGAGTGCTTCGCGATACTCCAGCGGCAAATCGTCCAGGCGGCCGAGTTCCAGCATGTCTGCTCCTCCTTTGTCGGGGCCGCTGGCCGCTGTCTTGGCAGGGCTGCGGCGTTTCGTTGTTGGACGGAATTTAGCCGGCCGTCGACATTTGATCCATGCAGTGATACCAATGCATTTCATTCGAAATTCGAATAGAGGTGGCGGTGCAGACCCTGGAAATCCGTTTGCTCAATGTGTTCGACGAGATCTACAAGACGCGCAGCGTGACCCGTGCCGCCGACAACCTCGGCCTCGGCCAGCCGGCGGTGAGCATCGCGCTGGCCAAGCTGCGGGAACACTTCGGCGACCCGCTGTTCGTGCGCACTTCGGCCGGCATGGAGCCGACGCCGCTGGGCGAGGAACTGGTGCGGCCGGTGCGCGCGGCCATCGATGCGCTGGGCGCCGCCTTCGGCTATCGCAACGCCTTCGAGCCGGCGACCGCCGAGCGGACTTTCCGCATCTGCATGACCGACATCAGCCAGCTGGTGCTGCTGCCGTCACTGTGGGCGCACCTGCGCGAGGCGGCGCCCGGCGTGCGCATCGACATCGCCCACCTGTCGGCGGAGACCGCCCGGCAGCTGGAGTCCGGCGAGGCGGATCTGGCGCTGGGCTTCATGCCGCAGCTGGAGGCGGGTTTCTACCAGCAGTCCCTGTTCCGGCAGAACTACGTCTGCCTCGCCAGCATGGATCACCCGCGCATAGGTGAAGTGCTGACGCTGGCGGACTTCGAGCGCGAGGAGCATGCGGTGGTCAGCAGTTCCGGCACCGGCCACCTGATCGTGGACAAGGAGCTCGCTCGCCAGGGCATCAACCGTCGTGTCGCCCTGCGGGTGCCGAACTTTCTGGGCGTGTCGTTTGTCGTTGAGCATACGGACATGCTGGTGACAATCCCGTTGCGGCTGGGCCAGGTGCTGGCCGGGCGAGGGCGCTTCCGCATCTTCCCGGTGCCCTTCGAACTGCCCGATTACGCAGTCAAGCAGCATTGGCACGAGCGTTACCATCATGACCCTGGCAACCGCTGGCTGCGCGGTGTGATCTCCGCGCTGCTGGCCGGCTTGCCGCCAGCGTAGGACAGTGTCGGACGTTGACCGGCTGTCGGCTCGTTTTCTGCCGGTTGGTGTTCTGCTTAACGTGGCATGAAGCAGTCATTTCGCCGAAATTCGATACCGAAAGAATCTTTTTGGGCGAAATTTATTCGTATGGGGTGCAGTCGCCGCTTGTCGGCCAATGTGCTTCTACGGTGAGGGAAGCGTGATGTACTTCGCGCCCTCGTCCGCTTGAGGTATGCATGATGAGCCGGCAGCACGAACAACCGGCACGGAGAGAGACGATGATGGCTACGCAATATGGCGGTAACCGCCGCGTTCCTGCGGCTTACCGGGGCGATATATACGCCCTCGAGCCTGATCGGGAAGAACTGGTCAACCTGGGTGTGGAGATCGGCAGCTTCAACAGCAACATCGAGTGCTTCGAAGACTGTCGTCTGACGCCGCTGGCCCTGCGCCGCCTGCAGTTCCTGTCCGGCAAGTACCTCTGGGACCTGTCTCCCTCCTACAACCTCGATTGACCTCAGCTGGCGGCGGCTCCTCCGTTCAGCCACGGCCGCGCGCCGCTGCCCAGCAGGGCGGCCAGGCGGTCGGCTTCCAACGGATGGCTGAAGTGGAAACCCTGGACGAGGTCGCAGCCCAGGCGCTTCAGCTTGTCCAGCTGGCTGGCGTTCTCCACGCCCTCGGCCACCACGTTCAACTGCAGCTCATGGGCGAGGGCGATGGTGGCGGCGCAGATGGCGGCGTCTTCCGGGTCGGAGTCGATGCCGCGCACGAAGGAGCGGTCCATCTTCAGGCTGGCCACCGGCAGCAGCTTGAGATGGGACAGCGAGGAATAGCCGGTACCGAAATCGTCCAGCGCCAGCGCCACGCCCATGCCGTTCAGCCGCGTCAGCACCTGGGCAGCGTTTTCCGGATCGCGCAGCGCGGCCGATTCGGTGATCTCCAGTTCCAGGTGTGAAGGCCTGAGGCCGTGGCGCGCCAGCGCTTCGGCGATGGCTTGCGGCAGTTCCCGGGATTCGAGCTGGCAGGCGGACAGGTTGACCGCCATCTTCAGCCAGTCCAGCCCTTGACGATGCCATTCGGCAAGCTGGCGCAATGCCTCATCCACCACCCAGGCGCCGATGGCGTCTATCAGCCCGCATTCTTCGGCGAGGGGAATGAAACGTTCCGGCGGAATCAGCCCCTCCACCGGATCGTTCCAGCGCACCAGCGCTTCCACCCTGCGCACTTCGCCGCTGTCGAGATCGATCAGCGGCTGGTAGTGCAGCAGCAGGCGGCCGGCGCGCAGCGCTTCGCGCAGGCGGTTTTCCTGCAGCAGGGCGAGTGCGGAGGTGGCGTCCAGGCCAAGCGCGAAGCGTTGCAGCCGGTTGCGGCCCTGGGCCTTGGCGTGCTGTACCGCGGTTTCGGCGTGGCGCAGCAGCACCGCGGCATCGTCGCCGTCTTCCGGATAGCGGCTGAGGCCGATGCTGGCGGTCAGCTCGAACACCTCGCTGCCGACGAGGCAGGGCGCGCGCAGCCGCTGCAGCAGCTTGTCGGCGAGTTCCTCGATCTCCTCCGCCGGCCTGGCCCCGGCAAGCAGCACCGCGAACTCGTCCCCCCCCAGGCGGGCCACCGCGCCCCCGCCCTGGACGCAATCGGCCGCGCGTAGCGACAGTTCGACCAGCAGTTGATCGCCCACCGCAGGGCCGCAGAGATCGTTGATGCGCTTGAAGCGGTCGATGTCGATCTGCATGACCGTCAGCGGCCTGCCCTGGGTGCGCGCCGCGCTCAGCGCCTCGGCCAGCCGGGCGACGAAGGCGCGGCGGTTGGGCAGGCCGGTGAGGGCGTCGTGATGGGCGAGGTGGCGGATGCGGTCTTCCGCTTCCTTGCGTTCGGAGAGGTCGTGGAAGCAGGCGATGTGGTGGGAAATCTCGCCGCTGGCGGCACGCACCACGTCAATGCTGAGCCACTTGGGGTACAGGCTGCCGTCCTTGCGCCTGTCCCAGATCTCGCCTTCCCAGTGGCCTTTGCGATGAAGCTCGTGCCACATGCCGTGGTAGAGCGCGGGTGGCGTGGTGCCGGAAGAGAGCAAGCCGGGGTCTTGCCCCAGCACATCCTCCGGCTGGTAGCCGGTCAGCGTGGTGAAGGCGGGGTTGACGGCGATGATGCGGTTGCCGGCGTCGGTCACCAGGATGGCTTCCCGGCTGTGTTCGAACACGCCGCCGAGCACCCGCAGGCGGGCATCCGCGCGGCTGCGCTCGGCGGTGTCCAGGCCGAAGCAGAGCAGGTGGATGCGGCCGCCGAGCACCGCGCGGTGCGCCGAGAGCTGGAAGGGCGCACGGCCGCCGTCGCGCTGGGTGAGGGCGGTTTCCACTTCGGCGTGGCCATTGCTCAGCGCGCGCTTCAGCGTGGCGGTGATCTCGGCGCCATCCTCCGGCTCGAACAGGTCCGCCAGCAGTTGTCCGCACAGTTCGGCGGTGGTGCAGGCGGTGTAGCGCTCCAGGTTGGGATTCCAGCGCCGCAGCCGGCCGCTTTCGTCGAGCACGCAGTAGATGCCGGGCAGGACGCCGACGAGTTGCTCGTGCAGCGCCTGCTCGTCACCCAGTTGTTGCTCGGTGCGGCGCTGTTCGCGCAGATCGCGATAGATGGCGACGATGAGCCGGGGCAGGCCCTCGCCGTCGCGCAGCAGGAAGGCCTGCTCCTCCACCGGTACCCGGGCGTGGGCGCCGCACAGCAATTCGAACTCGCCCTCCCAGTGGCCATGCTCCACCAGGCAGGGAAGCATCTCTTCGTCCAGCCGGCGCTGCTGGGCTTCCGGGTAGTAGGTGTTGATGCGGCGGCCGACCGCGTCCTGCGGCTTGTCTTCGCCCACCAGCCGGGCGAGCGCCGGGTTGATGTAGCGTACCCGGCCATGCAGATCCACCAGGCTGAGGCCGAGGGCGCTGCGCTGGGCGAAGGGTTCGAACTGGCGCAGGGCGGCAGAGAGCGTGGTGCTGACTGCCTTGGGGATGGCGAAGAGCCGCACCAGTCCCAGCGTGGCGGCGGAGAAGGCCAGCAGCAGACAGACCAGCAGGGCGCTCGTGGGCCAGCCCGCCAGCGGACCGGAGGCCGCCAGCCCGGCGGCCGCCAGCAGGCCAAGGTTGGCGAAGATGCAGATCCCGTACAGGAGACGGGTGCGACGGGCGGAGTGCACGATGTTCGCGATGGCCTGGACGAGAAGACTTCCCATTCTGGTCAATCAACGGCGGCAGGTAAATACAGCCGGGTATCCCGTAAGAAAATGTCAGCTAATGTGCGTTGCCGGTAGGGGTATTTGGCGCCGGCCGCGAACCGGCCGGGCAAGAAAAAAGCCCGGTGGATCGCTCCACCGGGCTTTGCTGGGGCCGTAGAGGCGCCGGATCAGGCGACCGCGACCGGAATCTTGCCGATCTTGGCCTGCCATTCCTTCGGGCCGGTGTTGTGCACGCTGGTGCCGCTGGAGTCCACCGCTACCGTCACCGGCATGTCCTGCACGGTGAATTCGTAGATGGCTTCCATGCCCAGATCGGCGAAGCCGACCACCTTGGCCTCCTTGATGGCCTTGGACACCAGGTAGGCGGAGCCGCCGACCGCCATCAGGTAGGCGGACTTGTTGTCGCGGATGGCATCGATGGCAACGGGCCCGCGCTCGGACTTGCCGATCATGGAGATGAGGCCGGTCTGCTCCAGCATCATGCGGGTGAACTTGTCCATGCGGGTGGCGGTGGTGGGGCCGGCCGGGCCGACGACTTCGTCACGTACCGGATCGACGGGGCCGACGTAGTAGATGACGCGGTTGGTGAAGTCCACCGGCAGTTTCTCGCCCTTGGCCAGCATGTCCTGGATGCGCTTGTGGGCGGCGTCGCGGCCGGTGAGCATCTTGCCGTTCAGCAACAGGATCTGGCCCGGCTTCCAGGCGGCGACTTCTTCCTTGGTCAGCGTGTCCAGGTTCACCCGGGTGGCGACGTTGGTGTCGGCGGTCCAGGTGACCTGCGGCCAGTCTTCCAGGCGGGGCGTTTCCAGTTTTGCCGGGCCGGAGCCGTCCAGTTCGAAGTGGACGTGGCGGGTGGCGGCGCAGTTGGGGATCATCGCGATCGGCAGGGAGGCGGCGTGCGTCGGGTAGTCGAGGATTTTCACGTCCAGCACGGTGGTGAGGCCGCCCAGGCCCTGGGCGCCTATGCCCAGCGCGTTCACCTTCTCCATCAGTTCCAGGCGCAGTTCCTCGACGCGGCTCAGCGCGGCGCCGGAGGCGGCCTTCTGGCGCAGCTCGTGGATGTCCACCGGCGCCATCAGCGATTCCTTGGCCATCAGCATCGCCTTCTCCGGCGTGCCGCCGATGCCGATGCCGAGGATGCCCGGCGGACACCAGCCGGCGCCCATGGTCGGCACCGTCTTCAGCACCCAGTCCACCAGCGAGTCGGACGGGTTCAGCATGGCCATCTTGGACTTGTTCTCCGAGCCGCCGCCCTTGGCCGCACAGGTGACTTCCACATGGTCGCCGGGAACGATCTCGTAATGCACCACGGCGGGGGTGTTGTCCTTGGAGTTCTTGCGGGCACCGGCCGGGTCGAGCAGCACCGAGGCGCGCAGCTTGTTGTCCGGGTGGTTGTAGGCGCGGCGCACGCCCTCGTTGACCATCTCCTGGACGCTCATCCTGGCGTCCCACTGCACGTTCATGCCGACCTTGAGGAAGACCACGGCGATGCCGGTGTCCTGGCAAATGGGGCGGTGGCCCTCGGCGCACATGCGCGAGTTGGTGAGGATCTGGGCGATGGCATCCTTCGCCGCCGGGCTCTCTTCCCGTTCCCAGGCCTCACCCAGTGCCTTGATGTAGTCGAGCGGATGGTAGTAGCTGATGTACTGGAAGGCATCCGCGACGGACTGGATGAGGTCTTCTTCGCGAATCACGGTCATGGCGAGGTCTCCGGGGTGATGGGAACGAAAAGAACGTAGTGGGGGCAAACCGCGGGATTTTAGCACCGGCGGCCCTAGGGAAAACCCGGGCTGATGATTGTGGCGCGAAGCAGATGCAGCGCATAGGGAACCAACGGCGTCGCCTCTTGCTTGGGCGAGATGGGGCGCACCCATTTGGTCGGTCGAGAGGGGCGCCGTACGCGCAGGACAGGAGGGGCCTGGAGTCCCTTTGGTAGAAGCCTCTTTCTTCTCCGGCCCGCGCTCGCGCCGAGGCGGCGTGCAGGGCCGCGGCGGTGGGGCGAGGAGGCTGGACGAGTTTACCTAGCCAGCGGTGACTGAGCCCCCCGCTTGCGGTTGTCCCGGACCGGCACGCGGCGCGGCGGCAAGACAGGACCTGACCAGCTTGAAGAAGGGGGGGCGCTTCGGTAAGTGACTGGCGTTTCTGCTATTCTTCTCGGCTTTCCTCACGAAGCATGCCCCTTCCGCCCGATCATGCAGTCCGCTCTTTCCCAGGATGTTCCCGCTCCTGCGCGTCCACTGACGCGCGGCGACTACAAGACGCTGTCCCTCTCCGCATTGGGCGGCGCACTCGAGTTCTACGACTTCATCATTTTCGTCTTCTTCGCCACCGTCGTCGGCAAGCTCTTCTTCCCGCCCGACATGCCGGAATGGCTGCGACAGCTGCAAACCTTCGGCATCTTCGCCGCCGGCTATCTCGCTCGTCCGCTGGGCGGCATCGTGCTGGCGCACTTCGGCGACATGCTGGGCCGCAAGCGGATGTTCACCTTGAGCATCTTCATGATGGCGGTGCCCACGCTGGTGATGGGCATGTTGCCCACCTACGCCCAGATCGGCATTGCCGCGCCGTTACTGCTGTTGCTCATGCGGGTCGTGCAGGGGGCTGCCATTGGCGGCGAAGTGCCGGGCGCCTGGGTGTTCGTGGCGGAGCACGTGCCCTCCAAGCACGTCGGCTATGCCTGCGGCACGCTCACCAGCGGCCTCACCGCCGGCATCCTGCTGGGTTCGCTGATGGCGACGCTGATCAACACCGTGTTCATCGCCGAAGAGGTTGCCGCCTACGCCTGGCGTATCCCCTTCATCGCCGGCGGGGTGTTCGGCCTGCTGTCGGTGTATCTGCGGCGCTGGCTGGAAGAGACGCCGGTATTCGCCGAACTGAAGCAGCGCGAGGCGCTGGCCGAAGAGATTCCGCTGAAGACGGTGGTGCGGGAGCATCGTGCCGCGGTGGTGGTGTCGATGCTGCTCACCTGGGTGCTGTCCGCCGGCATCGTGGTGGTGATCCTGATGACGCCCACCGTGCTGCAGACGGTGTACCACTTCGATGCGGCTACCGCGCTGCAGGCCAACAGCCTGGCCATCGTGCTGCTGAGCATCGGCTGTACCGCCTCCGGCGCCATCGCCGACCGGGTTGGCGCCGGGCGCACCTTCGTCGTCGGCAGTCTGCTGCTGGCGGTCGTCTCCTGGCTGTTCTACACCCGCCTCCACACCCATCCCGAGCTGCTGTTTCCGCTCTACGCGGTGACCGGTTTGTGCGTGGGGGTAATTGGTGCAGTGCCATATGTAATGGTGAAGGCTTTCCCGGCCAAGGTGCGCTTTTCCGGGTTGTCCTTCTCCTACAACCTCTCCTACGCCATCTTCGGCGGCCTGACGCCCATGGTGGTGTCGCTGATGCTCAAGGCAGATCCGCTGGGGCCGGCGTATTACGTCGCCGCGTTATGTGGCGTGGGTTTTCTGGTGGGTATCTATCTCCTTCGGCGGGAGCCGGGGAAGGCTTGACCGGCGCATCGATCCAGCATAGGAAAGACCGGCCCTGGCCGGTCTTTTTTTGCCCGATTTTGGTGCGTCAATCCAAATGGCATTGTGCGCTGCGGGGTGAAAAACCCCTGCGTCAGCCTGTAAGTCCTGTGTAAGATACCTGTTCTTCAATGCCCTCTATCCCGCACCCCGGTGGTGCGGAGTGCAGCCGGAACCGACCGGTCGCGGACGGGAACCGCCGAGTTCCGCTGCCGACAGAACACGGTCTGAATCGACCATCAGTCACGTTGAGGAGAGGTGAGCATGTCCAACGAACAGCAGGTACGCATCTACAACCCCTCGGAAGAAGTGGTGAAGAATGCTGCGGTACCGGGTATGGACGCGTATCGCGCCCTGTGCAAGGAAGCGGCGGACGACTACGAAGGGTTCTGGGCCCGCCGTGCCCGCGAAGCGCTGACCTGGCACACGCCGTTCACCCAGGTGCTGGACGAGAGCAACGCGCCCTTCTTCAAGTGGTTTGCCGACGGCAAGATCAACGCCTCCTACAACTGCCTAGACCGCAACGTCGAGCGCGGGCTGGGTGACAAGGTCGCCATCATCTTCGAAGGCGACGACGGCCGGGTGACCCGCGTCACCTACAAGGAGTTGCTGGGCCGCGTGTGCAAACTGGCCAATGGCCTGCGCGACCTGGGCGTGAAGAAGGGCGACCGCGTCGTCATCTACCTGCCGATGTCCATCGAGGGCATCGTCGCCATGCAGGCCTGCGCCCGTATCGGCGCGACCCACTCTGTGGTGTTCGGCGGCTTCTCCGCCCAGGCGCTGCGCGACCGCATCAACGACACCCAGGCTTCCGTCGTGATCACCGCCGACGGTCAGTTCCGTGGCGGCAAGGGCCTGCCGCTGAAGCCGATCGCCGACGAGGCGCTGTCGCTGGGCGGCTGCGAGTCGGTGCAGAAGGTGGTGGTGGTCAAGCGCACCGGCGCCGAGGTCGGCTTCACCGCCGGCCGCGACATCTGGTACACCGACCTGATCGAAGGCAAGGCCGATACCGCCGAGCCGGAATGGGTGGAGTCCGAGCACCCGCTGTTCCTGCTCTACACCTCCGGTTCCACTGGCAAGCCGAAGGGCGTGCAGCATTCCACCGGCGGCTACCTGCTGCAGGCAGTGCTGTCGATGCAATACACCTTCGACATCAAGCCCTCCGACATCTTCTGGTGCACCGCCGACATCGGCTGGGTCACCGGCCACAGCTACATCGCCTATGGCCCGCTGGCTTGCGGCGCCACCCAGGTGGTGTTCGAAGGTGTGCCGACCTACCCGGATGCCGGCCGCTTCTGGCGCATGATCCAGGACCTGAAGGTCACCATCTTCTACACCGCGCCGACGGCGATCCGCTCGCTGATCAAGGCCGCCGACAACAACCCGTCGCTGCACCCGAGCAAGTACGACCTTTCCAGCCTGCGCATCCTGGGTTCGGTGGGCGAGCCGATCAACCCGGCGGCCTGGGAGTGGTATTACGAGAACGTCGGCGGCGGCCGTTGCCCCATCGTCGATACCTTCTGGCAGACCGAGACCGGCGCCCACATGATCACGCCGATGCCGGGCGCGACGCCGCTGGTGCCCGGGTCCTGCACGCTGCCTTTCCCCGGCATCCAGGCCGCGGTGGTGGACGAGACCGGCACCGAAGTGCCGAACGGCCAGGGCGGCATCCTGGTGGTGAAGCGCCCGTGGCCGTCCATGATCCGCACCATCTGGGGCGATCCGGACCGCTTCAAGAAGTCCTACTACCCGGAAGATTTCAAGGGCAAGCTCTACCTGGCGGGCGACGGCGCCATCCGCGACAAGGACACCGGGTACTTCACCATCACCGGCCGTATCGACGACGTGCTGAACGTCTCCGGCCACCGCATGGGCACGATGGAGATCGAGTCCGCGCTGGTTGCCCACGAGAAGGTGGCCGAGGCGGCGGTGGTCGGCCGTCCGGACGACGTCACCGGCGAAGCCATCGTTGCCTTCGTCGTGCTGAAGGGCCAGCGCCCCACCGGCGAGGACGCCAAGGCGATGATCAAGGAGCTGCAGAACTGGGTGGGCAAGGAGATCGGCCCGATCGCCAAGCCCAAGGACATCCGCTTCGGCGAGAACCTGCCCAAGACCCGCTCCGGCAAGATCATGCGCCGCCTGCTGCGCCAGCTGGCCAAGGGCGAGGACATCACCCAGGACACCTCCACGCTGGAAAACCCGGCCATCCTCGAGCAGTTGAAGCAGAGCGCGGGCTAAGCCCGGGCCTGCGGGGCCGGCCGGTGCAAGGCCGGCGGCTCCGGTACCGTCTTACGGAGAAAGTCCGGCCATGCAGCCGGGCCGGGAGGGGGAGCAAAGAAGGCGCACGCCAAGATGCGCTTCTTTTCGGGGTCGTCTCCGGCATTGGCCGGAGGCGACACCACCTATAATCACGGACCGCCATCATCACCGGGGCGAATGATGCGCAAAGGTCTCGCCGGGCAACGCCTGGTCGCCGTGTTCATTGCCGGCGTACTGCTGTTCAACTATCCCTTGCTGTCGCTGTTCGACCGCCCGCTGCAGGTGTTCGGGCTGCCTTTGCTGCACGTCTATCTCTTCGTCTGCTGGGGCGGGCTGATCGCCCTGGTGGCCTGGATCGCCGAAAGGGGCGCACGGTGACGGGCTGTCCGCGATGATTTCCGGCGCGGTCATCATCGGCGCCTCCTGCGCCTATCTGCTGGTTCTGTTCACCGTTGCCTACCTGGGCGACCGCAGCGCCGACCGGGGCCGCTCCTTGATCGCCAACCCGTGGACCTACGCGCTGTCGATGGCGGTGTATTGCACCGCCTGGACCTATTTCGGCAGCGTCGGCCGTGCCGCGTCCGGCGGCGTCTGGTTCCTGCCCACCTACCTGGGGCCGACGCTGGGGCTGACGCTGTCCTGGCTGCTGCTGCTGAAGATGATCCGCATCGCGCAGGCCCAGCGCATCACCTCCATCGCCGACTTCATCGCCTCGCGCTATGGCAAGAGCCACCTGCTGGGCGGGTTGGTGACCATCATCGCGGTGGTCGGCGTGGTGCCCTACATCGCCCTGCAGCTCAAGGCCATCTCCAGCGGCTACACGGTGCTGCTGGGCTCGCACGACGGCCTTTTCAGTTCGTCTGCCGGTGCCAACTGGCTGGAGGACGGCGCCTTCTACATCGCGCTGGCGCTGGCGGTATTCACCATTCTGTTCGGCACCCGCCACCTGGATGCCACCGAGCGCCACGAGGGCATGGTGGCGGCGATCGCCTTCGAGTCGGTGATCAAGCTGGCGGCCTTTGTCGCCGTGGGTGTGTTCGTCACCTATGGGCTTTATGACGGTTTCGGTGACCTCTACGAGCGGGCGGCGGCGCAACCGGAGCTGGCCGGCCTGCTGGTGTTCGATGGCGGCAGTTCCATCGGCCACGGCGGTTGGTTCGCCCATGTGCTGCTGGCGATGCTGGCGCTGTTCTTCCTGCCGCGGCAGTTCCAGATCGCGGTGGTGGAGAATGTGAACGAGGCCCACCTGCGCCGCGCCACCTGGCTGTTTCCCGCCTACCTGCTGGCGATCAACCTGTTCGTGATCCCCATCACCCTGGGCGGCCTGCTGCATTTCGGCCGTGGCACGGTGGACCCGGATACCTTCGTGCTCACGCTGCCGCTGGCCCACGGCTACGAGGGGTTGGCGCTGTTCGTGTTCATCGGTGGGCTGTCGGCCGCCACCGGCATGGTCATCGTCGAAACCATCGCGCTGTCCACCATGGTCTGCAACGATCTGGTGATGCCGGTGCTGCTGCGCTGGCGCCACCTCGGCACCGGCGCCCAGCGCGACCTCACCGGCCTGCTGCTGGGCATACGCCGCGGCGCCATCGTCGGCATCCTGATGCTGGGCTATCTCTATTTCCGGCTGGCGGGCGAGGCCTACGCGCTGGTCAGCATCGGCCTCATCAGCTTCGCCGCGGTGGCGCAGTTCGCGCCGGCCATGCTGGGCGGCATGTACTGGCGCGGCGGTACCCGCGAGGGCGCGCTGGCCGGGCTGCTGGCGGGTTTCCTGGTGTGGGGCTACACCCTGCTGCTGCCGTCCTTCGCCAAGTCGGGTTGGCTGGATGCAAGCTTTCTCGACCATGGCCTGGGGGGCATGGCCTGGCTGAAGCCGGAGTCGCTGTTCGGGCTGGGCGGGCTGGACAACATCAGCCATGCGCTGCTGTGGAGCCTGCTGGCCAACATCGCCTGCTACGGCGTGGTGTCGTTGCTGCGCGAACCCTCGGCGGCGGAGGCCAGCCAGGCGACGCTGTTCGTTGACGCGCTGCGCCAGGGCGAGGCGCCGCGGGCCAGCTTCTGGCGCGGCGGGGTGGAGGCGCGCGAGCTGGTGCCGCTGGTGGCGCGCTTCCTCGGCCGCCATCGCACCGAGCAGGCCTTCCAGGCCTATGCGCAGGCGCGCGGCGTCAGCGACATGAACGAGCTGGAAGCGGATGCCGAACTGGTGCACTTCGCCGAGACCCTGCTCGCCGGGGCCATCGGCAGCGCGTCGGCGCGGGTCATGGTGTCCACCGTGGTGCAGGAGGCACCGCTGCGGCTGGAGGAGGTGATGGACATCCTGGACGAGGCCTCCGAGGTCCGCGCCTACTCACACCGGCTGGAGGAGAAGTCGCGCGAACTTGAGGCGGCCACCGCCGAACTGCGCCTGGCCAATGAGCGGCTGACCGAGCTGGACCGCCTCAAGGACGACTTCATGTCCTCGGTGACCCACGAACTGCGCACGCCCTTGACGTCGATCAGGGCCTTTTCCGAGATGCTGCACGACGATCCCCGGATCGGCCTGGAAGACCGGCGGCGCTTTCTCGGCATCATCGTCTCGGAAACCGAGCGGCTGACGCGGCTGGTCAATCAGGTGCTGGACCTGGCCAAGATCGAATCCGGCCATGCCGAATGGCACAATTCCGAAGTGGATATGCGTCAGCTGGTGCTGCAGGCGGTGGAAACGACCGCGCAGCTGTTCCGCGAGCGGCAGGCCGAGGTCGAGCTGGATCTGCCGGACACGGTACCGTCACTGTTGGCGGACCATGATCGCCTGCTGCAGGTGATGTTGAACCTGCTGTCCAACGCAGCGAAGTTCCTGACGCCGGGAGAGGGGCGCGTCAGGGTGACCCTGCGAACGGAGGCCGAGGGCTTCCGGGTGGATGTGGCGGACAACGGCCCCGGCATCGAACCGGGGCTGGAGGCGGTGATCTTCCAGCGTTTCCGCCAGGGCGGCAACGAGCGCTCACGGCCGCAAGGCACCGGCCTCGGTTTGCCGATCAGCCGGCAGATCATCGAACACTTCGGTGGCCGCCTGTGGATGAATTCGGTGCCCGGAGAAGGCGTCACGTTCTCATTCACGCTGCCGCTCGCGCCGGTAACGCGGGCGGCCTGAGGGCGGCCGGCGCCGGCGGGCTGATGAAAGGAAGCATGCGCCTGCGGGCGCGGGGCTTCACATAGAATGCAGGGGGAGGGGCAAGGATGACGAAGAAAATACTGATCGTGGATGACGAGCAAAACATCGTCATTTCACTCGAATTCCTGATGAAGCGCGAAGGCTTCGAAGTGCTGGTGGCGAATGATGGCGATGAGGCGGTGCGCTGCATTCGTGCCGAGCAGCCCGATCTGGTGCTGCTGGACGTGATGATGCCGAAGAAGAGCGGCTTTGAGGTCTGCCAGGAGATCAAGGCGGACCCCAAGACCCAAGCCACCTGCATCCTGATGCTGACCGCCAAGGGCCGCGATACCGAGGTGGCCAAGGGACTGGCGCTGGGCGCGGACGCCTACATGACCAAGCCCTTCTCTACCCGCGAGCTGGTCGCCCGGGTGCGCAGCCTGCTGGGCATGGAGGCGTGAGCCGGGCAATGAGCCCCCGCGCCCGGCTGACCCTGGCCACCCTCGCGGTCCCCGTTTTCCTGCTTCTCACCGTCGCCGCCGTCGGCGGCATCCTGTGGGTGGATCTCTCCGCTGAAGAGCGTCATGCGCTCGCCGGCCTGCTGGCGCCTCGCGTTGGCCTGATGTTCGTATTCCTCGCCCTTGCCGCCGTGTGCGCCATCGCAGTGGTGAGGCAGCTGCACCGCAACTACGTCGCCCTGCCGGCGCGCCTGGCCGAAGAGGCGCGGGTGCTGCTGAGCACTGGCGCCGCTCGGCCGGTCGGCGTCGCGGGTAGCCCGGAGGTGCGGGCCCTGGTGGAGACCATCAACGCCCTGGCGGAACATCGCCGCAGCCTGGAGGACGATGTGGCCGAGCGCATCCGCGCGGCGATGAACTCGGTGGAAGAGGAGAAGAATCGCCTTGCGGCGCTGATGTCCGAGCTGACCCAGAGCGTCATCGTCTGCAACCTGGAAGGCCGGGTGCTGCTCTACAACGGCCATGCGCGGCAGCAGTTCCGCGCGCTGTCCGATGCGCCGGCGGCGGCCGGCGGCGGCGAACTGCTCGGGCTGGGCCGCTCCATCTACACCGTGTTCGACCGCGCCCTGGTCGATCATGCGCTGGAAACCGTGCGACACCGGCTGCAGCGGGGCATACAGGCGGTAACCCACTTCGTCACCACCACCCGCAGCGGCCAGCTGCTGCGGGTGCAGATGGCGCCGGTGCTGCCCGGCGGCGCGGGCACGGTAGTGGCCGGCGGCGAGGTCAGCGGCTTCATCTTGCTGCTGGACAACATCACCCGTAATTTCGAGACCGAATCGCGCCGCGACCAGATGCTGCATACGCTTACCGAGGGCAACCGCGCGGCGCTGGCCAATGTGAGGGCCGCCGCCGAGATGCTGGATTACGCCGACCTGCAGGAAGAGCTGCGCGAACGCTTCCGCAAGGTGATCCGCGACGAGGTCCAGGCCATGAGCCAGCTGCTGGACCGCACCGCCACCGAGTTCGCCGATTCCCTGAAGGCACGCTGGCCCCTGGAGGAAATGCTGGGCGCCGACCTGGTCGCCGCGGCGCAGCGCCGCATCGAGCAGATGGTGTCGCTGCCTACCAAGCTGGAGGAGGTGGACGAAGGCCTGTGGCTGAAGGTGGACAGTTTCTCCCTGCTGCAGGCGCTCACCTATCTGGCGCACCGGCTGTCGGACGAGTTCGAAGTGCGGGAGGTGCGCTTCCGCCTCGTTCCCAACGGCCGGCTGGTGCACCTGGACATGATCTGGTCCGGGCAGGCGATGAGTACCGAAACGGTGATGAGCTGGGAGCTGGAGGCGATGCAGTTCGCCGGCGAGAGCAGCCCGCTGTCGGTGCGCGACGTGATCGAACGCCACGATGGGGAGATGTGGATGGAGCGTGAGAAGGTGCGCCACCGCGCCTTCTTCCGCATCGCGTTGCCCGCCGCGGTGCCCCAGGTGGCGCAGGAGGTGCCTGCCTACCCGGCGGGCGAGGGGCGGCCGGAGTACTACGACTTCGACCTCTTCAGCTGGTCGGAGCGCTCTCGTGCTTTGGACGACAGGCCGCTGGCCGAACTGGCCTACACGGTATTCGATACCGAGACCACCGGCCTCAACCCCTCCCAGGGCGACGAGATCATCCAGATCGGCGCAGTGCGCATCGTCAACGGCAAGCTGCTGCGCGGCGAGGCCTTCGAGCAGTTGATGGACCCCGGCCGGCCGCTCGACCCGGAGTCGGTCAAGGTGCACGGCATCACCGCCGACATGCTGGCCGGCCGGCCGGCCATCGCGACGGTGCTGCCCGCCTTCCATGCCTTCGCCGCGGATACCGTGCTGGTCGCCCACAACGCCGCCTTCGACATGCGCTTCCTCCAGCTCAAGGAGGCGGCGACCGGCCTGCGCTTCGACCAGCCGGTGCTGGACACCCTGCTGCTGTCTGCAGTGATCCACCCCAACCAGGAATCACACCGGCTGGAGGCCATCGCCGAACTGCTGGGGGTGGAAGTGGTGGGCCGCCATACCGCGGTGGGCGATGCGCTGGTGACCGCCGAGGTCTTTCTTGCGCTGGTGCCGCTGCTGGCAGCGAAGGGCATCGTCACCCTGCGCCAGGCGCGCGAGGCGGCAGAGCAGTCCTACTACGCCAGGGTGCGCTACTGATGGCGCGGGCGGAGGCGCGGCGGGCATGAGAGGGCCGACGACTTTCGCCGGCCGGCTGCGGCGCTACTACGTCTGGTACACCGTGGCTTTCGTCTTCTTCGTCGGCCTGCTGGCAGTGGCGGAGCAGTTCGGCCTATCGCAGCGCGCCATCGGCCATGTCTTCCTGTTCGTCACGCTGGCCATCTACGCCAGCATCGGCGTCATGAGCCGCACCAGCGACGTCAGCGAATACTATGTCGCCGGCCGCCGGGTGCCGGCAGTGTTCAACGGCATGGCGACCGCGGCCGACTGGATGAGCGCCGCTTCCTTCATCGGCCTCGCCGGCACGCTTTACTTCACCGGTTTCGAGGGCTTGGCCTTCGTCACCGGCTGGACCGGCGGCTTCGTGCTGGTGGCGCTGCTGCTGGCGCCTTATCTGCGCAAGTTCGGCCAATACACCATTCCGGATTTCCTCGGCGCCCGCTACGAGGGCAACGTCGCCCGGCTGGTCGGCATCGGCGCCACCATCCTGGCGAGCTTCGTCTATCTGGTGGCGCAGATCTACGGCGTCGGCCTGATCGCCAGCCGCTTCGTCAGCGTGGAGTTCGAGATCGGCCTCTTCGTCGGCCTCGCCGGCATCCTGGTGTGCTCCTTCCTCGGTGGCATGCGGGCGGTCACCTGGACCCAGGTGGCGCAGTACGTGATCCTGATGATTGCCTACCTGGTGCCGGTCGGCATCCTTTCCTACAAGCTCACCGGTGTACCGATCCCGCAGGCAGCCTATGGCGCGGTGCTGAGCGAGCTTTCGCAGCGGGAGGAGATGCTGTTCGATGCGCCGGAGGAGGTAGAGGTGCGCAGCATGTACCGCTACCGGGCCGAGGATTACGGCACCAAGATCTCCACGTTGCCGGAGTCGCTGGATGCGGAGCGGCGCGGTCTGATCGAGCGCCTGCACCAGCTGCGCGCGGATAGCGCGCCGGCGCGCGACATCGCCCTCACCGAGCGCGCGCTGCGAGACCTGCCGCGCTCGCCGGAGGACGCCAGGGTGGCCTGGGAGCGCGCCCGCGCCGAGGCGCTGGAGCGCGCCCGGCCGCCGCCGCGCCATGCCGAGGCGCATCCCGGGGTGACGGAGGAGGAGTCGGTCGCTAAGCGCAACAACTTCCTGGCGCTGGTCTTCGTGCTCATGGTTGGCACCGCCGCGCTGCCCCATGTGCTGGCGCGCTACTACACCACACCGGGGGTGGCGGATGCCCGCCGCTCGGTGTTCTGGTCCATCGTCTTCATCTTCCTGCTTTACGTCACCGCACCGGCCTACGCGGTGTTTGCCAAGTGGGAGGTGTATACCAACGTGGTCGGTTCCAGCCTGGCGGTGCTGCCGAGCTGGGTGGCGTCCTGGGGCAAGGTCGGCCTGGTGCGCATAGACGATATCAACGGCGACGGCATCCTGCAGCTGGCGGAACTGAGCCTGAACACCGATGTGATCCTGCTCGCCACGCCGGAGATCGCCGGCCTGCCCTATGTGTTCTCCGGGCTGGTCGCCGCCGGCGGGCTGGCGGCGGCGCTGTCCACCGCCGACGGTCTGCTGCTGACCATCTCCAACGCGCTGTCGCACGACCTCTACTACAAGGTGATCAACCCGCGCGCCTCCACCCACCGCCGCCTGGTCATCTCCAAGTCGCAGCTGCTGGTGGTGGCGGCGGTTGCCGCCTGGGTGGCCTCGCTGCGGCCGGACAACATCCTGTTCATGGTCGGCTTCGCCTTCTCCATCGGCGCCGCCGCCTTTTTCCCGGCGCTGGTGCTGGGTATCTTCTGGAAGCGCGCCAACCGCCCCGGTGCGGTGGCCGGCATGGTGGCCGGGCTGAGCGTCACCCTCTACTACGCCTTCCGCACCCATCCTTTCTTCGGCGGTTCCACGGCCAACGCCTGGTTCGACATCAACCCCATTTCGGCCGGTGTGTTCGGCGTGCCGCTGGGCTTCGCGGTGATCGTGCTGGTCAGTCTATGCACCAGACCGCCACCCCGCGAGATCCAGGATCTGGTGGATTACGTGCGCTATCCGCACCTGCCGGAGCAGGAGGAAGGGGCGGTGAAGAAGCCCTGATTCCCCGCCCGCGATTGCCGCAAATTCGGGGCTTCCATATCGCCCGACTTGCGGCTACAATGCGCGCCTTCCACGGAGAGGTGGATGAGTGGTTTAAGTCGCACGCCTGGAAAGCGTGTTTAGGGTAATACCCTAACGCGGGTTCGAATCCCGCCCTCTCCGCCAGAATTCATCGAGGCCCGCAAGGGCCTTTGTCATTTCCGGCCTTCAGGATGAATCTGGCTTCGATTTCCCCATGCGTTTCCATGCAATTTGCATTGAAGGTGCTGCATTCCATGCGCGCTGGCAGCTTTCGGGTTCTTAAAGGCTGAATATTGCGCCAGGTTGCCTGCTCCGACGGAAAGGGATGCGCTCCGTGCCGGGGCGGCGCCAGCAGGATTGCACATTGGACCTCCCTTTTCGCGTCCGCGGGAATTAGGCCATTCCGCTGTGGAATGTTGCGGGCTTGTCACCGGCATGGTTTGGGCGAGCTTTTGTCTTTTATACTCCGAAATCCACGGCCAAATCCTTTCTGGATGAAGTGGTCGATGGCATCCGGCTGGAGATGAGTCCGGTTTCGCTTGTGGGCTACTGGGCATAGGACAATAGGAGAGGGACATTGAAGAGGAACAACCTGCCGGCAACGACTTCACTGCTGGGGCTATCCCTGGCTGTCCTGGCACATCATCCGGCACAGGCGGCGCCCTGCGGCACGATCAATACAGCGGTATTCGATACCAGCGGGCTTGCATGTGATGGACCGGCTTTCGTCGGCAGCGGCCTGACCAGCCTGACTATTGCTGTGAGCTCCACCATCTCGGGTGGAGCGGTGGGTCTTCAGAGTACCTCGTCCATCCTCGACTCCCTGATCAATGACGGCGTGATCAGCGGGAGCGACAGAGCCTTCTTAAATGCGGGTGGCAGCATAGGCACCCTGTCCAATGCGGGGACCCTTTCTGCGTCGGCTGCACAGTCGGCCGCTATTCACAATGTGGCGACTATAGGCCTGATCCACAACCAGATTAGCGGAACCATAGTCGGCCAATACGCTGGCATCAGTAATAGTGGTTTCATTGGCGACGCCACCAGCGGCACGATAGGCACCATCATCAATGCCGGCCTGATCACCGGGAGTGGCTCCGGCACTTTGACAAGCAACGGCATCGTCAACGGCAATGGCGGGTATATCGGCCTCATAGAGAATCAGGCAGGCGGAACCATAACCAGTAATTCGTCCGGTATTTTCAATTACGGCGGATCTACGATTGGGACCGTCACCAACTCCGGGATGATCAGCGGCCCCCTTTATGGGATCGGTAACGACGCCACCATAATCAGCGTGGAGAACACCGGGGGGACGATCGCTGGTGATCAGGCCGGCATATGGAATTCAGCTCAAGGCCATATCGATTCAATCGACAACGATGGCTTCATCGTTAGTTCCGGCGGTATAGGTGTTTCCAATTCCGGCAGCATCGGTACGCTGAGCAATAGCGGCACCCTCAGCGCCGCGACGGCAATCCAGAATGACGGGGCAGGCACCATAGGCGCTGTGGTCAATTCGGGTTTGATCGCGGGCAATATCAGCAATACTTCCGCCAATGCGCTCACCATCGTGGGCGGAATCGGCGGCACTATCGGCACCTTGACCGGCGCCAGCGGCGGAACGGGATCCGCCGACAAGGGAACGATCACCAGCACCGCCGCGGATGTCGTCTTCAGTGATGGTGCGTTGCTGCTGAATGACAATATCGTTGCCACCGGCCATACGATTGCCAATACCGGCGCCCAGCTGCTGCTGAGCAATCAGGTCACGATGACGGGCGCCTATCTCCAGACGACGGGCTCGCTGCAACTCGAGTCTTCATCCGCCGGGCTGACGGTGACCGGTGCGGCCAATATCACTGGCGGTGAGATCGAATTGGGCGGTTTTTCCGCCAATGCCAATAACCTTGTCAATCAAGGCAGCGTGCTCGTGGTGAGCGGTGGTTCCGGTTCCACCTTTACCGGCCTCAGCTATGCCTCGGATGTGGAAGGGCTGGAGCTCGCCGGCTCGGTGACGGGAAACAGCCTCTCCCTGGCAGGGGGCAACAATTACATTGGCGGCTCGCTGGCGACGCTGAGCAACAGCGGCACGCTGAATGCATTCAATCCGATCTATGTTGCCTCGACCGGCACCCTCGGCACGCTGACCAATTCCGGTGCCTTGATCGGGGTGGGAGCGGGGGTCAGGAACCTGGGCAGCATAGGCACCATCAGCAACGATGGCTCCATCGTCGGCGGTACGATAGGCGTCTACAACTACGGGTCGGCCTCCAGTATTTCCGAGTTGAATTCCTCGGGGACGATCCAGGGGCTGCTCGGTATCGTGAATGACGGCACCATCGGGTTGCTTCATAACGAGGGGCTGGTGAGCGGCAGCGTCAATGCGATCTTTTCGTCCGGGCAGTTGGGCACGATCCGGAATGCTGGCGTGATCGCCGGCAACATCGTCAATACCTCAACGAACGCGTTGAGCTTCACAGGTGGAACCATCTCGGCACCTGGCACGCTGACCGGTTACGCCGGTGGCATTGGCACCATCAGCAGTACCGCCGCGAATGTGCTGTTCCTCGGAGGGGGCGTGCAGTTGCTGAACAGCAACATCAACGTCGGCTCCCATTCGGTCGTGAATAACGGCGTGCTGATGGTCAATGAGGCGATCAGCATCACCGGTAACTACACCCAGAGCGCCGGTGGGCTGCTCATTGGTGTTTCGTCATCCAGCTACGGCAACCTGCTCGTCAGCGACAATGCGTCGCTGACCGGCGGGTTCATCAACATGCGGGCATTGGGCGGCGGCAGCGTGCAGGAGGGCACTTACACCATCGTTTCCGCAGGCAGCGGCCTGAGCCTCGGCAACCTGTCCTACTACGCCAGCGGCTATGTGGTCACTGGCAGCCTGGTCACGGTCGGCGGCAACACCCAACTGGTGCTGACGGTGGGAGACGGGGGAGGCGTTCCGACCACGGACTACACCCGTATCGGCCAGCAGCAGGGCGGCTTCGCCACTGGCATGGGCGTGGCGCTGGACAGGATTGCGGCAATCGCCTCCAGCAGCGGCGTCACCCCGGCAGCCGCGGCCTTCCAATCCGATGTGCTGGCGCCGCTGGGTGCCCTGTCCGAGGGCGAACAGCAGGTGGGCGTGGCGCAGTTGGCCCCCAATCAGCTGACGCCGCAGCTGATTACCACCGCGGTGAAGCCGGTGGCGATGGCGATAGGCCAGCATCAACAGATGATCGCTGGTGCGATGAATGGCAGTGATCGAAACGCCGTCGCCCAGATGGCGGGCATGACTGGCCAGTCCTCCGGCGATGGCCTGCTCGGCCAGCGCGGTGCGTTTTGGGGCGAACTGGTGGGCGGTGTGGCCGAGCGCGACAACTCCCACCGGGCGGCTGGCTATCGTGCGAGCAGCGCCGGCTTCGTGATCGGCGCCGACTGGTACGCCAGCCCCCGCTTCATGGCCGGCCTGGCCTTCAGCTGGATACGGAACGATCTCGACGGCAGGGGCGTTTCCTCCGGCAGCAAGACGCAGGCGGATACCTACCAGCTCACCGCCTACAGCCTGTGGCAGCCGGATTGGGCAGATGGCCGGCTGTCGATCGCCGGGCAGCTCGGCATCGGCGTCAACCGCTATGACCAGAGCCGCCGTATCGACTTCCTCGGGGTCAAGGCCAAGGCCGACTACGACGGCGAGCAATACCTCGGCCAGGTCACGGTGGGCTACGACTTCCCGCTCAACCAGAACCTCACCCTGACACCGCAGTTCAGCCTGATGGCCGCGCGGCTGGAGAACGACGGCTACACCGAACACGGCGCCGGCGCTGCCAATCTCAAGGTGGATCACCTCAGCACCGACGTGCTGACCCAGGAACTGGGCGTGAAACTCTCTGCCAGCTTTGATACCGCAGCCGGCCGGCTTGCGCCCGATGTGAAGGTGGCCTGGCTGCACGAGTACGAGGACGGAGCGATTCGTACCAATGGCGCGATGGGCGGCGTCGCCTTCACTTCATCCTCCGCCAGGCTGAGTGCGGATGGCGTCACCGTGGGGGTGGGCGCGACGCTGGACAAGAAGAACGGCGTCAAGCTGCGGCTGGAGTACAACGGCGACTTCCGCCATGCCTACCAGGCTCACACCGGGGTGCTGCGCGCCAGCTGGGATTTCTGATCCCGCTTCTTCCCTGCATGTCGGGCGGAGCCGCGGTCGCGGTGATGCCCGGCCCCCGCGATGCCCCTGGCCACCTGTCGGTCCCGCGCTGTCGGGAAAGGCAGGTGGCCTGCGTTTCCCGTGGCAGACCTGTCTCGGTCGCCTTTCCGGTGCTCTATAGTCATACGCTCCCATTCCGCCCAGTCCAGCCATGACCTCACCTCAGCAACCCCAGCAGATAACCGTGGAGCAGGCGCTTGGACAGGCCCAGGCGCACTGGAACGCGGGCCATGCCGACCAGGCGGAGCGGCTGTGCCAGCATGTGCTGGCATTGTGGCCGGGGCAGTCCGACGCCCTGCACCTGATGGGCCTGATGGCGCATGCCTACGGCAATCTCGACCTCGCCATCGACCACCTGCGCAAGGCCTGCCTCGCACCCCGGGTGCCGGCCGCCTTCCTCAGCAACCTGGCCGAGATGTGCAGGCAGAAGGGGCTGCTGGAAGAGGCCGAGCGGGCGGCGCGGCGGGCGGTGACGCTGGAAAGCACACTGGTGGCGGGCTGGAACAACCTCGGCATCATCCTGCAGGAGGCCGGCAAGCTGGAGGAAAGCCTGCATTGCCTGGAGCGGGTGGCCGCCCTGCAACCGGGCTCGCCCGAGGCCCACAACAACCTCGGCAACACCCTCAAGCGCATGGGCAGGCTGGCGGAAGCCCGCCGTTGTTATGAGGCGGCGCTGGCCCTGGCGCCGGCCTATGCCGAAGCCTTCAGCAATCGGGCCAACCTGCTGACCGAGCTGGGGCTGCTGGACGAAGCCCTGGCCGATGCCCGTCGTGCCATCAACATCAATCCCCGGCTGGCCGACGCCTACATCAACGCGGGTGCCGCGGAGCTGGCCGCCGGCCGTTACGAGCAGGCGCTGCGCTGGGCCGACGCCTTGGCGAACTTTGCTCCGCTGCATGTCGGCGCCATGGTGGTAAAGGCGAAAGCCCTGAGCTACCTGAATCGGCTGGACGAGGCGCTGGTCGAAGTCCGCAGGGCGGTCGCCAGCGTGCCGGAGAATGGCGAGGCCCAGAACGCCCTGGGAGAAGTGCTGCAGGCCCGCGGCAACACCGCCGAGGCCCTGGCCGCGTTCGAGCGGGCGGCCGCGTCCCTGGGTTTCGCGCCGGAAAAGGCGCTGCTCAACCGTGCCAGCCTGCTGATGGAACTGGGCGAGCGGGATAAGGCGGAACAGGCTTTCGCCGCGCTGCTCGCGCGTTTTCCGCGTGCGGCGGGGGCATGGTTCAACTTCTCCGACCTACACCGCTTCACCACGGCGGACGACCCGGCGCTCGAGGCGATGGAAGCGCTGCTGGCGACGGGGGGCGTGCAGGCGCTCAATGACCGCATCGCCCTCGGTTTCGCCCTCGCCAAGGCCTGGATGGACCTCGGCGAAGCGGAGCGGGCCTTTGCCTACCTGGACGAGGCCAACCGCAACAAGCGCGCGACTTTCTCCTATGACAGCGCCGCCACCGAGCAATGGATGGCATCCATTGCCGCCGCCTTCTCTGCGGAGGCGATGGCGCGGCCGGGCGAGGCGGTGGCCGGCAGCGAGGCCGCCTTGTTCGTGCTGGGCATGCCGCGCTCGGGCACCTCGCTGGTGGAGCAGATCCTGGCGTCCCATCCGCTGGTATTCGGTGCCGGCGAGCTGGCGGACATCCCTCACCTGACGCAGCGCGTGCCGTCCTATCCCGGCAGCGCAGCGCAAATGGCACCGGAGGCGGAGGCCGCGCTGGGCCGGCGCTATCTGGAAAGCCTGCGGACGCGGGCGGGCAGCCATGCGTACCTGGTGGACAAGATGCCCTCGAACTTCTTCCACGCCGGCTTCATCAACCGCATCCTCCCTGGGGCCCGCATCATCCATGTGCGGCGCAACCCGGTGGACACCTGCCTGTCCTGCTATTCCAAGCTCTTCACCCGCGAGCAACTGTTCGCCTACGACCAGACCGAACTTGGCCTGTTCTACCGCGCCTACGAGCGCCTGATGACGCACTGGCGGGCAGTACTGCCGGCAGACCGCTTCCTCGAGATCGAATACGAGGAACTGGTGGCCGACCTGGAAGGCGGCGTCCGCCGCCTGCTGGCGTTCTGCGGGCTGGAGTGGAGTCCGGCCTGCCTGGACTTCCACCAGACCCGCCGGCTGGTCAGAACCGCCAGCGTCAATCAAGTCCGCCAGCCCCTGTTCAACAGCAGCGTCGGCCGGTGGAAGCCCTATGCCCGGCAACTCGGGCCCCTGCTGGCCGCGCTGGGTGTTGAAGGCGTGGAGGGCAAACCGGCGGAAGCAGGCCGCATCGGCTGAGGCCCTGGACACGGATGAACGCAGCCCCCATCAATCTCGCCGCTGTCGAGCCGCAACTGCGCGCCTTGCTGGCCGCCGGCCGTGGCGCCGAGGTCGAGGCCTGGATCAAGCCGCATCTGGCCAGCGGCTCGGGGCCGGTGTCGCTGTGGCTGCTGCTCGCCCACGCCCTGCGGGTACAGGGCAGGGTGGCGGAGTCGCTGCCGATACAGCAGATGGTGGCGGACCAGATGCCCGGCGATCTCGCCGTCCGCTTCGATCTGGCCGAAACCCGGCTGCTGTTGGGCGACTTCGAACGGGGCTGGCGGGAATACGCCTTCCGCTACAGCCTGCCGCATACCAGCCGCATCGAGCGCAAAGTGCAGAGGCCGCGCTGGGATGGCAGGCCCATCCCTGGCAAGACGCTGCTGATCCACGATGAACAGGGTTACGGCGATACCTTCCAGTTCATGCGCATGGTGGCCTGGGCCCAGGCACGCAGCCAGGCGCGTCTCGTTTTCGATGTCAATCGTGAAACCGCCGGCCTGGCCAGCCGCATGCAGGGGCATGACGGGATCACCCTGCGCGGCGACCTGCCGCCGGCCTTCGACTTCCACTGCGAACTGATGAGCCTGCCGATGATCATGGGCCTGCAGCTGGCCGATCTGCCCGGCGAGCCCATGCCCTACCTGCAGGCGCTGCCCGAGCGGCGCGCCGTCTGGCGGGAACGCCTCGCGCCCTATCCGGGCCTGAAAATCGCCTTCCTGTGGGCCGGCCGCCCCTCGCACCCCAACGACGCCAACCGCTCGATGACGCTGGAGATGCTCAAACCCCTGGCGCAAGCCGGCGTCAGCCTGTTCTCCATCCAGAAAGGCCCGGCCGAAGCCCAGGCGCTGACGCCACCGCCCGGCATGCCGGTGGTGAGCCTGAGCGCCGACATCCGCGATTTCGAGGACACCGCCGCCATCCTGAGCGAGGTGGACCTGCTGATCTCCATCGACAGCTCGCCGGTACACCTCGCCGGCGCCCTCGGCCGCCCCGCCTGGGTGATGCTCCCTTTCCTGCCCGACTGGCGCTGGCTGCTGGAGCGCGAAGACTCGCCCTGGTACCCCTCCATGCGGCTTTTCCGGCAGAAGGAGTGGGGCGGTTGGGTAGGGGTGGTGGAGCGTGTCGCACTGTCGCTGGGGGAACTCAGGCGGCAGATTTGAACTGCCACGACGCGCTTCACCACGCGTTGAGCACTCGTGTTCGGTCGGTGCCCTGCAGGATCTTGCCGCTGCCCAGCGCACAACCGCACATGAGAGCCGGGTCGGCTCTGGCGCTGCGCCAAATGGCGCGCATCTTGCTCGCCCTCGGGGATTCAAGCTCCCGGTCCTCTCCATGTGCGCTGATTTCCTCCGTGGCCTTCCCGAGCCGCCGCCTGCCGATCCCGGCCTCAACCTGATGCGGCTGGCGGCGCTGACGGCGGGGGATGGCGCGGGCATGGACGGTGAAACCCTGGGCCTGATGCGCAAGGCGGTGGCCGACGGTGCGCTGCTGACTGCCGGCGATGTGGCGCTATGGGCGGAGTTCGAGCGCGGGCTGCTGGCGGTCGCGCCCTCGCGCATGCTGCGGGTGCTGCGCGATTGCGGTGCATTGGCGGTGTTCCTGCCCGAAGTTGATGCCTTGTTCGGTGTGCCACAAAGCGCGGACGATCCGGCGGAGGTGGACATCGGCGAGCACCTGCTGCGGGTGGTGGACGAGGCGGCGCGCTGTGGAGCGCCGGCGGCGCTGCGGTTTGCCGCGCTGGTGTTCAACGTCGGCAAGTCGGATTCGCCGCGGGAGCATCTGCCGGCGCACTACCGCCACATGGAGCGCGGCCGGCCCCGCATCGAGGCTATCTGCGAGCGCAACCGGCTGCCGGCCGAGTACCGCGACCTGGCCCTGCTGGCGCTGGCAGAGTGCGAGCGGGTGCACCGGGCGGCGGAAATGCGCGCCGGTTCCATCGCCGCCCTGCTGGAGCGGGTGGACGCCTTCGAGCGCGAGGAGCGTTTCGAGCGCCTGCTGTGCCTGTGTGAATGCGATTTCCGCGCCTTTCCCGGCCGCGCCAGCCGCCGCTATCCCAAGGCGCCGATGCTGCGGCTGGCGCTGCGCGCCTGTCGTGAGGTGGACGCAGCGGCCGTCTTCTCCGGCGAGGGCGACCCGGAGGAGGCCGCCGCCGCCCTGCAGCAGGCGCGGGCGATGGCGGTGGCGGCGGCGCTGCGCTCAGAACGCTGGGCGCCGCCGGCGGCGGACGGCTTCTGATCTTGCGCATGTCGTGCCGCCGCGGCAGCCTGTACCATGCCCGCCGCCGCGCGCGCTCCGGCTGCGCATCAGCCTCCTCTTTCTCCCTTCACTCTCACTGGAGTTGTCATGAGCGATTTCCAGCCGGGCATCCTGGCCCCGGTTCCCTCGATGGCGAGACACCTGTTCTTCCGCATCGCCCAGGCGGATGCACTGGGTGCGTCCGTGCAGGCGCTGCGCGCGCTGCAGATCGACGATGGCGTAGTGGTGGGCCTGGGCCTGCCGCTGGTGCAGGCGCTCGGCAAGGAGGTGGCAGGCCTGCGCGCCTTCCCGGAAGGCCGCGCGGGCGATGTCGCGGTGCCGTCCACGCCGTGGGACCTGTGGGTGTGGCTGCGCGGCGATGACCGTGGCGCACTGTTCGAGCGCGCCCGCGGCATCGAGCAGGCGCTGGCGCCGGCGCTGCTGCTGGAGCGCGGCACCGATGCCTTCCGCTTCAAGGAAGGCCGCGACCTGACCGGCTACGAGGACGGCACCGAGAACCCGGAAGGCGAGGCGGCGCTGGCCGCGGCCTTCGATGCCAGCGGCGCCAGCTTCGCCGCCATCCAGCATTGGCGGCATGACTTCGCCCGCTTCGACGCCATGAGCGGCGAGGACCAGGACAATTCCATCGGCCGCCGCCGCTCGGACAACGAGGAGCTTGAAGACGCGCCGGAGTCCGCCCACGTCAAGCGCACCGCGCAGGAGGATTTCGACCCGGAAGCCTTCGTGCTGCGCCGCTCCATGCCTTGGGCGGAGGGCCGCAACGCCGGCCTGCTGTTCCTCGCCTTCGGCAAGTCCTTCGACGCCTTCGAGGCCCAGCTGCACCGCATGAGCGGTGCCGAGGATGGTGTGGTGGACGCGCTCTACCGCTTCACCCGGCCGCTCACTGGCGGCTACTTCTGGTGCCCGCCGGTGGCGCAGGGCCGGCTGGAGCTGTCCGCTATCGGCTGTTGATCCGGGCGCTCCGGGCCGGTGGGCGCCGGAGCGTGATCAGACTGAGGGGGTTGCGTGCTTGCGCGGGCGCCACTTGCGCCCGGCCGGCGGCACCAGACCCGCAGCCACAAAAAAAGCGCCGACGGCCATTGAGGCCGCCGGCGCTTTTTTCCTTTCCGCCGCTCAGAGGCGGAAGCGGCGCACCGTTTCCCGCAGCTGCTGGGACAAGCCGGCCAGCTCACGGGTGGCCTCATCCACCTCCTGGGTGGATTCGCGGTTGCGGCCGCTCATGGCGGCGATCTCCTCAATGCCGCGGGCAATCTCGGTGCTGGTGGTGGCCTGTTCGTCCAGCGCGGAGGAGACGTCGCTCACCGTAGACACCACTTGCTGCGAGGAATCGTTGATGCGGGCGATGGCCTCGCCGGCCTCGCCGGCCAGGGCGACGCTGCGCTGCACGCCGCGCACCTGCTCGTCCATCGCGCGCACCGCGGAATCGGTGCCGGTGGTGATCAGGCCGACGATGCGGGCGATGTCCTCGGTGGAGGCGGCGGTGCGCTCGGCCAGCTTGCGCACTTCGTCGGCCACGACGGCGAAGCCGCGGCCCTGTTCGCCGGCGCGGGCGGCCTCGATGGCGGCGTTCAGCGCCAGCAGATTGGTCTGGTCCGCCACCTCCTTGATCACAGTGACCACGGTGGCGATCTCCTTGGACTGCTGGCCGAGGTTGCGGATGGCCTCGGCGGACTGGTCCACCGACTGGGCCACGCGCTGGATATCGCTAACCACCCGGCGTATCACCTCGGCGCCGCTCTGCGCGGTGTCGCCGGACTCGGTGGCGATCTTGCGCGCATCCGCGGTGAAGGCGGAGACGTGGGTGATGGAGGTGGTCATCTGCTCGATGGCGGCGGCGATGGACTCGGCCGCGCCGGACTGCTGGGCGCTGGCGGTGGAGATGGCGCCGGTGTTGCCGGCCAGGTTCTCGCTGGCGGAGGCGATGCGCTCGGCGTTGTCCTGGATCAGCCGCACCATGTTGCGCAACTCCTGCTGCATGCTGCGCAGGGCTATCGCCAGGCTGCCGATCTCGTCGTCGCGGTGGATGCGGATCTCGGTGGCGAGGTTGCCGCCGGCGATGTCGGTGGCGAAGCGGCGGGCGTCCTCCAGCGGCCGCATCAGGAAGTTGCGGGCGAAGATGAAGCCGCCGATGCCGGAGATGGCGGCCGCCAGCAGGATCATCGCCAGCATCACCACCACCGCCTGCTGGAAGGCGGCCTGTTCCTGCTCGTACTCGTGGCGGGCGCTTTCGAGCTGGGCCTCGATCAGCTCGCGGATCACCGCCGAGATCGGGTCCATGGTGGGGTAGAGCACCCGCTCGGCCACCGCGTGGATTTCGCTCAGGGCGCCGAGCTTGAGCTTTTCGATCATCTCGGTGACCAGCTTGTCGCCGGTGGCCATCAGTGGCTCGGCGGTCTTCACCAGCTCCTGCTCGCGCGGGGAAAGCTGGCCGGCGCGGAAGGCCTGCCATTTCTCGCCGATCAGCTTGTGCGCCTTTTCCATCACGGCGGCGCCATCCTCCGGCGTCAGCGTGCCGTCGCGCACCTTCTGGGTGGCGTTGACGATGGCGACCGCGTATTCGTCGGAGATGACCTTGAGGTCGCGCAGCGGAATCACCCGCTGGTTATAGACGCCATCCAGTCCGTTGAGGGTGGAATACATGCCCTTGATGCCCAGCAGGCCGAGGACGAGGGCGAGGGCGATCTGCAGCAGGATGGCGAGGTAGAGCAGGGTACGGACGGCCAGGCTCTTGCCCGGCGCACGCGGGGTTGGGCGCGTCATAGTCTCCTCCGGCCGCCTCGGTAGCGGCATCGTTGTGTCGTTTGTGCGTTGCGCCGGAGGGCGTGCCGAACTGCCCGCCGGGGTGCAGGCGGACTGCCCTGCGTGGGGAAAGATACCCCCTTAGCGGTACGGCCGGGGTACTCCTTTAGCGTTTTATGAGGACTTCGGCACAGTGCGGCGGGGCGCAGGGCCAGCCGCGGCGGCGATGCCCGCGGGGGTGGCGCCGGCCACCAGGCCGCTTGCGGTCTCGGCGATCAACTCCAGCATGGCCTGCTGCGTCAGCGTCGCCGGCCGGCGCGAGCTGATGGCCAGCATCAGCTTGCTGCGCACTGTGGGTGAGACGATGGGGTGGACGTCGAAGGCGTCCGCATTGCCGGAGGCAGTCACCGCGTTCATCGTCAGCACCGCGCTGCCGGCGCCGTCCGCCACCAGGTCGAGGATGGCGGCCACGCTGTCTATCTCCAGCGCGATGCGCGGCCGGCAGCCGATGTTGGCCAGCTCGGATTCGATCAGCATGCGCATCGCGTGAGGGCGGCTGGGGATCACCAGCTCGCGGGCGGCGATCTCCTTCAGGATCACCGGCTGCGGGCCGGCGTTACTCTTGCGCTCGATGAGGAAGAGCTCTTCCTCCAGCAGCGGGATCAGGTCCACGTCCGGCGAGGCCACCGCGTTGTAAAGCACCGCGATATCCAGCCGGCCGCTCACCAGGGATTCCTGCATGGTGGTGGACAGGCCTTCGGTGATGGACAGCGAAGCCTCCGGCAGGCGGGCGCGGAACTCCCGCGTCAGCGGCACGGTGAGCACCTTGGACAGGCTGGGCGGCAGGCCGAGGGCGACGCGGCCGCTCAGGGTGCCGCGCACCCGGGCCAGCTCTTCCTTGGCGCGCTCTATCTGGTGCAGCACGCCGCGGCCGTGCTCCAGCAGCAGCTTGCCGGCCTCGGTGGTGGTGACGCCGCGGCCGTTGCGGATCAGCAGGCTCTGGCGCAGCTCCACCTCCAGCAGCCGTACCTGCCGGCTCAGCGCCGGCTGGGCGATGTCCAGGGCGATGGAGGCGCGGGTGAAGCTGCCCAGTTCTGCTACCCGGACGAAGTATTCCAGCTGCTTCAGATCCATGCCGCGCACTGCCAAGGAGAGAATAACTGCAGCGATGATATCGCAAAAAGGAATAGCTGATAGAGCGGCCCGCCCCTGTCGAACCGGGTTGGCGGCTCCCATAATCATCCCATGCAAACCCCTATCCCGACCCTGTTCATGCGTGGCGGCACCTCGCGCGGACCCTTCTTCAAGGAGTCCGACCTGCCCGCCGACATCGCTACCCGCGACCGTGTGCTGCTGGCTGTGATGGGTTCGCCCGACCGCCGCCAGATCGACGGCCTGGGCGGCGCCCACCCCCTCACCAGCAAGGTCGGCATCGTCCGCCGCAGCGAAGTGCCGGGCGTGGATCTGGATTTCCTCTTCGCCCAGTTGCAGCCGGAGAAGGACACGGTGGACACCACCCCAAACTGCGGCAACATGCTGGCGGCGGTGGTGCCCTTCGCGCTGGAGACCGGCCTGGTCCAGCCGCAGGGCGACACCTCCACCTTCCGCGTGCTCACGCTGAACACCGACATGCAGTGCGACATCACCGTGCGCACCCCGGGGGGCGTGGTGGAGTACGAGGGCGATGCGCGCATCGACGGCGTGCCCGGCAGTTCGGCGCCCATCACCATCAACTTCCTGGATACCGCCGGTTCGGTCTGTTCCGGCCTGCTGCCCACCGGCAAGGTGCGCGACGTGATCGACGGCGTCGAGGTCACCTGCATCGACAACGGCATGCCGCTGGTGATCTTCCGCGCCGCCGACGTCGGCCGTACCGGCTACGAGACGGTGGCCGAGCTGAACGCCGATACCGAACTCAAGGCCCGCATCGAGCGCCTGCGCCTGGCCTGTGGCCACGCCATGGGGCTGGGCGACGTCAGCGCCAAGAACTACCCGAAGATGACGCTGATCGCCCCGCCGCGCGACGGCGGCAGCCTCAGCACCCGCAGCTTCATCCCGCACGTCTGCCACGACGCCATCGGCGTGCTTGCCGCGGTCACCGTGGCGACCGCCTGCGTGCTGGAAGGCTCGGTCACCGAAGGCATCGCGGTGGTGCCGGAGGGCGACGCCAAGAAGGTCTCGGTGGAGCATCCCACCGGCGAGTTCTCGGTCGAGCTGGCGCTCGATCCGGCGAACCCGCAGAACGTCACCCGCGCCGCCCTGCTGCGCACCGCGCGCCTGCTGATGCGTGGCGAGGTGATGGTGCCGGCCTCGGTCTGGAAACCGTAGGCGGCACACCGTTTCAAGTTAATCCACCCAAACGGCGAGCCGGAGCCTTCCCAGCGAGGCTGGCGCATCCGGAAACGACCCCTTCAAACGCCAGAGAGCGTCCCTTCCACTCGCTCATCGGAGACGCACAATGAGCAAGCAGCAGCCTGTGGATGTGCAGGCGTTCATCAACGGGCACCCTTTCTCCCGCTTCCAGTGGGCCATCTTCGGCCTGTGTTTCTTCATCGTGCTGCTGGACGGCTTCGACACCGCCGCCATCGGCTACATCGCGCCCTCGCTGATCCAGGAATGGGGCGTCAGCAAGCCCGACCTGGCTCCGGTGCTGAGCGCGGCGCTGTTCGGCCTGGCCGCCGGCGCCCTGTCCGCCGGCCCGCTGGCGGACCGCCTCGGGCGCAAGAAGGTGCTGGTGGGCTCGGTGCTGGTATTCGGCCTGGCCTGCCTGGCCTCGTCCTTCGCCACCGATCTGCGCATGCTCACCGAACTGCGCTTCGTCACCGGCCTCGGCCTGGGCGCGGCCATGCCGAACGCGGTCACGCTGATGAGCGAGTACTGCCCGGACAAGCGCCGCGCCATGATCACCAACGCCATGTTCTGCGGTTTCCCGCTGGGCGCGGCCTTCGGCGGCTTCCTGGCGGCGTGGATGATTCCGCAGTGGGGCTGGCGCAGCGTGCTGACGCTAGGTGGCATCGCGCCGCTGCTGCTGGTCGTGCTGCTGCTCGTCCTGCTGCCGGAGTCGGTGCGCTACATGGTGGCCAAGGCCCAGTCCGCCGACCGCATCCGCGCCGTGCTGAGCCGCATTTCCGCCAGCGTGTCCTCCGCCTCCTCCTTCGTTATGAGCGAGACCAAGGCGGTGGTGGAGGGCAAGAGCGGCCTGGGCGTGGTGTTCTCGCGCGCTTACGCCGTCGGCACCGTGATGCTGTGGCTGTCCTACTTCATGGGCCTGGTGATCTTCTACGCGCTGATGAACTGGATGCCGGTGCTGTTCAAGGACGCCGGCCTGGCCCCCGGGCAGGCGACCCTGATCGCCGCGCTGTTCCCGCTGGGCGGCGTGGGCGCGGTGTTCTTCGGCTGGCTGATGGACCGCTTCAACGCCAACCGCATCATCGCGGTGGGCTGGCTGCTGACCGCCATCGCCATCTTCTCCATCGGTGAAGTGGTGGGCAGCGTCGGCACCCTGGTGGTAGTGGTGTTCGTCGCCGGCACCATCATGAACACCGCCCAGTCCTCGCTGCCGGCGCTGGCCGCCGCCTTCTATCCGACTGCGGGCCGCGCCACCGGCGTGTCCTGGATGCTGGGCATCGGCCGCTTCGGCGGTATCGCCGGCTCCTTCCTGGTGGCGGAACTGTCGCGCCGCCAGCTGAGCTTCAGCGAGATCTTCATGGTGGTCGCGGTGCCGGCGCTGATCGCCGCGGTGGCGCTGCTGATCAAGCAGTTTGCCCATCCGGAGCCCTCCGGTGCGGCCAAGCGGGTTGCCGAAGAGGTTCACGCCCACTAATAGTTGGCCTTGTGGGGCGGCCCGCGCGGCCGCCCCACAAGGCCGGTTCCGAGTACGACGACAAAAGGACAAAACGATGATCATCGACTGTCATGGTCACTACACCACCGCACCGAAAGCGCTCGAAGAATGGCGCAACCGCCAGATCGCGGGGCTGAAGGATCCCTCGGCCACGCCCAAGGTCTCCGAGCTGCAGATCAGTGACGACGACCTGCGCGAGACCATCGAGAAGAACCAGCTCCGTCTGATGAAGGAGCGCGGCTCCGACCTCACCATCTTCTCGCCGCGCGCCAGCTTCATGGCCCACCACATCGGCGATTTCAACACCAGCTCCACTTGGGCGGCGATCTGCAATGAACTGTGCTATCGCGTCTCCCAGCTGTTCCCGGACAACTTCATCGGCGCTGCGATGCTGCCGCAGTCCCCTGGCGTCGATCCCAAGACCTGCATTCCCGAACTGGAAAAGTGCGTCAAGGAATACGGTTTCGTCGGCATCAACCTCAATCCGGACCCCTCCGGCGGCCACTGGACCAGCCCGCCGCTGCATGACCGCCACTGGTACCCCATCTACGAAAAGATGGTCGAGTACGACATTCCGGCCATGGTGCACGTGTCCACCAGCTGCAACAGCTGCTTCCACACCACCGGCGCCCACTACCTGAACGCGGACACCACCGCCTTCATGCAGTGCCTCACCTCCGACCTGTTCAAGGATTTCCCCACGCTGAAGTTCGTGATCCCGCACGGCGGCGGCGCGGTGCCCTACCACTGGGGCCGTTTCCGCGGCCTGGCGCAGGAGCTGAAGAAGCCGCTGCTGAAGGATCACCTGCTGAACAACATCTTCTTCGACACCTGCGTCTATCACCAGCCGGGCATCGACCTGCTGACCAAGGTGATCCCGGTCGAGAACGTGCTGTTCGCCTCCGAAATGATAGGCGCGGTGCGCGGCATCGACCCCGAGACCGGCTACTACTACGACGACACCAAGCGCTACATCGAGGCCGCCGCGATCAGCGCCGAAGACCGCTACAAGATCTATGAGGGCAACGCCCGCCGGGTTTATCCGCGCCTGGACGCTGCGCTCAAGGCCAAGGGCCTGTAAGGAGAGAACGAAGATGAGCCAACCGATGAACCAGCTCGGCATCGTCAAGCGCAACATCGTCCGCGCCGACAAGGCGGCGGTGGAGAAGCTGTCCAAGTTCGGCGTCGCCACCATCCACGAAGCGATGGGCCGCGTCGGCCTGATGAAGCCCTACATGCGCCCGGTGTATTCCGGTGCCAAGATCTGCGGCACCGCCGTCACCATCCTGCTGCAGCCGGGCGACAACTGGATGATGCACGTGGCCGCCGAGCAGCTGCAGCCGGGCGACGTCGCCGTGGCCGCCTGCACCACCGACAACGAGGACGGCTTCTTCGGCGACCTGCTCGCCACCTCCTTCCAGTCTCGCGGGGCCAAGGGCCTGATCATCGACGGCGGCGTGCGCGACGTCGAAGAGCTGGAGAAGATGGGCTTCCCGGTGTTCTCCAAGGCCATCCATGCCAAGGGCACCATCAAGGCCACGCTGGGCTCGGTGAACATCCCGGTGGTGTGCGCCGGCGCGCTGGTGAATCCGGGCGACGTCGTCATCGCGGATGTGGACGGCGTGGTCGTGGTGCCCGCCGCCATCGCCCAGCAGGTGGCGGACGCCGCCGAGAAGCGCGAGTCCTTCGAAGGCGAGAAGCGCGCCAAGCTGGCTTCCGGCGTGCTCGGCCTGGACATGTACAAGATGCGCGAGCCGCTGGAAAAGGCTGGCCTGAAGTACATCGACTGATGTCCGGCCCCGGCGCTCACCCGGTGGCGCCGGGTGGCCGGCCCCGAATCCCGCCGAAGCAACTCGACGAGGTAGATCGAGCGATGTGAATCCCGCGGCCGGCCTCCCTCGCCGGAGGCCGGTCCGCAAGCAGGCCGCAAGCACGCGGTTTTCGTCAAGAGAGGGGCGCAGTCCCCACCACCCCCGGCCCGGAGGAGACAGAGAGCATGAAGGCGAACGAGATCGACACCCTAGGCAAGCATTTCCCCCCATCCCAGGCCGACCCGCAGCGCCGCGCGCTGCTGGCTGGCCTGGCCGGCTTCGGCGGCCTCGCCGCCGCCGGCTTGGGGCTGCCTGCATGGGCGCAGCAGCCGGCGGCCAGCGCCAGCGGCACCCGCATCATCCTGGTCGGCACCAAGGGCGGCCCGCGGGTGGGCGGCGAGCGCTCCAACCCCTGCACCGCGCTGCTGATAGACGGCGTGCCCTACGTCATCGACTGCGGCCAGGGCGTGGCCCGCCAGTTGGTGCAGGCCGGCATCTCGCTGCGCGACCTGCGCTACGTCTTCCTCACCCACATGCACTCCGACCACAACCTGGAGTACGGCGGCCTGCTCTACAGCGCCTGGGCCACCGGGCTGAAGGACAAGGTCGCCGTCTATGGGCCGCCGCCGCTCGAAGAGATGACGCAGGCCTTCTTCGAGTACATGAAGTTCGACATCGACACCCGCATCGGCGACGAGGGCAAGCCCGACCCGCGCAAGCTGGTGGAGACGCACACCTACGACCGCGACGGCGTGATCCTGCAAAACGCCCAGGTCAAGGTCAGCGCCGCGCGCAACATCCATCCGCCCATCCACCACTCCTACGGCCTGCGCTTCGATACGCGCGACCGCAGCGTGGTGGTGTCCGGCGACACCAACTATTCCGAGGCCATCGTCAAGCTCGCCACCGGCGCCGACGTGCTGGTGCACGAGGCCATCTACGTGCCGGGCGTGGACGCCATGCTCAAGCGCGTGCCCAACGCCGCCACCCTGCGCGAACACCTGCTCGCCAGCCATACCACCACCGAGGACGTCGGCCGCGTGGCCGCCGAGGCCGGGGTGAAGAAGCTGGTGCTGACCCACCTGGTGCCGGGCGACGACCCCGGCATCACCGACGAGATGTGGCTCGAAGGCGTGCGCAAGCACTACAAGGGCGAAGTCGTCGTCGGCAAGGACCTGATGGTGCTGTGATGGACGGGCCGCTCGTCCTGCGTGTCGGTCTCATCGGCTACGGCGAGGTGGGCCGCATCCTGGCCGAGGACCTGCGCGCGCTCGACGTCGCGGTGTCCGCCTTCGACCTCAAGCTGGCAGACGAAACCGCCGCCGCGCCGCTGCGCCAGCATGCCGCCGCGCATGGCGTCACCCTGGCCGCCTCCCATGCCCAGGTCGCCGCCGAGTGCGAGCTCCTCATCTCAGCCGTCACCGCCAGCCAGGCGGTGGCCGTGGCCCAGGCCTGCGTACCCGGCGTGGCCGCCGGCATCTTCTTCCTCGACTTCAACTCCGCCTCGCCCGGCGCCAAGCGCCGCGCGGCGGAGATCATCGACGGGGCAGGGGGCCGCTACGTGGAAGGCGCGGTGATGACCTCAGTGCCGCCCTACCGCATCCGTGTGCCGCTGCTGCTGGGCGGGCGGCACGCGGCGGCGCTGGCGCCGGCGCTGGCATCCCTCGGCTTCGAGGCGCAGATCGCGGACGTGCGCCTGGGCGTGGCCTCCGCCACCAAGATGTGCCGCAGCGTGATGATCAAGGGCATGGAAGCCATGGTCATCGAAAGCCTCACCACCGCCCGCCACTACGGCGTGGAGGACGCGGTGCTGGCCTCGCTGTACGAGACCTTCCCCGGCATCGACTGGGAAAAGCAGGCCGCCTATTTCTTCCAGCGCGTCATCCAGCACGGCCGCCGCCGCAGCGAGGAAGTGCGCGAAGTGGCGCAGACGGTGCGCGAGGCCGGCCTCGTGCCCTGGTCCGCCGCCGGCACCGCCGAGCGCCAGGCCTGGATCGCCGACCTCGCCGATGCCGGCTTGTTCGGCGACCGGGCCGCACCCGAATTCGCCCGCAGCGCCGACTGGCGCACCGAGGCCGACCGCATCCTGCACAGCCTGGGGAAGGGCGGCGAGTGAGCGTGGCGCAATGGCAAACCGATTTCAGAAAGGCACATGTCCGCCCGGCGCGGCATGGCCAATACCACCCGAAGGAGACCGTGAGATGAAACTGAAGAACCAGCTGGGCAGCGCCATCGCCGCTGCGCTGATTGCCTTATCCACCACCGCGGTGCATGCCGCCGAGCCGGCTGCCGCCGCCTCGTCCGCCAGGGATTTCAGCGTGGTGCTGCTGGGCACCGGCACGCCCAATCCCAACGCCGAGCGCTTCGGTGGCGCGGTGCTGGTGCAGGCCGGCGGCCAGAACCTGGTGTTCGACGCCGGCCGCGGCGTCACCATCCGCCTGTGGCAGCTCGGCCTGCCGCTGCGCAGCGTGGATCATGTCTTCCTGACCCACTACCACTTCGACCACACCAACGGCCTCGTCGACCTGTGGCTTACCGGCTGGGTATCCACCGCCTATGGCGGGCGTACCACGCCCTTCCGCATCACCGGCCCCAAGGGCCTGGGTAATCTCACCAGGGGGCTGGAGGCCGCCTATGCGGACGACCTCGCGGTGCGTGTGGCGGACGAAGGCCTGCCGCTGGCCGGCGTGAAGTTCGACGTCACCGAGTTCGATGAGGCCGGCGGCGTGGTGTACGAGCAGGGCGGCGTCAAGGTCACCGCCTTTCCCAATGAGCATGGCGAGAAGATCCACCCTTCGGTGGGCTACCGCATCGACTACGGCGGCCGCTCGGTGCTGATCTCCGGCGACACCCGGCCCTCGCCCGGCGTGCTCAAGTACGGCAAGGGCGTGGATCTGCTGATCCACGAAGTCGCCGCCGCCCGCCCCGGCCTGCTGGAAGAGAACCCCAAGATGCAGCCCATCATGGACCACCACTCCACCCCGGAGCAGGCCGGCAGGATCTTCGCCGAAACCCGGCCGAAGCTGGCGGCCTACACCCATTACGTGCTGCCCGCCACCAAGAAGTACCCGCCGATGTCGGTGAACGACGTCAGGCAGGCCACGCAGACGGTCTATGACGGTCCGCTGGCGATGGGCGAAGACCTGATGCGCTTCGACATCGCCGACACGGTCAGTGTGGTGCCCTGGAAGCCCGCCAGCCGATGAAACCCGCGCCGGGCGTCCCCGCAGGCCGCCCGGCCTTTTACCGACAACAACTTGCCTTAGTGGAACGCGACATGGAATTCACCAAGACCCCCGGCTGGCTCGACTGGTATCAGGGCCCGACCAAACCTCAGTTCAAGCTCCCTGCCGGTGCGGTGGATGCGCACTGCCATGTGTTCGGTCCGGGGGCGGAGTTCCCCTACGCGCCGGAGCGCAAGTACACCCCCTGCGACGCCAGCAAGCACCAGCTCTACGCCCTGCGCGACCACCTCGGCTTCGCCCGCAACGTCGTCGTCCAGGCCACCTGCCACGGCGCCGACAACCGCGCCATGGTGGATGCGCTGGTGCATTCCGGCGGCAAGGCCCGCGGCGTGGCCACCGTGCGCCGCAGCGTCACCGACGGAGAGCTGAAGGCGATGCATGAAGCCGGCGTGCGCGGCGTGCGCTTCAACTTCGTCAAGCGCCTGGTGGACTTCACCCCCAAGGACGAGCTGCTGGAGATCGCCAGCCGCATCGCCCCGCTGGGCTGGCATGTGGTGATCTACTTCGAGGCGGTGGACCTGCCCGAGCTGTGGGACTTCTTCACCGCGCTGCCGACCACGGTGGTGGTGGACCACATGGGGCGGCCAGACGTGAGCAAGCCGGTCGACGGTCCCGAGTTCGAGCTCTTCCTCAAGTTCATGCGCGAGAACGAAAATGTGTGGAGCAAGGTAAGCTGCCCGGAGCGCCTGTCGGTGACCGGCCCGCGCGCGCTGGACGGCGAGCGCAACGCTTACCGCGACGTGGTGCCCTTCGCCCGCAAGGTGGTCGAGAGCTTCCCCGACCGCGTGCTGTGGGGCACCGACTGGCCGCACCCCAACCTCAAGGACCACATGCCGGACGACGGCCTGCTGGTGGATTTCATCCCCCACATCGCCCCCACCGCCGAGCTGCAGCAGAAGCTGCTGGTCGACAACCCGATGCGGCTGTACTGGCCGGAAGAAGTCTGAGCGCGGCGCGCCCGGCATAGAAGGAGAGACACCATGGCACTCGACAAGCCCTACACCGACGTTCCCGGCACCATCATTTTCGATGCCGACCAGTCGCGCAAAGGCTACTGGCTCAACCAGTTCTGCATGTCGCTGATGAAGGCCGCCAACCGCGAGCGCTTCAAGGCCGACGAGCGGGCCTACCTGGACGAGTGGCCGATGACCGAGGAGCAGAAGCAGGCGGTGCTCGCCCGCGACCTCAACTGGTGCATGCGCACCGGCGGCAACATCTACTTCCTCGCCAAGATCGGCGCCACCGACGGCAAGAGCTTCCAGCAGATGGCGGGCAGCATGACCGGCATGACCGAAGAGGAATACCGCGACATGATGATCAAGGGCGGCCGCTCCGCCGAGGGCAACCGCTACCTCGGCGAGAACGGCGACGCCCAGCCGCAGAACCAGCCGCAAGGCGCCGCCGGCAACAAGAAGGACTGACCATGGCCAAGATTTCCGCCTCCGTTTACACCTCGCACGTGCCGGCCATCGGCGCCGCGATCGACCTGAAGAAGACCGGCGAGGCCTACTGGCAGCCGCTGTTCGCCGGCTACGAGTACTCCAAGCAGTGGATGAAGGAGAACACGCCCGACGTGATCTTCCTCGTCTACAACGACCACGCCACCGCCTTCAGCCTGGACTTCATTCCGACCTTCGCCATCGGCACCGCCGCCGAGTTCATCCCGGCGGACGAGGGCTGGGGCCCGCGGCCGGTGCCCAAGGTCATCGGCCATCCGGAGCTCGCCTCCCACATCGCCCAGAGCGTGATCCAGGACGACTTCGACCTCACCATCGTCAACAAGATGGATGTGGACCACGGCCTCACCGTGCCGCTGTCGCTGATGTTCGGCGAGCCGGACGCCTGGCCGTGCAAGGTCATCCCCTTCGCCGTCAACGTGGTGCAGTATCCGGTGCCGTCGGGGCGCCGCTGCTTCCAGCTCGGCCAGGCCATCCGCAAGGCGATCGAGAGCTACGATGACGACATCAAGGTGCAGATCTGGGGCACCGGCGGCATGAGCCACCAGCTGCAGGGCGCCCGCGCCGGCCTGATCAACGCCGAGTGGGACAACCGCTTCCTCGACCGCCTGATCGCCGACCCGGCCGATCTGGCGCAGATGCCGCACATCGACTACGTGCGCGAAGCCGGCTCCGAGGGCATCGAGCTGGTCATGTGGCTGATCGCGCGCGGCGCGATGGCCGACGTCAACGGCGGCGCCAAGCCGACGGTGAAGCACCGTTTCTTCCACGTCCCGGCGTCCAACACCGCCGTGGGCCATCTCATTCTGGAGAACAACTGAAGCAGTTTCGCCCTGCTGGAATCGACGAGACCGTCGCAGGGCCGTCCCAAGACGGACGAGGCCCCCTCGGGGGGCTGTTTGGCATACATGACAAACGGGGGTAGTAAATGAGCAAGACGATCAAGGTTGCGCTGGCTGGCGCCGGCGCCTTCGGCATCAAGCACCTGGACGGCATCAAGAACATCGACGGCGTCGAAGTGGTGTCGCTGGTCAGCCGCGACCTGGAAAAGACCAAGGAAGTGGCAGACAAGTACGGCATCGGCCACATCACCACCGACCTCGCCGACAGCCTGGCGCTGCCGGAAGTGGACGCGGTGATCCTGTGCACCCCGACCCAGATGCACGCCTCGCAGGCCATCGCCTGCCTGCGCGCGGGCAAGCATGTGCAGGTCGAAATCCCGCTGGCCGACTCCCTGGCAGACGCCCAGGAAGTGGTGCGCCTGCAGCAGGAAACCGGCCTGGTCGCGATGTGCGGCCACACCCGCCGCTTCAACCCCAGCCACCAGTGGGTGCACAAGAAGATCGAAGCCGGCGAGTTCAACGTCCAGCAGATGGATGTGCAGACCTACTTCTTCCGCCGCACCAACATGAACGCGCTCGGCCAGCCGCGCAGCTGGACCGACCACCTGCTGTGGCACCACGCCGCCCACACCGTGGACCTGTTCGCCTACCAGGCCGGCAGCCCGATCGTGAAGGCCAACGCCATCCAGGGCCCCATCCATCCGACGCTGGGCATCGCCATGGACATGAGCATCCAGCTCAAGGCCGCCAACGGCGCCATCTGCACGCTGAGCCTGTCGTTCAACAATGACGGCCCGCTGGGCACCTTCTTCCGCTACATCGGCGACACCGGCACCTACATCGCCCGTTACGACGACCTGGTGAATGGCAAGGAAGAGAGGATCGACGTCTCCAAGGTGGATGTGTCGATGAACGGCATCGAGTTGCAGGACCGCGAGTTCTTCGCCGCCATCCGCGAAGGCCGCGAGCCCAACTCCAGCGTCGCCAAGGTGCTGCCCTGCTACGAAGTGCTGGCCCAGCTGGAACAGCAGTTGAAGGACTGATGCCGTAAGGCCGCGACGGCGGCCCGGCGGGCGCGCCGGCGGCAAGGGGAGGGCCGGCTTTTCCCCTGGCCGCCGGGTGGACCGCCGCAGCATCGCTTCACGGAGCCGCCCCGGCCGGGCTGCTCCGTTTCTGTTTCATGCTCCGCCGGCCCCGCGCCGGCGCAGTCATTTCCAAGGAGCTGCGCATGCATCAACGCAATCTCGGACCCTTCCCGGTCAGCGCCATCGGCCTGGGCTGCATGAATCTCAGCCACGCCTACGGCGTGCCACCGGCGCCGGAAGCCGCCGAAAAGGTGCTGCTGCGGGCGCTGGACCTGGGCGTCACCCATTTCGACACCGCCGCCCTCTACGGCTTCGGCGCCAATGAAACCTTGGTCGGGCGGGTGCTGTCGCCCTACCGCTCGCGCTTCACGCTGGCGAGCAAGTGCGGCATGACGGGGGTGGACGGCAAGCGCGTCATCGACGGCCGACCGGAAACCATCAAGCGCACCTGCGACGAAGCACTCGCTCGCCTGCGCACCGACGTCATCGACCTCTACTACCTGCACCGCTGGGACAAGAAAGTGCCCATCGAAGACAGCATGGGCGCGATGGCCGAGCTGGTGGCCGCCGGCAAGATCCGCGCGGTCGGCCTGTCCGAAGTCTCCGCCGACACCCTGCGCCGCGCCCATGCGGTGCATCCGGTGGCCGCGGTGCAGACCGAATACTCGCTGTGGACGCGCAACGCCGAGATCGCGGTGCTGGACGCCTGCCGCGAGCTGGGCGCCGCCTTCGTCGCCTTCAGCCCGGTGGCGCGCGGCTACCTGGCGGACGCCTTCCACACGGTGGAAGACGTGGCCGCCTTCGACGCCAAGGACATCCGCCGCGCCATGCCGCGCTTCCAGGGCGACAACCTCGTTGCCAACCTCAAACTGCTGGACGACTACCGCGCGCGGGCGCGGGAAGCCGGCTGCACCCCGGCCCAACTCGCGCTGGCCTGGCTGCTGGCGCAAGGCGGGCATGTGCTGCCGATTCCCGGCACCACCCGCATCGACCACCTGGAAGAGAACCTGGCCGCCGCCGACCTGAAGCTGGACCCGACGCTGCTGGCGCGCGCCGGCGAACTGGTCAGCCAGCGCACCGTCACCGGCCCGCGCTACAACGCGCCGACCCAGACCGAGATCGATACCGAGGAGTTCTGATGCCCCCGCCAGGAATCGGACCCGCTGTCGGTGGTCTTGCCAGCGCCCGGTAAGAGGTGGGGGCCTGGAACGATCCGGCTCCCCGCGGCCAGGCGGCGGGCCGCGGTTTGCCGGGCTTGCCGGGGGCAGGGCCTCCGCTCCTGAATACACAGGCGCAGAACCATCGGCTGGTGTAGCGCCTGCCGGCGTGCCCGCGTGGGCGGCTTTGGTCGTCCAGTTCGATGCAGCAAACGAAGTCGCAACAAACGAAGCGCGCCGCATGCGCGCATTGATGCAGGGCCGCGTCCGCCGCTCGCCGGGAACGCGGCCCTTCTCATGCCCGGAGAACCACCTTGCTCGACATCCTGACCATCGTCGGCCCCATCTTCCTCATCATCGCCCTCGGCTACACCTGCGTGCGCGGCGGCCTGTTTCCGCGCCAGGACATGCGGGTGCTGGGCGCCTTCGTCATCAACATCGCCCTGCCGGCGGTGCTGTTCCGCGCCCTGCTGCAACGCAGCTTCGGCGAGGTGATGGACCCCAACTACGTCGCCGCCTACCTCGCCGGCTCGCTGCTGGTCTTCCTGCTGGCGCTGGGCGCCGCGCGCTACCTGCTGAAGAAGAACGCCCAGGGCTGCGCGCTCGTGGGCATGGGCGCGGCGATGTCCAACAGCGCCTTCGTCGGCTTCCCGGTGGCCTGGCAGCTCTTCGGCGAAACCGCCGGCGTCGCCCTGGCGCTGTGCATGCTGGTGGAGAACCTGCTGCTGCTGCCCTTCGTCATCGCGCTGGCGGAAAGCGCCGGCGGCCAGGGCGCCAGCCTGCGCACGGTGCTGGGCCAGACCTTCCTGCGCCTCACCAGGAACCCCATCGTGATCGCCATCGTGCTCGGCTTCGCCGGTTCGCTCGCCGGGCTGCGCCTGGGCGGCGTACCGGCCAAGGCGGTGGACATGCTGGCCACCGCGTCGGCGCCGGTGGCGCTGTTCGTCATCGGCGGCGGCCTGGTCGGGCAGAAGGTGAGGGGCATGGCGGGCGACCTCGCCGCCATCTCCCTCGGCAAGCTGGTGCTGCACCCGCTGGCGGTGGCCGCCTTCGTGCTGGTGTTCCCGCCGGCCGACCCGGCGCTGCGCAGCGCGGCGGTGGTGTTCGCCGCCGCGCCCATGCTCACCATCTACCCCATCTTCGGCCTGAAGTATGGCCAGGAGGGCATGTGCTCGGCGGCGCTGGTGGTGGCGACGCTGCTGTCCTTCGTCACCCTGAGCGTGGTGCTCGGCTTCATCGCCTGAGCACGCATGCGTCGGGCTGGTGCATGCGTAAAAGCCGAGCCCCGCGCCGGGAACCCGGCGCGGCCGGTGATACTCTGGACAGCGTTCCCCGCACGATTCCGACTTCTGCCCAGCCGATGAAGCTCCGCCTCCTCCTCTGCGCCATCGCTGCCTTCTTCCTGCCGCTTGCCGGTTCGGTGGCGGCTTACTACGCCGGCGACAACGCCCGCGACTGGCGCGGCGCCCGCCGCGACAGCACCGGCCTCGCCCCGGATCCGGCAAGCACCAGGGAGGCGGTGATCCAGGTGTATTCCGCCCGCGCGGTGCGCTGGCGCGGGGCCTTCGGCGTGCATACCTGGATTGCGGCCAAGCCGCGCGGCGGGGCGGAATACACCCGCTTCGAAGTGATGGGCTTTGGCGTCGGCAACGGCCGCCAGGCGGTGCGGGTGCGCGAAGGCATCCCGGATGGCTACTGGTATGGCAACGAACCCACGCTGCTGCGCGACCTGCGCGGCGGTGCCGAGGTGGACGCGATGATCGCCCGCCTGCACGAGGCCACCGGCCGCTATCCGCACGCCAACGAATACCGCATCTGGCCCGGTCCCAACAGCAACACCTTCGTCGCCTACCTGGCGCGGGCGGTGCCGGAACTGCACCTGGAACTGCCTTCCACCGCCATCGGCAAGGACTACCTGCCCGACGGCGCCCTATTCGGCACCGCCCCCAGCGGCACCGGCGCCCAGTTCTCCCTGCTCGGCCTGCTGGGCATCACCGTGGCGGCGGAGGAAGGCCTGGAGCTGAACCTGCTCGGCCTCAGCCTGGGCGTGGATGTCTGGCCGCCAGCACTGAAGCTGCCCGGGATCGGCCGCGTCGGCGTACCGGAACATGTGCCGGGCAGCGCGATGTGGGGCGTGCGGCGGCTGGAGGGGGAGGGCGAGGGTGGCGCGCTGGCAGGCGGCGCAGCTGCGCCGGTTGCGGCGGAGGCGGTCAGGCCTTGATGGCTTGAGGGGCGGCAGCCTCTTTCTTGGTGTTCCGGTTCCAAGGCTCGCCGAATGAGGCGCCGTGGGTTTTCTCCCCGCTCCTTGCTCCCCTTGCTGGGCGTAGGCGGAAAAAGCGAAGCACTGCGTCGCCGGCCAGCCAGTTCACTCTTCCAGCCCGGCCTGCATGTCGCTCGCGCGGCGTTCCTTCAGCCGCCATTCCTCGGCCAGCTTGACGATGCGGCCGCGCAGGGCGTCGCCCAGGCCGGTGTCGGCGGTATGGCTGAGGGCTTCCAGCTGGCGGGCGATCTGGCGGGCGTCCTGGGGCGAGGGGGCGATGGCCTGGCGGGAGAGCTGGGCCAGCAGTTCGGCCAGGGCCGGTTGGTGTTCGATGTTGCCGCCGCCGCAGGCCGCGAGCTTGCCGCTGCCATCGACCAGGGTGGCCAGGCGGGCCAGCAGGTCCTGGGCGACGCTGGCGGAGCGGGGGCTGCTGGTGGCGAGGTGGTGGGCGATGCTGCTGCGCAATTGCTCCAGCAGGGTGTCGAGTTCGCGTGGCGCGGGACGGTCGGCGGGGGAGGGGCGCTCTAGCATGGCGATGGTGATCGAGTCGGGGTGAAAGACCACTGGATTATCAGGGGAAAGCGTCGCGTGCAGTCGGCCAGCCATCGGGCATGGATTCAATGACCCGGCGATCAGGGCAAGGCCTTTCGCCAGGCTCGGGGCGGGCCTGCCGAAGGCGCGGCTCTTTGCGACAGCCCGCCTTGAGCGAAGCCGAGGGGCCTGTTCCTGGCTGTGTCTAGGGCCAGGGGAGAACGGCTCCGCTTCCTTGCCGGGCAATGAGCTTGCCGCCGGGCGCCCGCAGGGTTTGCCGTCCGGCGAAAGAAAAAGCGGGAGCCGCGCATGCCCGCGGCTCCCGGTCGGCGTGCAACTTGTCTGCGCTTGGGCGCAGGCGCGTCACAGCGTGCGCAGGAAGGCGACCAGGTCGGCCTTTTCCTGGCTAGAGAGCTGCACGCCCAGCACCAGGTTGAAGTACTCCACCGTGTCCTCGATGGTGAGCAGGCGGCCGTCGTGCAGGTAGGGCGGTGACTCCTTCAGGCCGCGCAGCGGAAAGGTCTTGATCGGACCATCCATGGCCGCCATGCGGCCGTTGATGTCGCGCGGGGTGAAGAAGCGTTCGGCCTGCAGGTCGTGCATCAGGTTGTCGGTGTAGAAGGGCGGGGTGTGGCAGCTGGCGCACTGGCCCTTGCCGAAGAACACGTCCTGCCCGCGCAGTTCGCTGGCGCTGGCCTTGGCCGGGACCAGCTTGCCGAGCAGGTCCAGCTTGGGTGCCGGCGGGAAGTCCAGCAGGGCCTGGAACTCGCCCATGAAGTGCACCTGGCTGCCGCGCTCCAGGATGTTCACGCCTTTCTTGGTGGCGATCACCGGGTCGCCGTCGAAGTAGGCGGCGCGCTGCTCGAACTCGGTGAAGTCTTCCACCGTTTTCAGGGCGCGCTGCGAGCCGAACAGGCGCTGGATGTTCACCCCGCGCAGCGAGGGCGTGTCCAGCCGGTGGCGGAATTCCTGCGGGCGGATGTCGCCCACCAGATGGGTGCTGGCGTTGGTGTGGCCGTTCACATGGCAGTCGAAGCAGGTGACGCCCTGCGAGGGCTTGTCCGAGCGGCGGTCGGCGGTGGCGTTGAACTGCTGCTGCGGGAAGGGCGTCACCAGCAGGCGCAGCCCTTCCAGCTGCTTGGGATTGAGCACGCCGTCGAACAGCTCGAAGTAGTTCGCCAGCGTCACCACCTGGCCCCTGGAGACGTCGCCCAGGTCCTTGCGGGTGGTGAGGAAGATGGCGGGCGGATATTCCGGCAGCAGGTGGTCGGGGAGGTCGTAGCTGAGGTCGAAGCGCTTGAGGTCGCGGCCGTCCTGCTGCATCACCTTGTCGATGTGGAACTGCGGGAACAGCATGCCGCCTTCGGCATGGTGCGGATGGGGCAGCGGCAGGAAGCCAGCCGGGAAGAGGTCGCGCTCCTTGATCTGCTCCGGGCTCATGCGCGTCAGCGCTTCCCAGGAGGCGACGCCGGCCGGCAGGCGTACCCGCACGCCGGTCTGCACCCGCTTGCCGCGGGTCATGGCGAGGTCGCCGGGCTTGTCGCCGAGGTCGTAGCGTTGCTCCAGCAGGCTGCGGTGCCGGCGCTCCACGCCGGGCTTCATGTCCACATAGCGGGCGCGCAGGGCGGAGAAGCTCTCCTCGCTGTTGACCGGCGCGTAGCTGGAGGCGGCATCGGCGGCCAGGGGCAGCAGCAGGCTACCGCCGGTGAGGGCGGCGGCCAGCGCTTTCAGGGCGGGATGGACGGCAGGGCGTTGCGGTAAAGGCTGAGTGGGATGTCGCATCGGTCTCCTCCTTGCAGCCGGCGTACGCGGATCGCCCGGGCTGTGCCGCCCTTCGGAGATGTGCCTTGGGCCGTGGGGATGGCCGTGGCGCTGCGTTGCACCGGCGGTGGCGTGATGTGGGATGCACCGCCGCACCTCCCTGCCTTGCAACTGGCATGTGCAAGTCCAGTACAGGCCGCGGGCCCTTGTCCTGCCAATTGCAATTGACCATGGCGGCGATAGCGGCGGCCAATGTGCCGGCTATCCAGGCGGCATCCGGGGTGCTGCGGAAGTGTCGGCGGAAGACGGAAAGCCCCGGCTGGCGGGGCTTTCAGGCGGGCAGGATGGGCCGGATCAAGCGACGGCTGCGGAAGACGCGGCCGCGGCCAGTGGCAGGGCGCGCACCACCGCCTCCAGTTCGCTGCGCAGCCAGCTGTGGGCCGGGTCGTGGCGGTTGCGCAGGTGCCAGATCATGTACATCGGCAGCGGCGGCGCCTCGAAGGGCAGGGCGCAGCTCGCCAGCCCGCGCATCAAGCTGCCCTGCAGCAGACCGGGCACGGTGGCGAGCAGCGGGCTGCCATGGACGAAGGCGGGGATGCCGGCGAAGCCGGGCACGCTGGCGACGAAGCGGCGCTGCAGGCCGCGGGCGGCGAGGCCGCGGTCGAAATCCAGCGGCCGGCTGGCCTCATAGACCACGGTGATGTGCTCGGCCGCCAGGTATTCCGCGGTGTCCGCGGGCGCGGCGCGCTGGGTGGCGTCGAAGAACACCCGGTAGTGATCGGCGAACAGGCGCTTGTGCAGGATGTCGCCGGCATCCGGCGGGCGCGGCGAGATGGCGAGGTGGCAGTGTTCGTCCCGCAGCATCTCAGGTGTCGGCACGTCGGAAGGGATGATGCGCAGCGCCACGCCCGGCGCCACCGCGCGCAGCCGGCGCAGCAGCGCCGGCAGCAGCAGGTCGCGCTGGAAGTCGTTGGCGGCCAGGGTGAAAGTGGTGTGGAGCTGGGCCGGCTCGAACACCGGCGCGCTGGCGAAGCGGCGCATTTCCTCCAGCAGCACCCGCGCGTGCACCGCCAGCCCCTCGGCGCGGGCGGTGGCGACGATGCCGCGGCCGGATTTGACGAACAGCGGATCGCCGACGATGGTGCGCAGCTTGCCCAGCAGGTGGGACACCGCCGACTGGGTCACGCCCAGGCGCTCGGCGGCGCGGGTGACCGAGCCTTCCTCCACCACTGCGAGCAGCAACTGCAGCAGGCGGCCGTCCAGGTGGGAATGATCGAAATCGCTCATGGGTCGTATGAGTCTCGCTGCGTTTATCTTCCCTGTCCAGTCGCAAATACTGGCGCCTCCACGAACAAGAAAGCATGGAGGGGAAAGAATGAGCAGCGTCAGGCAGAAACGGGAGATTCCCGGCACCGCCGTGTTCGACGGCGATCTCGCGCAGAAGGGCTATGCGCTGAACAAGATGTGTTTCTCGTTCAACAGTGCGGACAACCGCGCCGAGTTCCAGCGCGACGAGCACGCCTATTGCCGCAAGTACGGCCTCAACGAAGAGCAGGAGAGCGTGATCCGCAACCGCGACGTGCTCGGTCTGCTCGCCGCCGGCGGCAATGTGTATTACCTGGCGAAGTTCGCCGGCATCCTGGGGCTGGACGTACAGGACCTGGGCGCCGCCCAGACCGGTATGACGAAAGACGAATTCAAGGCCATGCTCGTGGCCGCGGGGAAATAAGACATGGCCAAGATCGTAGGCGGCATCACCACTTCCCACGTGCCGGCCATCGGCCGCGCCATCGCCGGCAACCTGCAGCAGGACCCTTACTGGAAGCCCTTCTTCGACGGTTTCCCGCCGGTGCATGACTGGCTCGCCAAGGTGAAGCCGGACATCGCGGTGGTGGTCTACAACGACCACGGCCTCAATTTCTTCCTCGACAAGATGCCGACCTTCGCCGTGGGCGCCGCGCCGGAATACCAGAACGCCGACGAAGGCTGGGGCATTCCCACGCTGCCGCCCTATGCCGGCAACCAGGCCCTGTCCTGGCACGTCATCAACGAGCTGGTGGAGAAGGAATTCGACCTCACCACCTGCCAGGAAATGCTGGTGGACCACGCCTTCTCGTTGCCGCTGAAGCTGCTGTGGCCGAACGAGGAACGCTGTCCGGTGCAGACGGTGCCGGTGTGCATCAACACCGTGCAGTACCCGCTGCCCTCGGCCAAGCGCTGCTTCAAGCTTGGCAAGGCGCTGGGCGAAGCCATCGCCTCCTGGGACGAAGACCTGCGGGTGGTGGTGATCGGCACCGGCGGCCTGTCGCACCAACTGGACGGCAAGCGCGCCGGCTTCGTGAACAAGGACTTCGACCTCGCCTTCATGGAGAGCCTGATCAACGACCCGGAATGGGCGACCAAGTACTCCATCGAAGAACTGGTGGAGCTCACCGGCACCCAGGGCGTGGAACTGCTGATGTGGCTGGCTACCCGCGCAGCGCTGCCGGGCAAGGTGCGCAAGGTGCACGCCAACTACCACATCCCCATCTCCAACACGGCCGCCGGCCTGATGGTGATGGAGTGCGCCGACTGAGCCTGCATCGTGCGCCGTTCCGCTCCGCCCCGCCAATGGCGGGGCGGAGCGGTATTTCAGATGATTAAAAGCAAAATATCGCCTATATAGCTATATCGAACTGATATAGCTGTTAGTCCGCCATAGGTCTTTTGGCTTACATTCAGTGACGTCAAACTCTGCCACGCAGAGGAAGCGGCAGGATAGCCGGCACCACGAACCGGACCCTGTCGCAACGTGTTCATAGAGGAGACTCACTGATGAAGCTTCGCCGCCTGGCCGTGGGCATCGCCCTGGCCACCCTCGCGCCTGCCGCCGCCCATGCTCAGGAAGTTGTGCTGAAGGTTGCCCACTTCCTGCCGCCGGTTTCGCCGGCCCATACCAAGTTCATCGCCCCCTGGTGCGACAAGATCGCCGCCGAATCGCAGGGCAAGCTCAAGTGCCAGATCTACCCGGCCATGCAGCTGGGCGGCACCCCGCCGCAACTGCTGAGCCAGGTGCGCGATGGCGTGGCCGACATCGTGTGGACCCTGCCGGGCTACACTCCGGGCCGCTTCCCGCTGTCCGAAGTGTTCGAGCTGCCTTTCGCCACCACCACGCCGGAAGCCACCTCCCGCGCACTGTGGGACTTCATCCACAAGAATGCGATGAAGGAATTCGCCGGCATGAAGCCCATCGCCACCTGGGTGCCCGGCCCCTATGTGTTCCACTTCCGCGACAAGCAGGTCAAGACCCTGGATGACCTCAAGGGCATGAAGGTGCGCGCGCCTTCCCGCCTGGGCAACAAGATGCTGTCCTCGCTGGGCGCGACCCCGGTCGGCATGCCGGTGCCGCAGATGGCGGAAAGCCTGTCCAAGGGTGTGATCGAAGGCGCCATGATCCCCTGGGAAGTGGTGCCCTCCACCAAGACGCACGAGCTGACCAAGTTCAACATGGAGGTCGCCGGAGACCGCGCCATGCTGACCTCCACGATGATCTTCGTGATGAACCAGAAGAAGTACGACAGCCTGCCTGCCGAGCTGAAGAAGGTCATCGACGACAACAGCGGCCGCGACGTCTCCGCCTGGGTTTCCACCCAGTTCCGCGAAGCCGACGCCGCCGGCCGCAAGCTCACCGTCGAGCGCGGCAACACCGTCTATTCGCTGGCTCCGGAAGAAGTGAGCAAGTGGGAAGCGGCGACCAAGCCGGTCACCGAAGAGTGGATCAAGGAAGTCTCCTCCAAGGGTGTGGACGGCAAGAAGCTGTACGACGAAGCTGTCTCCCTGTCCCAGAGCTACGCGAAGTAAGCTGCTTGCACTGCGACGGCCGCGGCGCGCTCTGCCCGCGGCCGTTTTTTTAGCCTTTCCCCCTCCGACCGGAGAACCCCATGTCAGAGTCCCTGGCGCAGCCGACCGTGCATGCGCATGGTCCGTTGGGCAGGATCGTCGAGCTGGCCTGCGCTGCGTTGGCCATTCTCGGCGGCATCTTGTTCGTCATCGAATCCCTCATGTCGGTCGCCAGCGTTGTCGGCCGCGCCTTGTTTGCCACGCCGGTGCCGGGCGACTACGAGCTGGTACAGATGTTCTCCGCGATGGGCGTGGCCATGTGCCTGCCCTATTGCCAGTTGAAGAAAGGGCATGTGTTCGTGGATTTCTTCACCCTGTGGGCGCCTGAGGTGCTCAAGCGCCTGCTGGACGCGGTGGCCTCGCTGCTGCTGGCGATCTCCGCCTTCTTCATCGCCTGGCGGGTGTGGGAGGGCATGCTGGAAATGCGCGAGTACGGCGAGACCTCCATGGTGATCTCGCTGCCGGTGTGGTGGGGCTATATCCCGCTGGTGCCGTCGTTTGCGCTGCTCGGTATCGCCGCGCTGTTCGTGTTCATGGGTGAAGTGCGCGGGGAGGTGAAGTCGTGAGCGGTATGACTATTGGTTTGACCATGGGCGCGATCATGATGGTCATGCTCGCCCTGCGGGTGCATATCGGCATCTCGATGTTCCTGGCCGGCGCCCTCGGCTACGTCTGGGCCTCCGGCTGGGACCCGCTGCTCGCCTACCTGAAGAATGCGCCCTATGGCCGCTTTTCGCTGTACGACCTGTCGGTGGTGCCGCTCTTCCTGCTGATGGGTCAGTTCGCCACCCACGGCGGCCTGTCCAAGGCCCTGTTCCGCGCCGGCAACGCCTTCATCGGCCACTGGCGTGGCGGCATGGCGATGGCGGGCGTATCCGCCTGCGCCGGCTTCGGCGCCATCTGCGGCTCCTCGCTGGCCACCGCGGCCACCATGTCGCACGTGGTGCTGCCGGAACTCAAGCGCCACCAGTACAAGCCCAGCCTGGCGGCGGGTTCGCTGGCGGCGGGCGGCACGCTGGGCATCCTGATTCCGCCCTCGGTGCCGCTGGTGATCTACGCCATCCTGGCGGAGCAGAACATCGCCAAGCTGTTCGTCGCCGCCTTCATCCCCGGCGTTCTGGCTGCACTGGGCTACATGCTGGTGATCGCCATCGTCACCCGCCTGGACCCGGCCGCCGGCGGCCCGGGAACGCCCAAGCACAGCTGGGCGGAACGCATGGCGACGCTGGTCGACACCTGGCCGGTGATGCTGATCTTCGCGGTGGTGATCGGCGGTATCTACGGCGGCCTGTTCACCCCGACGGAAGCGGCCTCAGTGGGCGTGATCGCCACCGGCATCGCGGCATGGAAATCCGGCGGCCTGAAGAACGGCGGTCTGATGGAGTGCATCTACGGTACCGCTACCGGCACCGGCATGATGTTCCTCATTCTGCTTGGCGCCGACATGCTCAACGCCTTCATGGCCGTCAGCCAGATGCCGGTGGAAGTGGCGCAGTGGGTGGAGCAGATGGGCTTCGGTCCCTTCACCGTGCTGTTCGCCATCATCCTCATCTATCTGCTGCTGGGCTGCGTGATGGACAGCCTGTCCATGATCCTGCTCACCATCCCCATCTTCCTGCCCATCATCCTCGGCATGGACTACTACGGCCTCACCCATGAGGAAAAGGCCATCTGGTTCGGCATGGTGGCGCTGGTGGTGATGGAGATCGGCCTGATCACGCCACCGGTGGGGATGAACGTGTTCATCATCAACAGCATGGCCAAGGACATCCCGCTGGCGACCATCTTCCGCGGCGTGCTGCCCTTCCTGTGTTCCGACGTCCTGCGCATCCTGCTGCTCGTGGCCTTCCCCGCCATCTCGCTGATCATGCTGAGATGGCTGGCATAGCGGGACGGCCAGCGCGTTAACGCAGAAGGGGCGTCGAGAGACGCCCCTTTTTTATGCCGGCCGCCGGCCGCTCAGGCGCGGTGCTCGCCACCCGCTGGCGGAAAACCCGCAGCGCGGGCCCGCCACACCAGCCCCCAGGTCGCCCCCAGCAGGAGCAGCAAGGCCGGTGCAAAGGCGGTCACGCCCAGCTCTTCCAGCAGCAGCCCGCCCAGCAGGCCGCCACCGGCGATGGCGAGGTTCCAGGCGGTGACCAGCATGGACTGGGCGAGATCCGAGGCCTCCCCGGCTGCCTTCGCCAGCGCGGTCTGCAGCAGCGTGGCCGAGCCGCCGAAGGCCAGGCCCCATAGGCCGATGGCGGCATACACCGCCGCAGGGCGGCCGCTCCACAGCCCCAGCGCCAACACGGCGAGGCCGAACAGCAGCGTGCTGGCCAGCATCAGCTGCCGCAGCCAGCGGTCTATCAGCACGCCGGTGATCCAGATGCCCAGCAGCGAGGCGGCGCCGAACACCAGCAGCACCAGGTCCACCCGGTCGCCGAGTTGCGCCTCCCGCAGGAAGGGAGCGATGTAGGTGTAGAGGATGTTGTGCGCCAGCACGAAGCCCAGGGTCGCGAGCAGCACCGTGCGTATGCCGGGCAGCGCCAGCACCCGCAGCAGCGGTTGGCGGCGGTCGGCGGCCTGGCCGGGGAAATCCGGCACCGTGCGCAGCACCCAGAGCATCAGCAGCAGCGTCATTCCCGTCATCAGGCCGAAGCAGGCGCGCCAGCCAGCCAGGGCGCCGAGAAAGGTGCCCGCCGGCACGCCCAGCGACAGCGCCAGCGGCGTGCCCACCATCGCCAGCGCAATCGCCCGGCCTTTCAGATGCTCCGGCACCATGCGGGCGGCGTAGCCGGCGATCAGCGCCCACAGCAGGCCGGCGGCCACCCCGGCGAGCAGGCGGGCGATCAGGGTCAGCACATAGTGGCCGGACAGCGCGGTGACGGTGTTGGCGACGGCGAAACCGGCGATGGCCGCCAGCAGCAGCGGCCGCCGCCGCAGGCCGCGGGTGGCCAGCGTGAGCGGAATGGCGGCGGCCAGCGAGCCGACGGCATACAGGGTGACCAACTGGCCGGCGAGCGCCTCCGGCACCGCCAGGCCGGCGGCTATCTGCGGCAGCAGCCCGGCCGGCAGGGCTTCGGTGAGGATGGTGATGAAACCGGCCACCGCCAGCGCCAGCAGCGCGGAGAGCGGCAACCGGGAGGGCGGCAGCTGGGAGGGCGGGGCGAGGCCGGCGGCTTCAGCCGCCAGAGTGTTGCCTGCGTATGTCATGCTTCTTTCCTTCGCTTGAGATCGGAGACGGGTCGGCTGGCATCGGCATACACGGCATCGCGCAGCTCGGCGACGAAGCGGCCGGACATGCCCTCGTACAGCGTGTTGGTGAAAGCCACCACGCTGAGCCCGCGGGCGCGGTCCACGAACCAGGAATGGCCGTAGGCGCCGCCCCAGCGCCAGGTGCCGGCGGATTCCGGCGAGGCGGCCAGCGCCGGCTCGCGCAGCACCGAGAAGCCCAGGCCGAAGCCGGTGCCGGGGGCGTCCGGCAGCGACAGGCCGCCGGTCTGGTCGCGGCCCATCTCGTCCACCAGCCCGGCCGGCAGCAGCCCGCCGCCGCCCTGGCGCAGCGTTTCGAGCAGGCGCAGGAAGTCGGGTGCGCTGCCCGCCATGCCGGCACCGGCGGAAGGAAAGGCCCGCGGATCGAAGATGCGCGCCGGGCTGTAACGGATGCCGACGGTGCCCGGCAGCACCGGCACCACCTCACCTTCGCCCAGGCGGTGGGGTCGCGGCTGGTCGCTGACATAGGCGGTGGCGACGCGGCCGGCGGCGCTGGCGCTGAAGCCGGTGTCCGCCATGCCCAGCGGCGCGGTCACCAACTGGCGCACCGCCTGCGCCAGCGGCATGCCGCACAGCGCTTCGATCACGCCGCCGAGCACGTCGATGGCGAGCGAATAGCCCCAGCCGCTGCCGGGCGGATAGCCCAGGGGCACGCTGGCGATGCGGCGCAGGTTCTCCTGCAGGCTGATGGGGCTGTCGTCCATGCCGTCGGAAACGCCGGCGCGGGCGTAGGCGCCATTCTCGTCCGCCTCGAAGAAGCGGTAGCCCAGGCCGGCGGTGTGGCTCAGCAACTGGCGCGGGGTGATGCGGGCTACGCTGCCATCGGCCAGCCTGGGCTGGAAATCCGGCAGCCAGCGGCGGATGTCCTCGTCCAGCGCCAGCCGGCCTTGCGCCACCAGCACCATCGCCGCGGTGGCGACGATGGGCTTGCTGACCGAGGCCAGGCGGAAGAGGGTGTCCGGCCGCATCGGCGAGGCGCTTTCGCGGTCGGCGAAGCCGGCGGCCTGGTGGTGGATCAGCGCGCCATCGTGTGCCACCAGCACCACCGCGCCGACCAGCCGCTGCTCCTCCAGCGCTCGCCGCACTGCCTGCTGCACGGCGGGCAGGAGTGGCGCTGCGGCGGGGGAGGGCGAGCCATCAAGGGATGCAGCGTGGGGCGCGGGAAGCGGCGCTGCCGGAGCTGCAAAAGGGGCGGAAGCCATCGGGAATTCCTCGTGTTCATGGAAGGCCCCGAGACAATAGAAAACGTTGGATTGAAGAAAAAGCAGGGTAGAGTTCCTCGTTCTACGGACAATTTTGTCCTTAATCGAGGGCGCATATGGACAGCCTCAGTGGCTTCACCGTGTTCATCCAGGTAGCGGAGACCCGCAGCTTCGTCGCCGCCGGCCGGGCGCTGGGGGTGTCGGCCTCGGCGGTGGGCAAAAGCGTGGCCCGGCTGGAAGAGCGGCTGGGGGTACGCCTGTTCCACCGCAGCACCCGCAGCATCACGCTGACGGCGGAGGGCGCGCTGTTCCTGGAGCGCAGCCGGCGCATCCTGGCGGAGATAGAGGCGGCGGAGCTGGAGCTGTCCGAGGCTTCGGCGGTGCCGCGCGGGCGGCTGCGGGTCAGCCTGCCGCTGGTGAGTTCGCTGGTGCTGCCGGTGCTGGGCGAGTTCATGCGCTGCCATCCGGACATCGAGCTGGACCTGGATTTCTCCGACCGCCTGGTGGACGTCATCGAAGAGGGTTTCGACGCGGTGGTGCGCACCGGCGAGCCGGCCGACTCCCGCCTCTCCGCCCGCAAGCTGGGGCAGTTCCAGCTGCTGCTGGTGGCCTCGCCCGGCTACCTGGCGCAGCGCGGCACGCCGCGGGTGCCGGCGGATCTGCTGGCGCACAGCTGCCTGCATTACCGCTATCCCAACTCCGGCAAGCTGGAAAGCTGGCCTCTGCGGCGGGCGCCGGACGAGCCCGAGCTGGCGCTGCCGACCTCGATGATCTGCAACAACATCGAGACGCGGGTGTGCTTCGCCCTGCAAGACCTGGGCATCGCCTGCGTGCCGGATTTCTCGGTGCGCGCCCTGCTGGCGGAGGGCCGGCTGCAGCGGGTGCTGGAGGACCATGTGGCGCGCAGCAACACCTTCCATGTGCTGTGGCCGGCGAGCAAGCATGCCTCGCCCAAGGTGCGCGCGCTGGTGGATTTCCTCTGCGAGCGGGTGTTTCCGGCAATGGCATCCGACAGCGCCGGCGCCTGCCGGGTGGCTTGAGCGCGCGGGAAAAAGGAGAACCGCTCGTGCAGCCAGACCGCCGCCACGCGGAAGCGGCGGCCTCGCCAGCGCGGGGTGTTTACGCGCCGCGCGCCGCCCCGTCCTGCAGTGCCGCCGACTTGCGGACGGAGGCAAGGAAGGTCGTCAGGATGGGCGAGTGGTCGTCGGCGCGGTAGATGCAGCTGAGGTCGACGCGAGCGTCGGCCGGGGCGTCGGCGAAGGGGAGGTAAGCCACGCCGGGGTACTGCAGCGTGGTTGCCGATTCCGGAACCACGCAGACGCCGAAGCCGCTGGCGACCAGCGCCACGCCGGTGACCGCGTCGCCCACCTCCTGCGCGACTTCGGGGATGAAGCCGCGCGCTTCGCACAGCGCCAGCACCTTGTCGACGAAGTTGGGGCGCGCGCCTGAGGGGAACAGGATCACAGGACGCCGGGCGAGCGCGTCGAAGGGCAAGGCGGGCTGCGCGGCCAGCGGATCGTTGAGGTTCACCGCGAGCAGCAGCGCCTCGGTGGCGATCACTTCGCTGCGGATGTCCGGCAGCGGCGCGAGCATGCGGTTGAAGCCCACGGTGATGCGGTTCTGCCGCAAGGCCGCGATCTGCTCGGCCTTGGTCATGGTGTGCAGCACCACGTTCACATCCGGGTATTCGTTGCGGAAATTCAGGATCAGCTTGGGGATGCGGTCGAGGATGGCCGAGCCGAAGATGGCCACGTCCAGCCGCCCAAGCCTGCCTTGCCCGGCGCGCTGGGTGCGTTCGGTGGCCTGCTCGATGAGGGCGCGGATGTTGCGCGCTTCCGCGAGGAACAGCGTGCCCGCCTGGGTCAGTTCCATGCCGCGCGGGGTGCGCACGAAGAGCTGGGTGTCGAGTTCTTCTTCCAGTTGCTGGATCTGGCGGGTCAGCGGCGGCTGCGACATGTGCAGCCGGGTGGCGGCCCGGCCGATGTTCGCCTCCTCGGCGACGGCGATGAAGTAGCGGAGTTGGCGGATATCCATGGGCGGCGTCCCGTTCGAGGGTGTTCATCATACCGCGAAGGTATTAGGTGAGCCTTGAATGGGTATTGGACGGTAATGAGGCGCGCCGGTAATTTTTCCTCATGACGGCAGGGGGCTCGCAGGAAAGGCGAGGCCCGGGCCGGCAATAACAGCTGATGGCGATGCGGGTCGGGGGTGGGGCGGTTTGCTCCCTCCCTGGCCTCCAGTCGCCCCACAGCGATAACAACGACAGGAGGAAGACATGGCGTTTGATTCAAGGCGGGCCGTCCGTCCGCGCGTGGTCCCATACAGCTGCCTGGTGCAGGCCCTGGCCGTCGCCTTTGGCGGGCTGCTGCCGGCGGCCGTGGGCGCAGCCACCATCGACACCGGCAACCCGGACGTGGTGCTGCGCTGGGACAACACGGTGAAGTACAGCGCCGCGTGGCGCTTGCGCGGGGCCGATGGCGATGTTGCCGACAACTCCGCCGGCACCCAGGCCAACACCAACGACGGCGATCTCAACTTCGGCCGCGGGCTGATCTCCAACCGGCTCGACCTGCTGACCGAACTCGACTTCCGCTACAAGCGCGACTACGGCTTTCGCCTGAGCGGCGCCGGCTGGTACGACAGCGTCTATCAGCGCCGCAACGACAACCCCGGCGCCGCCGGTGGCGCGCTGGTCAATTCGCGCTCGGCCGACTACGACGAGTTCACCCGCTCCACCCGCAAGCTGCACGGCCAGTACGCCGAGGTGCTGGATGCCTTCGCCTACGCCAACTTCAGCCCGGGCGACATGAATGTGAACGTCAAGGCTGGGCGCTTCACCCAGCTCTACGGCGAGAGCCTGTTCTTCGGCTCCAACGGCATCGCCGCGGCGCAGACCTCGCTCGATCTGATCAAGGCGCTGTCGGTGCCCAACTCGCAGTTCAAGGAGATCCTGCGGCCGATCGGGCAGATCTCCGGCCAGGTGCAGATCAACCCCAAGGTCACCGTCGGCGCCTACTACCAGTTCGAGTGGCGCAAGACGCGCCTGCCGGCGGCGGGCAGCTATTTCAGCTTTGCCGACTTTGTCGATAACGGCGGTGAATCGCTGATCCTCGGGCCGGGCGCCGTCGCCTACCGCGGCAAGGACATCGAGGCGCGGGATTCCGGGCAGGGCGGGGTGCAACTGCGGCTGAAGCTCGACGACACCGAGTTCGGCTTCTACGCAGCGCGCTACCACGACAAGATGCCCCAGTTCTACGTGCGCCCCGGCGTGAACGCGCAGGCCGGCAGCATCGGCGACTACGTGCAGGTCTTCGGCGAGAACATCCGCATGGTGGGGGCGAGCTTCAGCACCCTGCTGGGCGACACCAACGTGGCGGGCGAGCTCTCCTTCCGCGACAACATGCCGCTGGTGGCGAGCGGCAACACGGTGATCATGCCGGGCAACGCCACCGCCAACGGCGGCGGCAACGCGGCCTACCCGGTCGGCAAGACCCTGCACCTCAACCTGTCCGCGCTCGCCGTGCTGGCGGCCAGCCCGCTGTGGGATGGCGCCTCCTTCATCGGCGAATTCGCCTTCAACCGCCGCCTGTCGATCAGCAAGAACGCCGATCAGCTCGATCCGCGCGCCACCCGCGACGCCAGCGCGGTGCAGTTCATCTTCCAGCCGGAGTACTTCCAGGTGGTGCCGGGGCTGGACCTGCAGGTGCCGATCGGCGTGAGCTACGGCATCTCCGGGCGCAGCTCGGTCAACGGCGCGCTGTTCCCCTCGGAGCACGGCGGCAACATCTCGATCGGGGTGAAGGGCGACTACCAGAAGACCTGGCAGGCCAGCCTGAACTACACGCACTACATCGGCTCCGCCGGCTCGGTGATCCGCTACAACACCGCGGTGCCCGAGCTTTCCTACCAGAACTTCCACGGCGACCGCGACTTCATCTCGCTCTCCGTGCAGCGCACGTTCTGAACACGACTACAACGACTGGAGACACGACCATGTTGCGCATGAAGATGCTGTGCATCGCCATTGGCGGACTGCTCGCAATCGCACCGCAGGCCCAGGCCGCGGTGACCGAGGCCGAGGCCGCCGCCCTCAAGACCACGCTGACGCCGCTGGGTGGCGAGCGCGCCGGCAACAAGGACGGCAGCATTCCCGCCTGGACCGGCGGCCAGACCAAGCCGGTGGCCGGCAACAAGCTCGGCGACATCCCGACGCAGTTCCTCGCCAACGACAAGCCGCTGCTGCAGATCAGCGCGAAGAACGCCGCCCAGTACGCCGACAAGCTCAGCGAGGGCACCCGGCTGCTGCTCGCCAAGTATCCGGACAGCTTCCGCGTCGACGTCTACCCGACCCAGCGCACCGCCGCCGCGCCCCAGCACGTCTACGACAACGCCTTCAAGAACGCCACCCGCTGTTCGCTGAAGGACGAGAAGCGCTCGCTGGAGGGCTGCTTCGGCGGCACGCCGTTCCCGATTCCCAAGGACGGCGCCGAGGTCATCTGGAACTACCTGATGCGGGTCGAGGCGGAGTCCATCGAGTACCGCTTCAAGAACATCGTCGGCAACGCCGACGGCAGCCACACGCTGGCGACGCGCAACGACATCGCCTTCCAGTACCCGTTCTATTACAAGGACGGCGCGCCGGAGCGCTGGTCGGGCGAGTACGCGATGTTCCGCTTCAACACGCTGGAACCGCCGTTCAAGGCCGGCGAATCGCTGGTCATCCGCGACACCATCGACCCGGCCAATCCGCGCCAGGCCTGGCAATACCTGGTCGGCCAGCGCCGCGTGCGGCGGGCGCCCACGGTGGCCTACGACACGCCCGACTTCGTCGCCTCCGGCGCCAACTACTTCGACGAGGTGCAGGGCTTCTTCGGCGCGATGGACCGTTACGACTGGAAGATCGTCGGCAAGAAAGAGATGTACGTGCCGTACAACACCAACGGCCTGATCGGCGCGAAGCTGGACGATGCCATCGCCAAGCACCACCTCAACCCCGACCACGTGCGCTGGGAGCTGCACCGGGTGTGGGAGGTGGAAGCCACGGTCGCTTCCGGCAAGCGCCATGCGGTGCCCAAGCGCCGCTTCTACTTCGACGAGGACAGCTGGCTGCTGCTGCTGATGGACGGCTACGACGCCGAGGGCAAGCTGTGGCGCACCACCCAGGTGACGCCCTTCGTGGTGCCGAGCGTGCCGGCCACGCTGATCAAGACCGCCACCGTGTTCAACCTGCAGGCCGGCACCATGAGCGTGATCCAGGCGCTCAACGGCGAGGACTTCCGCGTGGTGCCGCGCAAGAGCGAAAACTACTTCACCGGGGATGCGGTCGCGGCCGAAGCCGTGCGCTGATCCTGTCTGCTTCAGCGGTCCCTCCGCGGCCCTTCGACGGCCGCGGACGCCGCGCTGAGCCGGCCATCGCCGGCGCCAGGGAACACGACATCATGAACACCAGAATCTCTACCCGGCGGCGGGTCGGGGCGGCCTTGCTCGCCCTCGGCCTGGGCATGCCAGTGCTGCATGCGGCCACGCCGGAAGCGCCACTCGCCGCGCGCTTCGACCTGCTCGAACAGCCTGCGGCCACGACGCCGCGCGCCAACACCGCGCTGCTGCTGGCGATCACCCGCGCCGGCGACCGCCTGGTGGCGGTGGGCGAGCGCGGCACCGTGCTGCTTTCCGACGACAACGGCGCGCGCTGGCGCCAGGCCGACGCGGTGCCGGTGAGCGTGGCGCTGACCAATGTGCACTTCGCCGATGCGCAGCACGGCTGGGCGGTGGGGCACGGCGGGGTGGTGCTGCATAGCGCGGACGGCGGCAAAACCTGGGTACGCCAGCTCGACGGCCGCCAGGCGGCGCAGCGCGTGCTGGAAGCAGCCCAGGCTGCCGCCGCGGGCGATGCCGCCAGCGCGCGCCGGCTGGCGGATGCGCAGCGTCTCGTCGACGACGGCCCCGACAAGCCGCTGCTCGACGTGCATTTCGTCGATGCGCAGCGCGGCTTCGTGGTCGGCGCCTACGGCCTGGCGCTGGCGACCGAGGACGGCGGCCGCAGCTGGCACTCGATCATGGACCGCATCGGCGACCCGCGCGGCCGCCATCTCTACGCCATCGCCCGCCAGGGTGCACGCCTGCTGGTGGTGGGCGAGCAGGGCGCGATGTTCGCGTCGGAAGACGGCGGCGCCAGCTTCGCGCCGCTCGCCTCGCCCTACAACGGCACCTTCTTCGGCGCGCTGCTTGCCGGCGACGGCGCGGTGGTGTTCGGCCTGCGCGGCAACCTTTTCCACCAGCCCGCGCCCGGTGCGGCGTGGACCAAGGTGAACACCGGCCGCGGCGAATCGGTGGTCGCCGGCACGCGGCTCGCCGACGGCGCGCTGGTGCTGGTGGATGAGGCCGGCCGCCTGCTGCGCAGCAGCGATGGCGGCGCCCGCTTCGAAGAACTGCCGGCCAGCGCCGGGCCGCGCTTCACCGCGCTCGCCGAGGGCGCCGACAAAACCCTGGTGATGGCCAGCGTGCGCGGCCCGCTGCGCCTCGCCCCGATTGATTCCAGTACGGAAGGCAAGTGATGAACCCCAGTCATACCGGCGCCGCCGATGCCGTGGTGATGCGCCTCGAAGACTTCGACCGCGAGTCCGGTTCGCGCATCGAGCGCCTGCTGTTCAACCATCGCCTGGTGGTCGTCGCGCTGTGCGCGCTGGCGACGCTGGTGCTGGCGTGGCAGATCGGCGGCCTGCGGCTCAATGCCGCGTTCGAGAAGATGATTCCGACGCAGCACGCCTACATCGCCAACTTCCTCGACAACCGGGCGCAACTGGCCGGCGTCGGCAACACGCTGCGGATTGCGGTGGAAAGCACCGACGGCAGCATCTTCACGCTGGAATACCTCGACACCCTGCGCAAGCTCACCGACGAGCTGTTCCTGTTCCCGGAGGTGGACCGGCCCTTCATGAAGTCGCTGTGGACGCCGGCGGTGCGCTGGACCGGCGTCACCGAAGACGGGCTGGACGGCGGGCCGGTGATCCCGGACGACTACGACGGCTCGGCCGAAAGCGTCCAGCAGGTGCGGCTCAATGTCGAACGCTCCGGCGAGATCGGCCAGCTGGTGGCGGGCAGCTTCGCCTCCAGCATCATCCTGGTGCCGCTGCAGGAAGCGCGTGCAGACGGCACGGGCCGCATCGACTACGGCGACCTCGGCCAGCGCCTGGAGGAGCTGCGCCAGCGCTACGACGGCCAGCATGTGCGCATCCACATCACCGGCTTCGCCAAGGTGGTGGGCGACCTGATCGACGGCCTGCGCCAGGTGGCGCTGTTCTTCCTGCTCGCCATCGGCATCTGCACCGCGGTGCTGTACTGGTACACCCGTTGCGTGCGCAGCACCGTGCTGGTGGTGGCCTGCTCGGTGGTGGCGGTGGTGTGGCTGCTCGGGCTGCTGCCTACGCTCGGCTACGAACTGGACCCCTACTCGGTGCTGGTGCCTTTCCTGGTGTTCGCCATCGGCATGAGCCACGGCGCGCAGAAGATGAACGGCATCATGCAGGACATCGGCCGCGGCACCCACAAGCTGGTCGCCGCCCGTTTCACCTTCCGCCGCCTGATCCTCGCCGGTGTTACCGCGCTGCTGGCCGATGCGGTCGGCTTCGCGGTGCTGATGGTGATCCGCATCCAGGTGATCCAGGACCTCGCAGTCACCGCCAGCATCGGCGTGGCGGTGCTGATCTTCACCAACCTGGTGCTGCTGCCCATCCTGCTGTCCTACACCGGGGTCAGCCCGGAAGCGGCGCGCCGCAGCCTGAAGGCCGAGCTGATGGAGGCGGCGGACAGCGCGCATCGCAAGCATCCGTTCTGGGCCTTCCTCGACCTCTTCACCCAGCGCAAGTGGGCGGGCATTGCGGTGGCCGTGGCGGCGGTGATGGGCGTCGCCGGCCTGGTGCTCAGCTTCCAGCTCAAGATCGGCGACACCGACCCCGGCGCGCCGGAGCTGCGCGCGGATTCCCGCTACAACCGCGACAACAGCTACATCGTCGCCAACTACGCCGCCGGCAGCGATGTGTACATCGTCATGGTGAAGACGCCGCAGTACGGCTGCGCCGCCTACGACACGCTGATGGGCGTGGATGCGCTGGAGCTGGCGCTGCAGCAGCTGCCGGGGGTGGAATCGACCAAGTCGCTCGCCGGGCTGGCCAAGGTGTCGGCCGTCGGCATGAACGAAGGCAGCCTGAAGTGGTACGAGGTGCCGCGCTCGCAGGGCGTGCTCAACGCCATCATCACCCGGGCGCCGCGCGAGATGTTCAACCAGAACTGCGACCTGCTCACGGTCTACGCCTACCTCAAGGACCACAAGGCGGACACGCTGGCGAGCGTGGTCGACGCGGTGGAGGCCTTCGCCGCGCAGTACGGCAACGGCGAGGTGCGCTACCTCAACGCCGCCGGCAACGCCGGCATCGAGGCCGCGACCAACATCGTGGTGCGCCAGGCCAACCGCGAGATGCTGCTGCTGGTGTATGCGGCGGTGACGGTGCTTGCCTTCATCACCTTCCGCTCGTGGCGGGCGGTGCTGTGCGCGGTGCTGCCGCTGGCACTGACCTCGGTGCTGTGCGAGGCGCTGATGGTGTGGCTCAACATCGGCGTGAAGGTGGCCACGCTGCCGGTGATCGCGCTCGGCGTCGGCATCGGCGTGGATTACGCGCTGTACGTGATGACGGTGACGCTGGCGCGCATGCGCGACGGCATGAGCCTGTCCGAGGCCTACTACAAGGCGCTCACCTTCACCGGCAAGGTGGTGGTGCTGACCGGCGTCACGCTGGGCATCGCGGTGGCGACCTGGGCGTTTTCGCCGATCAAGTTCCAGGCCGACATGGGCATCCTGCTCGCCTTCATGTTCATCTGGAACATGCTCGGCGCGCTGATCCTGCTGCCCGCGCTCGGCCATTTCCTGCTGCGCCCCAAGGCCGCCTGACCCACGCGAGGATCAACCATGTACCAACACCTCTTCGTCCCGCTGGACGGTTCCGCCATCTCCGCCGCGCTGACGCGGCAGGCGCTGGATTTCGCCGCCGCGGTCGGCGCCCGCGTCACCTTCTTCCACGCGGTGGCCGACTTCGGCGCCACCGATGCCGGCGCGCTGGAGCGCAGCCTGGACCCGGCCGCCTTCGCCCAGCGCCTTGCCGACGAGGCGCGCGCGGTGCTGGAACCGGCGGAGCAGGCCGGCGCCGCCGCCGGCATTCCGTGGCGGGCGCTGTGGGCGGTCTCCGACCATCCGCACCAAGCCATCCTGCAACAGGCGGAAAAGCTCGGCGCCGACCTGATCTTCATCGCCTCGCACGGCCGCAGCGGGCTGCAACGGCTAGTGCTCGGCTCCGAGACGGCGCGGCTGCTGGCGGAAGCCCGGCTGCCGGTGCTGGTTGCCCGCGTTGCACAGGACTAGCGCCGTGACGGGCGGAACGGGCGGCCGCGCGGCGCAGGCGTCGCTGTTGCTGGCTGGGTTGACGGCGACCGGCCTGGGCGGCGCCGTGGGTGGCAGCGCGGGCTGGGTGGTGGTCGCGGTCGGCGTCGTCTGCGCGCTGGCGGCGCTGTGGATGGCGTGGAACGCGCACCGGCGGGTGGGCGGGGCGGTGGACGCGATCCGCGCGCTGCTGGAAGACCCGCAGGCGATTGCCGATCCGGCCGCCTCGGTGGCGCGCCTGAACGAACTGCTGGCGGACAAGGTGGGTTACGCCACCCGCATGGGTGGGCTGGCACGCGAACTCGCCGCCTTCAGCGGCAGCCAGGTGTCGACCTTCACCGAGGTGGTGGACGCCACCGACCGCCAGGCCGCGCTGGCGCGCGAGGCGGTTGGCAGCGTGGTGGCGATGGCGGGCGCGGCCGACGACGTGGCGGCGGGCGCGGCGCATCTGGTGGGCCTCGCTACCCAGGTCAGCAGCCATGCCGCCAACGGCGGCGAGCGGGTGGCGCGGGTGGCCGCCGGGGTGAAGGAACTTGCCGAGGTGATCGCGGGCGTCGGCCGCGAGTTCGACGGCCTGCGCGGCCAGGTGGCGCGCATCGGCGAGATCGTCCGCATCATCCAGGAGATCGCCGGGCAGACCAATCTGCTGGCGCTCAATGCTGCCATCGAGGCGGCCCGCGCCGGCGAGCAGGGGCGCGGCTTCGCGGTGGTGGCGGACGAAGTGCGCAAGCTCGCCGAACGCACCGCGACCGCGACCGTCAGCGTGGACGAGATCATCGACGGCATCGGCCGCGGTTTCGACCATCTCAAGCACGGCATCGACGCGGTGACCGGCATGGCGCACGACGGCGTCGCCCGCAGCGGCGAGGCGATGGCGACGCTGGAAGGCATCGCCGCCGCCGCGCGCGACAGTGAAAGCGCGGTGGCCGAGATTGCCGCGCGCGCCACCGCCGGGGCGCAGACCGGCGGCGCGGTGGTGGAGGCGATGACCGGCGTCGACACGCTGGCGCGCATGCTCGACGACCGCATCAACCTCTGCAACGACGGCCTGCGCGGGCTGATGCTCAAGCTGGTCGACATGAAGGCGCTGGCCGGGCGGCTGGAGGTGCAGCACGACGCGCTGGGCGCGGTGCTGGACGCGATCGAGGAAACCCGGGTGAACAACATCATGGTGCTCAACGCGCGCACACCGGAGCAGGCGCTGCCGCATATCGAACGCATCGAAGTGCTGGACGGCGAGATGGACACCCAGCTCGCCCGCCTGGATGCGGCGGCCTTGGCGCTGCCGTTGCGCACACTGCGCGACAGGCTGGCCGCCTACCGCCGGGTGCGCGACGACGCGCTCGCCCATGCGCGCCGCGGGGATCTGGAACAGACGCGCAAGCTGGCGCCGGCCCAGGTGCGGCCCGCCTACCAGGCGGTGAAGGAGGCCTATGCCGCGCTCGCCGCTGCGGCGTGATGCCGGGCGGCGCTATCACGTTCGCGGTAGAGTGCGGGACAGACGGAAGAACACGGTCAGGCCCCCGGCAGAGGGGCGCGACCCGGAGGCGTGATGGGGACTGAAAAACAGGGGCTGGTCGAGCAGTTCAATTTGCGCTCGCGGCTACGCTTCGATATCGACGGCGGCAACATCTGGCTGGACGAGAGCCGCATGCTGCTGCTGCACGCCCAGGCGATGGGCGCCTTGCGCACCGAGCTGTTCCGCTCCCTCGGCGTGGAACGTGCGCGCGGCCTGCTGGTGCGCATGGGCTTCGCCTCGGGACAGCAAGACGCCGACCTCGCGCGCAAGCTGTTCCGCGACAGCGAGCGCGAGGACGTCTTCCGGCTGGGGCCGGAACTGCACGCCTTCGAAGGCCTGGTGCGCACCCGCATCCTCAACGCCCAGCTGGATTGGGAGCAGGGCAGCTTCATCGGCGACGTGAAGTGGGAGAACTCCTGGGAGGCGGAGGCGCACGTCCGCGATTTCGGCATCGGCGATTCGCCGGCCTGCTGGAGCCTGATCGGTTACGCCTCCGGCTACGTGACCCGCTTCTTCAATCGTTTCATCGTCTTCCGCGAGACCCATTGCGTCGGCAAGGGTGACGAACACTGCGTGCTCGTCGGCAAGCCGGCGGAGGAGTGGGGCAATGCCGATGCTTACCTCGACTACTTCCGCCCCGGCGATATCGAGGGCGAACTCGCCGAACTGCGCGAGGAACTCGCGCGCCTGCGGGCCTCGCTCGGCGGCGCCTGCCAGCGCGACGACCTGATCGGCAGTTCGCCCGCCTTCGAGGCGGCCTTCGAGCTGGTCCGCAAGGCGGCGGGCAGCGCCATCAACGTGCTGCTGCTCGGCGAGACCGGCGTCGGCAAGGAGGTGTTCGCGCGCTGGCTGCACGCCCACAGCGACCGCGCCGACAAGCCCTTCGTCGCGATCAACTGCGCGGCGATTCCGCACGACCTGATCGAGGCGGAACTCTTCGGCGTGCAGAAGGGCGCCTACACCGGCGCCCAGCAATCCCGCGCCGGCCGCTTCGAGCGCGCCGACGGCGGCACGCTGTTCCTCGACGAAGTCGGCGACCTGTCGCCGGCGGCGCAGGTGAAGCTGCTGCGGGTGCTGCAGTCCGGCGAGGTGGAACGCCTCGGCGACGACCAGACGCGCAAGGTGAACGTGCGCCTGGTGGCGGCCACCAACGTCAATCTGCCGCAGGCGATCCGGCAGGGCAGCTTCCGCGCCGACCTCTACTACCGGCTCGCCACCTACCCGGTGGCCATCCCGCCGCTGCGCGACCGCCGCAGCGACATCCCGCTGCTCGCCCAGGCCCTGCTCGGCAAGTACGAGGCGGTCTATCACAAGAAGCTGCAGGGCATCACCGACCGCGCCATCCGCGCGCTGGTCGATTACCCCTGGCCGGGCAACGTGCGCGAACTGGAGAACGTGATCGAACGCGGCGTGCTGCTGGCACCGCCGGGCGGACGGCTGGAGGAAGAGCACCTGTTCGCCGGCGCGGAGTCGGTGGTGCCGGCGGGCGTGGAACTCGATACCGGCGGGCATCTGTGCGATGCGAGGGAGAGTTCGCACAACAAGCTGTGCGAGGCGCTGCTGAAGGAGGGCTTCAACCTCGAAGCGCACGAGGCGCGGCTGATCGAACTGGCCGTGCAGCAGGCCAAGGGGAATCTCACGCATGCGGCCAGGGCGCTGGGGATTACGCGGCGGCAGCTGGCTTACCGGTTGAAGCAGAACACGGCCGCGGCGGAGTAGGGGAGGGCCTCAGGCAGGTTTCTCGCGGGTCTTGGCGCATCTGGATACGCCCCATCGGTTCCGAACCGCTGGGGCGTTTTTGTTCAGTTTCCTCCCCCCCACCGCGACCCAGGAGCTTTCGCTGCGTCGCGTCGTCAGCCCGGCGGCGAACGGTGTTTGCCGAACCCCTGTTTCGCTGCCTTGAAGGGGAAAGGGCAAAGCCATTTCCCCTGCTGCAGTGCACCTCGACGTTTTTGTCCACCAAAACCCCCGCCTTACCAATTTGTAAGGCCCGTTCGCGTCCCCTTTCCCGCCCCACCGCCCGCCGCTTCTCCCGCCCCCAATAAAAACAAGCACTTGACCCTGATGGCACGCCCTCTGCATTAACAGCGCTTACCTGCCCATCAATCGAGCTGATCCAAAGCCCGGCGTGACAAAAAGGGCAGGGCAGACAAAGGAGGCCTTACATGGGTGTGAACGTGCATATCGAGGACACCGGCGAGCGCTACGACTGCGTGCCGGGTGAATCCCTCTTGAAGGCGATGCTGCGGCTGGGGCGGCGGGGGATTCCGTCCGGCTGCCACGGTGGCGGCTGCGGGGTCTGCAAGGTGGAGATCACCCGCGGCGCGGTGACCACCGGGGCGATGAGCCGCGCCCACGTCAGCGCCGACGAAGAGGCGCGCGGCTGCCTGCTCGCCTGCAAGGCGTATCCGCTCTCCGACGTTTCGCTGCGTGTGCTGGGCCGCATGCACAAGAACGTCTGCCGCCCGGCCGCCAAGGCCTGAGCGGCGCTTCATTCCAATAACGAGGAGGAGTACCAGATGGCATTGACTGGCGTACTGCGCCCGGGTCACGCGCAACTGCGCGTGTTGAACCTGGAAGAAGGTGTGCACCACTACCGCGACGTGCTCGGCATGGTGGAAACCGGCCGCGACGAACAGGGCCGGGTGTATCTGAAGTGCTGGGACGAGCGCGACCACAACAGCCTGGTGCTGCGCGAGGCCGACCAGGCCGGGATCGACTTCGTCGGCTTCAAGGTGCTGGACAAGGCGACGCTCGACAAGCTGGAAGGCGACCTGCGCGCCTACGGCCTCGCCACCGAGCGCATCCCCGCCGGCGAGCTGCTGGCCACCGGCGAGCGCGTGCGCTTCCGCCTGCCGTCCGGGCACGACATCGAGCTCTACGCCGAGAAGCGGGCGGTGGGCAACGGCCTGCAGGTGCTCAACCCGGCGCCGTGGACCAAGGCCTCCGAGAACGGCATCGCCCCGGTGCGGCTTGACCACTGTCTGCTCTACGGCCCCAACATCGCCGAGGTGCAGAAAATTTTCTGCGACGTGCTCGGCTTCTACCTGGTGGAGCGGGTGCTGACCCCGGACGGCGCGGGCAACGTGGCGATCTGGCTGTCGTGCTCGCACAAGGTGCACGACATCGCCTTCGTCGAGCACCCGGAGCCGGGCAAGCTGCACCACCTGTCCTTCCTGCTGGAGAGCTGGGAAGAGGTGCTGCGCGCGGCCGACATCATGGCGATGAACAACGTCACCGTGGATATCGGCCCCACCCGCCACGGCGTCACCCGCGGCTGCACGATCTACGCCTGGGACCCGTCGGGCAACCGCTTCGAGACCTTCATGGGCGGCTACCAGCCCTACCCGGACTACGAGCCCACCACCTGGACTTTCGACGGGCTGGGCGCCGGCGGCGGACTCGACTACCCGCAGCGCAAGCTGCACGAGAGCTTCCTGAGCGTGGTGACCTGATGGCCCCATTCGACACCACCCGCCGCTACGTCCGTGTCACCGGCGAGCGCGATAACGGTTTCGTCGAGTTCGACTTCGCCGTCGGCGAACCGGAGATCTTCGTCGAGATGATCCTGCCGCCGGCCGCCTTCGCCGAGTTCTGCCACGCCAACCACGTCGAGCGCCTGGAGGCCGCGGCGGGCGAGGGTGGTGCCGACGACTGGAACTGGCGCCTCGCCGACGCCACCCGCACCCGCTTCAAGCCGCAATAACCCACAACAGGGCGCCGCCATAGAGCGCCCGCCGAGGAGACATCCATGCAGATCGACCTGCGCACGGTGAGCATCCAGCCGTTGCGGAACACCTTCGACCACCTCGCGCGCCGCTTCGGCGACAAGCCGGCGTCGCGCTACCAGGAGGCGAGCTACGACATCCAGGCCGCCGAGAACCTGCACTACCGCCCCACCTGGGCGCCGGAGCAGCAGCTCTACGACGCTTCCATCACCAGGATCGTGATGCAGGACTGGTACGCGCTGAAGGACCCGCGCCAGTACTACTACAACACCTACACCCTGGCCCGCGCCCGCCAGCAAGACACCGCCGAAGCCAATTTCGAGTTCGTCGACAGCCGCGGCCTGGCCGACAGGCTGCCGGACGCGCTGCGCAACACCGCGCTGGCGGTGCTGGTGCCGCTGCGTCACGCCGCCTGGGGCGCAAACCAGCACAACAGCTTCATCTGCGGCTACGGCTACGGCGCAGCCTTCACCCAGCCCTGCATGTACCAGGCGATGGACAACCTCGGCATCGCCCAGTACCTGTCGCGCCTCGGCCTGCTGCTGGGCGGCACCGAGGCGCTGGAAGCCGGCAAGCGCGCCTGGATGGACGGCGCCGCCTGGCAGCCGCTGCGGCGCTACGTCGAGGACTGCCTGGTGGTGCGCGACCCCTTCGAGCTCTTCGTCGCGCAGAACCTGGCGCTGGACGGCCTGCTGTACCCGCTGATCTACGAACGCATCGTCGATGACGATTTCTCGGTGCGCGGCGGCTCGGCGGTGGCGATGCTCACCCGGTTCATGACCGACTGGTTCGCCGAAACGCGCAAGTGGGTGGATGCGGTGGTGAAGGTCGCCGCCGCTGAATCCGCTCAAAACCAGGCGCAGCTCAGCGAATGGACGCAGGCGTGGAGCAGCCGCGCGGCGGCGGCGCTGCTGCCGGTGGTGGAGCTCGCGCTCGGCGCCCAAGCGGACGAGGCCGTCTGCGAACAGCTGGCGGGCCTGAAGCAGCGGCTCGACAAGATCGGCATCACCCTCTGAGGCACGCCATGTCCACCGTATTCATTGCCCTGCAAGCCAACGAAGAAACCCGCCCCATCATCGACGCCATCGAACTCGACAACCCCAGGGCGGTGGTCCATCGCCAGCCGGCGATGGTCAAGATCGACGCCCCCGACGAGCTGGTGATCCGCAAGCAGACCATCGAGGAGCAACTCGGCCGCGCCTTCGACCTGCAGGAACTGCAGATCAACCTGATCACCCTCTCGGGCAACGTCGACGAAGACGACGAAACCCTGACCCTGCGCTGGAACAGCTGACCCCGGAGACCCGTCATGGACATGAAAGTCGAAAAGAAGAAGCTCAACCTCAAGGACAAGTACAAGCTGCTGACCCGCGACCTGGGTTGGGAGCCGAGCTACCGCAGCAAGGACGAGATCTACCCCTACGTGAAGTACGAGGGCCTGAAGGTGCACGACTGGGACAAGTGGGAAGACCCCTTCCGCCTCACCATGGACGCCTACTGGAAGTACCAGGCCGAGAAGGAGCGCAAGTTCTACGCGATCATCGACGCCCACACCCAGAACAACGGCCACCTCAACATCACCGACGCGCGCTACCTCACCGCGCTGAAGATCTTCCTGCAGGCGATCAGCCCGGGCGAATACGCCGCGCACAAGGGCTTTGCCCGCGCCGGGCGCGAATTCGCCGGCGTCGGCACCCAGGTCGCGTGCCAGATGCAGGCCATCGACGAACTGCGCCACGCCCAGACGCAGATCCACGCGATGTCCAACTACAACCGCTACTACAACGGTTTCCACGCCTTCGCCGACGCCCGCGACCGCATCTGGTACACCTCGGTGGCGCGCTCCTTCTTCGACGATTCGATGTCGGCCGGGCCGTTCGAATTCATGATCGCGATCGGCTTCAGCTTCGAATACGTGCTCACCAACCTGCTGTTCGTGCCCTTCATGTCCGGCGCCGCCTATAACGGCGACATGGCCACGGTGACCTTCGGCTTCTCGGCGCAATCCGACGAAGCGCGCCACATGACGCTCGGCCTGGAATGCATCAAGTTCATGCTGGAACAGGACCCGGACAACCTGCCCATCGTCCAGGCCTGGATAGACAAGTGGTTCTGGCGCGGCTTCCGCGTGCTCGGGCTGGTGAGCACGATGATGGATTACATGCTGCCCAAGCGCGTGATGTCCTGGCGCGAAGCCTGGGAAATCTACGGCGTGGAAAACGGCGGCGCGCTGTTCCGCGACCTCGCCCGCTACGGCATCCGCCCGCCCAAGGGCTGGGACGACGCCGAAAAGGCCATCGACCACATGTCGCACCAGCTGATGCTGGGCCTGTACCAGTGGAGCTTCGGCACCGCCTTCCACAGCTGGATTCCGTCCGACGAGGACATGGACTGGCTGTCCGCCAAGTACCCGGCCACCTTCGACAAGCACTACCGCCCGCGCTGGAACCACATCAAGAAGCTCGCCGCCGCCGGCACGCCGTACAAGAACTTCGGCCTCGCCAAGCTGTGCCAGTGCTGCCAGCTGCCCATCGTGTTCACCGAGCCGGACGACCCAACCATGCTGTGCAACCGCGAAACCACCTACAAGGGCGAGAAGTACCACTTCTGCTCCGATGGCTGCCAGGACGTGTTCGAGCATGAGCCGGAGAAATACATCCAGGCCTGGCTGCCGATGCCGGCGCTGTTCCAGGACCAGCAGGGCGACATCGGCGCCTGGATGGACTGGGTGAGCCTGAAGGACGGCACCGACAACGGCGACTACGCCGGCTCCGAGGACCAGCGCAACTTCCAGCAATGGCGCGGGCTGGCGACATCCAACCAGTAATCCCTTCCACAAGGCTTCCACCGCAGCTTCCGTTCCGGGGTCCGGCCCCGGCGGGAGCCCTCATGCCAGGAGAATCGAAATGCCCGTCACCGCCATCCGGGAATACGTCGGCGTCCCGCGCGACCCGGCCGCCAACTTCCACGGCAAACAGCTCGTGTATGTGAGCTGGGACCGCCACCTGCTGTTCGCCGCCCCCTTCCTGATCTGCCTGCCGCCGGAAACCCCGTTCCGCGAGCTCGTCGAAGGCCCGCTGAAGGCGCTGATGTCGCCCGACCCGGACGCCGCCGCGGTCGACTGGAGCCGGGTGGAATGGCTGAAATCCAACCAGCCCTGGACGCCGGACTTCGACGCCAGCCTCGCCGCCAACGGCATCGGCCACAAGGACCAGCTGCGCCTGCGCACGCCCGGCCCCAACAGCCTGTCGCCCGCTGCCTGAGCACCACGGCGGGCCGCCCGCCTGCCGCCCCGCGCATCGACGCCAGCGGGGCAGGGCGGCGGCAGCGCGCCCGCCGGCAACACCCCACGGAGGAGCCATGAGCTACGAACTGACGATAGAACCCCTCGGCCAGACCATCGAGATCGAAGAGGGGCAAACCATCCTGGACGCCGCGCTGCGCGCCGGCATCTACCTGCCCCACGCCTGCTGCCACGGCCTCTGTGCCACCTGCAAGGTGCAGGTGAGCGACGGCGACGTCGACCACGGCGCTGCCTCCAGCTTTGCGCTGATGGATTTCGAGCGCGACGAGCGCAAATGCCTCGCCTGCTGCGCCACCGCCGAAAGCGACCTGGTGATCGAAGCCGAAATCGAAGACGACCCCGACGCCCTCAACCTGCCGGTGCGCGACTTCGACGGCGTGGTGAGCCGCATCGAAAGCCTCACGCCCACCATCAAGGGCGTGTGGATCAAGCTCGACGCACCGGACGGCATGCGCTTCCAGGCCGGCCAGTACATCAACCTGCACCTGCCCGAAGGCATCGGCACCCGCGCCTTCTCCATCGCCAGCCCGCCATCGGCGGCGGGCGAAATCGAACTCAACATCCGCATCGTCGCCGGCGGGCAGGGCACGGGCTATGTGCACGAACACCTGAAAGCCGGCGACCCCATCCGCATCACCGGCCCCTACGGCCGCTTCTTCGTGAAGAAATCCGCCCGGGTGCCGGTGGTGTTCATGGCCGGCGGCTCCGGGCTATCCAGCCCGCGCTCGATGATTCTCGATCTACTGGAAGAAGGCTTCGACCTGCCGATCACCCTGGTGTACGGCCAGCGCAGCCGCGCCGAGCTGTACTACCACGATGAATTCCTGGCGCTTGCGGAGCGCCATCCCAACTTCCGCTACGTGCCGGCGCTGTCGCACGAGCCGGAAGGGTCGGGCTGGAGCGGCTTCCGCGGCTTCGTGCATGAGGCCGCGAAGGCCGCGTTCGACAACGACTTCCGCGGGCACAAGGCCTACCTGTGCGGGCCGCCGCTGATGATAGACGCGTGTATCACGACGCTGATGCAGGGGCGGTTGTTCGAGCGGGATATTTATATGGAGAAGTTCATTTCCGCGGCGGATGCGCAGCAGGTTAGGAGTCCGTTGTTTAAGGCGATTTGAGGGGGTTGAGTGCGTTTGCCTATAGCGACCGGTCGCCACGCCTGCGGCAGGAGGTTCGAACGCGCAGCCTTCGATGTCGATAACACCTCTGCTCACCTGCAGTTGCTTGTGCCGATTGGCGTATCGCGGGCCGAATCCATGTCGGCTCGGGTTATTCAGAACCCACCACAGATGCCGGATATACGACTGCAGGTGATTCACCCCGGAAAGTCGGAAACATGATCTGTCTTAATTTACGGGGCGTTCATAGAGGAATGGTTAGCCGTCATTTTGCTGTCGCGTCGATCCAGCGATACACCAAGGACGCCCCCCAACTTGCAATGATTCCAAGCACGAAGTAGGGAGCCGCTCGCACCGCGCGAAATCCGTAGTACTCGATCCGGTATCTGGCTCGCGGCCGGCTTGATCGAGCTTCCAGCCGCTGCACACCAGCGATCCTCCCCGAAACCATAGGCGAGTCGCTGTACTTTTCTCTGTCTTCCTCGACCAGGAACTGGAGAACAAACTCGTCGCCGGGATTGAGAAGAACTGGCGAAACAACGAAGGTGTTTCCTGCGTTACTCACAGATGCGCCGAGATTCTCTGGGTGCGCATCACTAACCGCTACGCCGAGAACCCGCAGTTCGTCCTCGAACTTGACAGACAGTGGCTCCACGAAATCGGCGGGGGTGATCGGCGTGTTTCCCAGGTTGAAGAAGCTCACTTCGCGCGTGCTCAGCCCGCTCACAGGATTCCCATCCAGGGTGACGACCAATCGGTCTCGAAGCGCCTTGTTGAAGAGGTAGAACACTGGGCTATCGAAAGAAAGGTGGTACCCCAGTGCTTTTCGTTGCTGTTGGTATCGGATCGCTAGAACCGCTACCACGAGGGCGAGCATGGAAGTGAGAACGCCGATGAATTGCCAAATCGGGTCGCGGAGAACTTGGTCCATAGGTGCGTTTGACGGCTAACGTTTGTGCTAACCAGCGAGCAAAAGTGTAGCTTTTGCGAGTCCAATGAGCGAAGCGAACGGTGTTGAGCACATAGTTATGCCCAATCTAAAGGTGAGGTTGACCGCATACTCCCACCATTAAGCCGAGTCTTGCATTCCTCTATTATGTCTTTTGAAATGCCATCGAGGTTTGGGTAGATGAAAGATGTCTTAATACCATATTTTCCTAGGCGCCACCGAATCTCTTCCTTTGCGGCGCAGGGAAATGTGTACTTGGCGACGCTGTTTTTGCTGCTTTCAACTGAATGGTTCGGATGGATTGTGAATACACCTGCTTGATTCACATAACGAATGTCACTGTGGCTAGGCTGGATGCCATATTCTTCTTTTAATTCAAATGGATCAATGTCGCCGGATAACCATTCTGTTTGCATTTTTTTGTAAACTGCGAAATCGTTTTCATTGTTATTTTGTGTGGCAAAGAAAAGTGCTACTAATGGATTAGTTGTCCAATCTAGTAGTCGCGTTGGTATTCCGTAGTGCTGTGCGAGAAAAAGCCATTCTATTTTCAACTTTGGCTCGCGCTTTATGTATGGGATTGCTCTTAATTGAAATTCTTCAAAGACTTCCTGCTCAAAATCGAACCTCGATTTTTCGTCTTTGGCGGGGATTCTCGCAATTGATGGGGAGAGTTCATATGAGGCTTGGGAGACCCCGCGAAAAATCATTGTATGAGTATCCCATAAAGGTGTTTTTAGAAACTCTTCCAAGCTTTCTATGTAAAACTCTCTCATGTGATTTCCATTTGCATAACGTTGGTTAAGGGGCGGGCTTTATTCCGTCCCGAGTGAGCGAGGCGAACGATTTTGAACCAACTGTTAGAGGGATGTCCTCTTTTTTAATCTCGATTGGCCTCGCTGATTTTATTTTTTTTAGGGCATCACTTATTAGTTCGTTCCGCTTTATGGAAAAAATGTCTTGAATATAGATGCTGCTTAGGCATTGGGTTAATGAGCTCCAGATTACGGACTTAGGTTCTTTTATTAGGAGATTAACGCCTTCGATAACTTCGGTTTTTGTAGAAATTTTTTTCAGACGCAAATTTAGGGCGGAATGGTATCTTTCTTGCTTTTCTTTGGTAGCGTTCGAGAAATAATTTTCTAAAGAAAACGTCACATTTGATGCGTTGTGTACGAGCATGTTTCTAAGCTCCGATAGCTCAGAGATAAATCGCCTTTCTGCTTTGCTCAAGAGTTTTAAAGCTGAAATAAAGGCGATTTTTCCATATTTTTTATTGCTCATATCAAGGTGCGCAAATATGTCGATGAGCTCGTATTTTCCGAAATAATGGCAGAGCATGCCTGAACACGCTGACTCTAGTAATGCGTGCGATTTAATGATGAGAGACCAGTCATCTTCATTGATAAGGCCGTCAATGAATTTTTGAGGGAGGCCGAAAGCCTCCTCAAGTGCCGCCAGATCATCGGTGCCTTGTTTCATCGCCACACACGTATTTCCTCTGACGTTCAAAATCATCGGCCTTGCGCGGTTTTATGCGCAAGGTCCGGTGCATTGCAGGGTTGGGCATCATCTTCAGCGAAGAGAACGTTGAAGTTCAATAGGTCGACCAATTTCTCTATCGTTGATACCTGCGCCTGAATGAAATCTACTTGGGAGATGAGGTCAGAGGCATTCTGCTTTACCCAGTCTGGAACTGCAGGAGCCTCTGCAAGAAACCTACTCGCCTCGGCCCTAGCTTGATCTTGGGTGAGAAGAGGCTTCAAAAGGCCCACTTCTTCTAAGTGCTTTGCAATGTATGGGCCGACCGCCTCTTCGCACTTAGCAATAATTTCAATTAAGTACCCACCAAAAGCCGAAAATGACTTCTTCCCATTTCGATCAGACACCCTTTTAGGGGCTATGACAAGAAGACGATTTTCATGAACATGCGCCGCTGAACATATGTCTAGCCCACGATGAACAATGCTGTTTCGGAGCTCGCGAATGTAGTCGTAATTGCCCTTCCCATCCGGAAAACCTTCGAAGGAAAGAGCCGCGTTTAGCTGGTCTTTGAACCGTGTGCTGAATTCGTAGCTCGGCTCGCACAACAACTCAGTGGCGGAGACAAGGGCAACAAAATACTCGGAGTAGTACTGACGTACCTCCTTCTGTTGCTCCGGACACAATGGACAACGGAGTCCAAGTGCGTTCTTGAGCGCGAGATTCTTTGACTCGAAGTACCACTCGAGTGCCGAGCGTAGCTCAGAGTGTCGGATTGCCGCAGCATTCATGATGCCCAATGTGCTTTAGTCCGCAAATCCGCGGACTCATCCGGAGATCTGCGGTATAGATCGAAAAATACCGCATTGGTAACGAGCTGACGCATAAGCACTTTTGCGTGTATCCCAGGTTATACACAGTCCTAAATGGGGGTCCAAACCCGGCGACGTGTCGGCAATAATGTATGTCGAACGGATGAAGTGTAACTGTGACGTATTGCTCGTGGCTGGCCACGGCCATTCGCTTGGCGTGGGCTGGCTATCGGCTCAGGGCGAAGCTTGATTGCCGACTCAGGCGATGCAGCAGTTGTAGCAGCGCTCAGACACCTGCTCTCGGCCTTAGCTGCTCATCGAAGTGCTCGACGCAAGGCAAAACGAGCGGCGTATGGCTGTCCAGTACAAGCATATGCAGTCGGTCTCGCTTACGGCCGCCCGGGGAGAAGGTGCGCATTGCGCGCTTGCTGGCGAGGCCGCCGCGATCATGCCGTGGCGGGCGACAGTGGAGGCGCCGGCCAACCGGGTTGGCTACCAGGATGCGAGCACCTTTGCGCGCCTGTTCTGCTAGCAGGTGGGGATGGGGCTCGGGGCGCGTACCGGGTGCGTTCTCGGGATCGCGGGGCGGGCCACTTGCCGGGGTGGTGGGCGGCGATGAAGGCGCCTGAAGCGCAGTCGCCGCACCCGAGCAGGGTTGGGCATCCCGATACCCTGAAGGTATTCAGTTTCGAAAAATAAGGTATTGGACGGTATTTCTCCCGCTTCTTAGACTCAGTTTCGAATAGAACCCAACGCCATCCCGCCGCTTCCCAAGGCAGCGCGGCGGCGGGGCGGATAACGGAGGAGCAGATGCGTCAGATCGACAACTTCATTGCCGGCGAATATCGCGCCGCCGCCAGTGGCCGGCGTTTCGAGAAGCGTTCGCCGGTGGATAACACGGTGATCGCCTCGATCAGCGAGGCCGGACGGCCCGAGGTGGATGCGGCGGTGCAGGCGGCGCGCGCGGCGCTGCACGGCGAATGGGGCGGGCTGACCACTGACCAGCGCGTCGAACTGCTGTATGGCGTGGCCAACGAGATTACCCGCCGCTTCGAGGATTTCGTCGAGGCCGAGATGGCCGACACCGGCCAGCCTTCGCATGTGATGCGCCACGTGTTCATCCCGCGCGGCGCGGCCAATTTCAAGGTCTTCGCCGACGTGGTGAAGAACGTGCCGACCGAGGCTTTCCAGATGGCGACGCCGGACGGCGCCGGGGCGCTGAATTACGCGATCCGCGTGCCCAAGGGCGTGATCGGCGTGATCTGCCCGTGGAACGCGCCCTTCCTGCTGATGACGTGGAAGCTGGGTCCGGCGCTGGCCTGCGGCAACACCGTGGTGGTGAAACCCTCCGAGGAAACGCCCAACACCGCCGCGCTGCTGGGCGAGGTGATGAACGCGGTGGGTGTGCCCAAGGGTGTGTACAACGTGGTGAACGGCTTTGGGCCGGATTCCGCCGGCGCCTTCCTCACCCAGCATCCGGGCGTGGATGCGATCACCTTCACCGGCGAAACCCGCACCGGCGCGGCCATCATGAAGGCGGCTTCCGAGGGCATGCGCGATGTGTCCTTCGAGCTGGGCGGCAAGAACGCCGGCATCGTCTTCGCCGATGCGGATTTCGACGCCGCGGTGGATGGCATCTTCCGCTCCGCCTTCCTCAACACCGGGCAGGTCTGCCTCGGCACCGAGCGGGTGTATGTCGAGCGGCCGATCTTCGAGCGCTTCGTGCAGGCGCTGAAGCTGAAGGCCGAGGCGGTGAAGTACGGCCGCCCGGAAGACCACGCCGCCAGTTACGGCCCGCTGATCAGCCAGGAGCACAAGTGCAAGGTGCTGTCCTACTACGCCAAGGCGGTGGAGGAGGGCGCCACCGTGGTGACCGGCGGCGGCGTGCCCGACATGCCCGGCGAACTGGCCGAGGGCGCCTGGGTGCAGCCGACGATCTGGACGGGCCTGCCCGAAACCGCCGCGGTGGTGCGCGAGGAAATCTTCGGCCCCTGCTGCCACATCCGCCCCTTCGACAGCGAACAGGAAGTGGTCGCGCTGGCCAATGCCACCGACTACGGGCTTTCGACCACGATCTGGACCACCAATCTGGCGCGCGCCCACCGCGTTGCGGCGCGGGTGGAGGTGGGCATCACCTGGATCAACAGCTGGTTCCTGCGTGATCTGCGCACGGCCTTCGGCGGGTCGAAACAGTCCGGCATAGGGCGCGAGGGCGGGGTGCATTCGCTGGAGTTCTACACCGAGACGCGGAATGTCTGCGTGAAGTTGTAGGGCGGTCGGCGCCGCGCGACCCCATCCCATCTCCCCACCCACAGAGGGATCCATGAACGAGGAACAGATCCGCCACTACGGCGACGCGCTCTACGAAGCGTGGCTGGCGCGCCGCACCATCCCGCCGCTGGTCGAGCAGGCGCCAGAGATCACCCTGGACGATGCCTACCGCATCCAGCAGCGCTACGTGGCGCGCCGGCTGCAGGCGGGCGAGACCATCGTCGGCAAGAAGATAGGCGCGACCAGCAAGCCGGTGCAGGACTTTCTCGGCGTGTTCCAGCCGGACTTCGGCCAGCTCACCTCGGGCATGGTCTACCAGGAAGGCGACACGCTGCCGCTGGATACGCTGATCCAGCCCAAGGCCGAGGCCGAACTCGCCTTCGTGCTGAAGGATGACTTGCAGGGGCCGGGCGTGACGGCGATGGACGTGATCCGCGCCACCGACTACGTGGTGCCCTGCTTCGAGATCGTCGATTCGCGCATCACCGACTGGAAGATCCGCATCCAGGACACGGTGGCGGACAACGCTTCCTGCGGCGTGTATGTGCTCGGCAAGACCAAGGGCGATCCGCGCCGGCTGGACATCACGCTGGCCGGCATGGTGCTGGAGAAGAACGGCGAGCTGTACTCCACCGGCGTCGGCGCTGCGGTACAGGGTTCGCCGGCCAACGCGGTGGCCTGGCTGGCCAACACGCTGGGTGAGCGGGGCATTCCGTTCAAGGCTGGCGAGGTGATCCTGTCCGGCTCGCAGTCGGCGCTGGTGCCGGTGGCCGATGGCGACGAACTGGTGTGCACCGTGGGCGGGCTCGGCAGCTGCCGGGTGAAATTTGCAGGAAGGAGCGCGGCATGAGCCAGAACCTGACCCTGTCGCGCGAGGACATCGTGCGCCTGTGCGAGCGCGTCGAAGGCGCGCAGACCCGCGCCAGCGCCATCCCCAAGCTCACCGACGAATACCCGGCGATGACCATCGCCGACGGCTACGCGGTGCAGAACGAACTGCGCCGCCGCTACCTCGCCCAGGGCCATCGCCAGGTGGGCTGGAAGGCGGGGCTGACGTCGAAGGCCAAGATGAAGCAGATGGGCGTGGACGTGCCCTCCATCGGCTTCCTCACCGACCGCATGGCGCGCCCGGAAAACGCGGCGATTTCCACCGCCGACCTGGTGCATCCGCGCGTCGAGTGCGAGGTGGCCTTCGTCATGAAGCGCGAACTGCGCGGCCCTGGCTGCACTGCGGCGGACGTGCTGGCCGCTACCGATTACGTGCTGCCGGCGGTGGAGATCATCGATTCGCGCTTTGCCGGCTTCAAGTTCGACCTGCCCAGCGTGATCGCCGATAACGGCTCTTCCGCGCGCTTCGTCGGCGGCGGGCGGGCGCGCTATGTCGAGGAACTGGACCTGCGCACGCTCGGCGTGGTGCTGGAGAAGAACGGCGAGATCGTCGCCATGGGCGCCTCGGCGGCGGTGCTCGGCCATCCGGCCGAGGCGATTGCGATGCTGGTGAACATCCTCGCCGAACTCGGCGAGACGCTGCCCGCCGGCAGCTTCGTGATGAGCGGCGGCATTACCGAGGCCATCGCGGTCAAGCCCGGCGACAGCGTGGTGGCGCGCTTCCAGGAGCTGGGCAGCGTGTCGATGCGCTTCGTGGCCTGAGGGATTTCAAGGGGGAAACATGCCAATCATCGAGATGCACCTGATGGAGGGGCGCACCGTCGAGCAGAAGCGGGCGGTGGCCCAGGCCGTCACCGAGGCGGTGACGCGCAGCCTGGGGGTGCGGCAGGACAGCGTGCGCATCCTGATTACCGAACACGGCGACGAGGAGTTCTTCGTCGGCGGCATGAACATGGCCCAGCGCGCCGCAGCCCAGCGCGCGGTGGCGCAAGCGGAGGAGAGGCAATGAACAAGATCAAATGCGCGTTGATCGGCTCGGGCAACATCGGCACCGACCTGATCTACAAGATCAAGCGCAGTCCGGTGCTGGAGCCGGTGTGGATGGTGGGCATCGACCCCGCCTCCGAAGGGCTGGCGCGTGCCCGCGAGCTGGGCCTCAAGACCACCGCCGACGGCGTGGATGGCCTGCTGCCGCATGTGCTGGAAGACGGCATCCAGATCGCCTTCGACGCCACCAGCGCCTATGTGCATGCGGAGAACTCGCGCAAGCTCAACGAGCTGGGCGTGATGATGATCGACCTGACGCCCGCCGCCATCGGCCCGCTGTGCGTGCCGCCGGTGAACCTGCGCCAGCATGCCGACCGCGTGGAGATGAACGTGAACATGATCTCCTGCGCCGGCCAGGCGACGATTCCCATCGTCAACGCGGTGTCGCGCGTGCAGGGCGTGGAATATGCCGAGATCGTCGCCAGCCTGTCATCGAAGTCGGTCGGCCCTGGTACCCGCGCCAACCTGGACGAATTCACCTACACCACCTCGTCGGCCATCGAGAAGGTCGGCGGTGCGAAGAAGGGCAAGGCGCTGGCCATCATCAACCCGGCCGAGCCGCCGCTCATCATGCGCAACACCATCTACTGCCTCACCGAAGGCACGCCGGACCAGGCGCGCATCACCGAATCCATCCTGCAGATGATCGGTGAAGTGCAGAAATACGTGCCCGGCTACCGGCTGGTGAATGGGCCGAGCTACGACGGCAACAAGGTCTCGGTGTTCATGGAGGTCGCCGGCCTGGGCGACTATCTGCCGAAGTACGCCGGCAACCTGGACATCATGACCGCGGCGGCAACGCGCACCGCCGAGATGTTCGCCGAGGAGATCCTGGCCGGAAAGATCAAGCTGAAGACCGTGGAGGTGGCGTGATGAGCGAATCGAACCTGAAGGGGCGCAAGGTCGTGTTGCACGACATGTGCCTGCGCGACGGCATGCACGCCAAGCGCGAGCAGATCAGCGTGGAGCAGATGGTGAAGGTGGCCACCGCGCTGGACGATGCCGGCATTCCCTACCTGCAGGCGACCCACGGCGCCGGGCTGGGCGGCAATTCGCTGCAGCACGGCTTTGCGCTGGCGAGCAACGAGGAATACATCTCGGCGGTGGCATCGCGGATGAAGCAGGCGAAAGTGTCTGTGCTGCTGATTCCCGGCCTGGGCACGATGCGCGAACTGCAGGCCGCCTACGACGCCGGCGCCCGCAGCGTGCATGTGGCCACCCACTGCACCGAGGCCGACACCGCGCCCCAGCACATCGCCTTCGCCCGCAAGCTGGGCATGGACACCACCGGCTTCCTGATGATGTCCCACCTCAACGACGCCGCCGGCATCGCCCAGCAAGGCAAGCTGATGGAGTCCTACGGCGCGCAAACGGTGTACGTGACCGACTCCGCCGGCTACATGCTGCCGGCCGACGTCACCGCGCGGGTGCGCGCGCTGCGCGAGGTGCTGAAGCCGGAAACCGAAATCGGCTTCCACGGCCACCACAACCTCGGCATGGGCATCGCCAATTCCATCGCCGCCATCGAGGCCGGCGCCAGCCGCATCGATGGCTCGGTGGCCGGCCTGGGCGCTGGCGCCGGCAACACGCCGCTGGAAGTGTTCGCCGCGGTGTGCGAGCGCATGGGCATCGAGACCGGCGTCGATCTCTTCAAGCTGATGGACGTGGCCGAGGACGTGATCGTGCCGATGATGGACCACATGGTCCGCGTCGACCGCGAATCGCTGACGCTGGGGTTCGCCGGCGTGTATTCCACCTTCCTGCTGCACGCCAAGCGCGCGGCGGAGCGCTTCGGCGTGCCGGCGCGGGACATCCTGGTCGAGCTGGGCCGCAAGAAGATGATCGGCGGGCAGGAGGACATGATCCAGGACACCGCGATGACGATGGCGCGGGAGCGCGGGGTGGTGACGGGCGCGGCTTGAGCGCCGTCGACTCCGGGCTGACCGTCAGTCGCCGCACTTTTGCTCCTTCCCCCTCGACGGGGAAGGAGAAGAACACCGCGCCCGCGGCCAAGGTCGGGCGCGGAGCAGAAAAAACAACAGAGGAGACAACAACATGGCACTACGAGGTCTGCTGCGGCTCGGCGAAGTCGCGATCCGCGTACTCGACATGAGCGCCGCGCGCGAGCACTACGGCCGCCGCCTCGGTCTGCACGAAGTGATGCAGGGCGAAGGCGGCCGGGTCTATTACAAGGCCTGGGACGAGCACGATCACCACTGCCTGGTGCTGCGCGAGGCCGATTCCGCCGGCATGGACTACTTCGCCTTCAAGGTCTATGACGACGCCACGCTCACCGAACTGGCGCCGAAGATCGAGGCCTTCGGGCTGAAGGTGGAGCACATTGCCGCCGGCGTCTATCCGCACTCCGGCCGGCGCCTGCAGTTCCGCCTGCCGAGCGGACACCTGATGCAGCTCTACGCTCACAAGGAGCAGACCGGCAACACCCTGGGCACGCGCAATCCGGGCGTGATGCCGGACGAAGGCGTGATCCGCGGCTGCCGCATCAACCGGCTGGACCACTGCCTGCTCGGCGGCCCCAACATCGACCGGAACGCGCGGCTGTTCCGGGAGGTGTTCGAGTTCGACCTGAGCGAGCGCCTGATCGATGTGGACAGCGAGGCCTCGCTCGCACTCTTCCTCAGCTGCTCCACCAAGCCGCACGACATCGCCTTCGTGCTGCAGCCGGACGAGGCACGCTTCCATCACGTGTCTTTCCTGCTGGAATCGACCTACGACGTGATTCACGCCGCCGACCTGATCGGCAAGTACCGCATTCCGGTCGATGTCGGCCCCAACCGCCACGGCGTCACCCGCGGCGCGACCATCTATTTCTTCGACCCGTCGGGCAATCGCAACGAGGTTTTCTCCGGCGGCTACGTGCATTACCCGGACACGCCGACGCTGACCTGGGATACCAGCGAGCTGGGCGCGGCGACCTTTGCGCAGGACAACATCCCGCGCGAGAGCTTCCTGACCGTGCTCACCTGAGTTGCCACAGGAAGGAAACGCATGAAATCACAACAGGAAATCGCAGTCGTCGTCGGCGCCACCGGCGCTTTCGGCCAGGCCATCGTCTCGCGGCTGGCGGGGCAGGGGTTGGCGGTGGTGGCGGTGGCGCGCTCGGTGAATGCGCTGGACGCGCTGCGCGAGCGCTGCCCGGGCCTGCGGCCCTGCGCCGCCGACATCGCGTCGGACAGTGCCATCGCGGCGATAGGCGCCGCGGTCGACGGGCCGGTGCGGATGGTGGTGCACGGCCCCGGCGTGGCGGTGGCGGGCGGCATTCTCGGCGCGCCGACGGCGTCGATGACCGAGGCGGTGAACATCAAGGTCGGCGGGCTGCTGCGCCTGGTGCGCGCGGTCGATGACAAGCTGCTGCGGGGCGCGCGCATCGTCGCCATCGGCGGCCACTACGGCCTCGAACCCACCGCTTACGCCGCCGCCGCCGGCGTGGCCAACGCGGCGCTGATCAACGTGGTGCGCCAGTTGAGCCTGGCCTACGGCGAGCGCGGCATCACCGCCCACACCATCGCCCCCGGCCCGGCCGACACCGAGCGCCTGCACCGTGTCGCCGCCGACCGGGCCGCGCTGCGCGGCATCAGCGTGGATGCGGTGCTGGATGAAATGCGCGGCGAATCCTCGATCGGCGCGCTGACCACGCCGGAGCAGGTGGCCTGGGCGGTGTCGCTGCTGCTGGCGCCCGAAGCCGACGCGATGACCGGTTCGACGCTGATGCTGGACGCCGGCCGCCGCCGCGGCCTGCCCTGAGGAGGCGGCGATGCCGATCCTGCATTTCCATCTCGCTGAAGGGCAGTACACGGCGGAGCAACACGAGACGCTGTTGGTGGAGTCCAGCCGTTTCTTCGCTGAAGTGCTCGCCTGCCCGGTGGACCGCGTGCGGGTATTCATCCAGCTCTACCGGCCGGAACTCGTGGCGGTGGGCGGCGTGCCGCTGTGCCGGGAGGTGCGGCGGGCACCGTACTTCAGCTTCGTCGTGATGGAAGGGCGCTCGCTGGCCGACCGCCAGCGCCTGCTGCATGGCTTTACCGACATCGTCGAACGGGTGCTCGGCGTCGATCGCGCCCTGGTGCGCGGCGGCATCGTGCCGGTGGTGCCGGAGAACTGGGGGATCGGCGGCGTGCCGGCCAGCGTCATGCGGCAAGGCGAGGTCGCGGCTCGAGCGGGCAAGACTTGCTGACCCCTCTGGCTTAAGCCGCGCCTGGCTTTTTCCCTGGCGGCGCTGCCTCACTGGCGGGCGCCGCGCGGGGCTGTCAGCGCCACGACAGCCCGCAAGCAGTCCGGCCGCTGGCTGGCCGCAGGCGCTGCCGGCCGGTGGCGCTTCATCCAGGTTGCCTCGCTACCCTGGAATCACCTCTGCAAGGGGCTCCAGCCTCATCGCGGCAGCGGCTGTCAAACCCCCGGCGCCCGGCCACCGCGGACTGAATCAGCTGCTCATGGCCGGCGCCGGTGTCGCCAGCACGGTGTTGAGCTCGAAGCCGCTGTCCGCCGCCTGGGCCGGCGTCGGCGAGCGGCCGGCGTCCAGCATGCGGCGGGCGAGCATGTGCACCTGCGGCTGGTTGAGGGAATCCACCGCCAGCAATTGCTCGCCGCGATAGTGGAACAGCGAGAAGGCGTGCGCCTCCTGACTGCCGCGCAGCACGCTGCGGTCGGCACCGGCGGCGAGGCCGGCCATCTGCAGCTTGACCTCGTACTGGTCGGACCAGAACCACGGCCGGGCGCTGAAGGGGCGCTCGCGGCCAAGCAGCGCGGCGGCGGCGGACTTGCCTTGCTCCACCGCCGCCTGCACCGACTCCAGCCGGCGCAGGCTGCCATCTTCCAGCCGGGTGACGGTGCAGTCGCCGCTGGCAACCACGTTGGGCGCAGAAGTGCGCGAGCAGGCATCCACCAGGATGCCGCGATCGCAGGCGATGCCGGCGGCGGCGGCCAGCTCGTCATTGGGCAGCACGCCGATGCCGGCGACCACCAGCCCGGCTTCGAACTCGCGGCCGTCGGCGCAGCGCACGCCATGGGCGCGGCCCTGCTCGCCGAGGACCGCCGCCACGCTCACGCCCAGCTCCACCCGCACGCCGTGGGCGCGATGCAGCGCCAGGTAGAAGTCCGACAGCGCCGGTGGCACCGCCCGCGCCATCAGCCGCTCCGCCGCTTCCAGCACGGTGACGCGCTTGCCCTGGGCGGCGGCGACCGCGGCGAATTCCAGGCCGATGAAGCCGCCGCCTATCACCACCACCGCTTCGGTCGCGGCCAGGGCTTCGGCGATGCGGCGGGTGTCGTCCAGGGTGCGCAGGCCGAACACGCCGTCCAGCTCCGCGCCGGGCAGCGGCAGCGCGCGGTTGCGCGCGCCGGTGGCCAGCGCCAGGCCTTCGTAGTCCAGCTGGCTGCCATCGGCCAGCGTCAGCGTCTGCCGGGCGATGTCGAGGGCGGCGACGCGGCTGCCGGGGCGGAAGTCGATGCGCTTCTTCGCCAGCGCTTCCGGGCTGCGGATGAAGAGCTGGGCCTCTTCCGCCTTGCCGGCAAGGTAGGCCTTGGACAGCGGCGGCCGGTGGTAGGGCGGCACCGCTTCCTCGCCCAGCAGCAGGATGCCGCCCTCCCAGCCTTCGCTGCGCAGGGACTCGGCCACCTGCAGGCCGGACTGGCCGGCGCCGACGATGACGATGGGCGCGCCCATGTCAGCTCTGCGCCGCCGGCAGTTCCACCAGGATGCCTTCCAGCGCGGCCGTGGCCTTGACCTGGCAGGCCAGCCGGCTGTTGGGGCGGCGCTCGGCCACCACGTTCTCCAGCATCGCCGCTTCGTTGTCGGCGGCCGGCGGAATGCGCGCCAGCGCGGCTTCGTCGATGTAGCAGTGGCAGGTGGCACAGGCGCAGGAGCCGCCACATTCGGCCTCCATGCCATCCACGCCGTTGGACATGGCGCCCTGCATCAGGCTCCAGCCTTCGGGCACATCGATTTCCTGCCGGCCGCCGTTGGGTTCGACGTAAGTGATCATGACCATGGTTTGTCTCCTCTCGATATGGGGATGCGTGTTCTGTGTTGCGGACTGTGTTGCGGAAAATGCAGCGCGACCGCCGGCGCGGGGCCGGCGGTCGTCCTGGGTGACGCAGTGCTTCAGCCGACCGCCAGATCCAGCCGCAGCGGGCTGCGGAAGGTGGAGGAGGGCATCCACGGCAGTTGCTCCTGCACCCGGCTGTACTCCGGGAAGACCTTGTGGAATTCCTCGAAGGCCATCTTCACCGCCATGCGGGCGATGGCGGTGCCCAGGCAGGCGTGGGTGCCGCCGCCGAAGCCGAGGTGGCCGCGCGGCTTGCGGTCGATGTCATACACGTCCGGGTTGGCGAACTGGCGTTCGTCGCGGTTGCCGGAACCGTAGGCGAGGCAGATGAAATCGCCTTCCTTCAGTTGCTGGCCGTGCAGCTCGATGTCGCGGGTGAGGCAGCGGCGGAAGCGCTGGGCGGAGGTGTTGAAGCGCAGCGACTCCTCGATGGCTTCCGGCAGCAGCGCCGGATCGGCCACCACCCGGCGGCGGGCCTCGGCGTGGTCGGCGAGGTTGAGCGCGAACATCGACATGAAGCCGCCCAGCGATTCGATGCCGGCCATGATCAGCGTGGTGGTGGTGAGCAGCACCTCGCGCTCGGACAGGCGCTCGCCGTCGATCTCGGCCAGGCTGAACTGGGAGATCAGATCCTCGCCCGGCTGCTTCACCCGCTCTGCGATGATGCCGCTGGCGTACTCGCTCATCCAGTTGAAGGCGGCGATGTGGGCCGGGCCCTTCTGCCGCGTGGCCGGGTCGGACTGCACCATCAGCACCGCGCGGTCGCGCACCGCCACCTCGTCGCCCGGCGGCAGGCCGAGCACGCGGAACAGCACTTTTACGGTGAACTTGGAGGCGAAGTCCTCGACGAAATCGAACTGGCGCTGACCCAGCAGCGGCTGCAGCGCGTCGATGGCCGCCTCGCGGATGGCGCCGTCCAGCGAGGCCAGGTTGCGCTTCATGAAGGCGTGTTGCACCAGGCCGCGCAGACGGTCGTGGCGCGGGGGATCGGTGGTGCCCAGGGTGGCGCCGGCGCGGTTGGGCAGCTCGGTCATCAGGTTGCCGCGCGCCGAGGAATACGTCTGCCAGTCGTTGAGCGCGGTCACGATGTCGGCATAGCGCGACAGCACCCACATATTGGCTTCCTGGCTCCAGAAGCAGGGATGCTCGTCGCGCAGGGTGCGGTAGAACGGGAACGGGTCCGCGTCCACCGCTGGTGAATAGGGATCGAAGCTGAACATGTCTCCTCCTTGTCGGGCGCCGCCGGCTGGCGGCACCGCATCTGGGCGGGCCGCCGGAGCCGGCCCCGCCATGCGGCAACTTTAGGGACAAGACCCTGGCGCGAAAATGGACTAAGCCGGAGGCGGCTTGTACTATTCCGTCAATCTGCGTACCGCCCCCGATGGCGGGCGCAACAGGCCAGGCGCACAAGACCGGCCGTGAAATCCTGGGAGGAGACCCATGCAGCAGCCCGCACCCGGCGCGGCCATTCCACGCTTCTTTCTCTATGGCGACGCCGGCACGGTGGCGGACGCCGAGTTCTTCCACATCGAAGACATCCGCAGCCGCAGCGAGCGCTACGACTGGGAGATCGGCACCCACACCCACCCCGGCCTTTACCAGGTGGTATTTTTTCTCGACGGCGGCGGCGAGCTGACGCTGGATGGCCGGCGCTCGGCGGTGACGGCGCCGCTGGCGGCGGCGATTCCGCCCGGCGTGGTCCACGCCTTCCGCTTCACCCCCGGCACCCACGGCTACGTGCTGACGCTGACCGCCGCCATGCTGTCCGGCGAAGCCGGCAATGCGGGCCGCATGTTCGAGGACGTGCTGTTCCGCCAGCCGCAGGCCATTCCATTGGAATCGGCGGCGCCGATGGCCGCGCTGCTGGAGCAGCTGCAGGCCGAGTTTCATGAGGATGCCGCCGGCCGGGCGAAGATGGTGGAGTGGCTGGTGTGTGCGCTGCTGATGCTGCTCGCCCGCAGCCGCCTGCAGGCCGCCGACGCCGCCACCCCGGCCGACCGTGCCCGCCATGAACTCTTCGCCCGCTTCCGCGCGCTGGTGGAGGCGCACTACACCGAGCACTGGCTGGTGCCGCGCTACGCCGAGGCGCTGCACACCACGGAGAGCACGCTGAACCGCTTGTGCCAGGCGGTGGCTGGCCGCTCCGCCTTCGAACTGACGCAGGACAGGCTGCTGCTGGAGGCGCGGCGCAAGCTCATCTACATCGCCGCGCCGGTATCCCGCATCGCATACGAACTCGGCTTCCAGGACCCGGCCTACTTCTGCCGCTTCTTCCGCCGCCGCACCGGTCTCACCCCATCCGCCTTCCGCCGCCAGGGGGTGGAGGGCGAAGCATGAAGCTCGGAGTGAGAGGTGTGGGGGCAGGAGGAGAAACTGCAGGGGCGTGGCAGGAAATTACATGAGGGCAGGCGACGTCGGGTTTGCCCCCTCCCCCTCGCGGGGGCCGGGGGAGAGGGGGCGCCCTCCGCAGGGGGCGTCAGCCGCCCTCCTTCTCCCGCGAGAGCCAGAGAAAACCATGCCGCCCATCCCCCGCAGGCGGAGGCAGGAAAAAAGACGCGCGCTACCCGCCAGCCCGCCGAACCCCTCTCGCCCTCAGCCACCCACCATCAGCAAGCGCCCCAGCCCCAGCGCCAGCCCAAGCGCCACGGCCGCCGGCGAGAACAGCAGCCGCCAGGCCAGCGCCTGCGGCCGGAAGCCGACGCCGGCGACGAAGCCGGCGCTCATCGCCCAGCACAGCGCCAGCGCCGCCAGGTGGTCCGCCCGGCCGTCGGCGGTGGCGAACAGATTGGGTGCGATCCCCAGCCCCAGCATCAGCGCCAGGGCTGCCAGCAGCGGCAGCGGGCGCAGCCGGCCGGGGGTGGCGGCGATGGGGGCCGAGCCGGCGGCGGCCGGCCCGGGCGCGGCCGCCATCAAGCTTGCTCCGCGTCATCGTCCGCCGCGGCGCGGCCGGCGCGCATCGCTGCGGTATCGCCCCACAGGGCGTTGAGTATGGCCAGCAGCACGGCGAAGCCGATGCCGAGTATCCAGGCGAAGTACCACATCGAAAGACTCCTCGGGTTCAGTAGGCGGAATGCTCGTTCTCGCGGATGTAGGCGGTGGTGACCTTGCCCGCCATCACCCTGTAGGCCCAGCCGGTGTAGGCCACGATCAGCGGCATGAAGATCACCGTGGCCCACAGCATGATGCCCAGCGTGCGCTGGCTGGAGACGCTGTCCCACACGGTGAGGCTGGCGTCCGGCCGGGTGGAGGAGGGCATCACGAAGGGGAACATGGACACCCCGGCGGTGCCGATGACGCCGACGATGGCCAGCGCCGAGGCGACGAAGGCCGCCAGCGTGCGGCGGGCGGCCACCAGGGCGATGGCGGCGAGGCCGCCGGCGTAGGCCAGCGCCGGCACCAGCACCGTGGCCGGCGCGCTGGCGTAGTTGTGCAGCCAGGCGCCGGCTTCGGCCACCACGCGCTTCGCCAGCGGATTGGGCAGGGCGGCCGGGTCGGGGGCGACGGCGAAGGCATAGCCCAGGCCGCCGCGCGCCACCCACAGCCCGGCGAGGCTGAAGGCCAGCAGCATCAGCGGGCCGAAGATCAGCGCGGCGCGGATGGCGCGGCGCTGGATGTCGCCCTCGGTGCGGTGGGCGAGATAGACCGCGCCGTGAAAGCTCAGCATGGCGCTGCTCACCACCCCGGCGAGCAGGGCGAAGGGGTTCAACAGGGCCCAGAAGCTGCCGGTGTAGTAGGGCACCAGGTTGGCGTCGAAATGGAAGGGCACGCCCTGCAGCAGGTTGCCGAAGGCCACGCCGAAGATCAGCGGCGGCACCGCGCCGCCCACGAACAGGCCCCAGTCCCAGGTGCGGCGCCAGCCGGCGTGGTGGATCTTGCTGCGGTAGTCGAAGCCCACCGGGCGGAAGAACAGCGCCCACAGCACCGCCAGCATGGCCCAGTAGAAGCCGGAGAAGGCGGTGGCATACACCAGCGGCCAGGCAGCGAAGATGGCGCCGCCGGCGGTGATGAACCACACCTGGTTGCCGTCCCAGTGCGGGCCCACGGTGTTGATCACCGCGCGGCGCTCCTCGTCGCTCTTGCCGACGAAGGGCAGCAGGGTGCCGACGCCCATGTCGTGGCCGTCCATGATGGCGAAGCCGACGAGCAGCACGCCCACCAGCAGCCACCAGATGAGTTTCAGGGTGGGGTAATCGAGAGGCATGGCGGGGCTCCGGTCAGGACAGGGTGGGGCGGGGGTCGATGGCGGCGGGCGCGAGGGGCGCCGCCGGCGCGGGCGCCTCGCCGTGGTAGCGGCCGGTGCCCAGGCTGGCCGGGCCGAGGCGGGCGAAGCGCACCATCAGGTACATCTCCACCACCAGCAGCAGGGTGTAGAAGCCGACGAAGCCGGCGAGCGAGCCGTACAGGCTCTCCACCGTCAGCGTGGACACGGACAGATGGGTGGGCAGCACGCCGTAGATGGTCCACGGCTGGCGGCCGTACTCGGCCACGAACCAGCCCATCTCGCAGGCGATCCACGGCACCGGCAGGAAATACAGCGCCCAGCGCAGCAGGCCGCGGCGCTCGGCGAAGTCGCCCTTCAGCGAATGCCACAGGGCGAGGCCGAACAGCGCCAGCATGGCGAAGCCCAGCGCCACCATCAGGCGGAAGGTCCAGAACAGCGGCGCCACCCGCGGCAGGGTGTCGCGCGCGGCGCGGTCCACCAGCTCCGGCGTCACCTCGTCCATGCTCTGGACGTAGCGGCGCAGCAGCAGGCCGAAGCCGAGGTCGCCTTTGATCGCGTCGAAACGCGCCTGCATCGCGGCATCCGCGGGGTCGGCGCGCAGCGCGTCCAGCAGGCGCACCGCCTCCATGCCGCTGACGATGCGGGCGCGGTTCTTCGCCAGGATCTCCTTCAGGCCGGGAATCTCTTGCTCCAGCGAGCGGGTGCCGATCAGGCCCATCACCCAGGGAATCTGCAGCGCGTAGCGGTTCTCCATCGCGGCGTCGTCCGGCAGGGCGAAGAGGTTGAAGCCGGCGGGGGCGGGTTCGGTCTCCCACATCGCTTCCATCGCTGCCAGCTTGGTCTGCTGCGCCTCGCCCAGCGAATAGCCGGACTCGTCGCCGAGCACGATCACCGAGCACACCGAGGCGAAGCCGAAGGCGGCGGCGATGCGGAAGGAGCGCTTGGCGAAATCCACGTCGCGGCGGCGCAGCAGGTACCAGGAGGAGATCGCCAGCACGAACATCGCGCCGGTGACATAGCCGGCGGACACGGTGTGCACGAACTTGGCCTGCGCCACCGGGTTGAGCAGCACCGCGGTGAAGTCGGTGAGCTCCATGCGCATGGTCTCGAAGCTGAACTCCGCGCCCACCGGGTTCTGCATCCAGCCGTTGGCGACCAGGATCCACAGCGCGGAGAGGTTGGTGCCCACCGCCATCAGCAGCGTCACCAGCAGGTGCTGCAGCCGCGACAGCCGCGCCCAGCCGAAGAAGAACAGGCCGATGAAGGTGGATTCGAGGAAGAAGGCCATCAGGCCCTCTATCGCCAGCGGCGCGCCGAAGATGTCGCCGACGTAGTGGGAGTAGTAGGCCCAGTTGGTGCCGAACTGGAACTCCAGCGTGATGCCGGTGGTGACGCCCAGCGCGAAGTTGATGCCGAACAGCTTGCCCCAGAACTGGGTCATGTCGCGGTACACCGGCTTGCCGGTCATCACCCACAGGCTTTCCATGATGACCAGCAGCCAGGTCATGCCCAGGGTCAGCGGAACGAACAGGAAGTGGTACATCGCGGTGGCGGCGAACTGCAGCCGCGACAGGTCGACGAGTTGCTCAGTGACCATCGTTATCTCTCGGAGTACGGGAATCGGAAGGGGCGGGGCCGGCCAGCGGCGCGGCGCCTGCTTCTGTGCCGCCGCTGGCCAGCCAGCCGCCCAGGGCGGCGAGCAGCGCCAGCTTCACCGCCAGCGCCACGGCCAGTTCGCGCAGCAGGCGGCGGTCGGCGCCGCTGAGGGGGCCGGAGGCCGGCGCCAGGGGTGGCGCTGGATGCGGTTTGCATGTTTTTGCTGAGGCCGCCTCGAAAGGCGGCGGGGCAGGCGGGGGGATGGGCGGTGACATGGCGGTGGCGGGTGAAAATCTCACCTTGGTAATAACAAGCCGCATGCCAGCCCGGCGCGGTGCCGCGGAATAGCGTGGAATCAGGGCCTTGGCGTCTGCCGTCCGGCGTGCAGGGCTGACAGCCGTACTGCCAGTGCTGCAAGATATGGCAGTCCCCTGTCAGAGGTGTCGCAGCATGTCCCCCGTGCCGTCCGCCGGCGAGCCCGTCCTGCCGGAGTTGGTGTCCTACCTGGAGACCTTGTCCGAGCCCCACATCCTGTGCGACCGCGACTACCGCATCGTTGCCGCCAACACCGCCTACCGCGCTGCCTTCGGCACCACCCGCAGCGTGCTCGGGCGCAACTGCTACGAGGTCTCGCACCGCTATCCGCGGCCCTGCGACCAGGCCGGCGAGTCCTGTCCGCTCACCCGCAGCCTGCAGTCGGGCACGCGCGAGCGGGTGCTGCATCTGCATCACACCCCGCGCGGCGAGGAGTACGTCGCCATCGAACTGTCGCCAGTGCGCGACGGCGAGGGCCGCATCGCCTGGTTCATCGAGAAGATGGCGCCGATGGAGGTCGCCCGCGGCCCCGGCGGAGGCGGCATGGTGGGGCGCGCGCCGGCCTTCCGCCGCATGCTGGAGCTGGTGTCGCGGGTGGCGCCGGCCGAGGCGGCGGTGCTGCTGCAGGGCGAGTCCGGCACCGGCAAGGAACTGGTGGCCCAGGCCATCCACGCCGCCAGCCCGCGCGCCGGGCGGCCCTTCGTCGCGGTGGATTGCTCCGGCCTGCCGGAAACCCTGTTCGAGAGCGAGCTCTTCGGCCATGAGCGCGGCGCCTTCACCGGCGCCAGCGCACGCAAGCCCGGGCTGGTGGAGGCGGCTGCCGGCGGCACCCTGTTCCTCGACGAGGTGGGCGACATTCCGCTGGGCATGCAGGTGAAGCTGCTGCGCCTGCTGGAGACCGGCACCTATCGCCGGGTTGGCTCCACCGAGCTGCGCCAGGCCGACATCCGCCTGGTGTCCGCCACTCACCGGCCGCTGCGCGAGATGGTGGCGGAGGGTAGCTTCCGCCAGGATCTGTACTACCGCATCAATACCTTCCCCATCCCGGTGCCGCCACTGCGCGAACGGCTGGCCGACCTGCCGCTGCTGGTGGCGACCTTGCTGGAGCGGGTGGCGCCGCGGCGCCGGCTGACGCTGACGGAGCCGGCGCTGCGCTGCCTCGCCGCCTACGCTTTTCCCGGCAATGTGCGCGAACTGCGCAATGTGCTGGAGCGCGCCAGCCTGATGTGCGACGGCGAGCAGATAGACCTCGCCCACCTGCCGCCGGAGGTGCTCGGCGAGGCGTCGGCGCCGCTGGCGGGTGCGGCCATGAGTGGCGGCCTGCGGCGGCTGGAGCGGCAGGCGCTGCTGGAGGCGCTGCGCGAGCATCACGGCAGCCGGCGGGCGCTGGCCGAGCGCCTGGGCATCAGCGAGCGCACCCTGTATCGCAAGCTGCGCGACCTGGAGCGCGGCTGACAGCCTTGGCGGTCGTGCCTGCCACTGCTGCCGCCAGCGGCAGCCGGCGGCAGTACGCGGGGTGGCGGCCTGTCTGCGCCGAGCCATGCAAGCGAATGAAGTAAAAGCGCTTTCCCGCCGTTGCGGGAGGCGATGCGCGGCAGGCACGCGATTTGTTTCTGTAAGGGCGAGGCGGCGCGTCCGCGAGCGTCGCGGCGGCCACTGGTCACCTCGCCCCACCCCTGCGGGCCCCGGGGCCGCGGCGGCGGCGCGTCGCCTCATCCCCGACCGCTCAAGGAGTGCCAACCATGCCCGCCCATACGCTGACGCCCGCCCCCGCGGACGACGACCGCCGCCGCCTGCTCGCCGCCACCGCCGGCGCGGGTGCCGTTGCGATGGCTGCCACCGCCGTGCCCTTCGTCGCCAGCCTGACGCCCTCGGAGCGCGCCCGCGCCGCCGGCGCGCCGGTGGAGGTGAACGTGGGCCGTCTCGCCGAGGGCGAGATGATGACGGTGGAGTGGCGCGGCAAGCCGGTGTGGATCCTGCGCCGCAGTGCGCAGATGCTGGCCGCGCTGGAAGGCCATGACGAGCGCCTTGCCGATCCTGCCTCGCAGGAAGCGCAGCAGCCGGCCTACGCCGCCGGCCCGCAGCGCGCCATCCGGCCGGAGTTCCTGGTGCTCGTCGGCATCTGCACCCACCTCGGCTGCTCGCCTTCGGAGAAGTTCGCGCCCGGCGCCGTCGCCGGCATGGAGGCGGACTGGCCGGGCGGCTTCCTGTGCCCATGCCACGGCTCGCGCTTCGACCTCGCCGGCCGGGTGTTCCTGCACCAGCCGGCGCCGACCAATCTCGAAGTGCCGCCGCACCGCTGGCTGGACGGCAACCGCCTGCTGGTCGGCGAGGATGCCGGCGGCGAGGGTGGCGCCGTCGTCTGAGTGCCGCCGCCCGTGGGATACTCCGGGGCCGTTCCGCCCCGGAGTCCCGATGAGCGCCCTGGCCCAACTCGACATCGCCGCCGTCCGCCTGCTGATCGCGGTGGCCGAAGCCGCCAGCATCAGCGGCGGCGCGGCGCGCTGCCACATGTCGGTGGCGGCGGCGAGCAAGCGCATCAGCGACCTGGAGGCGCGCCTGGGCGTGATCCTGCTGCACCGCCGGCCGCGCGGCGTGGCGCTGACGCCGGCGGGCGAGGTCTTCGTCGGCCAGGCGCGGCAGATGGCGGCGCTGGCGGCCAGCCTGGAGGAAGAGCTGCGCGACTACGCCAGCGGCGTCGAGGGCCGGGTGCGCATGGTGGCCAACGCCGCCGCCATCGTGCAGTTCCTGCCACGCGACATCGCCGCCTTCCTCGAAGCCCATCCGCGCCTGCGCATCGACCTGGAGGAGCAGACCAGCGCCGAGGCGGTGGCGCTGCTGCAGACCGACCGCACCGACCTCGCCATTTTCGAAGAGAGCTATGCCACGCCCGGCATGGTGGTGCGCCCCTACCGCACCGACGAGTTGGCGCTGGTGATGCCGCTGGGCCACCCGCTGGCAGCGCGGGACGAAATCTCCTTCGCCGATTCGCTGGCCTACGAGCAGGTGGGCCTGCACGGCGGCACCGCCATCCTGTCGCGCATGCAGCTGGCGGCGACCAGGCTCGGCCGGGTGCTGCGGCTGCGCATCCAGGTGCGCAGCTTCGACGCGGTGTGCCGCATGATCGAAGGCGGCGTGGGCGTCGGCGTGCTGCCGGTGCGCTCGGCCGAAGCCTATGTCGCCCTCGGCCGGCTGAAGGCGATTCCGCTGCGCGACGACTGGGCCCGCCGCCGCCTGCTGATCGGCTGGCCCACCCAGCGCGAACCGCTGCCGCAGACGCGGATGATCATCGACTTCCTGCAGGCATCGGCCGCGGCGGACGGCAGTCCGCTGTCATCTCCCGATGCCAAGGTTTCGAGATAGTCGAAAACGGCTTCGCAAAAAACTCGCTTGTCCACTCCTGCCGCCGGTCTCTATAAACGCCGAACGCAGCCCGCACGGCGACACGCCGCTGGCAGGCGAGCGCAAGAGGAGACCCAGGCATGCAGATAGATAAAGAAGCCACGAAGAACGTCGATCAACAACACGGCGCGGCCGCGGCAGCCGGCGCCCGGCTGGAGCGCGAGCTCACCATCCGCAGCGTGCGCGCCATCCCCATCAACGTGCCGGTGGATGCGGTGGTGGGCGCGGTGCGCAAGCCCACCGCGCTGTCCTGCGTGCTGGTGCGGGTGGAGACCGAGAGCGGGCTGGTGGGCTGCGGCTTCACCGCCATCACCGAGGAAGAGGTGGTGGCCGCGGCGATCAACGAGGTGGCCGCCCATCACCTGCTCGGCGAGAGCGCGCTCAACATCGAGCGGCTGTGGAACCGCCTCTACTGGCTGCTGACGCCGCGCGGCCAGAGCGGCTACGGCGCCCACGCCATTGCCGCGCTGGACATCGCCCTGTGGGATCTGAAAGCCCAGGCGCTGGGCCTGCCGCTGTGGAAGCTGCTCGGCGGCGCGCGCAAGCGGGTGCCGGTGTATGCCACCTTCGGTTTCGGCTTTCTCGATACCGAGCAGCTGGCCGAGGCGGCGCGCAGTTGGGTCGGCCTGGGCTTCTCCCGGTTGAAGATGACGGTGGGCAACCATGCCCTGCAGCGCCGCGACGAGCCACGGCCGCTGTCGGCGGTGATCCGCGAGGACGAAGCCCGCATCCGCGCGGTGCGCGAAGCGGTGGGGCCGGGGCCGGAGTTGTGCATAGACGCCAACTGCAGCCTGGACCCCTACCACGCCCGCCTGCTCGCCCAGCGGGTGGAGGACTGCGGCATCGCCTTCTTCGAAGAGCCGGTGAGCCACAACGACGTGCGCGCGCTGGCCGACCTGCGCCGCAGCATCAATATTCCGCTGGCCGCTGGCCAGAACGAGGGCCTGGACAGCCGCTTCGCCGACCTCTTCCAGGCGAGGGCGGTGGACATCGCCCAGCCCAACGTCGCCATCACCGGCGGCTACACCCAGTGCCTGCGCATCGCCGGCATGGCGCAGGCCTGGCAGGTGGCCATCGCCAACGGCGGCGCCTGGCCCTTCCACAACATGCATTTACATGCCGGCCTTGCGCATGGGGGCTTCATCGAATATCACCATGTGGCCGTGACCATGAGCGAACAGCTCTTCACCGGCCTGCCGGTGCCGGAGAACGGTTGGCTGCCGCTGCCGGAGGCGCCTGGCCTGGGCTTCACGCCCGACTGGGACGCGGTGGCGGAACTGGCGCGGCGGCCAACCTCGCGCGGCGCCGGCAAGGCCTGAGCCGGCAAGGTGGCGGGCCCTGCGACAGGGCGCCCGCCACCGGCCAGCGGAACGAACAGAGAACGGGTGTGGGGCCAAGCCCGCCCGCAGAGGAGGCAGATTCCAGCAGACACAAGGCAGCACACCGGCGCGGCGGGACACCGCGCCGGCGGGAAACACACTCGATGCACGCCGCGACGACGGCCCGGACCGCTCACGGTCCGCGACATAACGACATCAAGACCAAAGGAGACCCGACATGAAGAGATTCCCATTCCGCGCCGCACGCCTGCTGCGCGGCATTACCCTCGCCGCCTGTGCCCTCGCCGCCGGCGGCGCCCAGGCCCAGGCCTGGCCCACCCAGCAGCCGATACGGCTGATCGTGCCGGCCTCGGCCGGCGGTTCCCTGGATACGCTCACCCGGCCGCTGGCCCAGCACCTGGGCGAAGCCCTGAAACAGGCGGTGGTGGTGGAGAACCGCGGCGGCGCCGCCGGCATGGTGGGCGCGGAGCATGTCGCCAAGTCCGCCCCGGACGGCTACACCTTCCTGATGGGCGCCATCCACCACGCCATCATCCCCGGCGTCTATGCCGACGTGCCCTACGACAGCAAGAGCGATCTGGTCGGTGTCGCCCACATCGGCGAGACGCCCAACATGGTCATCGTCAGCAAGCGGGTGCCGGTGGAAACGCCGCAGGAACTGGTGGCGTGGATCAAGGCCAACCCCGGAAAGGTGAGCTACGGCACCGGCGGCGCCGGCGCGCTGCACCACGTCGCCACCGAGATGTTCAAGGCCGAAGTCGGCACGCCGGACATGGCCGCCATCCACTACCGTGGCAGTTCGCAGGCGATACGCGACATCCTCGCCGGCCACATCCAGGTGATGTTCGAGACCATGCCCACCGCCGCGGTGCAGGTGCGCGCCAAGCGGGTGAAGGCGGTGGCGGTGACCTCGCCGCAGCGCACCGAAGCCTTTCCGGACGTGCCCACGCTGGCGGAAACCGTGATGCCCGGCTTCCAGGTGATGACCTGGTACGGCGTGTTCGCGCCCAAGGGCACGCCGCCGGAGGTGGTCTCCCGCATGCACGAGGAAATCGTCCGTGCCTTGCAGCGCGAAGACATGCGCGAAGTATGGAAGACCGCCGGGGTGGCTGCGGTGAACATGCCGCAGCCGGAGTTCCAGCGCTTCTGGGTGGCCGAGGTGGACCGCTGGAGCGGCGCCGCCCGCAAGTTCGGCATCACCGCCAACTGAGGCCCGCAGCCGGGCGCGCGGACGCCCGGCCGCTACGCTCACTGGCCCGCAAGGGACTGCCAAAACTCGACAAGCGCCGCGCGACGCCGCCAGCACCGGGCGCGACGCGGCCGCGGAGGAGACCCCGCATGACGGACAAGAATTACCGCGACCTGCTGGGCGGCCTGCTGGTCGCCGCCATCGGCCTGTTCGCCGCCCTCTACGGGCAACGCTACGAATTCGGCTCCCTGCAGCAGATGGGGCCGGGCTTCTTCCCCATCCTGCTGGGCATCGGCCTGCTGCTGCTCGGCGGCGCCATCGCCGCGCCGGCCTGGCGGCGGCAGGGCAAGGCCAAACCCATCCGGGTGGAATGGCGCACAGGCGGCCTGGTGCTGGGCTCGGTGGTGGTGTTCGCGCTGGCGCTGCAGACCCTGGGCCTGGTGATCGCCACCGTGGCGGCGGTATTGCTGGCCTCGCTCGCCGACCGCAGCCTGCGCTGGCCCGGCCGGCTCAAGCTGGCGGCCGGCGTCACGCTGCTCACGGTGCTCATCTTCGTCACCGGCCTGGGCATGATCGTGCCGCTGTGGTGGCACTTCTGAGGGGGAGACGGCAATGGACACCCTGAACAACCTGCTGGCCGGCTTCCAGACGGCCATGCTGCCGGTGACGTTGATGTACTGCTTCATCGGCGTCTTCCTCGGCACCCTCATCGGCGTGCTGCCCGGCATCGGCTCGCTGGCGGCCATCTCGCTGCTGCTGCCGGTGACCTACTACATCGAGCCGACGCCCGCCATCATCATGTTGGCCGGCGTGTATTACGGCGCCCAGTACGGCGGCTCCACCGCCTCCATCCTGCTCAACCTGCCGGGCTCGGCCTCCTCCGCCATCACCTGTCTGGACGGCCACCCGATGGCACAGCAGGGCAGGGCGGGCGCCGCCCTGTTCATGACCGCCGCCGCCTCCTTCTTTGGCTCCATGATCGGGCTGGCGCTGTTGGTGGCTTTCGCCCCGGCGATCGCCGAACTCGGCCTGGAACTGGGCTCGGCGGAGTACTTCGCGCTGATGGCGCTGGGCCTGGTGGCCGCCTCCACACTGGGCTCGGGCGCGCTCGCCAAGGGCCTGGCGATGGTGCTGCTCGGCCTGCTGCTGGGCGTGGTCGGCACCGACGTCAGCACCGGCGTGCAGCGCTTCACCTTCGGCTTCAACGGCCTGGCCGAAGGGCTCAGCATCGTCGCCCTGGCGATGGGCGTGTTCGGCATCGCCGAGGTGATCAGCGCGGTGAACCGGCCGCGCGAAGGCCAGTTGCGCGACGACAAGATCCGCTTGCGCAGCATGGTGCCCAGCCGCGACGACGTGCGCCGCTCCTGGATGCCAATGGCGCGCGGCTCCGGCATCGGCTCCTTCTTCGGCGCGCTGCCCGGCACCGGCTCCGCCATCGCCGCCTTCATTGCCTACGCGGTGGAAAAGAAAGTGGCGCGCGAGCCGGCGCGCTTCGGCAAGGGCGCGGTGGAAGGCATCACCGCGCCCGAATCCGCCAACAACGCCGCCGCCCAGACCGCCTTCGTCCCCACGCTGACGCTGGGCATCCCCGGCGACGCGGTGATGGCGCTGATGCTGGGCGCGCTCATCCTGCACGGCATCACCCCCGGCCCGCTGCTGATGGTGGAACAGCCCGAACTGTTCTGGGGCCTGATTGCCAGCTTCGTCATCGGCAACCTGATGCTGCTGGTGCTCAACATCCCGCTGATCGGCCTGTGGGTAAGCGTGCTGCGCATCCCCTACAGCGTGCTCTACCCCGCCATCATCGTGTTCATCTGCCTGGGCGTGTACAGCGTGAACAACAGCAGCTTCGACATCCTGCAGGTGGCCCTCATCGGCGCCCTCGGCTACGCCTTCGCCGTCCTCAGCTTCGAACCCGCCCCGCTGCTGCTGGGCTTCATCCTCGGTCCGCTGATGGAAGAACACTTCCGCCGCGCCATGATGCTGGCGCGCGGGGATGTGACGACCTTCGTGGATCGCCCGCTGAGCGCGATCATCCTGGGCGTGACGGTGGCCGTGCTGGCGTGGGCGGTGTGCAGAAGGACGGCTGCGGTGCTGAAGAGGAGGGAGGCGCTGAGGCCGGCGGGGTGAAGGGGAGGTTGGGGTGAAGTCACTGGAAATATCGTGGTGGGAATTGAATGCCGGGAGCTTGATTCAAGCCAACCAGTCTTTGGGAAATGGCCATCCCTTTAAGGGGGGCGAGCCAATGCCGGTGGTTATGACTATCTGCAAGATCAAGAAGATTGCCATGTTCTAACTGCGCTAAATCGATAGTGACTTCAGTGAAGTCCGTTCAAGCACCAACGGGTTGCAACTGAGCTGACTCCAGCCAAGAAGGCAGCGCAAAAAAAGGGCGCGTCCTTGCGGACGCGCCCCTTTCATTTCCACCAGCCGGCGAGCCGGCCCTGGCTTACTTGAAGCTCGGATCGAACGGCAGTCCGACGTAGTTCTCCGCAATGGTCGTCTTGCCGGCGGTGGAGCCCATCAGGTAGTCCAGTTCGGCGACCTGGATCTTGCGTTCTATGGGGTCGCCGCCGAACTTGTGGGTGATGGAGGTGAACCACCAGGAGAAGCGCACGGCGGCCCAGACGCGGCGCAGGGCGACTTCGGAGTAGCGGTCCAGCAGGTCGCTGCGGCCTTCGTTGTAGTAGGCGATCAGCGCGGTGGAGAGGTAGTACATGTCGGACGCGGCGAGGTTCAGGCCCTTGGCGCCGGTGGGCGGGACGATGTGGCCGGCGTCGCCGACGAGGAAGAGGGTGCCGAAGCGCAGCGGTTCGGCGACGAAGCTCCGCAGCGGGGCGATGCTCTTTTCCAGGGAGGGGCCGGTGACCATGCGTTCGGCGATGTGGGCCGGCAGGCGGGCGCGGATTTCGTCCCAGAAGCGGTCGTCGGACCAGTCTTCGATCTTCTCGTCCAGGCCCACCTGCACGTAGTAGCGGCTGCGGGTGTGGGAGCGTTGGGAGCAGAGGGCGAAGCCGCGCTCGTGGTTGGCGTAGATGAGTTCTTCGTGCACCGGCGGGGTGTCCGCCAGCAGGCCCAGCCAGCCGAAGGGATAGACGCGCTCGAACTCGCGGATCATGCCGCGCGGCACCGAGGCGCGGGACACGCCGTGGTAGCCGTCGCAGCCGGCGATGTAGTCGCACTCCACCGTGGTGCGCTTGCCGTCCTTGGTGTAGCTGAGCTTGGGCGAGCCTTCGAGGTAGCCGGTGGGTTCGACTTCGCCGGCGGAGAAGATCACGGTGACGTTTTCGTCTTCCAGCACCGCGTCGTAGAGATCCTTGGTGAGCTCGGTCTGGCCGTACACGGTGACGCGCTTGCCGCCGGTGAGGGAGGCCATGTCCACCCGTTCTTCGCGGCCGTCGAAGGCGAGCACGATGCCGTCGTGCACCAGGCCTTCCTTGTCCAGGCGGTCGCTGACCTTGGCGCGGCGCATCAGGTCCACCATGCCTTGCTCCAGGATGCCGGCGCGGATGCGGGCTTCGACGTAGTCGCGGGTCTGACGCTCGAGGATGACGCTCTTGATGCCGCTCAGGCTGAGCAGGCGGGCAAGGCAAAGCCCGGACGGGCCGCCGCCGATGATGCCGACTTGGGTGCGCATGGTCTCTCTCTCCGTTGGATTAATGCTGTCTTATAGACGACTCAACTATAGGAGGCGGAGCGGGCAGGCGCTTGAACGCGGTGGGGTGAATGCTTGTACTTTTCGCAAGTCGAGCCAACGGCGTTGGATTGGCGCGATGCAGCATGGAAAAGGGGGCGTTCGCCATCAATCCTGTGATTTTCTGGAGTTTGGCGGGTCTCGGCCGGTGCCGGAGCAAGGTCGGGGCGATGCAAAGCCATGTACGATCGGCAAGTCTAGCCCGGCGCCATGCTGGCGACATAGGCGTCAGGCTTACAAGGCGCCCAGCACCGCCTCGATGCGGCCGAACAGCCAGTTCAGCGCCGGGTTGGATTCATGCCGCGGGTGCCAGTGCAGTTTCACCTCGAAGCCGGGCAGCTGGGCGGGCACCGGCAGCGGCACCACTGCGCACTGGGCGGCGAAGGTGGCGGCGACGCGAGAGGGCAGCAGGGCCACCAGATCGCTCTGCGCGATCAGCAGTGGCAGCGAGCTGTAATAGGGCGTGCGCAGGGCGATGCGGCGGGTGATGCCCTGGTCGGCCAGCGCGTCCTCGGCCAGCTGGTGGCCGGAGTAGCTGGAGGAAACGACGATGTGGCGGGCGTCGCGGAAGGTCTCCAGCGGCATGCGGCCGCCCAGGCGTTCGGCGTGGGCGCGGCCGACAAGGCAGACGTAGTGCTCGCGGAACAGCGGCACGCTGCGGGTGTGGCCGCGCAGGGTGGGGAGGTTGCCCAGCGCGGCGTCTATCTTGGAGGCGGCCAGCTGCTCGACGATCTCAGGCACCGGCACCTGCCGCACTTCCAGCGCGATCTCCGGTGCGCGGCGGCGCAACTCGGCTTCCAGCGGCGGCAGGAAGTACATGCTGCCGATGTCCGACATCGCCAGGTTGAAGGTGCGGCGGGCGGTGAGGGGATCGAAGCGGTGAGTTTCCTCCACCGCCTCGCCTATGGTCGCCAGCGCCTCGCGGAACTTGCGGTACAGCGCCTCGGCGCGCGGCGTGGGCTTGAGGCTGCGCTGGTCGCGCACGAACAGCGGGTCGGAGAACACCTCGCGCAGGCGGGCAAGGCGGTAGCTCACCGTGGGCTGCGTCAGCTCCAGCCGCTCGGCGGCCAGGGTGGCGCTGCCGGTCTCGTACAAGGTGGTGAATATGCGCACCAGATTGAGATCGAACTGCTCCATCGCCAGCCTCGTTCATCGAATAGATGGCGTCGATTTGTAACATACATTCGATGCGTTGGTTCGATGCGAACTGGCCGTTAGTCTTAGCTCCACAACATCGGCGCCGCAGCCGCAAAGCCACGCCAGCCGTGGCGGTGCAGCGGGCAGGACGCCGGACAAAAGCAAAAGGAGAGAGACATGGAGCGTTCCTTTGCCGCCGAGGTCGCCAAGCTGACCCTGGGCGAGGGCGAGGTGTTCCACGGCGAGGGCATACTCGCGGTGACCAAGGCGCTGCTGCAGTCGGGCGTCAGCTACATCGGCGGCTACCAGGGCGCGCCGGTTTCCCACCTGATAGACGTGCTCGGCGATGCCCGCGAGGTGCTGGACGATCTCGGCATCTATTTCGAGAACAGCGCTTCCGAGGCGGGCGCGGCGGCCATGCTGGGCGCCTCCATCAACTACCCGCTGCGCGGCGCGGTGACATGGAAATCCACCGTCGGCACCAATGTCGCCTCGGACGCGCTTTCCAATCTCGCCTCCGCCGGCGTCAAGGGCGGCGCGGTGGTCATCCTCGGCGAGGACTACGGCGAGGGCTCCAGCATCATCCAGGAGCGCACCCACGCCTTCGCCATGAAGTCGCAGATGTGGCTGCTGGATCCGCGGCCCAACCTGCCCTCCATCGTCGCCGCGGTGGAGCGCAGCTTCGATCTGTCGGAGGCCTCTTCCACGCCAGTGCTGCTGCAGCTACGCATCCGCGCCTGTCATGTGCATGGCAGCTTCACCTGCAGCGACAACCGGCCGCCGCGCTACTCTCGCCGGCAAGCGCTGGAGAAGGCGGAGTTCGACTACGGCCGCATCTGCCTGCCGCCGTCCATCCACGCCCAGGAGCGGCACAAGGTGGAGGAGCGCTGGCCGGCGGCGCAGCGTTTCATCCGCGAGGCCGGGCTGAACGAGCGTTTCGACGGCCAGGGCGAGGGCGCGGAGGGTGCGCGAGGGCTGGGCATCATCGTTCAGGGGGGCCTCTACAACGGCATGATCCGCGCGCTGCAGCAGCTTGGCCTGGCGGATGCCTTCGGCCGCAGCCCGCTGCCCATCTACGTGCTCAACGTGGTCTATCCGCTGGTGCCGGACGAGGTGGCGGACTTCTGCCGCGACAAGCAGGCGGTGCTGCTGGTGGAAGAGGGCCAGCCGAAATACATCGAGGAAGCGCTGGCCGCCATCCTGCGCAAGGCCGGGCTGGCGACGGAACTCGACGGCGGCGAGGCCTTCGCCCGCGCCGGCGAATACAACGGCGAGGTGCTGCTGAAGGGCATGGCCGCCTTCTTCGCCCGCCATCCGGTGGCCGCCGCGCCGGCGGCACAGGCGCCGCTGGCGCAGGCGGTGGCCGAACGGGTGGAGGACGCAAGCCGCCTCGGCAGGCTGCGCGCCCAGGCCGCCGCCGCGCTGGGGGCGCCGGTGCCGGCGCGGCCGCCGGGCTTCTGCGTCGGCTGTCCGGAGCGGCCGGTATTCGCCGCGCTCAAGCTGCTGCAGGCGCGCACCGGGCCGCTGCACGTCAGCGCCGATATCGGCTGTCACACCTTCGGCACGCTGCCGCCCTTCAACATCGGCAGCACCGTGCTCGGCTACGGCCTCGGTCTCGCCAGTTCCTCCGGCGTGGCGCCGATGATGGACACGCGGGTGGTCAGCATCATGGGCGACGGCGGCTTCTGGCATAACGGCTTCACCTCCGGCGTGGTGAACGCGGTGTACAACCGCCACGACTCGGTGCTGGTGATCCTGAAGAACGGCTACACCTCGGCCACCGGCACCCAGGCGATTCCCTCCTCGGTGCGGGAGGCGGACGGCGGCAAGGAGGCGGCGCTGGACATCGAGGCGGCGCTGCGCGGCGTCGGCGTGTCCTGGGTGCGCAAGGTGCCCAGCTACGAGGTCGGCACCATGCTGCGCACGCTGGAAGAGGCGGTGAGCACGCTGGAAGGCGGCCTCAAGGTGGTGATCGCCGACGGCGAGTGCCAACTCGAACGCCAGCGCAAGCTGAAGCCGCTGAACGCCCGCCGGCTGCAGGCCGGCCAGCGCGTGCAGCGCACCCGCTTCGCGGTGGATGACGGCGTATGCACCGGCGACCACGCCTGCGTGCGCCTGTCCGGCTGTCCCTCGCTCACCATCAAGCCCAACCCCAACCCGCTGCGCATCGACCCGGTGGCCACGGTGAACCAGGGCTGCGTCGGCTGCGGCCTGTGCGGCGCGGCGGCGCATGCCGGCACCCTCTGCCCCTCCTTCTACAAGGTGGACATCGTCGCCAACCCGCGCTGGTGGGAGCGCGCGCTCTACCGCCTGCGCCAGGCCGCCATCGGCGTGCTCGCTGGCCGTGCCCGTCCGCTTTCCCAGCCTGCCGGAGCCTTCCAATGATGCAGAAACCGGTTTCCATACTCGTCGCCGCGCTGGGTGGCGAGGGCGGCGGCGTGCTGTCCGACTGGATCATCGACGTCGCCACCGCGCTCGATTTCCCGGTGCAGAGCACCTCGGTGCCGGGCGTGGCCCAGCGCACCGGCGCCACCACCTACTACCTGGAGGTGTATCCGCAGCCGCGCGCCGCGCTCGGCGGCCAGCAGCCGGTGCTGGCACTGACGCCGGGGCCGGGCGATGTGGACCTGGTGGCCGCCTCCGAACTGGTCGAAGCCGGCCGGGTGCTGCAGAACGGCCTGGCCGATCCGGCGCGCACCACGCTGGTGTTCTCCACCCACCGGGAATACGCGGTGGCGGAGAAGATGCAGATGGGCGATGGCCGCTACGACGGCGAGCGGGTGTTCGACGCCGCCCGCGAGCTCGCCCGCGAGGTCATCGCCTTCGACATGCGCGACATCGCCTGGCGCCAGGGCACCATCATCAACACCGTGCTGTTCGGCGCCATGGTCGGCTCCGGCCGGCTGCCATTCCCGCGCGAGGCCTGCGAGGCGGCGATACGCCGTTCCGGCAAGGCGGTGGAGGCCAGCCTGCGCGGCTTCGCCGCCGGCTACGAGCGCGCCGCCGCCCGCAGCCAGGCCGCCGCCGAAGAGCGCGAGGCCGCCGCCGCGCAGGCGCTGCCGCTGCCCGCCGAGGTGAACGCGGCGCTGGCCGCGCTGCCGCCGCCGGTGCGCCCGCTGGCCGCCGAGGGCTGGGCCCAGCTTGTCGATTACCAGGATGCCGCCTACGCCCGCCGCTACCTGGAGCAGCTCACCCAGGTGTGCGCCCGCGAGCGCGAGGCCGGCGGCGCCGGTGCGGTGGGCGCCGAGGTGGCGCGCTTCCTCGCCCTGTGGATGGGCTATGAGGACGTGGTGCGGGTGGCGGAACTGAAGACCCGCGGCGAGCGCCTGCAGCGGCTGCGGCGCGAGGTCGGCGCCAAGCCGGGCGAGGTGCTGCGCGTGACCGAATACCTGAAGCCGGGCATGGAGGAACTCTGTTCGTTGCTGCCACCGCGGCTGGCGCAGTGGCTGGAGCGCCGGGCCGGATCGCAGCGGCGCGGTTTCGCCCTGCGCCTGCGCAGCGACACCGTCGCCGGCTTCGCTGCGCTGTGCCTGCTGCGCGGCTTCAAGCGCTGGCGCCCGCGCAGCGCCCGCTACGCCACCGAGCAGGCCGCCATGCGGCGCTGGCTGGCGGCGATCACCGCCCGGCTGGCGGACGAACCGGCGGCGGCGCTGGAGCTGGCGCGCTGCGGCAACCTCATCAAGGGCTATGGCGACACCGCCGCCCGCGGCCGCCGCAGCCTGGGCCTGATCCTGGACGCGGCGGAGCAGGGCGCCGACGCCGCCACGCTGCGCGCCGCCCGCGAAGCCGCGCTGGCCGATCCCGCCGGGCTGGCGCTGTCGCGCAGCCTCAGCCTGCCGGAACCGGCGGCGCGGCCGGTGCCGGTGCGGCTGGTGCGCCGCCGGCAGGAGGAGGACGCGCTGACCTCATGAGGCAGGGACTTCGTGAGCCGCGACTTCAGGAATTCTGAAAACCAGTGCCGTCGGCAGGCGGCCCGCAGCACCGCAACACCGCAGCACCGCATCACCGCACTACCCGCAGCACATAAAACCACAATGGAGGAGACGAAAATGAACGAGGCAATCAAGCAGGAAGAAACCTGTAGCGCCAACGCCAACGCAGTGGCGCTTGAGCGGCAACCGTCACCACCGGCCAGGCCGTCCGGGAGCATGGCGGGGAAACGGGCTTCGACAGGCTCGGCCCGAACGGGAGCGGGTGGGATGCGGCTGAAGACCACGCTGGCCGCCGTGCTCGGCGCCGCCTTCGTCACCCTGGGCGCCAGCCCGGCCGCGGCGCAGGAGAAGAACGTGGAGCTGCGCCTGGCGCACTGGATGCCGGCGCAGCATGCGCTGGTGAAGACCGGCTTCGCGCCGTGGGCCAAGTCGGTGGAGGAAGCCTCCGGCGGCAGCATCAAGGTGCTGATGTTCCCCGCCCAGCAACTGGGCAAGGCGGCGGACCACTACGACATGGCGCGCGACGGCATCGCCGACATGAGCTGGGTCAGCCCCGGCTACCAGGCCGGCCGCTTCCCGGTGTTCGCCGCCAGCGAGCTGCCCTTCATGGCGCGCGACCCCGGCCCCGGCTCGGCCGCGCTGGATGCCTGGTACCGCAAGTACGCCGAGCGCGAGATGGCCGACGTCAAGCTGTGCTTCGCCCACATGCACATCGGCACCCTGCACTCCAAGGCGGCCATCACCGATCCGGAGCAGATCCGCGGCATGAAGGTGCGCCCGGCCAACGGCACGGTGGCGCAGATGGTGACGCTGCTGGGCGGCAGCAATGTGCAGGTGTCGGCGCCGGAATCGCGCGACGCGCTGGAAAAGGGCGTGGCGGATGCCATCACCTTCCCGTGGAACTCGCTCATCGTGTTCAACGTGCACAAGGCGGCCACCTTCCACTCCGACATGCGGCTGTACAACGCCTCCTTCGTCTGGGTGATGAACAAGGCCTGGTACGGCAAGCTCTCCGACAAGCAGCGCCAGGTCATCGACGACCACTGCAACAACAGCTGGGCGGCGCGGGTGGGCGAGGCCTGGGGCGGCGAGGAGGATTCCGGCCGCGAGAAGCTGGCGGCGATGAAGGGCCAGACCATCGTGTCCATAGACGAAGCCCACCTGGAGAAGTGGAAGAAGGCGGTGGCGCCGGTCTATGACATGTGGGCGAAGGCGATGCCGGCGGGCGGGCCGGAGCCGGCCAAGGTGCTGGAGGAGTACCGCCAGGAGCTGGCCAAGCGCAACGTGGCCTACTGAGCGGAGCGTGTACCCATGAAACGCCTGCTCTCGCTGACGGAGACGGTGGCGGCCGTCTTCCTGCTGCTCATCGCCTTGCTCACCGCCGCCAACGTGGCCTCGCGCGAGTTGTTCGGCTTCACCCTGCCGGACTGGTTCGACGGCTCGCGCATGCTGCTCGGCATCGCGCTGTTCTGGGGCATCGCGCTCGCCACCTGGCACGGCAGCCACATCTGCGTGGACCTGGTCTGGGAACAGCTGGGGCCGCGCGGCCGGCGCTGGCTGGGCGCGCTGGTGGCGGTGCTGTGCGCCGCCTACTTCGCGCCCGTGGCCTGGATGGTGTGGGTGAAGGTGGGTGGCCTGGGCGGCCAGGCTACCTCCGACCTGCGCCTGCCCTTGTCCTGGTTCCAGACGGTGGCGGCGGCGGGTGCCACCGCGGCGGCAGTGTTCGCCATCTGGCGCGCGCTGGAGGCGCTGGGTGGCCGCAAGCTGGAGGAAGGCTGCGAAGCTGCGGAGGCCGGCCATGGATCGTGACTTGGTAGCCCTCGGCGGCTTCGTGCTGATGTTCGCGCTGATGCTGCTGCGCGTGCCCATCGGCGTGGCGATGGGCGCGACCGGCGTGCTTGGCTTCGGCCTGCTCGCCGGCACCGGCCCGGCGCTCAACCTGTTCGCCAACGTGCCGCTGTCGGTGGTGACGGACTACGACCTGGCGGTGATCCCGATGTTCATCCTGATGGGCGCCTTCGCCGCCAACTCGGGCATGAGCCGGGAGCTGTTCGAGTCCGGCCGCATGTGGTTCGGCCACCGCCGCGGCGGTCTGGCCTATGCCTCCATCGCCGCCTGCGGCGGCTTCGCCGCGGTGAACGGCTCCTCGGTGGCGACGGCGGCCACCATGACCCAGGTGGCGCTGCCGGAGATGCGCAAGGCCGGCTACGCGCCCGGTTTCTCCGCCGGGCTGGTGGCGGCTGGCGGCACCCTGGGCATCATGATTCCGCCTTCGGTCATCTTCGTGCTGTACGGGATCATGACCGACACCGACATCACCCAGCTGTTCGCCGCCGGTGTGGTGCCCGGCCTGCTCGGCGTGCTGTTCTACTTTGCACTGGTGCAGTTCATGGCCTGGCGCAATCCGGCCAGCGTGCCGGTGGGCGAGCGCCACGGCTGGGGCGCGCGCCTGCGCAGCTCGGTGGGCCTGTGGCCGGTGGCGTTGCTGTTCATGATGGTGCTGGGCGGCATCTACGGCGGCTGGTTCACCGTGCAGGAGGGCGCAGGCATGGGGGCGATAGGCACGCTGCTGATCGGCCTGGCGCGGCGGCGGCTGAACTGGAAGCTGATCCGCGCCTCGCTGATCGATGCGCTGCGCATCTCCTCGTCCATCATGATGATCGTGGTCGGCGCCTACCTGTTCGGCTACTTCCTCACCATCACCCAGTTCACCCAGAACGCGGTGGATTTCCTGGTGCACCTGCCGATAGGCGCCTACGGCGTGCTGGCGGTGGTGCTGGTGGGCTACTTCCTGCTCGGCGCGGTGATGGACGAGCTGGCGATGATCCTGCTCACCGTGCCCATCGTCTTCCCGGCGATGGTGGAGCTGGGCTTCGACCCGGTGTGGTTCGGGGTGATCACGGTGATGGCGGTGACCTTCGGCATGATCACGCCGCCGGTGGGCATCAACGTCTTCGTCATCAACTCCATCGCCCGCGACATCCCGCTCGGCAAGATCTACCGCGGCATCGCGCCCTTCGTCGCGGTGGACATCGTCCGCCTGGTGGTGCTGTGCATCTTCCCGGTGCTGTCGCTGTGGTTGCCGCATCACCTTGCCTGAACGGCCGGCGGGCGGCGCAAGCCGTCCGCCGGCTGAACCGGCTTACCGGACTCGCCTGAGGTGCCGATGAAACTCAATGTGGAGGACTACCGCCGCGCCGCGCGGCGGGTGCTGCCGCGCTTCGTCTTCGACTACATCGACGGCGCCGCCGAGCGCGGCGACTGCCTCAACCGCAACCGTGCCGATCTCGACCGCCTGGCGCTGATGCCGCGGGTGCTGCGCGACACCTCGGCGGTGGATTGCGGCATCGAGGTTTTCGGCCAGCGCTGGCGCCAGCCCTTCGGCATCGCGCCCATGGGCTTCAACGGCCTTGGTCGCGCCGGCGGCGACGGCATGCTGGCGCGCGCCGCGGCGGCGGCCGGTGTGCCCTTCGTGCTGTCCACCGCCTCCAACGAACGGCTGGAGCGGGTCGCCACGCCCGGCGGCATCCACTGGCTGCAGCTCTACGTGATGCGCGACCGCGCCATCGCCAGCCAGCTACTGCGCCGTGCCCGCGCCGCCGGCTACCAGGCGCTGGTGCTGACGGTGGACGTGCCGCTGAGCGGCTACCGCGAGCGCGACGTGCGCAACGGCTTCCGCCTGCCCTTCCGGCCGCCGCTGGCCACGCTGGCCGACATCGCCCTGCATCCGCGCTGGCTGCTGCGCTTCCTGCGCGCCGGCATGCCCGGCTTCGTCAACCTGGCGGAAGAGGAGGGCGCCGACACCTTGCAGCTGCAGGCCGCGCTGCTCAGCCGCGAACTGGACCGCGCGCTGGACTGGGATGGCCTCGCCTGGCTGCGCCGCCAGTGGGACGGCCCGCTGCTGCTCAAGGGCGTGCTGCACCCGGCCGACGCCCGCGAGGCGCTGCGCCGCGGCGTGGATGGCCTGATCGTCTCCAACCACGGCGGCCGCCAGCTGGACGTGGCGCTGTCGGCCATCGCCGCGCTGCCCGGCGTGGCGGACGCGGTGGAAGGCCGCATTCCGGTGTTCGTGGACAGCGGCTTCCGCAGCGGCGCCGACATCGCCAAGGCGCTGGCCCTGGGCGCCCGCGCCGTCTTCCTCGGCCGGCCGCTGCTCTACGGCCTGGCGGTGGATGGTGAAGCCGGCGCCGGCGCGGTGCTGCAACTCATCGCCACCGAACTGGAGCGGGCCCTGGTGCTGTGCGGGGCAAGCCGGGTAGCGGCGCTGGAGCGGGGCATGGTGCATGGGCTGGCCGAACGTTGGCCGGTGGGCGCGGCAGGGCAGGGCACGCGTGAGCAGGCCGCTGAGGATGTCGTCATCCATAGGAAAAACCAGGGGGCGCTGCAGACATGAAGATGGACACGACGCCGCCCGCCAGCGGGCGGGCGCATGAAACGAGGTTGCCCGTGGTGCAGGCGGCAAGCCATGGCTTCGCCCAGGCCCAAACCCACGCCCTGGCCGCCGCCGACGAGCGCCGTATCACCGGGATCCGCGCCCGCGCGGTCAACGTGCCGCTGGAATACGCGGTGCGCACCGGCGTCGGCGTGGTCGCCACCGCGCCGCTGGTGCTGATCGACCTGCAGGTGGGCGAGGTCACCGGCCACGCCTACCTGTTCACCTACACCCCGCTGGCGCTGGCCAGCACCCGCGCCATGGTGCAAGCCCTGGGCGAGGCCCTCTGCGGCCGGCCGGCGGCGCCCTTCGACATCGACCGCCACCTCGCCGGCCGCCTGCGCCTGCTCGGCCGCGGCGGCATCGCCGGCATGGCCTGCGCCGGGCTGGACATGGCGCTGTGGGATGCGCTCGCCCGCCTGCAGCGCCTGCCGCTGGCCACGCTGCTGGGCGGCCGCCCGCGGCCGCTGCCGGCCTACGACAGCCACAGCATGGACGGCGAAGCGCTGGCCCTGGAGCGGGCGGCGCGGGCGCTGGATGCCGGCTTCCGCGCCATCAAGACCAAGATCGGCTACGCCACGCTGGCGGAGGACTGCCGCATCGTCGGCGCCCTGCGCCAGCACATCGGCGACGGCGTGCAGCTGATGGTGGATTACAACCAGTCCCTCAGCCTGCCGGAAGCGGCGCGGCGCCTGCGCGCCCTGCGCGAGTTCGACCCCGCCTGGGTGGAAGAGCCCACCCTGCAGGAGGACTACGCCGGCCACGCCCGCCTGCGCGCCGCCGCCGAACTGCCCATCCAGATGGGCGAGAACTGGTGCGGCGTGGAGGAAATGCAGGGCGCGCTGGAAGCCGGCGCCTGCGACCTCGCCATGCCGGACGCAATGAAGATAGGCGGCGTCACCGGCTGGCTGAAAGCCGCCGCGCTCGCCGAACGCCACGGCCTGCCGGTCTCCAGCCACATCTTCCAGGAGGTGAGCGCGCACCTGCTGGCAGTCACGCCGACGGCGCACTGGCTGGAGCGCATGGACCTGGCCGCCCCCATCCTCGCCCGCCCGCTGGCCTTCCGCGACGGCATGGCGCTGCCGGGGGAAGCGCCGGGGAGTGGCGTTGAATGGAACGAGGAGGCGGTGGCCCGATACCTGGCGTGAGCGCGATCGCTGGCTGCGATGAACGGGATACCGCGCTTCAGATCAATCCAGACCGCCAAGCAGGAGCGGTTTTCTCCCCTCGCCCCTCGCGGGGCGCAGGCGGAAAAAACGAAGCATTGCTTCGCCCGCCGGAGCGCCCTGCGGCCTGCAGGCCACAGGGCCGGGGCGCGGAGCGGGGGCCGGGAGAGAGGGGCAGCGCGCGCCGACCTGAAACGCAGCCGCCCCGACCGGGGCGTCCCCCTCTCCCCGGCCTTCCCCCGCCAGGGGGGAGACACCGCCGCGGCTTGCAGCTCAGGCGGGTCACCTGAACCGTACCGAGGCTCGAGCGCCCCTGAACCAACCCTATTTCCCGGCCGGATGCCGTGTTGTCTCCTCCCTGAATAGGCGTCCGGCCCCTTGCCGTCCGCGGTGCTCTGCCGGCGCCGCGGGCGGTTTTTTCCTTGAAGGCCGTCCCGCGGCGGCGCGGCAATAGCGTCTGCTCACGCCCGAAGCCCGAAGCGCATCCTGCGGGCCAAGGCGCTCGGCTTCAGCCGGGGAGAGCTCGTCGATCTGCTTGCACTTTTGCTAAATTCCATTTCCCGCCCGCGCTTCCCGCGCCAGGAACCGGAATCCGCATGAGCCAGCCTACCGTCCCGACTTACAAGCTTTTTGGCGAAAAGCAGCTGTGGCAGACGCCGGAGCCGCTGCACCACGAGACCATCGCCGCGCGCAGCGCCCTGTACAATTGGGAAATCACGCCGCACAGCCACGACAACCTGCTGCACGTCGTTTTCCTGCAGAGCGGCGCGGCCGAGATCAGCTTCGAGACGCGGCGGGTGGCGCTGCAGACGCCCTGCCTGCTGATGGTGCCGCCGCAGCGGGTGCATGGCTTTCGCTTCTCGCCGGACATCGTCGGCCAGATCGTCACCCTGCCGCAGCCGCTGGTGGATGAGTTGCTGGCGCTGTCGCCGGAGCTGCGCCAGGCTCTCGGCCTGCTGCACTACCTGCCGCTGGCGGAGGAAGCCGCCACCTTCGACCTGATGCGCCTGCACTTCGAGGAATTCGCCCGCGAATACAGCGGCCGCGAGGCCGGTCGGGTCAGCGTGCTCAAGGCCATCATCGGCCTCGCCCTGGTGCGCCTGCTGCGCAGCGGCGGCCTGAGCGCCGCCGAAACCGGCGGCGACCGCATCCGCCAGCGGGTGACGCGCTTCAGCGAGTTGATCGAACGCCACTTCCGCGACTGGCAGCCGCTCGCCTTCTACGCCAACCGCCTGGGCGTCTCCACCGCCCAGCTCAACAACAGCTGCCGCCGCGAGGCCGGCCTCAGCGCCCAGCACATGATCCACGAGCGCCTGCTGCTCGAGGCCCGCCGCCTGCTCGCCTATTCCGATCTCGACGTCACCGGCATCGGCTACGCGTTGGGCTTCCGCGACCCGGCTTACTTCTCCCGTTTCTTCACCCGCATGCAGGGCATGTCGCCCTCGGCTTTCCGGCAGGCGCAGGGGCGAAGCGGCTGAGGGGTCGACGGCACTTTTGTCTGGGCCGAATTGGCCAGGGCGACGCATCGATTTTCCCATTGCGACAAATCTTTACAGCAAAAATCCCTCGGCATAGGATTACCCGATCCGAAATAGGTGCGGCCGGTGCGCTGCGCCGCACCGTCGGGCCCGGCACGCCAGCTTTTCACGCCTGGGTGATGTCCTTGTAGCGAGCGGCGGAAACCGTCTTCCGCCAAGGTCGAATCTTCATTTCTCATTCGCAATGCAGTAGCGGATAACCGGGACAGGGGGTTGTGTGAACGGACTGCATCTGTTTATCGAGCTGCCGGTGTTCTTGGGCGGACTCGCGCTGATTGTTTTCCTGGCTTATCGAAAACAGGCGGGAGGCGGCGAGGGTTTTGGGCAGTTCGCCGGCTCCTATGCGAAAAAGAGCTGGAAATGGCTGCTGCCGGGCTTCATTGCCGGCGTGCTCATCGGGCCCATCAGCGGTTTTGTCGTCCTGGCCATTTCCTATGGCATTTCCCGCATCGATTTCGGCGCGGAGAAAAGGAAAAGGCAGCAGGCGCGGGAAGCGGTGCTGAAAGAGCACGAGAAGTGGATTCAGGAGTTGGGGGCCAGCCAAGCGCAGCGCACTGCGGCCATCAACGAGATGTTCGATCGAAAAGACCGGGCGGTGAGTATCTCCATCTGGCATGAATTCGCCGACAAGAGCGCCAATGGAACGAAAAGCGAGTCTTTCCTGGAGTTCCATATCAGCCGCCACCTTGCAGCCATGGAAACGCGGGAGCGGGAGATGCTGCGCGTTACGGAACTGCTGCTGAACGCGGTGGAAGGGGCGCCCAGCGAGCAGGACATGAAGTGGTACCGATGGGCGAAGTTCGGGCTGATCTGGGGGAATGGGAAAGCGACCATAGACCACTACAGCTATTCGATGTGGGCCGAGGACAAAGGCATCCGCGATGCCGGCGGCGCCATCAACTGGTTCATGTCGAAAGAGGGGGCCTCGGCCGACGCAGTGGTGAGCAACGTGCTGAAGGTGATGCAGAGCAAGGAGGGCGACCCTGCCGTCCAGCCCCTGATCAAGGAGGCCAGCGCCAGGCTCAAGGGCGGCAATGCCTGGCTGTCGCCGGATGCCCTGGCCGATACGATCTTTGCGCCGAACGGGCGACCCGGGCTGAAGATCGGGACCGTGGACGGCGAGCCGCTGATCTACTCGGGCGAGGGCTCGCTGATTACCGTGGCGCCCCCCGGATCCGGGAAAACGCAGTGCAATGTATTCCCCAACCTGCTCGACTGGCATGGCCCGGCGGTGGTGCTGGACGTGAAGGGCGAGATCTATGCCGGAACGAGCAAATGGCGCGCCGAGAATGTCGGGCCGGTGTTCAAGTTCAGCCCGCTGGACCCGGCCAACAGCCACTTCTACAACCCGCTGGCCTTCATCCGCCAGGAGTCGGACTACATCTGGGAGGATGCGCGCTTCCTCGCCGACATGATGATCGTGCCTTCCGGCGCGGCCGATCCGTTCTGGGAGAACAAGGCGCGCGATGTGCTGACCGCGGCGGTGGCCTATGTGGCCTACTCCAATCCGCCGGAGAGCCGGCCGATGTCGCAGATCATCGACATCATCCACGGCGGCAAGCCCTGGGACGAAATGGTGCTCGGCCTGCAGGCCGCGGTGGATGTGCGCAGCATGATGCAGCAGGGCACCTCCCTGGCCGGCATGAACGAGAAGACCCGCGACAGCGTGCTGCAGACAGCGCAATCCAGCCTCAGTGCCTGGAGCGGCGAGCGTATCGCCAGGGCCACCAGCCGGTCGGACTGGAGTCCGCTGGACCTGCGCGGGGCCGCCAATCCCACCGTGTATATCTGCCTGAAGCCGAGCGAGGTGGACAGCTACATCTCGCTGCTGCGGGTGATCATCGCCCAGCACATCCGCATGTTGTGCAGCGAACTTCCGCCGCGCGGCGCCGCGCCCATCCTGTTCCTGCTGGATGAATTGCCGCGCCTGAAGCACATGCCGCCGGTGGAGGAGGCCATCGAGATCGGCCGCCAGTACGGACTGCGCCTGTGGCTGTTCGCCCAGAGCCTGGGGCAGCTGGAGAAGGCCTACCCGAACGCGGAGGGCATGGTGGGCAGCTGCGCGGTGCGCATCTTCATGAACCCCACCGCGCATGACGGCCTGGCGGAGAAGCTCTCCGAGCAGTTGGGCTACCGCGAATCCATCATGGACGGCTCGCGGCAGAGGCTGGTGGATGCGGCCGAGCTGGCCGGGCCGGCCTACCGCGATTACCAGATCGTGATGGCGGCGAGTTGCAAGCCGGCGAAGGTCAGGAAGGACTTCGCCTGGCAGAACCCGGAAGTGGCTGGCCGCATGGGCAGCCTGTGAGGGCCGCATCGGCTGCGTGAGTCGCGGGTGGGGAGAGTGGCATGAGCCTTGAGCAGGAAATCGCGGAATTGCAGAAGCGGAAGGAAGCCCTGGAAGCGGCGCTGACGGACCTGGATCAGCTGGCTTCCAGGATCGCCGCGCTACCTGCCGAAGACCGCGCGGCGAAGGAGCAGGAAGCCGCCGGCCTGAGAACCGATGCGCAGGGGGCGCTGAAGCTGACCGAGGAACGGCTGACCGCGCTCCTGATCGCAAAGGAAGTGGCCGACCGGACGCTTGGGGCGCAGGGGCTGGAACACTCGAGACAGCTGACGGAGGCGGAGGTCCGCGTGCGGGAGCAGCAGCAGGCGCAGGCCCAGGAGGTTGGCGTCGACCGCTATCTGGCGGCGTCGGCGGAGTTCAAGCGCGAGGTGCAGCACGAATCCGGCATGGTCCACCAGGCGCCGGTCAACCAGCTTGACCCGGCCCTGGGCCTTGCGCTGACCGCGGTCGCCGGCATCGAGGCAATCAAGGCCGGCATCGAGAAGCTCGAGATCAGCCAGGAAAAACGCCTCGAACAGGCCATTGCCCAGCACCAGCCTTCCGGGCAGAGCCAGCGTGAGAACGAGGTGTTCGCCGCGATAGAGAAGGAGCAGGCAGAGTCTGTGGCGCAAAAGGAGCAGGCCAGCGCCGCACGCAAGGAATTGGAGCAGAACCTGCAGAAGCTGGAGCAGACCTTCGAGCAGCGGCACCAGAACACCGAACCCGAACGGCGCGACGAATTGCGTCAGCAACTGCAGGAGCGCTTCCAGGCGTTGCGGGATCAACTCGAGGCGAAGCTGGCCGAGGACCGGCAGCGCCTGCTGGAGGAGCAGGAGAGAAAGCGCAAGGAGTGGGACCCGCGCACACTCTGAGAGCGGGAAGGGCCGAAAGGCTGGCCGCGCTGCGCGACGGCATCGAGGGAAAGGCCGCTACCGGCTATTCGCCAGCCGGAACGCTCGCCTCCGCTGCCACCGGCCACGCAGCCACCAGTACCAGCACCAGCCCGATGAACATGTAGGGCACGCCCGGCCCCAGTTCATAGAGCAGGGTGCCCACCACCGGCCCCAGCACCAGCCCCAGGCCCTGGGCCGCGCCCAGGGAGCCGGCGGTGGCGCCCTGTTCGTGCGCGCCGACCGCGTTGGAGGCCAGGGCGGCGAAGGCGGGGAAGACCCAGCCCATGCCGGCGGCGGCGGTGAAGTAGCAGGCGGCGAGCGTCGCGCTGCTGTCCGCCAGCGCGACGGCGCCAAAGCCCAGCCCGCTGACGGCGGCGCCCACGCGGATCAGCTTCAGGCTGTCCCACTTCAGCCGGCGGACGGCCACCTGCGCGAGGATCAGCCCCACGCCGACCAGGGTGAGCGCCAGACCGGCGGCCCGCGCGGCCTGTTCGGGCGGCAAGCCCAGGCGGTCGATGGCGAAGAAGCCGACCGAGATCTGACCCACCGAGACGCTGAACATGGCGGCGAAGGCCACCGCCATCGGCCGGCGCAGCCTGGGATCGGCGAGGCGCACGCTGCTGGCGGGCATGTCGCGGTGATGTTCGCTGCGCGGCAGGCCGCGCCACAGCGCGACGAAGGCCAGCAGCGGCAGGGCGGCGGTCACATACAACGGCAAGCCGAGGCTGATCGGCGTCAGCGCCGCCGCCAGCGCCGGGCCGAGCACCAGCCCAATGGCATTGGCGGCGCCCAGGCCGGCAAGGGCGGCGGTGCGGCCGGCGGGCGACACATGGTCCGCCACCAGCGCCTGCCCCACCGAGGGAATGGCGGCGAAGAAGCCGCCGACCGCGCCGCGGGTGAGCAGCAGGCCGGCGAACACCAGCGCGGCTGCCGGCAGCAGCTCCAGCGAGGCGAGCAGCAGCCCGCACATCGCCCAGTAGCTCAGCATGAAGCCGCCAACGCCCATCAGCAGCACGCGGCGCCGGCCCAGCCTGTCGCTGGCGCGGCCCCAGGCGCGCGCCAGCACCATCCACAGCACGCCGCCCACGGTGACGACGGTACCGGCCTGCCAGGCGGCCAGGTGCAGCACCCGCGCCATCGGGCCGATGAGGGCGACGAAGGCCATCATCGCCATGGTGCAGCTCATGTAGGCGAGCATCAGCGGACGCGGGTTGAAGGCAGGGGAGGGCGGCAGGATTTCCGCGTTCGTCTTCATGGCACGAGGGGGCGCATGGCGCTGGAGAAGGTGTTGAACAGGGTGTCGGCCAGCCGCTTGCGGGCGGCCTTGTTGCCGCTCTGCGCCTGTGCGGCGAGGTCGTCGGCGAGGCCATGCATGCCGTGGAACATGATGATGGCGATGTACCGCGGCTCTGCCGCGTGCCACACGCCGGCCGCCACGCCCTGGCTGACCAGGGCGGCCAGCTGGGTCACCACCGGGTTGTCGTGGATGAGGTCGCGGTGATCGTGGCCCAGCTCGTGGAACAACATGTCGTGCAGCACCAACTGGTCGAGCAGGGTGTCCAGCGCGGTAGCGAACCAGGCGCGCAGGCGGCCGTTCCAGTCGCTGGTGCGGCGGCGTGCCAGGGCAGCGTCCACCCGCTGGCAGAAGCCATCGACGAAGCGCTGCTGCAGCGCCGCCAGCAAGGCGTCGCGGGAGGGGAAATAGACGTAGAAGGTGCCTTTGGCGACCTGGGCCGCAGTGGTGATGTCATCCACGCTGGTGGCGGCGACGCCCTTGGCGAGGAAGAGCCGCTCGGCTGCATCCATCAGCTCGCCGCGGCGGCTTTCCGGCATGCGCCGGCGCGGCCGGCGGGGCGGGCGCCGTTCGCCGGCCTCTGCGGTCTCCGCCCCCCTTCGTTCGCGGATGGCGTTCATTGCGCCAGCGCCGCCACGGCCGCCTTTGCCGCTGCCGCATCCAGTGTCCGTCCGCGCGGCTCGAACACCTGCGTCTGCAGCCAGGCGAGGGCGGAAGGCAGATCCTGGAAGGTTGCAGCCGGAACGCCGAACAGCTTCTCCACGTTCATCCTGCGTACGCGTTCGTACTCGGCCGGCGGTACCACCGTCGCCATACCCATCACCTGGGTGCGTATCGCCTCCCCCTTCTCCTGCAGCCACTTCTTCGCGTTCTGCGCCGACCCCTCCGGATGCTCCAGCGCTGCCGCGTCGGTGAAGATGCGCAAGGTGGCGAAGGCATCGCACTCATCCAGCCAGTGGTTCCACTCGGCGGTGAAGGCCAGCATGTCGTCCAGCGTGGCTCGCCCGGAAGCGACGGTGATGACCAGGGGCCAGTGGGAAAGATCGTGACGGATCATGGGTTTCTCTCCGGTGCGGTTTGTCGTTTTTCGCCGGCCCTCCGGTTTGCGATCCGGGGCCGATGCGTGGAGAGATAATGACTGATAGTCAATAATAGGTCAAATTTAATGAGATGAATTCTCATTAATGGCCAGTTCCCTGTGGCTGCAAGGTTTTGGGCGCCACGGAAACCGGGCTCATCCAGGCGGCGAAATCCGGGTTGATCGTTTCCCGCCCTTCCAGCGCGCCGGCTATCGGGATTGCGGGCGTGATCACCCTGTCGCCATAGAAGAGCGCTGCGCCGAACATGCCCGTGAGGAGGATGAACTGCCGGCGGCAATCCCGTCCGGATGCCGCCGGCCCGGGGACCGGGGGATGCTGGCGGGGAGTGTGCCGCGACGCTGCTGCTTGGTGGGAAGAAGGTTATCTCCCAGGTCTTCCCGCGGGGCGGTGATCGCCGGGGGCAAACGGTGTGACCTGCCATCTTGCGCCGGGAGGGGCGCCGGGCGACCAAGTCAATGTGGAGCGGATCTGACAGTCGCATGACCTTCATTGGCTGCGGCATGCCTGGACCGCGCGGCATGGACGGAACCGCCTCACCCGCCCGGCCGGTCATCTCCTGTGAGGCGGCTGAGCCGGTGTCCCGTATCTTCCCGGCCCCTTGCGGGTGGGATTGCTGTTTGCCTCGGGCAGCTTCGGGCATGAGGCGCTCAAGGTCGTGCTGAATGAATCCAAGCATATGAGCGGAAAAGAGATTCCATGCTCAGGGCAGCATTCCCCGCAACGCGCTAGAGTGCCGGAACCCATCGCCGATCCAGCCCTCCCGGAGCGTGTCGCCATGCCTATGGTGCTGTTCGCCTGCCTGAGCTTGCTCGTGGCAACCACCCTCATCCACTACGAGGTGCTCGGCCTGATGAACCGCCACCTGTCCAGGGCGCCGGTGCGGGCCCGGGCCCGGCTGGTCATCGTGATCTTCGTCGCCTTTCTCGCCCACACGCTGGAAATACTGCTGTACGCCGCCACGCTCTACCTGCTGGCCCGCTTCGGAAAACTCGGCCATCTCGGCGATGCGGGCCGTTTCTCTTTCGACGTCTCGCTGTATTTCTCCGCCGAAACCTACACCTCACTGGGTTACGGCGACGTGGTGCCCAAGGGAGACCTGCGCCTGATGGCCGGCGTGGAAGCCCTGAACGGCCTGCTCCTGATCGGATGGAGCGCCTCCTACACCTACATCGCAATGGAGCGCTTCTGGGGGGAGAGCGGCAAGAAGGCTCTCAAAACCTGAGGCCGCTTTCCCCGGCCAAGCCGGCAGAACTGCTGCGGCTGGGCCGGGGAGCGAGCTGTGCATCGAAGAACGTGGCGCAATTTGCGCGAGCGCGAGCGCATCAAGCGGTTTCAATCCGCGCGTCAGCGGGGGACGCGACATGAACCCGCTCTTCATGGGCGAGGCCGGTCTGTGGTTTCAATCCACGCGTCCGCGAGGTCGTTGAGGCCTTTCGAGGCCGTTTCAATCCACGCGTCCGCGAGGGACGCGACGAGTCGTGTCCGGAAGGGCAGACGTCGGGGACGGTGTTTCAATCCACGCGTCCGCGAGGGACGCGACGGGCGGCTATGCGCCTATTGAGCTGTATGCGCCGGTTTCAATCCACGCGTCCGCGAGGGACGCGACGCGCCCAGGGCGTGCCGTCGGGGGCGACGCCGGCACCGTTTCAATCCACGCGTCCGCGAGGGACGCGACACCGAATCGCATCAGCGGCGCATACCCCTCGGCCTGTTTCAATCCACGCGTCCGCGAGGGACGCGACCTGGTCAAGCAGTTCAGGCCGGATGCGGTCGGGCTGTTTCAATCCACGCGTCCGCGAGGGATGCGACCAGCACCGTGGGGGAGACCGACGCCCTTTGCGCCGGTTTCAATCCACGCGTCCGCGAGGGACGCGACCCCAGCCGAAGTAATCATTCGCCTCTGTTCTCGAAGTTTCAATCCACGCGTCCGCGAGGGACGCGACCCCCATCGGAATTTCGAAATCCAACTGATCAAGAACGTTTCAATCCACGCGTCCGCGAGGGACGCGACTACTTCGAAGGGGCTGACACGCCAGGAGGCGTACATGTTTCAATCCACGCGTCCGCGAGGGACGCGACCGCTGGGCGCGGCGGGCTTCGAGCGGCCGAACACGTTTCAATCCACGCGTCCGCGAGGGACGCGACGGTGGCGGTCGGGGCCGGCGCGGAGGCGTACGACGGTTTCAATCCACGCGTCCGCGAGGGACGCGACTGTCAGGCGACATCGTAAATTGACCCCCTAGCGACACGAGGAATTGCCCCCCTCGCTCGCAAGGAGGGCATCGTTGGAAACGAAGCACATTGAGG
>NZ_SNVV01000007.1 GCF_004361735.1 Azoarcus indigens | reverse complement strand
CCGCGGCCCCCACCCCGATCACCGCGGAGAGTTGATTAACCCAGGGGGTCAATTCCAGATGTCGTCAGGGGGTTAAATCCTCGTGTCGCTTGACAACCACGCTCCAGCCCGGCGGGTCGCGCCCCTCGCGGGCGCGTGGATTGAAACCAACCCGGCATGATCATCGACGACCTTGCCCCCGGGTCGCGCCCCTCGCGGGCGCGTGGATTGAAACGAGCAGCGCGGGGTAGGCCACGAAATCCTCCCCCAGGTCGCGCCCCTCGCGGGCGCGTGGATTGAAACGATCTCGCGCTGGAGGCTGAGGTAGTACTCCTCTGGTCGCGCCCCTCGCGGGCGCGTGGATTGAAACAAGGCGGTGGCGGCCATCTACGGGCGCTACGGCCTGTCGCGCCCCTCGCGGGCGCGTGGATTGAAACGACGCAGTACCGGACGAGATCGCGGAAGCTATGGGCAAGTCGCGCCCCTCGCGGGCGCGTGGATTGAAACGCCTACTGCTCGGCCTGGGAGTGCGAAACCAAGGAAGTCGCGCCCCTCGCGGGCGCGTGGATTGAAACTCTCGCAGCCGAATCAGATCGGACAGCGGGTTGTCGTCGCGCCCCTCGCGGGCGCGTGGATTGAAACGTCCTCGCGCGGCTGGGTAAGCCTGCAGTCCCATGTCGCGCCCCTCGCGGGCGCGTGGATTGAAACGCCGGCGCCGTGCCCATCGGCTACGCCCGCACCGCGTCGCGCCCCTCGCGGGCGCGTGGATTGAAACACCGGCGGCGCCAGCCTCACTTACATGGCCATCGGCGTCGCGCCCCTCGCGGGCGCGTGGATTGAAACGTGCCCGATTTGGGCGAGGTAATCCGCCACGCGGGTGGTCGCGCCCCTCGCGGGCGCGTGGATTGAAACGATGAGCTGGTGACGGCGCCTGGCCAGGTGACGAAGGTCGCGCCCCTCGCGGGCGCGTGGATTGAAACCGTAACAACCTGTCCAAACCGCTGCAGGTACTGGTCGCGCCCCTCGCGGGCGCGTGGATTGAAACTCCCGCTGCGGCACCTCACCGCCCGCGCCAGCGTGCGTCGCGCCCCTCGCGGGCGCGGCCTTTCCTTCCATTCGCCGAGCTGAGGTTCTGCGCGCATTGATGCAGAACCATCGTCACAGGGCTTGCCCTCTGCCGGCCCAGCCTCAGTCCCGCAACTCCCGCCCCGTCAGTTTCAGGAACACGTCCTCCAGGTTCGCCGGCCGGTGCAGGTAGCGCAGGCCTTGTTGCTCGGCGAGGTGGGCGAGCAGGGGGGCGGGGTCGTGGACGTAGCAGAAGGCGGTTTCGCCGCTGATTTCGTAGCGGTGGGAGAGGGCGGCGGCGTGGGTGTTGGCCCAGGCGGCGGCGCCGCTGGAGGTCGCGGTGTCGTGGCCGTTCCAGTCGCCGAAGACTTCGACGACTTGCGGTTCGATGTGGGCGGCGATGACCTCGCGCGGGCTGCCGGTGGTGAGCAGGCGGCCGGCGTCGAGGATGGCGAGTTGGTCGGAGAGGCGTTCGGCCTCGTCCATGAAGTGGGTGGTGAGGAGCACGGTGGTGCCACCGCGTATGAGTTGCTTGAGGCGGTCCCAGATGAGGTGGCGGGCTTGCGGGTCCAGGCCGGTGGTGGGTTCGTCCAGCACCAGCAGCTCGGGGCGGTTGATGAGGGCGCGGGCGAGGGTGAGGCGGCGCTTCATGCCGCCGGAGAGGGACTGGATGCGGGCGTCGGTCTTGCCTTCGAGGCCGGCGAAGGCGAGCAGTTCCGGGATGCGGGCGCGGATGTCGGCGCTGGCGAGGCCGAAGTAGCGGCCGTAGACGAGCAGGTTCTCGGCGCAGGTGAAGTCCGGGTCGAGGTTGTCGAGCTGGGGGACGATGCCGACCCGCATGCGCGCCTCGCGGGCGCGTTCGGGCACCGGTTCGCCGCAGAGCCGGATTTCGCCGGCGCTGGGGGCGGTGAGGCCGAGGGCGCAGCGCAGGGTGGTGGTTTTGCCGGCGCCGTTGGGGCCGAGCAGGGTGAAGCATTCGCCGGGGCGCAGTTCGAGGTCGATGCCGCGCACGATCTCCGCCTCGCCGTAACGCTTGAACAGGCCGTGGATGAGGAGTGGGGAGCGGGTTCCGGCGGCGGGCGGGATGGCCTGGTGGGGCGGCAGCGCGGCGGTCATGCCTCAGCCCAGCGCCGGCACGTTGCGCAGGATGATGTCGCGCAGGATGTGCAGCTTGGCGTGGAAGAAGTGGTCGGCGCCGGGGATGACGGTAACCGGCAGTTCCTGCGGCCGCGCCCATTCGAAGACGTTGGCGAGCGGCACGGTGTCGTCGGTTTCGCCGTGGATCAGCAGCGCCGGGATGCCCTTGGGCAGCGCTTGGGTGTCGTAGCTGCGCTGGCCGTGGGAGGCGACGCCGGCGGCGGTGCCGACGAGCACGATCTGGCGCGGCGGAGCGACGCCGTCGGCCAGCCGGTTCACCACCCGCGTCTGCACGAAGGCGCCGAAGGAGAAGCCGCCCAGCGCCAGCGGCAGGCTGCCCCAGCGCGACTGCGCCCAGGCGATCACCGCCAGCATGTCTTCGGTTTCGCCGTCGCCGTGGTCGTGCGTGCCTTCGCTCTTGCCGACGCCGCGGAAGTTGGGGCGCAGCGCGGCGTAGCCGAGGTCGCGGTAGGCGCGCGCCAGGGTGTGGGCGACCTTGTTGGTGTTGCTGCCGCTGAACAGCGGGTGCGGATGGCAGACGAGGGCGATGCCGCGCACCTCGGCGGGGGCGTCGATGAGGACGTCGATATTGCCTTCGGCACCGCGCAGCAGCACGGATTCGGTGGGCGGGTTGCGGCTGGGCTCGGTGCTCATGCGGCTTGGTCCGGCAGGCGCAGGCGTTCGACGATGCGGCCGCCGGCGAGGTGTTGGTCGATGATTTCGTCGATGTCTTCCTTGTCGACGAAGGTGTACCAGACGTTGTCCGGATAGACCACCAGCACCGGGCCGTCGTCGCAGCGGCCGAGGCAGCCGGCCTTGTTGATGCGCACCTTGCCGGCGCCCTTCAGGCCCAGCTGGGCGATGCGGTCCTTGGCGTAGGTCTGCATTTCGGTGGCGTGGTGGTCGTTGCAACAGGATTCGCCGGGCTTGCGCTGGTTGCAGCAGAAGAAGACGTGGTGGCTGAAATAGCTCATGGGGCTCTCCGTGGGATGCGCCGATTATAAGAGTTGAGCAAGGCGCGAGCCCGCGCGGGGCGGCTCAGCGCCTGGGGCTGTGCTCCTCGGCCAGGTGTTGCCCGCGCCACAGGCCGAGGGCGGAGAGGTAGGCCAGCGCGGCGAAGGGCCACAGGCTGTCCACCAGCTGGGTAAGGCCGTGGAAATTGAGGAAGTTGCTCTGTCGGGTGAAGCTCAAGTTGTAGAGCAGGTAGGGGTTTTCCGGCAGCAGGTTCACCAGCGCGGTGGCGGCCAGCAGCGTGGTGCCGGCGATGGCGTGCTGCACCACCCGTGGCAGCGCCAGGCTGGCCAGCAGCAGCGCGGCGCCCACCAGCGCGCCGCGTTCGGCGCCGGGGGTGAGCCAGGCCAGCGGCGCGCTGGGCACGAAGAAGGTGGCGGTGGCCAGGGTCTTGGCGCCTATGCCGAGCGCGATCAGCACCAGCACCGGCCAGGGGCTGGGCCGGCGCATCATGCAGCGCACCAGCAGGCCGAGGGCGACGATGGTGGTCGCCGACAGCGCGGTCTCGAAGGCGATGAAACGTTCCGGGGCGAAGCGCAGCGGCGCGGCGATGCCGAACAGGCTGCGGATGTCGCCGCTGCCGAACAGCAGGTCGTCCGGCGTGAGCTGGCCGAGCACCCACAGGCCGAGCAGGATGAGCCCGGCGTCGCCGGTGTGGCCGTCGATGATGCGTTCATTGCGCCAGCGCTGCAGCGCGCCGCTGTGGTCGAACAGCGGGTGGCCCCAGCGCGCGCCGAAGGCGGCGCCAAGCAGGGCGCCGGCGGTGTTGGCGGCCAGATCCAGGTTGCTGGCGACACGGGTGGGCAGGAAGTTCTGGGTGGTCTCCAGCGCGAAGCTAAGCAGGGCGCACAGCAGGGTGGCGAGCGCCACCGTGCTCCACGCCGGCCAGGCGCGCGGCAGTGCGGCGGCGGCGACGAAGCCCAGCGGCAGGTAGCCGAGGATGTTGAACACCATGTCCGCCGGGATGAAGTACTTCGGCCAGGGCGCGACGAGGAAGTCGAACAGCGGCAGGCCGGTGGCCTTCCAGCCGGTGAAGGGGTGCAGGCAGGCGTAGATGATGAGCAGCCCGTAGGCGATCGCGAGGTTGCGCGGCAGCGAGGAGGGGCGGTCGGTGGCGGGCGCTGTCCGGGTGGGGGCGGTCCGGGCGGCGGCAGCCGGGCGGCGTCGGGTCATCGGCAAGGGCGGCGGGCCGGTGCGCGAGGCTGGCCGTGTCGCGTGCTGTGGGTGAGGGACGGAACGGGCCAGTCTGCGGGGCGCGGCAGGGGGGCGTCAAGCCGGCTGGTTGGAGGCTCGCCGACGTTGGGTCCGGGTGTAGGAGCGCGCGGGTATTCCCTTGTGCTGAGGCGGGGGCGGGAAGCGTGTGGCCGGTGCTCCGGACGCGAGTTGCATGCGAATGCCCTTCGACAGGCTCAGGGCGAGCGGCGCTTCGGGGTTGAGCGCCGCCAGAAGCTGTGGCGGCTGAAGCGCTGGGCGCGGGGCGCGCAGATCGATGCGGAAAGCGGCAGGCGGCAGGGGCTGACCCGCAACATGCTGTTGCGCGCCTCTCAGTCTCAGCCTCTCAGCCTCAGCTCCGCCGCCGTCCGCGCCGCACCGTCTCCGATGGGCTTTCGCCGTAGCGCTGCTGGTACAGGCCGGCGAAGCGGCCGAGGTGGGGGAAGCCGCAGTCCAGCGCGATGTCGGCCACCCGCGTTTCCGGGCCGGCGCTCAGCAGGCTTGCGCGGGCGCGTTCAAGGCGGCGCTCGCGCACCAGCTGCATCGGGCTACAGGAGCGGAAGCGCTGGAAGCTGTCCAGCAGGGTGCGGGCCGGCACTTCGGCGGCGGCGGCGATGTCGGCCAGGCGGATGGCTTCGCAGGCGTGGGCGTCGATGAAGGCTTCGGCGCGCCGCACCGCGCGCGGGGCCAGGCTGGGCGCGGCCGGCTCCTGCAGCGGGCGGTGGGGGTGTCCGGCCAGCAGCAGGGAGATGAGCATGCGTTCGAACTCGATGGCGATGCGCTCGTCGCGCTGGGCCAGCTGCAGCATGGCCGGCTCGGTGGCGAGCAGGCGGAACTGGGAGACCCAGGGCGACAGCTCTGGACGATCCAGCGCCATGGCGTGGTCGAAGTGCATCAGTTCCACGCCGGTGTGGGCGGCCAGGGTGGCGCGGTCCACCCGCAGGAATATCTGCTCGCAGTCCGGCGAGAAGCGGCCGGAGAAATGCGCCCCAGGAATGCACACCGCGCCGCGGTTCTGCCCGATGGTGGTGCGCTCGCCCATGGTGTTGAGCTCGGCGTGGCCGCGCAGGCAGCAGACGAAGAGGTAGTACGCCTCCATCTCCTCCACGATCACATCCATCTCGTCGCCGAAGTCCAGCGCGCCGATCACCGCTCCGCCGAAGCGGATGAAGTCCATGTGCGAGTGAACCCGCGTGGAATGGCGCGTCGGCCGCAGCCGGTGGGGCTGCAGGATGGTGGAAATGCGCAGGCAGGTGTCATCGACGTCGTGCGACTCGAAGTACCTGTGCTGGCGGAGCGCGACCGGCTCCTGGGCAACGGCGGCAGGCATCTGGGGGGTCTCCTGACTTTGTGTACAGCGCGTCGGGTAGGGAGAACCAAGCAACAGCCGTGCCGATGGAGGTCCCATCTGGCCTGTGCGTTTTGCGCCGCATCAAGGCCGGCGGAGAAAGCTGCGATAAGTGGATAAGACGCCGGCCTGCCTGCGGCGGATGGATAGAGCCGGGCGCGGGCGGCTGCGCAGAATGCGCTCCATGGTTGCGCAATGCAGCAATCCCGAATGCCTTAAGCCTGGAGATTCCCCATGAGTGCAGTCCCCACCAGCGAGGGCGCCGCGCCCGCCCCGGCGCACAAGCTGGCCTTCTTTCCCCGCGAGGATGGCTCGCGGGTGCCCTACGAAGTGTTCAGTTCGCAGGAAATCTACGACCTGGAGCAGGAGCGCATCTTCCGCGGCCCGACCTGGAGCTTCCTCGCGCTGGAAGCCGAGATTCCGAAGCCGGGCGACTACAAGAGCACCTTCGTCGGCGATACGCCGGTGGTGGTCACCCGCAGCGAGGATGGCGAACTGGCTGCCTGGGTGAACCGCTGCTCCCACCGCGGCGCCATGGTCTGCCGCAATGCCCGCGGTAACGCCAGCTCCCACTCCTGCGTGTATCACCAGTGGAGCTTCGACCAGCGCGGCAACCTGCTGGGCGTGCCCTTCCGCCGCGGCCAGAAGCACATGACCGGCATGCCGAAGGACTTCGACCCCAAGTGCCACAGCCTGCGCCAGCTCAAGGTGGAGAGCTACCGCGGCCTGGTGTTCGCCACCTTCAGCGACGAGGCGCCGACACTGCCGGATTACCTCGGCAACGAGATGCGGCCGTGGGTGGACCGCATCTTTCACAAGCCGGTGGAATACCTCGGCTGTACGCGGCAGTACTCCCAGTCCAACTGGAAGCTGTACTACGAGAACGTGAAGGACCCGTACCACGCCAGCATGCTTCACCTGTTCCACACCACCTTCAACATCTTCCGCGTGGGCATGCATGCGCGCTCGCTGCCGGACGCCACCCACGGCCTGCACAGCATCATCACCGTCACCAAGAACGAGGAAGAAACCTCCGCCGCCTACAAGCAGCAGGGCATCCGCTCGATGGACGACGGCTTCCGCCTGGAAGACGAATCCGTGCTGGGCCACGTCAAGGAATACGACGAGCTCACCACCAACCACATCCAGACCATCTTCCCGCAGCTGGTCATCCAGCAGATACACAACACCCTGGTGGCGCGCCAGCTGCTGCCCAAGGGGCCAGACAACTTCGAGCTGATCTTCCACTTCTTCGGCTACACCGACGACACCCCGGAGCTGCGCGAGCTGCGCCTCAAGCAGGCCAACCTGGTGGGCCCGGCCGGCTACATCTCGATGGAAGACACCGAGGCCACCGAGCTGGTACAGCGCGGCACCCGGCGCGACCCCAAGGCCACCTCGGTGATCGAGATGGCGCGCGACAACCCCGGCCAGCAGGACAGCAACATCACCGAAAGCCTGATCCGGCGCTTCTGGGTCGGCTACCAGCAACTCATGGGATTCTGAGCGGGGATATAGATCGTTATGGATAAGATGGAACAGATGTTGCTGTGGTTCGAGCTCCACAGCCTGCAGGAGCGCTACGTGAGCGTGCTCGACAACGACCGCCTGGAAGAGTGGCCCACGCTGTTCACCGAAGACTGCGAATACGGCGTGATTCCCAAGGAAAACGAGGACATGGGCCTGCCGGTGGGCGTCATCTGGTGCAACAACCAGCGCATGCTGCGCGACCGCGTTGTCTCCCTGCGCCACGCCAACATCTTCGAGGCGCACAGCTACCGGCATATGACTTCCGGCCTGCAGATCACGCCGGTCGATGCCGACACGGTGGACATGCTCTCGAACTATGTGGTGGTGCAGACCCGCGCCAACGGCGAATCCCAGGTGTACCAGGCCGGCCGCTACGAAGACCGCGTGGTGCGCACCGCCGAAGGCTGGCGCTTCCAGAAGAAGCGCGCCATTTTCGACACCTCCCGCGTGCAGACCCTGCTCGCCACGCCGATCTGAGGCCCGCCATGAGCAGCGAAGACAGCGCGGTGGCCGCGGCGGCCACCTGGCACGACGTCGGCGTGCCGGACGATTTCCCCGACAACGGCTCCTGGCCGGTAGTGGCCGGCGGCATGGAAGTGGCCGTGTTCCGCCTGGGCGACGAGCTGTTCGCCCTGCGCGACCTCTGTTCCCACGGCGCGGCCAGGCTGTCCGACGGCTATGTCGAGGACGGCTGCGTCGAATGCCCGCTGCACCAGGGGCTGTTCGATATCCGGACCGGTGCGCACAAATGCGCGCCGCTCACCGAACCGGTGCGCGCCTTCCCGGTGCGGGTGGTCGCCGGCCGGGTGGAGGTGGGTATCTGAGCAGCCGCCCGGGTAGCCCTTGAAAGAGCCGCATGGAAGACACCAGGAGGGCGGCATGAACGCCGTCCGAGAAAGCCGGCGGGCCGGGAGCCCGCCCGCGCCCGCCGCATGAATTTCCCGCAGTCCCCAACCGCATCGCACGCAGTCCGATACCAGGAGAGATCCATGTTCAAGCTGAAAAACGCCGCGCTGGCCCTAGCCCTCTGCGGCGCCCTCGGTGCCCAGGCGGCCGACCCGATCAAGGTCGGCATCGCCCTCGACATCTCCGGCCCTTTCGCCGCCGCCGGTGCCGAAGCGCGCGATGGCTTCGACCTCGCCATCGACAAGCTGGGCGGCAAGCTCGGCGGCCAACCGGCCGAATTCCTCAAGACCGACTTCGCCGGCAACCCGGAACAGGCCACCCAGCTGGTGACCCGCTACCTGCAGCGCGACAAGATCACCTTCTTCACCGGCCCCATCGCCTCCAACTCCGCGCTGGCGGTGGCGCCGGCGCTGTTCGCCGCCAAGGTGCCCTTCATCTCCAGCAACCCCGGCCCCAGCCAGTTCGCCGGCAAGCAGTGCAATCCCTACTTCTTCGGCCAGTACCAGAACGACACTTACGACGAGGCCGCCGGCAAGCTCGCCAACGAGAAGGGCTACAAGAACATGGTCATCATTGCCCCCAACTACCCGGCGGGCAAGGATCACCTGAACGGCTTCAAGCGCCTGTACAAGGGCGGCCTGAAGGATGAGATCTACACCAAGGTCGGCCAGATCGACTATGCCGCCGAGATCGCCCAGATTCGCGCCGCCAAGCCGGATGCGGTGTTCTTCTTCCTGCCGGGCGCGATGGGCATCAACTTCGTCAAGCAGTTCGTCGGCGGCGGCCTGAAGGACGTGCCGCTGATCGCCCCCGGCTTCTCCGCCGACCAGGACGTGATCCAGGCCGTCGGCGAGCCGATGCTGGGCCTGTACAACACCGCCCACTGGACGCACGACCTGCCGCTGCCGGCCAACGCCGAGTTCGTCTCCGCCTTCCGCAAGAAGTACGACGGCCGCTACCCCACGGTGTACGCCGCCATGGCCTATGACGCCATTCTCGCCATGGACGCCGCGGTGCGCGACACCGGCGGCAAGACGGACAGCCCGGAAGCGCTGGTGAAGGCGCTCTCCACGCCCAGCTTCAAGTCGGTGCGCGGTGAATTCACCTATGCCCGCAACCACTACCCGGTGCAGGACTATTACCTGCGCGTGGTGGAGAAGGATGCCGACGGCAAGCTCACCAACAAGCTGGTCGGCAAGGTCCTGGAAAAGCACCAGGACGCCTACGTCGCCGAGTGCGCGATGTAAGCGCGGCGCGTGTCGCCGGTGCGCGGGGCTGGAGACGGTTCCCGCGCGCCGGCGGCGCGGTTCCTGACCGCCGTGTGGCCGGGATGGACTGATCGGGGGGCAGAGGCGGACATCGTTGCTGAGCCGATCCGCCATCCCGGCCGCCCCGGTATTGCCAATTTCATACCAGCCTCAATAAGCTCACCCCTCCCGGCATCGTGCCGCCAACCGGACTCCACCGATGGACGCCATCTTCATCATCGAGCAATTGCTCAACGGCCTGGGCTACGGCTTCATGCTGTTCCTGCTCGCCGCCGGCCTGACCCTGGTGTTCGGCATCATGGACACCATGAACCTCGCCCACGGCTCGCTGTTCATGGCCGGCGCCTACATCGCCGCCCGGGTGCACGAGAGCAGCGGCTCCTTCGCCGGCGCGGTGCTCATCGCCATCCTCGCCACCGTGCTCATCGCCGCGGTGATCGAAATCCTCATCATCCGCCGCCTCTACAGCCGGGATCACCTCGCCCAGGTGCTGGCCACCTTCGGCATCATCCTGCTCGCCGACGACGCGGTGAAAGCCATCTGGGGCCCGTCGCCCATCATGGCGCCGACGCCGCCGGCGCTGGCCGGCCCGGTGCAGTTGCTGGATGCGCTGCCCTATCCCTCCTACCGCCTGCTGATGATCGCCGCCGGCCTGCTGGTCGCCATCGGCCTCTACCTGCTGGTGAATCACACCCGCGTCGGCATGCTGGTGCGCGCCGGCGCCTCCAACCGCGCCATGGCGGAGTTCATGGGCGTGCGCGTCGGCCGGGTGTTCTCCTTCGTGTTCGCGCTGGGCGCGGCGCTGGCGGCGCTGGCCGGGGCGCTGATGGGGCCGATCAGCGCGGTGCAGATCGGCATGGGCGAGGCCATCCTGATTCCGGCGCTGGTGGTCATCGTCATCGGCGGCATCGGCTCGGTGCGCGGCGCCTTCGTCGCCGCCCTCATCGTCGGCTTGGTGGATACCGCCGGCCGCGCCTTCCTGCCGCCGCTGCTGCGCGCGGTGCTGCCACCCTCGCTCGCCGCCGACCTCGGCCCGGCCATGGCCGGCATCGCCATGTACGTGCTGATGGCCGTCATCCTCACCCTGAAACCCGCGGGCCTGTTCCCCGCCCGCGCCTGAGGTTTGTCCATGAACGCTTCCGCAAGCCTGCCCGCCAGCGCCCCGGCCGCCCGCCGCGGCGGTGGTTTCGGCGCCGTGCTGCCCTGGCTGCTGCTGGCGCTGCTCGCCGCCTTCCCGCTGATCGCGCCGCATTTCGAGTTGGAGTACTACGTCGGCTTCGTGCGCCGGCTGCTCATCGTCATGATCGCCGCCACCAGCCTCAACTTCATCCTCGGCTACGGCGGCATGGTGGCGCTGGGCCACGCCGGCTTCCTCGGCGTCGGCGCCTACACGGTGGTGGCGCTGGTGGATGCCGGCTTCAGCTCCGCCTGGCTGGCCTGGGGCGCGGCGCTGGTGGTCACCGCCGCCTTCGCCACGCTGATCGGCGCCGTGTCCCTGCGTACCCGCGGGGTGTACTTCATCATGATCACCCTGGCCTTCGCCCAGATGCTCTATTACCTGGGCGTGTCGCTGCGCACCTACGGCGGCGACGACGGCTACGGCATCTACACGCCGCTGTCGCTGGGCGGCTGGCTGGATGCCCAGCCCAACGCCTTCTACTGGGCGGTGCTGGCCCTCGCCGCGCTGATCTTCGCCCTCGGCAGCCGGCTGGCGGTGTCCCGCTTCGGCCTGGCGCTGATGGGCATACGCGACAACGAAACCCGCATGGCCGCGCTCGGCTTCCCGGTGTTCCGCCTGCGCCTGGTGGCCTTCGCCGGCGCCGGCGCGGTGGCCGGCCTGGCGGGCGCGCTGCTCGCCAGCCACAACGGCTTCGTCAGCCCCTCGATGATGCACTGGACCGAATCCGCCATCCTCATCGTCATGGTGGTGATAGGCGGCATGGGCAACCGCTGGGGCGGCGTCATCGGCGTCGGCCTGTGGCTCACGCTGGAAGAGGTGCTGAAGATGTACACCGAATACTGGCACTGGCCGCTGGGCCTGCTGCTGATCGCCATCGTGTTCTTCGCCCCGCGCGGCCTGGCCGCGCTGTTCGGCAGCAAGGGAGAGCGAGCATGAGCCTGTTCCAAGCCCAGGGCCTGGTGAAGCGCTTCGGCGGCCTGGTCGCCACCGACAATGTCTCCATCGCCGTCGAGCCGGGCGAGATCCACGCCCTGATCGGCCCCAACGGCGCCGGCAAATCCACGCTGGTGAATCTCATCTCCGGCCTGCTGCCGCTGGACGCCGGCAGGCTGGAACTGGACGGCGTGGAGCTCACCGCGCTGCCGCCGCACCAGCGGGTGCGCGCCGGCCTGTCGCGCTGCTTCCAGGTCACCAGCGTGTTCAGGGGCGACAGCGTGCGCAGCAACCTGCTGCTGGCCGCCCAGGCCCACGCCGGCTCCAGCTTCCGCTTCCTGTCGCGCCGCGCCGGCGAGCAGGCGCTGATGGAAACCGCGCTCGGTCTGGCGGAAAAGGTGGGCCTCTCCGATGTGCTCGACCGTACCGCCGGCACCCTGCCGCACGGCGTGCAGCGCAAGCTGGACGTGGCCCTCGCCCTGGCGGCGCGGCCCAAGCTGCTGCTGCTGGACGAGCCGATGGCCGGCATGGGCCCGGAGGATTCGCTGCAGATGGTGGCGCTGATCGAGAAGCTGCGCGCCGAAGCCGCCATCCTGCTGATCGAGCACGACATGGACGCGGTGTTCCAGCTCGCCGACCGCATCTCGGTGCTGGTCTACGGCAAGGTGCTGACCTCCGGCGACGCCGAGCATGTGAAGGGCCACCCGGAAGTGCAGGCGGTCTACCTGGGCACGGAGGCGACCGCATGAAGCCGCTTTCCGCCCACCCGGCGCGCCGCCCGGCCGCTGTCTCCCTCTCCCTTTCCGGCGCCGCGCGGAGGTCCGCATGAAGCACGATCCCCTCCTGAGCTGCCGTGGCCTGGAGGCCGGCTACGGCGCCAGCCAGGTGTTGTTCGGCATCGATTTCGACATCCAGGCCGGCGAGGTCGTCGCCCTGCTGGGCCGCAACGGCATGGGCAAGAGCACCACCATCAAGACGCTGATCGGCGGCCTGCGCCCGCGTGCCGGCCAGATCCGCTTCGGCGGCCGCGACATCCACGGCGCTCGGCCCGACGCCATCGCCCGCATGGGCGTCGCCATCGTGCCGGAAGGCCGGCAGTGCTTCCCCAACCTCACGGTGGAAGAGCACCTGCTCGCCTTCGCCGACAACCGCAACGGCCTGCGCGACGGCTGGACGCTGCCGCGCCTGTACGAGCTCTTCCCGCGGCTGAAGGAGCGCGCCAGCAACATGGGCAACCAGCTCTCCGGCGGCGAGCAGCAGATGCTGGCGGTGGCGCGGGCGCTTTCCACCAACCCGCGGCTGCTGATCCTGGACGAAGCCACCGAGGGCCTGGCGCCGGTGATACGCGACGAGATCTGGCGCTGCCTCGGCCTGCTCAAGGAACAGGGCCAGACCACGCTGGTGGTGGACAAATACGTGGAGAAGCTGGTCGGCCTCGCCGACCGCCACCTCATCCTGGAACGCGGCCGGGTGGCCTGGACCGGCACCTCCGCCGAACTGGATGCGGATCGCGGGCTGTGGCATCGCTACCTGGGCGTGTGAGCGCCCGCCTCCTGCCGCCGCGACCGGGAAGTCGCCCCTGCTGAGGCACTGAGCCTGATCCTGTACGTGTCCTGGGTGGTGAGCAGCGCCAGCGCGCTTCAGCAGGCCGCCCCCAAGCCGGAATTAACCGAAGAACCCCACCCCGCCGTGCCCGCCACGGCGCGGCAGGCCCCGCTTTGCCTGCCGTTCCACCCCGAGGAAGCCGTCATGAGCCCCGCCGCCACGTTCCCGAAGACATTGAATCCTGCCGAATCCCCGATGTCCGGAGGCGCGGCCGGCAGCCACCCCATCGAGCTTCAGCCCGGCGGCAAGCGCTACGCCGCCGCGCCCGGCCAGACCCTGCTGGATGCCGGCCTCGCCGCCGGCCTCTGCCTGCCCTACCAGTGCCGCACCGGCGACTGCGGCACCTGCAAGGCCCGCGTGCTGGCGGGCGAGGTGGAACATCTGCCGGCCAGCTATCCGCTGGAGAAAGCGGGCGACTGCCTGCTGTGCCGCTGCCAGGCTCGCGGCCCGGTCACGCTGGCCTGTGACGAAGTGCCCGGCGTAGCTGGCCTGCCGCTGCGCAAGCTCGCGGTGCGTGTGACCACCATAGAGCGGCCGGCGGCCGACGTCGCCATCCTCCACCTGCAGCCGCCCGCCGGCCAGCCGCTGGAATACCTCGCCGGCCAGTATGTGGACGTGCTGCTGCGCGACGGCCGCCGCCGCAGCTATTCGCTGGCCACCGCGCCCGGCAAGGCGGAGCAGCTGGAGCTGCACATCCGCCACCTGCCCGGCGGCGCCTTCACCGACCACGTCTTCGGCCGCCTCAAGGCGCGCGAGATGCTGCGCCTGGAAGGGCCTTTCGGCACCTTCTACCTGAGGGATTCGGAGGCGCCGATGATCCTGCTCGCCAGCGGCACTGGCTTCGCGCCGATCAAGGCCCTGGTCGAACAGGCCCGCCGCGCCGGCCTGCGCCGCAAGGCGGTGCTCTACTGGGGCGCCCGCCGCCGGGAAGACCTCTACCACCACGCCCTCGCCCAGCAATGGGCGCGTGAGCTGCCGTGGTTCCGCTATGTGCCGGTGCTCTCCGACGCCAATGCCGACTGGAGCGGCCGCCGTGGCCTGGTACACCGCGCAGTGCTGGAGGACTTCGCCGACCTGTCCGGCTACGAGGTGTACGCCTGCGGCGCGCCGCAGATGGTGGACGCGGCGCGGCGGGACTTTGCCGCCGAGGCGGGCCTGGCGGCGGAGCGCTTCTACGCCGATGCTTTCGTGACGGCGGCGCCTGCGGCGGCTTGAGGGGGTGTGGGGAAGCTGGTCTTCCGTCCCGTATAGCTTGTAGTAACATGCCTACATTGCTCTGTTGATGGAGGCTTTCCCATGGCGCAGACAACAACGCTATCCAGCCGCGAACTCAACCAGGATGTGAGCCGCGCGAAAAGGGCGGCCGAACTGGGCCCGGTCGTCATCACCGACCGTGGCCGGCCGGCTCATGTGCTGCTTACTTTCGAGGCCTACCAGCGGCTGACCGGGCAAGGCCGCAACATTGCCGATGCGCTGGCCATGCCGGGGGTGGAAGAGATCGAGTTCGACGCGCCCCGGGCAGACATCGATTCGCGGCCGGCGGATCTCTCCTGATGTACCTGCTCGACACGAACGTGGTGTCCGAACTCAGGAAGGTGCGGGCGGGAAAGGCCGATGCGAATGTCTCGGCCTGGTCGCAGGGCGTGGAGGCGGGCGAACTCTTCATCTCGGCCATCACCGTGATGGAACTGGAGATGGGCGTGCTGCAGATCGAACGGCGGGATGCCGGCCAGGGCGCGCTGTTGCGGACCTGGCTGGAGCTCCACGTGTTGCCGGCCTTCTCCGGCCGCATCCTGCCGATCGATGCCGCGGTGGCACAGCGCTGCGCCCGGCTGCATGTGCCCGACAGGCGCTCCGAGCGGGATGCCTTGATCGCCGCGACCGCCCTGGTCCATGGCATGACGGTGGCGACGCGGAACGTCGGCGACTTCGAGCCGACCGGTGTCTCCCTGCTCAATCCCTGGAGCGCCCGGCCTACCGATTCCTGAAGCGTTCCCGCTCGTCGATGTGCCTGGCGTGATGCTTCGCGCAGTCCGCCGTCAAACGCTCTCCACCCGATCCCGCCCCCTGTCCTTGGCCGCGTACAGCGCGCCATCCACCTGATCGAGGAAGCGGCGCGGGTCGTCTTCCGCATTGGGGATCAGCGTGCCCACGCCCAGGCTGATGCTGAGCCGGCCGCCGATGGCGGCGTGGGGGATGGCGAGCTCGGCGATGGCCTGGCGGCAGCGTTCGGCGATCAGGCTGCCGGCGGCGGCGTCCGCTTCCGGCAGGACGATGGCGAATTCCTCGCCGCCGAAACGGGCGACGAAGTCGCGGGCGCGGGCGGCGGCGCTGCCCAGGGCCTGGGCGACGAGCTTGAGGCTGTCGTCGCCGGCGAGGTGGCCGTAGTGGTCGTTGTATTCCTTGAAGTGATCCACATCGGCCAGGATCACCGACAGCGGCTGGCGGTTCTGCCGCGCCCTGGCCCATTCGAGGTCGAACACGGTGTCGAACATGCGGCGGTTGGCGACGCCGGTGAGGCCGTCCCTGTAGGACAGCGCCTCCAGCTCCTGCTGCAGCGTCAGCAGCTGTTCCTCGGTGGCCTTGCGTTCGCTGATGTCGAACATGAAGCCGATCAGCGCTTCCACCTCGCCCTCCTTGCGCACCACGTGGACCACGTCGCGTATCCACACGTAGCCGCCGCCGGCGGTAAGGGCGCGGTAGTCGGCCTCATGGTCGGTGCCGGCCTGGGACTGGGAGACGCAGAAGTTCACCACCCGCTCGCGGTCCTCGGGGTGCATGCGGGCCGCCCAGTCTTCCACCGTCGCCCAGCTGTCGGGCGTCCAGCCGAGCAGGGTTTCGATCTGCGGGCCGATGTAGGTGAAGCGCAGGGTTTTCCAGTCGATGCGCCAGGGGATGGCCTTGGTGGATTCGAGCAGGGTGCGATAGACGTCGCTGTCGGGCGCGGGCTCGGCGCTGGGGAGGGGCATGGAGACTCCGTGGGGCGGGGCATCGGCCGGTCGCGGTGCCGGCTGAGCGGGATGATAGCGGCGCACGCTGGTGCTGGCGTGACGGTCGCGTCGCAAGCCGCTGTTCCGGTGAGGAAATGCCGCTGACGGCTGCGGATGGGCCGCCGGGTGGCGCGGAGGCAGCGGCGGCTCAAGCAAAAGGCCGGGCAGGCCGGCCTTTTGCTGTATGCCGCGTTTGCCGCCGCGGGCGCGGCGGATTTATACCCCGGCGGCGGCGCCGTCGCTGCGCGGGTCGGCGGCGCCTTCGATGACGCCGTTGGGGTGGCGCACCAGCGCGCCGGCGTGGCCCATAGTGTCGCTGTAGGCCTCGTCCAGCACTTCCACCTGATGGCCGGCGTCGCGCAGGGCCTGCACCAGCGTCGGGTCGAAGCGGCTTTCCAGCTTGAGGCTGGTGCTGACGTCGCCCCAGGTGCGGCCGAGCAGCCAGCGCGGCGCGCTCACCGCCTGCTGCAGGCTGTGGCCGAACATGGCGTAGCGGCTGAACACCGCCGCCTGGGTCTGCGGCTGGCCTTCGCCGCCCATGGTGCCGTAGGGCATCACCCGGCCGTCGTCGAACAGCGCCAGCGAGGGGTTCAGGGTGTGGAAGGGCTTGCGCCCCGGCTCCAGGGTGTTGAGCGCCGCCGGGTCCAGCGAGAAGCTGACGCCGCGGTTCTGCCAGGTGATGCCGGTGTCGCGCAGCACCACGCCGGAGCCGAACTCCCAGTACACGCTCTGGATGAAGCTCACCGCGCGGCCTTCGCGGTCGATGGCGCCCATCCAGATGGTGTCGCCCGGCGCTGCCGGGTCCGGCCACGGCAGGGCGAGCTGCATGTCGACGTCGGCGGCGCGCTCGGCCAGCGCGGCGGCGGTGAGGAAGCTGCGCGGGTCGGCCGGCAGGCGGCGCGGGTCGGTGACTACCCGGTCGCGCACGCGGAAGGCGCGCTTGGTGGATTCCACCAGGCCGTGCAGGTAGGCGAAGCCCTCGCCCTCGGTGACGCCCAGGCGGTCGAAGATGCCGAGGATCATCAGCGCGGCCAGGCCCTGCGTCGGTGGCGGCAGGTTGTAGATGGTGCTGCCGCGCAGGCGCACCGACAGCGGCTCCACCACCTCGGCGCGGTAGCCGGCGAGGTCGGCGGCGCGCAGCGGGCTGCCCAGGCGCTCCAGCTCGGCGGCGATGCGGGTGGCGGTTTCGCCGCGGTAGAAGTCGTCCAGACCGCGCTCGGCCAGGGTCGAGAGGGTATTGGCCAGCGCCGGCTGGCGCAGCAGCTGGCCGCGTTCCGGCGGCGCGCCGCGCACCAGGAAGGTCTCGGCGAAGCCGGGGGCATCGCGCAGGCCGTCGAACTTGCTGCGGGTGAGCGCCGCCTGGCTGGCGGTGACGGCGACGCCGTCGCGGGCGTGGCGGATGGCGTCGGCCAGCAGGCGCGACAGCGGCAGCGCGCGGCCCCAGGGCGCGGCGGCGAGCAGCGCTTGCTGCCAGCCGCCCACGGTGCCGGCTACGGTGAGCGCCGCCAGCGGGCCGCGCGAGGGAATGGTGTCATGGCCGGCGTAGAACTCGCGGTTCGCCAGCGCGGCGGCGGAGCCGCAGGCGTCGATGGCGATGGGGGCCTTGCCCGGTTCGTGGATCAGCCAGAAACCGTCGCCGCCGATGGCGTTCATGTGGGGATAGACCACCGCGACGGCAGCGGCGGCGGCAACCATGGCTTCCACCGCGTTGCCGCCGTCGCGCAGCACGTCGCGGCCGGCCTGGGCGGCGAGGTGGTGCGGGGCGACCTGCATGCCGCCGACGGCGGCCAGCGTGTTGAGCATCTCGTAACTCCGTGGGGGCGGAGGAGCGAGCATGCCTGAGCGGCGCGCCGGAGGGAACTACGGGGTGTGCCCCGCGATGGGGAATGGTGGCGGGGTGTGGCTTGAATGCCGCAAGGATGCGCCTTTGGGCGCTTTGGCCGCGCGTCCGGGAGGGGGCCGCCGCCGTGTCGCCGGCGGGGCCGGCCCCTGCTTCGTCAGCCGCGCAGGCGGCTCCAGTCCACCGCGTCCAGCGTGTTCTTCACCAGCAGGCCGATCTCGGTGTCGCCTTCCATCAGCAGGCGGCGGGAGAAGAACAGGGTGTCGGCGTCTTCCTCGCGCAGGGCGAGGGCAAGGTAGTCGCGCGCGCTAGCGGTGAGGGTGAGGTCGGCGGCCATGTGGGCGGCCAGCGGGCGGAAGCGGCCGCTGGCGAGGCCGAAGTCCAGCGTCAGGCCGGCGTCGCTCACTCGCAGGCGCAGGCGGCGGCCTTCCAGCGCGGCGAGGTCTTCCCGCGGCAGGATGCGGCCCAGTGCGAGGTTGAGGGCGCCGCACAGCGCCAGCGCCGGCGGCTGCTGCGGCAGGCGGGCGACGACGCGGCCGAAGGGTGCCGGCAGGGTGAAGGCTGGCACGCGCAGGCTCTGCAGGCCGCGGCCGACGCGGTCGGCGAGCGGCGACAGGATGCGCTGGCGCAGCGCGCCGGGCAGCAACAGGGTGGCGGGCGAGGGTGGGAAGGAGGCGGACATGGCGGGGTTCCGGTTGTGGATTCGCGGCGGGGCGGTCGGAAGGAAGCGGGTGGATGCGCTGGAGAACCGCAGGCCGCCTACACGGCGACGTACTGCTCCACGCCCGGCCGGCCGTGCCAGAAGCCGTTGCAGGGCGCGGCCGGCATGTGGGCCACGCTGACGGCGAAGGCGCTCTCGGGGCTGCGCTGACCATCCAGCGCGGCGCGGAAGAGCTGGATGATCTCGCGGCTGTCGGCACCCTGCGGGCTGATGCGCAGTACCTCGGCATGCGGCTGCAGCGCCGGCAGGTCGCCGAGCAGGTTGTGCACCCGGGCGGACTGGGTCTGCACGCCGTTCAGGGTCAGGAAGGCCTCGCCCTCGCGGGTGCGCAGCACCAGGCCATCGGCGATGCCCAGGCAGCGGAACTCGCAGCTGTCCTTCTGCAGGTTGTAGTGGCGGGCGGTGAAGCAGCGCGCCGAGTGCGCCAGTGGCAGGCGGCCATAGGCGAAGACCTCGGTTTCCAGCGGCGCTGGCAGCCCGGCGCGCAGGCCAGCCAGCACTTCGCCGGACATTTCCGGCGGCACTACCCAGCGGCTGGCGCCGGATTCCACCAGCAGGCCCAGGGTGTGCGGGTTGAAGACATTGAGCGTGGGGCCGGCGATCCAGTCGCGGCGGCCGGCGTCGGCCAGCAGGCGCACCGCGGCGAAGTCGTTGGCCTCCACCCGGAAATCGCCCTGGCCGACGATGCGGCGCAGGGTCTTGAGGTCGGACTCGGATTCGATCAGCGACTGGCTGGACAGCACCGCTTCCTTGCCGGCGGCGGCCAGCATGGCGGCCACCTCCAGCCAGTCGTCCAGGCGCAGTTCGTGGCGGCGGGAGCAGACGGTTTCGCCGAGGTGGACGATGTCCACCGGGCTGTCGGCGATGCCGGCGTAGAAATCCAGCACGCTCTGGCGCGGCCAGTAATAGAGCAGGGGGCCTAGGGATAGCTTCATGGTGTGTCCGGTGGCGGGCCTGTGAGCGTTCATTGGGGCGTTCATTTCCACGGCCGGTAGTAGGCGCCGAGGGTGTGGCTCTGGCCCTCGGAAACCTTGTTCAGTTCGGCCATCCAGGCCGGCTGGGCCCGGAAGCTGGCGGGGTCGAGGGCGAGGCGGTCCAGCGCGGCGCGCCACACCCTGGTGACCTGGGCGACATAGGCCGGGCTGCGCTGGCGGCCTTCGATCTTGATCGCCGACACGCCGACGCGGGCCAGCTCCGGCAGCATCTCCAGGGTGTTGAGGCTGGTCGGCTCCTCGATGGCGTAATAGGTCTCGTCGTTCACCTCGAAGCGGCCCTTGCACAGCGTCGGGTAGCCTGCGCGCTCGTTGGCGCCGAAGCGGTCGATGAGGATGCCGTTGAGCCGGGTCTCCATGCCCCTGGGCGTCTGTTCCCAGCGCACATGCTTGCCGGGCGAGCAGGCGCCGTTGCAGTTGGGCGATTCGCCGGTGGCGTAGGCGGACAGCGCGCAGCGGCCTTCCACCATCACGCACAAGCCGCCGAAGCCGAACACCTCGATCTCCACCGGGCTGTTGGCGATCACCTTCTCCACCTGGGCCAGCGACAGTACCCGCGGCAGCACCGCGCGCTGGATGCCGAATCGCTCGTGGTACCAGGCGATGGCCTCGTAGCTGGTGGCCGAGCCTTGCACCGAAAGGTGCAGCCGGAGCTGCGGATGCGTTTTGGCGGCGTAGGCCATGAGGCCGGGGTCGGCGAGGATGACGGCGTCGATGCCGAGCGCGGCGGCGCGGTCCACCGCGGCGGTCCAGTCCGCCCAGTTGGCGGACTGCGGATAGGTGTTCAGCGCCAGCAGCACCTTGCGCTTGCGCGCATGGGCGTAATCCACGCCTTCGCGCATCTGGCGGGCGTCGAAATTGAGGCCGGTGAAGTTGCGGGCGTTGGTGGCGTCCTTGAAGCCGAGATAAACGCAGTCGGCACCGTTGTCGATGGCGGTCTTGAGTGCCGGCAGGGAGCCTGCGGGGCAGACCAGTTCGATGCGCTGGGAGGCGGGGGTCATGGGGAGGCGGGGGAGTGGCGGGGCGTTTGCAAAGCCCCGCCACCATAGTGGCGCCGCCGCCGGGCTGCCTTGACTGGGGTCAAAGCGGGGCGGCGGCGCGGCTTGCCTGGGCGCCTTGCTCCGGCCGCCGGCTTCCGCTCAGACCTTCCAGGCGCCGACGTGGGAGCGCGCCGCCTCCTCCAGCAGCGCCGGGCCGACGCAGACGATGCCATTGGGCGAGGCGTCGAACACGTCGCGGCAGGACAGCTCGGCGTCGCGCTGGTCCAGCCGCTCGCCGCGGAAGCGCCGCAGCGCCACCGCGTCTATGCCGAACACCACCCGGCCGATATTGGCCCAGAAGATGGCGCCGGCGCACATCACGCAGGGCTCGGCGGAGGAGTAGAGGGTGGCCCGCGCCAGTTCCTCGCGGCTGTGGCGCGGCGATGCCAGGCGCACGGCGCTGGTTTCGGCGTGGCCGGTGCAGTCGCCGGTTTCGGCGGTGTTGCACCAGGCTTCGGCCAGCACGCTGCCGTCGGCGCCGACGATGAGGGCGCCGAAGGGCCGGTTGCCGCGGCTGCGGCCGAGGTCGGCGAGTTCGATGGCGCGGCGCAGGTAGAGGGCGTCGCGCGCATCCAGCACGGTTTCCGGCGCGCCCATGCTCAGGCTCCGGCGACCAGGCGTTCCGCCTTGGGCGGCAGCAGCGAGAGCTCGTACAGTTCGGCGGCGGCGGGCGGCTTCTCCAGGCCGAACACGGCGGCAACGTCGGCGATCTGGCGGCTTACCAGCTCGCTGCGCACCGCGCCCAGGCCGTCGGCGCGGGTGTCGGCGGCGGCGACGTAGCCGCGGGTGATGTTCCAGCGCTCGCGCTCCACCTCCAGATTGAGGATGGGCTCGCGCGCCTTGATCGCCGCCAGCGCGGGCTCCACGTCCGCCACCGTCTCGCGCAGCGCGCGGTTGGTGGCGCGCAGGAAGCCGGCCACCGCCTGCGGCTTGTCGGCGATCAGCTTGCGGCTGGCGAGAATGGCGTTGCCGTAGAGGTCCAGGCCGGCCTTGGCGTACTCCAGCACCGCGAGCTGCTCCAGCGGCATGCGCGAGAACAGCGACACCGCCGAGTCATGGAAGTAGGTGGCGGCATCCACGTCGCCGCGGACCATCACGTTGTCGCGCACCGCGAAGTCGGTGGTGACCCACTCGAAGAAGTCCGGCCCGGCCTTGAGTCTGTTCGCCACCATGGGCCACAGCCGGCGGGTGGATTCCACCGCCGCAGCGGCCACGCGCTTGCCGCGCAGGCTGGCGAAATCGGCGGTGATGCCACGGTCTTTGCGGCCGATGATGACGAAGGGCGCGCGGTTGTAATACTGGTACACCGCCTGCACCGCCGCCTTGCCCGGGTTCTGGGCGTGGAATTCGATCAGCGAGCTGATGTCGCCCAGCGACATGTCATAGGCGCCGCTGGCGACGCGGGTGATGGAGGCCACCGAGCCGGCGCCGGTGTCTATGGTCACGTCCAGCCCTTCCTCGCGGTAATAGCCACGGGCGAGGGCCAGGAAGAAGGGCGAGGTCTGGCTGGTGACGCGGAAATCCAGTGAGAACTTGAGCGGCAGCAGGCCGGCGGCGGGGGCAGGCTGGGCCCGCACCGGGTTCGACAGGCTGGCGAGGGCGGTAGCGGCGGGCAGTGCGGCGAAGGAGGTGAGGAAGCGACGACGATCCATTGGGGATGCTCCGGGCAATGTTCTTGGTACCCGGCGGCGGTGCGCGCCGACGGGGCGACAAGAGCAATTTCCGGGCGCCCCGGCTCTCTGTTCCGGCGGCGCTGAACGCTTCTACTCTCGGTTTCGCTCTTAGCAGCATGCGTGCCAGATGGTGGCGCTTCGATGCCAAAGGTATGGATGGCTGGCGGAAAGCCGCGTATCCGCCAGGGTTTCCGTCTGTCTCGTGGGCCCGAGCCCACGAGGGGCCATGTGCATTGGCTTGGTGCGCAAAATGGGTGGTATGCCTTGAATTGGGGCAGGGGGGCCTTGGCGGTGCCGGGCTGTCCGGAGGGGCGCGGACGGTGGCAGGCGCGCCTTGCGGTGTCTGCCGTACCGGGGTGAAAAGCCCGCGACGTCGCAGCGTCGGGGCAGGAGTCGCCCGGCTTTGTCGGGGGCGGGACGAGCTGCCGGAGCACCCGGCCAGATCAGGTGGCACGCCACCTGCTTTGTGCTGCGGCGAGAGTAGAAGCGTTCACCTCCCTGGTCCGCCGCCCGGCGAACCAGCGGCCGGTCGGTAATTGCTCTTGAAGCTGGCGTTGCGTCGTCCCGCCCGGGAGGCGCCGCGCCGGGAGACCCTTCAAGAGGCGATGCCGCCGGCCCTTTCCGCCCCGTGCATCCCTCGCGAGCCCATGTAACGCAGGAGCACGACAATGCAGACCACCCAGCAGACCCCCGCCGCCCAGGCGCCCTATGCCCTCAACGAACTCAACAAGGAATCGCGCATGGGCGCGATGGGCACCGAGAACGAGAGCCGCGAAGTGCGACGTATCGACCTATCCGATTTCGAACACCGCAAAGCCGAGATCGCCGACCAGCTGTGGAGCGCCTCGGTGGACGTGGGCTTCTTCCAGCTCTACAACCACGGCATCGAGCTGGCCGAAGTGCGCAAGGCCTTCGCCACCATGGAGCGCTTCTTTGCCCTGCCGGACGAGGTGAAGGCCAAGTATCCGCTGAAGAAGGGCTGCAACGCCGGCTGGGAGAGCAAGGCCCAGGTGCGGCCTTCCACCGGCACGCCGGACCAGAAGGAGTCCTACCAGATCACCCGCCCGCACATGGCCGAGTTGTGGCCCAGCGAGGAAGAACTGGCCGGCTTCCGCGACACCATGCTGGCCTTCGAGGCGCAGTGCTGGACGGTGGGCATGCGGGTGCTGTCCTGCTTCGCCGACAAGCTGGGCTTCGACAGCGAGTTCTTCACCCGCGCCCACGATCCGCTCAGCCCCGGCTACCAGAGCACCCTGCGCCTGCTGCACTACTACGCCATCCCGCCGGAGTTCCGGGACAAGCTGGACCTGTGGCGCGCCGGTGCCCACACCGACTTCGACTGCCTCACCCTGCTGTTCCAGCGCGAGGGCCAGGGCGGCCTGCAGGTGTGCCCCGGCAAGGAGTTCGAGGCCCAGGAATGGACCAGCATTCCGCCGGCGGAAGAGGTCATCACCTGCAACATCGGTGACATGCTGATGCGCTGGAGCGACGACCAGCTGCCGTCCAACTTCCACCGCGTGCGCAACCCGCGCCCGGACGAGTACCAGGGCGCGCGTTACAGCCTGGCCTTCTTCTGCCAGGCCAACCGCGAGGTGGTCATCGAAGGGCCGGCGCACAAGTACCCGGCGATCACCGCCGAGGACTATCTGTACCAGCGGGTGAATGCGAACTTCGCCAAGTATTGAGGGGCTGCGGCGTGCCGATATGGCCGGTGCCAGTAGGGCCCGGACAGGCATTGGTCGGGACAGGCTCGCCCGCCTAAGGTAGCGGCGGTTCTGCCCCCTCGCCCTTGCGGGGGAGGGTTGGGGAGAGCGGGCGCCCCGCAAGGGGCGTTAGCGGCAATACGAGCGCCACTCCCCCTCTCCCCCAGTCCATCTCCCGCGACGGGAGAGGGGAGTAAAACCCCGTCAGCCGGCTAGCGCTGGTAGGGGATGCAGGGTGGGATGGTGATACTTCCGTTCCGGCAACCCTCAGCCCAGCGTCGCCGTCGCCTCCATCGTCAGCCAGCCCTCGGCGTCGCTCGCCCATAGCCGCACTGTCCTGCCATCCGCCGCCGGTTCGCCATGCACGAAGAAAGGTGCGGTGTCGAACGTAGGCCGCAGCGCGCGGAACTGGAAGCCGGCCAGGCGCACGCCGGGCTGTTCACGCTGCAGCAGGTCCAGCAGCAGGGTGGCGATCAGCGGGCCGTGCACCACCAGGCCGGGATAGCCCTCCACCTCGGTGACGTAGCGGCGGTCATAGTGGATGCGGTGGCCATTGAAGGTCAGCGCGGAGTAGCGGAACAGCAGCACGTCGTCCGGCGTGATGCGGCGCTGCCAGGGGCCCTGGGGCGCGGGCGTGGGGGCGACGGCCGGCGCGTCCGGCCGCGGTGCTTCGCGGTAGACGATGTCGTGTTCCTCCACCAGCCGGGGCGCGCCCTTGGCGGAAATCTCGTGGCGCACGGTGACGAAGGCCAGTGCGCCGCTGCGGCCATGCTTGATGTCGATGGCGGTGATGGTGGAGCGCTTGCGGATGCGCTCGCCGACGCGCAAGGGCTCGACGAAGTCGAAGCGGCCGCCTGCCCACATGCGCCGTGGCAGCGGCACCGGCGGCAGGAAGCCGCCCTTGCGCGCGTGGCCGTCCTCGCCCAGGGTGGAGCGGGCGTGCAGCGGCAGGAAGTAGAGCCAGTGCCACAACGGTGGCAGCGGATCGCCGGGGCGGCCCTCGCCGGCATAGGGCGCCTCCAGCGTGGCCGCCAGCGCGCGCGGCGGGAAGGCGCTCACCTCGTCCTCGGTTTCTTCCTGGCGCCCCAGCCACTGGCGCAGGCGGGCTTCGTCCAGCGCGGCGTGCATGTCCTCGTCGTGCATCTCGTCTTCCTCAGGGGGAGAACCTGCAGCTTAGGCCAGCGGCGGCCGGCTGTTGATCGGCGATTTTTCGCGCTAGCCTTCGCGCTTTGCGAAGGGAGGCCGCCCCATGCACTTCGATCTCGCCGACCTCAAGGTCTTCGTCGCCGCCGCCGAACAGGGCTCGCTGACTGCCGCTGGCCGCCACTGCCACCTGGCGTTGGCGGCGGTGAGCAAGCGCATCGCCCGGCTGGAGGAGCAGACCGGGAGCGCGCTGTTCACGCGCGGCAAGCAGGGCGTGGCGACCACGCCGGCGGGGGCGGTCTTCCTGCGCCACGCCCGCGCCTGGCTCTACGACATCCAGGTGCTGAACGCCGAGCTGCAGGAGCATGCGCGCGGCTTCCGCGGACTGGTGCGGCTGGCGGCCAACACCAACGCCATGCAGGGTTTCCTGCCGGAGTGCATAGGCGAGTACCTGGCGCGCAACCGCCAGGTGGACGTGCGCATCGAGGAGGGGCTGTCGGTGGAGGTGCTGCGGCGGGTAGCGGAGGGCCGCGCCGACATCGGCATCTACGCCGCCACGCTGGAGGCGCCGCGGCTGGAGCTGTTCCCCTTCCGCAACGACAGGCTGGTGGCGGTGATGGCTGCCGACCACGCCCATGCCGGTGCGGCGCAGATCCGCTTCGAGCAGTTGCTGGACGAGGATTTCGTCGGCCTGGATGGCGAGGCGGCCATCCAGGCGTTCCTGGAAGAGAAGGCCAGCGGCTTGGGCCGCCGGCTGCAGCTGCGGGTGGGCACCCGTAGCTTCGACGCGGTGTGCCGCTTCGCCCAGTGCGGCGTGGGCGTGGCGGTGGTGCCGCGCTCGGCGGCGGAGCGCTTCGGCGAACCCGGCCGCTTGGCGGTGGTGCCGCTGGCGGACGACTGGGCGGAGCGCCGTCTGCAGATCGCGGTGCGCTCCTACGAGGCGCTGCCGGCCTATGCCCGCCAGTTGGTGGATGCGCTGCGCGGCTGAGCCGCCTTGTTCGTCATCCCCTGAAAGCGCACCGCCCGGCGCGGGAGACCCGGCCGGGCGGTGAGGGCTTGCGGAGGGCACAAGCGTGGCGCGTTCAGCGCGACTCCTGGCGGCCCAGATCCAGGTGGGCGCTGTGGCCATGGCTCTGGCGCACCAGGGTCTGCGGCAGCAGCGAGCCGGCGAGCATGCCGACGATGCCGGCGAGCATGCCGGCGAAGTGCGGTGGCATGTCCGCCTCCGGCGCCACCGTCTCCAGCCCCAGCCACACCACCAGGCCGAGCAGGATGGAGGCCAGCGCGCCCTGGGTGCTGGCGCGCTTCCAGTAGAGGCCGAAGGCCAGCGGCACGAAGGCGGTGGCCAGCGTCACCTTGTAGGCGTTTTCCACCATGGCGTGGATGCTCTCGTCGGTGCGCATCGCGTACCAGGTGACCAGCACCGCGAACACCACCACCACCACCCGCGTCATCCACAGGAACTGGCGATCGCTCATGCCGCGGAAGGTGCTGCGCAGGATGTTCTCGGAGAAGGTCACCGAGGGCGCCAGCAGGGTACCGGAGGCGGTACTCATGATGGCCGACAGCAATGCGCCGAAGAACATCACCTGGGCGAACATCGGGGTGTGCTGCAGGATGAGCTGCGGCAGGATCTGCTGGCTGTCGCTTTCCTGGTAGTTGGCCACCAGCGCCGGGTCGATCAGCGTGGCCGAGTAGGCGATGAACAGCGGGATGAAGGCGAACAGGAAGTAGCCGGAGCCGCCCAGCAGGGTGCCGCGCACCGCGGTCTTCTCGTCGCGGGCGGAGTTGATGCGCTGGAACACGTCCTGCTGAGGGATGGAGCCGAAGCCCATGGTGAGGATGCCGGCGGCGAAGGCGATGACGTCCTTCGGGTCCAGCGCCGGCAGGAAGTTGAGCTTGCCGGCCTCGCTGGCGTGGGCCACCACGGTGCCGACGCCACCGGCCATGTCGCCCACCGCCCAGGCGATGTAGGCCAGGCCGATGATGATGATGGTCATCTGCAGGAAGTCGGTCAGCGCCACCGACCACATGCCGCCGAACAGGGTGTAGAGCAGCACCACGCCGGCGCCGATCAGCATGCCGGCCTCGCTGGAGATGGTGCCGTCGGAGAGGATGTTGAATACCAGGCCCAGCGCGGTGATCTGTGCCGACACCCAGCCAAGGTAGGAGATGACGATGGCGATGGAGCACAGCAGCTCCACCGTGCGGCCGTAGCGGGTGCGGTAGTAATCGCCCAGCGTCAGCAGGTTCATGCGGTAGAGCGGGCGAGCGAAGAACAGGCCGACCAGGATCAGGCACAGCGAGGCGCCGAAGGGGTCGGACCACAGCCCGCGCAGGCCTTCGTCGATGAAGGTGGCGGAGATGCCCAGCACCGTCTCGGAGCCGAACCAGGTGGCGAACACCGTGGCGGTGACGATGTACAGCGGCAGGTGGCGGCCGGCGGCCACGTAGTCGGTGGAGTTCTTGACCCGGGTCGCGGCATACAGGCCGATGCCGATGGAGACCAGGAGGTAGAGGATCACGAAGGCGATCAGCATGGAGGGCGCTTTCCGCTAAGCCGGGTTGCAAAAAGGGCGGCCTCCGCCCGGGAGGCCGCCCGAAATCCAGTCGCGGAGGGAAAACGGGGAATATGGGGTCCGCCATCCTTGCCCGGCACAGCGATGCTGCGCGGCCGCAAGGCGCGAATATAACGTTGGCGGGGGCGGGGGAAAAGCGTTTTCCACCGGATCGTGAAAATCGCTGCCCGCCAGTGCCGGCGCGGGTTTGCGGCCGGTGCCGGCACCGCTTTGGTGCGACGGACTTTCAAGGCTGGCAGGCTTGGTCCAGCGTGAAAACGGTGTCAGCCTGCCGAAGGTGACGGCTCAGCCGGGCGCAAGGGCGGCAGCAGCCGGGCGCCTTGCCGCCCTTGCGCTCACCGGGCCGGGAACTCGGCGTGAGCCCCGCTCGGGGCGGGGCCCCATCAGAAGCCCCTTCAGCCCAAGCTTGCCTAAGTGCGTCGCATGGCGGGGCTACGGCCGGCCCGGCGCGGAGGGTGGTCGGGTGGTCGATGGCCGGCGACTCGGTTGCCAGCCCAATCAGGGAGGCAATGCCGCCTGAGGGGCGCGACGGCCGCGCCCCTCAGTTCGTTGCCAGCGCCGGCGCTTCCAGCTCCAGCACCTCCTTCAGCACTTCGGTGGTCCAGTCCAGTTCGGCCTGCTGCACCACCAGCGGCGGGGCGAAGCGCAGCACCCGCTGGTGGGTGTCCTTGGTGAGCACGCCGCGGGCCAGCAGCAGCTCGGCGGCGGTGAGGGCGGGCGGCGCATGGTCGGCCAGTTCGATGCCGATGAACAGGCCGCGGCCACGGATCTCCTTCACCAGCGGACTGCGCAGCCGGCGCAGGCTGTCCAGCCAGCGGTTGCCAAGCTGGGCGGCGTGGGCGATCAGGTTTTCCTCCTCCAGCAGGTCCAGCACCGCCAACGCCACCGCGGCGCCCAGCGGATTGCCGCCGAAGGTGGAGCCGTGGTCACCGGGGTTCAGCACCTGCATCACCCGTTCGTCGGCGAGGAAGGCGGACACCGGCAGCAGGCCGCCGCCCAGCGCCTTGCCGAGGATGATGCCGTCCGGCCGCACGCCGTCGTGGTCGCAGGCGAGCAGGCGGCCGCTGCGGCCCAGGCCGGTCTGTACCTCGTCGGCGATCAGCAGCACGTCGTGCTGGCGGCACAGCTCGGCGCAGCGGGCGAGGTAGCCCGGCGGCGGCAGCACGATGCCGCCTTCGCCCTGTATTGGTTCGACCAGGAAGGCGGCGGTGCAGGGCGTGATGGCGCGCTCCAGCGCATCGGCGTCGCCGTAGGGCACCCGCTTCAGGCCGGCCGGGAAGGGGCCGAAGCCGTCGCGGTACTGCAGCTCGGAGGAGAGGCCGACGATGGTGGTGCTGCGGCCATGGAAGTTGTTGTCGCAGGCGATGATCTCGGCCATGTCGTCCGGCACGCCCTTGATGCGGTAGGCCCACTTGCGCGCGACCTTGATCGCCGTTTCTACCGCTTCGGCGCCGGTGTTCATCGGCAGCGCGCGCTCATAGCCGAACAGCACGCACAGCCGCTCCAGCAGCAGCGGCAGGCGGTCGTTGGAGTAGGCGCGGGAGGTGAGGCTGAGGCGCTGCGCCTGGTCGGTGAGGGCGCGCAGCAGGCGCGGGTGGGCGTGGCCGAAGCTGACCGCTGAGTAGGCGCTCATCATGTCCAGGTAGCGGCGGCCTTCTACGTCCCATAGCCACACGCCTTCGCCGCGGTGGAACACCACCGGCAGCGGGGCGTAGTTGCGGGCGCCGAAGTTGCGCTCCTTGGCGCGCAGCCAGTAGGTGGCCGGGCCAAGGGCGGCGGTGGCGAATTCGGCGGTCCACCGGGCGCTGCTGCCATCGGTGTCCAGCTGCGGGCTGTACTCGACGATCTCCAGGCCGACGAAGTCGCCGCAGCTGCGCAGGGTGAGCAGAGCGTCCGCCAGCGCCTGCGGGGCGATGCCGTCGGCGGTGGGGCAGGTGACCGCCGGCACCGCGAGCGGGTCCAGCGCGTCGAGGTCGATGCTGACGCCGAAGCCGCCTTCCTCGCCCGGCTTGCCGCGGGCGATGCGCAGCGCCTCGGCGAACAGCGCGCCGAAGCCGCGGCGGCGCACGTCGGCCATGTCGAAGATGCGCACGCCCAGGCGAATCAGGCGATCGTATTCCTCGCTCTCCCAGTCGCGGGCGCCGATGATGCAGATGCGCGCCGGGTCCAGCAGCGGGCCGGGAACATCCACCAGCGCCGGCGGGCCTTCGCCGATCAGCGAGGCCAGCGGCATGCCGTGGATGTTGCCGGAGTGGGTGCTGGTTTCGGTGTGGCTGTCGAGGTGGGCGTCCACCCAGACGAGGCCGGGGGCGTGGCCCTGGCGGCGGGCGATGCCGCGCCAGGTGCCGACGGCGATGGCGTGGTCGCCGCCGATGACCAGCGGGAAGGTGTCCGGCTCCAGCGCGGCGATGCGGTCGGCCAGGCGGCCCATGAATTCGCCGTTGGCGGCCAGGCGCTCGCCCATTGGCGCACTGGGCGGCGGCACCAGCCGGGGTTTCAGGGTCTCCACCCATTCGGCGGCGATGCCGGCTTCGGCGAGGCGCTGCAGGAAGGGCGTGGCGCGTAGCGCCTCCGGTCCGGCAGCGGTGCCGGGCAAGGGGGTGCCCAGGGCGGAGGCGGCGCCGATGATGCGCAGCCTTGCGTGGGGGCCCGGCGGAAGCGGGATGGGAATGGTCATGACTGGCTTCCCTGTGCGCCGCGCTTGCGGCGGGTGAACGGTGTGGTCGCGCGGCCTTCGCGGGGCGCGCTTGCCGGTTCGATCCGGGGGGCTGGCAAACGTTCAGGCGCATGGCCGCGCCTGCGGAAGACCCTGATGCGAGGCTCGCGCGCGGCCCCAAGGGCTCAGCCGAACAGGCGGTGCAGTTCCAGCGCCAGCAGCGCGGCGGCGAGCAGTCCGACCAGGGCGAGCAGCCGGCCGTGGCGGCGCTGGCGGGCGTAGAGGCGGTCGAACTGGCGGTTCTGCTCGGCCTGCAGGCGGGTGGATTCGGCCAGGGCGTGGTGCACCAGGCGCGGCAGCTGCGGCAGGGTGTTGGCCCAGCCGGGGGCTTCTTCCTTGACGCCGCGCACCAGCGCGCGCCAGCCCATCTGCTCGTTCATCCAGCGTTCGAGGAAGGGTTTGGCGGTCTTCCACAGGTCCAGTTCCGGGTCAAGCTGGCGGCCCAGGCCTTCGATGTTGAGCAGGGTCTTCTGTAGCAGTACCAGCTGGGGCTGCACTTCCATCTCGAAGCGGCGCGCGGTCTGGAACAGGCGCAGCAGGGTCTTGCCGAAGGAGATGTCCTTCAGCGGCTTGTCGAAGATGGGCTCGCAGACGGTGCGGATGGCGGCTTCGAATTCATCCACCCGGGTCTTGGCCGGCACCCAGCCGGCCTCGATGTGGGCCATCGCCACCCGCTTGTAGTCGCGCTTGAAGAAGGCGAGGAAGTTCTGCGCGAGGTAGTTCTTGTCCACCTCGTTGAGGGTGCCCATGATGCCGAAGTCCAGCGCGATGTAGCGGCCGTCGGCATGGACGAAGATGTTGCCCGGGTGCATGTCGGCATGGAAGAAGCCGTCGCGGAACACCTGGGTGAAGAAGATCTCGACGCCGGCGCGGGACAGGGCGCTGAGGTCGGTGCCCTGGGCGGTGAGGGCGGCGATCTGCGACACCGGCAGGCCGTGCATGCGCTCCATCACCATCACCTCGCGGCCGCACCAGTCCCAGTAGACCTCCGGCACCAGCAGCAGCGAGGAATCCTTGAAGTTGCGCCGCAGCTGGGAACAGTTGGCGGCCTCGCGCATCAGGTCCAGCTCGTCGCGCAGGTACTTGCTGAACTCGGCGACGACCTCGCGCGGCTTCAGCCGGCGGCTCTCGGGCCACAGCTTCTCCAGCACCATGGCGGCGACGTCCATCAGCGCCAGGTCGTTGACGATGACGCGGTTGATGCCGGGGCGCAGGATCTTCACCGCCACCTCGGTGCCGTCCGGCAGTTCGGCGAAGTGCACCTGGGCCACCGAGGCGGAGGCCACCGGCGTGCGTTCGAAGTTGCGGAACACCATGTCCACCGGCCGGCCGTAGAAGCCCTCCAGCACCGCCAGCGCCTGGGCGGTGGGGAAGGGCGGCACGCGGTCCTGCAGCAGGGCGAGCTCGTCGGCGAGGTCCGGCGGCAGCAGGTCGCGCCGGGTGGACAGCATCTGGCCGAACTTGACGAAGATGGGGCCCAGCGACTCCAGCGCCAGCCGCAGCCGTACCGCGCGCGGCTGGTCGAAGCGGCGCCAGAAGAACACCAGCGTCCACAGCCTGCCCAGCCGCCCGCTCGCGTCTACATCCAGCAGCATGCGGTCCAGCCCGAAACGCAGGCTGACGGAGGCGATCTTGGCGAGGCGGAAAAGGCGCACGGACGGGGGCGGCGGAAAGGCGAAGCCCGGACTTTAGCTGGAAAGGGTGCGCCGGGGAAAGTCGGGTGCGGAGGCCGCCGGCCGGGCCTTGCACCCGGCCGGCGGCACCGTCTTCAGAAGGACAGGCGCACGCCCGCGGTGAGGTTGCGGCCGGCCAGCGGCGCGGCGTCCTTGATGAAGGAGGTATGGCTGTAGGCCTTCTGGTCGGTGAGGTTGTTGGCCTTCAGGTAGAGCTGCACCGGGAAGCGCTCGTAGCGGGTCTGGTAGCTCACGCCCAGGTTGACCATGGTGTAGCCGGGCGTGCTGCTCTCGTACTCGGCGACCTTGTTCTGCTCGCCGACGCGATAGACCTCGGCCTCCCCGCGCAGCGCGTTCCAGTTGCCATCCAGGCGCAGGCCGACGCGGTGGGCCGGGATGCGCGGCAGGTCGCGGTCGCCATCGCCGGAGGCGAGGCGGGCGCGCACGTAGTCGCCGAACAGGGTCAGGCCGTAGGTGCGGTCCAGTTGCTGGTGCACCTGGCCTTCGATGCCGGTGAACACCGCGTCGCGCTGGGCGTACTCGATGAGCTGCAGGCCTTCCACCTCGTCCAGGGTGTTGGCGTAGATGTAGTCCGACACCCGGTTGTGATAGGCGCTGACCGAGAAGGTGGTGTCGCCGCCCTGCTTGCGCAGGGTGATGTCGACGTTGTGCGAGGTTTCCGCCTTCAGGTCCGGGTTGCCGCGCTCGTAGGTGCGGGTGGCCATGTGCAGGCCGTCGGCGTACAGCTCTTCGGCGGTGGGCAGGCGCTGGGCGCGCGACAGGCTGAGGCCGAGGGAATACTGCGGAGCGAAGCTCCACACCGCGCCCAGGGAGACGGAGCTGCCGGTGTGGCTGCGGTCGCGCTGGGTGGAGTCGACATTGATGTCCTGCCACTCCTGGCGCAGGCCGGCTTCCACGCGGACGTCGCCGAAGCGGCGCTCCTCGATGAGGAAGAGCGCGTTCTTGCGCGTCAGCGTCGGCGCGACGTAGGACTCCTCGCCCTGGGCGCTGAAGTCGCGGCGCGAGGCCTGCACGCCGATCACGCCGCGCCAGCCGGCCAGCGGCTCGTGCTCCAGCTCGAAGCGGCCGTCCTGGGCCTTGTTCTTGAAGCGGGTGGCGACGGCGCCGTCCTCGATCTCGTCGTGCTGGTAGTCGGTATGGCCAGCGCGCACGCGCAGGCGGGCGAAGCCGGGCAGCGGCTCCAACAGCTCGCCGCGCATCTCCCAGCGCTGGCTGCGCAGCTTCACGTAGGGAACGCCGCCTTCCTCGTGCTCATGATCATGGTCGTCGTCGTCATCATCGTCGTGGTCGCCGCAGTGCAGCTCGTCGCCGTGGGTGTGGCAGCCTTCCAGCTCGTGGGAGTGGCCAGGCAGGCCGTATTCGTTGCGCTGGCTGGTGTAGGCCAGGCCGAGGTAGCCGCGGTCGCCTATCCAGGACAGGCCGACGCTGCCGGTCTCGGTCTCGTTGTAGCTGCCGTCCACCCGGCCGCCACCGGACCAGCCGTGGCCGACGGCGTAGTCGCGCGCATCCCGCTTCAAGCCTTCGGCGTGGATGGCGAAGTTGCCGCTGCCGCCAGTGATGGCGAAGGCGCCGGCGCCTTCCTTGGCGGCGGTGTTGCCGCGCAGCTCCACGCTGCCCTCGATGCCGTTCTGCGGCACCGCGGTGGGAATCTTGTCGTCCAGCACGTTGACCACGCCGCCGATGGCGCCGCCGCCGTAGGCCAGCGCGGAGGGACCGCGCAGCACCTCGATCTGGCGGCTGAGCAGGGGTTCCAGCGCGACCGCGTGGTCCGGGCTGACGGTGGAGGCGTCCATGATCTCGCTGCCGTCGGACAGGATCTTGACGCGCGGGCCATCCATGCCGCGGATCACCGGACGGCTGGCGCCGGCGCCGAAGTGGCTGGCGGCGATGCCGGGCTCGCGCTCCAGCGTCTCGCCCAGCGAGGCTTCGCGGCGGCGCAGGAGCTCATCGCCCTCCAGCACGCTCACCGGCGTGCTCATGTCGTCGCTGCCCAGCGACAGCGCGCTGGCGGAGACGGTGACCGGCGCCAGCGTGATGCTGGCTTCGCCCTCGGCGGGGGCGGGGCCGGGGTCGGCGGCATGGGCGGTGGCGGCATGGAAAGCCGCCGGGCTGGAGAAGGCCAGCAGGAGTGCGAGGGCGAGGGGACGAGGCTGAGCGGACATCTGTATTCCTTGTTGATTCTGTTCGCGCTGCGTGCCGACGCAGACCGGCGGCCGGCGAGCCCGCCAGAAGGGCGTGCGCCGGGGGGGTCGCAAGGTGCGTCTGCGCGCGGCGGCCAGCGTGGTTTTTCCAGGCATGGCGCAGCGGTGTGCCGCCGAGGGGCGCGGGTGCGCGTCGGCGGTATGGGCGTAGCGGGAGTGGGGCGGACCGGGGCCGGGAATCAGCCCGGCAGGGCGGCGGGCGGCGCGCGGCAGCGCGGCGCCGGCAGTGCGCCGCCCGCCGCCGCTGGAGCGGCGAAGGCGCCGGCCAGGCAGTCGCCGGCCCGCGGGGCCGGCAGGCGGGGAGAATCGGCCAGCGGCAGATCGATGCCGCTGAGGGCAATGCATTCGCTGCAGGTGTGGGAGGCGGTGTGGCCGTCGCTGTTGCCGTCGGCATGGGCGTCGGCGCTGGCCGCGGCGTGGGGCACGTCGGCCGTATGGCCGATGACGTGCATGCCGGCGCCGACCTGCACCGTCACCAGCAGCAGGGCCAGCGTCAGGCGCAGCAGCAGGGCCTGCGTCCAGCCGCCCGCGCGCGCCGCGGCGGCAGGCCGGGCAGCGGGGTTCAGGCGGCGGAGGAGCGGACGCGGCGCAAGCATGACGCCCATTCTAGGCGGCCAGTTGCATTTGACGCAACTTTGTTGCAAAAGTATGGAAGAGGAGGAATTTGGCGGCGAAGGTATGCGTCGGCCGGCAACGCCGCCCGTTCGCCATGCTGAAGCCGGATGCGGGGGCGCTGGTCGGAAGCCGGGGGGCACCCCGGGCGTATTCCCTGCGCTTTGCCTTTGGTAGCAACCAACGCTCACAAGCGGCGGCCGGGCGGTGGCGGTCGATCCGTTATAATCGCGCGTTTAGTTGTCTCCGCGAGTGCCATGAGCGCCGATCCCAAAGTCCTGCTGACCGAACTCCTGCAAACCGCACTGAAGAGCGTGGCGCCGGAGCTGGCCGCCACCCCCATCGTGCTGGAACGCCCCAAGCAGGCGAGCCATGGCGATTTTGCCACCAACCTGGCCCTGCAACTGGCCAAGCCGCTCAAGCGCAGCCCGCGCGACCTTGCCGCCCTGCTGCTGGCTGAGCTGCCGCCCTCGCCGCTGGTAGTGAAGACCGAGGTGGCCGGTGCCGGCTTCATCAACTTCACCCTGGCCGCCGGCAGCAAGACCAGCGTGGTTGCCGAGGTGCTGAAGCGCGGCGCCGATTTCGGCCGCGGCGCGGACAAGGCCTGCAAGGTGCAGGTGGAGTTCGTTTCCGCCAACCCCACCGGCCCGCTGCACGTCGGCCACGGCCGTGGCGCTGCCTACGGTGCCTCGCTGTCGGACGTGCTGGACTTCGCCGGCTACACCGTGAGCCGCGAATACTACGTCAATGACGCCGGCCGGCAGATGGACATCCTGGCGCTGTCCACCTGGCTGCGCTACCTCGCCGAGTTCGGCATCCACATCGACTTTCCGCCCAACGCCTACCAGGGCGACTATGTGAAGGACATGGGGCGCGAGATGGCCAGCGCCCATGGCGACCGCTTCGCCCGCGTCACCGTGACCCAGCTGCTGGCCGGCACGCCCGGCCTGCCGACCGCCGACCGCAAGGACGACGAAGCCAAGCAGCAGCGCGAGCTGCACCTGGACGCGCTGATCGCCAACGCCAAGCAGCTGCTTGGCCAGGACTACGCCTGGGTACACGGCTTCGCCCTCAACGAACAGCTGGGCGACGGCCGCGAGGATCTGCAGGAGTTCGGCGTCCGCTTCGACAAGTGGTTCTCCGAGAAGAGCCTGTTCGACACCGGCCTGGTGGAGCGCGCGGTGACCGAGCTGGAGCAGCGCGGCCACATCTACCTGCAGGACGGCGCCAAGTGGTTCCGCTCCACCGCCTTCGGCGACGAGAAGGACCGTGTCGTGCAGCGCGAGAACGGCCTCTACACCTATTTCGCCTCCGACATCGCCTACCACCTGAACAAGTACGAGCGCGGCTTCGACCGCATGATCGACATCTGGGGCGCCGACCACCACGGCTACATCCCGCGGGTGAAGGGCGCCATCGCCGCGCTCGGTCTGCCGCCGGAGAAGCTGGAAGTGGCGTTGGTGCAGTTCGCGGTGCTCTACCGCGACGGCCAGAAGACCTCGATGTCCACCCGCTCCGGCGAGTTCGTCACCCTGCGCGAACTGCGCAGCGAAGTCGGCAACGACGCTTGCCGCTTTTTCTACGTGCTGCGCAAGTCCGACCAGCACCTGGACTTCGACCTCGACCTCGCCAAGAGCCAGAGCAACGAGAACCCGGTGTACTACATCCAGTACGCCCATGCCCGCGTCTGCTCGGTGCTGGACACCAAGTGGGGCGGCGAGGCGGCCGAGCTGGCCGGCGCGGCGCTGGAGCGGCTGGAGAACGAGCGCGAACTGGCGCTGTGCGCCCGCCTGTCCACCTTCCCGGAAGTGGTCCAGAACGCCGCCGCCGACTACGCGCCGCACCAGATCGCCTTCTACCTGAAGGACCTCGCCGGGGATTTCCACAGCTGGTACAACGCCGAGCGCATGCTGGTGGAAGACGAGGGGCTGAAGCTGGCCCGCCTGGCGCTGGCCGCCGCCATCCGCCAGGTGCTCGCCAGCGGCCTGGCCCTGCTGGGGGTGTCCGCCCCCGCCTCGATGTAATCCCCGGAGCCGTTCGTGAGTCGAGATCGCAAGCCCGCCCGCAAACCCGCCCGTGCGCCCGCGCGCAGCGGCGGCAGCACCCTGATCGGCATCTTCATCGGCCTGGTCATCGGCGCGCTGATCGCCGCTGGCGCGGCCTGGTATTTCACCCGGGCGAATCCCTTCCAGGCGGTGCCGCCCTCTTCGCCCCAGCGCCTGCCGGGCGGCGAACAGGCTCCGGCCGCGCTGCCGGGCAAGCCGGGCGACCGGCCGGTGGTGAAGCAGGACTTCGAGTTCTACAAGATCCTGCCGCAGGGCGACAACGTGCCCAGCCAGCAGGCACCGGTGCAGCCGGCCGCGGTGCAGGTGCCGCCGCTGGCCACGCCCACGCCGGAGAAGCCGCAGGAGCGCATCTACCTGCAGATCGGCGCCTTCGAGAACCCGTCCGAGGCGGATAACCTCAAGGCCCGGCTGGCGCTGGCCGGCATCGAGGCCAGCGCCCAGCGTGGCCAGCTGCCGGATGGCCGCACCATCCACCGGGTGCGCGTCGGCCCCTTCAGCAAGCCGGAAGAGATGAACCCGGTGCGTTCCCGCCTGGCCGAGGCCGGCTTCAACGCCACCGTCAGCCGTACCGGCCCCTGAGCCCCAGCCGGAGCCAGCCGAAAATCGCCGGCGTTCCACGGAACGCCGGCGCCCGTCCCACGTCTGAGTCTCGTCATTGACCCGGGAGTCCCCCATGAATCGCCGCACCGCCCTGCAACAGCTTGCCGCCCTCGCCGTTCTCGCCAGCCCCGCCGCAACCGTTCTGGCGGCGGACAGCGCCGGAGGCGCTTCCTTCCGCACCCTGCCCACGCCGGTGCCGACGGAAGTCCAGGGCAAGGTGGAAGTCATCGAGTTCTTCTCCTACGGCTGCCCGCATTGCCACGATTTCGAGCCGCTGCTGGAGCGCTGGGTAAAGGCCCTGCCGGCGGATGTGAACTTCGTCCGCGTGCCCATCACCTTCAACCGCCCGGACTGGACGGCCTACGCCAAGCTCTACGTCACCCTGGAAGCGCTGGGCGAGGTGAACCGCCAGCACGCCGCGGTGTTCGCCGCCCTGCATGAAGACCGCGTGCCGCTGCACGACGAGGCGGTGCTGCTGGAGTGGGTGGCCAAGCGCGGCATCGACAAGGTCAAGTTCAACGAAGCCTGGAAGTCCTTCGGCGTGCAGTCGCGCCTGTCCCGCCTTGCCCAGATCGCCGCCAGCTACCGGGTGAACGGCGTACCGCTGATGGCGGTGAATGGCCGCTACCTGGCCTCCGCCAGCACCGCCGGCGGCTACGACAACCTGCTGAAGACGGTGGATCAGCTCATCGTCCGCAGCCGCGGCTGATCCCGCTCGCGCCCCGTGTCCACGCTTTCCCCGGCCGGGGCGCGCGTCTTCCTCACCGGCGCCTCCAGCGGCCTGGGCGCCGCGCTGGCGCAGCACTACGCCGCCGCCGGCGCCACCGTGGGCCTGGTCGCCCGCCGTGCCGACGCGCTGGAGGCATTGCGGGCCGCGCTGCCGGCGGCAGCCGGTGTCAGCCACACGGTGCATGTCGCCGACGTCGGTGATGCGGCGGCGATGCGCGGGGCCGCCGCCGCCTTCACCGCCCAGGCCGGCACGCCGGACATCGTCATCGCCAACGCCGGCGTCTCCGTCGGCACGCTGACCGAATACGCTGAAGACCTGGACGCCTTCGACAAGGTGCTGCGGACCAACGTGCTCGGCATGGTCGCCACCTTCCAGCCCTTTCTGCCCGCCATGCGCAGCCGCGGCAACGGCCGGCTGGTGGGCATCGCCTCGGTCGCCGGCATCCGGGGCCTGCCCGGCGCCGGCGCCTACAGCGCCTCCAAGGCGGCGGCCATCGCCTACCTGGAAAGCCTGCGGGTGGAACTGCATGGCAGCGGCCTGCGGGTGTGTACCGTGGCGCCCGGCTATGTCGAAACGCCGATGACGGCGGTGAACTCCTACCCCATGCCCTTCCTGCTGCCGGCCGACGAAGCGGCGCGCCGCATCGCCAGGGTAATTGCCGCCGGCCGCAGCTACAGCGTGGTGCCCTGGCAGATGGGCGTGGTCGCCAAGCTGCTGCGCCTGCTGCCCAACGCCTGCTTCGACGCTGCCTTCGCCCGCGCCGGCCGCAAGCCGCGGGGCCTGCCACTGTAAGCGCCGGCGTGATCCATGCCCGCAGCCGGGTTATGACCTTTTGGCTAATATGCATAGCATTCCGAGCGACGGAGATCGACCAGCATGACGACTGCGGTGACCAACGATGCACAGGAACGGCGCGGCCGTCAGCGTTTCCTCGCCCTGCGTCGGGGCGAGCCCTGCTTCTGGGTGATGCTGGACGGCGAACGCATCGCGCTCAACGATCTTTCCCTGGAAGGCTTCTCCATGCCGGCGACCACGCCGCCGCCGGCCGGCCAGCCTTTCCACTTCACGCTGGTGCGCGAGGGCGTGCCGGACGAGATCCGCGGTACCGCCGCCGTGGTCAGCCACTCCGCCTCGCCGGAGGGCGGCCTGGCCGGCTGCCAGTTCGTCGAGGTGAAGGACGACGGCCTGTTCCGCCTGCAGGACTGGCTGGTGACCCATGTGATCGTGAACGCCACGGTGCGCATCACCGAGCGGGAAGCGGTGGAGATCGTGATGGGGCGCTCGCTGGTCTAGGTACAGGGCTGTTCAGCGAGGGGAGATCTGTTCTCTCTCCTCGTTGGAGGGGCGGCGCTTGAATGGCCTGCGCCCCTGAGAGCCAGGCCTGCTCTGGTGCGCCTGCCCCGCAGCAATCGCGATCCACCCCTCTTTCCGTGGCCGCGGAGAAAATTCCGCGCCATCATGCGCGCTGTTCCCCGCCGCGGAAGACGCGCTTCGTGACGCCTTTCTCCCACACGATCCACCGCCCGCTCCTGGCTCTGGTGCTGGCGCTGTCGCCCCTGGCAGCCCCCGCCTCGGACGAGTCGCGTCATCCCGAGCCGGCCACCGCCGCTGTCACCAAGGTGTTGGTGCGGGCCCAGCGCCATATGGTTGCTGCCGCGCATCCGCTGGCGGCGCAGGCGGGGCTGGCCGTACTGCGGCAGGGCGGCAGCGCGGTGGATGCCGGCATCGCCATGCAGCTGGTGCTGAACCTGGTGGAGCCGCAGTCCTCGGGCATCGGCGGCGGTGGTTTCCTGCTGCACTGGCAGGCGGCGGACAGGCGCCTGAGCGTGATAGACGGCCGCGAGACGGCGCCGGCTGCCGCGCGCGAGGACCGCTTTGTGCCGGAAGGCCGCGCCTTGCCCTTCCGCGCCGCGATGAACAGCGGCCTGTCGGTCGGCACGCCCGGCCTGCTGCGGGCGCTGGAGATGGCCCATCGCCAGCATGGCCGTCTGCCTTGGGCGGCGCTGTTCGCGCCGGCCGTCGCGCTTGCCGAGGAGGGTTTTGCGGTGTCGCCGCGCCTGCATGCCTTGATCGCCGCCACGCCAGCGCTGGCGGAGCAGCCGTCGGCGGCCGCTTACTTCCTGGATGGCGAGGGGCGTCCCTGGCCGGTCGGCCACCGCCTGCGCAACCCGGCTCTTGCCGAGGTGCTGCGCCGGGTGGCGGCAGGGGGCGCGGATGCCTTCTATCGCGGCGACATCGCCGATGACATCGTCGCCGCGGTGCGCGCGCATCCGCGCCCCGGCGATCTGGCCGCGGCCGATCTTGCGGGCTACCGCGCGCTGCAGCGCCCGCCCTTGTGTGGCAACTATCGCGGCTATCGCCTGTGTGGCCCGCCGCCGCCCACTTCCGGGCCGCTTGCGGTGCTGCAGATGCTGGGCATGCTGGAGCCGCAGCCGATGGCGCGGCTGGCTCCGGATTCGGTGCAGGCGGTGCATTACTTCGCCGAAGCTGGCCGCCTGGCCTATGCCGACCGCGAGCGCTACGTCGCCGATCCGGACTTTGTCGCGGTGCCGGTGGCCGGGCTGCTGGCCGCCGACTACCTTGCTACCCGCGCGGCGCTGATCTCTCCCCGCCGCAGCATGGGCCGCGCCTTGCCCGGCTTGCCGGCGGGCGCGCAGATGGCGCCGGGCGAGGACGCCACCGCCGCGCAGCCCTCCACCAGCCATCTCGTCGCGGTAGACGGCGAGGGCAATGCGCTGAGCATGACCACCACCATAGAGGCCGCCTTCGGCAGCAAGATCTTCGTGCGCGGCTTCCTGCTCAACAACCAGCTCACCGATTTCTCGCTGTTGCCAAGGGATGCCGAGGGACGTCCCATCGCCAACCGGGTGCAGCCGGGCAAACGGCCGCGCAGTGCGATGGCGCCGATGGTGGTGTTCCGCGGCGAACAGCCTTATCTGCTGATTGGCTCGCCCGGCGGGTCGGCCATCATCAACTACGTCGCCAAGACGCTGGTCGGCGTGCTCGACTGGGGGCTGGACGTGCAGCAGGCCATCGCGCTGCCGAACATGGGCAGCCGTAACCGCCAGACCGAGTTGGAGCACGGCAGCGCGTTGGTGCCGCTGGCGGACGGGCTGCGTTCCTTGGGACACACGGTGAACGTGGGCGATCAGCCCAGCGGCCTGCACGGCATCCTGATCGACGAGAGCGGCCTGAGCGGCGGCGCGGACCCCCGGCGCGAAGGTGTCGCGCTGGGGGATTGACGCATTTCTGCCTGATCCTCGGGGCGCAGGATCAAGCGGGCCGGTGGCCGAGGCGTTTTTCGCCCGCCAGAATGCGGCTTCCCTTCCATCCATACCCGAACCGCGAGGCCGCGCCATGAGCGAAGCATTGCTGGATGCCTTGGGCCAGATTCACACGCTGGCCACCGGCGAGCCGCGCATCGTCTCCCTGGTGCCCTCGCTGACCGAGTTGCTGTGCGAACTCGGTCTCGCCGACCGGCTGGTGGGCCGTACCGGCTTCTGCATCCATCCGCGCGACACGCTGCGCCGCATTCCCAAGGTCGGCGGTACCAAGGATGTGAAGGTGGAGGCGGTGCGGACGCTGGCCCCCACCCACCTGGTGGTGAACATCGATGAGAACCGGCGCGATACGGTGGAGGCGTTGGCTGCCTTCGTGCCGACGGTGATCGTCACTCATCCCTGCATGCCGGCGGACAACTTCGGCCTGTACCGGCTGTTCGGCGGCATCTTCGGCCGCATGGAGGAAGCCGCGGCGCTGACGCGGGCGCTGCAGGCCGCCATCGCCGAAGCTGCCGCCACCGCGGCTGGACTGCCGCCGGAGAAGGTGCTCTACCTGATCTGGCGCCAGCCCTGGATGGCGGTGTCGCCGGCGACCTACATCGCAGCGATGCTGGCGGCGGTGGGCTGGCAGACGCTGCCGGCGGCTACCGAGCCGCGCTATCCGGAGATCGACTGGCGGGCGCCTTGGCTGGGCGAGGTGCAACGGGTGCTGCTGTCGTCCGAGCCTTACCGCTTCGGCGAGGCGCATCTGGCCGAGGTGACCGCGCTGTGCGGCCGGCCGGCCATGGCGGTGGATGGCGAGTATTGCTCCTGGTACGGCAGCCGGGCGGCGGCCGGGCTGCACTACCTGGCGCGCTTGCGGCGCGCGGTGGCGCGGCCGGGAGTTCAGACCGGCGGCTGAACGGCGGCTTCCACCAGCAGCAGGCAGTAGCGCTCAGGCGTGAGGATGAGGAAGCGCTCCCGCAGCAGGCGGTGGCGCGCCAGCTTCAGCAGCGCCTTGTCGCGGGTCAGCAGGTGGGTGGCGCTGGCGGCGGCGATTTCGAGGAACTTCTGGTCGTCGCGGTCACGGCAGGCGGGGAGCTCAAGCTCGGTGGGTGCGACGTCCGCCTGGTCGAGGCGGGCGCGGTAACCGTCCAGCAACTCGGCCTGGCGCTCGGCGGCAATCTCGAACTGGCGGTAGGCCAGCACCCGGCGCAGCTCTTCCAGCGCATCCGTACGGGAGAACAGGTTCACCTGGCCGGCGGCGATGGCCTCGGCCAGCGGCGCAAGCTTGGGGTCGCGGAAGTGCCACAAGGCCATCACCGTGTTGGTGTCGAGTACGAGGCGGTGGAGCATGCGGAGTCGGCCTGCGGGTGAAGGAGTGAGGGGGAACGCGGGAGGAAGCATGAAACGAAAAAAAGGGAAGGGTTGCCCCTTCCCCTTGTTGCCGCCGCGGCCGGATCAGGCGGCGTGGCGGGCGTCGGCGCGGATCTTGACGAAGCTGCCGGGCGCCTCTTCCAGCACCTTCAGCTTGCCTTTGGCCGGATCGCGCGGGGCGACCTGCTCGTCGTCCTGGGCGGTGGTCCAGGCGTGCCAGTCGGTCCACCAGGAGCCGGCCTGCTGCTGGGCGCCGGCGAACCATTCGTCCGCGGTGGCCGGCAGCTTGGCGGCCGGGTTCAGCCAGTAGCCGTACTTGTTCGCCACCGGCGGATTGACGATGCCGGCGATGTGGCCGGAGCCGCCGAGTACGAAGCGCACCGGTCCGCCGAAGTTGCGCGCGCCGGCGTAGGTGCTCTTCCACGGCGCGATGTGGTCTTCGATGGTGGAGATGAAGTAGCAGGGCACCTTGATCTTGCCGAGGTCGATGGGCACGCCGTCGATCTCGATGCCGCCCGGCTGCACCAGCTTGTTCTCCATGTACATCGCGCGCAGGTAGAAGCTGTGCATCTTCGCCGGCATGCGGGTGGAGTCGGAGTTCCAGTACAGCAGGTCGAAGGGGAAGGGATCCTTGCCCAGCAGGTAGTTGTTCACCACGAAGGACCAGATGAGGTCGTTGGCGCGCAGCATGTTGAAGGTGCCGGCCATTTCCGAGCCTTCCAGATAGCCGCGCTCGAACATCTTCTTCTCCAGGCTGGAAACCTGGCCTTCGTCGATGAACACGCCCAGCTCGCCCGGCTCGGTGAAGTCGGTCATGGTGGTGAAGAAGGTGGCCGAGGCGATGCGCTTTTCCTTCTTGCCTGCGAGGTAGGCCAGCGTGGTGGCGAGCAGGGTGCCGCCCAGGCAGTAGCCGACGGCGTTGATCTCCTTCTCGCCGGTCTGCTTCTCGATGGCGTCCACCGCGGCCACCAGGCCTTCCTTGACGTAGGACTCGAAGGTCTTCTCCGCCTGGTGCTCATCCGGGTTCACCCAGGAGATCACGAACACGGTGTGGCCCTGGTCCACGCACCACTTGATGTAGGAGTTCTTCTCGCGCAGGTCGAGGATGTAGTACTTGTTGATCCATGGCGGCACGATCAGCAGCGGGCGCTTGGCCACCTTGTCGGTGCTGGGCGTGTACTGGATCAGCTGCATCATGTCGGTCTGGAACACGACCTTGCCCGGCGTGGTGGCCACGTTGCGGCCCAGCTCGAAGGCGGCGGTGTCGGTCATCTTGACCCGCAGCTGGCCGCCGCCGTCTTCCACGTCGCGCAGCAGGTTGTTCAGGCCCTTGATCAGGTTCTGGCCGTTGCTGCGCACCGTCTCGCGGAACACTTCCGGGTTGGTGATGGCGAAGTTGGACGGCGACAGGGCGTCGATGTACTGGCGGGTGTAGAAGTTGACCTTCTTCTGCGTCTGCTCGTCCAGGCCGTCCACGCAGCACACGGTGTCATGGATGTGACGGGCGGCGATGAGATAGGACTGCTTGATGTAGTCGAACAGGAAATGCTCCTGCCACTCCTCGTCCTTGAAGCGCTTGTCCGACTTTTCCGGCATGGCCACCGGCGCGGCATGCATGCCCATGAAGCGCAGCATGGAGTGTTGCCACAGCGAGAAGTAGTCCCACACCAGGTTCATCTGTGCCTGGGCGAGGCGGTAGGGATTGGCCAGCAGCTTGGCCATCATGTCCATGAAGGCCTGGGCGATGCCGAGTTCGTCGGCCGGCGCGGCGACGCCCTTCTTCAACTGACGCTGAACGTGTTCGCTGATCAGGTGGGAGGCGCGCTGGGCGACCTCCGCATAGGTCTTGGCGACTTCTTTGGGGTCCGGCAGCTCGGCGGGCGCGGTGTCGGTGGGTGCGGCCATCGTTGTTCCACTCCTGGTTCCGGCGGCCCGGGCGGGCCGCTCAACTGTTTTTGACGTAGCGGTTGAGCCCATCTTCCCCTTCCACCCGGCGGAGCTCTCCCTGCTTCGCGAGGTGGTTGAGGTGCGCAATCGCCTCTCCCATGGCAAACAATGTCTGGTGAGTATCCAGTTCGCGGGGGAACAGGGTGCCGAGCAGTTCGCCTGCGGTGTGCGGTGTGGAGCACGCGTCGACCAGCACGGCACAGCGCTCGCGATGATGCTCCACGAGTTGCGCCACGCGTGCCTGGATACCCCTGAAAGGCATGCCGTGGGATGGTAGCACGAGCGTATCGTCGGGCAGGTTGCGCAGCCGTTGCAGCGAGTCGAGGAAACAGCCCAGCGGATCGTCATAAGGCGTGGCCGCGTAGGCGCTGATATTGGTCGAAATGCGCGGCAGCAGCATGTCCCCCGAAATGAGTATGCCCAGCTCCTCGCAATAGAGGCTGGCGTGCTCCGGGGAGTGGCCGTAGCCGACCAGCACCTGCCACTCGTTCTGGCCGATGGTTAGCAGATCACCGTCGAACAGGCGGTGGAAAGAGGAGGGCATCTGCGGGATGCCGGCGCGGTAGCCGTTGCCGCGGGCAGTGAGGGCGGCCAGGCGGGCTTCGTCCAGGCCGTTGCGGCGGAAGTAGGCCACCGTCTCGTCGATGGCGTAGCCCGGCAGGCCGTGCCACAGGGCGTGGCCGCCGAGGTACTCGCCCAGCGTCATGTGCAGGGTGGCGCCATTGCGCGCGGTCAGCCAGGTTGCGAGGCCGAGGTGGTCCGGGTGGCAGTGGGTGATGATGAGATCGCGCAGCGGCCGGCCGTCCGCCTCCAGCACCTGCTCCCAGCAGTGCTGGATGTCCTCCAGCCCGAAGCCGGAATCCACCGCCACCACCGCCGGGCCGTCATCCAGCAGCCACAGGTTGATATGGTTGAGGGCGAAGGGCAGCGGCATGCGCAGCCAGCCCACGCCGGGGGCGACAGCGGTGGTGTGGCCCGGAGTGGGCGCATCATTGAAGGGATAGAGCAGGGGCGCGGGGGCGTTCATTTGGGTGTCTCTCCGTAGCTGGCAGCGCATCGGCATGGCGGGGACATTGCCGAAAGCTGCGAAATCTGCTTAACTTTTTCCAGATTATTGTTATTTTTCCAATCAAAACAAATGCTTGTTGGATTATTGCTTGCCCGGCCGGCTTTATGCCATGCGTAGCCGACAAACCTACACCATTACCGACCTGGCGCGTGAGTTCGACATTACTCCGCGGGCGATCCGCTTCTACGAGGATCAGGGGCTGCTTTCTCCCGCGCGCGCTGGCCGCAGCCGGGTATACGACCGTGCCGACCGCACCCGCCTGATGCTGACCTTGAGGGGCAAGCGCCTGGGATTGTCGCTTGCCGAGATCAAGGAATTACTCGGCATGTATGACGGTGTGAAGAACTCTGCTCCCCAACTCGAGCGTCTGCTGGCTTTTCTTGCCGAGCGCCGCGCCGCCCTGGAGCAGCAGCGCCGGGACATCGAAGCGGTGATGCTGGAGATCGGCATGATCGAACAGCAATGCCGCGCGCTGCTCGGCGACAACGCCGAGGGAGCGGCGGCGGCGCGTGCGGCGCTGGCGGAGCGGATAGAGGACGTCGGAACGGCTTGATTTTTTTGCTTGATTTATTACGTTGACGTAAACGTAAAGAACACGCGCGTCGCAGAGTGTGTCCAGGACGAACCGCCTGCCTTGGCTGGAGAGCCAGGGCAGGAAGGGAAGTGTCCCCGGGGTGCCGTGGCGGGACCGGCGCTTGCTGGAGGTCCGCCGGGAGCGGACGTGGGTGTCGATCCCGGACAAGGAGAGCGCAGCATGAGCACTGCCAGCCAGGACGCCGTCGTCATCGTTGCTGCCGCCCGCACGCCGCTGGGCGCATTCCAGGGGGAGTTGTCCGGTCTGTCGGCTCCGGAACTGGGCGCGGTCGCCATCCGCGCAGCGGTGGAGCGCGCCGGCCTGGCGCCGATGCAGGTGGAGGAATTGCTCATGGGTTGCGTGCTGCCGGCGGGGCTGGGGCAGGCGCCGGCCCGGCAGGCCGCACTGGCAGCCGGACTACCGCAGAGCGTAGCCTGTACCACGGTGAATAAGGTCTGCGGCTCCGGCATGAAGGCGGCGATGCTGGCGCACGACCTGCTCCTCGCCGGCAGCGCGGGAGTGGTGGTGGCCGGCGGCATGGAGTCCATGAGCAACGCCCCCTACCTGCTGCCCAAAGCCCGCAGCGGCCTGCGGCTGGGGCACGGCCAGGTGCTGGATCACATGTTCCTCGACGGACTGGAAGACGCCTACTCGGCGGAGAACCGTGGCCGGCTGATGGGCAGCTTCGCCGAAGACTGCGCCGCCCACTATGCCTTTGACCGCGAAGCGCAGGACGCCTACGCCATGGCCTCCACCACCCGCGCCCAGGCGGCGATGCGCGATGGTGCTTTCGACTGGGAGATCACACCGGTAACGCTGAGCGACCGCCAGGGAGAGCGCGAGATTGCTGCCGACGAACAACCGCCGAAGGCTAGGCTGGATCGTATTTCGCTGCTGAAGCCCGCCTTCCGCAAGGACGGCACGGTGACCGCCGCCAACGCCAGTTCCATTTCCGACGGCGCCGCCGCCCTGGTGCTGATGCGCGAATCCACCGCCCGCCGGCTGGGCTGCAGGCCGCTGGCGCGGGTGGTGGCCCACGCCACCCACGCCCAGGCTGCGGCCTGGTTCACCACCGCGCCGGTGGGAGCCATCGAGAAGGTGCTGGAGAAAGCCGGCTGGCTGGCCGGCGAGGTGGATCTGTGGGAGATCAACGAGGCTTTTGCAGTGGTCGCCATGGCGGCGATGAAGGATTTGGCGCTGCCGCACGAGCGGGTGAATGTGCACGGCGGCGCCTGCGCCCTGGGTCATCCGATAGGCGCGTCGGGGGCGCGCATCCTGGTCAGCCTGATAGGCGCGTTGCGCCGCCACCGCATGCGCCGCGGCGTCGCCAGCCTGTGCATAGGTGGTGGCGAGGCGACGGCGATGGCGATCTCGCTGGTGGATGAGGCCGACACTGCCTGAGCGGTCCAGCTTACAGGCCGCTTGCTCCCGCGCCCGGGGTGGCGGCAAGCTTTCTGGGCTTCCTGCGCGGGGGGTGGAGACTGTCTCCTCCGCACCGCCCGCGCAGGGCCGTTTTTTCGCGGAGCCCGCAGGAGCACTGGCATGGACTTCTGGTTCGATTTCTCCTCGCCTTACGCCTACCTTGCCAGTGAGCAACTGGATGCGCTCGCCGCTGCGCATGGCCGGCTGGTGCGCTGGCGGCCCTATCTGCTCGGCGTGGTCTATCGCCAGCTACAGTCCCGGCCGGTCACCGAACTGCCGCTGAAGGGCGAGTACTTTCACCACGACGTGGCCCGCAGCGCCCGTTTCCTGGGCTTGCCCTTCCGGCCCCCCCAGCCCTTTCCGGTCGCTACCCAGCAGGCGGCGCGCGCCTACTACCTGCTGGAGGCGAAGGACGAGGCACTAGCGCGGCGCTATGCCCACGGCGTGTTCCGCGGCTATTTCGTCGACGGGCGCAACATCGCCGAGGAGACAACGGTGTGCGCGATCGCAGCCGAAGCCGGCGCCGATGCCGACATGCTGCGCGCGGCCTTGGCGGGCGACATGCCGCGCAGCCTGCTGCGCGAGGCCTGCAAGGCCGCGCTGCAGGCCGGCGTCTTCGGTTCGCCTTATGTCATCATCGACGGCGAGCCCTTCTGGGGGGCGGACCGCCTGCCGCAGATCGCGCGCTGGCTGGAGAGCGGCGGATTTTGACCTGGAGTGCTGGATGAGCGGTTTGCAACGGATATGCGTGTTTTGCGGCTCCCGCCCGGGCAACCGGCCGGCATACCGTGCGCTGGCGGAACAGCTGGGCGGCCTGCTGGCCGAGCGGGGCATCGAACTGGTGTATGGCGGCGGCCGGGTGGGCCTGATGGGCGTGGTCGCGGATGCGGTGCTGGCCGCCGGCGGCACCGCGGTGGGCGTGATCCCGCGGGTGATGCTGGACTGGGAGGTCGGCCACGAAGGCCTGACGCGGCTGGAGATCGTCGAGTCCATGCATGCACGCAAGGCGCGCATGGCCGAACTGGCGGATGGCTTCATCGCCCTGCCCGGCGGGCTGGGCACCTTCGAGGAGCTGTTCGAGATCCTCACCTGGGCGCAACTCGGCTTCCACGCCAAGCCGGTCGGCCTGCTGGACGCCACCGGCTACTATGCGCCGCTGGTGCAGATGCTGGAGCGTGGCGTGGAGGAGGGCTTCATGAAGCCGGAAAACCGTGGACTGCTGCTCACCGAGGACAATCCCTGCTCCTTGCTGCGCGCGATGGGGCAGTATCATCCGCCGGCGGTCGCCCAGCGCATCCGCGACGAGCGCCAGCTGTAAGCGGAACGAAGCCGGCCGCCAGACAGACCAAGCAGCATGAGGCCGGGCCGACCCGGTCGCCACGGCGCGGCGGCTCCCGCCGCTGCCGGCGGCGCGGACGCAGCCCGGCCCGCCCAGCCCCAGAGAGCCATCATGAATGTCGCTTCCCCTTGTATCGGCGTCTGCCGCATGAATCCCGCCACCGGCTGGTGCGAGGGCTGCCTGCGCACGCTGGACGAGATCGCCAACTGGAGCCGCGCCAGCGACGCCGACAAGCGCCGTGTCCTGCTCGCGCTGGCGGTGCGGCGCCAGGCCACGGAGACGTTGCAATGAGCGACGAAGCCTGCCTGGGCCTGTGCGACATCGATTGGGAAAGCGGCATCTGCAACGGTTGCGGCCGCAGCACCGACGAGATTTACGGCGAGCCGGAGGACGTGCCTGCCGAGCCGGAAGCCACCGCGGCGGCCGTCTTGCCGTTGCCGGCCGGGCAAGGGTGAGCGCCCCCCGCCTGCCGTCCACGTTGCGGGTTTTCGAACGTGGCTGGCTGTCCGCCAACAACGTGCTGCTGGTCGATGGCGACGAAGCCACGCTGATCGACTCCGGCTACCTCAGCCATGCGCCGCAGACGGTGGCGCTGGTCGCCGATGCCTTGGGCGGGCGGCAGCTCGCCCGCCTCATCAATACCCACTCCCACTCCGACCACATCGGCGGCAATGCCGCGCTGCAGCGCGCCTTCGGCTGCGCCATCAGCGTGCCCGCCGGCATGGCGGCGGCGGTGGAGAACTGGGACGAGGCGGCCCTGCTGCTGAGCACCGCCGGCCAAGCCGGCGAGCGCTTCCGCCACGACGACGTGCTGACGGCAGGCGACGGCTTCGTCGCCGGCGAACTCGCCTGGCAGGCGCTGGCCGCGCCCGGCCACGACATGGACGCGCTGGTGTTCTACAACCCGGAGCAACGCCTGCTCATCTCTGGCGATGCCTTATGGCGCGACGGCTTCGGCATCCTCTTCGCCGAAGTGCTGGGCACCGATGACGGCCTGGGCGCGACCCGCCGCACGCTGGAGGCGATAGGCCGGCTGGCGGTGGACGTGGTCATCCCCGGCCACGGCGCGCCCTTTGCCGACTTCGACGATGCCATGGCCCGCGCCTATGCCCGCCTGCGCGCCTTCGAGGCCGACGGCGCACGCATGGCGCGCAATGCCATCCGCGCCTGCGTTGCCTTCGACCTGCTTGCGCGCCGCCGCCTGAAGCTGGACGAGTTGCCGCGCCTGCTGGCGGAGACACCGCTCTACCGCGAGGCCGACCGGCGCTTTCTCGGCCTGGGCGCCGAAGCGCTGGCCGACTGGCTGGTGGGCGAACTGGAGCGCGCCGGTCTCGCCCGCCGCGAGGGCGGCGCGCTGCTGGCGGTCTGAGCGCAGACGCGCCAGGAGGGCGGCCGCGGCTGACTGCGCGCCGGGCGGCTGCGTTATAGTTGGGGCGCCCCCGCCCTCTCCTGATTTCCCCATGCAGATCGTACTCATCAGCGGCCTCTCCGGCTCCGGCAAGAGCATCGCGGTGAACGTGCTGGAAGACGCCAGCTACTTCGTCGTGGACAACCTGCCAGCCGCCCTGCTGCCGCAACTCGTCGCCCACCTGCGCAGCACCGGCTACAAGCGGGTGGCGGTGGCGGTGGACGTGCGTTCCGGCGCCAGCATCGCCGCGCTGCCGCAGCAGGTGGAAGCCCTGCGCAGCATCGTGGACGACCTGCGCTTCATCTTCCTGGAGGCGCGCGACGACGCCCTCATCGCCCGCTTTTCCGAAACCCGCCGCCGCCATCCGCTGGCGGCCGAAGGCGTGTCGCTGGAAGAGGCCATCCAGCGCGAGCGCGACGCGCTGGAGCCCATCGCCGAGTTGGGCCACCGTATCGACACCAGCGACCTGCACGCCAACACCCTGCGCGCCTGGATCAAGGACTTCATCAACGTCGAGGCCAGCGAGGGGCTGACGCTGATGTTCCAGTCCTTCGGCTTCAAGTACGGCATTCCGATGGATGCCGACCTGGTGTTCGACGTGCGCTGCCTGCCCAACCCGCACTACGACCCCCGGTTGCGCCCGCTCACCGGCCGCGATCCGGCGGTGATCGAGTTCCTGGAGAAGATCCCGGAGGTCGGCCGCATGGCGGAGGACATCCGCCTCTTCGTCGCCAACTGGCTGCCGGCCTATGTGCGCGACAACCGCAGCTATCTCACCGTCGCCATCGGCTGCACCGGCGGCCAGCACCGCTCGGTGTACATCGCTGAATGGCTGGCGCGGCGCTTCCGCGACAACGCCCGGGTGATCGTGCGCCACCGTTCCTCGGCGCGGCGGGCGATGGACCGCGACGCCGCGCCGCCGCCGGCGTGAGCCCGGCCCTGGCCGCCTGGCGCGGCCTGCTGCGTCCCGGCGACTACGGCATCGCCCTGCTGGGTCTGGCGCTGTGCGTGTATTCCGCGCTCCACCTGTGGCGCGGCGGCGCGCCGGACGGCGCGGTGATACGTGCCGGCGGCAAGGTGTTCGCCCAGGTGGATCTGTCGCGCGCCCGCACGCTGGATGTGCCCGGGCCGCTGGGCATGACCCGCATCGAGATCGAACCCGGCCGCGCCCGCGTCGCCTCCGACCCCGGCCCGCGCCAGTACTGCGTGCGCCAGGGCTGGTTGAGCCGCGCCGGCGCGGTGGCCATCTGTGCGCCCAACGAGGTCAGCCTTGCCCTCACCGGGCGCGGCGCGGACTATGACTCCCTCAACTATTGAACTCGTCCCCACCGCCGACGACAGGCGCGTCGCCCGCCATGCAGCGGCGGCCATCGCGCTGACGGTGGCGGAGGCGGCCATTCCGCTGCCGCTGCCCGGCGTCAAGCCCGGCCTGGCCAACATCATCACCCTGGTGGTGCTGGCGCGCTGGGGCTGGCGCGAGGCGGTGTGGGTGGCGCTGTTGCGGGTGCTGGCCGGCAGCCTGCTGCTGGGCCAGTTCCTGGCGCCCGGCTTCTTCCTCAGCCTGTCCGGCTCGGTCGCCAGCCTGCTGGCGCTGGGGCTGGCAATGCACCTGCCGCGGCGCTGGTTCGGGCCGGTGAGCCAGAGCATCGTCGCCGCCTTCGCCCACATCGGCGCCCAGCTGCTGGTGGCGCGGCTGTGGCTGGTGCCGCACGACGGGGTGTTCTACCTGACGCCGGTATTCGCCGCCGCAGCGGTGGTCTTCGGCACCGCCAACGGCCTTATCGCCGCCCGCCTGCTGAAGGAACTAGGCGGCGACAAGGCTGCGCCGGCCGCGCAGCAGCCCTGAGCCGCAGGCGGGAACACTGGCCCGACCTGCGTCTCCAACCCGCATCGGACGACCTGCGGGAGCCTGGAGAGGAAGATGCGAGGACGGTGGTGGAGATGGGCCAGCGCGCTGCTCGCGGCCATCTGCGGCGTGGCCTTCGGCCTGCTGGCAGGGATGGGCATGGTGAGGGCGGCGGAACTGCCGAAGGCGATGGCGGCTCCTTTACTGGCCGGCGGCGCCGTGCTGCTGGCGCTGTATGCCGGGGAAGCCATGGCCCGGGAGGGCGGCGGGCGGGGTCAGGGGCGTGGCCTGCCGCTCACCGGCGGGGCGGTGACGCTGCCGGCGCGCCGTTCGGCCGGCTGATCGCCGTCAGACCCTGCCGGGCGCCGCGGCCTCCGTTGCCCGTTGTGCTCCGGCTGGCCCGTCCGCGGGCGGAGCGTTGCGTCTTTCAGTCCCGCGCCGACTGCATGATGGCGTTGGGAATGCGGTCCAGCGGCAGTATGGCTTCAGCGCCGCCCATGCGGATCGCCTCCTTCGGCATGCCGAACACCACGCAGGTGGATTCGTCCTCCGCCACCGTCTGCGAACCGGCGTCGCGCATCTCCTTCAGCCCGCGGGCGCCGTCGTCGCCCATGCCGGTCATGATCACGCCCAGGGCGTTGCGGCCGGCGAACTTGGCGCAGGAGCGGAACAGCACGTCCACCGACGGCCGGTGACGGTTCACCAGCGGTCCGTCTACGACTTCCACCGTGTATTGGGCGCCGCTGCGCGACAGCATCATGTGCTTGCCACCGGGGGCAATCAGGGCCCGGCCGGGGACCACGCGGTCGCCGTGGCGGGCTTCCCGCACCTCGATCTTGCACAGGCCGTTGAGGCGCTCGGCGAACATCGCAGTGAAGCGCTCCGGCATGTGCTGGACGATGACGATGCCCGGGCATACCGCAGGCAGCCGCGTCAGTACCGCCTCCAGCGCCTGGGTGCCGCCCGTGGAGGTGCCGATGGCAACAATGCGCTCGGTGGTGCGCACCATGTTGGCGCCGCTGCCCAGCCCGGAGCCGGGCGAGGCGATGACGGCATCCGCCGACAGCTTGGGCCGGGGGGTGAAGCCGGCGGCCGCGGTGGCGCTGCCGGGGCTGGTCGCGGCGGCCGGTCGGCTCTGCAGCTTGCGCACATTGGCGCGGGCGGCGGCCTTGACCGCGTGCACGATGTCGTTGGAGCTGTCTTCCAGGAACTGCTTCAGGCCCATCTTGGGCTTGGTGATGACGGTGACCGCCCCGGCGGCGAGCGCGTTCATCGTTGCCTCGGCACCCTTCTCGGCTAGCGAGGAGCAGATCACCACCGGGGTGGGATGCTCGCTCATGATCTTCTTCAGGAAGGTGAGGCCGTCCATGCGCGGCATTTCGATGTCGAGCACGATCACGTCCGGCCACTGGCGTTTCATGTGCTCGATGGCGAACAGCGGGTCGGAGGCGGCACCCAGTACTTCGATGCCAGGGTCCTGGGCCAGCGCCTGCTTGACGACCTGGCGGACCACCGCCGAGTCATCCACGATCATCACGCGTATTGGATTCATTATTGAGGTCTCCTGGGGTAGGGCCTGTTCTCTTCCTGGAACAGCAGCCAGACCTTGCCACTATGCACATCGAACACCAGCTTGCGGTGCCCGTAGCCGCCGAGGTGTTCGGCAACGATGGGAATGCCGCGTTCGGCCAGCAGCCGGCGCGCGGTGTCGATGTTGCGCCGGCCGATGTCCAGCGTCGAGCCCTCCGTTTGTTGTCTGGGAAACATGTTGCCGCCGCCGAATACCTGGGCGCGATAGTCGGTAGCCTGGCTGCGGTAGCGGGCGATGGCCTGGTCGAACAGCATCATGGCCTCATCGCCGTAGCGGCCATCCGGGGGCATGCCGGGCGCCTGCTGCCGTGACGGCAGCATATAGTGGCACATGCCGCCCATGCTGCGCTCAGGATGCCAGAGTACGATGGCCACGCAGGAGCCGAGCAGGGTCCGTAGGCGCAGCGGCCTGTTGGCGAACTGGAATTCGCCCATGCCCAGATAGCATTCGGCGGCCCCCATGGCTTCACTTCTTGACGTAGATGGTGGGGCGCAGTGCGTGCAGCTGCTCGGTGACGCCGTTGAGCGTTTCCGAGTGGCCGACGATGAAATAGCCGCCCGGCTTGAGCCGCGGCAGCATGTTGGCCACCACCTTGCGCTTGGTTTCCTGATCGAAGTAGATCATGACGTTGCGCAGGAAGATGACGTCGAAGGGGCCGATGTTGGGAATCGGCTCTATCAGGTTCACCTGCATGAACTGCACCTTGGCGCGCAGCTCGCGGTTTACCAGGAAGCTGCCTTCCTGTTCGCGCACGCCCTTGAGGCAGAAGCGCCGCAGGTAGGCTTGCGGGATGCCGTCTATGCGTTCCATCTGGTAGTGGCCGCGGCGGGCGCGTTCCAGCACCTGGGTGGAAATGTCGGAGCCGATGATCTTCCAGCCGTTGTCGCCCAGCTTGTCGGCGAGGATCATGGCGAGCGAATAGGGTTCCTCCCCGCTGGAGCAGGCGCCGCTCCATACCGAGAAGGTATTGCCGGGCAGGCGCGCCGGCAGGATCTCGTTCACCAGGAAGTCGAAGTGCTTGGGTTCGCGGAAGAAGTAGGTTTCATTGGTGGTCAGGAGATCCACCATGGTCTGGCGTTCCTGCGGATCCTCCCCGCTGGAGACCAGGCGGAAGTAGTCGCCGAACTCGCTCAGGCCGCGTGCTTTCAGCCGTCGGGTGAGGCGGCCGACCAGCAGCACCTTCTTCGACGGCGCCAGGTAGATGCCCGCCAGCTGGTAGAGCAGGCGCTGGAAGCGGGCGAAGTCCTGGTCGCTGATGCTGCCGGGCGGCGGAGCGGGAGGGGGGGCGGCCATGTCAGCGGGTCTCCCGGCGGCCTGGTGCCGCCGCTTGATCGGGCGCCGGCCTCATGCCCGCTGCGCGCCGCTTGGGCGCTTGTCGTCGGTGCGGAAGAACAGCATGAGTTCCTGCAGTTGCTGGGCCTGGGCGCCCATCTCTTCCGAGGTGGCGGCCAGTTCCTCCGAGGCGGAGGCGGAGTGCTGGGTAACCCGGTTGAGCTGGCCGATGGCCTGGTTGATCTGGCTGACGCCGGTGCTCTGCTCCTCGGAGGAGGAGGAGATCTCTTGCACCAGTTCGGAAGTCTTGCGGATGCTGGGCAGCATCTGTTCCAGCAGGCGGCCGGCCTTGTCGGCCAGCTTGACGCTGGAGCCAGCCAGCTCGCGGATCTCGCGGGCGGCCACCTGGCTGCGCTCGGCCAGCTTGCGCACCTCGGCGGCAACTACCGCGAAGCCCTTGCCGTGCTCGCCGGCGCGGGCAGCTTCGATGGCGGCGTTGAGCGCCAGCAGGTTGGTCTGGTAGGCGATGTCATCGACGATGCCGATCTTTTCGGCGATGGCCTGCATCGCGGTCACCGTCTCCTTCACTGCGGAGCCGCCCTCGCTGGCTTCGCCGGCGGCCTTGGAGGCGATGTCGTCGGTGATCTTGGCGTTCTCGGTGTTCTGCACCACCGAAGAGGTGGTTTCCTCCAGCGTGGAGGAGATTTCCTCGACGCTGGCGGCCTGTTCGGAGGCGCCCTGGGACAGCGACTGGGCGGTGGAGGAAACTTCTTCCGAGGCAGAGGAGAGGTTGTCCGCCGCGCTGCGGATCTCGCTGATGATGCGGGAGAGCTGGGCCACCATGTTCTGCATCGCCGCCAGTAGCTGGCCGACTTCGTCGCCGCTGCGCACTTCGATTCGCACCGTGAGGTCGCCTTCGGCCAGGGCGTTGGCGGCGTTCATCGCTTCCTGCACCGGCCGCAGCACCACCCGGCGCAACACCAGGGTGAGCAGGGCGAGCAGGGCGGCGGCGAACAGCAGGCCGCCGATCAGCACCGGCAGCGCGCGAGTCCAGCCGGCCATGCGCACTTCGGCATCGTTGGAGCCTACCGCCACCGAGAAGCCCCAGGCGGGGAAGGGCTGGCGCTGCACCGTCCAGCCCGCGGTGTTGGCCAGGCGGTCGGCGATGCCCTTGGCGTCCTGGCCGGCGGTCCACAGGAAGGGCTGGCCCTTGTCGTCCAGCAGGGCGACGAAGCCGGAGCCGAAGCGCTCCGCCTTGCCCACCTGGTCCTTGAGGATGGGCAGGTCCGCCTTGAAGCCGACATACCAGGCACCGATGATCTCGCCGGCGCCGTTGCGAATGGGCTCGTAGCCGGTGAGGTAGGGAGAGCCGAGGATGCCAACCTGGCCGTAGTAGGCCTGGCCGGCGTTGAGCGCTTTCCAGGCGGCGCCCTGCGAGTCCAGCACGGTGCCGATGGCGCGCTTGCCCTCGCGCAGCACATTGGTGGCGATGCGGACGAAGTCCTTGCCATCGCGCACGAACAGGGTGGCGGTGCCGCCGGCCATGGCGGTCACCTGATCCACCAGCGCGGTGGCGTCGGTCTGCGCCTGGCTGCCGAAGAACAGCGCCGGCACGTCGCGTCCGGCGACGCTGGCGCGGCCGGCCAGCGCGGCGGGGCCGCTCATGGCGCTGCGGTCGCGGAACAGCTTCATTGAGGTTCTCACCTGCTCGCCGGTCAGCGTGTCGGTGACCTGCAGCAGGCTGATGATGGCGGTGGCGCTGCGCTCGGACTGCAGCGCGACGTCATCGCCGATGCGGTTGGTTTCGCTGATGGCGAGTATGACCGCGCCTATCACGAGCGCGATGGTGAGCGGCAGGAAGCCGAACAGGGCGAAGCGGGCCAGGATGCCGAGGCGATGCATTGGATGGGTTGTCCGGTGCGCCGGCTTCAGCCGGCATTGTCGGTGGCGGGAGCGCTGGCATCGGCGGTGGCGCCAAGCTGGGCCATTTCCTCGACGGACAGCACGCGGTCGAGATCGAGGATGATGACGAAACGGCCCTCCACCTTGCCCATCGCGCGGATGAAATCGGTGCGGATGCGCGAGCCGAAGGCCGGCGGCGGCTCGACGTCGGTGGCCGGAATCTCCAGCACTTCATTGACGCTGTCCACCATGATGCCGATGTCCTGGCGCAGCTCGCCATCCTCTACCGTCTGCACCAGTTCGACGATGACGATGCAGGTGCGGCGGGCGATCTCGGTCTGGCGGCCGCCGAAGCGGGCCGACAGGTCGATCACGGGCACCACTGCGCCGCGCAGGTTGATCACGCCACGGATGAAGGCCGGCATCATCGGGATCTCGGTGAGACTGCCGTACTCGATGATCTCCTTGATGTGGAGGATGCCGATGGCAAAGATCTCCGCGTTCAGGGTGAAGGTGAGGTACTGCTGGGGCGCTTCGGCGGCGGCAGCGGCAAGCGGCTTGTTATCGCGGGCGACGATCTGTCCCATGTCGTGGGCTCCTCAGAAGCGCTCGAAATCCTGCTCGTCGAACGAGAGGGCGGTGTTTTTGGGCAGCGGCTTGCCGGGGGCGCGCGGCGCAGGCGTACGGCCGCGGGCCGGGGCAGCCGGCGCGGGCGTCGGCATGGGAGCCGGTTCGGCGACTGGCGCCGGACGGCGGGCGGCGGTGATGGCCTGGCGGGCGGCGGTCTTCAGCGGCGTGGCATTGTCCTCGACGCGGAAGAACTGCATCAGGTTCTGCAACTGCTGCGCCTGGGCGCCCATCTCTTCCGAGGTGGCCGCCAGCTCTTCGGAGGAGGAGGCGGAGTGCTGCGTCACCTGATTGAGCTGGCCCACCGCCTGGTTGATCTGGGCGACACCGGCGCTCTGCTCCTCGGAGGCGGAGGAAATTTCCTGCACCAGGTCGGAAGTCTTGCGGATGCTGGGCAGCATCTGGTCCAGCAGGCGGCCGGCCTTGTCGGCCAGCTTGACGCTGGAGCCAGCCAGTTCGCCGATCTCGCGCGCGGCCACCTGGCTGCGCTCGGCCAGCTTGCGCACCTCGGCGGCAACTACCGCGAAGCCCTTGCCGTGCTCGCCGGCGCGGGCGGCTTCGATGGCGGCGTTGAGCGCCAGCAGATTGGTCTGGTAGGCGATGTCATCGACGATGCCGATCTTCTCGGCGATGGCCTGCATCGCGGTCACCGTCTCCTTCACCGCGTTGCCACCCTCGCTGGCTTCGCCGGCGGCCTTGGAGGCGATGTCGTCGGTGATCTTGGCGTTCTCGGTGTTCTGCACCACCGAGGCGGTGGCCTGCTCCAGCGTGGAGGAGATTTCCTCGACGCTGGCGGCCTGTTCGGAGGCGCCCTGGGACAGCGACTGGGCGGTGGAGGAGACTTCTTCCGAAGCGGCGGAGAGGTTGTCCGCCGCGCTGCGGATCTCGCCGATGATGCGGGACAGCTGGGCCACCATGTTCTGCATCGCCGCCAGTAGCTGGCCGGTCTCGTCGCGCCGGCTGGCGTCGATGCGCACCGCCAGGTTGCCCTCGGCCAGCGCATTGGCCACGCCCACCGCCTCGCGTACTGGCTGGACGATGGAACGGGTGATGAACACGGCGAACAGTACCGCCAGCAGGATGGCGATGACGCCGAGCACCATCAGCACGGTGCGGGCGGACTGGGCGCTGTCCGCCGCGCGGGCGCCGGCTTCGTCCATCTGCTGCGTTTCATACTTGATCAGGTCGTTCAGGGCTTGAATATAGGCAGTCTGGGCCAGGCGCAACTCGCCGGTGACGATGGCGCTGGCCTCTTCCAGGCGGCCGGCCTGGATTGCATCCATCGCGCGTTGGCGCGGCGAACGGTAGGCGGCGCGGACGGCCTCGACCTTCTGCAGCAGCGCCTTGTCTTCGGCGGTGACGGCGTTGGCGTTGAGCTTTTCCAGCGCAGCGGTGACGTTGGCGCTGGTCTGGCTCTGGCGGTCAAGCGCCTCCTGGCGTTCCTGCGGGGTATGCGCCAGCACGAGGTCACGCATTGCGGTGCCGGCAACGTTGAGTTGGTCGATGACGGTGTTGGACCAGACCGTCATCGGGAAGCGCTTGTTGACAGTGGAGTCGATTTCTTCACCCAGGCCAGCCAGCCGGATGACGCTCACCGCGGTGATGATGAGCAGCATCAGGATGACCATGCCGAAGGCGAGGGCGAGTTTTACGCCGATACGCAGGTTGCCGAACATTTGGGGCCTCGTGCAGAGACGGAATTGATGGGAACGGGGAAAACGGTTTGGCTATCTGCTAGGGCTGCGGCTTAGCTGCGGTTGAGGATTGCGTTGGGTTCGTCGCGGTGGGCGGCGAGATGGATCAGGGCCTGTACGTCCAGGATGAGAGCCACCTCCCCGCTGCCGAGGATGGTGGAGCCGCCGATGCCGCGCAGATTGCGGAACAGGTGGCCCAACGGCTTGATCACCGTCTGGAATTCGCCCAGCAGTTCATCGACGACGATGCCCGCCTTCTGGCCGGCGGCCTTGACCACCACCACGTTCTCCCGCACCGGCTGCTCGCCGCGGATCTCGAACAGGTCGCGCAAGCGGATAAAGGGCAGCACCTCGCCGCGCAGGTTGAGATAGTGGCTGTCGCCGGCCTGCGGCGGCAGTTCCAGGCACTCCACCACCATGTCCAGCGGCACCACGTAGCCGGCGCTGCCGGCGCCGACCAGGAAGCCGTCGATGATGGCCAGGGTGAGCGGCAGGCGGATGGTGAAGCGGGTGCCTTCGCCCGGCTGGGAATCCACTTCTACCCGGCCGCGCAGGCTCTGGATGTTGCGCTTGACCACGTCCATGCCAACGCCGCGGCCCGACAGGTTCGAGACCTTGTCTGCGGTGGAGAAGCCGGGTTCGAAGATGAGGTTGTAGACCTCCTGGTCGCTCAGCGTGTGGCCGGCCGGCACCAGGCCGCGCTCCATTGCCTTGCGGGCGATCTTCTCGCGGTTGAGGCCGCCGCCGTCGTCGGCAACCTCGATGACGATGCTGCCGGAGTCGTGGCAGGCGTTCAGCGACAACCGGCCGCGCTCCGGCTTGCCGGCGGCGGCGCGCGCCTCGGCCGGCTCGATGCCGTGGTCTATGGCATTGCGCACCAGGTGCATCAGCGGGTCGCCGATCTTCTCGACTACGCTCTTGTCCAGCTCGGTCTCGGCACCGCTCACCACCAGTTCGATGTCTTTGCCCAGTTCCTTGGAGACGTCGCGCACCACCCGGTTGAAGCGGTTGAAGGTTTCGCCGATCTGCACCATGCGCAGCTGCAAGGCGGAATCGCGGATGCTCTCCACCAGCCGGCTCATCACTGAGGTGGCCTCGGTGAGTTCGGCCAGGCCGGAGCGGGCGGCCAGCAGGTTCACGCCGGCGCCGGCGATCACCAGTTCGCCGACGAGGTCGATCAGCGCGTCCAGCTTATCGGCCTGGATGCGGATCAGCCGCGCCTCGGCGGCTTTCTTCTCGCCGACCTGCTTCTGCTTCACCACCGCGGCTTCGACCAGTTCGGGCTGGACGACCTGCTGCTCCACCAGGATCTCGCCCAGCGGCGGCGCCGCGGTTTCCTCGGTGGCAGCGGCTTCCGTTGCCTGCTGCGCGGCCAGGCCGACGTCCAGCTCGGCCTGGGTTAGCGCGCCCACCCGCACCAGGATTTCGCCCAGGCGCATCGGGTCTTCCGGCAGCGCCTTGATCAGGGCGACGTAGTCGGCCAGGCGGCTGCGCGGCGGCAGGATGTGGAGAGTGCACTCATCGCGGACGAAGTCGAACACCCGCTCGATGGCGGCCTTGTCGGCGCTGGACGCGAAGTGGATCTCGAAGCCGAGGTAGCAGGCCTCCGGGTCCATGTCGTCCGCCGCCGGCATGGCATCCGCCAGGGTTTCCAGCCGGACGATGGTGCCGAGCGAGGTGAGATAGCGCAGGAAGGACAGCGGGTCCATGCCCTGGCGCAGCACGTCCTGGCCGAAGCGCAGGGAGATGTGCCAGCAGTCGGTTTCCACCACGCCGCCGCCGCTGCTCTCCACCGTGCCGTCGCTGGTGGCGGGCGGAGTGCTGTCGTCGGATTGCTTGCCTTCGCCGCTCAGCCAGCCGCGCTGCAGGCGGTCCAGCAGGGCGTTGCCGTCGGCCTGGAGATCGGCGGCGGGCGCCGGCATGCCGGATTCGAGCACGTCCAGCAGGGCGTTGATGTGGTCGGAGCAGGCGAGCAGCACGGCGACGAGGTCGCCATCGACGGCGATCTCGCCGTTGCGCAGCTTGTCCAGCGCGTTCTCGACCACGTGGGTGAAGGCGACGATGAAGTCGCACTCCACCACCCCGGCGCCACCCTTGATGGTGTGCGCCGAGCGGAAGATGGCGTTCAGCGTGTCCGAGTCGCCGGGCGAGTTTTCCAGCTCCAGCAGGGCCGCTTCCATGGCCGCGAGCTGTTCGCGGCTCTCGGTGACGAAGACTGTGGTGATTTCATCCATGATCGCGAGCGCCTCAGCCTTCTTGTGCGGGAATCAGCATGGGGTCGCCGAAATCGGCGGCCATGTTGAAGAAGTCCACCGTCTCCCGTACTACCGGGCTGTGGGCGACGATGCGGGCTTGCTTGCCCAGCCGTCGCGCTTCGCGCTTGACCAGGATGAGCAGCTGGAAGCCGGCAGTGTCGATCTCGCCGACGGTGGAGAGGTCCAGCTCGAGTTCGTCGCAGCCGCAGAGAGCTTCGATGAGGGTTTGTTTCTGGGCGGCGGCGTTGTAGATCGTCATGTCGTCGACGATCGCCAGGCGCTGGCAGCCAGTCGTGGCTTTGCTCATGGCGGAGAACTCAGAAAAGTTCGACCTTGGAACCGCCGCCGGTCGAGGAGTCCGACTGGTGGAGGGATTCGTTGTGGGTGTTGCGCTGCTGGTCCATCACGTAGCGGGCGTAGATCTCCTCCAGGTGTACGGACAGCGGGATGTAGCGGAAGTCGGGGTTCTCGGCCTGCACCAGGCGTTCGGCCAGCTGGTCCAGGTGCTGGTCCAGCCGCTGCAGGGCCTCGGAGGTCTGTTCGATCTGCTGCCGGGTCACGTCCTGGAACTGCACGCTGGCGAGCGCATCCATGAACATCTGCGCCAGTTCCTGGCTGCTGGCGCCCACGGTTTCGATGACCTTGCCCTGGTGCAGCAGGATTTCCTCGTAGCTGTGGCCGAGGTCGGTGAGCTGGTCCGCGAACTGGCTGAGGGCGGCCTGCTCGCGGTCCAGGTTGTTGGCGGAGAGTTTTTCCCGCAGCTGCGTCTCTATGGTGTTGGCCACGCCCTCGATACCGCGGTTGATGGCGATGACCGCCTTCTCCGTCTCGGCCGAGAGCTTGCGCACTTCGTCGGCCACCACTGAGAAGCCGCGGCCGGCCTCGCCGGCGCGCGCCGCCTCGATGGCCGCGTTGAGGGCGAGCAGATTGGTCTGCGCCGCAATGTCCTTGATCAGCCGGGTGAGGGCTTCCAGCTCGCGTGCTTCGCCGACTACTTTGGCGATGCGGGCCTGGTCCTCGGCTGCTTCGGCGATGCGGTTCTCGATGTACTGCCGCATCTCGCCGATCAGCTTCTGGTTGTTGGCGATGCGTTCTTCCGAGTCGTGCGCCATCTGGTTGGACTCGGAGGAGCTGGTGGCGACGAAATGATTGAGGTGGCCGACCACGCCGTCGATTGCCTGCAGCCGCTCGGTGATCTGGTAGGCCGCGAGCTCTGTCTGCTGGATCACGCTGTCCAGCTGGCCGCGCAACACGTCATTGAAAGTGGGGACTGCGCGCAACTCCTTCACCACTTCGTCCGATACCGAGGAAACGTTGCTGGAGGTGTGCTGCAACTGTTCCTGTGAGGTCGCGAAGCCGTACATGTGGTCGCGGAAGAAGGCTAGGGACACCAGGCGCTGGCCGAGATAGGCCACGCTGACAATGAGCACCGTGCCGATCGCGTCACCGAAAGGCTGGGCCAGCCCTACCGACGGCAGGAAGTGGGCATGGAACCATTCGTTGAGGAGGAACACCGTCAGCCCCGCCACCGCGGCGACGGTGGCGAAGACGATGATGGAGCGGCGCAGTAGGGTGTGAAGTGGCATCTCAGCGCATGACCAGCTTGATCGTGTTGAGGAGTTCATCCGCCGAAGCGGGCTTTACGATCCAGCCGGAAGCGCCGGCGGCCTTGGCTTCGGCCTTCTTGGCCTGCTGCGATTCGGTGGTCAGGAACAGGATGGGCATGAAGCGGTAGGGGGTGAGCTTGCGCACCTCCTTGATGAACTCGATGCCGTTCATGCCCGGCATGTTGAGGTCGGTGATCAGCAGATCGACCTTCACTCCCGCCTGGAATTTCTTGAGGGCGTCGAGGGCGTTGGGCGCCTTTTCCACCCCATAGCCGGCCTTGCTGAGGATGTTGGAGATGGACAGCAGGATAGTGGCGGAGTCGTCGACGAGGAAGATCGTTTTCATGGCCTGTACGCGCGGTTGTATTTTCGGGTGAGCAGCCGTTTCCTTGTGGTACTAAGGCTGCGGGCACCTTCTTAACACTTTACGACGCGGACTAAAAAGAACTTTAGATCGACCGCCGTGCCATCCGGCACGGACCGTGCCGGCCATCCCGCCAGAGGGACGGCCGGCATAATGCCATGGCGCTAAACGCCGTGCTCTCGGAACCACGTCTGCAGGCGCTTCCAGCCGTCCTCGGCCGCCTCCTTGCGATAGCTCGGACGGTAGTCGGCATGGAAGGCGTGGGGCGCATCCGGATAGACGACGATCTCACTCTTGCTGCCGGCTTTCTTCAGTTCCGCCTGCATCGCCTCCACGTCATGCATCGGGATGCCCTGGTCCTGGCCGCCATAGAGGCCCAACACCGGAGCGTGCAGACTGCCGGCGATGTCCAGCGGGTGCCTGGGCGTGAGCGCGGAAGGGGCGCCATCCAGTTTGCCGTACCAGGCGACGCCGGCCTTGATCTTGGGGTTGTGGGCGGAATAGAGCCAGGTGATGCGGCCGCCCCAGCAGAAGCCGGTGATCGCCAGCCGGCCGGCGTCGCCGCCCTTGCCCAGCGCCCAGGCGGCGGTGGCGTCCAGGTCAGCCAGCACTTGGGCATCCGGCACCTTGGAGACGATGGTCTCCAGGATGGCGCCGACGTTTTCCAGTCTTGCGGGGTCGCCCTGGCGGAAGTAGAGCTCGGGTGCGATCGCCAGATAGCCCAGCTTGGCAAGGCGGCGGCAGACGTCGCGAATGTACTCGTGCACACCGAAGATTTCCTGCACCACCAGGACCGTGGGCAGTCTGCCGGCGGCTTGGGCGGGACGGGCGTAGTAGATGGGCAAGGCGCCCCCTTCGACCGGGATGCTGCCGCCGCCGGCCTCCAGCTTGTCGCTGCTGGTGCTGATCACTGTCTGCGCCTGCACCGGCTGCACCGCGAGGGCGAAGCCGGCGGCGGCCACGGTGGTGATGAAGCTGCGGCGGTCGGAGCAGTTGGAGGGGAGCAGGCTGTCGAATTCCTTTGTTGTCGTCATTCAGGGTCTCCTTCTTCCGGGGAAAGTGCGTGATCGTGCGAGGCGGTCGATGGCCGCTTGCCTGAATCCTAGCAGGCCGGGTGCTGAGGTCTCGGTGCTGGCGGTGCCCTGTGCTTTGGGAGAGGTGGAGGGCGAGGCCCAGCTCGCCCCGTTACGGGCAACGTTAACGTCATTTTCTGCAATCTGAACGGTATATACTCCCCGCCGCGCTTTGCGCTGACATATTGCTGAATATCCGGGGGACACCAGATGGAGCGATATCAGAACCTCAGCGGCCGTTCGAGTATCACCGGATACGAGATCGGCGACGGACAGATTGTTGTCGAGTATGACGACGGTTCCGCCTACCTTTTCACCAAGGGCAGCGTGGGGGCTGGCAGCGTCACCGAGATGGCGAGGCTGGCGCGCAGCGGTTACGGGCTATACAGCTACATCGCCGCGGTGGTGAAGAAGCGCAGGGCGAAGCGGATCCGCTGAGGCAGGGAAGCGGCGCTCAATGCAGGAGTATCCAGCCCACCGCGTAGCTGAGCATGCCGATGGCGGCGAACAACGCGATCATCATGCGTCGCTCCTCATGAGGCTTGCGCTGCATTCCCAGCAATTGCGCTGCACCGAGGGCCGCCAGCAGGGAGCCACCGCAGGCGATGGTGACGGGAAGCAGAAAGAGGGACAGGCTGCTGAACAGCAAGGCCGGCGACACTCCCAGTTCGATTCCCAATGGTGCTTCTCCTCGTGGATGGAGGCTGTGATGCATGGCTCTCGCCTCGGGGGCTTCGCTCGCAAACACTGGATGCGCATTCTCTGCACGCCCCATTACGAGCATGGTAGCCGCCCCTCCGGACGCTGGACCCCCGATGAGATCAAATCCTGCGCATCGTTTTGGCCGGAATCTGATTCTTTCGAAGGCATGCACCTGCCTCGTGCGCCGCAGTTCGAACGATTGGGTGAGCGGGAAAGGCAGGGGCGAAGAGGTGGACTCAGTCGAACTCGGAACACCCGAGGTCATATTTCCTTCGCACTGCTTTTCGCCGCTCCTCCTTCAGGCGCTCGGTGGAGTAACGGCGGGCGGCGGCGTCGATGCGTTCTATTTGTCGACGCAGCGAGTAGCACTCGGGGGCGTTTGCTTCTCCAAACCAAGGCTCTTCGGCTCGAGCTATGAGCCCGACCCTCTCGCCGCCTGAAGGGGCAGGCTGCGAAGTGGGCTGAACAGGAGCCGTTTTCGCTGCCACGCTCAGCGAGCCGTTCCGTACCTCTGCCTGCGTGGAGTCCTCCGGGCAGGGCGTGCCCTGATAGGTGACGGCTCCCCGCTGTTCGCAGCGATACAGGCCGTTGGCGTGGCGCCTCGGCAACTGCGGCCCCGGCTCGGGTGGAGGGCGGCCGTTTTCTCCAGCGTTGAGGCCGGGTGGTCTTGCGGGGCCGGGGACAGGATGTTGCCCGGTGAACGTGGCCTGAACGTTCTTGTGGTCGTGCCAGACGTACAGGCCGAGCCCGCAGGCGATGGCGAGAGTCAGGGCGAGGGCGAGTAGATTCTGCTTCATGTCAGAAGAATTTACTCGAATGGGATGAGGATCAATCCCCGCGGCCGGGCCAGTGTGATGGAAGTCACGTCGCACGCAGCCGTGATGGAGCGGGGATGTTCTTCGGCTCCAAGAGCGCGTCAGGTCTGCCTTGGGTCAGCCAAACCGGACGGGGAACACCTGCGAAACGGAATCCAGGAAGAAAAACAGCGCCAGGGCAGGAAGCCAAGGCGCTGATTTCTGGTGTGTTTTGGTGGGTCGGGCGAGGCTCGAACTCGCGACCAACGGATTAAAAGTCCGCTGCTCTACCGACTGAGCTACCGACCCAAAAACGAGCCCGGCAGTATAGGTGGTACGGACTTGTAGGTCAACCTGTCGAGGGGAGGCTCAGGCCTCGCGCATCATCAGCCAGTACTGCACCTTCATGGTGACGACGGCGCCGGCGATGATGGCTGCGGTGGTAAGGATGGAGCCCAGCGCCAGAGTGGAGACGCCGGACAGGCCCTGGCCTATGGTGCAGCCCACCGCGGTGACGCCGCCTATGCCCATCAACAGGCCGCCGACGATGTGGCGGCCCAGGTCGGCCGGGTCGCGGAAGCTCTCGATACGGAAGCTGCCGTTGAGCAGGGCGCACAGCGCCGAACCGCAAATCACGCCCAGCACGCTGGCGATGCCGAAGGTGACGATGCGGCTGGTGTCGCTCCACAATTGCAGCAACTCTAGCGTGTAGGCCAGCGGCGCGACGAAGGTCAGCGACTCGGCGCGGCCGCTGTTGGTGCCGATGAAGGCTTCTTCCAGCGTCTCTGGATGCTCGGCGACGTAGCCGATGTGACCGGTGACGTACCAGCAGGCGACGATGAGCGCGCCTACGCCGAGGCCACCGAGCAGGATGTCGCCGCGCCAGGCGTCCCGCCGGCCAAGGGTGAAAACCAGCAATGCGATTGCAGCCACGCCTGCAGCGAGCCAAACCGCGGTGTCAGGTGCCATGCCGGCCGCGGACAGGAAGGCGGGAATGGCCTGGCTGTGGCCGAGCTCGACATTCACCGAGTCGAGGAAGCGCACCCGCCAGACGCCGGTGAGGCCGCGCAGCGTCATCGAGGCGCCGATGGCCAGGAAGGTGAATACCACCAGCGATTTCAGGTTGCCACCGCCCAGCCGGATCAGCGTCTTGCTGCCGCAGCCGGAGCCCAGCACCATGCCGGCGCCGAACAGCAGGCCGCCGGCGAGGTGCGACAGCCAGATCAGCCGGCTGCCGGTGTAGATGGTCTTGGCCGGATCGAACAGACCGGCCAGCTGCAGTGCCGCGGTGCCGAGGATGGCGGTGGCGATGGCCAGCAGCCACATGCGCATGCGGCCCCAATCGCCGATGTTGACGATGTCGGAGACTGCGCCCAGCGTGCAGAAGTGGGTCTTGTTGCCGATGAAGCCGAACAGGCCGCCGATGGCGAAGGCGAGCCAGGCGATGGTGGCGGGGGAGACCAGAGCGTCTTCCATGAGGCGGCGGAGAATTTTGGACAGCCCGGGATTCTAGCGGGCATCGCGGCGGTGGCGGCGATCTTTGCGCGAGGTGTTTCCGCTATCGAGGGCCGTCAGCCAGGGGCGCCACTGCCTTCCCTGGTGCGTCAGAGGTTGCGTGGCTGGTAGGGCGTGGGGTCGCTGATGCCGGCGGCTTCGAAGCCGGCGCGGCGCAGGCGGCAGGCGTCGCAGCGGCCGCAGGCACGGCCGCTGTCGTCCGCCTGGTAGCAGGAGACGGTGAGGCTGTAATCGACGCCCAGCGCGGTGCCGCGGCGGATGATGTCGGCCTTGGAGAGGTCGATCAGCGGGGCGTGGATGGTGACGCCGTTGCCTTCGACGCCGGCCTTGGTCGCCAGGTTGGCCATGGTCTCGAAGGCCTTGATGAAGGCGGGGCGGCAGTCGGGATAGCCGGAGTAGTCCACCGCATTGACGCCGACGAAGATGTGGCGTGCATCCAGCACTTCTGCCCAGGCCAGCGCGATCGAGAGCATGACGGTGTTGCGCGCAGGCACGTAGGTGACCGGAATGCCCTCGGCTTCGACATCTTCGGGCACGGCGATGGATGGGTCGGTGAGCGCGGAGCCGCCGAACTGGCCGAGGCCGACGCGGGCGAGGCGATGCTCCCTGGCGCCCAGAGCGTCGGCCACCCGCTTGGAGGCGGTCAGCTCCGCAGCGTGGCGCTGACCGTAGGAAACGGACAGGGCGTAGGTCTCCAGCCCCATGTCGCGGGCGATGGCGAGGCAGGTAGCGGAATCCAGGCCGCCGGAAAGAAGGACGACGGCGCGCTGCTTATCGGTCATGGGGACAGTTCCGTGTCGTATCGTGACGCAGGGGCCTCATCGGCCGCGGGCATCGTTCCACAGGATCTTGTGCAACTGCAGTTGGAAGCGCACCGGCAGGCGATCGCGCACTATCCATTCCGCCAGGTCCGCCGGCTCGAGATTGCCCGCGACGGGCGACAGCAGCACGGCACAGCGGCGGGTCAGCGCATGTTCAGCGATACACGCTTTTGCCCATTCGTAGTCCGTGGCGTCGGCGAGAACGATCTTCACTTCATCCGCAGCGTTCAGAAAGGGGATGTTCTCGTAGCGGTTCCTGGCCTCCTCGCCGGAGCCAGGTGCTTTCAGGTCCATGATGCGGGATACGCGCGGGTCCACCGCCGAGATGTCCAGCGCGCCGCTGGTCTCCAGCGATACCGAGTGGCCGGCGTCGCAGAGCGCGGTGAGCAGGGCCGGACAGGACTTCTGCGACAGCGGTTCGCCGCCGGTGACGCAGACATGCCGCAGCCCGTGGCTGGCGACCTCCTCCAGTACCGAGGCCACGTCGCGGCCCTCGCCGCCCTGGAAGGCGTAGGCGGTGTCGCACCACACGCAGCGCAGCGGACAGCCGGTGAGGCGGACGAAAACGGTGGGGAGGCCGACGCGGGTCGATTCGCCCTGGACCGAAGCGAAGATTTCCGTGATGCGAAGCTTGGCGGCGGCCGGGGCCGCCGTCGATACCGCCATGGTCAGCGCTTGCCGAGGCGTTGCTTGGCCGTTTGCGCGGCGTTGCTGCTCGGATAGCGTTCCACCAGCGACTGCAGGGTACGCTGGCTGTTCCGGGCGTCGCCCATGGCCTGCTGGCTGTTCGCCAGGCCGAGCATGGCGTCAGGTGCCATGGCGTCGTTGGGCCACTTGCCGAGAACGGTGTTGAAGTGGTTGGAGGCGGCGGAAACCTCCTTGACCTGTAGGGCTGCGTTGCCGGCCCAGAAGTGGGCGCCGGGCAGGAAGCCGCTGGAGGGGTGCTTGCCGATGAAGGCATCGAAGGCGGCCAGGGCTTCACGCGCCTTGCCCTCCTTCAGCAGGTTCAGACCTGCTTCGTATTCGGCGGATTCGGCCGCGGGATCCACCGGAGCCTGGGCTTGCGCCTGCTGGGTGGCCGCGGCCGTTTCCAGCTGCCTCAGCCGGTTGTCGAGGTCGACATAAAAATCGCGTTGGCGCTGCTTGAGTGATTCGACTTCATTCAGCACCACTTCGAGCTGCCCGCGCAAGCGGGCCACCTCGTCGCGAAGTTGTTGGTTCTGGTTGGCGAGTTCGAGTTGGCCATTGCGGGCCGTGGCGATCTGGCTTTCCAGGTCCTGTCGCATTTCGACGATCTGACGACGCGCCTCGGCGTCGTCGAACAGACCCGCATGGGCGGGCCCGGCCGACGACAGTGCGAGTAGCGCCACCAGCGGCACGAGGCGCTTCATCTTAGAACTCGCCCGAGTACAGGATGTCGCTGCGGCGGTTCTGAGCGAAGCAAGCTTCGGTGCTTTCGGTGCAGCGCGGCTTCTCTTCACCCAGGCTCACGGACTCGATCTGGCCTTCCTTAGCACCCAGCAGTTGCAGCGCTTGCTTGACGGCGTCGGCACGCTTCTGGCCCAGGGCCAGGTTGTACTCGCGGCTGCCGCGTTCGTCGGTGTTGCCCTGGATCAGGATGCGCATTTGCGGGTTCTGAACCAGGAAGCGGGCGTGGGCTTCAACCAGCGGCTTGGCTTCGGCCTTGATGACGAAGCTGTCGAAGTCGAAGAACACGCTGCGCTTGGACAGGATGTTGTTCGGGTCGGTCAGGGCGGCGATGCCGGAGCCGGACAAGGGCGGCGCGGTCACGGTGGCGACACCGGAGCCGGAGCCGGCGCGGTCTTCGACCTTGGCCCCAGTTTGCTCGGGCCCACCGGTGCTGGAGCACGCGGCGAGCAGAGCGGCGAGTAGAGCGGGCAGAACGAGTTGCTTCATGGATGTTTCTCCAGTTCGTCTTATGTTGGACAGACAGCAGCGTTATTGCTTCTGCGCGGGGCCCCAGGCGGGTTCCCGCACGTCGGCGGCCTGCACCGAAAGACGCTGTTTCACCCGGCCATCGGACGAAACGGCCGCAAGTATGCCCCTGCCGCCGCTTTCGGAGGCGTAGAGGATCATGCGGCCGTTGGGGGCGAAGCTGGGCGATTCGTCTCGCGTCGAATCGGTGAGGATCGTGGTCTGGCGGGTGGTCAGGTCCTGGACCGCCACCTGGAAGCGACCGTTGTTGCGGGTGATGAAGGCGAGCAGGCGGCCGTCTGCGGACGGGCGCGGCGTGACGTTGTACGTGCCTTCGAAGGTAACCCGCTGGGCGCTGCCGCCGCTGGTCGGAATGCGATAGATCTGCGGGCTGCCGCCGCGATCGGAGGTGAAGTAGATCCACTGGCCGTCCGGCGCCCAGGCCGGTTCGGTGTCGATGCCGGAGGAGGTGGCCAGGCGGCGCACGCCCGAGCCATCGGCCGACAGCGTATAGAGCTGCGACAGACCGTCCTTGGTTAGCACTACCGCCAGTTGCTGGCCGTCGGGCGACCAGGTGGGCGCCGAGTTGGAGCCCTTGAAGTTGGCCACGACCTGGCGCTGGCCAGTGGCGAGCGTGTGGACGTAGATGATGGGCTTCTTCTGTTCGAAGGAGACGTAGGCCAGACGCTGGCCGTCAGGCGACCATGCCGGCGAGATGATGGGCTCGCGGGACACCAGCGCCGCCTGCGGGTTCGCGCCGTCGGCGTCGGCGATCTGCAGTTCGTAGCGGGCGCCGCTCTTCACCACGTAGGCGATGCGGGTAGAGAAGTAGCCCGGCAGGCCGGTCAGCTTCTCGTAGATGAAGTCGGCGATGCGGTGGGCGGTGAGGCGGTTCTGCGCGGGCGCCATGCGCAGCACCTGGCCGCCGATTTCCTGCTGCTTCTGGGTGTCGAAGAGGCGGAAGCGGATCTCGTAGCGGCCATCCGGCTGCGGGATCACGCTGGCGGCGAGGGCGGCGTCGGCGCCGCGGGACCGCAGGTCGGCGAGGTCCGGTACGCGGGATTCGGGCAGCGACAGCGGGCCGATATCCACCAGGTTGAACAGGCCGCTGCGCTCGAGGTCGGCCTTGACGATGTCGGAAACGCCGCGCGGGAGTGCGCTTTCGTTCTCGAAGATGGGTACCACGACCGGGAAGCGGGCGGCGCCGGCACCGGTGATTTCAATGGAGAGCTGCGCCTGGGCTGCCACCGACAGGGCGGCGAGCGCGGCGGCCAGGATGAGGCGAAGGGCGTGGAGCGTCTTGGTCATGGCGTATTCAGGATGCGAATTATAGCGAAGCGTTCCCGTCATTCCTCCAACGGCCTGAATTTCAGTTCAAGCGTGCGCTGGAAAAGTTCCCTCGATTCCGGCAAAGGCAGCGGGCTGGAGCGACGGATGGCGCGTTCGATGGCTTCGTCCAGCGCAGGAATGCCGGAACTTCGTTTCAGTGTGACGTTGAGCACCTCGCCGCTGGGCAACTGATCGACCTCGAATACCGCTTCGGGGTTGCCGCTCAGGCCGGGGGGGCGGAGCAGATTGCCGCGGACCTTGGTGCGGATCGCATTCTGGTAGGCATCGCCGGCCGCACGGTTGCGTGCGGCGCTGGCACGCGCAGCTTCGTCGCGCATCAGCTTTTCGAGCTGGGCGCGCTCATTGGTCTGGGCCAGCGTCTGATCCAGCAGCTTCGCCATGTGGTCGTCCTTGGGCGGCTGCGTGGGCTTGGGCTCGGGTTTCTTCGGCTCCGGCTTGGGCTCCGGCTTCGGCTCGGGTTTGGGCGGTTCCGGTTTCTTCGGTTCTGGCTTGGGCTCGGGCTTGGGCTCCGGCTTCTTTTCCGGCGCCTTGGTGGCGATGTCCGGTTTGGGCGCGGGCTTGGGCTCCGGCTGGGGAGCCGGCTTGGGCGGCTCCGGGCGTGGCTGGGGCTTGGGTTCGGGGGGAGGAGGCGGAGGTGGCTCTGGCCGGGGCTCAGGTTGAGGTTGCGGCGTGGGCGTAGGCGCCGAACGCGGCGGCGCGGCGGCCAGTTCGACCTCAAGCGACGCCGGCGGCTCGCTTTGCCAGCGCACGCCGAAGAACAGGAACAGCGCCAGTCCAACGTGGACCGCGACCGTCAATCCTATGGAAGCCCACTTCCCGGGGTGATCCCGGGGAATGTCGCGCTCGTTCATCGGCCGCGGCTGCCTGCCTCGGTCTGCAGGCTAATCTTCCTGACGCCGATTTCGCGTGCTGCTTCGAGGACGTCGATGACTTTCTGATACTGCAACTCCTTGCTGGCCGCAACGAGGAAGGGCTGCTCCGGATTGGCTGCGAGGGCGTCGCGCAGGGCGCGTTGGAACTCGAGATGGGTGACAGGGCGCGGTGAGGCATTGCTCGTCTGGCGCAGGGCCATGGAGCCGTCGGCCTTCACCTCGATCACCATGGCCTCGGCTGGCGGCGTGCTGAGTGCGCCGGCCGAGGGCACGTCGATGTTGCCTGGCTGGATCATCGGCGCGGTGACCATGAAGATCACCAGCAGCACCAGCATCACGTCGATGTAGGGCACGACGTTGATCTGGTTCATTAGGCGGCGTTGGCGCATCTTTCCGACCCCAACCACTTTCAGCGCAGATGGCGCTGCAGGATGTTGGAGAACTCTTCCATGAAGCTCTCGAAACGGATGCCGATGCGGTCGATGTCATGGGCGAAACGATTGTAGGCGACGACCGCGGGAATGGCTGCGAACAGGCCGATGGCGGTGGCGACCAGGGCCTCTGCGATGCCCGGCGCGACGTGCGCCAGGGTGGCGGCGCCGACGTTGGACAGGCCGCGGAAGGCGTTCATGATGCCCCACACGGTGCCGAGCAGGCCGATGTAGGGCGACACCGAACCGACCGAGGCGAGGAAGGCCAGGTGGGCCTCCAGGTCGTCCACCTCGCGCTGGTAGGTCGCCCGCATGGCGCGGCGGGCGCCGTCTATGGTGGCGCTTTGGTCGTGGCTCTTGGCCCGCAGCTTGGTGAATTCACGATAGCCGGATTCGAAGATGCGTTCCAGGCCGCCGGAGTGATGGCGGGCGGCGGAAGCCGACTGGAACAGCGCATTGAGGTCGCCGCCGCTCCAGAAATCGCGTTCGAACTCATTGGTCTTGCTGCGCGCGGCGCGGATCTGGAACCACTTGCGGAAGATCCAGTACCAGGAGACCAGCGACAGCGTGGCCAGCAAGGCCATCACGAGTTGGACGAGGACACTGGCCTGGGTGATCAGGCTGAGGATGGAGAGGTCTTGTGAGACGGTCATGCTGGCGAGAGTTGTTCGAGTCGGTTGCGTATCGCGGCGGGGATGGCGGCCGCTTTCTTCTTGTTCCAGTCCACGCAGGCGATGAGGACGCGCGCTTCGAACAATAGTTCCTGGGCGCGCATCACCTTTTGCACGAAAGTGATACTTGCCCGGCCGACGTTGCCGAGCGTGGACACGATCTCTAACGCATCGTCCAGCAATCCGGGTGACAAGTATTCGGCCTGGACGGAGCGCACGACGAAAACCAGGTTGGTCTCTGTGCGCAGCTGCTGCTGTTCGAAGCCCAGCGCCCGCAGCCATTCGGTGCGGGCACGTTCGCAGAAACGGAGATAGTTGGCGTAATAGACCACGCCTGCGGCGTCGGTATCTTCGTAATACACCCGGACGGGCAGCACGAACTCCCGCGCGGACGCGGGCAGGGCGGGAGCTGGCGAGGTGTGCATCGCAACATTCTATCCGAGCTCGCGTCTGCGCATCCGGACGATTTCACTCTGGCGTGTATTGCAAAACGTAAATGCCGGGACCGCGGATTTTGCCGTGAGGGTTGAAGACGGGGCGGCGCAAGGCCGGGGAGGGAATGCTATCCTTGGCCCACGGTCGTATGTTCATACACCCCAGTCAGCAGGCAGGTTTCCACGTGGCACTCCCCTTTTTCGGTAAGAAGACCCCCGCCGCTCCTCCCCAGAGGCAACCGGCCGGTGCTCGCCCGGAGAAAGGCGGCAGGCAGACGCAGCCGCCGCGCACCGAGCTGTCTACCCTGGACTTCTCCGGCGGCGATGCGAACCGGGCACTGGCGCAGTGTGCCGAGTTGGTGGAAGTGCAGGAGGTGGGCAGCGGGATAGGTGCGATCTACGAGGAGGCTGCGGTTCTCTACGCCAACGGCAACAACGGCGAGGCGGAGAAGGTGCTGGGATCTGTGCTGGATGAACGGCACAACACCGCCGGCGAAGGCCTGTGGATGATGTTGCTGGATCTCTATCGGCTGACCGGCCAGCGCGAGAAGTTCGAGTCGCGGGTGCTGGACTACGCAACCCGTTTCGAGCGTTCGCCGCCGCCATGGCTGGATCTGTCCTCGCAACCGGCGGTACGCCAGGGCGAACGGGTGCCGCTGGTCAATCTCGCCGGCAACCTGTCCGGCCAGGCGGCCAACCAGTTCCAGCAGATCGGCGTCATCGGCCGCAAGAGCGGTGGGGTGCGCATAGATCTGGGCAAGCTGCGGGCGGTGGATGAAACCGGCTGTACCTTGTTGCGCCAGACACTGGCCAGCCTGGCGGCCGACCGGGTCAAGGTGGCGCTGCTCAACGGGGCCTCCATGGCCAACATGCTGGCAGGGCAGATCGCGCCGGGCAAGGCGGAGAGCCGCGACATGTGGCTGCTGCTGCTGGAGTTGCTGCAGCATACCGGCGAGCAGGAGCGCTTCGAGCAGATCGCGGTGGATTACGCCATCACCTTCGAAGAGTCTCCGCCGTCCTGGGAAGGCCGTGAGCAGATGCGGGCGGTGGTTTCCACTGCTGGCCTGGTGGCTCCCGTTACCCCGACTGAAGGAGACGAAGGTTTCCGCCTGGAAGGGGAACTGGTCGGCGCGTCCAACGACGCCATCAAGCGTCTGGCAGCTTTCGCCGGTGACAGGCGCAATGTCAGCGTGGATTGCAGTCGCCTGCGCCGCCTGGATTTCGTCAGCGCCGGCACCTTGTTCAACATCCTCGCCACCCTGCAGGCTCAGGGTAAACTCGTCGAGCTACAGAATGTGAACGCCATGGTTGCCGCGCTGCTGCGGGTCATGGGCGTCGATCAGGTGGCCCAGGTCACGCTGCGCATCTAGTGCAGTTGGCGCGCCCGGGCGCCCCACAGGCAAGGAAAAACGCATGGAACAGTATCACGGCACCACCATCCTGTCGGTGCGCCGAGGCAATCGCGTCGCCCTCGGCGGCGATGGTCAGGTCACCCTGGGCAACATCGTCATCAAGGCCAGCGCACGCAAGGTGCGCACCCTCTATCAAGGCAGCATCCTCGCTGGTTTCGCCGGCGGCACCGCTGACGCCTTCACTTTGTTCGAACGCTTCGAGGCCAAGCTGGACAAGCACCAAGGCAATCTGGTGCGCAGCGCGGTGGAGCTGGCCAAGGACTGGCGCACCGACCGCATGCTGCGCCGGCTGGAGGCGATGCTGGCGGTGGCCGACCGCGAGAACTCCCTGATCATCACCGGCAACGGCGACGTGCTGGAGCCGGAACAAGGCATCGTCGCCATCGGCAGCGGCGGCGCCTACGCCCAGTCCGCCGCGCGGGCGCTGATCGAGAATACCGAGCTGTCGCCGCGCGAGGTGGTGGCGAAGTCCCTCGCCATCGCCGGCGACCTCTGCATCTACACCAACCAGAGCCACACCATAGAGGTGCTGGAATAGCCCACCGGACAGAGCGAGCAGCCATGACCCAGATGACCCCGCCGGAGATCGTCTCCGAGCTCGACAAGCACATCGTCGGCCAGGCCAAGGCCAAGAAGGCGGTGGCGATCGCCCTGCGCAACCGCTGGCGCCGCGCCCAGGTGGACGAGCCGCTGCGTAGCGAGATCACGCCCAAGAACATCCTGATGATAGGGCCGACCGGCGTTGGCAAGACCGAGATCGCCCGCCGCCTCGCTCGGCTCGCGAACGCTCCCTTCATCAAGGTGGAGGCAACCAAGTTCACCGAGGTCGGCTACGTAGGCCGCGATGTGGACACCATCATCCGTGACCTCGCCGAGATCGCCATCAAGGACGGCCGCGAGCGCGCCATGCGGGTGGTGCGCGACCGTGCGCTGGACGCCGCCGAGGATCGCGTGCTGGACGCCCTGTTGCCGCCGGCACGGCCGGTCGGCTTCAATGCCGAGCCGGAGGCCGCCACGGATAACGCCACCCGGCAGAAATTCCGCAAGCGCCTGCGCGAGGGTGAGCTGGACGACAAGGAGATCGAGATCGAAGTCGCCGTCGCCGGCATGCAGGCCGAGATCTTCGCGCCACCCGGCATGGAAGAGCTCACCCAGCAGATCCAGGGCATGTTCCAGAACATTGGCGGTGGCAAGAAGAAGCTGCGCAAGCTGCAGATCAAGGAAGCGCTGAAGGTGCTGGCCGACGAGGAGGCCGCCCGCCTGATCAACGACGAGGAGGTCAAGGCCGAGGCGCTGCGCGCGGTGGAGCAGAACGGCATCGTCTTCCTCGATGAGGTGGACAAGATCGCTGCCCGCTCCGACGCCCACGGCGCCGACGTCTCCCGCCAGGGCGTACAGCGCGACCTGCTGCCGCTGGTCGAGGGCACCACGGTGTCCACCAAGTACGGGATGATCAAGACCGACCACATCCTGTTCATCGCAAGCGGCGCCTTCCACCTCTCCAAGCCCAGCGACCTGATCCCCGAACTGCAGGGCCGCTTCCCCATCCGGGTGGAGCTGGACTCCCTGTCGGTGGAGGATTTCGAGCGCATCCTCACCAGCACCGACGCTTGCCTCACCCGCCAGTACCAGGCGCTGCTCGCCACCGATGGGGTGACGCTGGAGTTCAAGCCCGAGGGCATACGCCGCCTGGCGCAGATCGCCTTCCAGGTCAACGAGAAGACGGAGAACATCGGGGCCCGCCGGCTGTACACCGTCATGGAGAAGCTGCTGGAAGAGGTCTCCTTCGACGCTGGCCGTGTTGGCCTGGAGCGGCTGGAGGTGGATGCCGCCTACGTCGATGGCCGGCTGGACATGCTGGCGCAGCGGGAAGATCTGGCGCACTTCATCCTCTGAGCCGTCGCGGCCGGCCACGGCCGTGCAGCGTTGAAGCGGGGACCGGCGAGACCGGTCCCTTTCTTCATCCGCGGCCCATCCTCCCGGGCCGTCTTTCCACCGCTGCCCATCGTCGGGGCGGCGGCAACGACGAAGAACAACATGCTGATCCGCATCGTCTCCATCCTCTTCCCGCTGTTCGCCATTGCCGCGCTCGGCTACCTGGTCGGCCGCCGCTTGAAGCCGGACCTCAGCCACGCCAACCGGCTGAACATGGACGTGTTCGTACCGGCGCTGGTATTCGCCGCGCTGGCGAGCAGGGAGACCCGCATCGGCGATTACCTGCCGCTGGCGGCGGCGACGCTGCTGGTGGTGATCGGCTCCGGTCTGCTCGCCTGGGCTTTCGCCCGCGCCGCCGGGCAATCCACCCGCACGCTGGTGCCGCCGCTGATGTTCAACAACTCCGGCAACCTAGGCATTCCGCTGGCGGTACTGGCCTTTGGCGACGCGGCGCTGGCGCCGGCGGTGGTCACCTTCGCCGTCTCCAATCTGCTGCATTTCTCCTTCGGTGCCTGGCTGCTGGACCACAACATCCGTTTGCGCAACCTGTGGCGGGTGCCTTCGGTGGCGGCGACGATTGCCGGCGTGGCGCTCGGGCTCTCCGGCATCGAGTTGTGGCCGCCGTTGATGGTGGCGGTGAAGATGCTGGGCGACATCGCGATTCCGCTGATGCTGTTCGCACTCGGTGTGCGGTTGACCGATTCGCGCCTCGGCGCCATCGGCCTGGGCGTGCTCACTGGCATCTTGCGACCGCTCGCCGGCATGGCGCTGGTCTGGGCGGTGCTGTTGCTGATCGATCTGCCGCCGCAGGAGCGGGCGCTGCTGATGGTGTTCGGCGCGCTGCCGCCGGCGGTGCTCAATTACATCTTTGCCGAGCGCTACCGCCAGGAACCGGAGAAGGTGGCCTCGCTGGTGCTGGTCGGCAACTTGCTCAGCCTGGCGATGCTGCCGATTCCGCTGGCGCTGGCGCTCGACTGAAGCGGCGGCCGCTGTTCAGGCCGTCAGCTCGTCCGGGTCGGCGGCCATCACATGCAGGCCCTTGGCGCCGTGCTTGCTGCGGTACATCGCCGCATCGGCGGCGCCCAGCAGGCTGGCGAAGTCTGTGCCATGCAGCGGATAGAGCGCCATGCCTATGCTGGCGGTCACTGTCCAGCCGCGCTCCTGCACCACCGCCGGCAGGGCGATGGCGCGCGCCAGGCGCAGCGCGGTGGCGCGCACGTCGGCTTCGTTGGCCGGCGCGCCCAGCAGCACCACGAATTCATCCCCGCCCAGCCGGGCGGCGGTGTCGCTGGCGCGGATGGCGGCCTGCAGGCGTTCGGCGACGATCTCCAATACCTTGTCACCGGCGGCATGGCCGCCTTCGTCGTTCACCGTCTTGAAGCCGTCAAGGTCTATCACCAACAGCGCGGCGTGGCCGGGCTGGCGGCGGGCTGCGCTCAGTGTCAGTTCGGCGCGCTCTTCCAGCAGGCGGCGGTTGGGCAGGCCGGTGAGCGGGTCGAAGAAGGCGAGGCGTTCGATCTCCGCCTCGGCGGCCTTGCGCTTGGCGATGCTGGAAAGCTGGGCGAGCAGGCAGCGCAGGTGGGGATGTTCCAGGTGGTTGCCCAGGCGCAGGGAGATCCAGTGTTCCTTGCCGTCGTCGCCCAGTATCCGGCATTCCGCGCTGCCGCTGTTGCGCTCGGCGGCCACGCTCATCACCAGTGAGCGTATGGTTTCTGCATGGGCGCCGGGCGCGCAGCTGGCCCACAAGGGCAGATTCCGCCAACGCTCGGCGCTGCGGCCGGTGATGCGCAGCGCGGTATGGTCGGCGTCTATCACATGACCATGGGCGTCCACCCGCATCACGCAGTCCGATGCCAGGCGCGCCAGCGCGTGGTCGCGGCTGTTGCGCTGCAGGCGCTGCTGGGTGAGGTGGGCAACGGTGCCGGCCAGCAGCGCCCCGGCGATGAAGAGGGCGGCGAGCTCGTGGCGCGCGATCGGCGGTAGCAGTGGCTGTACCGGGTGGAACTCCAGCAGCCAGCGGCGGCCGCCGAATACCAGTTCGCTGCGCACCGCGCGCAGGTCCGGCGTCGCCGGAAAGCCGTCGTCGAACAGCGGCTGTGCCTGCAGGGAGGTGCTGCCGGCGGCGCCGAGGTCGGTGAGGCGTAGATTGAACTGCCGGCGCAGTGCCGGCGACAGCGCGGTCTCCACCAGATCGGTGACGACGAAGGAGGCGCCCAGTGTGTTGGATGGGCGCAGCTTGCCTTCCGGGCTGGGGGTGGGCACCGGGGTGAGCAGCAGCACCGCCAGCGCGTCCGGATCCTGCCGCAGGCGCAGCGGCGGCGTGGCGGCGAAGCCATGTTCGCCGGCCTCCTCGATGGCGCGTTGCCGGACCTCGTCGGACAGCAAGTCGTAGCCCAGGGAGCGCTGGTTGCCGGCTGGCGGCTGCACCATTTCTGCGACATGGTAGAAGGGCCGGCGCGCAGGCGGGTAGATGTCGAACTCGGCGTAGATCGGGTCGTAGGCCTTGTTGCGCTGGCGCACCTCGGCGAGATAAGCGTCGCGTTCGGTGTCGCTGACGGCGCGGTTGAAGGCGAGCGCGCGCAGGCCGGAGAGGCCGCGGTCTATGCCCAGGATCTGGATGTAGCGGGCGAACTCCTCGACGCTGAAGCCCTCGGCTGCCATGTAGGCGGCGCGCAGGGCGAGCAGGGCGTTGCGGTAATGGGTGAGCTGCTGGTTCAGCGACAGGGTGGACTGATCGGCGACGCGGGCGAAGGCGGCGGCCGCCTCGCGCATTTCCACCGCGCGGTACTGACGCCAGGCCAGCCATTGCAGGCCCAGGGTGGCGAACACCACCAGCAGCGTCAGCGCGGCGGCGCGCAGCGCCGGGCCGGCTGGGCGCGGCAGCAGGGCGGTGAGTCGGGGCGGGCGGCGCACGAAGCGGCTCAGGCGGTGTCGCCCTTGTCCTTGCGGTTTTTCCCCACCAGGGCATCGAGCAGGTCCACCGGCACCGGGAAGACCAGGGTGGAGGTCTTGTCACCGGCCACCTGAGTGAGCGTCTGCAGGTAGCGCAGCTGCATCGCGGCGGGCTCGCGTGACAGCATCTCGGCGGCTTCCATCAATGCCTGCGCCGCCTGCTTTTCGCCTTCGGCATGGATCACCTTGGCGCGCCGCTCGCGCTCGGCCTCGGCCTGGCGGGCAATGGCGCGCACCATGTTCTCGTTGAGGTCCACGTGCTTGATCTCGACGTTGGCCACCTTGATACCCCAGGAGTCGGTCTGAGCGTCGAGTATCTGCTGTACGTCCATGTTGAGCTTCTCGCGCTCGGCCAGCATCTCGTCCAGCTCGTGCTTGCCGAGCACCGCGCGCAGCGTGGTCTGGGCGAGCTGGCTGGTGGCAACCAGGTAGTTCTCCACCTGGATGATGGCGCGCTGCGGATCGACGACACGGAAGTAGACCACCGCATTCACCTTCACCGAGACATTGTCGCGGGAGATCACGTCCTGGCTGGGCACGTCCATGGTCACCACCCGCAGGTCAACCTTCACCATCTGTTGCAGGCCGGGGATGACGAAGATCAGTCCGGGGCCCTTCACCTTCCAGAAGCGGCCGAGCATGAAGACCACGCCGCGTTCGTACTCGCGCAGGATGCGCAGCGAGGCGAAGGCCAGGGCGACGAGCAGGATGAGCAGCGGGGCGAGTCCGAACTGCAGTTCGATCATGGCGAGGCACTCCGTTGTACTGGGGAAGTGGGGGAAACCTGCAGGATCAGGCCGTCCAGTCCGTCTATGCGGACCTGTTCGCCGGCGCTGAGGGGCTGGGTGGCGCGGGCGCGCCAGGTTTCGCCGCGCAGCTGCACCCAGTAGCCGCCGTCCGCTGCCGGGCCGGCGACGGTGGCGAGCTGGCCGGCCATCTCCTCCCGCCCGCTGATCACCGGCCGCTTGCGGCTGCGGGCGGCGAAGCCGCCGAGGGCGAACAGCACGGCCGCGCTGGCGAGGCCGAGGCCGACGATGAGTGACGGCGGAATGCCGAAGCCGGGCAGCTCGCCATCCATCAGGAACAGCCCACCGATGACGAAAGCCACGAGCCCGCCGATGCCCAGTACGCCGAAGCTGGGGGCGAAGGCCTCGGCCACCATCAGGGCGCAGCCGACCACGATCAGCGCCACGCCCGCCCAGTTCACCGGCAGCAGGTGGAAGGCGTAGAGCGCCAGCAGCAGGCAGATGGCGCCGGCGATGCCGGGCACGACGAAGCCGGGCGAGGTGAATTCGAAGAACAGGCCGTAGATGCCGATCATCATCAGGATCAGCGCCACCTGCGGGTTGGCGAGCAGGGCGAGGAAGCGGTTGCGGCCGTCGGGTTCGCTGCGCTCTATGGCCGCGTCGGCGGTGGCCAGGCGCAGCTTGCCCTGGACGAGCTCGACCTCGCGCCCGTCCACCTGGCGCAGCAGCGCCGGCAGCGAGGGGGAGACGACGTCGACGACGCCGCGGGCGAGGGCTTCCTCCGCGCTCAGGCTGGCGGCTTCGCGCACCGCGCGCTCGGCGAAGTCGGCGTCGCGGCCGCGCAGCTGGGCGAGGCTGCGCAGGTAGGCAGCGGCGTCGTTGACCGCCTTGGCACCCATGGCGTCGTCCGGCGCCTTGCCGCCGCCATCCTTGGCTTTGTCTCCGGCTGGCGGGCTGGGTGCCGGCGAGGGCGTGCCGCCGATGGCGACCGGCGTGGCGGCGCCGAGGTTGGTGGCGGGCGTCATCGCAGCGATGTGGCTGGCGTAGAGGATGTAGGTGCCGGCGCTGGCAGCGCGGGCGCCCTCCGGGTGCACATAGGTGGCGACCGGCACCGGCGAGGCGAGGATGTCCTTGATGATGGCGCGCATGGAGGTGTCCAGCCCGCCGGGGGTATCCAGCTCCAGCACCACCAGCCGGTAGCCGCCAGCCTGGGCGCGGGAGAGGCCGCGGTGGATGAAGTCCGCCGTCGCCGGGCCGATCACGCCATCCACCCGCAGCGCCAGCACCTGGCCGTTCTGCGGCGTGTCGGTGGTCGCGGCGAGAGGCGCGCCGAGGGCGAGCAGGACCAGGCCGAGGAGGCAGGCCAGCTTGCCGGTCAGGCGGACAGCGTATGCCGACACCATGAGGAGATCCCCGTCTGCATGGGCTGCGGCGGAGGCCGGGCAGCCGACGTCATGGCCGGAGTGTAGTCGCTGAACTGGCCCAGCGCACCGGGGCGCGGCGCGCGGCCAGGTCTCGCGACGGGATCAGAAGCCGGTGAAGCGGCCGATGCGGCGGCGGTCGCGCTTGGTTGGCCGGCCGTGCAGGTCGGCACCCGGCGTGGCCGCCAGCCGGCGGGATTCGCGGGCGGCCTCGCGGCGGGCCACGCTGTCGGCGGTCTCTTCGTAGAGCGTCTGGGCGACGGTGGCGGAGCCGCGCTTCTCGGCGATGGCGCGCACTTCCACGCTGCGGGTGTCGTCACCGATGGTGACATCCACCCGGTCGCCGATCTTCACCTCGCGGGCGGGCTTCACCGTGGCGCCGTTGAGTTTGACCTTGCCGCCGTCCACCGCCTCGGTGGCGGCGGTGCGGTGCTTGAAGAAGCGCGCCGCCCACAGCCATTTGTCGAGGCGGGTACTGTTCGGGGTGTGGGTGTTCATGGCGGCATTATGGCCGAGCGCTCCCGGCATGAGTCGTCGCCGGCCGCGGAATGCAGCAGGCCTCCCGGAGGAGGCCTGCGTGCTTCGGCCGAGCGCGACAGCAATCAGACGATCATGCCGGCGCCGACGGTGTTGTTGGTGCTCTCGTCGATGATGATGAAGGCGCCGGTGGCGCGGTTGTCGGCGTAGCGGTCCGCCACCAGCGGCTGGGCCAGCTTCAGGCTGATGCGGGCGATGTCGTTCATTGCCAGCGTGGTGGCCGGCTCCTGCGCCAGGGTGTTCACATCCACCCGGTAGGCGATGCTGGCGACCTTGGCCTTGGCTTCGCGGGTAGTGTGGCGGATGAGGTAGGTGCGCGCAGGCTGCAGCGGAGTCTCTGACAGCCAGCACACGGTGGCCTCGATCTGCTTCACCGGTTCCACCACTTCGGCGGACTTGACGATCATGTCGCCGCGGGAGATGTCGATCTCGTCTTCGAGCAGCAGCGTCACCGACTGCTCGTGGATGGCGCGCGGCAGCTGCACCGCGCCTAGCTCGATGGCCTTGACCTTGCTGGTGAGGCCGGACGGCAGCACGGTGACGGCATCGCCCACCGCGACCTCGCCCGACTCGACCCGGCCCATGAAGCCGCGGTAGTCGTGCAGTGCGGGGTTGGCGGAGTCCTGCGGGCGGCACACGTACTGCACCGGGAAGCGGAAGTTCTCCGCCTGCTCGGTGTGGGCGGCCGGCGCGCTTTCGAGGATTTCGAGCAGCGTCGGGCCTTCGTACCAGCCGAGCTTGTCGCCGCGATCCACGATCATGTCGCCGTTGAGGGCGGACAGCGGGATGAAGCGCACATCCTTGATGCCCAGCTTGCCGGCGAAGTCCAGGTAGTCGGCCTTGATGCGCTCGAACACCGCCTGGTCGTAGTCCACCAGGTCCATCTTGTTCACCGCCACCAGCAGGTGCGGGATGCCGACCAGGCTGGCGAGATAGGAGTGGCGGCGGGTCTGGGTGAGCACGCCCTTGCGCGCGTCCACCAGGATGATGGCCAGGTTGGCGGTGGAGGCCGCGGTGACCATGTTGCGGGTGTACTGCTCGTGGCCCGGCGCGTCGGCGATGATGTACTTGCGGGTGCCGGTGGAGAAGTAGCGGTAGGCGACGTCGATGGTGATGCCCTGTTCGCGCTCGGCCTGCAGGCCGTCGGTGAGCAGGGAGAGATCCACCGCGCTCATGCCGCGCTTGGCCGAGGTCTTCTCGATGGCGTTGAGGGTGTCGGCGAGGATGGTCTTGGTGTCGAACAGCAGACGGCCGATCAGGGTGCTCTTGCCGTCGTCCACACTGCCGCAGGTGAGGAAGCGCAGCAGGCCGTTGTCGATTTCGGGCAGTTGTTCGGGGGCGGACATGGTCATCGTTCCTTCAATGCTTCAATTCAGTTTAGTGCGTTTGCCGGGCGGCCCAGCTGGGGCTCTCCTGCCCGCCGCGCCGCGCGGGGCATTCCTTCCGCAGGCTCGGGCTGTCCTCGTCTGTGCCAGGCGCTCCGGCTACCGGGTCGCTGGAAGCAAGGCTTCGAGTGCCTCGCTTACCTGTGCTCTTCGACAAGCTCAGGGCAAACGGTGCTTGCTCCCCAGGCTGGCGGCTTCCGGCCCACTCGTGCTGCCGTCCTGCGCTTTTACGGCCGTCGCTCAGACTTCGCCGGGATGGGCGGGGTGTTTGCGGAGCGAGGCGAGGACTGTCTGAGCCCGTGGGGCGAGTTCCGCAGCCTCGTGGAGCAAATACCCCGTGCAATACCCTTGGAGCTCCATGATGGTTTCCAACGGCAAAGCCGGATATCAGAAATACCCTTCCTTCTTCCGCTGCTCCATCGACGCCTCGGAGGTCTGGTCGTCCATCCGGGTGGCGCCGCGCTCGGTGATCGTGGTGGTCGCGGTTTCGGCCAGGATCTTCTCCACCGTGTCGGCATCCGACTCCACCGGCGCGGTGCAGGTGATGTCGCCGACGGTGCGGAAGCGCACCAGCACGTCCTCGATCTTGTCTTCCGCCTTGGCCGGGGTCAGCTCGGTCACCGGCTGCAGCAGGCCGTTCTTGCGCACCACCGGCCGCACATGGGCGAAGTAGATGGAGGGCAGCTCCAGCTGCTCGCGCTGGATGTATTGCCACACGTCCAGTTCGGTCCAGTTGCTGATCGGGAAGGCGCGGATGTTCTCGCCCTTGTGGCTGCGGGCGTTGTACAGGTTCCACAACTCCGGGCGCTGGTTCTTCGGGTCCCACTGACCGAACTCGTCGCGGAAGCTCATGATCCGCTCCTTCGCCCGCGCCTTTTCCTCGTCGCGGCGGGCGCCGCCGATACACGCGTCGAAGCCGAACTCCTCGATGGCTTCCAGCAGCGTCACCGACTGGTGCTTGTTGCGCGACTCGGTGGGCGACTTCAGCACCACCGTGCCGCGCGCCATCGAATCCTCGACCGAACGCACGATCAGGCGCTCGCCCAGTTCGGCGGCGCGCTTGTCGCGGAAGTCGGTCACTTCCTTGTAGTTGTGGCCGGTGTCGATGTGCAGCAGCGGGAAGGGGAAGCGGCCCGGGCGGAAGGCCTTCTCCGCCAGCCGCAGCAGGCAGATCGAATCCTTGCCGCCGGAGAACAGCAGCGCCGGGTTGGCGCACTGGCCCGCCACTTCGCGCAGGATGTGGATGGCTTCGGCTTCCAGCCAATCGAGGTGGCTCAGGGTCTGTTTGGTCAGCGTGGTCATGATTTCAGCGATGTCGATGATTCGTCCGGCGGCGTGGTCTCAGCCCTTCTTCACATGTAGCCCGCACTCCTTGGAGGCGGGATCTTCCCACCACCAGCGGCCGGCGCGCACATCTTCGCCGACGGCGATGGCCCGGGTACAGGGGGCACAGCCGATGCTGGGGTAGAACTGGTCATGCAGGGCGTTGTAGGGCACTTCGTTGAGGCGGATGTAGGCCCACACCTCGGTTTCGCTCCAGTCCGCCAGCGGGTTCAGCTTCTCCAGCCCGTTGCCGGCGTCGAACTCGCGCAGCGGCAGGCCGCTGCGGGTGGTGGACTGGGCGGCGCGCAGGCCGGTGATCCAGGCCTTCTTGCCTGCCAGCGCGCGGCGCAGCGGCTCCACCTTGCGCACATGGCAGCAGGCTTTGCGCAGCTCCACCGAGTCGTAGAAGGCGTTGATGCCGTGCTCGCGCACATAGCTTTCCACCGCGCCGGACTCCGGGAAGAACACTTTGAGCTTGCTGCCGTAGCGCTGCTCGACCTCGCCCATCAGGGTGTAGGTCTCGGCCGGCAGCCGGCCGGTGTCCAGGGAGAAGATCTCGATCGGCAGTTTGCCGCCGAGGATGAGGTCGGTCAGCACCATGTCCTCGGCGCCGAAGCTGTTGGCGAAGGTGAGCTCGCCATTGGTGCCGAACTCGGCTGCCGCGGCGGCAAGGAATTCACGGGCTGCGGCGGCCTTCGCCGCCACGCTGGCGCGCAGCGCGTCGGTGAGTTCCGGGCGGGTGGCCGGATTGCTGGGCGGCGGCCGCAGCAGGCTGACGGCGCCGCTCATGCCGCAACCCCGCGCTGCGCCCGCAGCCACAGCGGCCGGGGCTCATCCACCGCGCCCTGGTAAGGCGTGGAGATGTCACTCAGGCTGGCCAGTGCGGCCTGCAGCTGTTCGTCGGAGTAGCGGCCTTCCGGCGGCTGCAGGGTGTCGAAGCCGCAGCGCACATAGGCCTGGAACTGGTCGCGCAGCACGTCGCCAATGGCGCGCAACTCGCCGGTGTAGCCGTAGCGGGTGCGCAGCAAAGCGGCGGTGGAGTAGCCGCGGCCGTCGGTGAAGGCGGGGAAATGAACGCCCACCGCCGCCAGACGCGGCAACTCCGCGGCGATGGCCTCGGCGCCTTCGCCGGCCGCCAGCCAGACGCCGACATCGCCGCGGGCGGCCAGTTCGGCGGCGCGGGCCTGCCACACCGCCAGCGGCACCAGCAGCGGGCCGGCGGGCAGGGCGACGCCTTCCGGCGTTTCGCCTTCGGCCAGGCGGACGGTCTGGCGGGCGTCGTCGACGATGCTGCGGTTGCGGATCACTTTAGCCATGGGCCACCTTCCTTTCCTGCTGGCGCTTGCCGTACACATTGGTCTTGAACGGTTCGATGCCGAGGCGGCGCACGGTGTCGATGAAGCGCTCGTCCTCGTGGCGGTTTTCAACATAGGTCTCGATCAGCGAGCTGACCACGTCCGCCATCTCATGCGCGGCGAAGGACGGGCCGATGACCTTGCCCAGGCTGGCATCGTTGCCCTGAGCGCCGCCGACGGTGACCTGGTACCACTCCTCGCCGTTCTTATCGACGCCGAGCACGCCGATGTGGCCGACGTGGTGGTGGCCGCAGGCGTTCATGCAGCCGGAGATGTTGAGGTCGATGTCGCCGATCTCGTACAGGTAGTCGAGATCGTCGAAGCGCTCCTGGATGGCCTGCGCGATGGGGATGGACTTGGCGTTGGCGAGCGCGCAGTAGTCGCCCCCGGGACAGGCGATGATGTCGGTCAGCAGGCCGATGTTGGGCGTCGCCAGGCCGGCGTCGCGCAGCGTCTGCCACAGCTTGAACAGCTCGGACTGGCGCACGTCGGCCAGTACCAGGTTCTGCTGGTGGGTGGCGCGCACTTCGCCGTAGCTGTGGGCGTCGGCGAGGTCCGCGACCAGTTCCATCTGCTCGGCGCTGATGTCGCCCGGCGGCACGCCGGTCTTCTTCAGCGACAGCACCACGCTGGCGTAGCCGGGCACCTTGTGGGCGCGCACATTACGCTTGGCCCAGGCGGCGAAGGGCTTGTTGTCGGCCAGCGCCTCGGCGTAGGCGGCGTCGTGGGCCGGCAGGGTTTCATATACCGGATCGACGAAGTGGGCGGCCACGCGGGCGACTTCCGCTTCGGTGAGGGTGGAGGGGCCGTTCTTCACATGCGCCCATTCGGCTTCCACCTGGCGGCGGAATTCCTCGATGCCCAGCGCCTTCACCAGGATCTTGATGCGCGCCTTGTACTTGTTGTCACGGCGGCCATGCAGGTTGTACACCCGCAGGATGGACTCGCAGTAGGTGACGATGTGCTGCCACGGCACGAAGCTGGCGATTTCCTCGCCAATGATGGGGGTGCGGCCCAGGCCGCCGCCGACCAGCACGCGGAAGCCGATCTCGCCGGCCTCGTTGCGGATCACGTCCAGGCCGATGTCGTGGGCCTGGATCACCGCGCGGTCTTCCTCGGCGCCATTCACCGCGAACTTGAACTTGCGCGGCAGGTGGGCGAACTCGGGGTGGAAGCTGCTCCACTGGCGCAGGATCTCGCACCACGGGCGCGGGTCGATGCGCTCGTCGCCGGCCACGCCGGCGAAGGCGTCGGAGGTGATGTTGCGGATGCAGTTGCCGGAGGTCTGGATGGCGTGCATCTGCACGGTGGCCAGCTGCGCCAGGATTTCCGGCACGTCTGCCAGCGCCGGCCAGTTGAACTGGATGTTCTGGCGGGTGGTGAAGTGGCCGTAGCCCTTGTCGTAGGTGCGCGCCACATGCGCCAGCATGCGCAGCTGGGCGCTGGAGAACAGGCCGTAGGGCACGGCGATGCGCAGCATGGGCGCATGGCGCTGGACGTAGAGACCGTTCTGCAGGCGCAGCGGGCGGTATTCGTCTTCCGTCAGCTCGCCGGCGAGGTAGCGGCGGGTCTGATCGCGGAACTGGGCGACTCGCTCGTCCACAGCCCGCTGGTCGTATGCGTCGTATCGGTACATCGCTCTTCTCTCTGTCTGGGCCGCCGGGGGTCAGTGGCCGATCAGCTTGGCGCCGACGAGCACCAGCATGGTTGCAAGGAGCGGCCGCAGCACGCGGTCCGGTACCTTGGTTGAAATATGGCTGCCCAGCCAGATGCCAGGCAGCGAACCGACGATGAGGCTGCCGAGCAGCAGCCAGTCCACGCTGCCCAGCATCCAGTGGCCGAGTCCGGCGACCAGCGTCAGCGGCACCGCGTGGGCGATGTCGGAGCCGACGATGCGCAGCGCCGGCATCGCCGGGTAAAGGAAGAACAGCGCGGTTACCCCCAGCGCGCCCGCGCCCACCGAGGAGATGGACACCAGCACACCCAGCACCGCGCCGGTCACCACTGTGAGTACCGCGGTTCGCTTCGGGTTCGGCTCGCCACCGAAGCGCTTCAGCGCATAGGCCTGGATGTGGCGGCGCAGCAGCAGCGCCACCGCCGTCAGCAACAGGGCCACGCCCAGCGCCACCTTGATCAGTCCGGCCGCGCCTTCCATGCCGCCGGGGGCGAACACCGCCACCAGCGTCAGCGTGAGCGCGGCGGCGGGAATGCTGCCGGTGGCCAGGCGCCGGGTCACCGTCCAGTCCACCGTACCCTTCAGCCCGTGCGCCACGGTGCCGCCGGCTTTGGTGATGGCCGCGTACAGCAGGTCGGTGCCGACGGCCACCGAGGGGTGGATGCCGAACAGCAGGACGAGCAGCGGCGTCATTAGCGAACCGCCGCCGACGCCCGTGAGGCCGACGATGGCGCCGACCGCGAAACCGGCGACGGTATAGGCGAAGTCCATGATCCTGTTCTTACTTTTTGGTGCAGCGCATCCTAAGGGGGAAGTTTAGGGCGGCGAAGAGGGTATGCGTTAGACTCTAAGAAGAATTGGTTATAAGAGAAAGTGGCAAGCGGCGGGTGGTCGTTCCTTGGGAGCCACTGGCGTCTTGCGGGGAGAAAGCCATGAACCTGCAGCAGTTGCGCTACATCTACGAAGTGGCCCGCCACGGGCTGAACGTGTCGGAGGCGGCGGAGGCGCTGTTCACTTCGCAGCCCGGGGTGTCCAAGCAGATCCGCTTGCTGGAGGCCGAGTTGGGGGTGGAGATCTTCGTCCGCCACGGCAAGCGCCTGGTGGCTGTGACCGAGCCGGGGCGGGCGGTGCTGGGCATCGCCGAACGCATGCTGCGGGACATGGACAACCTGATGCAGGTCGGCGAGGAGTTCTCCAACGAGGCCGCCGGCAGCCTCTCCATCGCCACCACCCACACCCAGGCGCGCTATGCGCTGCCGCGGGTGGTGCGGGATTTCATGCGCCGCTACCCGCAGGTGCGGCTGTCGCTGCACCAGGGCAGCCCGCGGCAGGTGTGCGAGATGGTGCTGGATGGCACCGCCGACATCGCCATCGCCACCGAGGCGATCTCGGACTACGACGAGCTCATCATGCTGCCCTGCTACCAGTGGAACCGCTGCATCGTCGCCTCGCCGCGCCATCCCATCCTCAGGGAGCAGCCGCTGACGCTGGAGGCCATCGCCCGCTACCCGCTGATCACCTACGACGATGCCTTCACCGGCCGCAGCCAGATCAACAAGGCTTTCCTCGGCCGCGGCCTGAAGCCCAACGTGGTGCTGACCGCGATCGACTCCGACGTGATCAAGACCTACGTCTCCATGGACCTGGGCATCGGCATCCTCGCCCGCATGGCCTATGACCCGGCGGAGGACCGCAACCTCGGCATGATAGACGCCGCCCACCTGTTCGAATCCAGCACCACCCGCATCGGCCTGCGTCGCCGCGCCTGGCTGCGCGGCTATGTGTTCGCCTTCGTCGAAGGCTTCGCCCCCCACCTCACCCGCAAGATGGTGGAAACCGCGCTGGCCGGCGGCCACGAGGACGATTATTCGCTGTGAGGAAGCCTGGGCGGCGGCCACGCCGCCGGGTTCAGCCGCCCTGGGCGTAGGCGGCGGAAGGCAAACCTTCCAGCCCGGCGGCGATGGCCGCGATCAGGGCGGCGCGGGCCTGGGCGGGTGCCAGCGCACCGGCTGCCCAACTGCCGAGTTCGACGTCCTGGTGGCGGGGCGTGACATAGGCGCAAGTCAGCCGGCTGCCGCGCACGATGCGGATGCCGGCGCTGCAGGCTTCGGCGATGGTTTCCTCCCACGCCTGTGGCACGGTGCCGCTGCCGGGCAGGGCGAGCACCGCGCCGCGGGCGCCGTGGCGCAGCGCATCCCGCAGCGCCTGCGGCGGCATGCCGGCGGCGACATACAGGACAGCGACCTCTGGCAGCGAGTGGCAGGCGGCCGCGTCCAGCACGGCTGGGGCGGGTGAGGGGGGATGAAAGAAGCGCGGCGGGCTGCCGGCCACCCCCAGCGTACCGCCGGCGCCGGCCACGTAGGGCTGCAGACCCAGCCTGGCTTTGTTCAGCGGCAGCGCCGGCAGGATTTCGCCGGCGAACACCACCATCACCCCGCGGCCGCGGCTGTCCCCGGCCAGCGCTACCCGGCAGGCGTCGTGGAGGTTGGCCGGGCCGTCGGCGGACAGGGCGTTGGCCGGGCGCATGGCGCCAGTGAGCACTACCGGCGTGTCGCCTTGGTGGCAGAGCGCGAGGAAGGCGGCCGTCTCTTCCAGCGTATCGGTGCCGTGGGTGATGACGATGCCGGCGATGGCAGGGTCGGCGGCCAGCGCCTGCACCCGCTGGGCAAGCGCCAGCCAGTGGGCCGGCGTGAGGTCGCTGCTGTCCAGGTTGCATAGCTGCTCCACCTGCAGGCTGGCGAGTTCGCGCAGCGGCGGCACGGCGGCGACCAGCGTTGCCGCATCCACCACGCCGGCGATGTAGTTCGCCGGTGCGGCGCTGTCTTCGGCGAGGCCGGCGATGGTGCCGCCGGTGGCGATGAGGGCGAGCGTGGGTTTCATGCAGGCGGCCTAGTCGAAGGGCGTGTCGTTGGGCGTGGCGTAGAGCGTCTGCATGGCGGAGGACATCGGCAGGTTCAGGTTGTGGCCCAGCGGCGGAATCGGCTGGGTGAACCAGCGGGCGTAGATGCGCGCCGCCTCGCCGCTGCGCATCAGCCCGGCCAGGGCTTCGTCCACCACTTTCTTGAAGGTCGGGTCGCTGCGGTCGAGCATGCAGGCGTAAGCCTCGTAGGAACGCGGCGTGCCGGTGACGATCCAGCGCCCGCCCTCGCCGCGCTTGGCGAGCTCGCCGTGCAGCAGGGCGTCGTCCATCATGAAGGCGTCGGCGCGGCCGGCGGCGAGCACCATGAAGCTCTCCGCATGGTCGCGGGCGGAGACGATGGTGGCGCTAGCCAGTTCGCCGCTGTTGAAGGCGCGCCGCAGCACGGTTTCCGAGGTGGTGCCGGCGGTGGTGACGATGCGCCGGCCGACCAGGTCGGAGAAGTCGCGGATGCCGGAGTCGGCGCGCACCATCAGCCGGGTGCCGGCGATGAAGATGGTGTTGGAGAAGCCGACCTGGGCCTCGCGCTCGCGGTTGTGGGTGGTGGAGCCGCACTCCAGGTCGACGCGGCCGCTGCTCACCATGGCCATGCGGTTGTGCGGCGTGATGGGTACCAGCCGCAGCGGCAGGTCGGGTAGCTGGAGATGGCGGCGCACCGCCTCCACCACCTGCAGCGCCAACTCGTTGGAGTAGCCGATGACCTCGCCGTCCGCCACATAGGAGAAGGGGATGGAGGCGCTGCGGTAGCCCAGCCTGAACTCGCCCTCACCGCGTATCCGCTCCAGCACGGCGGAGCCCTCGGCGGCATGGGCGGGAAGCGCTTGCCCGAAAGCAAGCAGGAGCGGCAGCAGGGCGTGGCGAAGAAGGCGGTAGGCGGGCATTGCGGTGGCGGCGGCAAAGGGAGCGGCGAACGCCGGATTCTAGCCCCAGCCTGCCGCCGTGTTGGCGAGCTGGCTGCATGCCGTGGCGCAGGGGCCGGCATTGGCCGCCCGGCTGGGGGGCACAGCCGATTGCGGGGCCGATGCGTGCCCTGCCTCCCGCCCCCCGCGTTGGCGGCCGGTGTTCCGCCGGTCGATTCGGGCCGCTTACTCCGCCCGCGGCGCCGTCAACACCTCCGGCCGCAGCGTGCGCTCCAGGCTTTCCTTGTCCATCAGGCCGCGTTCCAGCACCAGTTCGGACACGCTGCGGCCGGTCTTCAGCGCTTCGCGCGCGGCCCAGGTGGCGTTCTCGTAGCCGATCAGCGGGTTCAGCGCGGTGGCGAGGCCGGCGGAGGTGCGCACCCGTTCGGCCAGCAGCTCGCGGTTGGCGGTGATGCCGCGTACGCAGTTGTCGGTCAGCGTGCGGCAGCCGGCCTCCAGGTGCTCGATGCTCTTGAACAGCGAGTGGCCGATGATGGGTTCGAAGGCGTTCAGCTGCAGCTGGCCACCTTCCGAGGCCATGGTGATGGTGACGTCGTTGCCGATGACTTCGAAGGCGATCTGGTTCACCACCTCGGGGATGATGGGGTTCACCTTGCCCGGCATGATGCTGGAGCCGGCGGCGCGCTCCGGCAGGTTGATCTCGTTGAAACCCGCCTGCGGGCCGCTGGAGAGCAGGCGCAGGTCGTTGCACACCTTGGACAGCTTGCAGGCGATGCGCTTGAGCACGCCGGAGAGCTGCACGAAGGCGCCGGTGTCCTGGGTGGCCTCGATGAGGTTCTCCGACGGCACCAGCTTCACGCCGGACAGCTCCGACAGGCACTCGGTGGCCATCTTGGCGTAGCGGATGTCGGTATTGATGCCGGTGCCGATGGCGGTGGCGCCGAGGTTGATCTCCTGGATCAGGCAGATGGCCTCGCGCAGGCGGGTGATGTCCTCGCTCATCATCACCGCGTAGGTGGAGAACTCCTGGCCCAGCGTCATCGGCACCGCGTCCTGCAACTGGGTGCGGCCGATCTTGAGGATGTCCTTGAACTCCTCCGCCTTGGCGAAGAAGGCCAGGCGCAGCTTCTCCATCGCGTCCAGCAGGCCCTGGATGGCGAACACCACCGCCAGCTTCAGCGCCGTCGGATAGACGTCGTTGGTGCTCTGGCTCATGTTCACATGGTTGAGCGGGTGCAGCTCGTTGTAGTGGCCCTTGGGCCAGCCCAGCTTCTCCAGCGCCAGGTTGGCGATGACCTCGTTGGCGTTCATGTTGGTCGAGGTGCCGGCGCCGCCCTGGATCACATCCACCACGAACTGGTTGTGCAGCCGGCCTTCGGCGATCTCGCGGCAGGCCGAGTCGATGGCGTTGAAGCGGCCCTCGTCCAGCTGGCCCAGCGCATGGTTGGTGCGGGCGGCGGCCTGCTTCACCAGCGCCAGCGCGCGCACAAGTTCCGGGTAGGAGCCTATGGTCTTGCCGGTGATGGGGTAGTTCTCCAGCGCGCGCAGGGTGTGTATGCCCCAATAGACCTCGGCCGGGATCTCGCGGTCGCCGAGCAGGTCATGTTCGCTGCGGGTGGTCTGCATCTGTCTCTCCTCTTTGCCCGGCGCTGCTGCGCGCCGTGGTCCTCGTTTGTTGTTGGCGCTACGGGGGCGGGGGGGCTTCATCCGGCGTGGTGTTCAGCGCTGCTGTGTTCAGTATTCCCAGAACACCCGCTGCAGCTCCTTGCTGTCGTTGCTGCGCGTCAGCGCTACCGCGGCGAGGATGCGCGCCTTCTGCGGGTTGAGGTCGTGGGCGACCACCCAGTCGTTCTTGTCGTCCGGCTGCTCGGCGTTGCGCAGCACGAAGCCGCCGGCGGTGACGCGCGAGGAGCGGATGATGTGCACCCCCTGGCCGCGCAGCGCCTGCAGCGCCGGCGCCACCCGGTTGGACACCGAGCCGTTGCCGGTGCCGGCGTGGACGATGGCGCGTGCGCCGCCGGCGGCGAAGGCCTGGTAGGCGGTGGGCGTGACGTTGCCGTAGCCGTAGGCGATCTCCACCGGCGCCAGCGCGCTGATGCGGGCAATGTCGAACTCCGAGCCGCTGGTGTGGCGCTTGGCCGGCAGGCGGAACCAATATGGCTTGCCCTCCACCACCATGCCCAGCGGGCCCCAGGCGCTCCTGAAGGCGTCCGGGCGGATGTTCACCGCCTTCATCACGTCCCGGCCGCTGTGGATCTCGTCGTTCATCGTCACCAGCACGCCCTTGCCGCGGGCATCCGGGCTGGCGGCCACCGCCACCGCATCGTAGAGGTTGAGCGTGCCGTCGGCCGACATCGCGGTGCCCGGCCGCATCGAGCCGACGACGACGATGGGCTTGTCGCTGGGGATGACCAGGTTGAGGAAGAAGGCGGTCTCTTCCAGGGTATCGGTGCCGTGGGTGATGACGATGCCGTCCACATCGTCCTGCCGCGCCAGTTCCGCCACCCGCCGGCCGAGCTGCAGCAGGTGCTCGTCGGTGAAGCTCTCGGAGGCGATCTGGAACACCTGCTCGCCGCGCACGCTGGCGATGTCCTTCAGCTCCGGCACGCCGGCCACCAGCTGCTCCACCGGCACCTTGGCGGCCTGGTAGGTGGCGCTGTTGGCCGTGCCCGCACCGGCGCCGGCGATGGTGCCGCCGGTGGCGAGGATGACGACGTTGGCGAGGCGGGCTGCGGGTGCGGTGTCGCGCGCCAGTGCGGGCGCCGGCTGCAGCAGGGAGAGGTTGAGAGAGAGGGTGAGGAACAAAAGCGGCGCGGCGAGGAGGCTGCGCCGGGCGGTGGAGGCAGGCAGGGTTTTCATGACATCTCCCGGGCGGGGTGCGGCGGAATAGGCATGTGCGTCGGCGGCGGTCCGTGGGCCGGACCGCCGCCGTGCGCGGGTCAGTGCTGCAGGATCTTGGCGAGGAAGGTCTGGGCGCGCTCGGAGCGCGGCTGGCCGAAGAAGTCGTCCTTGGAGGCGTCTTCGACGATGGCGCCGCGGTCCATGAAGATCACCCGGTGGGCGACCTTGCGGGCGAAGCCCATCTCGTGGGTCACGCACATCATGGTCATGCCTTCGCGGGCGAGTTCCACCATGACGTCCAGCACCTCGTTGATCATCTCCGGGTCCAGCGCCGAGGTGGGCTCATCGAACAGCATGCAGATCGGGTCCATCGCCAGCGCGCGGGCGATCGCCACCCGCTGCTGCTGGCCGCCGGAGAGCTGGCCGGGGAACTTGTGGGCGTGGGCCTTGAGGCCGACGCGGTCAAGCAGCTTCATGCCCTTGTCGATCGCCTCATCGCGCTTGCGGCCCAGCACCTTGATCTGGGCGATGGCGAGGTTGTCGGTGATGGTCATGTGCGGGAACAGCTCGAAGTGCTGGAACACCATGCCGACCCGCGAGCGCAGCTTGGGCAGGTTGGTCTTGGGCGCCTCCACCGCGGTGCCGTCCACCACGATGCTGCCCTGCTGGAAGGGCTCCAGGCCGTTCACGCACTTGATCAGGGTGGATTTGCCGGAGCCGGAGGGGCCGCAGACCACCACCACCTCACCCTTGTTCACATGGGTGGTGCAATCGGTGAGCACCTGGAAGCTGCCGTACCACTTGGAAACGTTCTTGATCTCGATCATCGGGAATAACTCCGTTGCTAGCCTGGGATCAGCGGATGATGGCGATGCGCGCCTGGAGCCGCTTGACCAGCCGCGAAAGGGTAAAGCAGATGATGAAATAGACCACCGCCACGGTGGTGTACATCTCTACCGGACGCAGGTCGCGCTGGGTGATCTTGTCCGCCGCGCCGAAGAAGTCGGTGGCGCCGATGGCATACACCAGCGACACGTCCTGGAACAGCACGATGGTCTGCGTCAGCAGCACCGGCAGCATGTTGCGGAAGGCCTGCGGCAGCACCACCAGGCGCATGGTCTGGCCGTAGGTGAAGCCCAGCGCCGAACCGGCGGCGATCTGGCCGCGCGCCACCGACTGGATGCCGGAACGCATGATCTCGGAGTAGTAGGCGGCCTCGAACACGGTGAAGGTGAAGTAGGCCGAGTTGGCCGCGCCTATTGGCATCGGCTGGCCGGTGAAGAGTTGCAGCACCATCGGCAGGATCAGGTAGAAGGCCAGGATCACCTGCACCAGCGGCACGCTGCGGAAGAAGTTCACATAGGCCGAGGCGAACAGCTGCAGCGGTTTGATCGATGACAGCCGCATCAGCGCCAGCAGGGTGCCGAGGATGATGCCGCCTATCATCGCCACCACCGTCACCTGCAGGGTGTAGCGCAGGCCCTCGGCCAGGAACTGCCAGTTGGCGGTGACGACGCCGAAGTCGAAATCGTTCATGTCAGTGGCCTCCCTTGCCGCCGGTGATCAGGCCGGGCACCGCGCTGCGCTTCTCGATGAAGGCGAGGACGCGGTTCATCGCGAAGGCGAGGCCGAAGTAGATGGCGGTGACGACGATGGTGATCTCCAGCACCTGCGAGGTCTTCTCGATGATCTGCTTGTACTGGAAGTACAGCTCCAGGATGCCCACCGCGTAGGTCACCGCCGAGTTCTTGAAGATGTTCATCGCCTCGGAGGTGATGGCCGGCAGCACGATGCGGTAGGCCATCGGCAGGCGCACGTAGCGGTAGGTCTGCCACTCGGTGAAACCCAGCGCCAGGCCGGCGAAGCGCTGGCCGCGGGCGAGGGCGTTGATGCCCGATTTCACTTGCTCGGCGATGCGCGCCGCGGTGTAGAGGCCGAGGCCGATGATGGCGGTGACCAGGTAGGGCAGCTCCTGCTTCACCCACAGGCCCAGCTTCTCGGGCAGGAACTCCGGGATGACGAAGAACCACATGAAGAGTTGCACGATCAGCGGCACGTTGCGGAACACGTCCACATAGGTGTCGCCGATGGCCACCAGCAGGCGGCTGGGGGTGGTGCGCATCACGCCCAGCACCGAGCCCAGCAGCAGGGCCACCGCCAGCGCGCCCAGCGACACCGCCACCGTCCAGCCCATGCCGGAGATGATCCATTCGTAATATTTGAGGCCGTCGTCGGCCTCCTGGAAGAAGAACAGCCAGTCCCAGTGGTAATTCATCGCCTGTCCTCGCCGCCGTGGGCGGCCCGGGTGGGGGGAGGGCGGCGGCCTGCGCGGCCGCCGCCGCCGGGTAGCGGCCCGCGGGATGCGGGCCGGCGCGAGGGCCTTACTCGACGCCCTTGTCGGTCGGGTTCTCGATGGCCGCCTTCAGCACCGGGCTCATCGGGAAGTTCAGGTTCACATTGCGCGGAGGAATCGGGCTCATGAACCACTTCTCGTACAGCTTGGTGGCTTCGCCGGACTTCATCGCGGCGATCAGCGCCTTGTCCACCACCGCCTTGAACTCGGGGTCGTCCTTGCGCAGCATCACCCCATAGGGCTCGTCGCGCAGCGAGGGGCCGACGATGGCGTAGGCGGACGGGTTCTTGGAGTTGGCGATGAGGCCGGCGATGAGGATGTCGTCCATCACGAAGGCGGCGGCGCGGCCGCTCTCCACCATCAGGAAGGAATCGGCGTGGTCCTTGCCGTAGAGGTTGCGCAGATTGATGGACTTGCCGCGCTGGTTCTGCTTGATCAGGCCGTCGGAAGTGGTGCCGGTGGTAGTCACCACCGGCTTGCCTTCCAGGTCGGTGATGTCGTTGATGCCCGAATCCTTGCGCACGCCCATGCGCACGCTGGTGATGAAGTAGGCCACCGAGAAGCCCACTTGCTGCTGGCGCTGCACGCTGTTGGTGGTGGAGCCGCACTCGATGTCTATGGTGCCGTTCTGCATCAGCGGAATGCGGTTCTGCGAGGTCACCGCCTGGTACTTCACCTGCAGGTTGGGCGCCTTCAACTCCTCCTTCACCGCGTCCACCACCTTGGCGCAGAGGTCCATCGCGTAGCCCACCGGCTTCTGGTCGGCGTCCAGGTAGGAGAAGGGCACCGAGGATTCACGGTAGCCCACGGTGATCGCCCCGGCATCCTTGATCTTCTTCAGCGAGCCGGTGAGTTCGGCGGCTTGCGCGGGGGCGGCGAGGCCTCCCGCGGTGAGACACAGGGCGATGACGGTGAGGGATTTGCGCATGACCAGTCTCCAATCTACGTTCGAGAGTACGTTCGAGAAGGCGGGCGAAGGCTTCGCCCGTTGCCGGCGGTTATCGCACGTAATGTGCCAATGCCCGGTTTCATCCTAGCCCCTTGATCCGATTGGGGTTGATCCGGGTAGACCCGCGGCCCGCGTTCGGGAACCCGTGCCTGCGCCGCGCCATCCGTTCGGAAAACCGAACGCCGCGGGCGGGCACGGCGGCTGCTTCCCCTGTCTGCCGCGGGCGCGGGCTTGTTCCGCGGCCCTGATCCCCTTTCGACCCGGAACCCCCTCCTTCAAGCCCATGGATCTCGTCGTACCCCGCCCTGAAGGCCTCTACTGCCCGCCCGGCGATTTCTACATCGACCCCTGGCGGCCGGTGGCGCGTGCGGTGATCACCCATGGCCACGGCGACCATGCCCGCCCCGGCCACCGCCATTACCTCGCCGCCGCGGCCGGCGCCGGCATCCTGCGCGCCCGCCTCGGCGACATCCCGCTGGAGACCTTGCCCTACGGCCGCTCGCTGCGGCATCGAGGCGTGGACATCAGCTTCCATCCCGCCGGCCATGTGCTGGGCTCGGCCCAGGTGAGGCTGGCGTACGGCGGCGAGGTGTGGGTGGCCTCCGGCGACTACAAGCTGGAGGCGGACGGCACCTGCGCGCCTTTCGAGCCGGTGCGCTGCGACGCCTTCATCACCGAATCCACCTTCGGCCTGCCCATCTACCGCTGGCCGCCGCAGGCGGAGCTGGCGGCGCAGATCAACGCCTGGTGGGCCGCCAACGCCGCCGCCGGCCGGACCTCGGTGCTGTTCTGCTACGCCTTCGGCAAGGCCCAGCGCATCCTGCACATGCTGGATGCGGCCATCGGCCCCATCGTGGTCCATGGCGCGCTGGAGGCGCTCAACGCCGCCTACCGGGACGCCGGCGTGGCGCTGCCGGCCACGCTGCGGGTCAATGACGTGGGCGAGGCTGCCGCCCTGCGCCAGGCGATGGTGCTGGCGTCGCCCTCGGCCCAGGGCAGCCCATGGCTGCGCCGCTTCGGCGACTATGCCGACGCCTTCGCCAGCGGCTGGATGCGCATACGCGGCACCCGGCGGCGGCGGGGCGTGGATCGCGGCTTCGTGCTCTCCGACCATGCCGACTGGCCCGGCTTGCTCGCCGCCATCGCCGCCACCGGCGCCGGCCGCGTCTTCGTCACCCACGGCAGCGTGCCGGTGCTGGTGCGTTGGCTCGCCGAGCAGGGCCTGCAGGCGCAGGCTTTCGACACCGAGTATGGCGAGGGCGCCCAGGCGGAGGAGGCAGCCGGGAGCGAGACGGAGGAGGGCGTCGCGCCACAGGTCGATGTGGCGGATGCCGAGCCGGCGACGCCACCGGCGAAACCCGGCGGAGAGCCCGCGCAATGAAGGCTTTCGCCGCCCTTTACGCCGCGCTGGATGCCACCACTTCCAGCAACGCCAAGCTCGCCGCCATGGTGGAGTACTTCCGGGCCGCGCCGCCGGCCGACGCCGCCTGGGCGGCCTACTTCCTCGCCGGCGGCAAGCCGCGCCAGCTGGTGCCCGTGCGCCAGCTGCGGGAATTCGCCATGCGCGCGGCCGGCGTACCGGAATGGCTGTTCGAGGAGAGCTACCAGGCGGTGGGCGACCTCGCCGAGACGCTGGCGCTGCTGCTGCCGGAGGGCGCGGGCGGCGACGACGCCTCCCTCGCCGAGTGGATGGAGGAGCGCCTGCTGCCGTTGCGCGGCTTGCCGGCAGCGTCGCTGCAGTCGCGGCTGGCAGAGCTGCTGGCCGGGCTGGGCACGCTGGAGCGCTTCGTCTGCGCCAAACTCATCACCGGCAGCTTCCGCGTCGGCGTCTCCCGTTTGCTCGCCACCCGCGCGCTGGCCGAGGCCGGCGGTGTGGATACCAAGCGCGTCGCCCAGCGCCTGATCGGCTATACCGGCATCGGCGCCCGGCCGGACGCCGCCAGCTACACCGCCCTGCTGGCGCCGCCGGAGGCGCCGCTCGAGCGCGAGGACGGCCTGCCCTATCCCTTCTTCCTCGCCCACTCGCTGCAGGCGCCGGTGGCCGGGTTCGCCGCCCGCCTGGGGCCGCCGGCGCACTGGCTGGTGGAGTGGAAGTGGGACGGCATACGCGCCCAGCTGGTACGCCGTGGCGGCCGCAGCTGGCTGTGGTCGCGCGGCGAGGATCTGGTCACCGAACGCTTCCCCGAGCTGGCCGCGCTCGGCGCCGAGCTGCCCGAGGGCACGGTGGTGGATGGCGAGATCCTGGTGTGGAAGGACGACCGGGTGCAGCCCTTCGCCGCGCTGCAGACCCGCCTTGGCCGCAAGACGGTGGGCCCCCGCCTGCTGGCCGCGGCGCCGGTGGTGTTGTGCGCCTACGATGTGCTGGAGTGGGAGGGCGAGGATCTGCGCCGGCGGCCGCTGGCCGAGCGCCGCGCGCTGCTGGAGCGCCTGGTCGCCCACCACCCCCACCGCGCGCTGCGGCTGTCGCCGCTGCTGCAGGGGGAGAACTGGGAGGCGCTGGCGCGGCAGCGCGAGTCCGCCCGCGCGCTGGGGGTGGAAGGGATGATGCTGAAGGCGCGCGATTCCGCCTATGGCGTCGGCCGCAGCAAGGACGAAGGCGTGTGGTGGAAGTGGAAGATAGACCCCTACAGCGTGGACGCGGTGCTGATCTACGCCCAGCGTGGCCACGGCCGCCGCGCCAGCCTCTACACCGACTACACCTTCGCCGTCTGGGATGCGCCGGAAGGCGAGCCGCAGCGTCGCCTGGTGCCCTTCGCCAAGGCCTACTCCGGCCTCAGCGACGCCGAGATCCGCGAGGTGGACGCCATCGTCCGCCGCAGCACGCAGGAGAAGTTCGGCCCGGTGCGCAGCGTGGTGCCAGAGCAGGTGTTCGAGCTGGGCTTCGAGGGCATCGCCCGCAGCGCCCGCCACAAGAGCGGGGTGGCGGTGCGCTTCCCGCGCATCCTGCGCTGGCGCCGCGACAAGCCGGCGGCGGAGGCGGACACGCTGCAGACGCTGGCGGCGCTGCTGCCGGAGTAGGGGGCCGCCTGCGGGCGGCGACGGAAGGGCGGTGCGAACAGTTCGGCCGCCGCCGCGCCGATGATGGGCGGGCCGCTTCAACCCTCGCGCGGCGTCAGCCCGTGCTTGCGGATCTTGTCGTGCAGCGTGGTCTTGGGCACCCGCAACGCCTCGGCGGCGCGGCTGAGGTTGCCACCGTGGCGGCGCAGGGTCTCGTCGATCAGGTTGCGCTCGAAGCGGTCCACCATCTCCGCCAGCGAGGGCGCGTCGCTGCGCTCGGCGGTGCCGAGTACGCTGTTGCCCACGCCCAGCACCAGGCAGTCGGCCACGTTGCGCAGCTCGCGCACATTGCCCGGCCAGGGGTGGGCCATCAGGCGGTGGGTCTGCTCGGCGCTCATCTGCGGCAGCGGGCGGTCGTAGCGCTGGGCCGCCTGCAGCATGAAGTGCTCGAGGAGCAGCGGAACGTCCTCGCGGCGCTCGCGCAGCGGCGGCAGCTCCACGGTGACGACGTTGAGGCGGTAGTAGAGGTCGGCGCGGAAGCGGCCCTGGCCGGCCAGTTCCAGCAGGTCGTCTTTGGTCGCCGCCACCACCCGGGTGTCCACCGGCAGCAGCTGGTTGGAGCCCAGGCGCTCTATCACCCGCTCCTGCAGCACCCGCAGCAGCTTGATCTGCACCGCCATCGGCATGCTTTCCAGCTCGTCCAGGAACAGGGTGCCGCCGCTGGCGTGTTCGATCTTGCCAACGCGGCGCTTCTGCGCGCCGGTGAAGGCGCCGGCCTCGTGGCCGAACAGCTCGCTGTCGAGCAGGTTGTCCGGCAGGCCGCCGCAGTTGAGGGCGACGAAGTTGGCCTTGCGACGCGGGCCGAGGTCGTGCAGGCAGCGGGCGACCAGCTCCTTGCCGGTGCCGGTTTCGCCGCGCACCAGCACGTCCACCGTCTTGCCGGCGACGTCGAGGATGAGCTGGCGCAGCCGCTCCATCTGCGGCGAGCGGCCGATCAAGGCCGCGTCCAGGCCCTCGCGCCGCTCCAGGCGGCGGCGCAGGTCGGCCACTTCCAGCGCCAGCGCGCGCTTGTCCAGCGCGCGGTGCACCACCTCGATCAACAGTTCCGGGGCGAAGGGCTTCTGGATGAAGTCGTAGGCGCCGCTGCGCATCGCCTCCACCGCCAGGGTGACGTCGCCGTGGCCGGTGATCATGATCACCGGCAGCGCCGGGTCCAGCTCGTGGGCGCGGCGCACCACCGCCATGCCGTCGGCACCGGGCAGGCGCATGTCGGTGACGACGATGCCGGCGAAGTCCTGCGTCAGCCGGCGCAGCCCCTCCTCCGCGCTGGCGCAGCCGGTGACCGGGATGCCCGCCAGTTCCAGCGCCTGCTCGCAGCCGAGGCGGACGTCGGGGTCGTCTTCGATGATGAGTACGGAAAGCGCTGTTGTCATGGGGCGGGCGGCTCCGGGGCCGCGGGCAGGAAGACGGTGAAGAAGGCGCCGCCGCGGGCGCGGTTGTCGGCCACAAGGTCGCCGCCGAACTCGCGCACGATGTCGCGCGAGATGGCCAGCCCCAAGCCCAGCCCTTCGCCGGCCGGCTTGGTGGTGAAGAAGGGCTCGAACAGGCGGTTCTGCAGCGTGGTCGGCAGGCCGACGCCGGTGTCGCCCACCCGCAGCACCACCCGGCCGTCGCCGTGGGTGTAGGCGCCCAGGTCCAGCTCGCGCACCGCTTGGCCGCGCATGGCGTCGATGGCGTTGGAAATGAGGTTCACCAGCACCTGTTCCAGCCGGTTCTGGTCGCACCAGGCCACCGCCCGGCCCGGTTCGCAGCCGTTGTGCACCGTGATGTCGGCACGCTTGAGGCGCTGGTCGAGCAGGAACAGGGCATTGGCCACCGCATGGGCCACGTCCACCCGCGCGGGTACCGCCGGGGATTTGCGGGCGAAGGTCTTCAGCGGCGTGATGATGCCGCCCATCTGGTCGATCAGGCGGCCGATGATGCCCAGGTTCTTCTCGGCGGTGGCGAGGTCGCCGCGGCGGATGAATTCGATGGCATTGCCCGACAGCGTGCGCATCGCCCCCAGCGGCTGGTTCAGCTCATGGGTGATGCCGGTGGCCAGCCGCCCCAGCACCGCCAGCTTGGCCGCCTGCACCAGCTCGTCCTGCGCCGCCCGCAGCGTCTGCTCGGCATGCTGGCGCTCGGCGATTTCCTTGCGCAGGCGGGCAATGGACTCGGTGAGGGCGCGGGTGCGGCGGCCCACCTTACCCTCCAGTTCGGCATTGGCGCGCTGCAGCAGCGCCTGCGCCTCCAGCTTCTCCTGCAGGATGCGGCGGCGCTGGGCGATCACCAGCAGCAGCAGGATGAGGAAGCCGGCGCCGACCACGGTGAGCGCCGCATGGGTGGCGGCCTGGCGGCGCACCGGCGTCACCTCGGAGAACACCAGCAGCTTCCAGCCGGTGTCCGGCAGCCCGCGCGACTGGGCGAGGTAGAAGCCGCTGTTGTGCGGCAGCGTGGGCGGCAGCACCAGCCGGCTGTCGAAGCGCGCGGTGCTGCCGTTCTCCTCGCCGCCGGCGAGGGTGACCGGCAGGCGGCCGATGGGGCGGTTGTTGTACAGCCGGTCGGCGGCGATCTGCGCCTTGTCGTCCTCGCTCAGCGGTGCCAGCGCGGTGTACAGCCAGGCCGGCACCGAGGTGAGGATGACCACGCCTTTGTCATCGGCGATCAGCGCCGGCGAGCCCAGCGAGGTCCAGGTCTCGTCCAGGTCGGCGAAGCCGATCTTGATCACCGCCACGCCCAGCAGGCGGCCGGCATTCATCACCGGGTGGGAGACGAAGTAGCCTGGATCGCCGCGGGTGGTGCCGATGGCGAAGTGGCGGCCGACCTTGCCTTGCATGGCGCTGCGGAAGTAGGGGCGGAAGGAGAGGTCCTCACCGACGAAGCTGTCCGGCTGGTTCCAGTTGCTGGCGGCCACCGCATGGCCGTTGGCATCGAGGATGAAGATGGCGATGCTGCCGATGCTGTGGTTGAGCCGCTCCAGGTAGCGGTTGGCGGCGTCCGCCCGGCCGGCGTCGCCCGGCAGGCGCAGCAGGCTGTTCACCTCCGGGCTCAGCTCCACCGTGGCCGGCAGGTGGGCGTAGCGGTTCACCACCGCGTCCACCGCGGCGGCGAACAGGTCCAGCCGGTGGCTGGCCTCCACCCGCAGCGCCTGCATGCCCACATGCTCGCTCAGCCGGTAGCCGCCGAAGCCGGCCAGGCTCACCAGCACCACGCACAGCGCGAGCAGCAGCGGATGCGGCGGATGGGCCGGGCGACGAAAGGCGGGAGCCGGCTGGGGAAGGGCGTCGGTTTCCATGGGGAGGCGGGCGGAGGGCCGGCCGATTCTAGGAGGGCGGGGCGGGGAAGGAAAGCGCGGCGGCCGCGCGCCGCGCAGTGCTGTTCCGCCGCACTGCCGCGGCGGAAATGGGGCTGCCGCGGGGCGGGCGATCCGCCTGGCATGCCGTGCCGGCAGGCCGCGAGGCAGGCAGGATGCGCCTTTCCGCTTGCCCGGCCGCATCCGCTGCCTACAATTAGGCACCGGCTTCAGGGAGGCACGATGCGTATCGGTTCGCGGGCGGTGATGAGTGCGGCGCTCGCGCTGGTGGGCGTGGCGGCGGCGGTGTTCGTCGTCATCGCCGGCGAGATGTTCGAGGCGCGCCTGCAGGAGCGCTGGCGCGCCGAGCGCCTGTCCGAACTCGCCGGGCTGCGCGCCCGCCTGGAGGGCGAGCTGAACGGCGCCACCAATCTCACCGCCGGCCTGGTGTCCTACGTCGCCGCCCGGGGTGGCATCTCCCAGCAGGATTTCGACCTCATCGCCCGCGAGCTGCTGGCAGACCAGAGCCTGCTGCGCAACATCACCCTGGCGCCGGACAACGTCATCTCCATGGTGTATCCAATGGCGGGCAACGAGGCTGCGGTCGGGCTGGACCTGCTGCATCACCCGGTGCAGGGCGCCGCCACCCGGCGCATGCTGGCGGATGGCCGGGCGGTGCTGGCCGGCCCGGTGGCCCTGGTGCAGGGCGGCCGCGCGCTGATCCACCGCGTGCCCATCCATCTCACGCCGCCCGGCGCCGCGCCGCGCAGTGGCCGCTACTGGGGGCTGATGAGCACGCCGATAGATTTCGACCGCCTGCTCGTGCGCAGCGGCCTGCACGAAGCCGAGCTGCGCTATCAGATCGCCCTGCGCGGGGTGGATGGCCTGGGCAGCGGCGGCGCAGTGTTCTGGGGCGACGGCGCGCTGTTCGACGATCCGGCCGCCTTCAAGCTCGATGTGCGCGTGCTCGACGGCGAATGGGACATGGCGGCGATGCCGCTGGACGGCGTGCCCGGCCTGGCTGCCGCGGTGTGGCGGGTGCGCGCGGCCGGCGCCGGCGTGGCGCTGTTCGTGCTGCTGCTGTTGTGGCGCTTCAACCGCGTCGCCGCCCGGCTGGAAGATTCCGAACAGTTGCACCGCGAGCTGGCCGAGCAGATCCACGACGTGCTGTTCCGTACCGACGCCGCCGGCCGGCTGAGCTACCTCAACCCCGCCTGGCAGCGGCTGTCCGGCCGCGCGGCGGACGAAAGCCTGGGCCGTCACTGGACCGAGCTGCTGCTGGCGGAAGACCGTGTGCTGGCCGCTGCCCGCTGCGAGCGTTTTCTCGCCGCCGCGGCTGCCGGCAGCGGAGCGGTGCTGTTCGATGAGCGGGTGCGCATCGCCGACGATGCCGGCCGCATCCACCACCTGGTGGTGCGCGCCGCCTTTCACCGCGGTGTGGGCGGCGGGGGCGGCGACGGCGGCCTGGTCGGTGTCATGGCGGACCTCACCGAGCGCCAGGCGCTGGCCGCCCAGCTGGCGCTGGCGGCGCGGGTGTTCGAGCGCAGCGGCGAGGGCATCGTGGTGTTCGACGGCGAGGGCCGCATCGCATCGGTGAACCCCGCCTTCACCCGCCTCACCGGCTATCCGGCGGAGGAAGTGCTGGGCACCGGCGGCGAAGGCGTCGGCGGCATGGAGCTGTTCGCCCAGGTGCGCCAGGCGCTGGGTGCGCGCGACCACTGGCAGGGCGAGCTGGAGGCCCGCCACCGCGGCGGCGGCCGCTTCCCGGTGGCGCTGTCGGCCACCCTGGTGCGCGGCGAGCACGGCCAGGCGGAACATTGCATCGCCATCTTCTCCGACATCAGCGAGCGCCGCGCGCAGGAGGCCAGCGTGCGCCACCTCGCCCTGCACGACGGCCTCACCGGCCTCGCCAACCGCATCCAGCTCAGCGGCCGCTTCGACCAGGCTGCCAGCCTCGCCGAATGGGATGGCCGCGGCATGGCGCTGCTCTACTTCGATCTCGACGCCTTCAAGCCGGTGAACGACACCCACGGCCATGCGGTGGGCGACGAGGTGCTGCGCGCGGTGGCCAGCCGCTTGCGCGAACTGGTGCGCCAGAGCGATACCGTGGCCCGCGTCGGCGGTGACGAATTTGTCGTGCTGCTGGCCCAGGTCGGCGGCGCCGGGGATGCGCTGGAGGCGGCCGGCAAGCTGATGGACGCGCTGAACGCGCCGCTGCTGCTCGACAGCGGCGTGTTCAATCTGGGCGCCAGCGTCGGCGTCAGCCTCTACCCGCAGCACGGCCGCACGCTGGACGAGTTACTGCGCGCCGCCGATCGCGCCATGTACCACGCCAAACGCGGCAGCCACGGCCTGCGGCGCATCGCCGTCGCCGCCTGATCCAGCCCGGTGTTTCCGCCGCCGATGGCGGCGCGCTGCCGGTCCTGGCGCGAAAATCACAGGAAAATCAGGGCATAGCGCAGCACGTCGCCGCGGACGGATTTAACGGCACGGCGCCCGCCGGCGGGCATATACTCCCGCGGCATTTCCGCCGTTTCCCTGTCGATTTCATATCCACCGATCATGCCCGCGTCCCGAAACCACCCCGTCCGTCGCCTGCTGACGGTGCTCGTCCTCAGCGCCAGCAGCATCGTTGCGCAGGCGGCGCAGTCCGATCCGGCTGCCGCCAGCCGCTATTACGAGGACGGCCTGGCGCGCTACGAGAAGCAGGATCTGCCGGGTGCGGTCATCCAGCTCAAGAACGCCCTGCAGCAGGACCGCAACATGCTCGCCGCCCACCTGCTGCTGGGCCGCAGCTACTTCGACCAGGGCGAACTCGGCGCCGCCGAGGTCTCCTTCCGTGAAGCTCTGCGCCTGGGCGCCAGCCGCGCCGAGGTGGCGGTGCCGCTGGCACGCATTTACCTGCTGCAGGGCCGCGCCTCCCTGGTGGTGGACGGCTTGCAGCCCGAAGGCCTGCCGCCCGCCGCCCAGCTCGAACTGCTGAGCCTGCGCGGCACCGCCTATGCCAATCTGGGCAAGGGCAACGAATCCGAACGCAGCTTCGCCGCCGCCCGCGCGCTGGACCCGAATTCCGCGGTGCCGCTGGTGGCCGAGGTGCCGGTGCTGCTGGGCAGCGGCAAGCCGGAGCTGGCGCGGGAGCGCGCCGAGCGCGCGGTGCAACTGGCCCCGCGCGATGCCGCCGCCTACAACGTGCGCGCCTCGGTGGCCCATGCCACCGGCCGCCTGCCCGCCGCGCTGGAAGACTACGCCCGCGCCATCGAACTGCAGCCCGGCCAGCTCGACGCCCGTGTGGCGCGCGCCGGCATCCTGCTCGACCTCGGCCGCGACGCTGAAGCCGCCGCCATGCTGGACAAGCTCGCCGTCGACATGCCGAAGGAGCCGCGCGTCGCCTACCTGCGCGCCCTGCTTGCCAGCCGCCGGGGCGATGGCGCCGCCGCCAACGCGCAGATGCTGCAGGTCGGCGATCTGCTGGAAAACCTGCCGGCCGAATGGCTGGCCACCCAGGAACAGCTGCTGATGACCGGCGCGCTGGCTCACCACGCCACCGGCCAGTTCGAGAAGGCGCGCAAATACCTGGACGTGCTGGTCGCCCGCTACCCGCGCAACCTCGGCGCGCGCAAGCTGCTCGCCGCCGTGCTGGTCGAACGCAACGAAACCACCCCGGCGCAGGCCCTGCTGGAAGATGTGCTGCGCAAGCAGCCGGACGATGCCCAGGCGCTCTACCTGCTCGGCCGGGTGCAACTGGCGCAGAAGCGCTACGCCAAGGCGGCCGAAACCCTGGAGCGTGCCGCCGCCCGCGGCGCCGGCGAGGATCCCCGGCTGCAGACCGCCCTCGGCCTTGGCCGCGTCGGCATGGGCGACACTGACGCCGGCCTGCGCAGCATTGCCGCTGCCTTCGACAAGGCGCCGCAGGATGTCGGCCTCGCCGCCACCTATGTGAACCTGCTGATGCGTGGCGGCGAGCGCGCCAAGGCAGTCGCCGCCGCGCGCAAGACGGTGCAGGCGCAGGCTGCCAACCCGGCGGCGCACAACCTGCTTGGCCTCGCGCTGGCCAGCAATGGCGACCTTCCTGGTGCCCGCAACGCCTACAACGAGGCGCTCAAGCGCGATGCCAGCTTCATCCCTGCCCAGCTCAACCTCGCCCGGGTGGACCGCGCCGAGGGCAAGCTGGACGCTGCCCGCCAGCGTTACGCGGCAATGCTCGCAAAGGATCGCAACGACGGCGTCGCCCTCTACGAATCCGGCGTGCTCGAACAGCAGGCCGGCAACAATGCCGATGCCATGCGCTGGTTCGAAAAGGCGGTGGTTGCCCGGCCGGACAACATTGCCGCCAGCCTCGCCCTGGCCGAAGTCCGCCTCGCCGCCGGCGAAGGCCAGGCCGCGCTGGAGGCCATGCGCACACTCACCATGCGCCGCCCCGGCGACCTCGCCGCGCTGGCCGAACTGGCCCGCATCGAGCAGGCGGTGGGCGATACCCGCGCCGCCCAGCAGACCTTGCGCGAAATGTCGCGCATCGCCGAATACGACCCCGATGCCCAGGTGCGCATCGGCTACCTGCAACTGCGTGCCGGCGCGGCGGACGAAGCCGCCAAGAACGCGCAGAAGGCGCTGCAGGGCCGGCCTGAGCATGCCGGCGCGCTCACCCTGGCCGCCGAGGCCGCGCTCGCCCGCGGCGAGTTCGACAAGGCCGGCGAGCGGGTGCGCGAACTGCGCCGGCTGGACCCGAAGGCGGTGGATGCCCTGCGGGTGGAGGGCGACATCGCCTTCGCCCGCGGTCAGCTGCCGGCCGCCGCCGAAGCCTACCGCCAGGCCCAGGAACGCCAACCCTCGGCGGAGCTGCTGCTGCGCCGGGTGCAGGTGCTGCTGGCGCAGGACAAGGCCGCCGCCGCGGCGCCGCTGCTGCAGCAATGGTTGAAGGAGAAGCCGGAGCCGGCGGTGCGTCGCGCGCTGGCCGAGATCCATATGCGCACTGGTGACTGGGCTGCGGCACGGCGCGAGTACGAGCGCCTGGTCGCCGAGGTGCCCACCGACGCCAGCGCCTACAACAACCTCGCCAACATCCAGATCCACATGAAGGACGGCGCCGCCATCGCCACCGCGCAGAAGGCGCTGGCCCTGGCTCCGGCCGACCCCAACGTCATCGACACCCTGGGTTGGGCGCTCGCCCGCGGCGAGCGCTATGAGGATGCGCTGCGCTACCTGCGCGACGCCCGCCTGCGGGCCCCGGACAACGCCGAGGTGCGCTGGCACCTGGCCTACGTGCTGGCCAAGGTGGGCCGTGTCCAGGAAGCGCGCGACGAACTGGACGGCGCCTTGCGCCTGAGTAGCACTTTCGACGGCGCGGAAGAGGCCAGGCGCCTCCGTCTTACGTTGTAGTAGTGGCTGTCAGATTTTTTTACACATACTGATACATTCGCTCCTCTGCTAGGGGCAATGAGTTTGATTATTAAGATAAATTTTTTATTGGCTCGATGATTGCTTTGAGCCGGACGAAAGTTGTTTCGGAGAGCAGAATGAACTACATCGTCAAAAAATTCGTCCTGGGTACGGCCCTTGCCCTATGCGGAAGCTGCGCGCTGGCCTCTACCACCTGGACGCTGGACAACAAGAGTTCGACCGCGCCGACTGAAACCGGGTGGAAGGCGAGCAACAACAGCAGCGCCATCTACTCCACCAGCACCGGCTACTGGGCTGGCTCCGGCGTGGGCGTCGGCGGCGAATCCAGTTCCGACGGCCAGCACTCGCTGGACAACAAGTCTGGCTACGAAATGCTGATGCTGAACTTCGGCACCGAGTCGGTCCACCTGGACAGCGTCTCCCTCGGCTGGACCCAGACCGACAGCGACATCTTCGTGCTGGCCTACACCGGCGCCACTCCCTTCACTGGCTCCCTGGCCGGGGCTACCTACGCGTCGCTGCTGAGCAACGGCTGGTCGCTGGTCGGCAATTACGCCAACGTCGGTAGCAACACGGTGCAGTTGAACGCAGCCGCCAATCTTTACTCCAGCTTCTGGCTGATCGGCGCCGGCGGCTTCGACGGCACGCTGGGCGTCACCTCCGGCGACAAGAGCAACGGCAGCTGGCAGAGCTTCACCTCATCCCGCTACGACTACGTCAAGGTTGCCGCTGTCAGCGGCACGGTGAAGCAGCCGCCTCCCCCCGTCACCCATGTACCGGAGCCGGGCTCCCTGGCGCTGGCCGGTGCCGCCTTCCTGGGCATCCTCGGGATCCGGCGCAAGCGCGACTGACCTGGAACTGAGCAACTGAGGCAATCAGGGAGGGTGGCAGCACCCGCAGAGGTGCGACCCGCAGCAAGCCAAACGGCGGTCTGAAAAGGCTGCCGTTTTTTATTGCCGGCCGGTACCGGATGAAGTCTGCTGCTGGTCGCCGGAGAGCCCGGTTCAGGCCTGCTCGGCCAATGCCTCTTCCTGCTGCTGCAGCAGCCACATCTGGGTGTAGGCGCCGTCGCGGGCCAGCAGATCGAAGTGGCGGCCGCGTTCGATGATGCGGCCCTGGTCCAGCACGATGATCTCGTCGGCATTCATCACGGTGGACAGGCGATGGGCGATGACCAGCGCGGTGCGGCCTTCCGCCGCCAGTTCCAGCTGACCCTGGATGGCCTTTTCGGTGCGGGAGTCCAGTGCCGAGGTGGCCTCGTCGAAGATCAGGATGGCTGGGTTCTTCAGCAGCGCGCGGGCGATGGCCACCCGCTGCTTCTCGCCGCCGGAGAGCTTCAGGCCGCGCTCGCCGACGCGGGTGTCATAGCCCTCCGGCAGGCGGGCGACGAAGTCTTCCAGCTGGGCCGCCCGCGCCGCGGCCTCCACTTCCGCGCGGCTGGCGTCCGGCCGGCCGTAGGCGATGTTGTAGTAGAGACTGTCGTTGAACAGCACGGTGTCCTGCGGAACGATGCCGATGGCGGCGCGCAGGCTGTCCTGCGTCAGCTGGCGGATGTCGGTGCCATTCACCCGGATGCTGCCGCCCTGCACGTCGTAGAAGCGGTACAGCAGGCGCGCCAGCGTGGATTTGCCGGAGCCGGAGTGGCCGACGACAGCCACCGTGCGGCCGGCGGGAATGTCCAGGTCCACGCCGTGCAGGATGGGGCGGCGGGCGTCGTAGGCGAAATCCACCGCCTCGAAGCGCACGCCGGCCGGCCCTGGCGGCAGCACGCGGGCGTCGCTGGCGTCGGCGATCTCGCGGTGCTGGCCGAGCAGGCCGAACATGCGCTCGATGTCGGTCAGCGCCTGGCGCAGCTCGCGGTAGATCACGCCGAGGAAGTTGAGCGGGATGTAGAGCTGGATGAGGAAGGCATTCACCAGCACGATGTCGCCCAGCGTCATGCTGCCGGCGGCGACCCGGCTGGCGGCCTGCCACATCATCGCGGTGACGCCGACGGCGATGATGGCCGCCTGGCCGATGTTGAGGCTGGACAGCGACATCTGGTTGCGCAGCTGGGCGGCGGTCCATTTTTGCAGCTGTTCGTCGTAGCGGCGGGCCTCGAAGGCTTCGTTGTTGAAGTACTTCACCGTCTCGAAGTTGAGCAGGCTGTCGATGGCGCGGGCGTTGGCGGCCGAGTCCAGCTCGTTGGCTTCGCGCCGCAGCGCGGTACGCCAGTTGGTCACCGCCACGGTGAACACGATGTAGAGCGCCAGCGTGGCCAGCGTGATGAGGGCGAACACCGCGTCGTACTGGACCAGCAGGATGCCTACCACCAGGCCGATCTCCACCAATGTCGGCAGGATGGAGTAGAGCGTGTAGCTGATCAGCGAGCCGATGGAGCGGGTGCCGCGCTCGATGTCGCGGGTGAGGCCGCCGGTCTGCCGCTCCAGGTGGAAGCGCAGGCTGAGCGCATGCAGGTGGCGGAACACCCGCAGCGAGATCTCGCGCACCGCGCCCTGCGTCACCCGGGCGAACACCAGCTCGCGCAGCTCGGTCAGCAGCGAGGTGGAAAAGCGCAGCGCGCCGTAGGCCAGCAGCAGCGCCGCCGGTACCACGATGAAGGCTTGCTCCGGCGTGATCGTCAGCGCGTCCACCAGGTGCTTGAACACCAGGGGCACCGCCACGTTGGCGCCCTTGGCGGCGATCAGACAGGAAAGCGCCAGCAGCACCCGCAGGCGGTGGGCCCAGATGAAGGGCAGCAGGCTCTTCAGCGTCTGCCAGTCGCGGCGCTGGCCGGTGTCGCCAACGGGGGCGGGCAGGGAGGAGGCGCGGCGCATGCGGCGGCTCCTACTGGCCGCGGCCGTCGGTGGCAAGGCGGATGGCGAGACCGATGAAGATCAGCCCCGCCAGCCGGTCCAGCCAGGCGCCCGCTGCCGGCCGCTTCGCCAGCGCGCGGCCGATGGCGCCGGCGGCGCAGGCGATGGTGCCGAACACCAGCACCGTCTGCAGCGCGAAGGCCAGCCCCAGCTGCACCGTCTGCAGCGCCACGCTGCCCAGCTCCGGCCGGCTGAACTGCGGCAAGAAGGCGAGGAAGAACAGCGCCACCTTGGGGTTGATGGCATTGGCGATGAAGCCGCGCCGCAGGTAGCGCAGCCAGGGCTCGCCGCTACCGGCGAGGGCTGCCGGCCGCAGGGCGGAGGCGTTGCGCAGCGCCTGCACGCCCAGCCAGGCGAGATAGGCGGCGCCCGCCAGCTTGAGGCCGAGGAAGAGCTGCGGCGAGGCGGCAATGGCGGCACTCACGCCTATCGCTGCCCACAGCGTGTGGGTGAAACAGCCCAGCGCACAGCCGACGGCGATGCCGAAGCCGGCCATGCGCCCGCGCGCCAGGCTCTGCCCCAGCACCATCAGGTTGTCTGGCCCCGGCGCGAAGGTGATGGCGATGGAGACGGCGAGGAAGGCGAGCAGGGTGTCCAGGGGCAGCATGGCGGTCGGGCGGCAGGGCGTGCGGGAAAAGCGTTCGATTCTGTTGGGCGGGGCAGGCACAGTCAAATGCGGGGTGGGCCCTTGGAGGAGAAGGGATTTGTTGGTGAGGAGCGGGGCGCGCGGGTCTGTGGGGCCGGGTTATCGCGGAACGGCGTGGCTAGGTGGCTGAGGAAAGCGGGCTGGCCTGGCGATGTGCCAGGGGAGGGCGGAGCCGTACAGGGCGGCACCCAAGGGCGCGATAGGTGCTTGGCTGTCGGTCGCCGCTGGCTGCGGTGTCAGCCGCAGTCCAGTGCAACGCGCCCCTCACCCGAACCTCCACGCTTCCCGAACATCACCGGCGCACAGCAACCCTGCCCCCGGGGCTACCTTGGAGGACGGCCTCCACTCAGCCCGCCGCATCCCCCGCGGGTTTTCCGCCGCCGTTGGCGACCACTCGCTCCAGCACCTTCAGGCAGGCTTGCAGCTCGGCCTGGCCCAGGCCGGCCAGCATCTCTTCCCGCATGCCTATCACCTCGCCCTCGATGCGGGCTACCAGCGCCAGGCCGTCGGGCTTGATCTCCAGGTACTTCTGGCGGCGGTCCTGGGCGTCCGGGCTGCGGCCGACCAGGCCCAGCTTTTCCATGCGGTCCAGCAGGCGCACCAGCGTCGGCGTCTCTATGCCCAGGCGGGTGGCGAGGCTGCTCTGGTTGTAGCGCTCCCCGGCGGTGTGCAGCGCCCACAGCACCCGCCAGGTGGCCTGGGTCATGCCCCAGGGGCGCAGGCGTTCGTCCAGTTTCACCCGCCACAGGGCGGCGGCGCGGTGGAGCAGGGTGGCGACGGCGTGTTGATCTTTGGTCAGGTTTTTCATTAGCATGCTAATTGTTGATGTGCTAATGGAAAGCTTGGCCCCTGCCGGGCGAAATGTCCACCATGTCCTCCCCCATCCGCGACCTCACCCGCGACCTGTTCCGCGCCCTGCCGGCGGAAACCCACACCCAGCGCCATGGTGGGCGCTACAAGTGGATGGTGCTGATCGTCGCCAGCCTGGGCACCATCGCCGGCGTGCTGTCCACCACCAGCTTCAACGTCGCGGTGCCGGCGCTGATGCGGGATTTCGCCCTCGGCCAGGAACAGGTGCAGTGGGCCATCACCGGCTTCATGGCGGCGATGACGGTGGGCATGCTGCCCACGCCTTGGCTGCTGGACCGCTTCGGTTTCCGCCGCCTTTTTCTCGGCGCGGTGTTGATGATGTTGCTGGCCAGCGTGGCCGGCGCGTTGGCCACCCATTTCCCCTACCTGGTGTTCACCCGCGTCGTCCAGGGGCTGGCGGCCGGCATGTTGCAGCCGCTGGGGCCGCTGGTGGTGATGCGCAGCTTTCCGCCCGGCGTGCAGGGGCGGGCCTCCGGCGCGCTCAGCTTCAGCCTGGTGCTGGCGCCGGCGGTGGCGCCGGCCTTGGGCGGCGTGCTGCTGGACCGCTACGGCTGGCCGGCGATCTTCCTGCTCAACCTGCCTTTCTGCGTGCTCGCCGTTGGCAGCGCGCTCTACCTGCTGCCGCGGGCGGAGGCGGCGCCGCGCCACGGCTTCGACTGGTGGGGGCTGGCGCTGCTCACCGCCGGCACGCTGGCGCTGATCGAGTCCGTCGCCAGCCTGCAGCACAGCGGCCTGCTGGCGCCGTGGACGCTGGCGCAGCTGGCGCTGGCCGCCGGTTTGCTGGCCTGCTTCGTGCGCCATGCGCAGCGGGTGAAGAAGCCGCTCATCAGCCTGGGCCTGTTCCGCCACCGCAGCTTCGCCATGGGCACCACGGTGGCCTTCGCCTACGGCTTCGGGCTGTACGCCTCCACCTACCTGATCCCGGTGTTCCTGCAGAACGCACTCGGCTTTGGCGCGGCTGCCGCTGGCATGGTGCTGGTGCCGGCCGGGCTGGCGCTGGCGGCCACCATTCCGCCGGCCGGCCGGCTGGCGGACAAGGTGTCGCCGCAGTGGATCACCGTCGCCGGCCTGGCCTGCTTCGGCCTCTCCTTCCTGCTGTTCGCGCTGCTGGCGAAGGGCATAGGCCATGGCGAACTGATCTTCGTCACCGTGCTCGGCCGCGTCGGCCTGGGCATGATCATGCCGGCGCTCAATCTCGCCACGCTGCGCCACCTGGAGCCGCATCAGCTGAGCCAGTCGTCGGCGGTGATCAGCTACGCCCGCCAGCTGGGCGGCATGCTGGGCATCGCGGTGGCGGCGGTGTTCGTCGCCTGGCGGGAGTCGGTGTATGGCACGGTGGTGCCCGGCGTGCTCACCGCCTACGCCCAGGGCTTCCTGCTGCTGGCCGGGGTGTTCGCGCTGGCGCTGGTGGCGGCCTGCCGCATGGGGAAGCGTTGAACGGTCCGGCGGTGAGCTCTTCTGCAGGGCTCCGGCAGGCCAGTCGGCGCCGGATTGGAGCGGGGGCGCTGCGTCATCGCCGACCCGGGGCTCCGGGTGCCCGCCGCTGCGGAGATAATCCGCCCATTCCTTCGCCGTAAGCCCCATGGACCCGATCCCGCCCGACGCCCGCCTGGTTCGCGCCCGCGAGACCTTTCTCGCCGCCGGCCGCACGCTGCGCAACCTGCGGCGGGATTTCGTCGAATGGCACCACGGCCGGCCGCACTACGGCCTGTGGGCGCTGCTGCTGGAGGAGCCGGTGGTGGCGGACGCGATGGCGGCGGCGCAGGCGCATCTGGGCGACTGCCTGCTTTCGGGCTACCGCCGCCAGCCGCACATCACCCTGGCGCTGGGCGGTTTTCCCTGCGCGGAGGCGCAGCGCGCGGGCGACTATCCGCTGGCGGCTTTCGAGGAGGCGCTGGCGGCGCTGCGTGTTGCAGCGCCGCCGCCTTTTGCGCTGGAGCTCGGCGGGCTGGAGAGCTTCGCCTCGGCCCCCTTTCTGGCGGTGGATGACGTGGAGGGCGGCATCGCCGCGCTGCGCCGTGGGTTGATGGCCGGTACCGGCGAAGAGCAGGGCCGCGACGGCGATTACCTGCCGCATCTCACCGTCGGCCTCTATGCCGATGAGTACGACTGCGCCGCGCTCGCCCCACGGCTGGCTGCCTTTCCGGCGGTGCGGCTGCGCTTGGCGGTGCAGCGGCTGGCCTTCCTCTGCTACGACAGCGCCGACATCGGCGGGCCGCTCACGCTGGTCGCCGATTACGCGCTGGCGGATGGCGCGGTGCGCCGCTACGGCGCTTTCCCTTTCGACACACCGGCCCGCGGCACGGCGCCCCTCAGCCGGACGCCAGCGTTCTGAGGTCGGCCACCGGCTCGCCGCCGTAGCCCGCCGAGAGCAGGTAGTCCACCAGCCGGGCGGCGGTGTCCGCCGGGCTGCTCAGCCCGCCGTCCTGCTTCAGCTGCTCGAAGCGCGCCTTCAGCGGAAAGCGTTCCGCCGGCGTGGCGCGGATCTGGCCCTGCATTTCGGTGTCGATCACGCCCGGCGCCAGGCTGCAGATGCGCACGCCGGCCAGGCCATCCAGCGCCACGCTGCGGGCGTGGTGGTCCAGCGCGGCCTTGGTGGCGCAGTACAGGCTCCAGCCGGCATAAGGGCTGCGCGCGGCGCCGCTGGAAACATGCAGGATGCGGCGCTCGGCGCTGCCCTGGCGGGTGGCGATCAGCGCGTCCGCCAGCATCAGCGGCGCCGCCACGTTCACCGTCACCGCGCGCAGGATGGCCGCCGCGCCCTGCTCGCCGGGCGCGCCCACCGGTTGCAGCACGCCGGCGTTGTTCACCAGTAGCGCCGGCGCGTCCGGCGGCAGCAGCCGGGCGAGGGCGCCGTCAGCCAGCCAGCGCTCCAGCGCGGCGCCGTCGGCCAGGTCCAGCGCCACTTCGGTGAGCAGGCCGGGGTGGCGGGCGGCGAGGGCGGTATTGCCGTGGCGCGACAGGGCGAGTACCGGAATGCCGCGCGCCAGCAAGGCGTCGGCAATGGCCTCTCCCAGGCCGCGGCTATGGCCGGTGAGCAAGGCGTGCATGGCGGAATCTCCGGGCGGAAAGGGGGAGGCACGGGATTCTTCAACAGGCTGGCGCGCGCCGGCAAGCGGGGCGTGGAAACCGAGGTGTCGGAAAAGCGCGGCACAAACTTATAATAAGAATCGTTTTCATTATTGCCTTGGTGCGAATGCATCGCCGTTTTCCGCCGCGCGCCGACGCAAACCCGCTTCCACTCTCGATCCGGCAGCAAGCCGGGCGTTCCTCTCCCCAACCCGCTCGATTCCCATGGCCCCTCACCCCGCTACCCGACTCCGCCCGTCCGCGTCTCCGCTTTCCCTCCGCCATCCCAAACTGAAACTGCTGTTGATTCCCGCCTCGCTGGCGATGTTCGCGCCGGCGCAGGCGCAGAGCGGCGACGAAGACGGCGCCCGCCAGCTGCAGACGGTCACCGTCACCGGCGTGCGCGCCGACGGCCTGAAGCCGGAAACGGTGGAGGCCGGCACCTTCCGCGGTGCTGACATCATGGACGTGCCGTCCACCATCAACGTGGTGACGCGCGAGGCGCTGGAGCTGCAGGCCGCCAGCGGGCTGTACGACGCGCTGCGCAACACCGCCGGCGTCACCCGCCAGCAGAACGGCGGCGAAACCTGGGGGACCAGCTGGTGATACGCGGCATCGGCGTCGAGAACCGCACCAACTATCGCATCAACGGCTCGCTGCCCTACCTCAACTTCTCCCAGGTGCCGATGGAGAACAAGGAGCGGGTGGAAGTGCTGAAGGGCGCCTCGGCGCTGTACTACGGCTTCACCTCGCCGGCCGGCGTGGTGAACCTGGTGACCAAGCGCGCCGGCGCCGAGCCGGTGACCACGCTGGGCCTGTCCTTCGACTCCCACGGCAGCGCGCTGGCCAGCGCGGACGTCGGCCGCCGCTTCGGCGACCAGCAGCAGTACGGCCTGCGGGTGAATGCCGCCGGCGGCTCGCTGGGTTCTTACCTGGACGGGGTGGACAACGGCGAGCGCCGCTTCTTCTCCGCCGCCTTCGACTGGCGGGTGAACGACCGCCTGACGCTGAAGGCCGACTTCGAATACGACCGCCGCGAAACCACCGAGCAGGCCGGCGTGCAATTGCCGACGGCGGTGAATGGCCGCATCACCCTGCCGCACACGGTGGACCCGGCCAAGCTCGTCGGCCCGGACTGGTCCACCTTCCGCGCCGAAACCACCAACGCCCTGCTGCGCGCCGACTACGCCCTCTCCGACAACTGGGCGCTGACGCTGGAAGCCGGCCACGCCAGGGTGGAGCGCAAGCGCCAGCTCGCCATCTTCCGCTTCACCAACGCCGCCGCGGTGGCCACCGGCGCCGGCAACATCCGCGGCAACTCGCAGGAGCTGACGCTGGAGTCCGACATGGGCCGCGCCGAGCTGTTCGGCACCTTCGACACCGGCTTCCTGCGCCACGAGCTCACCCTGGGCGCCAGCTACACCAGCAAGGACCAGGACCCGATCTACCAGCAGACCTACAGCGTCGCCTCGCAGAACCTCTACAACCCGCGCGACATCTCCGGCAGCGTCACCTGGAGCGCGATGCCCACCTCGCCCACCACCGCCGCCTACGAGACGCGCGACGTCGGCTACTACGCCATAGACCGCATCACCCTCAGCCCGCAATGGCAGCTCATCGCCGGCCTGCGCCACGCCCGCTACCACAGCGACCAGGGCGGCACCTCCTACAGCCCGCAGGAAACCACGCCGCTGGCGGCGGTGATCTACAAGCCGCTGCCGGAGGTCTCGCTCTACGCCTCCTACTCGGAGGGCCTGGAAGAGGGCGAGACCGCGCCCACCGGCACCGCCAACGTCGGCACCCGCATGTCGCCCGGCGTCAGCAAGCAGAAGGAACTGGGTGCGCGCTGGCAGGCGCCGTTCGGCACCCTGGTGTCCGCCGCGGTGTTCGACATCGAACGCCCCGGCTACTACACCAATGCCGACAACCTCTACACCGCCGACGGCGAACAGCGTTACCGCGGGGTCGAACTCTCCGCCCAGGGCAGGCTCAGCCGCCAGCTCGGCTGGCAGGCCTCCGCGCTGTGGCTGGACCCGGAGTTCCGCGACATCGGCCCGGACTACGACGGCAAGCTGCCCGAGAACGCCGCGCGCCGCACCGGCAGCCTCTTCCTCACCTACGACATCGCCCAGCTGCCCGGCCTGTCGCTGAATGCCGGCGCCTACTACACCGGCCGCCGCCCGGTGAACGACCTCAACCAGGCCTGGCTGGACGAAGTCACCCTCTACGGCGCCGGCGTGCGCTACGCCACCCGGGTGATGGGCAAGCAGACGGTGTGGCAGCTCAACGTCGAAAACCTGGCCGACAAGGAATACTGGGCCGCCGGCGGCACCCGCCTCGCCGCGGGCGCGCCGCGCACCTTCAAGGCCTCGTTGAAGATCGATCTGTAAGGCGGTGGAGCGGGGCGGACGGGAGTCCGCCCCGGCTGCGGCGCGCCGCGTTCCGGCTTTGCGCCGGGCGCGGTGCCGGGCCCGCGCAAAGCTGTTCTCCGCGGCCTTGGATGAGAGGGGGGAAAAGTGAAGAAATCCGCACGCCTATCCGCGCCCACCCTGCGCACTCATTCCCGTTCGGGCTGAGCCTGTCGAAGCCCGCTCCCCGCAATGTCTTTCGATTGCCCCCACCCGCCTCATACCGCACGCAGTGCCCTGCCGAGCCGACAGCGAGCCCCAGCGGCAAACCGCGCCAGGCGCAGACTCCCCAGCCCCAGCTGTTACACCCCTCCCCAGCCGGTGACTTGATGTAAAGCCCGCCCGCTCCCGGAAACCCCGCCGCGACCCCATCGGTCGCACCCTGGCAGCGCCCGCGGACGTCCACCCGGGCGCCGCCCGCCACGTTGAACAGGCATCCGCCTGCCACCACTCCGCAGCTACAGGGACAGATCCGCCATGAGCCTGGTCCAGCAGTCCATCGCCGCCCACCGTTTCGGCCTCGGCGAGCCCTCCCTCGCCGGCATCGGCGATCCGGTGCGCTGGCTGCAGGCCCAGCTGGCGGCGCCGCCGCCGCCCTGGGCGCCGCCGCCCAAGCCGGTGCATGGCGAACAGGACGCCGAAGAGACCAGACGCCGGCGCTACCGCGACTGGCTGCGCGACGAAGCCGAAGCGCGCTGGATCCACCAGATCGACAGCGCCGCGCCCTTCGCCGAGCGGCTGGTCATCCTGTGGTGCAACCACTTCACCGTCTCCGCGCTGCGCGGGCCGGTCGCGCCCCTGGTCGGCGCCTTCGAGCGCGACGCCATCCGCCCCCACGCCTGTGGCCGCTTCGGCGACATGCTGCAGGCCGCTACCCTGCACCCGGCCATGCTGCGCTACCTGGACAACGTGCAGTCGGTCGGGCCGGACTCGCCCGCCGGCAACCGCGGCAAGCGCGGCCTCAACGAAAACCTCGCACGCGAACTGCTGGAACTGCACGCCCTCGGCGTGGATGGCGGCTATTCCCAGGACGACGTGCGCGCGCTGGCGGCGGTGCTCACCGGCTGGACGGTGGATGCCGACAGCGGCGAGACCCGCTTCGACGCCCGCCGCCACCAGCCCGGCGCCAAGCACATCCTCGGCCGCCGCTACGCCGAGGACGGCGAAGGCGAGATCCACGCCGTGCTGCGCGACCTCGCCGCCACCCCGGCCTGCGCCCGCCACGTCGCCGACCGGCTGGCGCGCCATTTCGTTGCCGACGAACCGCCACCGGCGCTGGTGCGGGCGCTGTCGCGGCGCTACCTGGACAGCGGCGGCGATCTGGCCGAAGTCTGCCGCGCCCTGCTTGCCCATCCGCAGGCCTGGGATGCCGGCTTTCCCAAGCTCAAGCTGCCGGAGGAACTGGGCCTCTCCGCCTACCGCCTGCTGGGCCTGCGCCAGCGGGTGTTCGAAGGCGTGGGCGCCGGCGCCCAGGCCATGGGCCAGCGCGTCGGCGCCGCGCCCTCGCCGGCGGGCTGGCCGGATCGCGCCGAAGACTGGCTGGGCACCGACGCCATGTGGAAGCGCATCGAATGGGCGGCGCGCCTGGCTGGCCGGGTGCCGGCGGTGGATGCCCGCAGCCTGGCCGAAAGCAGCCTGGCCGAGCGCCTCGGCCCCGCCAGCCGCGCCGAGATCGCCCGCGCCGACAGCCCGCGCCAGGCCCTCACCCTCTTCCTCGCCGCGCCCGAATTCCAGCGCCGCTGACTGCAGGAGACGCCGCATGCCGATCAGCCGAAGACATTTCCTCCACGCCCTGGGCGCCGCTGCCGCGCTGCCGGTCGCCCGCCTTGGCCTGGCCGCGCCCGCCAGCGGCAAGGCCGACGGCGAACGCCTGGTGTTCGTGCTGCTGCGCGGCGGCCTGGACGGCCTCGCCGCGGTGCCGGCGCCCGGCGATCCGGACTACGCCGGCCAGCGCGGCAGCCTCGCCAACCAGGGCGGCGAACCCTTGGCGCTGGACGGCTTCTTCGCCCTGCATCCGCGCCTCACCGGGCTGCACGGCCTGTGGCAGGCGAAGCAGCTCGCCGTCGTCCACGCGGTCGCCACGCCCTACCGCGAGCGCTCCCACTTCGACGCCCAGCAAGTGCTGGAGAGCGGCGGCGTGCAGCCGCATGTGCTCACCACCGGCTGGCTGGGCCGCGCGCTGCAGGCCAGCGGCCGCCAGGGCCTGGCGCTGGCCACCATCCCGCCGCTGGCGCTGCGCGGCGCCGGCGCGGTCGAAACCTGGTCGCCCTCGCGCGCGCCGGAGCCGGACCCGGCGCTGCTGGAACGGCTGGGGCGGATGTACGAGCAGGATGCCCAGCTCGGCCCGGCACTCAGTCGCGCGGTGGAGCAACGCGGCGACGGCGGCATGGCGGGCGAAGCGGCGGCGCGCGGCGATTTCCTGCGGCTGGCCACCCGCGCCGGCGAATTCCTCGCCGCCGAGCGCGGCCCGCGCGTCGCCATGCTGGAGATGACGGGCTGGGATTCCCATGCCGGCCAGGCTGCTCCCAAGGGCGCGCTGCTGCGGGCCCTGGGCCAGCTGGACGATGGCCTGATTGCGCTGCAGGCGGCGCTGGGCCCGGCCTGGGCGCGCACCACGGTCGTCGTCGTCTCGGAATTCGGCCGCACCGTGCGGGAGAACGGCACCCGCGGCACCGATCACGGCACCGCCGGCGCCGCCTTCGTGCTCGGCGGCCGGGTGGCTGGCGGCAAGGTGCTGGGCGACTGGCCCGGCCTCGCCAGCGCCAGCCTGCACCAGGACCGCGACCTGCGCGCCACCACCGACCTGCGCGCGCTGCTCGCCGCGGCGGCTGGCCCGGCCCTCGGCCTGGGCCGCAGGCAGCTGGCGGAAACGGTATTCCCTGGCAGCCAGGGATTGAAGCCGGTGGAAGGGGTGCTCGCCTGAAGCCAGGGGGGACCGTCAACGGCCGGACCAAGCATCGCCGGCCCGGCAGCTGCGCTCAGGCGGCGGCCATTGATCCGGGAATCGAATACCGGCGCAGCGCGGGTTGGGCTGATCTTGTCGAAGCCTGCTTGCTGCCCGACGCTTCAATCAGCCCACCCCCGCGAGACCGAAGGGCCCTGGGGGCAAGGCGGCGTAGGGTATTTCTTGGCCGCCGCCGGACTCCTCAGCCCGCCGCCCGCTTCCCGGTGATCACCAGCGCGATTCCCGCCAGGATGGCGATGGACGTCAGCACCAGCCGCAACGTGATCGGCTCGCCCAGGAAGATCACCCCGCCCGCCGCGGTGATCACCGGCACGCTGAGCTGTATCGTCGCCGCGTTGGTCGCGCGCAAGGCCGGCAGCACCGAATACCAGATCGCATACCCCAGGCCGGAGGCCAGCGCGCCGGAGGCGATGGCATAGCCGATGCCGGCTGGTGTCAGCGCGGCCTGCTGCAGCGTCAGCAGGCTGAGCACGGCGGCGAAGGGCAGGGCGCGGAGGAAGTTGCCGGCGGTGCTGGCGGTGGCCCTGGCGACGCCGCGGCCGCGCAGGGAATACACGCCCCAGGCGATGCCGGCGGCGATCATCAGCAGCGCGCCCCGCAGCGGCGGCGCCGACAGCCCCGGCAGCAGCAGCCCGACCAGCCCGCCGGCGGCCAGCAGCAGGCCGCCGCCCTGCAGCAGGTTCAGCCGCTCGCCCCGCCACAGGCCGTAGCCGATCATGGTCGCCTGCACCGCGCCGAACAGCAGCAAGGCGCCCGCCGCCGCCGGCAGGGTGAGGTAGGCAAAGGAGAAACCGGCCGCATAGGCGAACAGCGCGAAGGCGGAAATCCAGCTGCCGTGGCCGGCGCCGCTGCCTTCCCGCCGGCGCACCAGCAGCCACAGCATCAATGCGCCCGAGGCCAGCCTCAGCGTGCTGAAACTGGCGGCGTCGATATGACCCTCGCGCAGGGCGATGCGGCACAGCAGGGAATTGCCGGCGAAAGCGATCATGGCGACCGCCACTAGTTGAAGCAGCGTGCTTTTGCGCATGGCGCATGTCTCCGTTGCCGGTCGGCTCGTGCCGCCGGCTTATCGTTTTCGGATCTGCCCGCGAATGCGGGCGATGGTGGATTCTAGGCCGGGCGGATGGCTGCACGCACCCTGTGCGCCGGCGCGGCGCTTTTTGTCCCCAGCCGGTGTGGGCAGCGCTGTGGAAAACGCCGGGACAAATGCTGCAAGTGCCTGGCCGGCAAGCGTACAGCCAGCCTGCCCAAGAAACGGGCAGGAAGGGCACGGATGAAGGGCGCAGGCCGGATGCCGGATATTGCCGTGCGAGCATGGCCGTCCCAGTGCGAATTCCCTTCATATCCGTTTTCCGGGCCACCGGCGATATGCATGCCCCGGGAAGGAGTAATTCCTGCGCGCCCCGGACTCAATTCGCTGAGCCACGGAATTCGCCTGCTCGATGGCGCAAAAAACACGGCAGCGGTGCCGGCCACGAATTACAGCCCGATCCCTCAGGCGCTGTTCAGCCGGGCTGCGCGGTGGTGCAGATCCGGGTGAGAAGGCTCCCCGTCTGACCGCCGAATTCCGCGCGCCATTTTTATGGTGCCAGCCTGCTCCGCGCCGTTCCGGTGATTTGGCGGCAGCGCCGGATATTCCGTGCGCCACTTGCTTTCAATTCGGCAGCCGGCCTGAGGCCCGGCTCAAGCCCATATGCCACCGGCCTTGCGTAAGGGGCGTTTCGCCGGCGTCTCCGGTCACGGAATTACCCGCGGGCTTATGCGGGAAATTCCGTATATCGCCGGTAGGGCGGATTCGAGCGCAATTTATTCCGGGCATGGTAATCTCGCCGCTTTTTAAATCAGCGGAAAAACCATGCAGGATTTGAAGTCGTATTCGCTCAGCGACCTGAAGAAGCTCTGTGTCCAGATTGAAAAGGAAATCGAGAAGCGGGCGACGGGCGCGAAGAAGGCGCTGATACGCAAGCTCGAGAAGATGGCCCAGGCGGAAGGGCTGGAATTGAGCGACCTGCTGGAAGGCGCTCCCGCGCGCAAGGACTCCAAGGAAGCGAAGGCGGTGAAGGCGCCCAAGGCCGCCAAGCTGGCGAAGGCCAAGGCCGAGAAGCAGCCGGCCGAAAAGAAGGAAGCGCTGCCGCCGGTTTATTTCAACCCGCTGAATCCGAAAGAAGGCTGGTCTGGCCGCGGCCGCAAGCCGAATTGGGTCATCAATTGGCTGGGCAATGGTGGCGAGTTGGACGACCTGAAGAAAAAGCGCAGCTGAGTTTCCGCTTTTGCCAATTCCTCCGGCGGGGAATTGGCGGGTCACTGCAGCCTCATGGAGACATGGGGCTGTTTGTTTTTCCGCCCCGCGGACTGTTATGGCGGAAAATTCGCACCACTGATGCTGTCCGTTTCCGCTGGCGGGTGATTTACTTCCAGGCTCATTCCATTGCCTTTTGCACCGGGCAAAGGTGCGCTGCGCAGCGGTGGCCTTGCCGACTTTCGCCGTGAGCCGCCGATGAACTCCTGCCCCATTCCCTGTATTCCTCCGCAAGCGCCCGGCGGGCGGGCACCGCGATGAGCGAGGTGCTCAAGGGCAGGCTGGCCGTGGCGCTGGTGGTGGTGTGCTGGTCGGGCTTCAATATCGTTTCCCGCTTCGGCAGCACCGGCACCTTTACCGCGTTTGATCTTGGCGCCTTGCGTTTCGGCGTTTCCGCGGCGATCGCGCTGCCTTTCTTCCTGCGCCTGGTGCCCCGCCGCGAGTGGCCGCGCCACGCCGCGCTGGCGGCCTGCGGCGGCCTGGGCTATGCGCTGCTGGTGTATTCCGGCTTCCAGTTCGCACCCAGCGCCCATGCCGGCGTCTTCGTCAATGGCGGCATTCCGTTGTGGACGGTGATCCTGCTGGCGGCTGGCGCCGGCTTCCCTCTTTCGCGCCGGGTATTGAGCGCCTTGCTGTTGTCCTCGGCGGGCCTGCTGCTGATCGGCGCGGAAAGCCTGCTGGCGCCGCAGCACCCGGGCAGCTGGGCGGGCGACCTGCTGTTCTTCGCCGCCGCCGGCTGCTGGGCGGCCTTCGGCCTGCTGACGCGGCGCTGGCAGATTGCGCCGCAGCGCGCGGTGCTTGGCATCGCCAGCATCTCGGCGGTGATCTATCTGCCGGCCTATCTCGCTTTCCTGCCCAAGGCCATCGGCCAGGCGAGCTGGCAGGACCTGCTGCTGCAGGGCGTCTACCAGGGTGTCGTCGCCGCGATGCTGGCGGCCGGCATGTTCAGCTACGCCACGCAGAAGATAGGCGCCAGCCAGGCGGCGATGGCGCTGGCACTGGTGCCGGCGGTATCGGCCGTGGGGGCCAGCCTGCTGATAGACGAGGCCATCAGCCCGACCGCTGCGGTCGGCATCCTGATCGTTTCCGCCGGGGCGCTGCTGGGCGCGCTGCAGCGCAATCCGGCGCCGGCTGCGGCGGGGCGCTAGCGGCGTGGAGGGCGCTTCAGCGCAGGCCGGCGAGGAAGCGCTGGCGCGCTGCCTCCAACTCGGCATGGGCCCCCTCGTCGGTGAGCGTGAGCGCCTTGCGGTGATAGGCCTCGAAGGCCGCCAGCACCCTCGCGGCGTCCAGCGGGGCCGCGGTGGGCTCCGGCGGTGCCGGCGGTGCTTCGCCCGGTACCGGCTGCAGCACCACATGCTTGGGGATGAAGGCGGTGCCGCCGCTGTCCCCGGTGGCCGTCATCGGGCCGGTCTTGGTGTAGGTGATGCCCTTCCACTGGAAACGGGCGCCTATGGGAAGGTGATCGATCTTCATTGGGATTCGCGGTGCTGTGCGGGGGCGAAAGTTTAATCCGCTGCGCGGCTGATTCCGCGCCTGCCTCGTCGCAGGGTGTCTTCGGGCGAATACCGGCTTCGACCGGCGCTGATATTCAGCCTGTGCCGGTCGGGGCGGCGCGCATATCGGCGCCCGGATACCGCGCAATTCAATCCGGTGTCGCGCGGCTTTGCATCTTCCCGATGGCCTCTTTCCGATTGCGCTCTCAACGGGAGGACGCAATGAAGGCCAGCAAGCCCAGCACCGCCATTCCCGACATCAGCGACACGCATTTCCAGAACAGCACCGGATCGCGCTCGGCCAGGGGCAGGCGCTGCGTGCGCTGGAAATGGGGGGCGGGATTTTTCAGGTCGTAGATGAATTCGGAGATGGCTTCCTGCCGCTTCGCCGGCCGCGGGTCGAGTGCCCGGGCGAGCACCGCGTCCAGCCAGGCCGGCAACTCGGGCCGCAGGTGGCGCAGCGGGATATAGCGCAGGCGGCGCAGTTCCTGCGGTGTGCGTACCCGGCTGGCGGCCAGGCCATAGGGCAACTGGCCGGTGAACATCTGGTAGCTCAGGGCGGCGAGAGCGAACAGGTCGCTGGCGGGGGTGGCCGGCTCGCCCAGCAGGCATTCCGGCGCCAGGTATTGCAGGGTGCCGGGCGGCGGCGCCGCGTCCGGCTCGCCCAGGCTTTCGGCCAGGCCGGCGACATGCACGCTGGCGAGGTCGATGAGCTTGACGGTGCCACTGCGGTCGATCATGAGGTTTTCCGGGCGCAGGTCGCGGTGCAGCATGTCGCGGCCATGCAGGGCCTGCAGGCCGTGGCCGATCTGCTCGACGATGCCCCGCACGATGTCCAGCGGCGGCTGCGGATGGTCGGTCATCCACTGCGCCAGCGTCTGGCCCTCGATGTACTCCATGGCGACGTAGAGATGCTGCCGGCGGCGTTCCCCCGGCCAGGCCTTGATCACGTGCGGGCTGTCCACCCGCCGCGCCACCCATTCCTCCAGCACGAAGCCGTCCAGGTAGCGCGTATCGTCGCGCAGGTCCACCGAGGGCGTCTTCAGCACCAGCTGGCGGCCGCTGGCGGCATCCACCGCCAGCAGGACATGGCTGCGCGCGCTGACCTGCAGCTCGCGGACGATGGTGAAGCCTTCGAAGACCTGCCGCGGTTTCAGCGCCGGCGGCAGCGCCAGGCTTTCGCGGCGCAGCGCGGCCTGGGGGGCGTCGTCCGCCGGCAGGGCGTCGATGCGCAGCAGTTGCAGGGTGGCGTCGTCGCGGCTGCCGGCGGCCCGGGCTTGGGCGACCAGCGCGGCGGCGGCGGCGTCGAGGTCGTCCGGGTGGCGGGCCAGGGCGGCGTGGATCGCGGCAGCGTCCAGGTGTTCATAGGCGCCGTCGGTGGCCAGCAGGTAGAGCTCGCCGGCCTCGGCTTCCCAGCTGCGGTAGTCGATCTCCAGCCGCGGGCCGGTGCCCAGCGCGCGGGCGAGGTAGCTCTCGCTGGCGGAGTGATGGACGCGATGGTCCGCGGTGAGCTGTTCCAGCGCCTGCGGATGCAGCCGGTAGATGCGCGAGTCGCCCACATGCAGCAGGTGCAGGTCGCGGCCCTTGAGGATGAGGGCGCTGAAGGTGCAGACGTAGCCCCTGTCCTTGTCGAAGCGGCCTTCGCTGCGCTGGGTCTGGCCGTGCAGCCAGGCGTTGGTGGCGCCGAGCACGCGCTGGGCGGCGCGGCGCACCGTCCAGGCTTCCGAGGTGGCGTAGTAGTCCTCCAGGAAGGCGCCGACGGCGGTCTGGCTGGCGAGGTGGCCGACGCTGCTGGTGCTGATGCCGTCGGCCAGCGCCAGGGCGATGCCCTTGGTCGCCAGCAGGCTGCCGGCGGGCAGCACCGCGCCGTGGAAGTCCTGGTTGGTTTCGTGCGCGCCGGCCAGCGAGTGCTGGCCGACGGTGACGCGCGGGGCGCTGGCCATGTGGCGGTGGTCAGGCGGAGATCAGGCCGCCTTGCGCTTGGGCGCGGTCTTGTAGTGGGTGGAGTACAGCGTGGCGCCGACGAAGGTGAGGCCGCCGACCAGGTTGCCGAGCACGGTGGGGATTTCGTTCCAGATCAGGTAGTCCATGAAGGTGAACTGGCCGCCCAGCATCAGACCGGAGGGGAAGAGGTACATGTTCACGATGCTGTGCTCGAAGCCCATGTAGAAGAACACCAGGATGGGCATCCACATGGCGATGACCTTGCCGGACACGCTGGTGGACATCATAGCGGCGACCACGCCGGTGGAGACCATCCAGTTGCACATCACCGCGCGCACGAACAGCGTCAGCATGCCGGCGGCGCCGTGGGCGGCGTAGCCCAGGGTGCGGCCTTCGCCGATGTGGCCGATCTTCTGGCCGATGGCGTTGGGCGCCTCGGTGAAGCCGTTGGTGAAGATGATGGCCATGAACACCGCCACCGTCATCGCGCCGGCGAAGTTGCCGAGGAACACCAGGCTCCAGTTGCGCATCACCCCGTTCCAGGTGGCGCCGGGGCGGCGGTCGAACACCGCCAGCGGGGCCAGGGTGAACACGCCGGTGAGCAGGTCGAAGCCCAGCAGGTAGAGCATGCAGAAGCCCACCGGGAAGAGCAGGGCGCCGAGCAGCGGGTTGCCGGTATTCACCGTGACCGATACCGCGAAGGCGGCCGCCAGCGCCAGGATGGCGCCGGCCATGTAGGCGCGGATCAGGGTGTCGCGGGTGGACATCAGGAGTTTGGATTCGCCGGCATCGATCATCTTGGTGACGAATTCGGCGGGGGCCAGGTATGCCATGGTGGTGCCTCTTGAAGGATGGTTGGATTGTCTTGAGGGCGGCTTGGTGGGATGTTGCGGGCCGTTCCCCTATCCCCGGTGCCCCGAGGGGAGACGGGAAACCGTGGGATGTCTGGATGGGATGAGGCGGTGTGGCTCAGCCGGAGGCGACCATCACGCTGTCGCCGCTGAGGCGCACCGGGTAGCTGCGCACCGAGTGTTCCGGGGTTTCCAGGCAGGCGCCGGTGCGCAGGTCGAAGTGGTTCTTGTACAGCGGCGAGGCGACGACGAGCTGATCGCCCAGGTTGCCCACCAGGCCGCGCGACAGCACGCTGGCGCCGGAGCGGGGGTCGATGTTGTCGATGGCATAGAGCTCGTCGCCGGCCAGGCGGAAGATGGCGATGTGGCGGTCTGCCACCAGGGCGCAGACGCCGGTGCCGGGCAGGATGTCGGTCAGGCTGCAGACGGCGGTCCAGTGCTGGGAGGGGGCTGTAGTCATGGCGGGTCTCCTCGATGTGGGGCGCGGGGCGCCTCAGACGGCCATCTCGGTGGTGGAATCGGCCATGGCGGCTGGGCGCTCTTCGGCGCGGGCGGGGCGGATCTGGCCGCGCTCCTCGACGAAGACGATGCGCGCATCCGGCCGGCCGTCATTGACGAAGGTGCGGAAGCGCTTGCGCACCTCCGGGCTGGTGACGGCGGTTTTCCACTCGCACTGGTAGGTCGCCACCACATGCGCCATCTGCGCCTCCAGCTCGGCGGCGAGGCCCAGGCTGTCCTGCACCACCACGTTCTTCAGGTAGTCCAGGCCGCCTTCCAGGTTGTCGCGCCAGGTGCTGGTGCGCTGCAGACGGTCGGCGGTGCGCACGTAGAACATCAGGAAACGGTCGATCAGGCGCACCAGCGTTTCCTTGTCCAGGTCGCTGGCGAGCAGCTCGGCGTGGCGCGGCTTCATGCCGCCGTTACCGCAGACGTAGAGGTTCCAGCCCTTCTCGGTGGCGATCACGCCCACGTCCTTGCCCTGCGCCTCGGCGCATTCGCGGGTGCAGCCGGACACGCCGAACTTGATCTTGTGCGGCGCGCGCAGGCCCTTGTAGCGGTTCTCCAGCTCCACCGCGAGGCCGACGCTGTCGCCCACGCCGTAGCGGCACCAGGTGGAGCCGACGCAGCTCTTCACCGTGCGCAGGGATTTGCCGTAGGCATGGCCGGATTCGAAGCCGGCGGCGATCAGCTCTTCCCAGATCGCCGGCAGCTGCTCCAGCCGGGCGCCGAACATGTCCACCCGGGCGCCGCCGGTGACCTTGGTGTAGAGGCCGTACTTCTTCGCCACCTGGCCGACGGCGATCAGGCCGTCGGGCGTCACCTCGCCGCCGGGCATGCGCGGCACCACCGAGTAGGTGCCGTCCTTCTGGATGTTGCCGAGGAAGTAGTCGTTGCTGTCCTGCAGGCTGGCCAGCTCCTGCTTGAGCACGAACTCGTTCCAGCAGGAGGCGAAGATGCTGGCGGCGGTCGGCTTGCAGATGTCGCAGCCCAGGCCCTTGCCGTGCCTGGCGATGAGTTCGCCGAAGCTCTTGATGCCGCCCACCTTGATGAGGTGGAACAGCTCCTGGCGGGAGTAGGGGAAGTGCTCGCACAGGTGATTGTTCACCGCCATGCCCAGGCGGGCCATTTCCGCCTTCATCACCTGGGTGACCAGCGGCACGCAGCCGCCACAGGTGGCGCCGGCCTTGGTGCAAGCCTTGAGCGCGCCCAGGGTGGTGGCGCCGCCGGCCACCGCGGCGCAGAGTTCGCCCTTGCTGACGTTGTTGCAGGAGCAGATCTGGGCGCTGTCGGGCAGCGCATCCACGCCCAGGCCGGGTTTGGCCTTGCCGTCGCTGGCGGGGAGGATGAGGAATTCCGGGTCGGCCGGCAGGGCGATGCGGTTGAGCGCCATCTGCAGCAGGGTGCCGTATTCGTCCGCGTTGCCGACCAGCACCGCGCCCAGCAGCTGCTTGCCGTCGGCGCTCACCACGATCTTCTTGTAGATGCGCTTGCACTCGTCCATGTAGCGGAAGCTGCGGCTGTCCGGCGTGCGGCCCTGGGCGTCGCCTATGCTGGCCACGTCCACGCCCATCAGCTTGAGCTTGGTGCTCATGTCGGCGCCGCCGAAGGCCACCTCCGTCTGGCCGGTGATGTGGCGGGCCGCCACCCGCGCCATGTCGTAGCCGGGCGCGACCAGGCCGAACAGCTGGTCGCGCCAGGCGGCGCATTCGCCGATGGCGTAGATGTCCGGGTCGCTGCTGCGGCACTGGTCGTCCACCGCGATGCCGCCGCGGGCGCCCACCGCCAGCGCGTTTTGCCGCGCCAGGATGTCCTGCGGCCGGATGCCGGCGGAGAACACGATCATGTCCGCTTCCAGGTGGCTGCCGTCGGCGAACACCATGCGGTGGCGGGCGCGGGCGCCGTCGGTGATCTCCAGCGTGTTGCGGCCGGTATGCACCCGCACGCCCAGCTCCTCGATCTTGCCGCGCAGGATGCGGCCGCCGTCGTCGTCCACCTGGACCGCCATCAGCCGCGGGGCGAACTCCACCACATGGGTTTCCAGCCCGAGGTCGCGCAGCGCCTTGGCGCATTCCAGGCCGAGCAGGCCGCCGCCCACCACCACGCCGCTGCGGCTGCGCGCGCCGGCCGCGGTCATCGCCTCCAGGTCTTCGATGGTGCGGTAGACGAAGCAGTCCGCGCGGTCATTGCCCTGTACCGGCGGCACGAAGGGCACCGAGCCGGTGGCGATCACCAGCTTGTCGTAGGGCAGTACCTCGCCGCCGGCGGTGGTCACCGTCCTGGCGCGGCGGTCGATGGCTACGGCGCGGGTGTTGAGGCGCAGCGTGAAGCCGCTGTCCTCGAAGAAGCCGGGGGCGACCAGGGAGAGATCGTCGGCGCTCTTGCCGGCGAAGAATTCGGAGAGATGGACCCGGTCATACGCTGCACGCGGCTCTTCGCACAGTACGGTGACTTCGGTGCCGGGCTGGCGCAGCTGCGCGAGTTCTTCGAGGAACTTGTGGCCAACCATGCCGTGGCCGATGAGAAGTATCTTCATGCTCGTATCACTCAGTCGCCCGGAGGACCTCGCGTGATACCCGTGAGCCTGGACAGGTCATGAGCATGAAGGCCTCCGCAAACGCGGTTCGATAGGGTTCGGATTGCCCGGAGGCTGCGTCTTTGCGGCCGGCCGGGTCCCACCATCGTTGGCGGAGGCTTTGCCCGTCGCATCTTTGCAGCGGGCAATGGTGCAACAGCACGTTTCGTGCCTAGCGACGATCCGGCGTATTTACGGGCTTTTGGCCCTCATGCCGCGGATTTGGCCCAGGATTGAAGCCCTGTTTTGGTGCGCTGCATCACCGATTTGGTGAATGGCGCACGGGAGAAGAGCGCAATGAACGAAATGGAAAAGGCCGCCGCCGGCCTGCTCTACGACGCCAATTACGATCCGGAACTGCGCCGCCGGCGCGAGGCGGCCAAGGCCAGGCTGTTCGAGTTCAACCACACCCCGCCCGGCGAGCAGGCGCGGCGCGAGGTCATCCTGCGCGGGTTGCTGGGCCGCACCGGCGCCGCCTTCCTGATCGAGCCGCCGTTCAATTGCGACTATGGCTACAACATCGAGCTGGGCGAGAACTTCTACGCCAACGTCAACCTGGTGATTCTGGACTGCGCGAGGGTGGCCATAGGCGACAACGTTTTCGTCGCCCCCAATGTGGGCATCTACACCGCCGGCCATCCGCTGGACGTGGAACGCCGCAACCAGGGCCTGGAGTACGCCTTCCCGGTAACCATAGGCGACAACGTGTGGATAGGCGCAGGCGTGTCCATCCTGCCCGGCGTGACCATAGGCGCCGGCAGCGTGATCGGCGCCGGCGCGGTGGTGGTGAAGGACGTGCCGGCGTCGGTGCTGGTAGCGGGCAACCCGGCGCGGGTGCTGCGTCCGATTACCGGGGCTGACCGGCTGCGGTTCAGCACAAAGGCGGGCTGATCGCGGCGGTGCTGGCCCGGGTCCGGAGCAGACCGGGGCTGGATGGCGAGCAGGCCGGTGAGGGTGGCTTTCCCGCCGCTCATAAGGGGCCGTTCCCTTCGGGTGGTGGCGGGCGGATGCAAGAAGGAACTCCGAAGGAACTGCCGAGGATAGCGGCGACCGCTCGGGGAGGCGATCCGGGGCCAGCGCGATAGCCCTTCCCGCGCCATGCGTTTCTCCGTTTCCCCTTGCTGGTTGGAATGCGGTTCTCTCTTGGGGAGTAGCCGGCTTCCAGTCCAGGAAGCGCCTGCGTCAACATGCTCGGCCCAACGGCCGTGGCGCAGGCAAGCAGTGGTAGGCGAGACCAGGCGAGCCATCCGTGTAAGCCGGCCGGGCGCACGTATTGTTCGTTTCCGCGTCCCGGCCGCCGTCCCCCTCACATGAGCCCCGTTTCCATCGTCCTGCGCGGCCTGGCCATGTCCACCGATTGCTTTTGCCGCCGCCCTCGGAAAAGGGGCGGGCATGGCCAGGCCGCGCTTCGCCGAGGCGCTGCGGGCCGGCCTCATCTTCGGCGTGGTCGAGGCCATCACGCCGGTCATCGGCTGGCTGCTGGGCTCGGTTGCCTCCAGCCAGATCGAGGCGTTCGACCACTGGGCGGCCTTCGCGTTGCTGTCCGCGCTCGGCCTGCACATGCGGTGGAAGGCAGTCCGGGGCGAGGGGAGGAGGAGGCGGCGTCATCCTGATCGCGGTGGGAGCGGCCATCCTCTACGAGCACCTGCACGCGGCCTAGGCGGGTGGAGGCGAGGCCGCGTGCTCTGCGCCATTGCTGCGCCTGCGTCCGGCTCCCGCTGTCCACCCCCAGAACGCCAGCGCCAGCACACTGACCGCCGCGCCCAGCAGGCACACACCCGGCCAGCCCGCGTGGGCGTACGTCGCGGTGGTGGCGATGGCGCCGAGTCCGCTGCCCACCGCGTAGAACAGCATGTAGAGGCTTACCAGCCGGCCATAGGCCTGCGGCCGGGTGCGGAAGATCAGGCTCTGGTTGGTCACATGCAGCGCCTGGCCACCCAGGTCCAGCAGCAGGATGCCGAGCACCAGCGCCCACAGCGACTGCTCCATCAGCGCCAGCGGCCACCAGGCGAGCAGTAACAGCGCCAGCGCGGCGGCGGTGGTGCGCTGGGCATGGCCCTGGTCCGCCCAGCGCCCGGCGCGGGCGGCGGCGAATGCACCGACCGCACCCACCAGCCCGAAGGCGCCGATGGCGGTGCGGGAGAGGGCGAAGGGCGGCGCGCTCAGCGGCAGCACTAGCGCGCTCCAGAAGATGTTGAAGGCGGCGAACATCAGCAGCGCCAGCGTGCCGCGCACCCGCAGCACTCCTTCTTCCCGCAACAGCGTGAGCATGGAGGCGAGCAGGCGCGGATAGCTGATGGCGTCCGGCTGCGGCGGCAATGCCGGCAGGCGGCGCCACAGCGGCAGGGCCAGTGCCAGCATCAGCCCGGCGGCGCAGAAGTACACGCCGCGCCAGCCGGCCAGATCGCTCACGCCGCCGGCGAACACCCGCGCCAGCAACAGGCCGATGAACACCCCGCCCTGCGCTGCGCCCACCACCCGGCCCTGTTCCCCCGGTGCGGCGGCGCTGGCGGCGTAGGCGATCAGGCCCTGCGTCATCGCGGTGCCGAGCAGACCGACGCCCAGCATGCCGGCCAGCAGCATGGGCGCGGACGAGGCGGCACCGGTGAGCGCCAGCGCCGCCACCAGGGCCGCCAGCTGGCCAGCCATCAGGCGGCGGCGGTCCAGCCGGTCGCCCAGCGGAACCAGCAACAGCAGGGCGAGGGCGCAGCCGGCCTGGGTGGCCGTGACTACGCTGCCCACCGCCGCCTGGCCGACGCCGAAGTCCCGCGCCAACGCATCCAGCAGCGGCTGGGCGTAATAGACGTTGGCCACGCTGAGCCCGCTGGCCGCCGCGAACAGCACCACCAGGCCGCGCGGCAGGCAGGCTTGCGGGTTCACGGGCGGCATGGCGCAGGGGACGGAAACGGAAGTCGCCTTCATCGCATTCAATCCAGTTGCAAAACGAAACCGATTGAATGCTGCGGTATGCGGTTTTAAAATGCAACTACATTCTGTCTTGCGTCCATATCCGAGAACCGCCATGTCACCCCGCAAAGCGCTGGACGATGAACCCTGCCCGGTCGCTCGCTCCGTTGATGTCATCGGCGATCGCTGGTCGCTGCTTATCCTGCGGGATGCTTTCGACGGCATGCGCCGCTTCGGCGATTTCCAGCGCAGCCTGGGCGTGGCGCGCAACATTTTGTCCGACCGCCTGCGCAAGCTGGTCGAAGCCGGCATCCTGGAAACCCGGGCGGCGTCGGATGGCACCGCCTACCAGGAGTACGTACTAACGATCAAGGGTGAGGGCCTCTTCCCGGTGGTGGTGGCGCTGCGGCAGTGGGGCGAGCGGCAGCTGTTTGCCCGCGGCGAACGCCATTCGGAACTGATCGAAAAAAGCACCGGCCAGCCGATTCCCTTCATGTCGCCCAAGGCTGGCGATGGCGCTGAACTGGCGCCGGCCGAGACGGAAGTGCGCAAGCTGCGTTGAGTTCAGGGCGTGTGAGCGCCACCACCGCATACCCGGATCGCCCCGCCCCCGCAGGCTTTTCCGCCTGTGCCTCGCGGGCGAGGGCCCGCAACTGGAGAACGACCATGGCCCACAGGAACACCATCTGCCTCTGGTACGACGGCGATGCGCTGGAGGCGGCGCAGTTCTACGCCGCCACCTTTCCCGACAGCGAGCTGACCGCGGTCCATCGCGCGCCGGGCGACTACCCCTCCGGCCGCGAGGGCGAGGTGCTGACCGTTGAGTTCACCGTGCTCGGCATCCCCTGCCTGGGCCTGAATGGCGGGCCGGCGTTCAGGCACAGCGAGGCCTTCTCCTTCCAGGTGGCCACCGAAGACCAGGCGGAAACCGACCGCCTGTGGAACGCCATCGTCGGCAATGGCGGGCAGGAGAGTGCCTGCGGCTGGTGCAAGGACAAATGGGGCCTGTCCTGGCAGATCACGCCGCGGGCGCTCAGCGAGGCGATCACCGATCCCGACCGCGCGGCGGCGAAGCGTGCTTTCGACGCGATGATGCGGATGGGAAAGATCGACATCGCCACCATAGAGGCGGCGCGGCGGGGCTGAAACGGGCCGGCTGGTACGGGGCTGCGTGGCCGCCCGGTCCGCCGGGGCGCTCATGAGGGGAGGCGGCGCTTCAGTGGCGGTTTCGCCACGCCTCGTCACTGGCGCGGTGCCTCAGGCAACCAGTTCTTCGTCCGGAGCGGCCTGCGCGTAGCCCTGTTCCAGGTCTTCATTCACCGCGGCCCAGATCGGCCTGAGCAGATGTCGCAGGTCGCGGATGATGGCCTGCACGTCCATCACCGACGGTACGCGCAGGCCGCGATGTTCCACCGGCGCGCCGATCTGGCGGATGTCCACGCCCAGCTTGCGGAAGTGGGCCGCCAGCCGCGGTTCGGTCAGCACGAACAGGGTGTCGATGCCATTGCGCGCGGCCATCGACACCGCCGCCAGGTAGAGGCCGATGGAGATGTAGGGGAAGCGCGGCTGCGCGCCGGTGCCGTAGTCCTCGTCGCTGAGGGTGACCGCGCGGTGGCCTTCCCCCTTGCGGCGGCGGTAGAGGCTGCGGACTGCCAGCCGGGAAACCTCGGCGATGCGCTTGCGCTGCAGCTTCGCCGGGTCGAGCAGGGAGCGGTCCAGGGTGCCGGCGGTGATGCGCTCGAAGGGCAGCGGCGCATGCGGATCGGCCGGATTCACCAGCACGATGCGGGTGCAGCCCGCCGACAGGCTGGGATCGGCGGCGCTGCTGATCAGGCAGTGCAGGCTGTGGGCATCGTATTTGTCATGCTCCAGGCGGTCGGGCCGTTCCGGCTCGAACCGCAGTTCCTCGCAATACACCTCATGCCGGATGCGATAGCCCTCGTCGCGCAACGTCCGGCTTGTTGCCGGAACAATCCTGTAGTGCTTCCTGAAGCCCAGCCCCAGGTTCAGTTGGTCGACGCTCAACATGCTCTCCAATAAGACCATCCATTAGACATGGTCTTGGCCCCTGTTTGGAAGGGCGAAATGGCCTTGGTCCCATTTGCGGGCTTGAGAAGGCGTCTCGCGGCGGGCGGCATGACGGCTGCAGCGGCGCAGCCAGCACCGGCCGCCATTGTCTACGACCTTTGGCTGATCGGGTACGGGCGTCATGGGCCGCAACTGAAAAAGCGCCGCTGCAGCCGGGGAAAAGCCACTCCCGAGGTGGCAGCGGAGCGAGTCGGCAGAGCATCGACGTGCGCAAGCCGGGGGCGGAACCGATGGGCCGGATGTTGCCGCCGAACACCCGGCCATTGGCCCGGCAATCAAACAAGAGAGTCCGTTCGCCCTGAGCTTGTCGAAGGGCGTCGCGGGGAGCGGCCTTCGACTGGCTCAGGGCGAACGGCTGTTGTGCATTCAACTGCCGCGTTAGTAGCCAGGTTGCGGCCGGCCCCTGGCCTTCTTCAATGCGGGTGCCTGAAGGTCTTGAGCGCCGATACCAGCAGGATGACCCCCAGCGCCGTCATCAGGATGGACATGGGAATGGCGCCGACCATCAGCCCGCCTATCGCGGCGCCGAGGATGGAGCCGGTCACCATGGTGCGGAACAGGGTCTGTTCCCGCCGAATGACCGCGAAGGCGTCGGAGCGGCTGTAGCGGGCGAAGCCGACGATCATGGTGGGCAGGCTCACCATCAGGGACAGGCTGCCCGCCAGCCGGACGTCCATGCCGAAGAGCAGCACGATGGTGGGGATGAGCAGTTCCCCGCCGGCGACGCCAAGCAGCGCCGCAGCGATGCCGATTCCGAAGCCGGCGATGACGCCGGCGCCGGTGCGTAGCAGCGGGTTGTCGAACAGCGGCGCGCCGCCGTCATGCAGCCCCAGCCAGGCCTCGGAGAGCATCAGCATGGCTAGCGCCGCGAGCAGGACCATCACGATGCGATTGAGCCAGACCCTGGGCATCGTCATCGCGTGGCCCGCCGCCCACCAGGCGCCGACCAGGCTCCCGGCGAGCAGGTTGAGGACGATGTCGCCGTGCGCGTAGAGGCGGTCGATGGGAATGCTCTGCATCCTGAAGATGAGCGCCGCCGCTACCACCACGAGGCTCATCGCCTTGTTCAGGACGATGGCTTCGAGGGTGGGCAGGCGGAACATGCCGACCAGCACCGGCAGGCGGAATTCGGCTCCGCCCAGGCCTATCAATCCGCCCAGCGTTCCGATCAGGGTGCCTGCGATGAAGCTGCGAGTCCCGCAGCCACGGCCGGCGCCGGTGTCGCTCACGGCTGGAGTTTGGTCCTGTCCGGGCAGGTTCTCGGTTTTCACGGTGTTTCCTCGGCGGTTCGTCGCTGGCAGGTGCGTTTCGCGCGGCGTGCCCTGACGCTGGTGGAGAAGGGTTGCATTCGGGGTTGCATTCGTTGGGTGAAGAAAGACATAACGAATGTCATCAAGCAACGCATGTGCCATTTGCGCCAGGGCCCTGCGGGAAGTCGCCGGGCGAAGGCCGCACCTCAGCGCCGGGAGGCATTGGCGGGCGCGCCTGCCGGCGCTGGCGGGGGAGCCGTCGGCGCTTGCGGGCAGCCATGCATGGCGGGCATTTGTCGTATTGGCGACTGCGCTGTGTCAACGTTGACATAACGAACGTCGGAATCGCGGCCGTATTGCTTGGCCCCTGCGCTCAGTCGCGGCGATCGGCCAGCGCGTGGAGCGCTTCCAGCTCGGGCGGCGCGGCAGCGTTCAGGCGTTTTTCAAGGGCGTCGTAAGCGGCAATGAGGTCTTCTCCCAGCTTGGTGAGGGAGGTGCCGCCGCCGCCTTTCCCGCCGGTCGCGGTCGAGACCACCGGCCGCCCGAAGCCGGCATTCAGCGAGTCGATCAACAGCCAGGCGCGTTTGTAAGGCACGCCCAGCGAACGGGCGGCGGCGGAGATGGAATGGGTTTCTCCCACGGCCCGCAGCAGATCGATCTTGCCGGGACCAATGGCTATGCCATCCCCGAGGTAGATGCGGGGCCGGACCAGGATGGCGCGTACTTCGGGGGCAAGGGAGTCCATGCGCAAAGGGTAGTGGAATTGCCCGGCGTGCCCAAGCCGCCGGCAGATCGATGCCCAGGGAAATGGTCAACGATTCAATGAATGTTGTATCATCGAATAATGAACGAAGACCAAGCCATCTCTGCCCTCGGCGCCCTGGCCCACGCCCAGCGGCTGCGGGTATTCCGCGCCCTCGTCGTTGCCGGGCCGGAGGGCCTTACGCCCAGCGTGCTGGCCGAGCGCCTCGACGTGGCGCGGAACACCCTGTCCTTCCACCTCAAGGAACTGGCCCACGCCGGCCTGGTGACGGTGGAGCAGCAGGGCCGCAACCTGATCTACCGGGCGGAGTACCAGCTCATGAACGGCCTCATCGGCTATCTGACCGAGCATTGCTGCGAAGGCGGCGTCTGCGAGGTCTCCGCCTCCTTTCCCTTGTGCAAAGGTTGAAATTCCAATGACCGCTAAAGCCTACAACGTACTTTTCATCTGCACTGGCAACTCCGCCCGTTCCATCCTGGCCGAAGGAATTCTCAATGCATTGGGGGAGGGGCGTTTCCGGGCCTGGTCCGCCGGCAGCTTTCCGAAAGGCGAGGTGCATCCGCTCGCCCTCACTACCCTGGAACGCATGGGACTGCCGGTTGCCGCCTTCCGCAGCAAGAGTTGGGACGAGTTCACCTCGCCTGGCGCGCCTGTGTTCGACTTCATTTTTACCGTCTGCGATAGCGCAGCTGGAGAGGTTTGCCCCGTATGGCCGGGAAAACCGGTGACGGCTCATTGGGGCGTGCCGGATCCTTCTGCACTGGATGTGCATGAGGATCTCCAGCGCAAGGCCTTTCTCGACGTCGCCATGACTCTGCGCAGACGCATCGAACTGCTACTCTCGCTGCCCTTGCTCCGGTTGGACGAAATCTCGCTGCAGAGCGAACTGCGCAAGATCGGTCGGAGCTGAGCCATGTCTTCCATCCAGGCCAATCTGGCTTCCTGCGTACGAGCGACGACCGGCATGAGCGTCTTCGAGCGCTATCTCACGCTGTGGGTGGCGCTGTGCATCGTCGCCGGCATTGCCCTGGGCCAGCTTGCGCCGCAACTGGCCCAGGCCATCGGCCGGCTGGAGGTGGCGCAGGTCAACCTGCCGGTGGGGCTGCTGATCTGGGTCATGATCGTGCCCATGCTGCTGAAGGTGGATTTCGGCGCCCTCGGCCAGGTGCGGCAACACTGGCGCGGCATCGGCGTGACGCTGTTCATCAACTGGGCGGTGAAGCCCTTCTCCATGGCCTTGCTGGGCTGGCTCTTCATCCGCCAGGTTTTCGCCCCCTGGCTGCCGGCGGAACAGCTGGACAGCTACGTGGCCGGGCTGATCCTGCTGGCGGCGGCGCCTTGTACCGCGATGGTCTTCGTGTGGAGCCGGCTGACCGGTGGCGATCCGGTATTCACCCTGTCCCAGGTGGCGCTCAACGACACCATCATGGTCTTCGCCTTTGCCCCCATCGTCGGGCTGCTGCTGGGGCTGTCGTCCATCATCGTGCCGTGGGCCACCCTGCTGGTTTCGGTGGCGCTTTACATCGTGATCCCGGTGGTGCTGGCGCAACTGTGGCGGCGCGCTTTGTTGCGCCGGGGCCAGGCCGCCTTCGACCGGGCGCTGGCCCGTCTGGGGCCGCTCTCCATGGCGGCGCTGCTGGCCACGCTGGTGCTGCTGTTCGCCTTCCAGGGGCGGGCCATCCTGGCGCAGCCGCTGGTGATATTGATGCTGGCGGTGCCCATCCTGATCCAGGTCTTCCTCAACGCCGGGCTGGCCTACTGGCTCAACCGCCGGGTCGGCGAGCGGCACGACATCGCCTGCCCGTCGGCGCTGATAGGCGCAAGCAACTTCTTCGAGCTGGCGGTGGCGGCGGCCATCAGCCTGTTCGGTTTCCACTCGGGCGCGGCCCTGGCGACGGTAGTGGGCGTGCTCATCGAAGTGCCGGTGATGCTGCTGGTGGTGCGCATCGTCAATCGCAGCCGCGGCTGGTACGACGCCGGCGCGGGCCGGGCCCGAACTTCCTGAGGCAAGCAGATGAGCACCATCACCATCTATCACAACCCGGCCTGCGGCACCTCGCGCAACACCCTGGGCCTGATCCGCAACTCGGGCGAAGAGCCGCAGATCATCGAATACCTGAAGACGCCGCCGGACCGCGCCACGCTGGAGCGGCTGATCGCGGCGCTGGGCATGCCGGTGCGCGAGTTGCTGCGGATCAAGGGCACGCCCTACCAGGAGCTGGGGCTGGGCGATCCGAAGTGGTCCGACGACGAGTTGATCGGCTTCATGCTGCAGCACCCCATCCTGATCAACCGTCCCATCGTCGTCACCCCGCTGGGCACCCGCCTGTGCCGCCCCTCGGAGGTGGTGCTGGACATCCTGCCCCGGCCCCAGCAAGGCGCGTTCACCAAGGAAGATGGCGAAGTGGTGATCGACGCGGAGGGCCGCCGTGTCTGAGCTCGACGATCTGCCCAACCTGGATGCCGCGCTGTTCCGGCAAGCCGAGCCGGGCGCCCTGTTCCCGGCCAAGCGCGCCATGCATGCGCCCCGCTTCCTGCTGCTCTACGGCTCCCTGCGCGAGCGCTCGTACAGCCGCCTGGTGGCGGAGGAGGCGGCGCGGGTGCTGCGAGCGCTTGGCGGCGAGACGCGCATGTTCAATCCCTCCGGCCTGCCCCTGGTGGATGACGCTGGCGAGGATCACCCCAAGGTGCGGGAGCTGCGCGACCTGGTGCAATGGGCCGAGGGCATGGTGTGGAGTTCGCCGGAGCGGCATGGCGCCATGACCGGCGTGATGAAGACCCAGATCGACTGGATCCCGCTGTCGCTCGGGGCGCTGCGGCCCACCCAGGGCAAGACGCTGGCGGTGATGCAGGTGTCCGGCGGCTCGCAGTCCTTCAATGCGGTGAACCAGATGCGGGTGCTGGGGCGCTGGATGCGCATGCTGACCATCCCTAACCAGTCTTCGGTGGCCAAGGCCTACCAGGAGTTCGACGAGGCCGGGCGGATGAAGCCCTCGCCGTACTACGACCGGCTGGTGGACGTGATGGAGGAGCTGATGAAATTCACCCTGCTGACCCGCGACGCCGCCGCCTACCTGGTGGACAGGTACAGCGAGCGCAAGGAGTCGGCCGCGGCGCTGGCGGGACGGATGCGGCAGGAGGCGCTCTGATGCCGCCGCCCGCCCGGACGCAGGACAGCATGGGCCGCATCTTCCTCCTGTTCCTGCGCCTGGGCCTGACTTCCTTCGGTGGGCCGGTGGCCCACCTGGGCTACTTCCGCACCGAGTTCGTGGATCGCCGCCGCTGGCTGGACGACCGCAGCTATGCCGAGCTGCTCGCGCTGTGCCAGTTCCTGCCCGGGCCGGCCAGCAGCCAGGTCGGCATGGCGCTGGGCCTGGGGCGGGCGGGCCTCGGCGGCGCGCTGGCGGCCTGGGCCGGCTTCACGCTGCCCTCGGCGCTCGCGCTCATCCTGTTCGCCTACGGCTTGACCGAGTACCGCTCGCTCGCCGATGCCGGCTGGGTGCACGGCCTGAAGGTGGTTGCGGTGGCGGTGGTGGCGCAAGCCGTCTGGGGCATGGCGAAGACGCTGTGCCCGGACCGCCCGCGCGTCGCGCTGGCGCTGCTGGCTGCGTTGCTGACGCTGCTGCTGCCCTCGGCCTGGACCCAACTCGCCGCCATCGCGGCGACCGGACTGGCTGGCCGCTGGTGGCTGCGCCTGGCTCTCCCGGCGGCGGCGCATCCGGCGCCGCATGCGGTTTCATCGCGCCTGGGCGTGACGGCCCTGGGCGTGCTCGTGCTACTGCTGCTCGGCCTGCCGCTGTGGGCCTCGGCCAGCGCTTCGTCCAGCGCCGCGCTGATAGACGGCGTGTTCCGCGCCGGCGCGCTGGTGTTCGGCGGCGGTCATGTCGTCCTGCCCCTGCTGCAGTCGGCCACCGCCGCGGCCGGCGTGGTGGGCAATGCCGATTTCCTCGCCGGCTACGGCGCCGCGCAGGCGGTTCCCGGGCCGCTGTTCTCCTTCGCCGCCTTTCTCGGCGCGGTGGCCGACTGGCCCCTGCAGGGCTGGCGCGGCGGGCTGGTGCTGCTGGCGGTGATCTTCCTGCCGGCGCTCCTGGTGCTCCTGGCCGCGCTGCCCTTCTGGGAACGGCTGCGCCGCCGCCGGCATGTTCAGGCCGCGCTGGCCGGCATCAACGCCGGCGTGGTCGGCATCCTGCTGGCGGCGCTCTACGATCCGGTGTGGACCAGCGCCATCCACACCCGTACCGACTTCGCGCTGGCCCTGGCCTGCTTCGGCCTGCTCGTGCCGGGCCGGGTGCCGCCGGTGGCGGTGGTGGGGCTGGCCGCGCTGGCAGGGCAGATCGCCGCCTGAGCCGGGCATCCCGCCACAGCGGTGCTCGACGAAGAAGCACGCCGGGCAGGGCGTAGCGGCTCAATACAGCTGATTGCGTACCGCAGCGGTGTAATGGGCGTCGATCTGGCCGATTTCCGCTTCGCTGCTCGCAGCGGATGCGTCCTGCATCTGCTTCACCGCGGCGAGAATGCGGCCCACCGTCGGCAGGCTGCCGCGCTCCAGGCGGGCGCTCTCCTCCCAAAGGCGGGCGCGGTTGATGGCCCGGCCGCAATGCATCAGCACTTCGTCCACCTGCACCACGGTCGCCACCTTGGGCGTGTGGCCGTTCTCGCTCAGCGCCTGCAGCAGCGCCGCCTCGGTCGTCAGGCGGCCACGGCCGTTGATGCGCATGAAGACTTCCAGCCCGGGGAAGAGGAAGAGCATGCCGAGGCGCTCGTCCTCTTGCAGGTTGCGCAGGGACTCGATGCGGTTGTTGCCCGGCCAGTCGGCGAAAGCGACGGTGTGCGGATCCAGCACGCGGACGAAACCGGGCGGGCCGCCGCGGGGAGAGGCGTCCAGGCCGCGCGCGCTGCCGGTTGCCAGGCAGAAGAAGGTGGCCTGGGCGAGATAGGCCTGGTGGAAATCGACGAGGCGGTCCAGCACCGCCTTCTGGACCATCTCGAGCGGCGGCTGGTAGAGCGCGTCCAGGTCGGGCGTGATGGCCGGCGTCATGCTGCGGCCTCCACCAGGGCGCGCAGCCGGGGATCGCGGATCTCCAGGATGTCGAACAGGCCCAGCGCGCGCAGCGCCGGCAGGCCGTCGGCGATGTCCCGCAGCGCCTGCTCCTTTGCCGCGTCGTCCAGGGCGGTGTCCTGCAGCGCCCGTGCATTGGCGAGGAAGGCGCCGACCGCGCCTTTGCGGATGGTGATGCCCTGGCGCTCGATCTGGTCGAGTCCGACGGGAAGGATGTCTTGCGCGCGCATGTGGGGGTCTCCGTGTGCTAGTGGCGTGCAGCATAGGAAGGAAGATCGTGGCGGCTATAGACTGTTAAGGACAATCAATAGCTCGAATCCGCCATGACCGAAACGCTGCAGAGGCTGAACGAATGGGTGAATGCCGCCGATGGCCCGCTGCTCTTCGCCGCGCAGGAACACCAGGAACATGAGCTGGCGGCCGGGCCGCACCAGCATGTGCGCGGCCAGCTCTTCGGCTCGCTGAGCGGGCTGCTGTCGGTGGGGTTGGGGGATGGCCTGTGGATCGTGCCGGCCATCCACGCGGTGTGGCTGCCGCCGCACCAGGTGCACTCCGGGCGTTCGCACGGGCCTTTCCACGGCTGGAGCGTCTATGTGGCGGAGTCGGCCTGCGCCGATCTGCCGCAGCGCGCCTGCACCTTGCGTACCTCCGGCCTGCTGCGTGAAGCGGTGCTGCGCGCGTGCAGCTGGCCGCTCGAAACGCCTGCGCGGGCGTTGGCCCCCGCGCAGGCGCATCTCGCCGCGGTGATCCTGGAGGAAATCCGCAGCCTGCCGGTCGAGCCCTTGGGCCTGCCCCTGCCCAGCGATCCGCGGCTGCAGCGCATCGCCCGGGCGCTGATCGACGAGCCGGCGGACGACCGCCGCCTGGAGCAGTGGGCCGCCTGGGGCGCGGTCAGCGCCCGCACCCTGAGCCGGCGCTTCGTGGCGGAAACCGGCTTCAACTTCACCGCCTGGCGGCAGCGCGCCCGCATGCTGCGCGCGCTGGAGATGCTCGCCGCCGACATGCCGGTGTCCGCCATTGCGCTGGACCTCGGCTACTCGACTGCCAGCGCCTTCATCAGCTTGTTCCGCCGCACCTTCGGCGACACGCCCGCCAGCTACCGGTTGCGGCTCTGAGTCGCAGGAGCCGGTGCTGTGGCGCTACTGTGGGCCGCGAGGTGGGGCAGGCCGCAATCCCTGGGCCTGCGGAGCAGGAAGGAGCGGCTGTAGCAGTCAGGTGTGGGCGCAGCGGATGCGCTGGCCCGTGTGCTTGAGGGAGGTACTTAAGTCGTTGGCGCGGCCGGTACGGCCATTCGCAGCAGGTGCTCCGCCTGCTGGGTGCGGCGCACGCTCTGGTCGGGCGCCAGGGTGCGCTCAAGCAGGAAGGCGATCGCGTCGGCGAGCTTCAGCGTCCCGACGTCCTGGCCGTCTCGCAGGCGTACGGCGACGCTGCCGTTGTCGGTCTCCAGGTCTCCCGCCACGAGCAGGAAAGGGGTGCGCTGCAGGGTTTGCTCACGGATCTTGTAGCCGATCTTTTCGTTACGCACATCGGCTTCGGCGCGCAGACCGGCATGGCGCAGCGCCAGTGCTACGTCCTGAGCATAGGGCGCATGCGCTTCCGTGATCGAGAGCACCGCCACCTGCACTGGCGCCAGCCAGGCGGGCAGCCTGCCGGCGTGGTGTTCGAGCAGGATGCCGGTGAAGCGCTCCAGCGAGCCGAACAGCGCACGGTGCAGCATGACCGGGCGCCTGCGCTGGCCGTCTTCGGCGACGTACTCGATGCCGAAGCGCTCCGGCAGGTTCATGTCCACCTGCAGGGTGCCGCACTGCCAGTCGCGGCCGATGGCGTCGCGCAGCACGAATTCGAGTTTGGGCCCGTAGAAGGCGCCCTCGCCGGGGTTGAGCTGGTAAGGCAGCGCCATGCCCTGCAGCGCCCGGAGCAGCGCGCCCTCAAGGAGGTCCCAGGTGGCGTCGTCACCCATGCGGTTCGCGGGGCGGGTGGAGAGCTTGATGCGGATGTCCTCGAAGCCGAACTGGCGGTAGATGTCCAGCACCAGCGCGACGACCTCGCGGCATTCGCCGTCCATCTGCTGCGGGGTGCAGTAGATGTGGGCGTCGTCCTGGGTGAAGTGGCGCACGCGCAGCAAGCCGTGCAGCGAGCCGGAGGGCTCGTAGCGGTGCACCTTGCCGAACTCGCCCATGCGCAACGGCAGGTCGCGGTAGCTCTTGAGGCCGTGACGGTACAGCAGCACGCTGCCGGGGCAGTTCATCGGCTTCAGTGCCAGCGCGCGGCCGTCCTCCGTTGCGGTGGTGAACATGTGGTCGCGGTAGTTCTGCCAGTGGCCGGAGATCTCCCACAGGCTGCGGTCCATCACGTCCGGCGAGTTCACCTCCACATAGCCGGCGTCCCGCTGGCGGCGGCGCATGTAGCCGATCAACTCCTGGAATACCGCCCAGCCGCGCGGATGCCAGAACACGGCGCCAGGGGCGTCGTCCTGGAGGTGGAACAGGTCCAGCTCGCGACCCAGCTTGCGGTGGTCGCGCTTCTCGGCTTCCTCCAGGCGCAGCAGATAGGCGTCAAGCTGCTTCTTGTCGGCCCAGGCGGTGCCGTAGATGCGTTGCAGCTGTTCGTTCCCGGCGTCTCCCCGCCAATACGCACCGGCCAGCTTGGTGAGCTTGAAGGCCTTGAGAAAGCGGGTGTTGGGCACATGCGGGCCGCGGCACATGTCCACATACTCCTCGTGGAAGTACAGGGCCATTTGCTGCACTTCGGGCATGTCTTCGATCAGGCGCAGCTTGTAGTCCTCGCCGCGCTGGCTGAACACGCGGATCGCTTTCGCGCGTGGCAGAACCCGCTTCACCACTGCGTATTCCTTGGCGATCAGCATCTGCATGCGGGCCTCGATCGCGGCCAGGTCTGCCGGCGTGAAGGGGCGTTCCCAGGCGATGTCGTAGTAGAAACCGTCGGCGATGACCGGCCCGATGACCATCCTGGCCGTCGGGTAGAGCTGCTTGACGGCATGGCCGACGAGGTGGGCACAGGAGTGCCGGATGACTTCCAGGCCCTCGTCGTCGTTCGGGGTGAGTATCCGCAGCTCCGCATCCCGCGTAATCGGCTCGCAGGTGTCGACCAGCCGGCCATCGAGTTTGCCCGCCACCGCATTCCTGGCCAGCCCCGGCCCGATTGCGCGGGCGGCATCGGCGACGGTGACCGGGCCGGAGAAGCTGAGCTGCCTGCCGTCCGGCAGGGTGACGATGATGGGCGATCCAGCGGGGCCGGGCGGCTGCGCGCGGCTCATAAGGTGTCCACTACGCTGGGCGTCAGGCGCATGAAGCCTTCGGCATACTCGATGGTGCGCGCCGCGGTGATGCCGATGTTGCGCTTGGCCTGCACGCCGCGCTGTTGGGCCACCCGGGTGTAGTAGTGCCAGAGGTGCTCCTGGCCGGCCATGCATTCGATGGCGCGGCGCTTGATGTCCCACACCTCGGTGATGTCAAGGAAGGTGTTGGGCTCCCAGCCGCACTGCTCCGGCTGGTGGGGCTCGAAGGCGTAGACTGGTGGAGCGCCCAGGATTTTCTGTCCGGGGTTATGGCCTTCGGCCTGGGCGATGACGCGTGCTTCCTGGGCCAGGTGCATGGCCAAGGGGTGGTCGAAGTTGTAGGGATCCTTGACTGAGTGGCTCAGCACGAAAGCCGGTTGCAGCGTGCGGTAGAGGTCGACCAGGCGGAACAGGGTTTCATCGCTGATGCGCATCGGGTAGTCGCCGATGTCCCAGAAGTCGACGTCGCCACCGAGAATGTCCGCGGCGCGCTGGGCCTCCTCCCTGCGCGCTGCCTTGACCTTCTCCTGCGTCATGCCGGGTTTGCGCCAGAGCTTGGCCGACTCGCCGCGCTCGCCGTAGGACAGGCAGACGATCTTCACCTGCCAGCCTTGTTTGACGTGAGTGGCGATGGCGCCGCCGGCGCGCCAGACGAAATCGGCCGAGTGGGCGCTGACGACGAGTGCTGTTTGGGGATTGCTGCCGGGCATCTGGAAATTCCTCAAGGCAAGTCAAAACTCGTTCTGGATCTGTTTGTAGCCGTGGACAAGCCGGTTATTGGTGCGCGCCACATCTTCCGAGAACTCGCTGGCGTCCGCGCTCACCTGTGGTAGCGCGGCCAGTTCGGTGTCGGGGCCGATACGTTCGGTGGAGCGGACGTAGAAGCCAGAGGGCAGGTGCGCGCCATCGACCACCGCGTTGTAGCGGACCACGCAGCCGGCTTCGACGGTGCAGTTGAACAGCACGCTGTTGAAGCCGATGAACACGCCGTCGCCCACGATGCAGGGACCATGCACGATGGCGCGGTGGGCGATGGAGGTCCGCTGTCCGATGGTGACCGGGGCGCCGGACTTGGAATGGATCACCACGCCATCCTGGATGTTGGAGTGGGCGCCGATGACGATGGGGTTCATGTGGCCGTTGGCGTCCATCTCGTCGGCACGGATCACGACGTAAGGGCCGATGAATACGTTTTCTTCCACGATCACCAGGCCGCACAGGATGGCGGTGGGGTCGACGAAGGCGCTGGGGTGGATTTGCGGCAGATCGCCGCGGGGGTTCTTCCTGATCATGCAAGTTCTTCCAGGCAGGCGGGAATCTGTTGGCCGTGCTTGATGCGTTCGAAGAGTTCCGGGTCGCGCCAGGGGGCGGTGATGGCGGGGGCGAACTCGATGGCATGCAGGTCGATGAGGCCCATGCGCGGGTTGAGGGCGTCCTCGCGGAAGCACTGGGCATAGCCGGTGTCGGTCTCGTGCACGATCACGGAGTGGAGCTGCACGTCGGCCTCGCCGTTGGCCATGTCGGAGAGGGCCAGCACCGCATCGACGAGGCAGAAGAACAGCCGCGAAAACTGCTCCGCGCTGGGCGAGACCGGGATCAACACCCAGCGCTCGGAGTGCCTGCACATGGCCGCCAGGTAGTCCAGGTTGTCACCGGACCAGAGGGTGACGGCGTGGTCGAAGGCATCGATCAACTCGCGTACCGCGCCTTTGAGCAGGCCGAAGTCATAAATCATCTGGCCGTTGTCAAACGCATGGGCCTCCAGCAACAGCTCTACCTTGTATGAGTGGCCATGGATGGAGTGGGAGCAGCGCCGCGTGCTGCAGCCGCGCACGATATGTGCGTTCTCGAACTTGAACAACTTGCGGATCAGCACCGGCGGCCTCTGCGGAGGGGGCCGGAACAGGAGGGGGGCCGCCACCGGTCTGGTTCCTCATGAGGGCACTTTCGCGACGGAGCGTGGCGCCGGGCCCGGGGCGGTGTCCTTCATCCCGTAGCCTTTGGCTTCCCGCTCCCGGCGTAGTGCAGCCGCTTGTCAGTAAGACCCGCACCTGGCTGGATGCCATTGGTGAGCGATGCAGCCGCTGGCTCGCTTTGTCGCTGCTGTTCAAGCTGCGCTGTCCTCACATGAGCGATGTGTCCTGGCGCCACTGCTGACACTGGGCTGATGCCGGGGGCGGCCGGCCTGTGAATGCGCGATGTTCAGCCGGAGGTGAAGGCGGCCGAGGGCGCGTTCCCAGTCAGTACGTTGTGGCGCATCCGCAGGCAAGGTGGCGAGTGCATACACCAAGGCCTGGTGTGCGGCGCGTGCATCTTCGATATTCAGCCTGGGCATCGCCGGCTCCATGTCGGGGAAAGTGATGGGGCTTGGAACGCACGCCGCCTCGGGGGTACTGAGACGGGCTTGCATGTGGGGTTTGAGGCGGAGCTTCGAGGCGGAGGATTCCAGCCTGGCCGCGTGTCAGCGTGAGTCCGGATCGGTGGGCCAACCTGGAAAGGGGTTGGGCCAGGAGAACCAGGTTTCGGCGCCACTGGCCATTTCTTCATCGCTCAGCAAACAGGCGTCAAGGCGTTCGCGCAGCGCGGATTCGTCCATATCCATCCCGATCAGCACCAGTTCCTGGCGGGAGTCGCCAACCAGGTCGTCCCAGTTCGAGCGGATGGCGGCCACCGAAGCCGGATCCTGGGGCCAATGTTCCTGCGGCACGACCGCCCACCAGCAGCCGGCGGGACCGTGCCGCGCTACCGCGCCAGCCTGCGACCAGGTGCCGGCCAGCGAGGGGTGGCTGGCGAGCCAGAAGAAGCCCTTGGAGCGGACCACGCCCGGCCATTCATCTTCCACCAGCGCGAAGAAGCGCTCGGGGTGGAAAGGGCGGCGTGCGCGATAGACGAAGCTGTGGATGCCGTACTCCTCGGTTTCCGGCGTGTGCGTGCCGCGCAACTCCTGCAGCCAGCCAGGCGCCTTGGAGGCGGCCTCGAAGTCGAACAGTCCGGTGTCCAGCAGGCGGTCCAGCGGCACCTTGCCGAACTCGGCCAGTTCGATGCGGGCGCGGGGATTGAGGCTGTGAAGTATCGCGATCAGCTGTTCGCGTTCCTGGTCGCTGATCAGGTCTGTCTTGTTGAGGACGAGTACGTCACAGAACTCGATCTGCTCGATCAGCAGATCGACGACGGTGCGCTGATCCTGCTCGCCCAGCGATTCGCCGCGCAGTTGCAGGCTGTCGCGCGAACTGTAGTCGCGCAGGAAGTTGAAGGCATCGACCACGGTGACCATGGTGTCCAGCCGGGCGACTTCGTTGAGGCTGCGGCCGTCCTCGCCAGCGAAGGTGAAGGTTTCGGCTACCGGCAGCGGTTCGGAAATGCCTGTGGATTCGATGACCAACTGGTCGAAGCGACCTTCCCTGGCGAGGCGGTCCACCTCCACCAGCAGGTCTTCCCGCAAGGTGCAGCAGATGCAGCCATTGCTCATTTCCACCAGCTTTTCGTCGGTGCGCGACAGCTGGGCGCCGCCGTCGCGCACCAGCGCCGCGTCGATATTGACCTCGGACATGTCGTTGACGATCACCGCGACCCGGCGTCCTTCGCGGTTGTTGAGGATGTGGTTCAGCAAGGTCGTCTTGCCCGCTCCCAGGAAGCCGGAGAGGACGGTGACAGGCAGGCGCCTGCAGGCGGAGGCGTGGATGTCCATTAGTGATGGCGGGGTAGTCGTTCGGAGGGAGAGGGGCGGATGTGAGTCAGGCTGCGTGGGCGCTGCAGTTCGCGCATCTGCCGCGAACCTCGATCGACGCCTCGCGCATCGCGAACGCAGCCTGCCCGGCCCAATGGCTCAGCCCGTGGACGAGCTCGGGATCGACGAACTCGTCGATCTGGCCGCAGTCGTCGCAGATGGCGAATGCCGTCAGCCCATGCCCCAGCTCCTCCGGATGCGCGCAGCGAACATAGGCATTGAGGCTGGCCACGCGATGGACCAGGCCGTTCGCGGTCAGCTTCTCCAGCACCCGGTAGACCTGCGTAGGCGCGCTGAAACCGCTTCCGCGCAGGCGGTCGAGCAGTTCGTAGGCGCTCAGGGGGCTGCTTCCGCCCTCCAGGAGGGAGAGGACTTGGCGCTGTTTGTCGGTCAGGTTCATTGAGGGCTCCTGGGCTTGCCCGCGAGGGCTTGAGGGCGACGAGGGTTGGTGATGTTATAACATAACATTTTGTGCGCGCGACAGTGCCCTCGCCGCACGGGCGCTCTTCGCCACGGCGTTTGGCGGCGCGATGTGTCGTTCCTGTCAGGCGCTCCCGCATTTCACTTCTGCCTCAGGGTTTTCCCGAGGCCGTTCGGCCGAGGCTTGACATGCCATAAATGAAACGTATGATTCAAACAGACGTTTGAATTGATTCCGCCCGAGACGCCCGATGAACGACAGCGCGCTTCCCCGCCAGGCTTCCGAGACCCGCGACCGCATCCTGGATGCCGCCGAGGCGCTGTTCGTGGAGCACGGGCTGGAGGCGACCTCGATGCGGATGATCACCGGCCGGGCGAATGCCAACCTGGCCGCGGTGAACTACCACTTCGGCAGCAAGGACGCGCTGATCCAGGAAGTGTTCCGCCGCCGCCTCACCGAGCTGAACCGCCAGCGGCTGGCGGCGCTGGACCGGCTGGAGGCGGAAGCGCAGGGCGCGCCGCTCAAGCCCAGCCGCATCGTCGAGGCCTTCTTCGGCACCGCGCTGGCGCTGGCGGCGGACACCGAACATGGCGGCCACACCTTCATGCGCCTGCTGGGCCGCACCTACACCGAGCCCAACGCCTTCGTGCGCCAGTTCCTCGCCGAGGAATATGCCGAAGTGCTGGAGCGTTTCCTCGGCGCGCTCTACCGCGCGCTGGCGGACGTGCCGCGGGAGGAAATCCTGTGGCGCTTCCATTTCATGATGGGGGCGATGTCCTACGCCATCGCCGGCACCGACGCGCTGCAGCTCTTCGCCGGCACCTTCGACGACGCCGATCCGCAGCGCCTGATGCCGCGGCTGATGTCCTTCCTGCTCGGCGGCCTGCGCGCGCCGCTGCCGGTGTTCAACGCGGCGCGCGACGCTGCGGAGGATGCTGCAGCCGCATAAAGAAGCTCAGGTGGCAGGCGGGCGGCAGGGCCCGCGGACAGTCAGGTTCGAATCAAACGCGACCGCGCCACAGACGCGCGGCGACGGAGACAGGAGACGACGATGATCTGGTGGCTGCTGGTTTTCTTCCCTCCCGTGGCAGGCGCGCTCGCCTATGGGCGAGCGCCATTTTTTGCCTGGTACGCGGCGGGTCTGCTGTGGCTTGCTGCGCTGGCTTGGGCGGGCGGCTGGCCGCCGGCGGTGGCCTGGGCGGTGATGGGGCTCTATGCGTTGGCGCTGGGCGTGTTCCTGCTGCCGGCGCTGCGCCGCCGCCTGGTCAGCGCGCCGCTGTTCAAGGGCTTCCGCCGCGCGCTGCCGGCGATGTCGCAGACCGAGCGCGACGCGCTGGAGGCCGGCACCGTGTGGTGGGAGGGCGAGCTGTTCGCCGGCAAGCCGGACTGGCGCCGCTTCGCCGCCTATCCCTGGCCACGGCTGAGCGCCGAGGAGCAGGCCTTCCTCGACAACGAGACCAGCGAGCTGTGCCGCCGGGTGCAGGACTGGGAGGCGACCAGCCAGCACGACATGTCGCCCGAGGTCTGGCGCTACATCAAGGAGCAGGGCTTCCTCGGCATGATCATCCCCAAGGAATACGGCGGCAAAGGCTTCTCCGCCTACGCCCATTCCCAGGTGGTGACCAAGCTCTCCACCCGCTCCTCGGCGCCGGCGGTGACGGTGATGGTGCCCAACTCCCTGGGCCCGGCGGAGTTGCTGCTGCACTACGGCACGCCGGAGCAGAAGCGCCACTACCTGCCGCGGCTGGCGCGCGGCGAGGACATTCCCGCTTTCGCCCTGACCAGCCCCTGGGCTGGCTCGGACGCCGCCTCCATCCCGGATGCCGGCGTGGTCTGCCGCGGCCAGTGGCAGGGGCGCGAGGTGTTGGGCATGCGGGTGAGCTTCGACAAGCGCTACATCACGCTGGCGCCGGTGTGCACCGTGTTCGGCCTCGCCTTCCGCCTCTACGATCCGGACCACCTGCTGGGTAGTGTCGAGGACATCGGCATCACCTGCGCGCTGGTGCCGCACGACCACCCCGGGGTGGACATCGGCCGCCGCCACTTCCCGCTCAACGCGGTGTGGATGAACGGTCCCATCCGCGGTCAGGATGTGTTCATGCCGCTGGACTTCATCATCGGCGGGCCGAAGATGGCCGGCCAGGGCTGGCGCATGCTGATGGAGTGCCTGGCCGCCGGCCGCAGCATCTCGCTGCCCGGCTCCAACACCGGCATGCAGAAGCTCACCGCCCGCGCGGTCGGCGCCTATGCCCGGGTGCGCTACCAGTTCAAGACCGCCATCGGCCGCTTCGAGGGCGTGGAGGAGGCGCTCACCCGCATTGGCGCCAACACCTATCTATGCGACGCCGCGCGGGTGATGACCGCCGGCGCCATCGACCTCGGCGAGAAGCCCTCGGTGGTGTCGGCCATCGTCAAATACCACGTCACCGAGCGCGCGCGGCAGACGGTGAACGACGGCATGGACGTCATCGGCGGCAAGGGCATCTGCCTCGGCCCGCAGAACTTCCTCGGCCGCGCCTACCAGCAGATCCCGGTGGGCATCACGGTGGAGGGCGCCAACATCCTCACCCGCAGCCTGATCCTGTTCGGCCAGGGCGCCATCCGCTGCCATCCCTATGTGCTGGAGGAAATGCACGCCGCTGGCGAGGGCGACCTCGCCGCCTTCGACCGCGCTTTCTGGGGCCACATCGGCTACACCCTGTCCAACGGCGTGCGGGCGCTGGTCATGGGCCTCACCGGCTCCCACTTCGTCGGCGTGGCGGCGGACGTGGCGCCGGAAACCCGCCGCTACTACCAGCAGCTCACCCGCTTCTCCGCCGCCTTCGCCTTCCTCGCCGACCTCTCCATGGGCACCATGGGCGGCGCCCTCAAGCGCAAGGAAAAGCTCTCCGCCCGGCTGGGCGACATCCTGTCGCTGATGTACCTGGCCTCGGCCACGCTGAAGCGCTTCGAGGCCGAAGGCCGCCAGGCGGAAGACGCGCCGCTGATGCACTGGGCGCTCTGGGACTGCATGTTCCGCGCGCAGAACGCCTTCGAAGGCGTCATCGCCAACTTTCCCAACCGCTTCTTCGCCCTGCTGCTGCGCCGGCTGGTGGTGTTCCCGCTGGGCCGGCCCTACGTGGTGCCGTCCGACCGCCTCGGCCATGAAGTCGCCAAGCGCCTGATCGCGCCCTCGCCGACCCGCGACCGCCTCACCGCCGACGTCTTCCTGCCCACCGGAATCGACGAACCGGTGGCCGCGCTGGAAGCGGCGCTGCTCGCCACCGTGGCGGCGGAGCCCATCGAAGCCAAGGTGCGCCGTGCGCAGAAGGAGGGCCGCTTCAAGCCGCGGCCGGCGCCCGGCGGCGGCGTAGACGCGGTGTGGCTGCAGGCGCGCGAAGACGGCGTCATCGACGACGACGAGTTGTCTATGCTGAAGCGACGGGGCGAACTGCGCGACAAGGTGATCCGGGTGGATGATTTCCCTTTCGAGTTCGGTGCAACGGTGGCGGCCGGCACGGCTGGTGAGACGGCAGCAGCGCCCGGCGCCGTTGCGCCCACGCGGGCGGTGGCCTGAGGGCGGCGCGCATGGATCGCAGCATCTACATCATCGACGGCGCCCGCACGCCCTTCCTCAAGGCGCGCAACGCGCCCGGCCCCTTCTCCGCGGCCGACCTCGCCACCGCCGCCGGCCGCGCGCTGCTGCTGCGCCAGCGCTTCGCGCCGGCTGAGCTGGACGAAGTCATCCTCGGCTGCGCCAGCCCCTCGCCGGACGAAGTGAACATCGGCCGGGTGGTCGCCCTGCGCATGGGCTGCGGCGCGGCGGTGCCGGGCTGGACGGTGATGCGTAACTGCGCCAGCGGCATGCAGGCGCTGGATTCCGCCATCGCCAACATCCAGGCCGGCCGCTCCGGGCTGGTGCTGGCCGGTGGCGTGGATGCGCTGTCGCGCGCGCCGCTGCTGTTCTCTGATGCGATGGTGCGCTGGTTCTCCGCCTGGTACGCGGCGCGCGGGCCAGTGGCGCGCCTGCAGGTGCTGCGCGGCTTCCGCCCGGCTTACCTCGCGCCGGTGATAGGCATCGTCAAAGGGCTGACCGATCCGGTGGTCGGCCAGACCATGGGCCAGACCGCCGAGAACCTGGCCTGGGAGTTCGGCATCTCCCGCGAGGAGATGGACGCTTATGCGCTGGAGAGCCACAGACGGGTTGCGGCGGCGCAGGATGCTGGCCACTTCAACGACGAGATCGCGCCGCTGGTGAGCCCGGACGGCGCTCTCCATGCCAGCGACGACGGCCTGCGGCGTGACGCCTCCGCCGAAGGCCTGGCCAGGCTCAAGCCCTTCTTCGACAAGCGCTACGGTCGCGTCACCCCCGGCAACAGCTCGCAGATCACCGACGGCGCCGCCTGGCTGTTGCTGGCCTCGGCGGACGCGGTGGAGCGCCACGGCCTGCAGCCGCTGGGCCGCATCGTGGACAGCGCCTGGGCCGGGCTGGCGCCGGAACGCATGGGCCTGGGGCCGGTATATGCCGCCGCGCCGTTGCTGGCGCGCAAGCAACTCGCCAGCACCGACATCGACGCCTGGGAGATCAACGAAGCCTTCGCCGCCCAAGTCATCGCCTGCCTGCGCGCCTTTGGCGACGAGGCCTTGTTCCAGCGCGAGTTCGGCCTTTCAGCGCCCGGTGTGCCGGATGTATCGCGGCTCAACGTGGATGGCGGCGCGGTGGCGCTGGGCCATCCGGTGGGCGCCAGCGGCGCGCGCATCGTGCTCCACCTGCTGCGGGTGCTGCGGCGCACCGGCGGCAAGCGCGGCATCGCCGCCATCTGCATAGGCGGCGGACAGGGCGGGGCGATGCTGGTGGAGAACCTGGCATGAATGCGGAATCCAGCGCCCTGCTGCGCGCGGCTGCCGGTGGCCGCCACTGGCGCCTCGCCGAGGAGGCCGGCGGCCCCAGCTGGCTGTGGCTGGACAAGGCCGAGTCCGCCACCAACACTTTGTCGCGGGCGGTGATGGACGAGCTGGAGGAAGTGCTGGGCCGGCTGGAAGCGGCGCCGCCGCGCGCCCTCATCATTGCCTCCGCCAAGCCGGCCGGCTTCATCGCCGGCGCGGACATCAGCGAGTTCGAGCAGCTGGACTCCGCCACCGCCGCCCGTGCCCTGGTGACACGCGGCTGGGCGCTGTTCGAGCGCGTCGCCGCGCTGCCTTTTCCCACGCTGGCGCTGATCCGCGGCCACTGCCTGGGCGGCGGCCTGGAACTGGCGCTGGCTTGCCGCTACCGGCTGGTGGTGGATGACAAGGACACCAAGCTGGCGCTGCCGGAGGTGATGCTGGGCATCGTGCCCGGCTGGGGCGGCATGAAACGGCTGCCGGCGCTGATCGGCCCATTGGCGGCGCTGGACATGATGCTGGCCGGCAAGAGCGTGGATGCCCGCCGCGCCAAGCGCCTCGGCCTGGCGGACGACTGCGTGCCGGCGCGCGTCATGGAGAACGCCGCGCGCATGCTGGTGCTCTCCGGCCAGCCCTTGCACAAGCCGCCGCTGCTGGCGCGTCTGCTGGATGGCCCGCTGAAACCGCTGGTCGCCAGCCGCGCCCGCAAGCAACTGGCGGCGAGGGCGCGCGCCGAACACTATCCGGCACCCTACGCCATCCTGGAAATCTGGGCGCGCCACGGCGGCAACGCGCTGGCGGTGCCGGCCGGCGATCCGGCCTCGCTGGAGGCGCTGATCGCCTCGCCCACCACCCGCAAGCTGCTGCGGGTGTTCTTCCTGCAGGAGCGGCTGAAGGGCTACGGCAAGGAGAGCGGCTTTGCGCCGCGCCATGTGCATGTGGTCGGCGCCGGCGTGATGGGCGGCGACATCGCCGCCGTCTGCGTGCTCGCCGGCTTGACGGTGACGCTGCAGGATCAGTCGGTGGCGCGCATCGCCCCCGCCATCGGCCGTGCCGCCGAACTGTTCCGGCGCAAGCTGGGAGGCAGTGGTAAGAGCGGGCGCGGCAAAGGGGGCCGCAGCGAAGACACCGAGCGCGCGGTGCGCTTCGCGCTGGACCGCCTGCTGCCGGACCCGCAAGGCTACGGCGTGGCCCGCGCCGACCTGGTGATCGAAGCCATCTTCGAAGACCTGGAAGCCAAGCGCAGCCTGTTCGCCGAACTGGAGCGCAAGGCCAGGCCGGACGCGCTGCTCGCCACCAACACCTCCAGCCTGCGGCTGGAGGACATCGCCACCGCGCTGGGCGACCCCGGCCGTCTGGTCGGCATCCACTTCTTCAACCCGGTGCCGCGCATGCCGCTGGTGGAAGTGGTGAGCGGCGCGCAGACCGCGCCGGCGCTGGCCCAGGCCGCCGCCAGCTTCGTCCGCCGTATCGACAAGCTGCCGCTGCCGGTGAAGAGCGCGCCCGGCTTCCTGGTGAACGCGGTGCTGGCGCCCTACATGCTGGAGGCCCTGCGCTGTGTGGAAGAGGGCATTGCGCCGGAAACGGTGGATGCTGCGCTGCTCGCCTTCGGCATGCCGATGGGGCCGGTGGAGCTGGTGGATACCGTGGGCCTGGACGTGGCGCTGGCCGCCGGCCGCGGCCTCACCGGCGGCGAGGCCCAGGTGCCGGCGCGGCTGGCGATGCTGGTGGAAGCCGGCCAGCTTGGCCGCAAGACTGGTCAGGGCTACTACCGCTGGAAGGAGGGCAAGGCGGAGAAGTCCGCCGCGGCGGAGCATGCCGCCGAGAGCGCACCGGTCGGGCTTGCCCAGCGCATCGTCGCCCCGCTGCTGGCAGCGGCGCGTCGCTGCGTTGCGGAAAAGGTGGTGGCGGACGCCGACCTCGCCGACGCCGGCGTGATCTTCGGCACCGGCTTCGCGCCCTATACCGGTGGGCCCTTGCAATATCTGGAGGACGTGGGGGAATTCCGGATAGCTGGACGTGCTGCGTTGCAGCAAAATAGCGGGGTTACAGTCCAGACCCCCACGCAGGAAAAACCATGACCACCCCCCCGATCTCCCGCGAATCCCTCCCGGCCGACAAGCACCTCTCGCTGCGCGTGATGGCGATGCCGGCCGACACCAACCCGTCCGGCGACGTGTTCGGCGGCTGGATCATGTCCATGGTGGACATTGCCGGCTCCATCCCCGCCATCCGTCGCGCCAAGTGCCGCGTCGTCACCGTGGCGGTGAATTCCTTCACCTTCAAGCAGCCGGTGTCGGTGGGCGACCTGGTGAGCTTCTACGCCAAGGTGGAATCGGTGGGCCGCACCTCGGTGACGGTGGATGTGGTGGTTTTCGCCGAGCGCGGCCATGCCGAGCCGGTGTTCGTGAAGGTGACCGAGGCCAGGCTGACCTACGTGGCCATCAACGAAGCAGGGGAGAAATCCCCGATCCCGGCCGCATGACCGGGCAGTAACACCGCGGCGCCAGCGGCGCAGGCGAGCGCGGCCAACGACAACCGGGGCGGTAGTCCCCGGCGCGCCAAGGGCGGTAACGCCCGACAAAGGAGGAGACGACACGATGCAACGGAAAGAGCTTGCACGACTGATCCCGGCCGCCCTGGTGCTGATGGCGCCTGCCGCCAGCCACGCCGCCGGCTTCCAGCTCCTGGAGCAGAACGCCAGCGGCCTCGGCAACGCCTACGCCGGCTCCGCCGCGGTGGCGGACAACGCCAGCACCATCTACTTCAACCCGGCGGGGATGACCGAGCTGCGCGAGCGCGAGCTCTCGGTGGGCATCTCGGCAGTGCGGCCGGCCTTCAAGTTCGACAACGACGGCTCCAGCGGCACCGGCTTCCTGCAGGGCGACACCAAGGACGCCGGCTCCTGGGCCTACCTGCCCAACGGCTATCTGTCCTGGGCGCTGAACCGCGATGTCTACGTCGGCGTCGGCCTGGGCGCGCCCTTCGGCCTGATGACCGAGTACGACGACGATTGGGTGGGCGCCGCCCACTCGATCAAGTTCGACATCAAGACCTACAACATCAACCCCTCCATCGCCTGGCGGGTGAACGAGGTGGTGTCCATCGGCGGTGGCCTCAACTGGCAGCGCATGGAAGCGGAGTACGAGCGCGCGGCGGCGGTGATCTCGCCAGCGCTGGCCGCCACCCACGCCATCCTAGAGGCGGATTCCGACGCCTGGGGCTGGAACATCGGTGCGCTGTTCAAGCTCTCCGACGCCACCCGCCTGGGCGTGTCCTACCGCTCCTCCATCGAGCACAAGCTCAAGGGCGACCTCAAGGTGAAGGGGCCGGCCGCCGGCGCCACCGCGGCGCTCACCACCGGCAAGGCCGAGGCGAAGGTGGAGCTGCCGGATTCCTTCATCGTCAGCCTCGCCCACCGCCTGGACAGCCGCTGGGAGCTGCTGGGCGACGTGTCCTGGACGGGCTGGAGCAAGATCAAGGAGGTGGACATCGTGCGCACCTCCGGCCCCCTGTCCGGCGCCACCGTGCAGACGCTGGAGACCGAGTTCCGCGACACCTGGAGGCTGGCCATCGGCGCCAACTACCAGCTCAACGACGCCTGGAAGCTGAAGTTCGGCATCGCCTACGACCAGACGCCGGTGAAGGACAAGGAGCGCCGCCTGGTGTCGCTGCCGGACAACGACCGCACCTGGTTCACCGTCGGCGGCCAGTGGAAGGCCACCCCGGCGTCCACCGTCGATCTGGGCCTGGCCTACCTCTACGTGCCCAAGACCAAGATCGACAACAACCAGATCGCCGACGGCCGCGGCCGCGTCACTGGCGACTACGACTCCAGCGTCTGGATCGTCGGCGCCCAGTACTCGCTGGCGTTCTGAGCCTTGGCTGACTGACTCGCTCGCCCCGGCGCCGGCCGCATTCGCGGCCGCGCCCGGCTTGCGGCCGTGCCCGCGGGCGCGCGGCCGTCCCCGCTTCGCTTCGTCCCGCACCGGAGGAACGCATGAGCCGATTCATCATCCGCAAGGTCGCCGTGCTCGGCGCCGGCGTCATGGGGGCGCAGATCGCCGCCCACTGCGCCAATGCCGACGTGCCGGTGATCCTGTTCGACCTGCCGGCCAAGGAGGGCCCGCCGGACGGCGTCGTCCGCCGCGCCCTGGCCGGGCTGAAGAAGCTGGACCCGGCGCCGCTGGCGCTGCCGGAGAAGGTGGCGCTGATCGAGGCCGCCACCTATGCCGACGGCCTCGCCCGCCTCGGCGAATGCGACCTCGTCATCGAAGCCATCGCCGAGAAGATGGAGTGGAAGCTGGACCTCTACGAGAAGGTCGCCCCCCACCTCAAGCCCGGCGCCATCTTCGCCAGCAACACCTCCGGCCTGTCCATCGCCGAACTGGCGAGGGCGGTGCCGCCGGGCCGCCGCAACCACTTCTGCGGCGTCCACTTCTTCAATCCGCCGCGCTACATGGCCCTGGTGGAGCTGATTCCGGCGCCGGACAGCGACGCGGCCATGCTGGACGCGCTGGAGACCTGGCTCACCAGCCGCCTGGGCAAGCGCATCGTGCGCGCCCGCGACACCCCCAACTTCGTCGCCAACCGCATCGGCGTGTTCTCCATCCTCGCCGTCATCCACCACACCGCCCGCCTCGGCCTGGGCTTCGACGAGGTGGATGCGCTCACCGGTCCCCTCATCGGCCGGCCCAAGAGCGCCACCTACCGCACCGCCGACGTGGTCGGCCTGGATACCCTGGCGCATGTGGTGGACACCATGGCCGCCACGCTGCCGGACGACCCCTGGCACGCCTACTTCCGCCACCCCGCCTGGCTGGACGGGCTGATCGCCCAGGGCGCGCTGGGGCAGAAGACCCGCGCCGGCGTCTATCGCAAGGACGGCCGCCAGATCCTGGTGCTGGACCCGCAGAAGCGCGACTACCGCCCCAGCGCCGGCGAGGTGGCGCCGGAGGTGGGCGCCATCCTCAAGCAGCGCGACCCGGCGGCGCGCTTCGCCGCGCTGCGCGCCAGCGACCACCCGCAAGCGCAGTTCCTGTGGGCCATCTTCCGCGACCTCTTCCACTACTGCGCGGTGCAGCTGGATGAAGTGGCGGACAACGCCCGCGATGTGGACCTGGCGATGCGCTGGGGCTTCGGCTGGGCGCAGGGCCCGTTCGAAACCTGGCAGGCCGCCGGCTGGGGCGCCATCGCCCAGGCGGTGGGCGAGGACATCGCCGCCGGCCGGGCGATGACCGACGTGCCGCTGCCCGACTGGGTGGCCGAACGCGGCGCCTACGGCGGCGTGCACGAGCCTGACGGCTCCTGGAGCGCCGCCGAGCGGACGATGAAGCCGCGCTCCACGCTGGACGTCTACCGCCGCCAGCTCTACCCGGAGCGGGTGCTGGGCGAGGCCGCGCCCGAGGCCGGCGACACCCTGTGGGAGAACGAGGGCGTGCGCCTGTGGCGGCGTGCCGACCAGGATGCCGGCATCGGCATCGTCTCCTTCAAATCCAAGATGCACGCCATCGGCGAAGAGGTGATGGACGGCCTGCTGGAAGCGGTGGCGCGCGCCGAGAGCGAGCTGGACGGGCTGGTGCTGTGGCATGAGCCGCCCTTCGCCGTCGGCGCCAACCTGCAGCAGGTGGCCACCGCCTGCGCCGCCGGCGAGTTCGGCCGCCTGGAAGCCACCGTAGCCAAGTTCCAGCAGGTGTCGATGGCACTCAAGCACGCCCAGGTGCCGGTGGTGGCCGCGGTGCAAGGCCTGGCCCTGGGCGGCGGCTGCGAGTTCGCCATGCATGCGGCGCACCGGGTGATGGCGCTGGAAAGCTATGTCGGCCTGGTGGAAGTGGGGGTGGGGCTGATCCCGGCCGGCGGCGGCAGCAAGGAGTTCGCCCTGCAGGCGCACCGGCTGGCGCAGCGCGCCGCCGGCGGCGATGTTTTCCTCTACATCCAGAACGCCTTCCAGACCATCGCCCGCGCCACCGTGGCCAAGAGCGCCAGCGAGGCGGTGGCGCTGGGCTTCGGCCGGGCGGGCGACGACATCCTGCTGCATGCGGACGAGCTGCTCTACGTCGCTCTGCACCGCGCCCGCGCGCTGGCCGAGGCCGGCTGGCGGCCGCCGGCGCGCGAGCGCAAGGTGGTGGTGGCCGGGCGCAACGGCGTCGCCACCTGCGAGATGTTGCTCGCCAACATGGCCGAAGGCGGCTTCATCTCCGCCTACGACTACCGCGTCGGCAAGGCCGCCGCCATCGCCCTGTGCGGCGGGGAGGTGGATAGTGGCAGCGAGGTGGACGAGCAGTGGCTGCTGGAGGTGGAACGCGCCCAGTTCGTCGCCCTGCTGAAAGAGGAAAAGACCCAGCAGCGCATCGTGCACATGCTGGAAACCGGCAAGCCGCTGCGCAACTGAGCGCCGGCCGAGGAGGACACACGATGAGCAAAGAGATACAGGACGCCTACCTCGTCGCCGCGGTGCGCACCCCGGTGGCCAGGCGCAACGGCGCCTTCCGCCGGGTGCGGCCGGACGACATGCTGGCCCATGTGCTGCGCGCGCTGCTGGCGCGGGTGCCGGGCGTGGATGCCGGCGAGATCGGCGACGTCATCACCGGCTGCGCCATGCCGGAAGCGGAGCAGGGCATGAACGTGGCCCGCATCGGCCTGCTGCTGGCCGGGTTGCCGGAGCGGGTGCCGGGCGTGACCATCAACCGTTTCTGCGCCTCCGGCCTGCAGGCGGTGGCGGATGCCGCCAACCGCATCCGCCTGGGCGAGGCGGACGTCATGATCGCCGCCGGCACCGAGAGCATGAGCGCGATGCCGCAGATCATGGGCAACAAGGTCAGCCTCAACCCGGAGATCTTCGCCCACCCGGAGAACGTCGGCATCGCCTACGGCATGGGCCTGACCGCCGAGAAGGTGGCCGAGCGCTGGCAGGTGAGCCGCGCCGACCAGGACGCCTTCGCGCTCGAATCCCACCGCCGCGCCACCGCCGCCATCGCCGCCGGCCGCTTCCGCGACGAGATCGCCCCCTACCCGGTGCGCGCTCACCTGCCCGGCGAGGGCGGCACGGTGCGCATCGCCGAGCGCCTGGTGGAAGACGACGAAGGCCCGCGCGTCGATGCCTCCGCCGACGGCCTGGCCAAGCTCAAGCCGGTGTTCGCCGCCCGCGGCTCGGTCACCGCCGGCAACAGCTCGCAGATGTCCGACGGCGCCGGCGCGGTGCTGCTGATGAGCGAACGCGCGCTGAAACGCTACGGCTGCGCGCCGGTGGCCCGCTTCCGCAGCTACGCGGTGGCCGGCGTGCCGCCGGAAATCATGGGCATAGGCCCGGTGGAAGCCATCCCGCGCGCGCTGGCGCAAGCCGGCCTGCACCTGCGCGACATCGACTGGATAGAGCTGAACGAGGCCTTCGCCGCCCAGGCGCTGTGCGTTTCCCGCCAGCTCGGCCTGGATGCGCAGAAGGTGAACCCCCTGGGCGGCGCCATTGCCCTCGGCCACCCGCTGGGCGCGACCGGCGCCATCCGCACCGCCACCCTGCTGGCCGCCATGGCGCGCGGCGAAGCGCGCTACGGGATGATCAGCATGTGCATAGGCACAGGCATGGGCGCGGCCGGCGTGTTTGAGCGGGTGTAGTCGGGGAGTTGGGGGAGGTAAAGGGAAGATGGTTGGGGCGGTTCGAAAAGGGGCTGCCGAAAAGGCGCTTGAAGCTGGCGGCCGAAAAGCGCGGCTTGGGACAACCATCGGGAAAAACCGCATGCTTCCCAGGGCTCACCGCCGCATCTCCCTCCCCCTTCGTGGGCTTGTGTATGCACACAACTCATACGGCATTAGAGAGAAGCTCGCTCCTTGTCGTTTTTGCGGAATTTCTGGCTGCTTCTGTCATTTCCGCTGCCGGAAACTGTCCGAATGCCGTTCTTTTTCATGCAGTAGTCATTGTGTGCATACGCTAGCCCCTCGCGGGAGAGCAAGGGCCGAAGAAAGGGGGCGTCCGCCAGGGGGCCTGGAGTGATGCAAGCGACCTAGCCCCTGCCTCCCGACCGCCGCTCCGCGTCCCACCCCCACCCCCACCCCCACCCCTGTGGCCTGGCCTGGGGGCTTCTTTTTTTCGCCTCCGGGCCGCGTGGTCCCAGTCGTACCGGCGCAGCGAGGGGGCGGGGTGAAAGATGTTCAATATCGAGAGTTGTATACATATAAAGGCTGGCAGGAAGCAGCCTTTTTTCGCCTTGAAGCAGCAGGCCGATCTCCGCCCGTCGCCAGCCTTGCTCTTATCCCCTTCCTTGAAGCCATAAAGTCCCGTTGCCGTTCGCCCTCTCGTGGTCTGCTTGTTGATAAAATAATTTTATGAGCAATTCAGTTTTGTCATGTATACACTTTGAACTGTATACACCTTGAGCTGGATTGCCCCATGGCCTCCGCCCCCCTCCCCGAAACGAGTGAAGCCACATCCTCCCAGACCGTGCGCGCGCTGCTGCGCCTGCGCGAGATGATCCTGGCCGGTGAGCTGGCGCCGGGCGAGCGGCTGTCGGAGCCGGTGATGGCGGAGGCGACCGGCATCTCGCGCACGCCCATCCGGACCGCGCTGGTGCGACTCCAGGAAGAAGGGCTGCTGGAGCCGATACAGTCCGGCGGTTTCCGGGTGCGGGCCTTCTCGCTGGACGAGATCCGCGATGCCATCCAGATCCGCGCCACGCTGGAGGGCTTGTCCGCCCGGCTGGCAGCGGAGCGCGGGGTGGCGCCGGAGTTGCTGGAGATGCTGGCCGACTGTGTGGACCAGATCGACGAAGTGCTGGCCGATGACGAGGCGCTGAGCGAAGCCCGCTTCGCCGCCTATGTGGACGGCAACGCCCGCTTCCACGAGCTCATCGCCGGCGCCTGCGGCAGCGAGGTGGTGCGGCGCCAGGTGGAGCGGGCGATGGCGCTGCCCTTCGCCTCGCCCAACGGCTTCCTGCGGGTGCAGGCGGTGGCGCCGGATGCGCTGCACACCCTGCGCCTGGCCAATGCCCAGCACCGCGCGGTGGTCGAAGCCTTGGCCGGCCGCGAAGGCGCCCGCGCCGAAGCGCTGATGCGGGAGCACGCCCGCATTCCCCAGCGCAACCTCGAAACCACGCTCGCCCACCCGGCGATCCGCGAACTCATCCCCGGCGCCAGCCTGATCGTGCCCGGATAAGGCTTTCCCGCAGCACCAACCCCACGCAAAAAACAGAGAGGAGACAAGAACATGCAGATCCATTGCAGGCCCCTGATCGCCTGTGCGCTGCTGGCCCTGCCGGCCGCCGCCAGTGCCGCCGAGGAAGTCGTGCTGAAGGTGGCGCACTCGCTGCCGCCCACTTCCGCTGCTCATACCCGCTTCATCGTGCCCTGGTGCGACAAGATCGCCGCCGAGTCGGGCAACCGGATGAAGTGCCAGATCTACACCGCCATGTCGCTGGGTGGTACGCCGCCGCAGCTGCTGCAGCAGGCGCGCGACGGCGTCTCCGACATCACCTGGACGCTGCCCGGCTGGACGCCCGGCCGCTTCCCGATCTCGGAAGTGTTCGAACTGCCCTATTTCACCGCCGACCGCGCGGCCTCCTCCCGTGCGCTGTGGGACTTCGCCCAGGCGGACGCGGCCTCGGAGTTCGCCGGCTTCAAGCCCATCGCCACCTGGGTCACCGGGCCCTATGTCTTCCATTTCCGCGACAAGCAGGTGAAGTCGCTGGAGGACATCAAGGGCATGAAGATCCGCGCGCCCTCGCGCCTTGGCAACAAGCAGCTGGCCGCGCTGGGCGCCATCCCGGTGGGCATGCCGGTGCCGCAGATGCCGGAGAGCCTGTCCAAGGGCGTCATCGAGGGGGCGCTGGTGCCCTGGGAAGTGGTGCCGCCGACCAAGACGCAGGAGCTGACGCGCTTTCACCTGGAGGCCGACACCGACCGCGCGCTGCTCGCCTCCACCATGGTCTTCGTCATGAACAAGAAGAAGTACGACAGCCTGCCGCCGGAGCTGAAGAAGGTCATAGACGACAACAGCGGCCGCGAGACCTCGGCCTGGGTGTCCGAACAGTTCGCCCCGGCGGATGTCGCCGCCCGCGAGATGACGGCGGCGCGCGGCAACACCGTGTATGCGCTGACGCCGGACGAGGCCCGCCGCTGGCAGCAGGCCAGCCAGGTGGTGACCGCCGAATGGATCAAGGAAGTGAAGGACGGCCAGCGCCTGTACGACGCCGCCAAGGCGCTGGTGAAGAAGTACAGCGACTGAGGAAGTGCTGCGCACTGAGCGCCTGGCGGTCCAGGCGCCAGCCCATCCGCGCGGCGCCGCTGGTCGGCGCCGCGCAACCCACCCCGGAGGAATAGAGATGTTTCCCAAGAACGCCTGGTACGTCGCCTGCACGCCGGACGAGATCGCCGACAAGCCGCTGGGCCGCATGGTCTGCGGCGAGCGCATCGTGTTCTACCGCCCCCGCGCCGGCGAAGTCGCCGCGCTGGAGGATTTCTGTCCGCACCGCGGCGCGCCGCTGTCGCTGGGCTTCGTCGCCGACGGCCGCCTGGTCTGTGGCTACCACGGCCTGGAAATGGGCTGCGACGGGCGCACGGTGGCGATGCCGGCGCAGCGGGTGCGCGGCTTCCCCTGCATCCGCAGCTTCCCGGTGGTGGAGCGCTACGGCTTCATCTGGGTGTGGCCGGGCGAGGCGGACAAGGCCGACCCGGCGCTGATCCATCACCTCGAATGGGCCGACAACCCTGAATGGGCCTACGGCGGCGGGCTGTACCACATCAACTGCGACTACCGGCTGATGGTGGACAACCTGATGGACCTCACCCACGAAACCTATGTGCATTCCACCAGCATCGGCCAGAAGGAGATAGACGAAGCGCCGCCGGTGACCACGGTGGAGGGTGACACGGTGATCACCGCCCGCCACATGGAGAACGTGCAGGCGCCGCCGTTCTGGCGCGCCGCGCTGCGTGCCAACGAGCTCGCCGACGACGTGCCGGTGGACCGCTGGCAGATCTGCCGCTTCACGCCGCCCAGCCATGTGCTGATCGAGGTCGGCGTCGCCCACGCCGGCCACGGTGGCTACCACGCCGATCCGAAGTACAAGGCTTCCAGCATCGTGGTGGATTTCATCACCCCGGAAACCGAAACCTCCATCTGGTACTTCTGGGGCATGGCGCGCCACTTCAAGCCGCAGGACGCGGCGCTGACCGCCACCATCCGTGAAGGCCAGGGCAAGATCTTCGCCGAGGACCTGGAGATGCTGGAGCAGCAGCAGCGCAACCTGCTGGCCTACCCGGAGCGCCGCCTGCTCAAGCTCAACATCGACGCCGGCGGCGTGCAGTCGCGCCGCATCCTGGACCGGCTGATCGCCGCCGAGCAGCAGCCCGCGGGGGAGACGGTGCCGGCGTGAACCGCAGGCGCGACGGCCGCGGCCTGGCGCGGGGCATGGATGCCTGCGCGCCGGGCGGCCCGGCGTAGCCGCCAGCCTGGCCGCAACGGCCCCCGGCGGCGGACGAACTCCCCGCGCTTCGGCTTGTCCGCCGGACAGCGGCGGGGCTGGCGGGCGGGAGCCGGCCCCGCCACGAGAGAGACAGAACAAACCCTTGCGCCAACGAGTGCAAGCCCGGCGCGTCGCAGCTGCGGTCCGCCGGCGCCATAGAGGACCCCAGCATGAACATGAATACCTCTGAGCTGATCAAGGTACGCGTCGCCGCCAAGCGCCTGGAATGCGCCGACATCGCCCTCTTCGAACTGCAGGCGGTGGATGGCGCGCCGCTGCCGGCCTTCGAGGCTGGCGCCCATGTGGATGTGCATCTGCCCGGCGGGCTGGTGCGCCAGTATTCCCTGTGCAACCCGCCGGCGGAGCGCCACCGCTACTGCCTGGGCGTGCTGCGCGAGCCTGCTTCCCGCGGCGGCTCCTGGGCGATGCACGAGGCGGTGCAGCAGGGCGACCTGCTGCACATCAGCTCGCCGCGCAACCACTTCCCGCTGGCGGCTGGCGAGGCACCGGCGCTGCTGTTCGCCGGCGGCATCGGCGTCACCCCCATCCTGTGCATGGCCGAGGCCCTAGCCGCCGCCGGCCGCGATTTCCGCGTGCATTACTGCACCCGCAGCGCCGCCCGCACCGCCTTCCGCGACCGCCTGCTCGCCGCCGCTTACGCCGAGCGGGTGCGCTTCCATTTCGACGATGCGCCGGCCGCCGAACGCCTGGACATCGGTGCCGCGCTGGCCGCCGCCGCGCCGGACTGCCACCTCTACGTCTGTGGCCCCAAGGGCTACATCGACGCGGTGCTGGCCGCCGCCCGCGCCGCCGGCTGGGCGGAAAACCGGCTGCATTGCGAGTTCTTCGCCGCCGAGGTGGCACCGCAGGCAGGCGACACCGCCTTCGACGTGCGCCTCGCCAGCTCTGGCCGGGTGGTGCATGTGGCCGCCACGCAGACGGTGGTGGCCGCGCTGGCCGCCGCCGGTGTCGAGGTGCCGACCTCCTGCGAGCAGGGCGTTTGCGGCACCTGCCTCACCCGCGTGCTGGAAGGCACGCCGGATCATCGGGATCTCTATCTGACCGAGGAGGAGCAGGCCGCCGGCGACCAGTTCCTGCCCTGCTGCTCGCGCGCCAAGGGCGGGCTGCTGGTGCTGGACCTGTGAGTCTGCGTGCTTGAGGTGGCTCCGGGCGGCTCCGTTCCGTGCCGCCGGTCTTCTTCCGCCGCCGCCAGGAAAAGGGCCGGATTGCCGGCGATGCGCGCCAGCACGATGAAGGTGCGCACTCGCAGCGGTGGCTTGCCGCGGTGACGGCAGTAGAGATAGATGGTATTGCGCCCGGCCACATGCGGCAGCAGCGCTGACCAGCGCGAAGGGGCGCTCCGGCGGACGAAGCGATGCTTCGCCTGTTTCGCCTACACCCCGCAAGAGGGGAGAGAGGCGAGGGGAGAAAGGCCGGCTCGCCGTCTCTCCAAACCGCAGCGCACCCAGCCTCAGGAACGCCACTCCAGCAAGGCCGGAGCAGCGCCTCGGGCGGATTCCGTGATCCGCCCCCGACCGGCGGCTACACTGGAAGCAATACCGCTGCCGCCGGGCGGCACATGACAATGGAGACGACACCATGGCCGGAACCGTCCTGCTCACCGTGGATCAGCGGGTTGCCACCCTTACCCTGAATCGGCCGGAGGCGCTCAACGCGCTGTCGGTGGAGATGATGCAGGACCTCGCCGCCGTTGCCCGTGACCTTGCCGCACGCAAGGATATGGATGTGATCGTCGTCACCGGCGCAGGCGACCACTTCATGGCCGGCGGCGACCTCAAGGATTTCGCCCGCCACCTGCACCTGTCGCCGGAGGCGCGGCTGGCCACCTTCAAGGCCATGATCGCCCAGCACATCAACCCCACGGTGGAAATCCTGCAGGGCCTGCGCCAGCCGGTGGTCGCCAAGGTGCGCGGCGCCTGCGCCGGCTTCGGCCTGTCGCTGATGCTGGGCTGCGATCTGGCGGTATGCGCGGATAACGCCACCTTCACCACCGCCTATGCCGGCGTCGGCCTGTCCGGCGACGGCGGTGCTTCCTACTTCCTGCCGCGGGTGGTCGGGCGGCGCAAAGCGATGGAGTTGCTGCTGCTGGCGGAGCGCTTCGATGCCGCCGAGGCGCTGCGCCTGGGTCTGGTGACCCGCAGCGTGCCGGCGGCCGATCTGGAAGCGGAAACCGACCGCCTGGTCGCCCGCCTGCAGGCCGGGCCGCGCCAGGCGCTGTGCGAGATCAAGCACTTGCTGATGGATTCCCATGCCAACCAGCTGGAATCCCAGTTGCAGAACGAGGCAGAGGCCTTCGGCCGCTGCGGCGCCACCGCCGACTTCGCCGAAGGGGTGAGCGCCTTCATCGAGAAGCGCAAACCCACCTTCCAGGGGCGCTGAACCGGGTGGCTGAGCCGCGGCAGCAGGCGCCCGCTGCCACCTTTCGCCCCTTAGCGCGACAGCCGGTAGGCGAGCAGCCCCAGCCACTCGTGCAGTGCGAACCAGCCGGCGTAGGCGGCGGAGGCGCTGGGCAGGTGCAGTCTGTCCTCTGCGCCCTCCACCGCCTGCCCCAGCCAGGCGGTGGGCGCCGCCACCACGTCCAGCCCGGCGGCCTCGAAGGCCTCCTGGGCGCGGCGCATGTGGGCGGCGTGAGTCACCAGCAATACCTTGTGGATGCCGGCCTCCCGCAGCAGCGCGGCGGAGAGTTCGGCATTCTGGCGGGTGTCGCGCGAGGCGTTCTCCACCCAGCGGGGCGCGAGGCCGAAATCCTGCTGCAGGCTGGCGGCCATCAGGTCCGCTTCCGCGAGGCCGCCAGTGGGCGCGCCGCCGGTCACCAGCAGCGGCAGGCCGGTCTCCCGCGCCAGCCGGGCGCCGTAGCGCAGCCGTTCCAGCGACAACCGGTTGATGGTCTCGCCGCCGTATTCCGGCGCGTTCTGGCGCTTGCCGGCGGCCAGCACCACGATGGCGCCGGCATCACCGATGGCGGCCATCTCCAGCGGCGGCGGTTCCAGCGGCGTCAGCAGGCGGTTGACCGGGCCGGGCGTGACCAGCAGCAGCGCCAGCAGCAGGCCGCCCCAGGCCAGCGTCAGCCCCAGGCGACGGCGGCGGCGGAGCAGCAGCAGGCCGAGGGCGATGGGCAGCAGCGGCAGCAGCGGCGGCAGCAGCAGGACGGAAGCCAGCTTCTTCAGCCAGAACAGCAGCAGGGGGAGGTCGAAATCCATCCGTATTTGGCGGCGGGTGGGAGGGGCCAGTATTATCCGGCGAATCTTCCTGACCGCCACGCCGGCCCCGCTCATGCCTGATCACCGCTTCGGCATCGAATCGCTCTGCCTCCACGCCGGCCAGCAGCCGGATGCCGCCACCGGCGCCCGCGCAGTGCCCATCTACCAGACGACCTCCTACGTCTTCGATTCGGCCGAGCACGCTGCCTCGCTGTTCAATCTGCAGACCTTCGGCAACGTCTATTCCCGCCTCGCCAACCCGACGGTATCGGTGTTCGAGGAGCGCATGGCGGCGCTGGAAGGCGGCCGCGCCGCGCTGGCCGTGTCCTCCGGCCTGGCGGCGCAGATGACCGCGCTGCTGACCCTGGCCGCCGCCGGCGACCGCATCGTCGCCGCCCGCACCCTGTACGGCGGCAGCTACTCCCAGCTGGATGTAAGCCTGCGCCGGCTGGGCATCGAGACCGTGTTCGTCGATCCCTCCGACCCGGAGAACTTCCGCGCCGCCATCAACGACCGCACCCGCGCGGTCTATGGCGAAATCATCGGCAACCCCGGCCTCAACGTGTTCGACCTGGAAGCGGTGGCCGCCATCACCCGCGAAGCGGGCGTGCCGCTGGTCATCGACAGCACCCTGGCCTCGCCCTACCTGTGCCGGCCGATGGAGCATGGCGCCGACATCGTCATCCACTCCGCCACCAAGTACATCGGCGGCCACGGCACCACGCTGGGCGGCGTGCTGGTGGAGTCCGGCCGCTTCCCCTGGGACAACGGCCGCTTCCCGCACATGGTGGAGCCCTCCGCCGGCTACCACGGCGTGCGCTTCTACGAGACCTTCGGCGACTTCGGCTTCACCATGAAGGCGCGCATGGAAACCCTGCGCACCTTCGGCCAGGCGCTGTCGCCCTTCAACGCCTTCATGCTGCTGCAAGGGTTGGAAACCCTGCACGTGCGCATGGATCGCCATGTCGAGAACGCCCGCGGCGTGGCGGACTTCCTCGCCAACCATGCGGCGGTGGACTGGGTCAGCTACCCCGGCCTGGAATCCAGCCCGGACTACGCCCTGGCCAGGCGCTACCTGCCCAAGGGCGCCGGCGGCATCCTGTCCTTCGGCATCCGCGGCGGCCAGGCTGCCGGCGAGCGCTTCATCGAGGCGCTGCAGATGATCAGCCACCTGGCCAACGTCGGCGACGCCAAGACGCTGGTGATCCACCCGGCTTCCACCACCCACCGCCAGCTGTCCGAAGAGGAACAGCGCGCGGCCGGCGTGCCGCCAGACATGGTGCGCCTGTCGGTGGGCATCGAAACCCTGGACGACATCCTGTGGGATCTCGACCAGGCGCTGTCGAAAGCGGCAGGCTGAGGCGGGGCGGCGGGCATGCGCGAACTACTGTGGGTAGGCATCGCGATCCTGCTGCTGTACGGCGCCTGGCAGCTGCTGCGTGCCCTGGCCGCAGGCCGCCGGCGGGCGCAGGAGAGTTTGCGCCCGGCCCGCCGGGAAGCGCCGGCTGAGGAGGGCGGCGAGGACGGCGAGGACGACGAGGAGGGTTTCGACTACGCTCCCGTCGCCCGCCCGCTGCCGCCACCGGCCGCCACCGGCATACCCCCCGCCGCACCGGCCCCCCCAACTGCCGCCGCGTCCGCACCCGCAGGGCCGGATGCCTTCCAGCTGGAACTCGAACTGCAGCGCATGCGCCGCGAAGTCGCCGGCCTGCGTGCCGCCCTGGAGGTGCAGCAGGGTGAAATCGGCGGCCTGCATGAAAGCGTGCGCCTGCTGCGCGAGCAACTCGAAAGCGCTGCCGCTACGCCCGCCGGCGCGCCGCAATACACCGAGGCGCTGGTATTCGCCCGCCGCGGCCTGCCGGCCGAACTGATCGCCGAACGCTGCGACATCAGCGTGGCCGAGGCCGAGCTGGTGCGCTCGCTGGCGGCGCGCGGGGAAGACGCACAGCGATGAGCATGGCGCCCGAACGCAAGCAGGCCCTGATCCGCGCAGGGGCGGCCGTTGGCCTGGCGATGCTGCTTTTCGTCGGCCTGCTGGTGGTCGAGGATGGCAGGCCCCGGGTGCCGCCGAAAGTGGTGGAAAAGCCTGCCGCCGCGGAAGCGGCGAATGCGCCGCCTGCCGGGGGCGAAGGGCCGGCCTCGCCGGCGCAGGCCCCGGCGATCGACGTCGAAGCGCCGCCGGTGGCAGCGGTGGTGGCCGGCGCTCCTGCGGCGGCGCCGGGCGGTGCATTGCTCGAACCGCCCGCAGCGCACACGCAGCCGGCTCCGCCACCCGCGCCCGCACCGGCCGCCGCCGTGGCGCGTACGCCTGCCAAGCCGGCCGCGCCGCTGCCGGATGGCTTCCAGGTTCAACTGGGCGTGTTCGGCGACGCCGCCAATGCCGACGCGTTGCGCCAGGAGCTGGCCCGGCGCGGCCTGCCGGCGCGGGTGGAAACCCGGGTGGTGCTCGGCCCGTACAAGGATCGCCGCGCGGCGGAGGCCGCGCAGGCGGCGGCGCGGCGCGAAGGCCATGGCCCGGGCGTGATCGTGCCGCCCAAGGGCGGCGGGAACTCCGGCCGTCCGGCAAAGTAGACGCATCAGGAGGCGTCCGGCGCCGCAAGGCCGGGCATAGGGGCCGCCGCAGCTGGTGGCCGGGTTGGATGAAGCGCATCGTCGCGGGAGAACAAGGATGAAGATAGAAAGCCCGGTATTCGGTACTGCGGAAATCGCTGACGACAAGGTGATCGAGTTTCCGGCGGGGTTGCCCGGCTTCGAGGGCTGCCACCGTTTCGTGGTGATGCACGAGGCGGGCAGCGCCGCCGGCGTGTTCCTGCTGCAGAGCGTGGATGAGCGCGACGTGGCCTTTTCCATCACCGGCCCGGAGTTGCTGGGCGTCACCTACGAGTTCCAGCTCAGCGACGAAGAGGTGGAATTGCTGCAGCTCAAGCGGCCGGAAGACGCGCTGGTCGCCATCATCATCCGCAAGGAAGACGCCAATGGCTCGCCGGCCACCGCCGGTCTGCGCGCCAACTTCATGGCGCCGCTGGTGTTCAACCTCAACGCCAGGCGCGGCCTGCAGAAGGTGATCAACCGCCTGGGCTGCGACATCGTGCTGCGCGCCCAGGGCTGAGGCGGGCGCTTTCCGCAAGTCGCCTGGCGCGGCGGCGTGTCCTGCGGGCGACGGGTGCGGGTGTCAGCCGTCGTGCGCCTGGTTGCCGCGGCGCGGGCCGCTCACTCCGGCGGCGTCTCCAGCTGCTTCTCCAGCCGGCGCGCGAACACCTTCATCTCCTTGGCCGCCTGCAGGTCGCCGCGCTTCTCGGCGACGGTGATGCCTTCGCGATATGCCTGCAGCGCGGCGGCCGCGTCGCCGCTGGCGGCCAGGGCCTTGCCCAGGCCTTTCCAGGCGGCGGAGTAGGCCGGGTCGCGCGTCACCGCGTCGCGGAAGTAGCCGGCGGCGCGGGCCGGATCGCCGGCCAGCCAGGCGTTGCCCAGCGAGAAACGCAGCATGGCGTTGTCGCGCGGGCCGTCCAGCAGTTTCTCCAGGTTGACGATCATCTCTGGCGTCATGGCCGGCTGCGCTCCCATGCAGGTTTAAAATGGCGGCTTACGCCCCTCATACGAAAAGGATGATCCCATGAGCCGCAGCATCGTCTCCACCCCCAAGGCGCCCGCCGCCATCGGCACCTACTCCCAGGCGGTGAAGGCCGGCAACACGGTCTACCTGTCCGGCCAGATCGGCCTGGACCCCGCCAGCATGCAGCTGGCCGACGGCTTCGAGGCGCAGACGGTGCAGGTGTTCGAGAACCTGCGCGCGGTGGCCGAAGCCGCCGGCGGCAGCCTGGCGGATGCGGTCAAGCTCAACATCTACCTGACCGACCTGGGCAACTTCGCCAAGGTGAACGAGATCATGGCGCGCTACTTCGCCGAGCCCTATCCGGCGCGCGCCGCGGTCGGCGTCAAGGAGTTGCCCAAGGGCGCGGTGGTGGAAGCCGACGCGGTGCTGGTGCTGGGCTGAGCTTCTCTCCGCCGCCGGCCCGTCCGCAGCAGGGGATGGGGCAGGCGGCGGATGTGTTCTTCCGCCGCACGCTTTTTCCTCCTCTCTCCAGCCAGCGGCACGCCCTGAGGCGTCCCGCTCCCAGAGCCCGTCTGCCCTTTGTCCGCGTCCCCGCCTTCCACCGCCAGCTTCACGCCCGCGCCGCGCGGCTGGCCTGGCGTGAACCCGCAGCTGGCTGGCCGCCTGGCCAAGCTGGACATCCATGGCATGCGCGACCTGGTGCTGCACCTGCCGCTGCGCTACGAGGACGAGACGCGGGTGACCGCCATCGAGGTCGCCCGCGCCGGCTTCCCGGCCCAGGTGGAGGGCGAGGTGCTGTCCTGCGAGGTGCAGCTGCGGCCGCGCCGGCAACTGGTGGCGCGCATCGCCGATGCCAGCGGCTCGCTGGTGGCGCGCTGGCTCAACTTCTACCCCTCGCAGCAGAAGCAGCTGACCGTCGGCAGCCGGGTGCGGCTGTTCGGCGAGGTGCGCGGCGGCTTCTTCGGCGACGAGATGGTGCATCCGCGGGTCAAGCCGGTCGCTGCCGGCGAAGGCCTGCCGGAGGCGCTGACGCCGGTCTACCCGACCACCGCCGGGGTCGGCCAGGCGACGCTGCGCAAGCTGATAGACCGCGCGCTGAAGACGGTGCCGCTGGACGACCTGCTGCCGGAGCCGATACGCCGGCAGCTGGATCTGCCCGGTTTCGCCGAGGCCATCCGCAGCCTGCACCACCCGGCGCCGGACGCGGACGCCTATTCGCTGGAGAACCGCGAGACGCCCGGCTGGCGGCGGATCAAGTTCGAGGAATTGCTGGTGCAGCAGCTGTCGCTGCGCCGCGCTTACAACGCCCGCCGCGCCCGCGGTGCCATCGCGCTGGCGCCGCGGGGCCGGCTGCCGCGGGCGCTGGTGGAGGCGCTGCCCTTCGCCCTCACCGGCGCGCAGGCGCGGGCGGGGGCGGAGATCGCCGCCGATCTGGCCTGCGCTCATCCGATGCAGCGCCTGCTGCAGGGCGACGTCGGCAGCGGCAAGACCATCGTCGCCGCGTTGGCCATGCTGCAGGCGGCGGAGAACGGCTGGCAGTCGGTGCTGATGGCGCCCACCGAGATCCTCGCCGAGCAGCACTACCGCAAGCTCGCCGCCTGGCTGGCGCCGCTGGGGCTGGAGGTAGCCTGGCTGTCCGGCAGCCGCAAGAAGCGCGAGCGCGAGGCCGAGCTGGAGCGCTTGAAGAGCGGCGAGCTGCTGCTGGCGGTCGGGACCCACGCGCTGATCGAAGACCCGGTGACGCTGCCGCGGCTGGCGCTGGCGGTGGTGGACGAGCAGCACCGCTTCGGCGTGCGCCAGCGCCTGGCGCTGCGCGACAAGGGCGAGCACGGCCAGCATCCGCACATGCTGATGATGTCGGCCACGCCCATCCCGCGCACGCTGGCGATGACCCACTACGCCGACCTCGACGTCTCGGTGCTGGACGAGCTGCCGCCGGGGCGCACGCCCATCCTCACCAAGCTGGTGTCCGAGGCCCGCCGCAAGGAGGTGGTGGAGCGGGTGCGCGCCGCCTGCCAGGGTGGGCGCCAGGCTTACTGGGTGTGTCCGCTGATCGAGGAGTCCGAAGCGTTGCAGCTGAAGACCGCGGTGGAAACCTACGAGGCGCTGGCGGCGGCGCTGCCGGAGCTGAAGGTGGGCCTGGTGCATGGCCGCCTCAAGCCGGCGGAGAAGTCCGCCACCATGGCGGCCTTCTCCGCTGGCGAGCTGCAGGTGCTGGTCGCCACCACGGTAATCGAGGTCGGGGTGGACGTGCCCAACGCCAGCCTGATGGTGATAGAGCACGCCGAGCGCTTCGGCCTCGCCCAGCTGCACCAGCTGCGCGGCCGCGTTGGCCGCGGCAGCGCCGAATCGGTGTGCATCCTGATCTACGCCCAGCCGCTGTCGGAAACCGGCCGCGCGCGGCTGAAGGTGATCTACGAGCACACCGACGGCTTCGCCATCGCCCGCGAGGATTTGCGCATCCGCGGCCCCGGTGAATTCGTCGGCGCCCGCCAGAGCGGCCTGCCGCTGCTGCGCTACGCCGACCTGGAGCGCGACGCCGAGCTGATCAAGGCTGCGCGCGAACTGGCCGAACGCCTGCTCACCGAGGCACCCGTCGTTGCCGATCGCCTGATGGCGCGCTGGCTGGGCGGCCGCGAGGCGCTGCTGCGCGCCTGAGCGGGGCCGGCGTTGCGCCCATGCCGGCACCCACGGCCGGCACGCCCGGCGCTGACCCGGCGCCGGTGCGCGCGGTATCATCCGGCCCGCGCCTTCCCGGACCTGCCCCATGATGCTCGCCGAACGCCTTCCCCACTACGCACGCCTGATGCGGCTGGACAAGCCGATCGGCACGCTGCTGCTGCTGTGGCCCACGCTGTGGGCGCTGTGGATCGCCGCCGACGGCGTGCCGCCGCTGCACGTCCTGCTGATCTTCGCCCTCGGCACGCTGCTGATGCGCTCCGCCGGTTGCGTCATCAACGACTACGCCGACCGCGATTTCGACGGCCATGTGGAACGCACCCGCAACCGGCCGCTCGCCACCGGCGCGGTCAGCGGCCGCGAGGCGCTGTGGCTGGCGGCGGCGCTGGCGCTGCTCTCCTTCCTGCTGATCCTGCCGCTGGACGCGGCGGTGATCTGGCTGTCGCTGCCGGCGCTGTTCCTCGCCGCCAGCTACCCCTTCACCAAGCGCTTCCTCGCCATTCCGCAGGCCTACCTCGGCATCGCCTTCGGCTTCGGCATCCCGATGGGCTTCGCCGCCATCCAGGGCACGGTGCCGGCGGTGGGTTGGGCGATGTTGCTGGCCAACATCTTCTGGGCGGTGGCCTACGACACCGAATACGCCATGGTCGACCGCAACGACGACCTCAAGATCGGCATCAAGACCTCGGCCATCACCTTCGGCCGCTTCGACGTCGCCGCGGTGATGCTGTGCTATGCCGCCGCGCTCGCCATCCTCGCCGCCGTCGGCGTGGCGGTGGCGCGCGGCCCGGCCTACTTCCTCGGCCTCGCCGGCGCCGCCGGCATCGCCCTCTATCACTACCGCCTGATCCGCGGGCGCGAGCGCATGGCCTGCTTCAAGGCCTTCCGCCACAACAACTGGCTGGGCGGCGCCATCTTCCTCGGCCTGCTGGTGGACGACCTGCTGCGCCGCCTCGGCTGAATCCGCCGGGCGCCGCGCCCGGCCCACAAGGACTCCCACATGCATTTCATGACCGCTCTCGCCGACGCCTGGCGCCAGCACGACAGCCTGCTCTGCGTCGGCCTCGACCCCGATCCGGCCAGATTCCCCGCCCACCTCAAGGGCCGTCCGGACGCGATCCTTGAGTTCTGCACCGGCATCGTCGACGCCACCGCCGACCTCGCCTGCTGCTTCAAGCCGCAGATCGCCTACTTCGCCGCCCAGCGCGCGGAAGCGCAGCTGGAAGCGCTGATCGACCACATCCACAGCCGTCATCCGGCGGTGCCGGTGATCCTGGACGCCAAGCGCGGCGACATCGGCAGCACCGCCGAGCAGTACGCCATCGAAGCCTTCGAGCGCTACCGCGCGGACGCCATCACTCTCAGCCCCTATATGGGCCGCGACTCGGTCGAGCCCTACTTCGCCTACCCGGACAAGGGCGTGATCCTGCTGTGCCGCACCTCCAACGCCGGCGGCTCCGACCTGCAGTTCCTCAACGTCGCCGGCGGTGCCGGGGAGGAACGCCTGTTCGAACGCGTCGCCCGCCTGGTGGCCGAGGACTGGAACGCCAGCGGCAACTGCGCGCTGGTGGTGGGCGCCACCTTCCCGGCCGAGATCGCCCGGGTGCGCGAACTGACCGGCGACATGCCGCTGCTGGTACCCGGCATAGGCGCGCAGGGCGGCGACATCGAAGCCACGGTGAAGGCCGGCCGCAGCGCTGCCGGCACCGGCCTGATGATCAGTTCCTCCCGCGCCATCCTCTACGCCAGCCAGGGCGAGGACTACGCCGAGGCCGCCCGCCGCGCCGCGCTGGCCACCCGCGACGCCATCAACGCCCATCGCCAGGGCTGAGGCGCGCCATGAAATACCAGGACCTGCGCGACTTCGTCGCCAAGCTCGAAGCCCGCGGCGAACTCAAGCGCATCCGCGTGCCGGTGGACACCCACCTGGAGATGACCGAGATCGCCGACCGCGTGCTGCGCGCCGGCGGCCCGGCGCTGCTGTTCGAAAAGCCCACCACCCACGGCGTGCCGCAGGCCATCCCGGTGCTGGCCAACCTGTTCGGCACCCCGCAGCGGGTGCTCTATGGCATGGGCGAGGACGTGGGCGAGGGCGGCGACTGGCGCGAGCCGCTGCGCGATGTCGGCCGCCTGCTCGCCTTCCTCAAGGAGCCGGAGCCGCCCAAGGGCCTGAAGGACGCCTGGGAGAAGTGGCCGGTGCTCAAGCAGGTGCTCAACATGGCGCCGAAGGAAACCCGCAACGCGCCCTGCCAGGAGCAGGTGTGGGAGGGCGACGAGGTGGATCTCGGCCGCCTGCCCATCCAGCACTGCTGGCCGGGCGACGCCGCACCGCTGATCACCTGGGGCCTGGTGGTGACGCGCGGCCCACACAAGAAGCGCCAGAACCTCGGCATCTACCGCCAGCAGGTGCTGGGCCGCAACCGGGTGATCATGCGCTGGCTGGCGCACCGCGGCGGCGCGCTGGATTTCCGCGAGCACCAGCTGGCCAGGCCCGGCCAGCCCTTCCCGGTGGCGGTGGTGCTGGGCTGCGACCCGGCGACCATCCTGGCGGCGGTGACGCCGGTGCCGGACACCATCTCCGAATACCAGTTCGCCGGCCTGCTGCGCGGCGCCAAGACCGAGCTGACCCAGTGCCTGGGCTCCGACCTGCAGGTGCCGGCCAGCGCCGAGATCGTGCTGGAAGGCCTGATCCACCCGGACGACACCGCGCCCGAAGGCCCCTATGGCGACCACACCGGCTACTACAACGAAGTCTCCGAGTTCCCGGTGTTTACCGTGGAGCGCGTCACCCTGCGGCGCGACCCCATCTACCACTCCACCTACACCGGCAAGCCGCCCGACGAGCCGGCGATGCTGGGGCTGGCGCTGAACGAGGTCTTCGTGCCGCTGCTGCGCAAGCAGTTCCCGGAGATCACCGACTTCTACCTGCCGCCGGAAGGCTGCTCCTACCGCCTGGCGGTGGTGAGCATGAAAAAGCAGTACCCCGGCCACGCCAAGCGGGTGATGTTCGGCATCTGGAGCTTCCTGCGCCAGTTCATGTACACCAAGTTCATCATCGTGGTGGACGACGATGTGGACATCCGCGACTGGAAGGAGGTGATCTGGGCGCTGACCACCCGGGTGGATGCCACCCGCGACACCACCCTGGTGGATAACACGCCCATCGACTACCTGGACTTCGCCAGCCCGGTCGCCGGCCTGGGCTCCAAGATGGGCATAGACGCGACCAACAAGTGGCCGGGCGAAACCAGCCGCGAGTGGGGCACGCCCATCGTCATGGACGCCGCGGTGAAGGCCAGGGTGGATGCGATGTGGGGCGAGCTGGGCTTGTGATCCGCCGTACCGCCCAGATGTAGGTGGGGCGGCGCCGGCCTGAACCCTGGCGCCGCCGGCGCACTCTGAACCGGTATCCCCCGCCTTTCACTGGAGCCCCCGGATGTCCCAGCCCGACTACTCCGTCGCCGCCACCCCCGGCGACAAGCTGCTCACGCTCACCCACCTCATCTACGCCCTGCATGCCTTCGCGGTGTTCACCGCGGTGGTGGGGTCGGCCACCATCGTCTTCGGCTTCGTCGCCAGCCTGCCCTCCATCGTTGCCGTCATCCTCAACTACTGGAAGCGCGGCGAGGTGCGCGGCACCTGGCTGGAAAGCCACTTCCGCTGGCAGATCCGTACCTTCTGGTTCGCGCTGCTGTGGATCGTGATGTCGGTGCTGCTCTTCATCACCATCATCGGTCTGCCTTTCGCCCTGCTCCTGATGGGGGTGGCCGGCCTGTGGGTGCTCTACCGGGTGGTGCGCGGCTGGTGGACCCTGGGCGGCCGGCGCAGCCTGCCGATGGACTGAGGCGATGCGGCGGCCCTTGCTCACGCCGGCCGGCGCGGTTTGGTTTCCGCCGTCGGTTTGCCCGCGTGCAGCTTGTTCGGCCCCCCTCGTTGATGCCAGGGCCGTCGAAGTCTGGCCCAACGCCGGGCCTTTGACGCGCGGCGGCTGCGCCGGAGCCGCCGCATGAAACTCCCGCCGCTGGTCGAAGGCCGGCTGCTGCGGCGCTACCAGCGCTTCTTCGCCGAGGTGGAATTGGTGGATGGCAGCCGGGTGGTCGCCCATTGCCCCAACACCGGCTCCATGACCGGCTGTGCGCAGATCGGTGCGCAGGTGTGGCTGTCGGCGGCATCGAATCCGCTGCGCAAGCTGGCCTGGACCTGGGAACTGGTGGAGGCGCGGCCCGCCGTGTTGGTGGGCGTGCACACCGGCCGCATCAACGCGCTGGCGCGGGAGGCGATCGACGCCGGCCTGCTGCCCGGCCTCGCCGGCTACCAGCGCTGCCGCGCCGAGGTGCGCTACGGCGTGGCCAGCCGCGTCGACTGGTTGCTGGAGTCGGATGGCTGGCCGCCGACCTATGTGGAGGTGAAGAGCGTGACCGCGGTGGGCGAGGACGGCATCGGCTTCTTCCCGGACGCAGTGACCAGCCGCGGTGCCCGCCACCTGGCCGAGCTGTCGGCGATGGCGGCGGCCGGCGCCCGCGCGGTGCTGCTGTTCTGCGCGCCCCGCGCCGACCTGGTGGCGGTGCGGCCGGCGGACGAGATCGATCCGGTCTATGGCCGCGCGCTGCGTGCCGCACTGGCGGCGGGCGTGGAGGTGCTGGCGGTATCGGCCCAGGCCAGTCCGCAAGCGCTGACGCCGTTGCATGCGCTGCCGGTGCGGGTGGGCTGAGGAGCAGGGAGCGCACTTCGCTGGAAGGAGAGGCCGGCGCGCAATCCTGCCTGAGCGCGCGGGAGCGGATGCGGCCTCGGCGCGGGTGGTGGCGCCCGGCCGCCGGATCGTTCAAATCTTCAACCCTGCTGCGCCCACACCCATTCGAGCAGCGCATCCTGTGCCGCCTGGCTGGCGGCGGCTTCCGGGTGATTCACCAGCATCACCACGATGTGGCGGCGGCCGTTGCGGTCCAGCACATAGCCGCCCATGGCGCGCACGCCGTTGATGGTGCCGGTCTTGATGTGGGCCTGGCCGTTGGCCGGGCTGTCCGCCAGCCGGCGGCGGGCGGTGCCGTCCACGCCGGCCACCGGCAGCGCGGCGATGTATTCCGGCATCCACGGCCGCCGCCAGGCCACCGCCAGCAACTGCCCCAGCGTGGCGGCGCTGACCCGCTCCTGGCGTGAGAGCCCGGAGCCGTTCTCCAGCACCAGGCCGGCGGTCGGGATACCGACCGCATTCAACTGCGCGAAGGCGACGTAGGCGCCGGCCCTGACCATGTCCGTTGTCCACGTCGGCGCGGTGCTGCCCAGCGTGGCCAGCAGCTGACGGGCGATGACGTTGCTGGACCACTTGTTCATGTCGCGCACCACGTCCGCCAGCGGCGGCGAATCCTCGCGCAGCACCTCGTCCGCCTGCGCCGCCGGGGTGGGGCCGTTGCGCACCTGCCCCTCCACCCGTCCGCCCAGTTCCTTCCACAAGGCGGCGGTCAGCGCCAGGGCGTAGTCGGCCGGCGGCAGCGGCGCGGCGCTCCAGTCGCGGCGGCCGCAGCTGGCGGGCAGGCTGCCTTCCAGCACCAGCCTGGGGCCGGGCTCCAGGCGGGCATCCAGGCCGGAATACCACACCGGGCAGGGGCCGTCGCTGGTCTTCAGGCGGTTGATCACGCTCAGGCCGGCGAGGGGCGGATCGGTGGCGACGCGCACCTCGCCCCCGGCGCGCGGCGCCGGCAGCAGTGACAGCCGCAGCGAGTTGAACTGCATCAGCAGGCCGTAGGGGCCGGCGTTGTAGGGGCGCAGGCCGCGACCGTCGAAAGCGTCCGGATCGTGGGGGGGAAGCAGCAGCGCGCGGTCGTCCAGCACGATGTCGCCATCCACCGTGTCGATGCCGGTGAGGCCGCGCAGCTGGCGCAGCAGCTTCCACAGGCGCTCATAGGTGAGGAAGGGATCGCCGCCGCCGACGATGTAGAGATTGCCGTGCAGCACACCGTGGCGCACGGTGCCGGTGGTGGCGATGCGGGTGGTCCACTGGTAGGCGGGGCCGAGGCGGTCCATGGCGGCGAAGGCGGTGACCAGCTTCATCACCGAGGCCGGGTTCATCGGCCGTTCGGCGTTCAGCTGCAGCGTGGGCGCCGGCGCATCCACCGGCTGCACCCACACCGATACCGCATCCGCCGGAATGCGCGCGGCGCGCAGGGCGGCCGCCACCGGCACCGGCAGTTCGGCGGCGGATAAGGGTCTGCTGCCTGAAACGAGCAGCAGGAACAGGACGGCCAGAAGCCCGGCAAAGCGGGCAGGAAGGCGACGGTGGAGGCAGGGCAGGGGGGGCATGTGGGCAGCGTACCGTCACCGCATGCTGCGGCGCGGCAGGATAGAATTGCGTCCTCGGCGGGCCGCGACCGACGCATTCTACCCGTCTGGCTCCGCCCCGATTTCTCGCACGGAACGACGACATGATCCTAGTGACTGGCGGTGCAGGCTTCATCGGCGCCAACTTTGTCCTCGACTGGCTGGCGACGCAGGACGAGCCGGTGCTGAATCTCGACGCCCTGACCTACGCCGGCAACCTCGAGAATCTCGCTACCCTGGCTGGCGACGACCGCCACCACTTCATCCACGGCGACATCTGCGACCGCACGCTGGTGGACCGCCTGCTGGCCGAGCACCGCCCGCGCGCCATCGTCCATTTCGCCGCCGAGAGCCATGTGGACCGCTCCATCCACGGCCCTGGCGCTTTCGTGCGCACCAATGTCGAAGGCACTTTCACCCTGCTGGAAGCGGCACGCGGCTGGTGGGGCAGCCTGGGCGTCGAAGAGGCCGCCGCCTTCCGCTTCCTGCATGTGTCCACCGATGAGGTGTACGGCTCGCTCGGCCCCGAGGATCCGGCCTTCACCGAAACCAAGGCCTACGAGCCCAACAGCCCGTATTCGGCGAGCAAGGCCGCCAGCGACCACCTCGTTCGCGCCTGGCATCACACCTACGGCCTGCCGGTGCTTACCACCAATTGCTCCAACAATTACGGCCCCTACCAGTTCCCGGAAAAGCTCATTCCGCTGACCATTGCCAACGCGCTGGCCGGCCGGCCGCTGCCCATCTACGGCGACGGCCGCAACGTGCGCGACTGGCTGTACGTCGGCGACCATTGCTCGGCGGTGCGCGAGGTGCTGGCGCGCGGCCGCGTGGGCGAGACCTACAACGTCGGCGGCTGGAACGAGCAGCCCAACATCGACATCGTGAACATCATCTGCGGCCTGCTGGACGAGCTGCGCCCGGATCCGGCCGGGCCGTATGCGCGGCTGATCACCTTCGTCAAGGACAGGCCGGGCCACGACCGCCGCTACGCCATCGACGCACGCAAGATCGAGCGGGAACTCGGCTGGCGGCCGGCGGAGACCTTTGCCACCGGCATCCGCCGCACGGTGCAGTGGTACCTGGAGAACCAGGCCTGGGTGGAAAACGTGCAGAGTGGCGCCTACCGCGCCTGGCTGGAACGCAACTACGCATCGCGCTGAGGGGAGGTGGGAATGACGACGTCTCTGGCCCGCAAGGGCATCATCCTCGCTGGCGGCTCCGGCACCCGGCTGCATCCGGCCACGCTGGCGGTGTCCAAGCAGTTGCTGCCGGTCTATGACAAGCCGATGATCTACTACCCGCTGAGCACCCTGATGCTGGCGGGCATACGCGAGATCTTGATCATCTCCACGCCGCAGGACACGCCGCGCTTCGAGCAGCTGCTGGGCGACGGCGCGCGCTGGGGGCTGAAGCTGGAGTACGCGGTGCAGCCCAGCCCGGACGGCCTGGCCCAGGCCTTCCTGATCGGCGAGGACTTCCTCGCCGGCCAGCCTTCCGCCCTGGTACTGGGCGACAACCTGTTCTACGGCCACGAGATCGCCGACGATCTGCGCGCCGCCGGCCAGCGCGAGCAAGGCGCCACCGTGTTCGCCTACCCGGTGCAGGATCCGGAGCGCTACGGTGTGGTCGAGTTCGACGAGGCGGGACATGCGGTCAGCCTGGAAGAGAAGCCGGCCCAGCCCAAGAGCCGCTACGCCGTCACCGGCCTCTACTTCTACGACAGCCGGGTGAGCGACATCGCCCGCGGCCTCAAGCCCAGCGCCCGCGGCGAGCTGGAGATCACCGACATCAACCGCCGCTACCTCGAGTGGGGCGACCTGGACGTGCAGGTGATGGGCCGCGGCCACGCCTGGCTGGATACCGGCACCCACGAGAGCCTGCTGGAAGCCGGCCTCTTCATCCAGACCATAGAGAAGCGGCAGGGGTTGAAGATCGCCTGCCCGGAAGAGATCGCCTGGCGCGCCGGCTGGATAGACTCCGACCAGCTGCGCGGTCTGGCCAAGCCCTTGTCCAAGAACGGCTACGGCCAGTACCTGCTGCGCATGCTCGAAGAAAAGGTGTTCTGATGCAGATAAAAGAAACCGAGATCCCTGACGTCCTGATCCTGGAGCCACGCGTCTTCGGCGACGCCCGCGGCTTCTTCATGGAAAGCTACAACGCCCGCGCTTTCCGCGAGCTCACCGGCCTGGACGTGCAGTTCGTGCAGGACAACCACTCCCGCTCCGGCCGCGGCGTGCTGCGCGGCCTGCACTACCAGATCCAGCAAGCGCAGGGAAAGCTGGTGCGGGTGCTGCGCGGCGCGGTGTATGACGTGGCGGTGGACCTGCGCCGCGGTTCGCCCACCTTCGGCCGCTCGGTCGGGCTGGAGCTGTCGGAGGAAAACAACCTGCAGCTGTGGATCCCGCCCGGCTTCGCCCACGGCTTCCAGGTGCTGTCCGAAACCGCCGACTTCCTCTACAAGACCACCGACTATTACGCGCCGGAGCACGAGCGCAGCCTGCTGTGGAACGATCCGGCGCTGGGCATAGACTGGCCGCTGGCCGGCGAGCCGCTGCTGGCGGCCAAGGACAAGGCCGGCGTGCCCTTCGCCCAGGCCGAGGTCTACGAGGACTTTCCATGCGCCTGATGCTCACTGGCGCACGCGGCCAGGTGGGCTGGGAGCTGGCGCGCAGCCTGCTGCCGCTGGGCGAGGTGCTGGCACTGGACCGCGCCGCCTGCGATCTGTCGCGGCCGGAAGCGCTGGCGGCGCGGGTTGCTGAACTGGCACCGGATGTGATCGTCAATGCCGCCGCCTACACCGCGGTGGACAAGGCGGAGAGCGAAGAGGCGCTGGCGACCCGCATCAACGGCGAAGCGGTCGGCGAACTGGCCCGGCTGGCGCGGGCGCGCGGTGCCTTGCTGGTGCATTACTCCACCGACTATGTGTTCGACGGCAGCAAGTCGACGCCCTACCTCGAGAACGATGCGGTTGCGCCGCTGAACGCCTACGGCCGCGGCAAGTTGGCGGGAGAGCAGGCGATTGCCGCCTCCGGCTGCGACCATCTCATCTTCCGCACTACCTGGGTCTATGCCGCCCGCGGCGGCAACTTCGTCCGTACCATGCTGCGGCTGGGGGCCGAACGGGAAGCCTTGCGGGTGGTGGCTGACCAGATCGGAGCGCCGACCTGGGCACGCAACATTGCCGATGCGACCGCGCAGATCGTTGCCCAGGCGATGCGGGAGCGCTGTGAGGGGCGCTTCGAGTCCGGCCTGTACAACCTGGCTGGCGGCGGCGAGACCAACTGGTGCGAGTTCGCCCGGACCATCTTCGATGAAGCGTCCCGCGTGTTGCCGGCCTGGCAGCGCAAGGTGACGACGGTGGAGGCCATAGGCAGCGGCGACTATCCAACGCCCGCGCGCCGGCCTCTGAATTCGCGGTTGGATCAGCGCCGCCTGGTGGAACGCTTTGGCGTGGCGCTGCCCGATTGGCGTGTGGCGCTGGTGCGCTGCCTGGAAGAACTGGGGGAAAGATGAGCGGTTTTGGTCACTACGAGCGCGACGCCGAGGAACTGGAGCGGGAGATCGTCAAGCGCGGCATCGTGCTCGGCCTGGACTGGCAGGACGAGAACCAGATGCGGGAGTTGGCGCGCGAGGCGCTGACGACTTCGGCGCAGGAGAGCCTGGCGGAATTGCGCGGGGACGATCCGCAGGCACGTGCCCGCGTCGAACTGTTCGGCCTGGCAGCGCTGATGCTGGAAACGATGCGCCAGAGCGCCGAGATCGGCGTGCATACCCACGGCGGCCCGGCGTGGAAGGCCTTCGGCCATGCGCTGATCGTGGAATCCCAGCGGCTGGGCGGCGAAGCCACCCATTGAGGGCGGCGGGCCGCTGCGGCGGTCCGCCGGTGCAGCATTTACGGTAGCGGACGCTCCAGCGCGTAGAGCGACTCCACCGTTTCGCGCGCGCGCACTTCATGCGCCTGCGCGCCATCCACCATCACCTCGGCGGCGCGGCCGCGGGTGTTGTAGTTGGAACTCATGGTCATGCCATAGGCGCCGGCGGACAGCAGGGCGACGAGGTCGCCGTCGGCCAGCGCCAGTTCGCGGTCATGGGCGAGGAAGTCGCCGCTCTCGCAGATCGGGCCGACGATTTCGTAGCGCTGCGCCGGCACTTCGCTGGCCTTGACCGCCACTGCTTCGTGGTAAGCGTCGTACAGCGCCGGGCGGGCGAGGTCGTTCATGGCCGCATCGACGATGGCGAAATTCTTCTCCTCGCCATGCTTCAGGTACTCCACCCGCGTCAGCAGCAGGCCGGCGTTGCCGACCAGGGAGCGGCCGGGCTCGAAGCACAGTTCTTCCTTGCGGCCGGCGAAGATCTCCAGCAGCGGCGCAAGATAGGTGGCAACCGAGGGCGGCGTCTCGTCCTGGTAGCGGATGCCCAGGCCGCCGCCGAGATCGATGTGATCCAGCGCGATGCCTTCGGCAGCCAGCTGGTCCACCAGCCCCAGCACCTTGCCGGCAGCCTCGGCGACCGGTGCCGGGTCCAGCAGTTGCGAGCCGATGTGGCAGGCGATGCCGGAGATGGTGAGGTTGGGCAGGCTGGCGGCGCGGCGATACAGCGCCAGCGCTTCGTCGAAGGCGACGCCGAACTTGTTGCTCTTCAGGCCCGTGGAGATATAGGGGTGGGTCTTGGGATCGACGTCCGGATTCACCCGCAGCGCGATCGGCGCCTTCTTGCCGAGCTGGCCGGCGGCCTCGTTCAGGCGCTCCAGTTCCGCAGCGGATTCGACGTTGAAGCAGCGTATGCCCTGCTCCAGCGCGTAGCGCATTTCCGTGCGGCTCTTGCCCACGCCGGAGAAGACGACCTTGCCGGCGCTGCCGCCAGCGGCCAGGACGCGGGCCAACTCACCGCCGGAAACGATGTCGAAACCCGCACCCAGCTTGGCGAACACCGACAGCACCGCGAGGTTGGAGTTGGCCTTGACCGCGTAGCAGACCAGCGCGCGGCGGCCAGCCAGCGCCTGCTGCCAGCTCTGGAAGGCGGCGGTGAGCGCGGCGCGGGAATAGACGTAGGTGGGCGTGCCGAAGCGCTGGGCGATGGTTTCCAGCGCGACGTCTTCCAGATGAAGCGAATCGGCGACGCTGCGCAGGGTGGTGACAGGGTAAGGCTGGGTCATTCGGAGGTCGTGCCGGCGGGTGTAGTGGGTTTGTTATGATCGGCGCCCGTTTGGGCCGAGGGCCTTTCGATCTGGCTGCTGCTGGAACTGGAGCTGGATTTGGGCTGGCTGCCGGGCAGGTAGAGCGGGCCCTTGATGCCGCAGCCCGACAAGACCAGGGCGCCGGTCAGCGCCGCGGCTGGGAGGAAGACTCGCATGGCGGTCGATCGAGGAAAAACGGGAATCCTAACAGAAGGAATCGACATGGAAGAATCCGCATTCAACGCCTCGGCCGAGGCGGAACTGGCCCGCATCGAGGCGGCCCTGGAGGCCAGCGGACTGGACATCGACATCGAGCCCAAGCCCGGTGGCGTATTGGAGATCGAGTTCGACAATGGCAGCAAGATGATCATCAACCGTCACAGCGCCGCGCGGGAAATCTGGGTGGCGGCAAAGTCCGGCGGCTTCCATTTCCGCCCGGAGGGTGGCCAGTGGCTGGCCACCCGGGACGGCGCGGAACTCTATGCGATGTTGTCCAGGCTGGTGAGCGAGCAGGCCGGCGAGGCGGTGACGCTGTCGCCCGCCGCCTGATTCGTCCTCAGCGCTGGACCGGGGTGGGCACCCGGTCCACCACCGGCGCCGGCGGTTGGGTGGCCCGAGGCGGCGCTGCCGGTACTTGCGGCAGCGCTTCCTCCGGCGCCTCGGTGGCGGGGCCGTGGTCGGAGAACAGGCTGGCCGGCAGGTCGGGCAATACCGGGGGCGTCGCCGGCTTGTTTTCCTCGTAGACGAAGTCCTCCCGCAGGCCATCGCCAGTAGGTACGGAGACCAGGCCGGGCGGACGCTCCCTTGCTTTCTCCGGCGAGTTGGCAAGCGCCGTCTTCATGTAATTCACCCAGATAGGCAGGGCGGAAGAGCCGCCGGTTTCGCCGCGGCCCATGTTCTTGGGCTGGGAGAAACCCATCCAGGCAATGGCGACCAGATCCGGGTTGTAACCGCAGAACCAGCCATCCAGGTAGTCATTGGTGGTGCCGGTCTTGCCGGCGAGATCGTTGCGGCCGAGGGCGCGGGCGCGGGTTGCGGTGCCGCGGCGGACGACGTCCTGCATCATCGAATCCATCAGCCAGGCGTTGCGCGGGTCGATGACCCTGGGCGCGCTCTCACCGGCCACCGGCGGGTCCATCTTCGCGACCAGCCGGCCGGTCCCGTCGTAGATCTCCTTGACGATGTAGGGCTCGACCCGGTAGCCGCCGTTGGCGAACACGCCGTAGGCGGAGGCCATTTCCCACGGCGTGACGCCGCCTGCGCCCAGGGCCATGGTGAGATAGGGCGGATGGCGGGAGGGGTCGAAACCGAAGCGGCCGACGTAGTCCTGCGCGTACTGCGGGGTGATGGACTGCAGCACGCGGATGGAAACCAGGTTCTTGGAACGGGCGAGGGCGTCGCGCAGGGTCATCAGACCGTCGTACTTGCCGTCGTAGTTCTTGGGTTCCCAGGCCTGCGAACCGGTGACGCCGGCAGGGAAGTACAGCGGTTCGTCCTCAACCAGGCTGCCCGGCCCATAGCCGCGCTCCAGCGAGGCCGAGTAGATGAAGGGCTTGAAGCTGGAGCCTGGCTGACGGATGGCCTGGGTGACGTGGTTGAACTTGTTGCGGTTGAAGTCGAAGCCCCCTACCAGCGCCCGGATCGCGCCGGTGTGAGGGTCCATCGAAACCAGTGCGGACTGCACCTCCGGCAGCTGCAGAATCTCCCAGCCCTTCTCCCCGGTATCGCGGATGCGCACGATGGCGCCGCGCCGGATACGGCGGGCCTGCGGCGCTTTGTCACTCAACATCGGCGTGACGAAGCGCAGACCGTCGCCGGTGATCTCCTGCGTGCTGCCATGGCGGTAGACCTTGACACTCTTGGCCGAGGCGTCGAGGACCAGGGCGGCGAGCAGGTCGTCGTAGTCGGTGGTGTCGGCGAGCGCCTCATCGTAGCGCTCCTCGTCGTGGCCGGCAGGGAGGTCGACGAAGGTCTCCGGGCCGCGGTAGCCGTGGCGCCGGTCGTAGTCCAGCACGCCACGGCGCAGCGCCGCATAGGCGGCGTCCTGGTCAGCCTGGGTGACGGTGGTGACGATGCGGATGCCGAGCTGATAGGCCTCTTCGCCGAACTGTTCGACGGCGATCTGGCGCGCCATCTCTGCTACATAGTCGCCGTGGCTGACGCTGCTGCGGCGGACCGGCTCTATTGCCTTCGCCCGTACGGTGGCGGCTTCGGAGGCGTCGTGATAAGTAGCTTCGTCGATGAAGCCCGCTTCCACCATACGCCGCAGGACGTACTGCTGGCGCAGCGCTGCCCGCGAGGGATTCACGATGGGGTTGTAGGCGGAAGGCGCCTTGGGCAGCCCGGCCAGCATGGCCGCCTCCGGCAAGGTGATCTCCGCCAGCGGCTTGTTGAAATAGGCGCGGGCTGCGGCAGAGAAGCCGTAGGCACGCTGACCCAGGTAGATCTGGTTGATGTACAGCTCCAGGATCTGGTCCTTGCTCAGGCTGCGCTCGATCTTGAGCGCCAGCAGGATCTCGTACAGCTTGCGGTTGTAGGTCTTTTCCCGCGACAGGAAGAAGTTGCGAGCCACCTGCATGGTGATGGTGGAGGCGCCCTGGCCGCGACCGCCGCTGGCGATGTTGGACAGGGCCGCGCGTGCGATGCCGAGCATGTCGATCCCAGGGTGCTCGTAGAAGCGCTCGTCCTCGGCGGCCAGGATGGCCTGCTTTAGCGTAGGTGGTACGTCGGCGATACGCACGACGGTGCGCCGTTCCTCGCCGAATTCGCCCAGCAGGTGGCCATCCGATGTATATACTCGCAGCGGAATGCGAGGACGATAATCCGTGAGGGATTCGAGGGACGGCAGGTTGGGCCAGGCGAGGATGGACATCGCGGCCAGCGTGGCCATGCCGAGGATCGCCAGCGCAACCAGACCGGCGATCGGATAGAGGACCCAGCGCATTCGCAGTCCTGATCTTGGATAGGGGTGGGCGGGCATTATAAGGGGCGTCCAAGCGCCGCTCCAGCCGGCTTTGTTGCAGCGATTTGCTTTACACCTCCCACTGTTGTTGCTAGCATTTCAGAGGCTTGCTCAGCAAAGTCGCCTAACATAAAGAAATTTAAGGATTTTCTTTGTGATTGAGTTCTCCCTATTTGGATCGAAAGCGCGACAGCTCGCTGGGTTGGATATCTCTTCGTCATCAGTCAAGATGGTCGAGCTCTCCGGTAGTGAGAAGGATGGCTACCGGATCGAGCGTTACGTGATCGAAAGCCTGCCCAGGGATGCCGTGGTGGACGGCAATGTGGCCAACCTGGATGCTGTAAGCGAAGGCGTGCGCCGGGCGCTGCGCCGCTTCGGGCCGGGAGTGCGCAATGTCGCGATGGCTTTGCCCGCGGCGTCGGTCATTACCAAGAAAATCATTCTCCCGGACGGACTGCGCGAGCAGGAAATGGAGTTGCAGGTCGAGTCCGAGGCCAATCAGTACATCCCGTTCGCGCTGGACGAGGTCAATCTCGATTTCCAGGTGGTCGGGCAGGCCAATAGCGGCGCAGGAGAGGTGGAAGTGCTGATCGCTGCCTCCCGCAAGGACAAGGTCGAGGACAGGGTTGCGGTTGCCCAGGCTGCCGGGCTGAAGGCGACGGTGATCGACGTCGAGTCGCTGGCGATGGAGTCGGCATTCGATCTCGTCAGGCGCCAGCTCCCGGGTGGCGGTGCAGACAAGGTCATCGCCCTGATCGACATTGGCGCCACCGTGATGAACGTCACCGTGCTGCGCAACGGTCAGCCCGTCTATTCCCGCGAGCAGGCTTTTGGCGGCGCCTTGCTTACCCAGGATGTGGCGAGGCAGTACGGCATGAGCGTCGAGGAGGCTGAAACCGCCAAGCGCAGCGGCAGCCTGCCTGACGATTACGCGCGCGATCTGCTGCGGCCCTTCATGGATAGCCTCGCGCTTGAAGTCTCCCGCGCGCTGCAGTTCTTCTTTACTTCCACTCAGTACAACCAAGTAGATTACGTAGTGCTGGCCGGTGGCTGTGCAGTCATGCCGGGCCTGGCGGAGGTCGTGGGCGGCCGTACCCAGGTGGAAACCGTGATCGCCAATCCATTTGCCGGCATGGCGCTTTCCTCCAAGTTGCGGCCCAAGAGCCTGGCTGCGGACGCGCCTTCGCTGATGGTTGCCTGCGGCCTGGCGCTGCGGAGGTTCGACGCATGATACGGATCAACCTGCTGCCTCACCGTGAGCAGCGGCGCAAGGAGCGACGCCAGCAGTTCTACGTGGTTTCGGGCTTGATGATCCTGCTTGCAGCCGTCATCGCCCTGCTGGTGCATACCGTGTATGCGGGCTATATCGATCGCCAGGAGCGGAAGAACGACTTCTTCAAGGCGGAGATCGCCAAGCTGGACACCGAGATCGCGGAGATCCGGCGCTTGCGCGAGCAGATCGACGCCCTCCTTGCCCGCAAGCAGGTGATCGAGTCCTTGCAGGGTGACAGGGCCCAGACCGTCCATTTATTCAATGAATTGGCGCAGCGGATGCCGGATGGTGTGTATCTGAGGTCGGTCAAGCAGAACGGGCAGCGCATCACGCTGATCGGTTATGCGCAATCCAACGCCCGGGTGTCCAACCTGATGCGCAATATCGAGGCCTCCCCATATCTGGCGCAACCCAGCTTGGTCGAGGTGAAGGCTGCCACGGTAAACAACCGTCAGGTCAGCGAGTTCTCCTTGAACATGAGTCTCAAGCGCCCGGACGTGCCGGCTGGCGTTGCCGCGCCTCAAGGAGGGGCGAGATGAAAGGGGGCATCGATCTCAATCGCCTGGCCCAAGATTTCAAGGGGCTGGATCCCAATGATCCGGGCGTGTGGCCTCTGGCACCCCGGATCGCGGTTTTCGTCATGGTCTTCGTGCTGACGATCGTCGCCGCCTGGTGGTTCGACTGGAGCGACCAGGCGTCCTTGCTTGCGCAGCGCGAGGCGGAGGAGCAGCAACTGAGGCAGAGCTGGATTGCCAAGAAGCGCCAAGCGGTCAACCTCGATGAGCACAAGCGCCAACTGGCTGAAATCGACCGCCAGTTCGGGGCGTTGTTGAAGCAGCTGCCGAATCGGGCGGAGATGGATTCGCTGCTGTCGGACATCAACCAGGCGGGGCTGGGCCGCGGGCTTCAATTCGAGTTGTTCAAGCCGGGTAGCGATGTGGTGAAGGATTTCTACGCAGAAATGCCGATCGAGATCCGCGTCACTGGTGGCTATCACGATCTCGGCGAATTTGCGGCCGATGTGGCGCGCATGCCACGAATCGTGACCTTGAACAACATTGCGCTCGATGGCCAGGCATCCGGAAAGCTGAAGTTCGATGCTCGCGCAGTGACCTATCGCTACCTTGATGAAGATGAGTTGGCGCGCAAGCGTCAGGCTGAACAGGCCGCCAAGAAGGGGGGCCGGTAATGAGGGGTTTTTGGTGGGTCGTAGTCGCGCTCTCGCTGGCAGCCTGCTCAAGCGATCAGGAAGACATTCAAGCGTGGATGAATGAGCAGGCGAAGACCATGCGGGGTGCGGTCAAGCCTCTGCCAGAGATCAAGCCTGCTGATCCGGTTGCCTATGCTGCCGGCGCAGTGGCGGAGCCCTTTCGCGCAGACCGGCTGGACCCCGAGCGCCGGACCGGGGGCGGAGTGCGCCCGGACATGGACCGCCGCCGTGAACCGCTTGAAGCCTATCCTCTGGAGTCCCTGCGCATGGTGGGCGTGTTGACCCAGGGGCGAAGTACCCAGGCTTTGGTACAGGCGGATCGGAATCTGTATCAGGTTAAGGTAGGTAATTACATGGGGCAGAACTTTGGTGTGGTGACAGCCATTTCCGAGTCCGAAGTCACCCTTCGAGAGCTTGTTCAAGACGTTAATGGCGACTGGGTCGAACGGACCAGTTCGCTACTGCTGCAGGAGCAGCAGGGGGCCGGAAGATGAGAACCAGAATTGCAGTGCTGCTGGCCGCCTTTGTCGCGGCTTGTCTGCCCTCGGTGGCTGCCGTCGCACAGGACGCTGTTGCGGGAGCGACCGCTTCAAACCGGATTGAAACGCTGGAGGTCGCTGAACAGGGAGGCGGTTTGTACATTCGCCTGGGGTTGCAGCATCCCCTGACGGCAGTGCCGGCCAGTTTCAGCGTCGCCAATCCAGCCCGCATCGTTTTCGACTTTCCTGCCACTGCCAACGGGCTGGGTCGGAACGTCCAGGCCATCGAGCAGGGCGAATTGCGTAGCGCCAATATTGTGCAGGCCGGTGATCGCACACGCCTTGTACTCAACATGGTCAAGATGGCGCCCTACGAGGCGCGTGTCGACGGCCGCAATCTGGTGATTTCGCTGTCCCCGCTTGGGGCGCAGAACGCGGCTAATACCGTTACTGGCCAAGCGTTTGCGAACTTTGCGGATTCCCGCAGCGCCGCGCCGGACCGGCAGAGCGTGCGCGACATCAACTTCCGTCGTGGCAAGGATGGTGAGGGTCGTGTTGTGGTGCAACTCTCCAGCCCCGATACCGGCATAGACATTCGCCAGCAGGGCGGCAATCTGGTGGTGGATTTCCTGAAGACTTCCTTGCCTGAGCATCTGCGCCGCCGCGCGGACGTCACGGATTTCGCTACGCCGGTAACGTCCATGACGACCCAGCAGCAGGGCGACAACGTCCGCCTGACAGTGACTCCCAACGGCTTGTGGGAACACAACGCTTACCAGAGCGACAGCCAGTTCGTCCTCGAGGTCAAGCGCGTCGTGGAAGATCCGAACAAGCTGGTCCAGGGCTCCAGGGGACAGTACCAAGGCGAAAAGCTGTCGCTGAACTTCCAGAACATTGACGTCCGCTCAGTGTTGCAGGTCATCGCCGACTTCACCAACTTCAACATCATTACCTCGGACTCGGTGCAAGGAAATCTCACCCTGCGCCTGAAGGACGTGCCGTGGGATCAAGCGCTGGACATCATTCTCCAGGCCAAGGGTCTGGACATGCGAAAGAACGGCAATGTGATCTGGATTGCGCCAGGCGAGGAGTTGGCAACGCGCGAGAAGCTGCAACTCGAGGCCAAGGCCCAGATTGGCGATCTAGAGCCGCTGCAGACGGAGAGCTTCCAGATCAACTACCACAAGGCCAAAGAGATCTTCGACTTCCTGAAGAGCAAGGATCAGACGATGCTCTCCAAGCGGGGTACCGTGGTCGTCGATGACCGCAGCAATAAGCTCTTCGTGACCGACGTGGCTTCGCGGCTGCAGTCGCTGCGTCGGCTGGTGAGCGAGATCGACGTCGCGCCCCGGCAGGTGTTGATCGAGGCACGAATTGTTGAAGCGAGCAAGGAGTTTGCGCGCGACCTGGGGGTGCGTCTGACCTACGGAGACAACTCGTCCAAGAGCCTGGGAAATGGCGCCAAGCTGGGGTTTGGATCTTCGGCGGTGGGTACCGGCAGCAATACCTTCACGCCCGGTACGTCGACCAGTGGCGGTTCTACGGCGGTGGCGGATTTTGCTCAGTTGAACCTGAGCCTGTTCAATAGCTCGATGACGCGCTTCCTCAATCTGGAATTGTCGGCCCTCGAGACCGATGGCCGTGGTCGGGTTGTTTCCAGCCCGCGCGTGCTGACCGCGAACCAGGTGGAAGCCACCATAGAGCAGGGCACCGAGGTGCCCTACCAGGAAGCCAGTAGTTCCGGTGCCACCAGCGTCTCTTTCAAGAAGGCAGTGCTGTCGCTGAAGGTGAAGCCGCAGATTACGCCCGATGGCCGGGTGCAACTGCAGGTGCTGGTAAACAAGGACCAGCCGCAATTCCTCTCCGGCTACGACATCCCGGCCATCAACACCAAGAACATCAAGAGCGAGGTTCTCGTGGAGAACGGTGGAACGGTGGTGATCGGCGGGATCTATGAGGAAGAGGAGACCACCAACGTCCAGCGTGTGCCCGTGCTCGGGGAATTGCCGGTGCTTGGCGCGCTTTTCCGTACCAATTCCCGGGTTGCGAACCGCAGCGAACTGCTGGTTTTCATCACCCCGCGCATCGTTAGCGACGCCTTGACCCTGCGTTAAGCTGATCTGCCGCTGCTACAATTCAAGGGCGGCTGCTCCTGCTGGGGCAGCCGCCCTTGGTTTTTAACGGATGGCCATCGGGTTTCATGTGACTTGCTTGATACTGATCGGCATGATGGGCGCCGGCAAGACCACCATCGGACGGGAACTGGCGAAGCGGCGGGGAGTGCGCTTCGTCGATTGCGATCACGAGATCATCGCCCGCACGGGCGTTACCATACCCACGATCTTCGAAATCGAGGGAGAAGCCGGTTTCCGTCGCCGGGAAACCCAGGTGATCGACGAACTCACCAGGGAGTCCGACATCATCATCGCCACTGGCGGCGGTGCGGTGCTGGACGAAAAGAACCGTGAGATGTTGATGCAGCGCGGCATCGTCGTCTACCTCAACGTTGCCCCCCAGATCCTGTGGGAGCGCACCCGCAATGACCGCAACCGCCCGCTGTTGAACGTGGAGAATCCGCGCGCGCGCATCGAGGAGCTGTACGCGGTCCGCGATCCGCTTTACCGCCAGGTGGCCGATATCATCGTAGACGGCGGTCGCTGCAATCCGAATTCCATGGTGCGCCAGATCGAGAAGGTGCTGCCTACGCTGCGCAAGACGACATGCATACACTGAATGTGGCGCTCGGCGAGCGCAGTTACCCCATCCATATCGGCCGTGGCCTGCTCGACCGGGTCCGCCTGATCCTTCCCCACCTGAAGACGCCGCGGGTCGCCATCGTCACCAACGATGTTGTCGGTCCGCTGTACCTGGGCAAGCTCCGCGACGCCCTGGAGGCGCAAGGGATACGCGTCTGCCAGGTTGTCCTGCCGGATGGCGAAGCGCACAAGGACTGGTCGACGCTGAACTTGGTGTTCGACATGCTGCTGGAGCAGCGCTGCGAGCGATCCACTACCCTCATCGCGCTCGGCGGCGGCGTAGTCGGCGACATGGGCGGCTTTGCCGCCGCCTGTTACCAGCGTGGCATGCCCTTCGTACAGATTCCGACGACGCTGTTGTCCCAGGTGGATTCATCGGTTGGTGGTAAGACCGCGATCAATCATCCACGCGGCAAGAACATGATCGGCGCTTTCTATCAGCCGCGACTGGTGCTGGCGGATACCGACGTGCTGAGCACCCTGCCGCCGCGTGAGCTGACTGCGGGTCTCGCGGAAGTCATCAAGTACGGGTTGATTCGTGATCCGGGCTTCTTCGAGTGGCTGGAGAGCAATATCGAACGCGTGCTGATGCGTGAGCCGGAAGCGTTGGCTTTCGCGATTGAGCGTTCCTGCGCCAACAAGGCGGAAGTGGTGGCGGCGGACGAGACCGAGCAGGGCGAACGGGCGCTGCTCAATCTTGGCCACACATTCGGCCATGCCATAGAGACCGGGCTGGGGTACGGCGAGTGGCTGCATGGGGAGGCGATAGCGGCCGGTACCATGATGGCTGCTGAGCTGTCGCGACGGCTGGGCTGGCTGGCCGATGCCGACATCGCGCGGATCGAGAGCCTCTTCATCCGAGCGGGCTTGCCGACCGTGGGGCCGGTGCTGGGCGTTGAGCGCTACCTGGAACTGATGTCGCACGACAAGAAGGTGGAGGCGGGACGCCTGCGACTGGTTCTGCTCAAGGCCATCGGTGCTGCGGTCGTTCATGGCGACGCTCCCCAGACCGACATCGCCGCGGCGATCGAGGCGCGCTGCCGGTGAGCGCGGAGGGCCTTGCCACCTATGCGGTGACCGAGGTCAATTCGCGCGGCCGGGTCCATGTTGAACCGCCGCCTGCGGCACGGGGAGCATTCCAGCGTGACCGCGACCGCATCATCCACTGCACCGCATTTCGCCGGCTGGAGTATAAGACCCAGGTCTTCGTGAACCACGAGGGGGATCTGTTCCGGACCCGGCTGACTCACAGCATCGAAGTTGCCCAGCTCACCCGCAGTCTGGCGCGGGCGCTGAGGCTGAACGAGGATCTGGCAGAGGCGATCGCGCTGGCCCATGATCTGGGCCACACTCCGTTCGGGCACGCCGGGCAGGATGCGCTCAATGCCTGCATGAAGGCGTATGGCGGTTTTGAGCACAATCTGCAGTCCTTGCGCACGGTCGATCTGCTGGAGGAGCGCTACGCCGCCTTCGATGGACTCAATCTCACGTATGAAACGCGGGAAGGCATCCTCAAGCACTGTTCTCGGCCTAACGCGGAACTGCTCGGCGACCTGGGGCGGCGCTTTCTTGACGGTACGCAGCCCTCCCTGGAGGCGCAACTGGCCAATCTGGCCGACGAGATTGCCTACAACAATCATGATGTGGATGACGGGTTGCGCTCCGGTCTGATCACCCTAGAGCAACTGGGCGAGGTGGACGTCTTCGCCGAACAGCGCCGTGCGGTGGAAGCGGAATGGCCAGGCCTGAGTGGGCGCAAGCTGATCTACGAGACGATACGGCGGATGATCAATGCAATGGCGCTGGATCTGATCGAGCAGACTCGTGCCAACATCGCCGGCGCCGGAGTGGAAACGCTGGACGATGTCCATGCTGCCGGGCGGCTCGTTGCCTATTCCGAGGGCTTGAAGCCCCGCTTGCAGGGGTTGAAGGTCTTCCTGCGCGAGCAACTCTACTGGCATTACCAGGTCTTGCGGATGACCGACAAGGCCAAGCGCATCATCAGCGACCTCTTCGAGGCCTTCATGGCAGATGCGCGCCTGCTGCCGCCGCAGTACCAGGAGCGCGCCCGTATCGATAAGCCGCGTGCCATTGCTGACTACATCGCGGGCATGACCGATCGGTACGCGATGAAGGAGCACCGCCGGCTGTTTGCCGTCGGCGAAATCTACTGAGCGCCGTGTGCCGGATTTTCTGCTGTCCGGAGGTCTTGCGGCGGCGCAAAAACTGCTTGAATCACGGGTTTTGCGCGGGTATATTCGTCAATCCGCCTGAAGTGTTCGTAGCGACCCCTCGCCTTGAGCCCCGGTCGCGTAGAGCCGGTGTGCCTTGCGCCCGGCTTTTTTGATGTCCGCACGTTTCATAGCGTGCGGGTTTGGAGAGCGTGCGGCGCCTTGCGCCGTGCCGCCCGAACCGCGCCGGTCCTAGCCCGGCGAACGTGTTGTTTCGAGGAAGAACGAGATGGATCTCCCCCAGAAGCAGGGTCTTTACGACCCGGCCAACGAGCACGATGCCTGTGGCGTGGGCTTCATTGCCCATATCAAGGGCAATAAGACGCACGACATAGTCCTGCAGGGCCTGGAGATCCTTAAAAACCTGGATCACCGTGGCGCCGTAGGTGCAGATCCGTTGCAGGGCGACGGTGCCGGTATCCTGATCCAGATTCCCGATGCGCTGTATCGCGAAGAGATGGCTGCCCAAGGCATCACTTTGCCTTCGCTCGGGAATTATGGTGTTGGCATGGTGTTCATGCCCAAGGAACAAGCCTCCCGCCTGGCCTGTGAAGAGGAAATGGAGCGGGCTGCCCGCGCCGAGGGCCTGCAGGTGCTGGGCTGGCGCGACGTGCCTGTGAACCGCGACATGCCGATGTCGCCGGCTGTGAAGGCCACCGAGCCGGTGATCCGTCAGTTCTTCGTCGGCCGTGGCGCCGACATCATGGTTACCGAAGCGCTGGAGCGTAAGCTCTACGTTGCCCGCCGCCGCGCTGCCAACGCCATCAATGCGCTGCAGCTGAAGCATGGCAAGGAGTTCTACGTGGTGTCGATGTCGGCGCGCACGGTGAACTACAAGGGTCTGCTGCTCGCCACCCAGGTGGGCGAGTACTACCTCGACCTGGTCGATCCGCGCGCGGTTTCCGCGCTGGCGCTGGTGCACCAGCGTTTCTCGACCAACACCTTCCCGAAGTGGAACCTGTCGCACCCCTTCCGTTACATCGCCCACAACGGCGAGATCAACACGGTGCGCGGCAACTACAACTGGATGCGTGCCCGTGAAAAGGGCGTGCATTCGCCGCTGTTGGGCGACGATCTGCAGAAGATCTGGCCGCTGATTTACCCCGGCCAGTCCGACTCCGCCGCCTTCGACAATGCGCTCGAACTGCTGGTGATGAGCGGCTACTCCATGGCCCACGCGGTGATGATGATGATCCCCGAGGCCTGGGAATCCCACGCCCAGATGGACGAGAAGCGCCGCGCCTTCTACGAATACCACGCTGCCATGATGGAGCCGTGGGACGGTCCGGCCGCGGTCGCCTTCACCGACGGCCGCCAGATCGGCGCCACGCTGGACCGCAACGGCCTGCGTCCGGCGCGCTACCTGGTTACCGATGACGATCACGTCGTCATGGCTTCCGAGTCCGGCGTGCTGCCCATCCCTGACAGCAAGATCGTCAAGAAGTGGCGCCTGCAGCCGGGCAAGATGTTCCTGATCGACATGGAGCAGGGTCGCATCATCGACGACAAGGAGATCAAGGACAGCCTGGCCTCGGTCAAGCCGTACACCGACTGGCTCTCCCGCATCAACATCAAGCTCGATGGCCTGGATGCCCCGGCCGACGCCGCCGCGCCGGAATGTGCCGCCTCCCTGCTGGATCGTCAGCAAGCCTTCGGCTACACCCAGGAAGACATCAAGTTCATTCTGGAGCCCATGGGCAAGGCCGGCGAAGAGAGCACCGGCTCCATGGGTAACGACTCGCCGCTGGCGGTGCTGTCGTCCAAGGAAAAGCCGCTCTACAACTACTTCCGTCAGCTCTTCGCGCAGGTCACCAACCCGCCGATCGACCCGATCCGCGAGCAATTGGTGATGTCGCTGGTGTCCTTCATCGGCCCCAAGCCCAACCTGCTCGAGATCAACGAGATCAACCCGCCGTTCCGTCTCGAAGTCACCCAGCCGGTGCTGGACTTCTGCGACATGGCCAAGATCCGCAACATCGCCCGCTATACCAAGAACAAGTTCCGTTCCGCCGAACTGGACATCTGCTACCCGGTCGCCTGGGGCAAGGAAGGCGTGGAGGCGCGCCTGGCCTCGCTGTGCGCCGAAGCCGAAGACGCAGTGCAGCAGGGCTACAGCATCCTGGTCGTATCCGACCGCAAGGTGGATGAGAACAACGTCGCCATCCCTGCGCTGCTTGCTACTTCAGCCATCCACCAGCACCTGGTGACCAAGGGCCTGCGTACCCGTGCCGGCCTGGTGGTCGAGACCGGCACCGCGCGCGAGACGCACCATTTCGCGGTGCTCGCCGGCTACGGCGCCGAGGCGGTGCATCCCTACCTCGCGCTGGAAACCCTGCAGCAACTGGCCGGGGATGCCGAGGCGGGCGAGAAGTACGTCAAGCACTTCGTCAAGGGCGTGGGCAAGGGCCTGATGAAGGTGATGTCCAAGATGGGCATTTCCACCTACATGTCCTACACCGGCGCGCAGATCTTCGAAGCGGTCGGCCTGCAGCAGTCCTTCGTGGACAAGTACTTCACCGGCACTACCAGCCAAGTGGAAGGCATCAGTGTGTTCGAGGTCATGGAAGAGACCATCCTCCTGCACAAGAAGGCTTTCAGTCCCGATCCGGTGCTGGCCAGCATGCTGGATGCCGGCGGCGAATACGCCTTCCGCGTTCGCGGCGAAGAGCACATGTGGACGCCGGATGCGATCGCCAAGCTGCAGCACTCCACCCGCTCCGGCAAGTACGACACCTACAAGGAGTACGCCCGCATCATCAACGACCAGAGCAAGCGCCACATGACGCTGCGCGGCCTGTTCGAGATCAAGCCGGCAGGGCCCCCGGTGCCGCTGGACGAAGTCGAGTCGGCCAAGGAGATCGTCAAGCGCTTCGCCACTGGCGCGATGTCGCTCGGCTCCATCTCCACCGAAGCCCACACCACGCTGGCAGTGGCGATGAACCGCATCGGCGGCAAGTCGAATACCGGCGAGGGGGGCGAAGACCCGATGCGCTTTAAGCCGATCACCAAGGCGATGAAGCTGTCGCAGATCATCGGTGAGAGCCGGGTCGAGCGCGACATCGAGCTGTCCGCCGGCGACTCCCTGCGCTCCTCGATCAAGCAGGTCGCCTCCGGCCGCTTCGGTGTCACTGCCGAATATCTGGTCAACGCCGACCAAATCCAGATCAAGATGGCCCAGGGTGCCAAGCCTGGCGAAGGCGGCCAACTGCCCGGCCACAAGGTGTCCGAGTACATCGGCTTCCTGCGCCACTCGGTGCCGGGTGTCGGTCTGATCTCGCCGCCGCCGCACCACGATATCTACTCCATCGAGGATCTGGCGCAGCTGATCCACGACTTGAAGAACGCCAATCCGAAGGCCGACATCTCGGTCAAGCTGGTGTCCGAGATCGGCGTCGGCACGGTGGCCGCGGGCGTGGCCAAGGCCAAGGCCGACCACATCGTGGTCGCTGGCCATGACGGCGGTACCGGCGCTTCGCCGTGGTCGTCGATCAAGCACGCCGGTTCGCCGTGGGAGCTGGGCCTCGCCGAGACCCAGCAGACCCTGGTGCTGAACCGTCTGCGCAGCCGCATCCGCCTGCAGGTGGACGGCCAGATCAAGACCGGTCGTGACGTCGTCGTCGGCGCGCTGCTGGGTGCGGACGAGTTCGGCTTCGCCACCGCGCCGCTGGTCGTCGAAGGCTGCATCATGATGCGCAAGTGCCACCTCAACACCTGCCCGGTGGGCGTGGCCACGCAGGATCCCGAACTGCGCAAGCGCTTCTCCGGCCAGCCGGAGCATGTGGTCAACTTCTTCTTCTTCATCGCCGAAGAAGTGCGCGAGCTGATGGCCCAACTGGGCATCCGCAAGTTCGACGACCTCATCGGCCGTGCCGACCTGCTGGACATGAAGAAGGGCATCGAGCACTGGAAGGCGAGGGGCCTGGATTACGCCCGCATCTTCTATCGTCCGAACGTGCCTGCCAGCGTGCCGCGCCTGCACACCGAATTCCAGGATCACGGCCTGGAGAAGGCGCTGGACAACCAGCTCATCGAGTTGGCCAAGCCGGCGCTGGAGAAGGGCGAGAAGGTGAACATCGACCTGCCGGTGCGCAACATCAACCGTACCGTTGGCACCATGCTGTCCGGCGCGGTTGCCACCCGCTACGGCCACGCCGGCCTGCCAGCCGACACCATCCACGTCAAGCTGACCGGCACCGCCGGCCAGGCCTTCGGCGCCTTCGTCGCCCGCGGCGTGACGCTGGAACTCGTCGGTGAAGGCAACGACTACGTTGGCAAGGGCCTGTCGGGCGGCCGCATCATCGTCCGGCCCAAGAGCGAGTTCCGCGGCAACACGGTCGACAACATCATCGTCGGCAACACCGTGCTCTACGGCGCCACCGAAGGCGAGGTTTACTTCGCTGGCGTTGGCGGCGAGCGTTTCGCGGTGCGCAACTCCGGCGCCACCGCGGTGGTGGAAGGCGTGGGCGACCACGGCTGCGAGTACATGACCGGCGGCACCGTGGTCGTGCTCGGTCAGACCGGCCGCAACTTCGCCGCCGGCATGTCGGGCGGCGTGGCCTACGTGCTGGACGAGGACGGCAGTTTCTCCGGCCGTTGCAACCTCGCCCAGGTCGCGCTCGAACCGCTGCCCGAGGAGATCGAGGCCCGCAAGGGGTCCGAGTCCGGCGACGAGCTCGAAACCCATGGCCGGGTGGACATCAACCACCTGGAGATGGGCGACGAGCTCATCCTCAAGGGCCTGATCGAGCGCCATGCACGCTTCACCGGCAGCCCGCGCGCCCGTCAGATTCTGGACAACTGGAGTGCCTGGCGGACCAAGTTCGTCAAGGTGATGCCGCACGAATACCGTCGCGCGCTGGCCGAGATGGCCGAGCAGCGCCAGCAGCAACTGGAGGCCGCGTAAGAATATGGGCAAGCCCACAGGTTTTCTCGAACACCAGCGTCTGTCCGAGGCCTATGCCTCGGTCGACGAGCGCCTGAAGTCCTACAAGGAGTTCGTGCTCCGCCTGGACGACGCGCAGGCTGCGGTTCAGGGCGCGCGCTGCATGGACTGCGGCATCCCGTTCTGCAACAACGGTTGCCCGGTGAACAACATCATCCCGGACTGGAACGACCTGGTGTATCGCGGCAACTGGCGCGAAGCCATCGAGGTGCTGCATTCCACCAACAATTTCCCGGAGTTCACCGGCCGCATCTGCCCGGCGCCCTGTGAGGCGGCGTGTACGCTGAACATCAATTCCGACCCGGTCGGCATCAAATCGATCGAACACGCCATCATCGACAAGGCGTGGGAAGAAGGCTGGGTCAAGCCGCAGCCAGCTGCCGTCAGGACGGGCAAGAAGGTCGCGGTGGTCGGCTCCGGCCCGGCCGGCCTGGCCGCCGCCCAGCAACTGGCGCGCGCCGGTCACGACGTCACCGTGTTCGAGAAGAACGACCGCGTCGGCGGCCTGCTGCGCTACGGCATTCCCGACTTCAAGATGGAGAAGGGCCTGATCGACCGCCGCGCCGAGCAGATGAAGGCCGAGGGCGTGGTGTTCCGCACCGGCGTGCTGGTCGGCACCAAGGAAATGCCTGCCGGCATCGTCAACGACGCCAAGGAAGTCATCTCCGCCGACGATCTGAAGAAGGAATTCGACGCGGTGGTGCTGGCCGGTGGTTCCGAAGTGCCGCGCGACCTGCCGGTGCCGGGCCGCGACCTGGCCGGCGTGCATTTCGCGCTGGAGTTCCTGATTCCGCAGAACAAGGAAGTGGCGGGCGACCGCCCGAACCCGATCTCCGCCAAGGGCAAGCATGTGGTGGTGATCGGCGGTGGCGACACCGGCTCCGACTGCGTCGGCACCTCCAACCGCCATGGCGCGGCCTCGGTGACCCAGTTCGAACTGATGCCGATGCCGCCGGAGGAGGAGAACAAGCCGCTGACCTGGCCGTATTGGCCGACCAAGCTGCGCACTTCCAGCTCCCACGAAGAAGGCTGCGAGCGCGACTTCGCCGTCGCCACCAAGGAGTTCATCGGTGACAACGGCAAGGTCACCGCGCTGAAGGCGGTCCGCCTGGAGTGGAAGGACGGCAAGATGAGCGAGGTGCCGGGCTCCGAGTTCGAGATCAAGGCCGACCTGGTGCTCTTCGCCATGGGCTTCACCAATCCTGTGGGCGGCGTGCTGGATGCGTTCGGTGTCGCCAAGGATGCGCGTGGCAACGCCAAGGCCACCACCGACGGTGCCGGCTGCTACGCCACCAGCGTGGACAAGGTGTTCGCCGCTGGCGACGTGCGCCGCGGCCAGTCGCTGGTGGTTTGGGCAATCCGCGAAGGCCGCCAGTGCGCCCGCGCGGTGGATGAATTCCTGATGGGCGAGAGCGTGTTGCCGCGCTGAGCGGCGCAGGCTTCATCAGGCAAGGGAAGGCGACCGGAAGGTCGCCTTCTTGTTTTTGAGGCGCGAAAGGCGCCGCAGCGGGAGCATGCAGCGTGGAACTGGGTGTCAGCGGCTGGATCGTCACCATCATTGCCATCCTGCTCACCGGCATCTCCAAATCCGGACTGGGCGGCGCGCTGGGCGGGCTGGCGGTGCCCTTCATGTCGATGTGGATATCGCCGCACGACGCGGTGGCGGTGGTGCTGCCCATCCTCATCGCCATGGACCTGTTCGGTATCCGCGCCTGGCGTGGCAAGGCGGATTGGAGCGAGTTGCGGGTGCTGATTCCCGCCGCGGTGCTGGGCATTCTGCTCGGCACCCTGGCCTTCGGCGTGATGTCGGAGCGCATGGTCAAGGGCGCGTTGGGCTTGATCGCGGTGGCGTTCGCGCTGGATCGCCTGCTGCGGCGGCCTGGGGCGGCGGTGGCAGGCGAGGGCCGTCCGGGCGCCTGGGCGTGGCTGTGCGGTGCCGGCGCCGGTTTCACCAGCACGCTCTCCCACGCCGGCGGTCCGCCGCTGCTGATCTACCTGCTGGGCCGCAAGCTGCCGCGCGAAGTGTTCGTCGCCACCTCGGTGTTCTTCTTCGCCGTCATCAACATGGCGAAGCTGCCTTTCTACATCGGCTTGGGCTTGTTCTCCCGCGAAAGCCTGCTGATGTCCGCCATCCTGCTGCCGCTGGTGCCGATAGGCGTGCGCCTGGGCATGGCGCTGCTGGCGCGGATTCCCGAACGGCCTTTCTACCTGTTTGCCACCGCAATGCTGGGCCTGTCCGGGTTCAAGCTGCTGTGGGACGCATTGCTAGGGTAAGAGTCGTCCACCAAGGGGTGTTCGCTTGTCCCCAACTGGGGACAGTCCGCCTCCGGTCGCGCTCTAGCATGTCCTTCCCCGCCGCCCGGCGGACATTAAGGAGGAAAGGCGCATGCACCAGCCGGAAGCCCAGCCCCGGGCCTCGCTCTACTTCGCCTACCGTGTTCATCCCGTCTGGCTGCCACCTGCGCATGCACCGGAGGAAAAGGTGCAGGTCGTCGTCGTTGGCGGGGGGCCCATCGGCCTGGCGCTGGCGCTGGATCTTGCCCGCTACGGCGTGCGTTGCGTGCTGCTGGAGGCGGAGCGGCAGGTTTCCGAAGGCAGCCGCGCCATCGTCTTCACCCGCCGCAGCATGGAGATACTGCATCAGCTCGGCGTGGCCGACCGGGTGGTGGCAAAGGGGCTGCCGTGGCGCTACGGCAATTCCTACTACCGCGGCCGCCGCGTGTTCCGCATGGCTGCGCCGCATGATGCCGACCAGCGCTTCCTGCCGATGACCAATCTGCAGCAACCCTATCTGGAGCGCTACCTGGCCGATGCGCTGGCGCAGTCTCCCAACGCCGAGCTGCGCTGGGGCAACCGCGTCAGCGCCATCGCCCAGGACCAGGACGGCGTGCGGCTGACGGTGGAGACACCCGCCGGCGACTATGCTTTGGGCGCGCAGTGGGTGGTGGCGGCCGATGGCGCGCACTCCACGCTGCGCCAGTTGCTGGGGCTGAAGATGGAGGGGACGGCCTACGAGGGGCGCTTCGTCATCGCCGACATCCGGGTGGATCTGGACTTGCCGACCGAGCGCCTGGCCTTCTTCGACCCGCCCTGGAATCCAGGCAACACCGTGCTGATGCACCGGGAGCCGGATGGCATTTGGCGCGTGGACTACCAGCTGCCGCCAGGCGAGACGGCCGAGGAGGCGCTGGCACCGGCAGCGCTGAGGTCCCGTATCGACGCCGCGCTGGCCCTGGTCGGCGCCGCTGGCCGGCCGTGGGAACTGGACTGGTGCTCGGTCTATTCCGCGCGGGCGATGACCTTGCCGGACTACCTGCATGGGCGGGTGGCCTTCGTCGGCGACGCTGCCCACCTGTTGCCCATCTTCGGCGTGCGAGGGGCGAACACCGGCTTCCAGGATGCACACGATCTGGCCTGGAAACTGGCACTGAAGCTGCGCGGCTGCGCCGGCCCCGGCCTGCTGTCCAGCTACTCCCATGAGCGGGTCGCCGCCGCGCGCGAGATCATCGACGAGGCGGGCAAGAGCACCCGCTTCATGACGCCGCCCAGCCCCGGCTATCGCCTGCTGCGGGACGCGGTGCTGTCCCTGGCGTTGAGCGAGGAGTTCGTCCGCCCGCTGTTGCACTGGCGCACCTCCCGCGCTCACGACTACGCAAGCTCCGCCCTCAACTGCGCGGGTGACGACGACGCGCTGTTCGACGCTGGCCCGCCTCACGGCGCGCCCTGTGCCGACCTGAGGCTGGAGCAGGGTGGCTTCCTGCTGGACCACCTGGGGCCGGCCTTCCAATTGCTTCATTTCGGCGCCGGGCCTGCGCCCGAGGTGCTCGCCTGCATAGCCACCTTCCGCCGGCGTGGCGTGCCCTTGCGATTGTTGAGGGTGGCCATGGTCGAGGAAGCTCCGGGCGGCGCCGTGGAAGACGGGCAGATCCTGCCCGACAGCGAGGGCCGCTTGCACAGGCACTTCGGCGTGACGCTGGCCGGCGCCGCTTATCTGCTGCGGCCGGACCAGCACGTCTGCGCCCGCTGGCTCACCTTGTCCGCCGACCGGCTGCAGCTCGCCCTGGACCGGGCGCTAGGCCACGAACCCCGGAGTCTCGAACCATGAGCACCTTGTCCATCCCCGATCTGGAGCGCATCTACGATCTCCTCGCCGAGGCGGTCGACGCGGTGCCGCAGGCCGAAGTCCAGCGCCTGCTGGCCAAGCTCGCCCTGCTGGCAGCGAACGAGATCGGCGACGTCGAACGTTTTTCCGGCCTGCTGGCGGCTGCCCGCCGGGACCTGTAAGGCCGCCGCTCCCCCGTCGCTATACTCCCCGCAAAACACCGGCAGCGCCGCCACCGGGAAGGCGCTCGCGGAGGAGATGGCATGGAGTTCTGGACTATCAGGCCGCGGGCGAACGACCGCCTGCTGGATGCGCCCCGGGTGGCCGGGCTGCTGGCAGGCGTCGAGGGCGGCGGCCGTGGCCTGGCCGCTGATCTGCTGGACCTGCTGGCGGCCCAGCTGCCGCTCGCCCAATGCACCGTCTTCGTCCACGACGGCGCCGCTTCTCCCGCCGTCTTGTCCTACGCCGACCGCGCGCGTACCCGCGAACTGCCGCTGATCTCAAGGGATTACGCCGCCCGCTTCCATGCATGGGACGGCAGCCGGCTGGCGATGGCCAGCCGCGAAGCGCGCGCCGGCGGCCTGCTGCTGCAGCGCCAGGCGGGCGAAGACATCTTCGAGCCGGAATACCGCCGCATCTGCTACGAGCGGCCGCGTATCGCCGATAGGGCCGCGCTGCTGTCGCGGTTGGAGGGCGGGCGCTGGCTGTCGGTGAATTTCTACCGCGGCCGGGAGCATGGCAAGCTGGGGGCGAACGAGCTGGGCGCCATCGAAGCCTGGGCACCGCTGGTGGTCCAGCTCGCCCGGCTGCACGAAGCCCGCCAGCGCAGCGACGAGGCGATGCCGGCACTGCTGCTGGCGCGCTTGCAGCAGCGCTTCCCCGAACTTGGTGCCCGCGACCTGGACTTGCTGCGTGCTCTGCTGCGAGGTGGCGACGTGGCGGAGGTTGGCGCGGCGCTCGGCATCCGGCCCGCCAGCGCACGGACCTATCTCAAGCGTCTCTACCGCAAGCTCGGCATCGGCGGCCAGCGCGAGCTGTGGGCCCTGCTGATGGCGCCGGCCAGCCGGGCCCCGGCGCGGAAGGGCGATTAGGTGGCTTTCGGCAAGGCTCAGGCCAGGCCGGAAGCCCGCAGCGTCCCCCCGACCCTCGCCCGGATTGCCGCGTGCCTCGCTTTCGGCGATGCCGGCCCCACCAGGCTTCAATCACCGGGCAGGATCAAAGAAGAAGCAGCCCGGTCTTGCCGGGCTTCTTCCATACTGCACGGCAGGAACGCCCAGGCTTAGAGTCCCAGCACTTCGACCGTGTAGCGGGCGATCATCGCTTCCTCGTTGGTCGGTACCACCGCCACCGCCACTTGGCTGTCCGGCGCGTCGATGCGCAGCGCGCCGGCGGCATTGGCGGCGGCGTCCAGCTTCAGGCCCAGCCAGCCGCAACGGGCCGCGACCCGTTCCCGCACCTCCGCCGCGTGCTCGCCGATGCCGCCGGTGAACACCAGCGCGTCCACGCCGCCAGCCGCTGCCGCCAGCGAGCCGAGTTCGCGGGCGATGCGGTAGCAGAACAGGTCCACCGCTTCCGCCGCCTCGGGCTTGTCGGAGGCGAGCAGGGTGCGCATGTCCTGGCTGATGCCGGAGACGCCGAGCAGGCCGGATTCCTTGTACAGCAGGTTGGTCAGCGCCTGCAGGTCCATGCCCTTCTGCTCCATCAGGTAGAGCAGCACGCCGGGGTCCAGGCTGCCGGTGCGGGTGCCCATCATCAGCCCCTCTACCGCGGTGAAGCCCATGGTGGAGGCCACGCTCCTGCCGTCGCGCAGCGCGCACATGGAGGCGCCGTTGCCCAGGTGGGCGATGACCACGCCGCCCTGCGCCCGGTCGCCCAGCACGTCCGGCAGCTGGCGCGCCACGTAGTCGTAAGACAGGCCGTGGAAGCCGTAGCGCTTCACGCCCTCGGCGGAGATGGCGCGCGGTAGCGCAAAGGCCTGGGCGACAGGCTCCTGGGTGCGGTGGAAGGCGGTGTCGAAGCAGCCGACCTGCGGAATCTCCGGCATCAGCGCCGCCACCGCCTGCACCGCGCGCAGGTTGTGCGGCTGGTGCAGCGGCGCCAGCGGAACCAGCTTCTGCAGCTGGCGCAGGGCCGGGCCGGTGAGCAGCAGCGGCTCGCTGTAGTTCTCGCCGCCATGGACGATGCGGTGGCCGGCGGCGACGATCTCCAGCGCCGGGTTATGCGCGCTCAGCCAGCGGAACAGATAGGTGAGCGCCTCGCGGTGTTGCTCGGTACGGCTGGTGCTGGTAACGGTGAGCGGCTCGCGGTAGCGCTTGCCTTCGCCGTCGCGCGCGGCCAGCACCGGCTCGGCGCCTATGCCCTCGACCTGGCCGGAGAGGGCGGCTTCATCGGCGAGACCGGGCTGCAGGGCGAAGAGGGCGAACTTGAGGCTGCTCGACCCGGCATTGAGTACCAGGATGGCCTTCATCGGCTCACCCCGCGCGCTTCTTGTGCGCCATCAACTGCGCTACGGCGCAGGAAGCGGCACGGGTTTCGGCGGTGTCGGCGCGGCTGGTGAGCACGATGGGCACACGGGCGCCCAGCACGACGCCGGCCATCAGCGCGTCCGCCAGGTATTCCAGCTGCTTGGCGACCATGTTGCCGGACTCCAGGTCGGGTACTACCAGGATGTCGGCGTTGCCGGCCACCGCCGAGCGGATGCCCTTGGTCTTGGCGGCAACCAGGGAGACGGCGTTGTCGAAGGCCAGCGGGCCGTCCAGCAGGCCGCCCTTGATCTGGCCGCGGTCGGCCATCTTGCACAGCGCGGCGGCGTCCAGGGTGGAGCGGATCTTGGAGGTGACGGTTTCCACCGCAGACAGGATGGCGACCTTGGGCTCGATCAGGCCCAGCATCAGGCCCAGCTCGATGGCGTTCTGGATGATGTCCACCTTGTCTTCCAGCGTCGGCTCGATGTTGATTGCCGCGTCGGTGATCATCAGCGGATGCGGGTAGGTGGGCACGTCGGCGAGGAATACGTGGCTGATGCGGCGCGCGGTGCGCAGGCCGCCGGTGCGGGACACTACCGCGCCCATCAACTCGTCGGTGTGCAGCGAGCCCTTCATCAGCGCCTCGGCGCCACCGTCGCGGCACAGGCCGACCGCGGCTTCGGCGGCGGCATGGCTGTGGGGCACGTCGATGATGCGGAAGGGGCGCAGGTCCAGCCCCTGTTCCTCCGCCACCGCACGGATCTTGGCCTCCGGGCCGACCAGGATGGGATCGACCAGCCCGGCCTGCGCCGCCTGTACCGGCCCGCGCAGGGATTCGGCATCGCACGGGTGGGCGACGGCGATCGGAATCGGCGACATGCCGGCGGTGATGGAGAGCAGATGGCGGTAGCGCAGCTCGCGGTCGGAAATCTTGATTGCCGGCAGATTCACCCGTGGCCGCTTGATCTTCTCGCTGGGCGCCAGCACCTCGGAGGTGCCGTCGATGACCTTGAGGCCGTCCTGGTTCACCGCCAGGCAGTCGAACACGATGTGGTGGTTGTGCTCGAACTTCTGCTTGCAGGTCACCGTGATGGTGAGGGTGTCGCCGATGGTGATGGGGCGCCAGAAGTTCAGCGCCTGCGACACATAGACCGTGCCGGGGCCGGGAAACTCGGTGCCCAGCACGGTGGAGATCAGCGTGCTGCCCCACATGCTGTGGCCCACCACCTCGCGGAACTGGCTGGAGTGGGCATATTCGGGATCGACATGGGTGGGATTCACGTCGCCGGACATCACCGCGAACAGGTGGATGTCGTCCGGCTTGAGCGTGCGTATCAGCTGGGCGAATTCGCCAACGGCGATCTCGTCGAAGGTGCGATTCTGAATAAATTGCTGCACGGCATTTTCCATGTCCACGTTCTCGCTGTTTGCGTTGCAGTAAGGGCTATTCTAGACGGCAACAGGGTCTTTTTATTAGACGAGCGTCAAGCGGCGCTGCGCCGCAACATATCGTTGACATTCACCCACTTGCCATGGCGTCCGTCACACGGGGGGCGGAGGGGCGCATGCTAAAATCGCCGCCTTTCCGATTGCCCCCGGGGGCCCCATGGAAGTCGTGATTCTTGCTGCCGGCCAAGGCAAGCGCATGCGTTCGATGTTGCCCAAGGTGCTGCAGCCGATCGCCGGCAAGCCGATGCTGGCCCACGTGGTCGACGCCGCCCGCGCGCTTTCCGTTCAACGCATCTGCGTGGTCTATGGACATGGCGGCGAGGTGGTGCGGGAGCGGCTGGATGCGCCCGACCTGGCTTGGGCCCGGCAGGAGCCGCAACTGGGCACCGGCCACGCGGTGCAGCAGGCGCTGCCCCATCTCTCGGATGCCGAGTCCGCCCTGGTGCTTTACGGCGACGTGCCGCTCATCGCCGAGGCCACGCTGCGCCGCCTGGCCGAAGCGGCCGGCGGTAGCCGGCTGGCGCTGCTCACGGTGGAACTGGACAATCCGACCGGCTACGGCCGCATCCTGCGCGACCGCAGCGGCCGGGTGACCCGCATCGTCGAGGAGAAGGATGCCTCCGACGCCGAGCGCAAGGTGCGCGAGGTCAATACCGGCATCCTGGTCGCGCCGGTCGCCCGCCTGCGCGACTGGCTGGGCCGCATCGGCAACGACAACGCCCAGGGCGAGTACTACCTCACCGACATCATCGGCCTGGCTGTGGCGGACGATGTCGAAGTCGTCACCGTGCAGCCGGGCGCCGCCTGGGAAACCCTGGGTGTGAACAGCAAGCTGCAGCTGGCCGAACTGGAGCGCCTGCACCAGGGCAACATCGCCCGCCGCCTGCTGGAAGACGGCGTGACGCTGATCGACCCGGCCCGCATCGACGTGCGTGGCGAACTCGTCTGCGGCCGCGACGTCGAGATCGACGTCAACTGCGTGTTCGAAGGCCGCGTTGAACTCGCCGACGGTGTGCGCATCGGCGCCAACTGCGTGCTGCGCAACGCCGTGGTCGGCGCCGGCAGCCGCATCGCCCCGTTCTCCCATGTCGAGGACAGCACCATGGGCGAAGGCTGCGTCGTCGGCCCCTACGCCCGCACCCGGCCGGGCACGGTGCTGGGCAAGGAAGTGCACGTGGGCAACTTCGTCGAGATCAAGAACAGCCGCATCGAGGATCAATCCAAGGCCAACCACCTCGCCTACGTGGGCGACGCGGATGTCGGCCGGCGGGTGAACATCGGCGCCGGCACCATCACCTGCAATTACGATGGCGCCAACAAGTTCCGCTCCGTGATCGAGGACGACGCCTTCATCGGCTCCGACACCCAGCTCGTCGCCCCGGTCCGCGTCGGCCGCGGCGCCACCCTGGGCGCCGGCACCACCCTGACCAAGGATGCGCCGCCGGAGCAGCTCACCGTGTCGCGCGCCAAGCAGCTCAGCATCGCCGGCTGGAAGCGGCCGGAGAAGAAGCGCTGAGCCCGTTTCTCACCTTCTCCCCTTTCTCCCGCCCCGTTCCCGGCCCCGCCTGACAAGGAAATCCCGCTATGTGTGGCATCGTCACCGCCATCGCAACCAACAATGTGGTTCCCGTGCTGCTCGAAGGGCTGCGCAAGCTGGAATACCGGGGCTACGACTCCGCCGGCGTCGCAGTGCTGGCCAATGGCCTCACCCGCCTGCGCTCCACCGGCCGGGTCGCCGAACTGGCGGCATTGGCCGATGCGCGCCAGCTCAGCGCTAACATCGGCATCGCCCACACCCGCTGGGCTACCCACGGCGTGCCTTGCGAACGCAATGCCCACCCGCACATCTCCGGCGGCCTGGCGGTGGTGCATAACGGCATCATCGAGAACTTCGAGGCCATCAAGTCCAGCCTGCAGGCGCGCGGCTATGTGTTCGAGTCGGATACCGACACCGAGGCCATCGCCCACCTGGTGCACAGCAAGCTCGCCACCACGCCGGACCTGTTCGAAGCGGTGCGTCTCGCGCTCAACGAACTGGTCGGTGCCTACGCCATCGGCGTGGTCGCCGAAGCCGACCCCTTCCGTGCCATCGTCGCCCGCCGCGGCTCGCCGCTGCTGCTGGGCGTGGGCGAGGAGGGCATGTACGCCGCCTCCGATACCGCCGCGCTGCTGCAGGTCACCCGCAAGGTGATCTACCTGGAAGATGGCGACGTGGCCGAACTGCGGCTGAACGCCTACCGCATCGTGCGGCCCGACGGCACGCCGGCGGAGCGGGAGATGCACATCTCCAGCCTGTCGGCGGATGCGGTGGAACTGGGCCAGTTCCGCCACTACATGCAGAAGGAAATCTTCGAGCAGCCCCAGGCGCTGGGCAACACGCTGGAGATCATTGCCGGCGGCGGCTCGGTTTCTCCGCAACTGTTCGGCTCCCGGGCGCCCGAAGTGCTCGACGGCGTCCGCCGGGTGCTGGTGCTGGCTTGCGGCACCAGCTACCACGCCGGCCTGGTCGCCCGTTACTGGCTGGAGTCGGTGGCCAAGGTTCCGTGCTCGGTGGAGATCGCCAGCGAGTACCGCTACCGCGAATCGGTGCCGGAGTCCGACACCCTGGTCGTGGTCATCTCCCAGTCCGGCGAGACCGCCGACACCCTGGCCGCGCTCAAGCACGCCCACGGCCTGGGCATGGGCCGTACGCTGGCGATCTGCAACGTGCCGGAATCCGCCATCGTGCGCGAAACCGCGCTGCGCTTCATCACTCGCGCCGGCCCCGAGATCGGCGTCGCCTCCACCAAGGCCTTCACCACCCAGCTCGCCGCGCTGGCGCTGCTCACCCTCACCCTGGCCAAGCTCAATGGCCGCCTGAGCGAAGCGGAAGAAGCCCGCCACCTCGGCGCGCTGCGTCACCTGCCGGTGGCGGTGCAAAAGGTGCTGGAACTGGAGCCCGAAATCGAGAAGTGGGCCCAGCGCTTCGCCGCCAAGCATCACGCCCTCTTCCTCGGCCGTGGCCGCCACTGGCCCATCGCCATGGAAGGCGCGCTCAAGCTCAAGGAAATCTCCTACATCCATGCCGAAGCCTATGCCGCCGGCGAGCTCAAGCACGGCCCGCTGGCGCTGGTGGACAAGGACATGCCCGTGATCGCCGTCGCCCCGGCGGACGAACTGCTGGAAAAGCTCAAGTCCAACCTGCAGGAAGTCCGCGCCCGCGGCGGCGAGCTCTACGTCTTCGCCGACGCCGGCAGCGAAATCGCCGAATCCGAAGGTCTGCATATCCTGCACATGCCGGAGCACTACGGCATGCTGTCGCCGGTACTGCACGTGATCCCGCTGCAACTGCTGTCGTACCACGCCGCGCTGGTGAAGGGTACGGACGTGGATAAGCCGCGGAACCTGGCGAAGAGCGTTACGGTGGAGTGAAGCGCTTGCCTCTCTAGAGCTCCCTGAAAACAACTTCAGAACGGACCAGGGCGCTACTCGACCTACTCCGCAGCTTGGACCCAGATGCGTTCGATCGACTCTTGCAGGCGGAAGTGGACGCCCGCTCTGGAGACCGCAGTCTGCCTCCCGACTAGGAAAGAGTATGGCGTCATGTTCAATCGCATGGCGGATTGTCTTCGGCCTGGGAGAGGCGTAACCAACTGCGGACAATATGGCTGGGCTGGAGCCTGCCAGTGATCGTGACTTCAACCGACAAGACCTGTCCCTTTCGGCTTCCCGATGCGTCTGACGCTCGGGCTTCGATACGGTAGGTCGCTCCCGCGGCCGACGAGACTCCTTCCATCGCAGAGACGGGGGTGGAGGAGCGCTGCCCGATCTGCAGGAGCGCGATCAGGGGTGGAGAAGCGAAAGACAGGTCGGGCTGAGCGCTTCCCGAGAACAGGGTGAGGTGCGGGTAAATGCAGCTGAATTCATGATCAGAGGCGCCCATGAGCGCCCGGAGTTCGGCGTAGGTCGAGAAAGGACGCGTCTCGGCACCAAGTCTTAGCCTAGCCATATCCAGGTTCATGAGCATGTCTTTGCTGCTCTGTTTGACGGCTCGATCCAGAAAGGCCGCAAGAGTCTTGTCATCGGCGGTTCCTGCGTCGATCAGACCTGCGACGTTTTGTACCGATATCGAGATGACTTGGTCATCAACATTGAGCTCGCCACGAGCGCTTGGCAGCGTCAGCCAAGGACTGCGGGTGCCCCGCGTAACAAGGTCATGCAGCACCAGTTCAACCGCTGACTCCTGGGCAATCTCCCGCCGAGCTTCCTGCTCTCCGAGTGCCCAGCGTTCCGAAGAGCGGGTGGCGAGAATGAGCAATCCTATGACCAAGGCTGTGGCGACCAGCAGCAGCCACAAGGTATGAAGCAGGACGAACCCCTTACTTGGTCGGGAGTGGTACGAGAGGTCGTGCATGCTCGGCGAGGCTGCTTGCGGCTTCCAGGCCATCGACCAGGGCGTCGACGACAGCTTGCGTCTCACTTTGGTTGCGCATGACATGGGGAACAAGCAGGACAACGAGTTCTGTTCGCCTTGGGTCGACGGTGTTGTTCTTGAATACGCTGCCGACCACGGGAATGTCCTTCAGCAGGGGAACGCCGCTGTCTCCGCGACCACCGCTCTCCCGGATCAAGCCTCCAAGGGCGACAGTGAAGCCGTCCCGGGTGGCGACGATGCTGTGAATCTTGCGTCGCTGGATAGTGGGGGAGTCGATGCCGGATGAAGTTGTTTGAGCAACCTCGCTGACCTCTTGCATGACATCCAGGATCACGTTGCCGTTGTCGTTGACGCGTGGTGTCACTTCCAGAATGACGCCGGTGTCCCGCATCTGAACCGTGCTGATGATGGGGGCGCCGGCGGAGTCCGTACTTTGCGCTGTCTGGGTCACGATCGGGACTTGGTCCCCCACCTGCAAGCTCGCCTTCTGGTTGTTGATGACTGAGAGCTTGGGCGCGGAGAGGATGCGAACCTCGGTCTTCGACTGCAGTGCGTTCAGGACGACGCGTGCGTCGGCACGTCCGGAATAGACATAAGAGAAGCCTGGGAATTGAGTTGCCACGGAACCGGTGTCCGTTGTGCTTAAGGTCACCGTGTTCTCGCCTGAATCGAAGAACCATTGAACGCCATACCGCAAGTTGTCGTTGAGGGTGACCGACCTTCTACCTGCAGACCTCGCAGACGAGCAAGATCAACGCTACTGCCACGGTAGCGACGACGAGCACCTACAACGCGGCCAACAAATACGTTCCGCAAACGGTGGTGGCCGATGCGGGCAGCGGCAAGCTCAACCTCACTACCAGCTTCACCTACGATGCGGTCGGCAACCTCACCCAGGTCGATGGCCCGCGCACCGACGTCACCGACACCACCACCAGCACCTTCGACGCCGAACGCCGCGTCACGCAAACGACGGATGCCCTGGGCAAGCAGACCCGCTTCGGCTACGACGCAGACGGCCGCCTGGTGCGCACCGCGGCGCAGCTCGGCACGCAGTGGCTGGTGAGTTGCCGCAGCTACACGACGACCGGCAAGCTGCTCAAGGCCTGGGGCCCGGCGGTGACGGCGGCGGCCACGACCTGCCCGACGGCTGCCGCCCCGGTGGCGGTGACCGACTACGCCTACGACGACCTCGACCGGCTGATCCGGGTGACCGAGAGCCTGCCCGCGGCCGAAGGCGGCAACCGGGTGAGCGAGACCCAGTACAACGCCGACGGCAGCGTGCTGCAGGTCAGGCGCGCCGTCGGTACCGCGCTGGCGCAGACCTATGCCGCCTACACCTACAGCAACAACGGCCTGCCGACCACGCTGACGGACGCCAAGGGCAACCGGACGACCTACGAATACGACGGCCACGACCGCCGGGTAACGCTGCGCTACCCCCACCCCAGCACGCCCAACACCTCCTCCACCACCGACTACGAAACGTACGGCTTCGACGCCGCGGGCAACCTCACCAGCCACCGGAAGCGCAGCGGCCAGACGGTCACGCTCGCCTACGACAACCTCAACCGGCTGGTGGGCCGCAGCTACCCCGCCACCGCGGACAACGTCGTCTTCACCTACGACCTGCTGGGGCGGCGCACCCAGTCCAAGTACGCCAACAACAGCAGTGTCGCCAGCCACACCTGGGACGCGCTGGGCAGGAT